>CAXBBY010000005.1:0-154626 GCA_963974245.1 uncultured Flavobacteriaceae bacterium | reverse complement strand
TCAATTATCAGCTTAATTCAATTTTAACCTGTAGCCATATTTCAGGACAAGACATATTCCAAGAACATTTCGTTAAAATTGCAGCTTGTTGAATACAAAAATTGAATATTAATTACTAAATTTAAACATTATGAAAATGAAAAAAAACAAATTAAAAAACTATGTAAAGATGGGAATTTTTCTCTTCGGAATTTCTCTTCTATTACAAAATTGTGAAAAAGAAGAAATCATTCCTTTGGAATATCAAACAGAGGCTTTAGAAGAAAATAATACCAAAACAATTACTTTTGAAAACCTTAAAAACACCGGAATCTATCAGTACTTTGATGCAAAAAACCAATTGAGTTTAGTAACTGACAAAAATTTAGACCTCCAACAAAAAAATGGCCTCTCAAATGAGATAACCATTCGTACAAAAAAGATACATCAAGTTATTAAAAATGGATACCAAACGTATTCAATGCTTCTTCAATATAAAAAAAAACAAGAAAATATTTACTATAATCTTGTGTTACATAAAAAAGGAAACAAATACTATATGTACACCTTAAAACTTGATAATTCTAAAAAATTGCTCGGTAAAGGAGATTCTTTTGACTTAGCGCCAACAAATGTAACAGCCTTGCCAGGATTGGTTCCTATCGACAGCTAGGATGGCTGGGAGGGTGAAGATGATAATAGTAGTGATAATCCTTTATATGAATGTTTGGATATTACAGTAACAACAGAACACAGTTGTACAGGTGCTGGTCATTGGGTAGGTGAAAATTGTTTATGTGGCACACACCCTGACTTTACTTGTACTAGAGCATATATAGAACAAACAACTACACGAGTTTGTATTCTTATTGGAGAGGGCGATAATTATGATAATAACAATAATGGAGATGACCCAAAAGGGTCTGGAGGAAACCCAACAAACCCAAACGAAGTAGAAACTGTAAAACCTCCTTTTAAATGCCCAGAAGGACAGGTAAAAGATAGTACTGGAAAATGCCAAGAAAAAAAGAAACCTTGTATAGGAAATCCTGTCATTAACCCTACAATTGCACCGCAACTTGGAGATTCTGGAATTGCTGGAGGCTTACATGGAACTTGCACTAGAGAAGGTTCAGGTTGTCTTGGTAATCCAAGTAAGAAAATGCACGATGGCGTAGACATAAAAAACATTTATGGAGCTCCTGTATATGCTATGTATGATGGCACAGCAAGGTTAGCAACTCAGATTAAAAATGGAAAAGTAGATGGAGCAGGCTATCACATATCTATAATTTCAACTGTAAATGGACAAAACATAAGACTTGTCTATTTTCATTTACAAGAAAATAATAGAAAATCAGGGATTGTCAAGGCGGGAGATATTATTGGATATCAAGGTGATTCAGGGAATTTAAAAGCGGCTATTGAACAAGAATTAACTGAATCTCATGTGCATGTAAAAGCAGAAAAGAATGGACAAATGGCCGACCCTTTAGAGTATTTAGCGACAAAAATAGACCCTAGAACAGGCCAAATAACAAACCCTTGTAAATAAACTTAAAATTTCAGAAATTATGAAAAAAATATATGTAATCATCACAATCGTATTAATTAGTAGTTATTCGTGTAAAGCACAGACAAATCAATTAACAGAAACTGAGTTTGACAATATCAAAATAAATAATATAACTTTAAGAAATATTATTAACACCAAAGGAAATGAAACTAAAATTAAAACCTTATTAGGTAGTAATATTATATCTCAATCTAACACAACGGGTCCTTCCATTGGGAAAGATTTTTGGAATGATGCTGTTTATTTGAATTTTGAAGATGAAAGCAATACTGGAAGTCAATATAATTTAACTAATATTCAAATTAAAAACTCTTCAATGAATATAAATATAAAAGGAATAACTGCTAAATTGGGTGACAACGTAAATATCTTTGGAAATGGTATAGTAATCAATACTAACAAGGGAGACAATAGTGTTGTTTTTATCAGTGAGTTGAGTTCATCCATAGCTTTTAAAATTGATAAAATCACAAACAAAATTATTGAAATAGTGTTTAATTCTTTCTAATAAATACAAACCACAACCACGTATATAAAAAATAGCAGTTAAGTGCCACGCCAAGGCGTGGCACTTAACTGCTATTTTATTTTTTAAACCGAAAGTAACAGCATATTTATTCTGCTACTTTCTATATACAAGACCGTTGTGGTTTATATTCCAAGAACATTTCGTTAAAATTGCAACTTGTTGAATACAAAAATTGAATATTAATTACTAAATTTAAACATTATGAAAATGAAAAAAAACAAATTAAAAAACTATGTAAAGATGGGAATTTTTCTCTTCGGAATTTCTCTTCTATTACAAAATTGTGAAAAAGAAGAAATCATTCCTTTGGAATATCAAACAGAGGCTTTAGAAGAAAATAATACCAAAACAATTACTTTTGAAAACCTTAAAAACACCGGAATCTATCAGTACTTTGATGCAAAAAACCAATTGAGTTTAGTAACTGACAAAAATTTAGACCTCCAACAAAAAAATGGCCTCTCAAATGAGATAACCATTCGTACAAAAAAGATACATCAAGTTATTAAAAATGGATACCAAACGTATTCAATGCTTCTTCAATATAAAAAAAAACAAGAAAATATTTACTATAATCTTGTGTTACATAAAAAAGGAAACAAATACTATATGTACACCTTAAAACTTGATAATTCTAAAAAATTGCTCGGTAAAGGAGATTCTTTTGACTTAGCGCCAACAAATGTAACAGCCTTGCCAGGATTGGTTCCTATCGACAGCTAGGATGGCTGGGAGGGTGAAGATGATAATAGTAGTGATAATCCTTTATATGAATGTTTGGATATTACAGTAACAACAGAACACAGTTGTACAGGTGCTGGTCATTGGGTAGGTGAAAATTGTTTATGTGGCACACACCCTGACTTTACTTGTACTAGAGCATATATAGAACAAACAACTACACGAGTTTGTATTCTTATTGGAGAGGGCGATAATTATGATAATAACAATAATGGAGATGACCCAAAAGGGTCTGGAGGAAACCCAACAAACCCAAACGAAGTAGAAACTGTAAAACCCCCTTTTACCTGCCCAGATGGACAGGTAAAAGATAGTACTGGGAAATGCCAAGATAAAAAGAAACCTTGTATAGGAAATCCTGTCATTAACCCTGAAATTGCACCGCAAGAAGGGCCTTCTGGAACAAAAGGAGCTTTGTTTGGAAATGCTCAATTAGGCGGATGTACTAGATATGGTTCTAACGCTTGTAATACACCAAGAAATAAAAAACATGATGGTATAGATATCAAAAATACTATTGGAAATAACGTTCATGTAATGAATAGTGGTTTTGTTTATTCTAGTGGCTATAGTAATGATTATGGCTATTATGCAATAATACAAAGTACCATTAATGGTAAAACTATTCTTACAACCTATGCACATATGCAGAAAAATAATAGAATTGAACAAAACAAATCTGGACAACCTCTTGTTAAAGTTAAAGCCGGAGATATTTTAGGTCTTCAGGGAGATACAGGTAATATTAAACAAGCGATTAAAAAAGGAGCTGTCGAACCTCATGTTCATATAGAAATAAAAGAGCATGATGGAAGTTCAAAATGGAGTTTTAAGAAGAACTTTAATTTAGTAGATCCAAGGACTTATTTATCAACTACCATAGATAATAATGGGGTTTCACAAACAAATATAAACTGTAACTAAAAAAGAGAACATGAAAAAATTATTTATAATTACCGCTTTATTTTTAACAAGTATTACACAATGTCAAATAACTTCTAATACTATTTCAGAAGTAGAGTATAATAATATTGAAATTAATGGTATAAAACTTAAAGATTTTAAAGCTACAGAAGGAAATGAACTTAAAATTAAAAACTTAATATCTAAACCAATTCTTGAAAAAGATATCAACACAGGCGAAAGAGGCCCTTCAAATTATTGGTTTAAATATAATGGATTTGAAATTGCTTTTACTGATAATTCTGGAACTCCAGACCATCCAGGAATAGCAATGTTCAGAATAACAAATAATAATTGGAATATAAAAATAAAAGGAACAACAATTAGCGTTGGAGATAATATAAGCAAACTCGGAAGTGTAACAATTAATACAAATAGAGACTCTTCAAAAAGTATCATATACCAATATTGCGATGGATGTAATAACTTTATTTACATTGACTTTGATAAAACTACAAATAGAATTATTGAAATTGGATTTATTGAACAAACATAAATACAAACCACAACCACGTATATAAAAAATAGCAGTTAAGTACCACGCCTTGGCGTGGTGCTTTTCTACTGTTTTCATTGCTAAAGTTGAAAGTATTAGCATATTTATGCTGCTACTTTCCATATACAAACACGTTAGGCGTGCATATGACCCGTCCTGAAATAAGGCTACATAATTTTAAACATTATGATAAATAATTTTAAATATTTTATCACTTAACAAAGTTATGATAAGAAAATGCGATTATTTTATCATAATAAATTACCTTTGTAAAGAAAATTAATATTTCTATACATAATGGAATCTGAAAAATTAAAAAAATTACCTCTAAAACAAGATATTGAAACGAAAAAAATTCTTAAAAAATTAGCTTCAGCTCACAGAGCTTTAGCCGAGTTAAAAGGAATTGTTTCAAGTATTCCAAATGAAAATATTTTAATAAATACTTTAGGACTTCAAGAGGCTAAAGATAGTTCTGCTATTGAAAATATTATAACAACTCACGATGACATATTTAAAGCCGAGTTAAATCTTGATGGTTTTAAGTCTTTAAATGCAAAAGAAGTTCAAAACTATATTTCCGCATTAAAAAAAGGATTTGGTCTAATTAAAAAAAATAGAATATTAACGAATAACGACATCATTGAAATTCAATCTGAGTTAGAGAAAAACAATGCTGGATTCAGAAAAGTTCCAGGAACTGCTTTGAAAAATGCAATAACTGGAGAAATTGTATATACTCCTCCACAAGAATATGATACAATTTTAGATTTAATGAGAAATCTCGAACAATACATCAACGATGAAAATATGTCCGAATTTGACACGCTAGTCAAAATGGCAATAATTCATTTCCAATTTGAAAGTATTCATCCTTTTTATGATGGAAACGGAAGAACTGGACGGATTATCAATGTTTTGTATTTAGTAATGAACGATTTATTGAATTTGCCAGTTTTGTATTTAAGTCGTTACATTATTGAACACAAAGTGGATTATTATAGACTATTACAAGAAGTTCGAGAAACTGACAATTGGGAAAATTGGATTTTATATATGTTAGATAGCGTAGAACAAATTTCAAAAGAAACGATTGTACTTATAGGAAAAATAAGAAATTTGATCTTTGAATATAAAAATTTATTGAGAAATAATTACAAATTTTATAGCCAAGACTTATTGAATAATTTATTTAAACATCCATATACAAAAATTGAGTTCATTGAGAACGATTTAGGAGTTTCAAGAATTACAGCTTCTAAATATTTAAATCAGTTGGCTAAAGATAAAGTTCTTAAAAAAGAAAAATTAGGAACTGGGAATTATTACATTAATGAGAGGTTGATTAAAATTCTAACTCTAAAAGATTAAATACTTTGGCTAACACCGCATATAGCAAATTGCTTAATTGTCTAAATAGAAAAATTTGAGTCCTTTTAAAACAAAAATAACAAGTTATGAAAAGTTCGGTTTCAAACCCGCAACTTGCCATATTCAAACCCCGTTGTAGCCAATTATGACCCGTCCTGAAATAAGGCTACATAATTCTAAACAATTATGTATAAAAATGACAAAGTAATTAGACGGTATTCAGAACCTTTTAAACTGAAAATTTTAGCCAAAACAAATTGAATGAAATAGTCTTATGGAAAGTTAATAAATACGCTGAATTTGATGAGAGTTTAATTAAACTCATTAATTCAATTGACAAAAATGAGTTTGAGATTGACATAGATAAGACCAAAGAGATATTAAAAGGACTTCTTAAAACCAATGGAGTTCAATTAGCAATGGCTTCGACAATTCTGAGATATAGAAATCCGAATATTTATCAAATAATTGACCAACGAGTATATCGAGTAATTTATGAAAACCAAATTCTTGACTTGAATACTTATTCTTCAGAGAAAAATCTAAATTTTCAAATTGAATTATATATCAAATATTTAATTGATTTGAAAAGGATATGTTCAGATTTAAAAATCCCATTTGAGAAATCTGACAGAATACTATTTATGGCAGATAAAAGGATTAACAAAACGGAGAAATTAAAAAATTACGGATAAACACGTACAACAACTCATAAAATTTATGCTTACATTTGATATAGTACAAACCGACAAACATTCAACTAAGATTTGTGCTGGGGGAAAAATCTTCGATTTTTCCCCCAGCACAAATCTTATAAAAACTCGTTAGGCATAATTTATAACGTATCATTATCGTATATTTTCGTATCCCATCGTATCGTTATTGAAATATTTTCACTAGCTTTGTTAATATATGAACCAAGTACACACATTAAATATCGAAATAGATTGGAAATTAATTTCAGTCATAAGCAAAATAGACAGATTTGATGCAGAATGGACATCAATCGAAAAAAAAGAAGGTCAAAGTCTAAAACAATTAAAAGCAATAGCAACCGTAAGAAGCGTTGGTGCATCTACAAGGATTGAGGGTTCAAAAATGAGTAATGAAGAAGTAGATGTTCTTTTAAGTGATTTAACAATCGATAAATTAAAAGATAGAGATTCTCAAGAAGTTGCTGGTTACTTTGACGTTTTAGATTTAATTTCTGAATCTTATGACGGAATTGACATAACGGAAAATTCACTCAAAAACTTACATAATAGATTATTAAGATATAGCGTTAAAGATGATTGGCATAAAGGAAATTACAAACAACTTAGTAATAGTGTAGAAGCTACATTTCCAGATGGTTCAACTCAAATAATTTTTGAAACAGCTACACCTGGAATACAAACTGAAGATGCCATGAGAGCGTTAATAAAGTGGTATGTTAATGATAAAGAAACGCATCCATTAGTTAAAACTGCAATATTTTGTTATGAATTTGTAAGTATTCATCCATTTCAAGATGGTAATGGTCGAATTAGCAGATTGCTTTCGTCTCTATTACTTATCAAATATGGCTATAAATGGATTCAATATGTAAGTTTTGAGCATGAAATAGAAAGTCGAAAAGTAGAATATTATCAAGAGTTAAGAAAATGTCAAGCTCAACGTCCTGGAGAAGAAATTACTACTTGGATATATTTTTTCTTTGATGCATTAATCAATATTCAAAATCAACTAATCGCAAAACTTAATACTCAAGGAGTAGAATCAAGTCTTTCTCCAAAAGAAAAATCTATTTTAGTATTTATTGCAGATCATCCTGGAACGAGATCAGGTGAAATAGCAACTAAACTAAAAATCCCAAATCCAACAATAAAGAAAATACTTTCTGTACTTGTAAATAAAAATCTCATTGAAAAATATGGTTCAGGTCCAGGAACAAATTATGGAATAAAATAGGACCAGACTAAGGGACAATGGACCCATAAAAATAACTACGCCTAACAAGAACTGAGTTAAAATCCAAGTCTTTTTATCATTAATTCTATGTATTAGTATTCTAGGCTTAAACTTCTGTTTAAGCTTTTTTAGTTATTTATTTTGTGGCCGTTATTACTATTTAGCTATTAACATTGAAACAAATGTTTCATCATATGGGTTTCCAGATTTGGCTATTGCAAATGCTTGTTTTAATAATTTATTAGAAATTGCAATTAACGCCAACTTCTTACTCTTTCCTTTGTTTACAATTTGCTCATAAATTTCTCGACACGATTTATTTCTCATTGAAAAACCACCGTCTTTGACGGTGGTTCTTTACTTTCTTCCGTACCTGCACAAAAGCGCTTTTTGTAAACTTGTGGGTCGGGTTTATTTTTAAAAAACTTAGAAAGTTTTCTAGCTCTAGGGATAAACTTTTACGGAGCATATTCAACATAAGCAGTAAGATAGTAGAAAAGTGCTGTTTTCGTTTACGGGTAAAGTACTTTTCTGAAATTCTAAATTCGGTTTTTAAGGTGCTGCTAAATAATTCTGCTTTTAATCTTTCAAAAATTAAAATTGTAGTTTTTTTTCATTTTTATAATTAGTTGATTACTAACTAAATATACGAAAATATTAACTAGAAAATAAAATTAAACTGCTGTAAATCAAATAATTAAAAGCTTAACTTAATGACATTGAGTTCTAGCCTACTTACGAAAATCCTCGCGGATTTTCTATTTGGTTTGTCTTTGCTAAATTTATTACTAAACCACACAATTAATCATACACAAACTCGTTGTTAGGACAAGACAAGGAAAATAAAAAACGAAATGAATAAAGTAAAGCTCAATTAAATAGGATCTTATAAAAACTTACTCAAGACACAATTAAAACAATGAAATATATTTTAACTTGTTTAGTTTTTTTGCTCTTATTTTCATCTTGTAATATTTATAATACTCTGCGTTATGGTGGATTACCAACACAAAGAGATCACACTCATTTTACCCAGCGAAAAATTGAAAACCAACTACCAATTTTTAATTTTATCGAACCTAATAAGAATTATGATTTAGGTAACTCAATTGGCTTAACAAATAAATCACTAAGCGCAACTAACGTAACTCTTGATAGTTTTGTCAAATTACACAAAACTATTTCATTTATAATAATTCGTAACGATACTATTTTATATAAAAGGTATAATAAGAAATATTCTGGCACTTCATTAGTTTCTTCTTTTTCAATGGCAAAACCGATGGTTTCTACGTTAATTGGTATAGCTATAAAGGAAGGAAAAATTGAAAGTATAAATAGTAGAATGACAGATTACTTAACTGAATACAAAAGTTATGCAGGTTTTGATAGTATTACAATAAAAAATCTGCTTCAGCATACTTCAGGTATAAAATTTGGGGATGGAAAATTCAATTTAATTTTTGATAATGCAAAATATTATTGGGGTAAAAATTTAAGAGAAAAATTGACCAAATTAACTCTTAAAAATCCACCAAATACAGAATATCATTACAGCAATGCAAACATTCAATTATTAGCATTAATTATAGAAAGGGTAACAAAAGGTTCCATTTCAAAATATTTAGAAACTAAAATTTGGAAACCTTTAGGGATGGAAGCTCCTGCTTTTTGGAGCTTAGACAGTAGTAAAGAAAATAATATAGAAAAAGCCTTTTGTTGTTTACAAGCACGTTCTATTGATTTTGCCAAATTTGGCAGATTATATCTAAATAAAGGTAATTGGAACGGTAAACAAATTATTTCTAAAGAATGGGTAAAACAAGCAACACAATCAGATTCCAAAAATAATATTAACAGACATTTTTATAACTACAATTGGGGTATTGGACCTTTAAAGTATGGTAGTTTTTATGCGGTAGGCTTATACGGGCAATACTTATATAATTATCCCAAAAAAAATATTCAAATTGTTCGTTTTGGAGGAGCATTAATTTCATATAATCCAAATTTTTGGCAAGACATTTTTCTACAAATCATAGACCAAATTAACTAAATATATGAAGCTTATATAGATGAATTTTAAAGGAATCAATTACTGCCGTCAGTAAAAAGAAATTAGGTATTAGTTTCTTTATTATAAAAATGAAAATAATTAGGACTGAAAAGAAACACGCCCTACAACAACGTAATAAGAAAAATGTCATTTAAGAACTATTTGTTTATTTACAAAAAAATAAAAATTTTATTTATTTCTTCTCTTTAATCAAATAGATATACACCGGATAATGATCACTATATCCGCCAGTATAGCCACTATTGGAAAAACTTCTAAACGGATATCCTTTATAACGTCCTTTTTTAGTGGTTAAAAACCGTTTGTTAAAAACATTTGCCTTATACATTTTATAAGAAGAAAGGTCTTTTTCTCCTGTATCTAAAGCTGGTGAAGTGAAAAATATTTGATCGAATAAATTAATATTATCTCTATAGCCCGTTGTATTAAAACCCCGTTTGTGCATTTCTTCAAACGGATTGTACAAATCACCTGATTTTACATTTTTCTTTTTCCCTTTTGTTTTTAACACCTTTTTAAAACTAGAATTCATTGGATCATCATTAAAATCACCTATGCTAAAAATTTTAGCGTTTGGATCCGTTTCTTGTATTTTATCAATAATTCTTGTATTCTGATATGCCGCCTTTTCTCGCAATTGCCTAGTTGCTGCTTCACCACCACTTCTAGAGGGCCAATGATTTACAATTACATGAATTAATTCATCGTCTAAATACCCAGAAACTAACAATTGATCTCTTGTATAAACTCTAAAATTATTTCTAAAAATAGTTGGCGTAAACGATTCGTGATAAATTGGTTTAAAATATCTTTTTTGATATAATATCGCTACATCAATTCCTCTTTTATCAGGCGATTCGTAATGAATAATGTCATAATTCATTTTTTTTAAATGTTTCGATTTTACCAAATCTTCTAAAACAGCTCTATTTTCAACCTCTGAAACTCCAATTATAGCCGGACCTGTTTTTGCTTTATCAAAGCCAATCTGAGAGATTACACTTCCTAATTTCTCAATTTTATCCCAATACACTTTAGATTTATTTCCTTTCAATTTCATCATCGGACTTGCTTCGTCGTTCTTATTCGGATCATTAATTGTGTCAAATAAGTTTTCTAAATTGTAAAAAGCAAGCGTCCTAATAGTATATTGATTTGTTTTCGTTTGTGCTTTTACGAGTAAAGAAATACACATAAAGCCCACAAAGAGTAGTCTTTTTTTCATTTTGCAAGTTTTTTATTACAAAGATAAACAATTTTAAAACCCTTCTAATATATTGAAAATTAGCTATTAATTTATTTTTTATATCTTTAAATAAAAAATTGAAAGCTATGAAAAAGATCATCTTAACGATGTTCTTGATGGTTATTTTCTACCCGAAAATTACTGCTCAGAACATTGTAAAAGGAATTGTTGTTGATTACAATTCCGAAAAACCTATTCAAGGAGTTTCTATTTCCTTACAATCTACAACAGTCAAAACAAAAGCAAACGGAACCTTTGTTTTAGAAAATTTATCCAACGGAAAATTTATTGTAATTTTTAAATTTAAAGGCTATGAAACACAAAATTTTCCGATTCAATTAGATGGAAAAATAATTGATTTAGGAACTATTTTATTTTATGAAGACATTTCTGTAGAGCAAGATTTAAGTACCATTTCTCTTACAGATGATGAATTAAATGACGATAGTAGTGCCGCAGATAACATCTCTGGTTTGTTACAATCTTCAAAAGACATCTATTTAAGATCAGCAGCGTTTGAATTTAGTTCTTCCTTTTTTAGAGTTAGAGGTTTAGATTCTGACAATGCTCCGTTATTGATTAACGGAATTGAAATGAATAAAATTTACACGGGAAGACCTCAATGGAGTAATTGGGGCGGGTTAAATGACGTAACCAGAGAACAAGAATTTAGCTCAGGATTAGCCCCGTCTAGTTTTACTTTTGGTGGTGTTTTAGGAGCAACAAACATTAATGTTAGAGCTTCTGAAGCGAAACCTGGCGGAAGAATTTCGTATTCTTCTTCTAATAGAAGTTACGAACACAGAATTATGGTAACATATTCTTCCGGGTTATTGAAAAATAATTGGGCTTTTATATTTTCTGCAAGTAGAAGAGCAGGAAACGAAGGTTTTAATGATGGTACTTTTTATGATGCTAATTCGTTTTTTACATCGGTTGAGAAAAAAATAAACGCTGCTCATAGCGTCAATTTTACAGCTATTTATACGCCAAATAAAAGAGGAAAATCTTCTGCAAATACCCAAGAAGTGTATGATTTAAAAGGTATTCAATACAATTCGTATTGGGGGATGCAAAACGGACGAATGCGAAATTCTCGTCAAAAAAGAATTGTAGAACCAATTGTAATGTTGAATCATTATTGGACAATTAACAATAAAACGACATTGAATACCAATGTCGCTTATCAGTTTGGGGAAGTTACAAATAGCAGAATAGATTATAACGGAAGTAAAATTGATGGATCAATAGATGGTATTCCAACCATTGTAAGTTTAGGCGGTTCTAATCCAGACCCAACGTATTATCAAAAATTACCAAGTTATGGTTTAAGTCAAGGTTACAGCAATGTGTATGAAATGGAAAAAACCTTTATACGTAATGGTCAATTAGACTGGACACGTTTGTATCAAGGAAATTTAAATCCGTTTAACCAAGGATATGCTGCATATGTTTTATATGATGATAGAAATGATGACCGGCAATTTTCTGTAAATTCCATTTTTGAAACCGAAATCAATGAAAACATTACGATCAACGCTTCTGTACAATACAGAAAATTTAGCTCGGATAATTTTGCGCAAGTAAAAGACCTACTAGGTGGAACAAAATATTTAGATGTAGATTCTTTTGCTGATACAAACAATTTTAAACAAAACGATTTACAAAATCCTTTTAGAGAGGTTGGTGTTGGAGACGCGTTTAAATACAACTATAATTTAACTAGTAATTTTATTGGCGGTTTTGTTCAGGCGCAATTTAAATACAGTAAAATTGATTTTTATGCCGCTGCTAGTATTTCAACTACATCACATAATAGAGATGGTTTTTATCAAAACGGAAAATTTGCTACAGGAAATGCTTCTTTAGGAAAGTCTAAAAAACCATCTTTTACAAATTATGGTTTTAAAAGTGGTGCAACCTATAAAATAAATGGACGTCATTTAGTCGATATTAATGCAGGTTATTTAACAAAAGCACCAACATTAAGAAACACATTTTCTAACTCAAGAGTTAACAATGATATTGTTGAAAACTTAACAAGTGAAAAAATCTTTTCTGCAGATGCAAGTTATATCCTAAGAAGTCCAATTTTACAAGCGAGAGTTACAAGTTACTATGCAAAAATAAAAGACGCAACAGAAGTTTCGTTTTATTATGCAGACGGAATTGGAGGAAGCGGATCTGATTACACCGCTTTTGTACAAGAGATTTTAACTAAAATCGATAAAAAGCATATTGGCATAGAAGTAGGTTTGGAGGCTCAAGTTACCGCAGCAATCAAATTAAAAGGAGCTGCAAATATTGGTCAATATACCTATGATAATAATCCAACTTTAACGTTAAAATCTGAAGTTGACGGATTTCAATTTGCACCAAGAGCTTCCAACTTAAAAAATTACAAATTAGCCGCTGGACCACAACAAGCATATTCTGTTGGGTTTGAGTATAGAGATCCTAGTTATTGGTGGATTGGAGCAACTATAAATTTCTTTGCAAATGCTTATATAGATGTTAACCCATTGACCAGAACAAGCAATTTTACTGATAACGGAGGAATTCCTTTTAACGATTATGATCCTGTATTGGCAAAACAATTGTTAGAACAAGAAAAGTTTGACAGCTATAATGTGGTCAATTTAATTGGAGGGAAATCTTGGAAATTTAACGACTATTACGTGAGTGTTTTTGCAAGTATTAGCAATTTACAAAACACCAAATATAAAACGGGCGGTTTTGAACAAGGCAGAAATGCAAATTACAGAGAATTAAGAGACGACAAAGCTTTAGCTAGTCCAATTTTTGGAGCTAAATATTGGTACGGAAGAGGAGCAACTTACTTTTTAAATGTCAACTTTAGATTTTAATCATTATAAAAAATTTACTAAAAAACAAAGCTATGAAAACAATTAAAATTTACAACATCATTACATTATTTATATTGGTATTTACACTAAATTCTTGTGTACAAGACGGAGATTTTACAATCCCAGAGCTAACTGTTAAAGAAACAAATATTACAGCAAATTCAACGTTAGAAAAAGTAAAAACAGCTTTACAACAAGAGTTTTTTTCTAATGAAAAATTAGTATTTACATTTCCTATAAATG
Organism: uncultured Flavobacteriaceae bacterium; assembly: GCA_963974245.1. GTDB lineage: Bacteria > Bacteroidota > Bacteroidia > Flavobacteriales > Flavobacteriaceae > Polaribacter. The sequence goes on along the minus strand of CAXBBY010000005.1, from coordinate 140,588 downwards.
AAAATAATCCAACATTTATTGAAGCTTATGTAATTTCATCCGATGCTACTGGAAATTTTTATAACAAACTCATTGTTCAAGATAAAGCAGAAAATCCGACAGCAGGAATTGAAATTTTAATCAACAAATCTGCGTTAAGTAATCTGTTTACTATCGGACAAAAAATATATATCAAATTAGATGGTTTGTCGGTTTCCTATGATGACGGACAAAGTACAGTAAACCCAATAAATTTAGCTCCAGGAAAGTATTCGTTGGGTTTTTTAGAAGGTGATAGATCTGGTAAAATTCCTTCAACCGCAATAAAGAATCATCTTTTTAGAACATCAACAATTGCGGCAATTATTCCTCAAAAAATTACGGTAGAAACGATAACAGATGCAACACTAAATACATTTGTTCAATTAGAAAAAGCACAATTTGATATTTCTGAAAAAGGAAAAACTTTTGCAGGAGAAAAATATGATGAATACGATGGTTTTCGATATCTTTTTGAATGTGGATCAGAACACGAGTTAAGATTGCAAACCAGTACGTTTTCTAGTTTTAAATCGACTTTAATTCCTGAAGGACAAGGAAAAATTGATTTTATTTTAACCAAAGATTTTAAGTCAGAATTTTTAGTTGCCATTGTAAATTCTCCTTCAACAATTGATTTTACAAATGCTACAAGATGTGATCCTGTCTTTTTAAATTGCCCTGAGAACACAAATGTTGGAAACGTTATTTTAATCGATGAAAATTTTGAAAATATTAAAACAAATTCGCAATTACTCAACGCAGGTTGGTCAAATATCAATGCAAATGGTGGTAAAAATGTCTTTAAATCAAAAACAAAAAACGGCAATAGAGTCATGGAAATGTCTGCTTATAATACTGCCGAAAATCCATTAGAAATCTGGTTAATTTCTCCAACAATTAATTTAGATACTACCACATACGAAACCTTAACTTTTGAAACCAACAACGGGTATGACAATGGAAAAGCTTTAAAAGTTTTTGTTTCATCCGATTTTTCTGGAGATGTAAAAACAGCAACTTGGACTCAAATTAATGCTAATCTATCCGTAGGACCAAGCAATGATTATTCAAACTTTTTTACCAAATCTGGCAACATCAGTTTGTCTTGTTTATCAGGAAACGTACACATTGCTTTTCAGTATTTTGGTGGCGACGGGGGCGTTTCTACAACGGTACAAATAGACAATGTAAAAATTACTGGAAACTAATTTAGATTACAGGTCTTATAGAAAAACCTCTTCATTTATTTTATAAAATGATGAGGTTTTTATTAGTTTAAATTTCGTTTTTCTATAAAAAAGCGTTTTAAAATTTGCGAACATTCGTTTTCTAAAATTCCACCCACAACGTCTGTTTTTGGGTGAATTGTGGTTTTCAGTTTTAAAAAACCACGTTCAAGTTCAGAAGCACCATAAACGATTCTCCTTAATTGCGCCCAATAACTCGCACCGGCACACATTTGGCAAGGCTCTAACGTAACATACAAAGTGCACTCTTTTAAATATTTTCCTCCTAAATAATCTGCTGCCGCCGTAAATGCTTGCATTTCTGCGTGCGCTGTTACATCATTTAAAGTTTCTGTTAAGTTGTGTGCTCTTGCAATAATTTGTTCTTTAAAAACGATGATTGCTCCCACAGGAACTTCGCCTTTATCAAAAGCAATTGCGGCTTCATCTAAAGCTTTTTTCATAAAATAAACATCGTCAAAAGGATTCAACATCATAAAAAATATTTTTTCAATAATACAAAAAGCAAATCAGATGTAAAACTCGTACTTTTGTTGCATGTCAACAAAACTTTTAGATACAATTTACAATCCTAAAGATCTACGAAAACTAAAACCAGCACAATTACCGGTTTTAGCAAAAGAATTGCGTGCCTTTATTATTGATATTGTTGCCACAAAAGAAGGGCATTTAGGCGCAAGTTTAGGCGTTGTAGAATTAACAATTGCCTTGCATTATTTGTTTGATACACCAACTGATTTATTGGTTTGGGATGTTGGGCATCAAGCCTATGGACATAAAATATTGACCGAACGAAAAGCTGTTTTTGACACCAATAGAAGACTAAACGGAATTTCGGGTTTTCCGAAAAGAAGCGAAAGTGTGTATGATGCTTTTGGCGTTGGACATTCTTCAACCTCAATTTCTGCAATTTTAGGAATGGCAATCGCATCAAAATTAAAAGGAGAAACCGAAAAACAGCATATTGCAGTTATCGGAGATGCTTCTATTGCAAGCGGAATGGCTTTTGAAGCATTGAATCACGCCGGAGTTACAGATGCCAATGTATTGGTTATTTTAAATGATAATGCAATTGGAATTGATCCGTCGGTTGGCGCGTTAAAAGAATATTTAACTAAAGTAAAAACAGATAAAAGACTGGCTGCTCAAAACAACATTATAAAAGCCTTAAACTTTAAGTATTCTGGGCCAATTGATGGTCATAATTTAGAGGAATTACTAGCTGAATTATCTCGGTTAAAAAAAATAAAAGGACCAAAATTCTTACACATAATTACAACCAAAGGGAAAGGTTTACAACAGGCCGAAGAGAACCAAGTGCAGTATCACGCGCCAGGAAAATTTGATAAAACCACTGGAGAAATCATTCCGACAGCACAAAAAATTGAGCCACAAAAATACCAAGATGTATTTGGAAAAACCTTGGTTGAATTGGCAGAAAAAAATGATAAAATTGTCGGCATCACTCCAGCAATGATTACAGGAAGTTCTCTGAAATTTTTATTAGAAAAATTCCCTGAAAGAACTTTTGATGTTGGTATTGCAGAACAACACGCGGTAACTTTAGCCGCAGGAATGGCAACGCAGGGAATGATTCCTTTTTGTAACATTTATTCTACCTTTTTACAACGTGCGTACGATCAAATTATACACGATGTTGCCTTGCAAAATTTACCTGTTGTTTTCTGTTTAGACAGAGCTGGTTTGGTTGGCGAAGATGGCGCAACACATCACGGAGTTTTTGATTTGGCATATTTACGATGTATTCCTAATCTAATTCTTTTTGCACCAAGAAATGAAGTTGAACTTCGCAATATCATGTACACTGCTCAATTAGGATTAAAAAACCCGATTGCAATTCGATATCCAAGAGGGAAAGGGGTTTTGATTGATTGGAAACAAACTTTTTCCAACATAAAAATTGGCACAGGAGTTTGTCTAAAAGAAGGAAAAGATATTGCCCTTTTATCAATTGGGAGCATTGCAAAAAATGTAACTCTTTCCATTGAAAAAGTGAGTCAGGAAATTGAGGTTGCGCATTACGATATGCGTTTTGTAAAACCTTTGGATGAAAAATTACTGCATACAATTTTCAGTTCTTTTGAAAATATAATTACTGTTGAAGACGGAACCATTTCTGGTGGATTTGGATCTGCCATCGCAGAATTTGCTCTAAAAAACAACTATAAGAACAACATTACAGTACTTGGAGTTCCAGATACATTTATCCATCAAGGAACGATTGAAGAGTTGCATAAAATTGCAAAAATAGATGCTGAATCTATATTTAATGCACTAAAAAAAGCAGCATTAAAATAATGCTGCTTTTTTAAAATTATCTAGGAAAATCCATGCTCTCTTTTTTCTTTACAGTTAGTATAAAGTACTTTTTCTTTTTATGTACCAAACTAACTAAAACTGCTTCATTTTCTTTTATGGTAAAAGGTAGCTTATAATCATTTTCTTTATATGGTTTAATCGGCTTTTTAATTACCAATAAATCTAAGTTTGTTTCTGTTTTTTCAGATGTTCTAATAAACCCTGTATAAATATTCGGTTTATTAAACTTTAAATTTGTGTAACTATTTCTAAAATACAATCCAATAAGTCTTTTATTGATATCCTCTTTAGCGACAGTTAAATGTAAATTAAGTCCAGATCCGCCTCCATTAACTCCAGAAACCCATGTTGTATAATAAGCTTCAGTAATGTTAACTAAAGGATAATCTTCTAGTTTAATTTTATTACTTGCACAACTACTCGTCAAAAAAATAATGATAAAAAAAATTGATGTGTGTTTTATCATTTTTTTATAAATTTTAATGTCTGTTTTTTATTTTCAGATTTCACATTTAAAAAATAAACCCCTGTTTTTAAATCGTTAACATTAATTTGTTGATTTAACAATTTTCCTCTCTTAATAAGACTCCCTTTTAAATCATAAATTTCAAAAAACACTAAAGAGTTACCTTGTAAAAAACTGCTTTTGATACTAATTTTATCAACTGTTGGGTTTGGAAATAAAGTAATTCCTAAATCTTTCTCATTATAAGAATTTGTTGAAAGCGTTTTCTGAACTGTTGTTTCAAACATTCCATTTCCGTGTGTTCCAATTAATAATTTTTTATCCGAAGGACGATAAACCAAAGAGCTAACAACTGCTAATCCAATATTACTACCGCCTTCAATTGTCCAATCTTTAGCTGTTGGATCACTAGAACTATAAAGCCCTCTTGCTGTTCCTACAAAATAAATGATTTCAGAATCTACTTGTGCTATTGATGCAGATCTAACAGAATGATTATTCAAATTTCGCTCAACTAATGTCCATGTAGGTGTTGCTGCAGTAGCATTTGATGTTAAGTAAATATTATTTATTCCATAATTTGCATAAACTGCTAATACAATATCGGGGTTGGTAGGATGAACTGCAATATCACTTACTATAGCTCCAATAGATGTTGAAGCTCCTGCTGGGGTTATATTTACATCTGAAGTAGATAAACTTGTTATGTTTTGTGGATCTTTAACTCTATAAACACCACCTCTTTGGCCTCCAATGTATAAATATGATGAAGCGGTATAAGCTCCTCTTGTAGTTGCTATAGTGCTTATTAATTCATTTTTAGATAAAGCCCCTAAATCTGTCCAAGTAGTTTTAGTAACGTTTTCTGCATCAATTGTTCTATATAACTTGTTTTTTCCTGCATAATAAAGAGCATTATTATTATCTGGATCTAAATAAAAATAGGTTACAAACTCGCTAACTGAACTCTGGGGTGTAATTTCTTCATATTCAGCTTTTCTGCGATAAATCGGTCCCTTCTGAACCCCTAAATAAATCAATGGTGCATTTATTCCATTATCTCCTAAAGCTACTGCTACACCATCTCCACCTGCTATATTAGTCATGGTTGTTTTATCCGAAAGACCGAATCCTGTTCCGCCAACAGTAGTTCCATTATCTTGAGCACCACCAATTACCATATCTGAGCCTCCTTTTTGATGCATTGCTACATGGTAATATTGATATGTTTGATAATTGTTATTTAAACTTTGCCAAGCAACATTAGAAGCTGTTGCATCTGCTTTGTGAATTCCCCCATCAGTTCCGCTATACAATATGTTTGGATTTTGAGGGTCAAAAACTAATTGGTGAATATCTGGATGATGTACTGTACCACCAACATTATATAGGTTATAACCTAAGTTATTCAAATAACCACCAATTCTAGTAAAAGTAGAACTTGTCTCAATATTTGATATTTTATAAATATTTGTACCACCTATAACAACAAAATTTTCATCATTTGGTTTCACCGAAACAACCAAATCATATCCTCCTTGTATAGCAAAAGGATCATTTCCTTCAGAGTCACCTCCGGCTTCATCGGGTAATTTAGAAGAAAAATTAGTCCAGCTATTAGTAGATACTTTATACTTCCATAAATCTCCTTCAATAGCTCCTGAATTACCATTTACATACAATGCATAAACAATATTAGCATTAGATGGTGCCACACCTAAAACAATTCTACCAGCTGAAGACCAACCAGTAAGTGAGCCATTGCTTGCAATTTGAGTCCAAGAACCATTTCCTGTTAAAGATGTCCAAACACCACCAGCTGTTGATGTTTCTACAATACTGGCAAATACTCTTCCATTGCTTGCAATTTTAACATCGGTAAAACCTGTTCCATTAAATGGTATTTCTAATTCAATACTCATATTAGTGCCATCATACCTATAAATTTTTCCAGTAGCTGCAATAAATAAATTACCATTTAATGGGTTTACCGCTAATGCATTGATATAATCAAAACTAGAATCAGAGAGTTCAAATAAAGAATTTGTTGCTGCTATTTGACTCCAGTTTAGTCCTCCGTCTATTGATTTCCAAACTCCTTGCCCTCTATAGGCAGATCCTAACGACGCAGAATTACCTGACATTTCTCCTGTAGCATAATACCAAATATTCTGAAAACCATTTCGAGGATCTTGAGCTATGGCAGTAACATTATGGATCTCATCATTACTTGATACTTTTACCCAACTTGTTCCACCATTTGTAGTTCTAAATACGCCACTGCTTACTCCACCAGCAATAATTGTTTTACTTGTTGTATCAGAAACATCAATAACCAGAGCTCTGGTTCTTCCTCCTAAATTTGATGGTCCCCTAAGCGTATAAGTGTTAGATGTATTATTTTTACTTTTTAACTTAATTTCTCTTTTTGCAACAGAGAGTTCTTTTTCTTTCTCTTCTTGTGGTATTTTCCCCGTTATAGGATTAACTTGTAAATTATATTCATATAACTCTCTTTCTTTAGCATATAGCGCTCTTTGTTCTAATGTCTTTTTCTTTTTAACTACTAATTTGGTTATAGTAATCTTTTCTTTGCTTTTATTTGGTAAAAACATAAAAGCTAGAAAAAAAGCAACTAACAAAGGAATCGTAAATAGTATTTTTTTCTTCATAATATATTTATCTTAAAATTTAATTTTCTCAAAAATAACTAATTCTTTTTAAATAAGGTTTCCATTTAATTTTTTGTGTAACCGAATTGCGTAACTATCAGACATTTTAGAAACGTAACTACAAATTTTCATAATTCTGTTGTATAAATTATCCGTGGTGTTTTTGTATTCGTTTGGCAATAAATTTAATACCAACACATCATAATTAGATGCTGTTCCTAAATAATTGTTATTTAATGCGTTTACAAATACATCTAATACATCTGCAATAATTTTATAGCCTGCAACTTCTTTTTCTACAACATCGTTGCTTTTGTAAATTTTTTCTACACTAATTTTTAGGATGTCGTTTATTTGTGCCTCATAGGTACATCTGTCTAACAAACCTTTGTCAAATTCTCCTTTTAAAATAGCTTCTTCATTTGCTAAAAAGATATCCACTGTTTCATTTACCAAAACACCGATTGCCAATGCGCGTAAATAACTAACTCTGTCTTTTTTATGTTGTAAAGAATGATATTTCTTTGTGTCAATGGTATCTTTTACCAGCTTAATCATGAATTCTAGTGCAAAATCTTCTTCGATTAAACCTAAGTTGATACCGTCTTCAAAATCGATAATTGTATAACAAATATCATCAGCAGCTTCTACTAAATACGCCAACGGATGTCTGTAAAAAGAAACATCGTTTGTGGTAGATTTTCGCAATAATCCCAATTCATTCGCAACATCTAAAAAAGCGTCTTTTTCTGATTGAAAAAAGCCATATTTTTTATCGACAATATGTTGGGTTGGTTTTTTGGGTAAACTTTCTTTCGGATATTTTAAAAACGCCCCTAAAGTTGCATACGATAATCGCAATCCGCCAGAGATTCCTTTTCTTGTTTCTGTTAATATTTTAAATCCGTTGGCGTTTCCTTCAAAATCTATCAAATCTTGATATTCTTTTTCGGTAAGTTCTCCTTTATATTTTGCGCCATTTCCGGTTTTAAAATATTCGCCGATTGCTTTTTCTCCAGAATGTCCAAAAGGCGGATTCCCAATATCGTGTGTTACAGAAGCTGCAGCAACGATGGCGCCAAAATCGTTAAAAGTATAGCCCAATGTTGCTAAGTTTGGATGACGTTCTAACAACACTTTCCCTACACGTCTTCCAATACTTCTACCAACAACAGACACTTCTAAACTGTGTGTTAACCGCGTGTGCACAAAGTCGGTTTCTGACAACGGAATTACCTGTGTTTTGTCTTGTAAACTTCTAAAAGCAGATGAAAATATAATTCGATCAAAATCTACATCAAAACCCAAACGTGTTTCGTCTTGTTTTGCTCTAAGACGTTTTTCTGTATCTCCAAATCGTTTTAACGATAGTAATTGTTCCCAGTTCATTGTTGAATTATTAATTGATTTGTAAATCTACAAAATAGATTTCTCGACTCCGCTCGAAATGACAAAAAAAGAGAAGCATTGCTGCTTCTCTCTATCAACTTTTAATTTAGTATGAAAAACTATTTTCATAGTATTTCATAACCTTTGGATTTGATTATGATCCACACATTAAGCAATCGTCTGGTCCAGCATTTTTAGATGCTTCTACCATTGCTTTATATTCTTCAGGAGATATTGGTTTTTCTTCTTCTTTTTTCTCTTTTGAGAGTGTAAACTGTGTTGCGTTTACTGCCGATTTTGTTCTTAAGTAATACATTCCTGTTTTTAATCCAGATTTCCATCCGTAGAAATGCATTGAAGTAAGTTTTCCAAAATCTGGATCTTGCATAAATAAGTTTAATGATTGCGATTGATCGATAAAATATCCTCTATGGCGAGCCATATCAATAATATCTTTCATACTCATTTCCCAAACTGTCTTGTACAATTCTTTTAAGTCTGCTGGAATTGCATCGATATGTTGAATAGATCCGTTTGCACGCATAATATCTTCTTTCATATCGTTATTCCACAACCCTAACTCTACTAAGTCTTCTAACAAGTGCTTGTTTACAACAATAAACTCACCAGATAATACTCTTCGTGTATAAATATTAGAAGTATACGGCTCAAACGCTTCGTTGTTTCCTAAGATTTGAGAGGTTGATGCTGTTGGCATTGGTGCTACTAATAATGAGTTTCTAACTCCGTGCTTCATTACATTCTTACGTAATTTTGCCCAATCCCAGTTTCCACTTAATTCATCATCTTTAATTCCCCACATATTAAATTGGAATTCTCCTTCAGACATTGGAGAACCTTTAAATGTAGAATATGGTTCTTTTGCTTTTGCAATTTCCATTGATGATGTAACTGCAGCAAAATACATGGTTTCAAAAATCTCTTGATTCAGTTTTTTTGCTTCTTCTGACGTAAATGGCATACGTAAATTGATAAATGTATCTGCCAAGCCTTGAATTCCTAATCCAACTGGTCTGTGACGGAAGTTTGAATTTTCTGCCTCTTTAACCGGATAGTAATTCATATCGATAACCGTATCTAAATTACGAGTTACCTTTTTAGTTACATCAAATAATTTTTTATGATTAAAGAATTTTTCTCCATTTTCTTTTTCTGTAACAAACATCGGTAAAGCAATTGACGCCAAGTTACATACAGCAACTTCGTCATTAGCTGTATATTCCATAATTTCTGTACATAAGTTTGAAGAACGGATTGTTCCTAAATTCTTATGATTCGTTTTACGGTTTACAGCATCTTTATACAACATGTACGGCGTACCTGTTTCAATTTGAGATTCTAATATTTTTTCCCAAAGTTCTCTTGCCTTAATGGTTTTTCTTCCTTTGCCAGCTGCTTCATAGCCTTCATACAAACGCTCAAATTCGTCTCCATAAGAATCAAATAAATGCGGACATTCATTTGGACACATCAATGTCCAAGTTCCGTCTTCTTGAACACGTTTCATAAACAAATCTGGAATCCACATTGCGTAAAATAAATCTCTTGCACGCATTTCTTCTTTTCCGTGATTTTTCTTTAAATCTAAAAAGTCAAAAATATCTGCATGCCAAGGTTCTAAATACATTGCGAAAGAACCTTTCCGTTTTCCTCCACCTTGATCTACGTAACGAGCTGTATCATTAAATACTTTTAACATTGGTACAATTCCGTTTGATGTACCATTTGTTCCTCTAATATAAGAACCCGTAGCTCTTACATTATGAATAGATAAACCAATTCCACCAGCGGATTGAGAAATTTTTGCTGTTTGTTTTAGAGTGTCATAAATTCCGCCAATACTATCATCTTGCATTTGTAATAAGAAACAAGAAGACATTTGTGGTTTTGGTGTACCAGCATTAAATAAAGTTGGAGTTGCATGTGTAAAATATTTTTTACTCATTAACTCGTACGTAGCAATTGCTTCATCAATATCATTTTTATGAATACCAATAGAAACACGCATTAACATGTGCTGTGGACGTTCAGCTATTTGACCGTTTAACTTTAATAAATACGACCGTTCTAATGTTTTAAAACCAAAATAATCGTAATTAAAATCTCTATTATAAATAATTGTAGAATCTAATTTTTCTGCATTGTCTTTAATGATTTTATATACATCATCTGCCAACAATGGCGCTTTTTTATCTGTACGTGGATTTACATAGTAGTACAAATCGTCCATGGTTTCTGAAAACGATTTCTTTGTGTTTTTATGTAAGTTAGAAACAGCGATTCTTGCAGCTAATTTTGCATAATCTGGATGAGCAGTTGTCATTGTAGCAGCAGTTTCTGCAGCTAAATTGTCTAATTCTGATGTGGTAACACCGTCATATAAACCTTCAATAACACGCATGGCAACTTTTACAGGATCAACAATTTTGTTTAATCCGTAGCACATTTTTTTTACTCTAGCAGTAATTTTATCAAACATTACTGGCTCTTTCTTGCCGTCTCTTTTTAGTACATCCATAGTTTTTATTTACGATTTTAAAGATTTTTGATTTACGATTATACGTATTCTAATTAATTTTTATTCTTGATTTTATTTCTCATTGTTTTAATGGAAGCGACTGTTATTGATAATAATTCATTTGCTTCTTTCCACAATCTTACTATTTCTTCTTTATGCTGTTTATTTATTTCTCCAAATATTTCTAAGAAATACATACTTTCATCTGTTTCTTCTTCAACAATTTTTAATTTATTAATAAAATCTCTGTCCGATTTTGCTCTACAAGCGGCTCTATAATTTGCGCCTACAGAACTAGAACATCTTATTAATTGTCTACAAAAAGCATCATATTCTCTATTTACAGGAAAACCTGAACATAAGTGCCAACAATCTATTGCGAACTTTTTAGTTCGTTTTTTTAAAATCTCTTTCATTTAATTTTTAATCTAAATTTTAGTTTACAATTTATGCAATCGTAAATCGTGATTCTAAAATTGTAAATCGCTAAAAATCTGAGTCGAAGCTAATATTTCCTGTTCCTCCAGATTTTACACCTGCCTTTTGATATTCTGAAACTCTTTTTTCAAAGAAATTTGTTTTTCCTTCTAAAGAAATCATTTCCATAAAGTCAAAAGGGTTTGTAGCATTATATTCTTTTTCGCAATTGAATTCTCCTAGCAATCTATCTGTAACAAATTCTAAATACTGTGTCATTAACTTGGCGTTCATACCAATTAAACTTACAGGTAATGATTCTGTAATAAATTTGCGCTCAATATTTAATGCATCAACAATAATTTCTCTAATACGTTCTTTTGGCACTTTGTTTACAATATGGTTATTGTGTAAATGAACAGCAAAGTCACAATGCATTCCTTCATCTCTAGAAATTAACTCGTTAGAAAAAGTTAACCCTGGTAATAATCCTCTTTTCTTTAGCCAGAAAATAGAGCAAAAAGCACCCGAGAAAAAAATTCCTTCTACAGCAGCAAAAGCTATTAATCGCTCTGCAAAAGAATCAGATTCAATCCATTTTAAAGCCCAATCTGCTTTCATTTTAATTGCAGGAAAATTTTCTATTGCTCTAAACAATTTATCTTTCTCTACTTCATCTTTTACATACGTATCAATTAAAAGAGAATAGGTTTCTGAATGAATATTCTCCATCATGATTTGAAAACCATAAAAGAATTTTGCTTCAGAGTATTGAACCTCATTCACAAAATTTTCTGCCAAATTTTCATTTACAATTCCATCTGAAGCTGCAAAAAAGGCTAAAATATGTTTGATAAAATAACGTTCGTCTTCAGATAATTTATCATTCCAATCTACAATATCTGCATGTAAGTCAATTTCTTCTGCTGTCCAAATACAAGCTTGTTGTTTTTTATACCAATCCCATAAATCATCATGTTGAATTGGAAATATTACAAATCTATTGTCGTTTGGTTGTAAAATTGGTTCTATTGCAGACATTCGTTGAGAGAAAGTTTAAATTGTTTAAATTGTGTGTTTTTGTCGAAAAAGACGTTAACAAAGATTGGAAAATTTGACTGAAAAACGAAGTTATACTTATTCACAAAAAGTTGAAGTTTTTAACAAAACGTTCACATTTGGTTATTTTTGATATTTAAAAAAATATTTTTAAATATCTGTAAATCAGTTATTTATTTTTTATTTATTTTTAAACACCTTGGTTTTATTGACTTCTTCAAAAAACACGAATTTTAAAAATCTAAAATATATCAATTCTTTTTTTTGCTTTTTGAGTATGTTTTTTTTGCAAAAAAAAATGACTCACAAAGTAGGAGTCATTTTTATAAAAAAGATGCTTTTTTTACTCTTTTATGGTTGCTGTTAAACTGATGTTGACTTCAACTTTAAAATCCATTGGCCCTGCATCTGAAAGTGCATTTCCAGATAAAGTAATTACTGTTGAGCTATTATTTACAAATGCATTTTCTAATTGACTTATAATGGTTGCGTCTGTAATACTAAAAATTGTTTTGGCACTTGCAGCTTGAGAAATATTTAAGTTTGTTATTGTACCAATAACTGTATTATCAAATTTTAAAGTTCCAGAAGGTATTGTTCCGGCTGTATTTCCTGTAAAATCTTTGTATTTATAGGTAAACGAATTAATTTTAACTGCTGTTATTTTATCTATATATTGAGCAAAGTCTCCAGCGCGTAAATCGATTGTCTTAGTTAAATCAAATGTTCCGGTAGTCCCTGCTGTTTTTGGAATACTTACGTCTATACTTTCAGTTAAGTCGTTGTTAATTTTTAATTCTAAAAGCTCTAATAAACTACTACAAGAAACTGTTATTGTAGCTAATAATACTATCATTATTACTTTTTTCATGATTTCTTCTTTTATGTAAAAATACAAATTAGTTTTTTAAATGATTTTCTGCTACTTTTTCTAATTCAGCATACCAATCTTCTCCAAATTTACGAATTAAAGCTTGTTTAACAAATTTATAAACAGGTACTTGTAATTCTTTTCCTAAAGAACAAGCATCGTCACAAATTTCCCATTTGTGATAATTTACAGCCGAAAATTCAGCATAATCTCTAACTCTAATTGGATATAAGTGGCAAGAAATGGGTTTTTTCCAATCTATTTCACCTTGATTATACGCTTCTTCAATTGCGCACAAAGCGGTTTTATTTTCATCAAAAATTACATACGCACAATCTGCATTATTAATTAATGGCGTTTCTAATTCTCCAAAATCGCTTGTAACCCAAGTTCCTTCTTTTTCAATAACGTCAATTCCCTCTTGACGTAAAAAAGGTTTTACCTTCGGATAAATTTCTTCTAAAATTTTAGTTTCCTCTTTTTCTAAAGGAGCACCAGCATCACCATCAATACAACAAGCGCCTTTACATGCAGATAAGTTGCACACAAAATCTTTTTGAATAACATCTTCTGAAACGATTGTTTTTCCTAATTGAATCATCTCGCAAAAATACATTTATTTTTTTCTATTTCTTTATCTTTACAAATACTAAAAACAACCAAAATGAAAACTTTTGATGTCTTAATTATTGGAGGTGGTGTTGCGGGTATGCAATGTGCTTTGGTGTTAGGTTCTGCTAAAAACAAAGTCTTTGCTTCTGATAAAAAAATGGGAATCATTATCAATCAAAAAGCTTCGCATTTGCAAAATGCTTTATTTAATAATGTGTTGGGTTTAAATCCAAAAACGTTAGGAAAAGATATTTTAGAAAATGGTAAAAAACAGCTTTCTGAATTGTATCCTGATGTACAGCAAATTACAAATGAAAAAGTTTTTTCTGTTGAATACTTTAAAGATGAATCTGAAATTGTTACAAATAAAGGAGTTTATAGATCTAAAATAGTTGTAATTGCTTTAAATTATTCAAAACCCTTTTCAATAAAAGGATTAGAAAAATTTGTGATTCCTCATAAAAAAGCAAATCTAAAAAAGGATAGAATTCAATTACAAAACGAAGATTATTTAATAAAAAAAGGACTGTATTGTTGTGGCACAATCGCAGGAATAAGAAGTCAATTTGCAATTGCGGCTGGTAGTGGCGCAACAGTTGCAACAGATGTCTTAACGATTTGGAACGATGGAAATCATGTGAAAATTCATGATAAAGCATAAAAAAACTCAGCAAATTTACTGAGTTTTTAAATATTTCTTTTTAAAATCAATTACTCAACTGTTACCGATTTTGCTAAATTTCTAGGTTGATCTACATTTTTTTCTAGCATTACAGCAATATGATATGATAATAATTGTAACGGTATTGTAGTTAATAATGGAGTTAATGCTTCTTCTGTGTCTGGAATTTCAATTACATGATCTGCAATTTCTTTTACGGTTACATCTCCTTGAGTTACAACAGCAATAATTTTTCCAGCTCTCGATTTAATTTCTTGAATATTACTCACCACTTTTTCGTAATGTCCTTTATTAGTAGCGATTACAAAAATTGGCATATTTTCATCAATTAGTGCAATTGGTCCGTGTTTCATTTCTGCAGCTGGATATCCTTCGGCATGAATATAAGAAATTTCTTTCAACTTTAATGCGCCTTCTAATGCAACAGGAAAATTAAAACCTCTTCCCAAATACAAACAATTTTTTGCGTCTTTATATACAGAAGCAATATGTTTTACTTGTTCGTCAATTTTTAATAATTCTTCTACTTTGCTAGGAATCAATTGTAATTCTTGTAAGTATGAATGAAATACAGGTTTAGAAATTGTCCCTTTTTCTTTCCCTAGTTTTAAAGCAATTAACGTTAGTACAGTAATTTGTGTTGTAAATGCTTTTGTAGAAGCAACACCAATTTCTGGTCCAGCATGTGTGTAAGCGCCCGCATCGCTTTCTCTAGCAATAGAGGATCCCACAACATTACAAACACCAAAAACAAAAGCACCTTTTTCTTTTGCTAATTTAATAGCGGCTAAAGTATCAGCAGTTTCTCCTGATTGAGAAATTGCAATAACAACATCATTCTCTGTGATAATAGGATTTCTGTATCTAAATTCAGAAGCATATTCTACTTCAACAGGTATTCTTGCTAAATCTTCAAATAAGTATTCTGCAACTAAACCTGCATGCCAAGATGTACCACAGGCAACAATAATAATTCTATTTGCGTTTAAAAATTTTTCTAAATGATCATCAACACCAGCCATTCTAATGATTCCTTTATCAGAAAGCATTCTACCTCGATAGGTGTCTATAATAGCTTTTGGTTGCTCGTGAATTTCTTTCAGCATAAAATGTTCGTAACCACCTTTTTCTATCTGCTCCAAACTCATTTGTAATTCATGAATTTTTGCATCAACTAAAGAATCATCATGAATTTTACGAACTTTAATTCCTTTATTTAGTTTTATAATTGCCATTTGTTCATCTTCTAAATAAATGGCATTTTTTGTGTATTCTAAAAAAGGTGAAGCGTCTGAGGCTACAAAAAATTCAGTATTATCTTTTCCAACTCCAATTGCAATTGGACTTCCTAAGCGAGCAACAACGATTTCGTTTGTTTTGGTTTTATCAAAAACCGCTATTGCATAAGCACCAACTACTTGTGTTAATGCTAATTGAACAGCTTGTCCCAACTTGCAGCCTTCTTGCTTCTTTACTTCTTCTATTAGGTTTACTAAAACTTCTGTGTCTGTATCACTTTTAAAAGTATAACCTCTTGTAATTAATTCTTTTTTTAAGGTATCGTAGTTTTCAATAATTCCATTATGAACAATTACAAGTTCGCCAGACATTGAAGTATGTGGGTGAGAATTAACATCATTAGGAATACCGTGAGTTGCCCAACGTGTATGACCAATTCCTATGTTTCCTTTTTTGTGTTCAGAATTTTTATCAGTAATCTTTTTTAAGTCAGAAACTTTTCCTTTTGTTTTAGAAACATGGATTTTTTCTCCATCAAACATCATAATTCCAGCACTATCATAACCCCTGTACTCTAATCTTTGTAATCCATTTACAACAATTGGATACGCTTCTCTATAACCAATATAACCAGTAATTCCACACATAGCAGCAATGTTTTTATTTTTTCTTTGAGTAAGATATTTTTAATTGAGCTCTTCTTACTCCGTTTGAACTTGAATGATCTAATAAAGTTACAACCTTTGGGTTCCAGCTATAATTAGCAACTAAAGTATCTGTTGTCGTTGTCGGTAAGTCTGAAGAATTATAAACTTTAAGTCCTAAATTAGGGTTGTAATTTGACTTTCCAATTAACAAATCAGAAACATAATCTGTAATTTTAAAAGTATAATAATCTGGTTTTTTATTATTTAAAATTAATTTTCCCCCAAAAGAATCTGATCCTTCTGTAAAAAGGTCTTTAATTTGAGATTTTGAACTTCCGTTTTTAAATAAAAACAATTTATAAGGTATCGAAACTGTATCAGTACCAACTATATTTTGATTTACATAAAAAGTTAAAGAAGCATCATTTACCAACCAGTTTTTTTTCTTTAAATCAGCCAAGGTATTTGCCGAAAACAGTTGCACATCTCCCATATTACCAGCTGTGCCTTGTAAAACAATATTGCCATTGTTTGGATAGGTTTTTTCATTCATCTTATAAACACTTGTGCTAAAATTAGAAAGCAAAAATGAGTTTGATTTTGCAAATGTATCCAATACTGTTGTCCCGCCTTTTAAAACGGTTTTGGTATATCTAACTTCAATTGAAGGTCTTAGACTAGCAATTGAGTTATTAATTTTAAATGATATTAATGAACCTTCATTTCCTGTTGCCTGAATATAGAGCCCTTTAAAATATTCATTTATTGATTCTTGAGACACAAAACTTGATGTTTTGTACTGATTTACAAAAATCTGTTTTATTTTTGTTTCATCTAAAGTAATTCTTGCAAATGGATTATTGTTTGACAACTTAATTGTATCTGTTTTGTATATCGTACCATTACTCAATCTTCTTTTAAAAACCATTAATGTATCTGAAGCATTTGGAATAAAAGGATAATTTACTTGTGCGTTTAATTCTCCTGGAAGAATTTGATACATTTTATTTGACTGAAAATTGCTTGCTTTTGATGGATCTACTGGGTCTAATCTGCTCATGTACGTATCCGATCTATACAAGTTAAGAGTAAAGGCTTTTGTTTGATCTCCAATAATTGAATCTAAGGTGTATGTTGAAGTTGTTCCTGTTTTTAAAGTTGCTTGATAAGGTAATTTTAAAAAAACAGTATCAATTGTTGTTACAACTATAGTATCATTTCCGTAAATTTCTTTTTCTCCAACGTCTAAAGTGTTAAGATCTGTATCTAAAGCTAATTGAGAAACGATAGAGGCTTCTATTTTCTCATAATTAGAATTGTTATAAACTCCTAAAAGATATTGATCTAGTGTTCCTCCAATAGTTAAACCATCTGCCTTAACACTTGTTATTTGTTTGTTTGTAATTACAACATCTATAATAGTATCTTTTGTATCAAACTTAGTATTACCAACAACTAAAGTTGCAATATCTTTGAAATCTTTTTCACAAGAAACAACCATTGTTATAAACAATATAAACACGCTAATATATGCACTCTTTTTAATCATTTTTCTTTTAAATAACTGGTTAATTAGCTAAAACTTCGTTAGCATAAAAATTTAAATAAGCTTCGGTTAGGTTTTCTTCTGTTTGATATTCTAAAACAGGTTTACTGTTGTCTTCAATAAAACTATTTAACTCATCAGAGATACTTTCACTTCCCTTAATTACTGCATCAGAATTTTTAATTGCACTTTTAAGGATGTTTGTGTGATTAGGTGTTTTAAGTAATGCTATTTTATTTGCATCTATTTTATCAAATTTAATTTTATCTACTAATGAAGAATTTAACATTCCATCAAAATCATTATTGTAAATAGATGTTACTATTTTACTCTCTGTAAACAGAGGTTCTTCTTTATAAAATTCTTTTAAATATAAAGGCAGTAAAGAAGCCATCCAGCCATGAATGTGTATAATGTCTGGCGCCCAATTTAATTTTTTTACTGTTTCTATAACTCCTTTTGCAAAGAAAATTGCTCTTTCATCGTTATCTTCAAACAGTTTATCATCTTCATCTGTAAAGATTGCTTTGCGTTTAAAATACTCTTCATTATCAATAAAATAAACTTGCATTCTTTCTTTTGGAATTGATGCAACTTTAATAATTAATGGCATATCCATATCGTTAATAATCAAATTCATTCCTGATAATCTAATTACTTCATGTAATTGATGTCTTCTTTCGTTAATTACACCAAATCTTGGCATAAAAATTCTTGTCTGAACACCCTTAGAATGTGCATTTTTAGCAGCATTAAAAGCAGTTGATGCCATTTCTGTTTCTGGTAAATATGGTATTACTTCAGAAGAAACGTATAATATTCTCTTATCTTTCATTAAATCTATCCCTTTATAAGAAGTGCAAAAATACACTTTTTTATGCTAATTTCATGTTAAAATGCTAAGTTTGCACACATTTTACAAGTAGCGTTTATGCAAATTTTTAAAAAAAAGAGTTCTTTAATTCATTGTTTATCTTTACTTAAAGAAAAAAACAAGCAAATTGGTTTTGTTCCAACAATGGGCGCTTTGCATAAAGGGCATCAATCTTTAGTGGAAAAATCATTAAAAAATAACGATGTTACTGTAGTAAGTATTTTTGTAAATCCTACGCAGTTTAACAATCCTGACGATTTAAAAAAATATCCAAAAACATTAAAAGAAGACTTAGAATTACTTGAAAATGTTGATTGTGATTTTGTTTTTATTCCTTCAGTAGAAGAAATCTATGCACAAACTGTTCTTTCTAAATCCTATTCTTTTGACGGAATTGAAAATCAAATGGAAGGAAAATTTAGAAGCGGTCATTTTGATGGTGTTGCAACAATAGTACAGGCGTTTTTTGAAATCATAAAACCCAATACTTCCTATTTTGGCGAAAAAGATTTTCAACAACTACAGGTTGTAAAAAAATTAGCAGAAAAAGAAAATATTCCGGTAAAAGTTATTGGATGCCCAATTTATAGAGAAAACGATGGTTTAGCAATGAGTTCTAGAAACATTCGGCTTTCTAAAGAGCAAAGAAATGAAGCTCCTTTTATCTATCAAACTTTAAAAAAGGTTGTCGCTTTTGCTAAAACTAAATCTATAAAAGATGTGTATAAATTTGTAAAAAACGAATTCGCTACTACTTCATTAGAATTAGAATATTTTACAATTGCAGAAGAAAATACGCTAGCAGAAGTATCAGAAATTAATTTTGATAAAAAAACCAGAGCATTTATTGCTGTAAATATTGGCGGAATTAGACTAATAGACAACATTTCTTTATGAAGAAAAAGTACCTTTTTCCTTTTTGTTTTTTTTAAGATACAATTACGTTTAAAAGTTTTATTTTTGCCGCATGTTAGTACAAGTAGTAAAATCTAAAATTCACCGAGTTAAAGTAACGGGTGCAGATTTAAATTATATTGGAAGTATTACCATTGATCTAGATTTAATGGAAGCTGCTAATATAATTGAAGGAGAAAAAGTGCAAATTGTTAACAATAATAATGGCGAGCGATTAGAAACTTACGTAATTCCTGGTAAAAGAGGAAGCGGGGAAATTACGCTAAACGGAGCTGCCGCAAGAAGAGTTGCTGTTGGTGATGTGCTTATTTTAATTGCGTATGCTTTTATGAATTTTGATGAAGCTAAAGAGTTTAAACCCTCTTTGGTTTTTCCGAACGAAAAAACAAACACACTTAACTAAATTTGAGTAAAACACTTAAAAAATTATTAAAAATTATTTTACCCCTTGCTTTAGGAGGTTTTTTAGTGTGGTACTCTTTATCAAATATTTCAATAGCAATACTAATTTCTTATTTTAAAAACGCCAATTATTGGTGGATTGGTTTAGGATTGTTCTTCGGAATTCTAAGTCATTTATCTAGAGCATATCGCTGGAGATTTATGCTGGAACCAATTGGATACAGCCCTAAATTAGGAAATAGCATTTTAGCTGTTTTGGTTGGATATTTAGTGAATTTGGCAATTCCCAGAGCGGGTGAAGTTTCTAGAGCAGCCGTATTAGCAAATTACGAAAACGTTCCGTTTGAAAAAGGTTTTGGAACCATTGTAGCAGAACGAATTGCTGATTTAATTATGCTACTGATTATCATTTTAATCACCCTATTTCTACAATTCGATTTTATTTATAATCTACTTACCAAAAATTTTGATCCAACAAAAATCATCCTTTTAATTGTTCTTTTATTTATTAGTTTTTATGTTTTTACAACCTTTGTAAAAAAAGCAAAAAAAGGATTTCTACTAAAGATTAAAACCTTTGTTTCTGGCTTAATTGAAGGTGTTACAAGCATCTTTAAAATGAAAAAGAAATGGGCATTTATTTTTCATACAATTTTTATTTGGGCAATGTATGTGGCTATGTTTTGGGCTACAATTCCTGCAATTGAGAGTTTGCACGTTCCTGTTGGCGGCGTTTTAATTGGTTTTATCGCTGGTGCGTTTAGTATTGCTGCAACAAATGGCGGAATTGGTTTATATCCTGTTGCTGTTGCCGGAGCGTTAGCTTTATTTGGAATTTCTGAAGAACCTGCAACTGCTTTTGGTTGGATTATGTGGACAGCACAAACAGGAATGATTATTATTTTTGGCGGATTGTCTTTTTTAGTGTTACCTATTTATAATAAGAATAAGTAATTTTTGGGCGTTCCCTAAAGGTCGCGCTTTCATTACTCGCTTACCGCAAAAAAGCGGTAGAGCTCAAACAAACCATTCAATCGCTAACGCAACTTTTTATCAACTTTAAGAAAATCTTATTTTTAAAAGTTATCAGCTCATAAACTTTGTAACTTTGTTACTTTCAAACTTTGAAACTCTTTTTAAATGGCTAAAGTCAAAACCTCTTTTTTTTGTCAAAACTGTGGAGCACAAACTCCAAAATGGACGGGACAATGTTCAACTTGTAACGAATGGAATACCATTGTTGAAGAAGTTATTCAGAAAGAAGTTAAAAGAAATTGGAAACAATCTATTTCGGTTAAACAGAAGGCAAAACCATTACGAATTGATGAAATTCAACTGAATCCAGAAGAACGAATTAAAACCAACAATAACGAATTAGACACTGTTTTGGGCGGTGGTTTGGTAAAAGGTTCTGTGACGCTTTTAGGTGGTGAACCCGGAATTGGAAAATCAACTTTATTGTTACAGGTTGCATTGTCAATTTCGCAAAAAGTACTGTATGTTTCTGGCGAAGAAAGTCAATCTCAAATAAAGATGAGAGCAGAAAGAATTGACGCTTCAACATCTAACTGTTTAATCTTAACCGAAACAAATACACAGCAAATTTTTAAAAATATAGAAGAAGTTCTGCCAGAATTTTTAATCATAGATTCTATCCAAACATTACACACAGAATCTATTGATGCAACTCCTGGAAGCATTTCTCAGATTAGAGAAACCACGGCAGAATTGATAAAATTTGCTAAAGAAACCGCAACTCCTGTTTTATTAATTGGTCATATTAATAAAGAAGGACAAATCGCAGGTCCAAAAATTTTAGAACACATGGTTGATGTTGTCTTGCAATTTGAAGGCGATAGAAATCATACGTACAGAATATTAAGAGCTCAAAAAAATCGCTTTGGTTCTACAGCAGAATTAGGAATTTACGAAATGTTATCAAACGGATTACGAGAAATTTCTAATCCATCAGAAATATTAATTTCTAAAAAAGATGATGACTTAAGCGGAACGGCAATTGCTTCAACTTTAGAAGGAATTCGTCCTTTAATGATAGAAATTCAAGCATTAGTTTCTACTGCAGTTTACGGAACTCCGCAACGCTCAACAACGGGATATAATTTAAAAAGATTGCACATGATTTTGGCTGTTTTAGAAAAACGTGCTGGGTTTAAACTAGGTGCTAAAGATGTTTTTTTAAATATTACTGGCGGAATATATGTTGATGATCCGGCAATAGATTTAGCTGTTGTAGCCGCAATTTTATCCTCTAATGAAGACGTTGCCATTTCGCCACAAGTTTGTTTTGCCGCAGAAGTTGGTTTGGCAGGAGAAATTAGACCAGTTTCTAAAATAGATCAGCGCATTAGTGAGGCAGAAAAATTGGGTTATACCAAGTTTGTTGCATCCAAATACAATAAAATAACAACCAAAAACCGTAAAATTCAACTAATTCTTGTTGGAAAAGTTGAAGAAGCTTTTGCTACATTGTTTGCGTAAAAAAAACCGAACATTTCTGCTCGGTTTTCATCAACTTAATAGTATATGCTCAAACCAAAGTTGTCAGGTTGTGAGCGTAGTCGAAACCTATTTTTTATTTACTTCTTTAATGTACTTTTCTAACGCCATTGTCATTGATGGTGTTTCTGCTGCTGGCGCCATAATATTACACTCTAATCCTGCATCTGTCACGGCTTTTATCGTTGTGTTTCCAAAAGCAGCAATTCGTGTACTGTTTTGTCTAAATTCTGGGAAGTTTTGAAATAATGAATCAATTCCAGATGGACTAAAGAATACTAAAATATCATAAAAAACATCTTCTAAATCAGATAAATCGCTTACTACTGTTTTATATAAAACAGCTGGTTTCCAATCAACACCTAAAGCATTTAATTCTTCAGGAATTAAATCTTTTAATTTATCTGAAGCTGGTAATAAGAATTTTTCATCTTTATGTTTTTTGATCAATTTGCATAACTCTGTAAAGGTTCTATTTCCTACATAAATTTTACGTTTTCTATACACAACATATTTTTGCAAGTAATAAGCAACTGCTTCAGACTGACAGAAATATTTCATTGAATCTGGCACTTTAAATCGCATCTCTTCTGCAATTCTAAAAAAATTATCTACTGCATTTCTACTCGTTAATATAATTGCAGTATGTTGATTTAGGTCAATTTTTTGAGCTCTAACTTCTTTTACTTCAACGCCCTCTACGTGTATAAAAGATCTAAAATCAATTTTCACTTTCTGCTTTTCAGACAAGTCAAAGTAAGGTGAAGTTTCCGTTTTTGGAGCTGGTTGTGACACCAATATTGTTTTCACTTTCATATATCTCCTTTTTTATTAAACAGTTATTTTATAAATAATTAATAACGGTGCTATTTCAAGTGCGCAAAGGTACAAAATAAAATAAAATAACTTATTAATTATCAAGTTTTTGTTGTTAAGGAAGGTTAGTATAAAACCTAATGTAAGTAATACAACAAACACACTTAATAAAACATAAATATTTAAAAAACTGTAGGTTGTAAGTAGTAAAAACGGAAAAATAAATAAAGCAGTAGTATATGAATATACTATTTTTGCTGCAATAACATGTGCTAATTCCGATTTAATCTCTAACAAATGATAAATAATAATATCGACTAACATAAACACTATAAAATATCCAAAAACAATTGCTGTAATTTTTAGGTATAATTGAAAACTTTTTTCATCTTCAGGGAAAAATAAGGCTGTTAAATAGCTAAAAAAAAGCGCGTACACTAAAACTGAGAAAATAAATAAAGCAATGTTAAAGCCATTAAAAAAAGAGGTCCTCTCTTCTACTTTTTTCTCTATAAACCCTTTTAAAAAAAAAGCTCTAGAATATTCAAAAAACTTTTGTTGATTTAGTGTTTTTAAAACAACTAATAAAAGTAAACATAAAATAAAAACGAGGGTCAACCAATTATTAGAGATTTCTATACGTTCTAAAGCCTGCATTAAATTGTTTTATGAAAAATATAACACAAAATTAGTGATAAAATAGCGTATATTTGTTGCTCTTATTTTTTATTAGTAAAAAAATGTCTGACGCTTTAATAATCATTCCTACATATAACGAAAAAGAAAATATTGAAGCGATAATTAGAGCTGTATTCAATCAAAAAAAAGCATTTGATGTTTTGGTAGTTGATGACAACTCTCCTGACGGAACTTCAGCTATCGTTTCTATTCTTATCAACGAATTTACAAATAGATTGTTTATTGAAAATAGAACCGAAAAAAACGGAATAGGAACTGCTTATATTCATGGTTTTAAATGGGCAATTGAAAAAAAATATGAGTATATCATAGAAATGGATGCCGATTTTTCTCACGACCCAAAAGATTTAATTAAACTGTATAATGCGTGTGCAAAAAACGGCGCAGATCTATCTATTGGCTCGAGGTATTCTAAAGGAGTAAACGTTGTTAATTGGCCAATGAAAAGAGTATTGCTTTCTTATTTTGCTTCTAAATATGTACGCTTTATAACCGGAATTCCTATTCATGATACAACTGCCGGTTTTGTTTGTTACAAAAGAAAAGTTTTAGAAACTATAAAACTCGATACAATTAGATTTGTTGGTTATGCGTTTCAAATAGAAATGAAATTTAAAGCATGGAAACACAAGTTTAACATTCAGGAAGTTTCAGTTATTTTTACTGATAGAACTCTGGGAGAATCTAAAATGAGTGGTTCAATTGTTTATGAAGCCTTATTTGGCGTATTAAAATTAAGACTAAAAGGAATTCAGAAATAAAATGAATAAAACGTTAATAAAAAATGCTCAAATAGTAAACGAAAATATTGTTTTTAAAGGCGATTTATTAATCGAAAATAATATCATAAAAGAAATTTCCGAAAACATTTCTGCTTCAGAAAACACCAAAATTATTGATGCAAATGGCAGCTTTTTATTGCCCGGTTTTATAGATGATCAAGTTCATTTTCGTGAGCCAGGCTTAACACATAAAGCAACTATTGCTACAGAAAGTAAAGCTGCAATTGCTGGCGGAGTTACTTCTTTTATAGAAATGCCAAATACGGTTCCGCAAGCAACAACACAAGAATTATTGGAAGACAAATTTAAAATTGCTTCACAAAATTCATATGCAAATTATTCTTTTATGTTTGGTGGTACCAACGATAACTTAGAAGAATTACTAAAAACAAATCCAAAAAATGTAGCCGGAATAAAATTATTCTTAGGTTCATCAACAGGAAATATGTTGGTTGATAATGAAGTTGTTTTAGAGAAAATATTTTCATCAACAAAAATGTTAATCTCTGTACATTGCGAAGATGAAGCTACAATTAAAAAAAACACAGAACATTACAAAGCTGTTTATGGCGATGACATTCCGTTAAAATTTCACCCAATTATACGAAGTGAAGAGGCGTGTTATTTATCATCATCAAGAGCAATTAAATTGGCTAAAAAAACAGGGGCAAGATTGCATGTTTTTCATCTATCAACAGAAAAGGAAACACATTTATTTAGAAATGATATTCCGTTAGAAGAAAAGCAAATTACCGCCGAAGTTTGTGTGCATCATTTATGGTTTTCTGATAAAGATTATGAAGAAAAAGGAACGTTGATAAAATGGAATCCAGCAGTAAAAACTGCAAATGATAGAGCTGGTTTATGGAAAGCTTTGTTGGATGACAGAATTGATGTTATTGCAACCGATCATGCGCCACATACAATAGAAGAAAAAAACAATGTGTACACAAAAGCTCCAAGTGGTGGGCCATTGGTACAACACGCTTTAATTGCTATTTTAGAAAAAGTAAAAGATGGTAGAATTTCTATTGAAAAAGTCGTAGAAAAAATGAGTCATAATCCGGCTAAAATTTTTAAAATTGAAAAACGTGGTTTTATCAAAGAGGGTTTTTACGCTGATTTAATATTGGTAAATCCTACACTTTCAAATACAGTTTCTAAAGAAACTATTTTATACAAATGCGGTTGGTCTCCGTTTGAAGGCACTACATTTTCATCAACGATTACACATACTTTTGTTAACGGAAATTTAATGTATAATAATGGAAAGTTTAACGAAAAAATAAAAGGAGAACGATTAATTTTTAACCGATAGAATGAAAAAAATACTGTTTTTTTTACTTGTAATTTTCTTGGTTTCTTGCACAAGTAGCACCATGTTAAAAAAACCAAAAGATTTAATTCCTAAAGATACAATGGTACTTTTACTTACCGATTTATTTATCGCAAAAAGTGCACTTGTTGAAAAAAACATACAAAACCAACGCAAAATAAATTACACTCCATTGGTATATAATAAATATAAAATTGATAGTACTCGTTTTAGTAGTAGTAATTTTTATTATACTTCTAAACTTGAAGAATATGAATTAATTTATAAAGCTGTTAATGATAATTTATTGGCAAAAAAAGATGAATTAGAAAAAAACATTAAAGGACCTAAAACGTTGTTAAAAATAGATAATTTTGATAATTAAGATTCTTTCTTATAATTCTTACAAACATCTTTAATTACAAAATTGATTGGTGTAAACTCAAAGTTGATACTCTCTTTTATTTTTTCTGAAAAATACTGCGTTTTTCCGTATAAAGATTTTACAGATTCTTTGGTAATTAAACGTTTTTTCCTCGTTATAAAAGTAACCACCGCATCAACTCTTCTTAAAATTTTTGAAAGTGTTTTTGAAATCCGAATTGTTGGTGGTTTTTTACTAAATTCTTTTGCTATTAAGGTAAAAATTTCTTGAAAAGAATTGTTCTCTGAAACCAAAATAAACTTTTCATTTTTAACAGAGCTTTCTGTCAACAGAATCATTGCTTTTACAACATCTTTTACACCAACAAAACCTGTAATACCTTCTGTATAAAAAGGAAATCCGTTGGCAATTTTAGAAAATAATTGTCCAGTGTTTACATCCCAAAAACCAGCTCCTAAAATTACACCTGGATTTACAATAACAACATCTATTCCTTCTTGACTTCCACGCCAAACTTCCATTTCTGCACCATATTTCGTAATTGCATATCCATTATTATTTGCTTCTGCATTCCACTCGTTTTCTTCGGTAACAAATTCGTTATTTATAGCATCGCCAACAGTAGCAATAGAACTAACATAACACAATTTTTGTACAGAATTACTTACACATTGATTTACAATATTTGCGGTTCCATCAATATTTATCTGCCGCATTTTTCGATACTCTTTAACTTCAAAAGAAACCAATGCAGCAGCATGATAAACAATAGAAACATCTTTAAAAGCTGTTGTTAAAGAAGAAACATTTGTAATATCTGCTTGTATCCAATCAATTTTAGAAAACTGCTTTTTTACATCAGAAGTAAAATAAGAAAAGACTCTTTTTACAGCTTCAAAACTTTTTTCGGTTCTGTAAATTGCTTTAATACTTTCGTTTTCTAATGTTAATTGATATAATAAATGCGAACCAACTAAACCTGTACCACCAGTTACTAAAATCATTGCTAAATTCTAAAAATCCTAGATGCTAAAATAGTTTTTTTTGTAGGATAAAAGTATCTTTGCTCTCTCATAAATTATTTCTGATGACAAATTTTGTAGAAGAATTACGTTGGCGTGGATTATTACATGATATTATGCCAGATACCGAAGAATATTTATTGCAACATAAAACTGCAGGTTATATTGGGTTTGATCCAACTGCAGATTCTTTGCATATTGGTAGTTTGGTGCAGATTATTATTTTAATGCATTTTCAAAAAGCCGGACATTCTTCTATCGCATTGGTTGGTGGAGCGACCGGAATGGTTGGTGATCCTTCAGGGAAATCTTCAGAACGTAATTTATTAGATGAAGAAACCTTAGCAAAAAATATTGCTGGTGTAAAAAGTCAACTAGAACGGTTTTTGGATTTTAATGAAAAAACGTCTAAAAATCCTGCGGAATTGGTAAACAATTATGACTGGATGAAAGATATTTCGTTAATCAATTTTGTTAGAGATATCGGAAAACACATTACTGTAAATTACATGATGGCAAAAGATTCTGTAAAAACTCGTATTTCTGGAGAAAACACTGAGGGAATGAGTTTTACAGAGTTTACCTATCAACTTTTTCAAGGATATGATTTTTATCATTTATACAAAGAAAAAAACTGCAAACTACAAATGGGTGGTTCTGATCAATGGGGAAATATTACTACTGGAGCAGAATTAATTAGAAAAAAAACGCATGGTAAAGCATACGCAATTACAGTGCCTTTGGTTACAAAAGCAGACGGAACAAAATTTGGAAAAACAGAAGGTGGAAATGTTTGGTTAGACGCCAACAGAACTTCGCCATATAAATTTTACCAATATTGGTTAAATTCTTCGGATGAAGATTCTGAGAAATATATTAAAATATTTACTTTTTTATCTAAAGATGAAATAGCAGTTTTAATTACTGAGCATAAAGAAGCGCCGCATTTACGTTTATTACAAAAGAAAATCGGGGAAGAAGTTACAGTAATGACACACGGACAAGAAGCTTATGAAAACGCTATAAAAGCTTCAACTATTTTATTTGGGAAATCTACTTCAGACGACATTAAGTCTTTAGACGAGCAAACATTTTTAGATGTTTTTGAAGGGGTTCCGCAAGCAACAGTTAGTAGAGAAGATGTAGAAAATGGTTTAGATATGATTGGTGCTTTGGCAGGAAAAACTAACTTTTTAGTTTCAAATTCTGATGCTCGTAGAGCGTTAAAAGAAAATGCGGTTTCTGTAAATAAAGAAAAAGTAAAAGAAGAGTATACAATTACTTTATCTGATTTAATTGCCAATAAATATGTGTTATTACAACGAGGTAAAAAGAGTTATTTTTTATTAATCGTTGAGTAATTTACCGTAATACTGTCATTCCTGTAGAGACAGAAATCCGTAGAAAGAGATGTTTAGATTCCTGCCTTCGCAGGAATGACAATCGTTAATTATTTTTCAACTTTTCCCAGTTTTTATCTGCAGCTCTTTTTAATTCTTCTGCTCCTTCTTTAGTCCAAAGCTCAAGTGTGTTTGTTCCCCAAGACTTATAAAACAAATATAATTTTCCGTCTCTAATTTCAAATGTTTTTGGGTTGATAGACACTTTTTCTCCGTTTTTACCAATTGCGTAAGCGCAATATCCGCCGTATTGAGGTGTGTATTTTTTTGGTTCTTTTTTAAATTTAGATAAATTTTCTTTGGTAGAAAACTGAAATTTAACTCCATCAAAAGTGGTTGAGAATTTCTTATTTCCTTTTTCGGCTTTGTTCTTAAAGTAAGAAACAACATCATAACCTTCAGCAATAAAACCTTTTTTAGTGTTGTATTCTTGTTGAGAAAATGCTGCTGTCGATATAAATAAAAATGCTACTAAAAGTTTATACATTTTAATTTTTTTTATGTTTTAATTCAACCCAGTTTTTGTCTCCTTTTGCTTGTAGTTTTTTTGTGTCGCCTTCTTTCCAATCATCTAACTTATTTGTTAACCAAGAATTGTAAAATAAATATAATTTTCCATCTCTTATTTCATAGGCTTCTGCATCAATATACATTTTTGTTTTTTTTGCAGCAACAGCATAAGCACAATATCCGCCATATTGCGGAATGTATTTTGTTGGATTCGCTTTAAATAATTCTAAATTTTTTGCAGAAAAAAACTTAAATTTTGCTCCATCAAATGTTGTTTGGTTTTTTTTATTTCCTTCAACAGGTTTTTTATTTGTAAAATACGATACAACGTCGTAACCTTCTGCAACATATCCTTTTTTTGTATTGTAATCTACTTGTTGAGAAAAAAGAGTTGTTGAAATTCCTATAAAAAATACTACTAATAAATGTTTCATCAAGATTGGTTTTGCAAGTAGTCGATGAAAAAACAAGATAATTACAACACCATCAAATTACAACCTCTAATATCAGCATTATCAAATCGTCCAATAATTTCGAAACTTCCGTTTGGGTGAACTTTTCCTAAATCTTGCGTAGCAATAAAAGAACACGAATTGTAATTTACTAAATCAATTACGTTAATTCCGCCAGTTTTATTTGGCTCTTGAATTGTTAATGCGTCTTCTGTATCGCGCGTTAAAATTTTCATCCAAGGTGGACAATCGAAAACTCCATTTCCACTAGAATAGGCTTGACTTAATAATTCTGTCATTCCGTATTCTGAATGAATTTGAGAAACTCCAAATCCGTTTTTAAGAATTTTGTGTAATTCGTCACGAATCAATTCTTTTCGGCGTCCTTTCATTCCGCCAGTTTCCATGATAATTGTATTTTTTAAATCGAATTGATGTGCTTCAACTAAATCTAATAAGGCAAATGAAACTCCAATTAGTAATACTTTTTTACCTTTTCCTTCCAAATAAATTAGTTTTTTTGCTAATTCAGTTAAATTATTTAAGTAAAATCCGCTTTCTGTATTATTAGATTTCTTTATCAAATCATCAACCATATACACTAAAGACGATCCTTTTCGTTCTAAATAATTTGGCAACAAAGCTAAAATTGTATATTCTTTTATATCGCCATAAAAGCGATGAAACCCTTTTAAATAACTTTCTTCGTACAAAGAAATGTCGGTTACAAAATGTTTACTTGTTACGCTTCCAGTGGTTCCAGAGCTTGAAAAAGTTTCTTGGATTTCATCTAAAGAAGAAAGTATTTTATGAGATTTAAAAAACTCAATTGGTAAAAAAGGAATGTCTTTAATCTCGGAAACATCAGAAGGATGAATGTATAATAAATCACAAAATGAGCGATATGTTTTATTATTTTTAAACTGGTGCTTAAAAACTGTTAAAGCAACTTCTTTGAATTTTTGTGCAGATATTATGTTAAAAACTGTATCTATCATGTAGTGCAAAAATAGTTGATAAAAATATCTTTATAGTGGATTTGTTAATATTGTTAAAAATGTTTTATATAATTAAATTTGGTATTATTTTTGCGCATGTATAGGCAGGTTAAAAGAGCCGTTTTATAAAATCCCCTAATTAAAATGTTGTATGAAAAAATACAAACTTACTACATATAGAACTATTACTGGTTCTAAGAATATTCTTGAAATACTTAATAAAAGATCTGGACAGTGGATTCTTTATAAAAATGATGAACCTACCTACTTTGTAGATTGTTTTGATTTTAAAGAAGAATCTAATTTAATACTAAACAATTTAATTCTTAGCGAAAAAAATACAATTGATGAAGTACTTAAAAAAATTAAGAAAAAGACAAAAATAAAACTATCTCTTATAAAACCACCAATTGTTGAAATTGAATTAAAATCTGAAATTAAAGAGTTACAATTGCCTCCTTTACCAGAAGAGTGGTTGCAATTTTAATGTTTAATATTAAACAATTATTTAGATTTTGTTTCATTTTTTATCCGTTAAATTATTTGTATTTTTGATGTTCAGTTTTAACAACTAAATAAGAACAACAAAATGAGCGAATTTGGCATAAAAGAAGCCTTACTACAACTAGGTGTAAAAGATATAAATAACGGAACTTCTACAGGTTCTAACAATTTTTCTAACGGAGAAATTATTGAAAGTTACTCTCCTGTTGATGGAAAATTGATTGGAAAAGTAAAAACCACTTCTAAAGAAGATTACGAAAAAGTAATGCAAACGGCAACTGAAGCATTTCTTTCTTTCAGAAATATGCCAGCTCCGCAAAGAGGAGAAATTGTTCGTCAATTTGGAAATAAATTAAGAGATTTAAAAGAGCCTTTAGGAAAACTTGTTTCTTATGAAATGGGAAAATCTTTACAAGAAGGTTACGGAGAAGTTCAAGAAATGATTGACATCTGTGATTTTGCTGTTGGATTATCAAGACAATTAAATGGTCAAACAATTCCATCTGAACGTCCAGGACATGTAATGAGAGAACAATGGCATCCAATTGGTGTTGTTGGTATTATTTCTGCATTTAACTTTCCGGTTGCTGTTTGGGCTTGGAATACAGCTTTAGCTTGGATTTGTGGAGATGTTTGTGTGTGGAAAGGTTCTGAAAAAGCACCTTTATGTACTATTGCTTGTCAAAATATTATTGCATCAATTTTAAAAGAAAATAATTTACCAGAAGGAATTTCTTCTATTATCAACGGAGATTATAAAGTTGGTGAAATGATGACAACAGATACTAGAGTTCCGTTGGTTTCTGCAACTGGATCAACAAGAATGGGAAGAATCGTTGGAGCAACTGTTGCACAACGTTTCGGAAAATCATTATTAGAATTAGGCGGAAACAACGCAATCATTATTACACCAACAGCAGATTTAAAAGTAGTAGTTCCTGGTGCAGTATTTGGTGCAGTTGGAACTTGTGGACAACGCTGTACATCTACAAGACGATTAATTATTCACGAATCTGTTTACGATAAAGTAAGAGATGCAATTGTTGGTGCTTATGAACAAATTAAAATTGGGAATCCGCTTGACGAAACCAAACACGTTGGTCCTTTAATTGATAAAGAATCTGTAAACACCTATTTAGCTGCTATTGAAAAAGCAAAAGCTGAAGGCGGAAAAGTTTTAGTTGAAGGTGGTGTTTTAGAAGGTGAAGGTTACGAATCTGGTTGCTATGTTAAACCAGCAATTATTGAAGCTGAAAATCATTTTGAAATTGTACAACATGAAACCTTTGCTCCAATTTTATATTTAATGAAATATTCTGGTGAAGTAGAAAATGCTATTGAAAAACAAAATGGTGTTGCTCAAGGTTTATCTTCTGCAATTATGACTAACGAAATGAAAGAAGCTGAAAAATTCTTGTCTTATTCAGGTTCTGACTGTGGTATCGCAAACGTAAACATCGGAACTTCTGGTGCAGAAATTGGTGGCGCTTTTGGTGGAGAAAAAGAAACTGGTGGTGGAAGAGAATCTGGTTCTGATGCTTGGAAAGTATATATGAGAAGACAAACAAATACGGTAAATTATTCGGATGAATTGCCTTTAGCACAAGGAATTAAATTTGACCTCTAAGAGGTTTTAAGTGTTTTAAAATTTTAAAACCCGCACAATTGTGCGGGCTTTTTGTTTTAAAACAATTATGTCTATTTTTAGATACTCTAAAAGAAAATTTTCATGAAAAAATTTATTTACTTATTTATTGCTATTGGCATGATTTCATGCAAATCAGAAAAAACATATAATATAGGACAGGTTTTAACGCCTAAAGGAGAGGTTTTAATTTGGCTATATGATGAAACACCAAAACACAAAGCAAGTTTTACTCAATTAGCAAATGATGGTTATTGGGATACTTATACGTTTAATCGTGTAATACCAAATTTTGTTGCTCAAGGTGGTTGCCCAGATACACCTGAAGGTTTTAACGATCCAGAATATTTATTAGAACCAGAGTTTGATAAAAATTTACGTCATGTTTATGGTGCTGTTGGTGCAGGACGTGATGATAATCCAAAAATGCTTTCGGCTAGATGCCAATTTTATATTGTTCAAAATAAAAATGGTTTAAGTAGGTTAGATGACAAATACACCATTTTTGGAAAAGTTATTAAAGGTATGGACGTTGTAAATACGATAACAAATATTGAACGCGATTCTACCAATAAGCCACTTAAAGATATTTCGTTAGATGTAAATATGATTAAAATGAAAGCATCTGAGTTAGAAAAAATATATCCAGAAGGCTTACGGGTAAAATAATTATTAGATTAAACCAAATTGAAAAAAAATAGTCTAAGCATAAACATTACAGATAAAAAAATAATTTATTCTTATAACTGGTGGTCAAATTTTTTAAAAACTAAAATATCTATAAAATGAAAGCAAAATACTTCGTAATTACAATCCTATTTTTTATTGGAATAGTAACAGTTCAGGCTCAAAGAGGTGAGCGTCCAGATCCAAAAGCACAAGCAAAAATGAGCGCCGACACTTGGCAAAAAGAATTTGGTTTATCAGATAGTCAAAGAACAAAGGTTTATGATCTTCTTATTGCGTCAAGCGAAAAAAGAACTAAGAAAATGCAAGAATTGAGAGGTTCTGGTAACCGAGAAGGAATGAGAGCTGCTTTTACAAAAATGCAGGAAGAAACAGATAAAGGATTGAAAGCAATATTTACTGGCGCTCAATGGGTAATGTACAAAAAATGGAAAAAAGACAACCCGCCTAGAAGAAGAGGCAGAGGAGGAAATTAACAACCTCAAACAATTTTAAAAAACCAACTCAAATGAGTTGGTTTTTTTTATTTTGGTGTAGGCTTAATTCGTCCCTTTTCGGTCGGGAGAATTATTACCCGAGGAAACGTTTTCTGGAAATTTTTTACTACATTGAAGCATTGATAAAAAGTATCTCTATAGCTCAGTTTCGAATATTTTAAAAATTGTTACTCACGATTATATAGCTATATAGCTGAAAATAAATTTTTATTAACAATTAAATATTAAAAAAATGGGATGTTATAATTCAATTGTAATCAATACTCCTGCTGATGAAGTATGGAATGTATTGAAAAACTTTCATGATTTATCATGGAGCAAAAATGTAGTAAGTAATGTTGAAATAGTAGGAGATAAATCTGCTGATGAAATTGGAGCAAAAAGGGTTTTAAATGCTGCCTTTCACGAAACGTTATTATCATTCAATAACGATGAAAAGAAGTTTACCTACAGCATAGATGATGGACCAGCTGCTGTTTCTAAAGACAACATAGAAGGATATGTAGGAGAGGTAACAGTATTTTCTGTTTCTGAGAACAATTCCTCTTTTGTATTATGGACTTCCGAATGGGAATCTATGAAAGAAGGTGGAGTAGCTGAATTTTGCAACCCCATATATCATGGGCTTTTACAAGATTTAAAGAGCCATTTTTCTTGAACCACAGAAATGACTAAAGCCTACACTATATAAAAATAATAGCGGATTTGTGCTACACTCAAAGTTAGTTTCTTTACATAAAGTTTAGTGTAAAACTGAAAGATAAGTGCTTTTAAATTCGCTACTATTTTCATACTCACCTTAAACGAATAACTAATTATATTTCACTTTTCGTAGCACGCGCATTGCTTCTTTATACTTGATATACGTAGTTTTATCAGCAAGGTTTTTAATGTATTCTTTTGCTTTTCGTAATTGATTTTGCGAATCTAAATATCCATGTAAATAACAAATTAAATAATTAGTTGGTAATCTGAAAACATCTTCGTGTTCGGTAACAGAAAGTGCTTTTTTGGAGAGTATTTTTTTTACAATTGCATTGTTATTCTGATATATATGTTTAATAATAACTTCATCAAAAGATGGTGGTTTAAATAGCAATTCATTTACAATATCGTGTTTGCCATTGTCTTTAAAATGTATGATGGTTTTCTCTAGCGGATAATGGGTTTCGTTTTTATCAATTCCTAATAAAATGTATTCTGTGATTATAAACGAATGTGAATTGTAACTAATTTGCACTTCATCCAAGGAAGAAAAAAACAATCGAACTTGCTCGTTAACCAATTCTATATCTACTCGAGAAAAAAATTCTTCTCCTTTTATAACTGATTTTTTCCCTGCCCAACACAACACAAACTGCTCGTTAAAAACTTTATACTGCGGATGATATTCTTTTTTATGATTGTTGATGAAATCAAAAACTCCGTTTAATGTTAGTTCTATATTATTGCTCGCATTTTTTTCAATTGCCTCTACAATAGTCTGATTTGTGCTTTTGAGTTCAAAATCTCCTTTTGATGGCATTGAATTACTTCCGCGTCTAAAAAAAACAGAACCCTGTTTGTATTTCCATGCATTTTTTGCAAGTGAAGTAATCTTATTATTTGGAGAAATAGTAACCAATCCAATTACTTTATGGCGCTGTAATGTTGGAAACGGAACATTTTCGTATTGTATTTTTGGCGGATTTGTTAAATAAGCATTTGCTAAATTCTGGATTTTACTATCATCAAAAAAATCGACACCAATAATTTTATTTTCTTCGTCTTCTATACCAATTACTATATAAGAATTGTTTGTTGGGTTAGAATTTGATAGCGCACAAACATGCTTTATAAACTTTGCTTTTCCTTCTTTATTATGAAGAGATAATTTTTGTTTTTTATCATAAAAACTATTCTCATCATTACGAGATAAAAGGTTTTTAATTAAAAGACGTTTGTTAATCATGTTAGCTTTTGTTCATAATCGTTGCGCTTGCTTGTGCTGTTGGATACACAATTAAATCTTCAATATTTACATGATAAGGTCTTGTAACTACAAAATGAATAATATCTGCAATATCTTCTGCTTGCAATGCCTTATAGCCAGAATACACGTTTTTTGCTTTTTCTGTATCGCCTTTAAAACGTACTTCTGAGAATTCTGTTTCTACAGCTCCTGGATGAATTGCGCAAACACGAACATTGTGTTTGTTTAAATCTATTCGCATTGCTTTATTTAGTGCGTTTACAGCGTGTTTAGAAGCGCAATATACATTTCCGTTTGGATATACTTCTTTTCCTGCAATAGAGCCAATATTAATAATAAAACCGCTATTTTTTGCTGTCATTTTAGGGATGATTGCTTTAGAAACATATAACAATCCTTTTACATTGATGTCTAGCATTGCGTCCCAATCATCTATATTTCCATCTTGAATAGTACTTAATCCGTGTGCATTTCCTGCATTATTAATTAAAATATCTATATCACTAAAAATTTCTGGCAAAGAATGGGTAGCGGAAAAAACCTCTTCTTTGTTGCTAACATCAAATTGCAACGTAATAACATCTGTTAATTTTCCTAATGTTTCTTCTAACTCCTCTAATCGTTCTTTTCTTCTACCACAGAGAATTAAACGAAATTGATTTTTGGCAAACAATTCTGCTGTTGCTTTTCCGATTCCGGATGTTGCTCCTGTAATAAATGCGGTTAAACTCATCGATTTTGTTTTTGTTAAAGATACTTGAGTTCTATTAAAAATCAAAAATAAAAGGCATGAAAAAACCGCTCTACCTCTAGAGCGGTTTCCTTTAGTTGGTTGCTTAACCAACCAACTAAAAATCAACTAACCAAACTTTATTTTAAATATTTTCTAACTTTCACTTCTCTTTGTATTTTAGTTCGTTTTCTACCACTGTTCCTTACATTTGGTTTCGCTTTTTTTCCTTTTAAGAACTGTATAAAACCTCTTCCGCTAAACTCATAAGTTGTTTGCGAACTTATGTGATATAAACTTATCTTACTATCATTAATAACGCTTAATTCGAACTCTTCATTGTCTCCGCCATCATAATTAAGTGTTAAAATCTTTAGATCGTTATAATTCTGTACATCATATATTTGATAACTTCCTACATAATTCCAATTAATAACATCAATATTTGTGCCATAAGGATCTTTTGATGAATAAAATGTTGTAGTGTTTTCTGGAGTAAATTGCAAGAAAGTTTCCTTATCAAAAGTGTTTATTGCTCCTGATGTACTTGTACTTGTTTTTTCCCAAGCAACATATTCTTGCAAAAAATATTCAATATTTTCATAAAACAACTTATCATAATCAAAATTATTTCTTTGATAACCAACTAAATAATATGAAACATTATTATAACTGTCATTTATTCTTATTTCATTTGCAGAGATTTGATATACGTCAAAATCGTATGCTCCGTCTAATGAATGATCTATTTCTAAAAATCCATTATACGTATTATAGTTTCCAACTTTAATTCCTAAACCATTTCCTGTAACTCCAATATCTGCAATATTGTTATTTGCATAGAATTGTCCGTTGTAAAATGAAACGGTAAACGCTCTTGATAAAAAAGGGACATCTCCCGTTCCTGTAGTTTTATTATAATCTACATACCATAAATCATATTTGGCGATTACTTCTTCTAAAGGAATCTCATACATATAACTATCATCTAAAAATTTACATGATGTAAATACTGCTCCGGTAATAAAAAGTAGTAAAAGTAGTTTTACTGATTTCATAAGCATCAATTTTATGGTTATATAACTATAATTTCAAATTGCGTGCCAAAAAGAAAAGGCAGCCGAAGTGGTTGCCTTTTAATAAGTATGTATTTACTTTTTATTGATAAAAAACTGTATCTCTCTTTTTAATTTTTGATACTTTGTAATAGTATATTTTTTTACCAACCATATATTTTATTACAGCTTCATTTGGTTCTAATGTAAACGGAATTGGTTCTGGTTCTTTTTTTTGTTTTTTCATAGCTCCTTCTTCTACAATTATTAACTCTTCTCTATTTGACGTACTTATATTTGCTATAACATATTTCTTGCCTTTTCTTTCTTCTATTCTAGCATCTACAATCTTATTTTGAAAATATATTTTATTAAAAGTAATCTTAGCATCGTTTTCTACCCCAATAATTAAATTTATCCCGCTAACACCTGGTTGGCCTCCAACCCAATTATGATACGTTGCTCCAGTAATTATAAAAGGTGCTGTTTTTGATAATTTTATCGTTTTACATTGCGAAAAACTAGTAGCAGCGCATATTAAAATAAGTAGTTTTATAGATTTCATATTTTCTTTTTTATATCTTAATTCAATTGTTATGCCAATTTACAAAAAAAAGAGCTTATCAAAATGATGAGCTCTTTTAAAATAAAATTTATACTTTTTTCTTAATTATTCAGAGCTTCTGCTCTTTTTGAAATTTGACTTCGCTATTGCTACGTCTAATTATTCAGAGCTTCTGCTCCTCCAACAATTTCAAGAATTTCATTAGTAATTGCAGCTTGACGTGCTTTATTATATGTTAATAATAAATCGTCGCGTAAATCTGTAGCATTGTCTGTTGCTTTGTGCATAGCTGTCATACGAGCACCATGTTCTGCAGCAAAACTATCTCTAATAGATTTGTATAATTGTGTTTTTAAAGATTTTGGAATTAACTCTAAAACAATTTCTTCTTTAGAGGGTTCAAAAATGTAATCTAAGTTTGCGTTTACATTTTCTCCTTCTACAGGTTTAATTGGTAAAAATTGCTCTACCGTTGGTATTTGTGTTGCAGCGTTTTTAAATCTATTGTAAACAATTTCTATTTTATCATAGCTACCATCAACAAATAAACTCATTAATTTCTCTGCAATTACAGCAACATTATCAAAAGTTAAATCATCAAAAACATCGTTATTATTTTCTATAACGTTATATGTTTTTGATAAAATTCCATGTCCTTTTTTACCAATAGTAAGTAAATCGACAGTACAATTATTGTAATTCTGCTCAATTGTCTTAAGTGTTTCTTTAATTACATAAGAATTAAATCCTCCACATAATCCTCTATTAGAAGTAACTACAACGATTAATACTTTAGAAACTTCTTTCTGATTAGAATATGCACCACCTGCATCACTATCTAAAGTAGCGCTTAAACTTTGTAATAATTCGGTTAACTTAGATGAATATGGACGCATTGCAGTTATTGCATCTTGCGCTTTTTTCAACTTAGCAGCAGATACCATTTTCATGGCACTGGTAATCTGCATGGTAGAACCAATCGATGTTATCCTATTACGTATTTCTTTTAAGTTTGCCATTCTATATTATTTGAATGATGAAATTCTTACTTTCGTAAAAACAACAACTATATTAAGCTTAATATTTGCTTGAAATTTCTTTTGCTGCGTTTTCTAACGTAGCAATAACTTCGTCGGATAATTTTCCTGCTTTAATGATATCTAAAACATCTCTATGTTTAGCGTTTAGATATGAAATATAATCTGTTTCAAATTCTTTTACCTTATTTACAGGAACTTTACTTAACAAGTTTTTAGAACCTGCATAAATAATTGCAACTTGATCTTCTACTGAATAAGGATCGTTTTGTGCTTGTTTTAAAATTTCAACATTACGTTGTCCTTTAGAAATTACACTCATTGTTGCTGCATCTAAATCAGAACCAAATTTTGCAAATGCTTCTAATTCACGGTATGCGGCTT
This sequence comes from uncultured Flavobacteriaceae bacterium, assembly GCA_963974245.1. GTDB lineage: Bacteria > Bacteroidota > Bacteroidia > Flavobacteriales > Flavobacteriaceae > Polaribacter. The sequence continues at coordinate 100,678 of CAXBBY010000005.1, read as the reverse complement.
GATCTAATTTTAATGTTCCAGAAACTTTTTTCATTGATTTTATCTGTGCGTTACCACCAACACGAGATACAGAAATACCTACATTAATTGCTGGACGAACACCAGAGTTAAATAAATCTCCATCTAAGAAAATTTGTCCATCTGTAATCGAAATTACATTTGTTGGAATATATGCTGATACGTCTCCTGCTTGTGTTTCAATAATTGGTAATGCGGTTAAAGAACCTCCACCTTTTACAATTCCTTTTAGAGAATCTGGTAAATCATTCATTTCACTTGCAATTTTATCATCATTAATAATTTTTGCAGCACGTTCTAATAATCTTGAGTGTAAGTAAAATACATCACCAGGATATGCTTCACGTCCTGGAGGTCTTCTTAATAATAAAGAAATTTCACGATATGCTACAGCTTGTTTAGATAAATCATCATAAATAATTAAAGCTGGTCTTCCAGAATCTCTAAAATATTCTCCAATTGCTGCTCCAGCAAACGGTGCATAAACTTGCATTGCTGCAGGATCAGATGCATTTGCTGCTACAATTGTAGTATAATCCATAGCCCCTTTTTCTTCTAACATATTTGCAATGGCTGCAACAGTAGAAGCTTTTTGACCGATAGCAACATAAATACAATATACTGGTTTACCAGCATCGTAAAATTCTTTTTGATTTAAAATAGTATCTAAAGCAACAGTAGATTTTCCTGTTTGACGATCTCCAATGATTAACTCACGTTGTCCTCGTCCAACTGGAATCATTGCATCAATAGATTTAATTCCTGTTTGCAAAGGTTCTGTAACAGGTTCTCTATAAATAACTCCAGGAGCTCTACGCTCCAAAGGCATTTCATACGTTTTCCCTTCTATTGGCCCTTTACCATCAATAGGATTCCCTAAAGTATCAACTACACGGCCAATAACTCCTTCTCCAGCTTTTAAAGAAGCAATACGCTCTGTACGTTTTACTGTAGACCCTTCTCTTACTGATATTGGGTCTCCTAATAATACAACTCCTACGTTATCTTCTTCTAAGTTTAATACGATTCCTTCTAATCCGTCAGCAAAAGAAACTAGTTCTCCATATTGAACATTAGATAATCCATAAACACGAGCAATACCATCACCTACTTGTAATACAGTACCTACTTCGTTTAACGAAGCTTTTGCTTCAAAATTTGTTAATTGTTGCTTTAATATTGCTGAAACTTCAGCTGGTTTAATTGTTGCCATCTTTTTTAATTTGATGTATAATTAAATTTTTGGAATATATTGACTGTTGTCAAATTCCTTTCTTAATTCACTAAAATTGTTTGAAATACTTGCGTCATATTGCAAATCTCCAACTCGTAAAATAAATCCTCCAATAATTTTTGGATCTATAATATTCTCTATACTGGTTTCATTACCTGTAAGCTCAATAACTTTCTTTAATATTTGTGCTTCTAAATTTGTAGTTAACGGAATAGCTGTTGTAACTATTGCCGTATCCATACTTTTTAAGTAGTCATAAATAATAGTATATTGTTGTGCTATTTGCCCTAACATTACCATACGTTTATTGTCATCTAGTAAATGGAATAACCCTAAAGAAATAGCATTTACTTTTCCAGCAAAAATAGCTTCTAAAACTTTCCTTTTGTTAGAAGTTTTAATAATTGGGCTTTTTAACATTGTTTGTAAGTCGTCACTATTTTCAATCGTTTCGTAAATAAGTAACATATCGTTATTTACTTCACCTTCTAGCTTTGACTCCTTGGCTAAGTTTAAAATAGCTTTTGCGTAACGTAATGCTGCTCTTGCTCCTTTCATGATCAATACTTAGTTTAAGGTAACATCTTTAAGCATTCCTTCTACCAGTTTAATTTGGTCTTCTTGAGAAGATAGTTCTTTCTTAAGTATTACTTCTGCAATAACCATTGATAAATCACCTACTTCTTTTTTTAAATGTGCTAAAGCAGCTTGTTTTTCTTGCTCTATAGCAACCACAGCACCATCAATCATTTTTGCTGCTTGTTCTTTTGCGTCTTCTTTTGCTTCTGAAATCAATTTTTCTCTAATTTCACGAGCATCTTTTAACATTGCATCTCTTTCTGCTCTTGCTTCTTTTACAAGCGCTTCATTATCAGCGGTTAAGTTTTGCATTTCTTTTTTTGCAGATTCTGCAGAAGCTAAGGCTTTTTTAATTCCTTCTTCTCTATCATTAACAGCATTTAAAATAGGTTTCCATGCAAACTTTTTTAATAAAAGAATTAGTGCAAGAAATAATATTGTTTGCCAAAAGAACAACCCTATAGAAAATTCACTTAATAACTTATCCATAATATATCTTAATTATAATTGTTGTTTAATTATTAAAAACAGCTACAACCAACCGTTATAGCTGTTTTATTAGTCTCAGCTTATACTGCGAATAACGCAGCAAACCCAATACCTTCAATTAAGGCTGCAGCAATAAGCATTGCTGTTTGAATTTTACCTGTAGCTTCTGGTTGACGAGCAATAGCTTCCATTGCTTTACCTCCAATTTGACCGATACCGATACCTGCACCAATTACGATCAACCCTGCTCCAATCATTTCTAAACCTGTTATATCCATAATATATAAATTAATTAATTAAACATTCAAACTAAAAATTAACTTCTACTAATGCTCATTATGTTCTTCTACAGCCATCCCAAAATACAAGGCTGATAAAATTGTAAAAATATAGGCTTGTAAAGCAGCTACTAACAACTCTAAAATACCTAATACAAATGCTAAGAAAAACGAAAGTGAACTTCCTAACCAATTGTTAAAAATAAACATCAATCCTATTATACTATATAATACAATATGTCCTGCAGTTATATTTGCATACAAACGTATCATTAATGAAAAAGGTTTAATGATTGTTCCTAACAGTTCAATAGGAGCTAATATTATTTTCATTGGAACAGGCACTCCTGGCATCCAGAAGATATGTTTCCAATATTCTTTTTTTGCTGTAAATGTTGTAATAATATATGTAAATATTGCTAAAGCAAAAGTTACAGCGATGCTATTGTTTATATTTACACCGAGTGGACTTAATCCAAATAAATTTACAATCCATATAAAGAAAAAGATAGTTAAAAGATAACTCATGTATCTTTTATAATGCTTTTCTCCAATATTTGGTATGGCAATATCATCACGAATATACAAAACAATTGGCTCTAATAATCTTCCCATTCCTTTTGGCATTCCGTTGTTTTTTTGATATCCTCTTGCCATTCTTTTAAACATGAAAAACATGATTAAAAACACCACAAAAATCATTACTACACTTTTAGTGATAGAAAAATCTAAGGGTTTTGTATTTGTTGGTTTATGCTTTGCATCGTAATTGATGGTTCCTTCAGCATCCGTTTTATAAATCTTGTTATGATATACTTTATAGTAGTTTTCGTCAATTTTTACAAGTGCTTCTCCGTAATGAAATCTAGAAGATGAAAACACTTTTAATCCATTGTCCCATAAAATAACTGGTAATGGAAACCCTCTATGAACTTTTTTACCATTGTCATCAGTAAAAGAATACAAATCAAAATCATAAGAATCTAAAACATGATGATTGATCTCTTCTTTAATTTTAGTTTTTAAATCCTTTTCTTTTTTAGGTGCGTTTGTCACATCACCATCCTCATTGTGTTGAGCTACAGAAACAAACGAAACTAAAAACAGTAAAAACGTAATTTTTTTTATTGAAAATTTTCTTCTCATATCACTCGGATAATAGTGTCTTTAAAATCGGTGCAAATGTAGGTTTTTCTCTTAATACTTAAAAATTATTTACACTTTTATTTTTGAGTAAAAACCGATAGTGCTTTTAATCTTTTTTTTCAGAGGAGTTTAAAAGAAAAATAAGCGATTTAATTTCTATAATTAAACTCAATGTATAAGGTATAAAAAACGTAAGAAACTCTTGTTTTGAGTCACCAGAGGTTTTGTTATAATTAGGGTAGAAAAAAATAAAAAAAATGGTAAATTTAAAAAGGCTTCCGTACATAAAAATATATCCCAAATAATTGTTTGCTTTTTTACTGAAAAACAACATTGTTGTAAATATTAGTATTGCTAATAGATAATTGACACCATATGCCAGAATTATTTGGTGCTCGAAAAGAGGTTTTTTAAAAATCGCCAAAACGGCAAGGTGAATTGCAAAAACAACAATTAAATACAGCGTTGCTTTAAAAACAAAATTAATAATTAGCTTGTTGGTTTTAAGAATCTTTTTCATTAATTTTCTTTAATTGAACCATTAGACTTACTAGCGAGCCTACAAACCCAATAATGATAAATAAAAAGGTAATATATTTTTTTTCGAATTGATAATGAGCATCTATTTTTTTTCCAAAATAGGCCGCAACATAAATGGTAATTCCCATTTGTAAACCAACTCCTGTAAGCCGTATAAACTTATTAAGCGGTTTTTTCTTCTGAGGTTGGTTTTTGCTCATTTGCATTTAATTCTTTTAAGGCGCCTTTCATTGTACAAGATGCGTTAAAAGCGGCTCCTGGTTCTACAGATAATTTTCCTAAAATTACTTCTCCTGCAATAGATGCTGACGCTTTTATGGTGAGCATCTTATTTACTTTTAATTCTCCTGAAAATTTCCCTTCTATATCTGCATTTTCACAAAAAACTTTTCCTTGAACTGATCCTTCTAAACCAATTATTACTCTTCCTTTTGTTTCTAATGTTCCCTCTAAAATTCCATCAATTCTAAAATCTCCATCTGAACTTAAATCGCCAACAATTTTAGTGTTTTTGGCTAAAATATTTCTTTCCATAGCTTTTGGTTTCTTCTGATTATTTTCTTTACTAAACATTGGGGAATGTTTTAATTTAACTGTTTCATTATTTCTTTTGCTCGTTGCCCTTCTTTGGTGTTTCCGTAATTAAAAGACACATATTCTAATGCTTTTTTATACGATTCTTTAGATTGATATTTACCAATTGCCATGGCTTTAAGCAGTTCAAATTTAGCAATTAAATTTGAATCTTTAATTTCTGGAGCTAATTCTATGATTTGAGAAACTACATCAGAGAATTTATCATCTTTATAGATGTAGTACAATTCTTTATAAATTGCTTCTATTTGATCTATTTTTTGGTCGTCTTGTTTTTTGGGTTTGTTCTGTAATATTTCGGCGTATCTAGAAGTTGGATATTCTTCAATTATCAACGCTTTATATTCTTCTGCTTTGCTACTTTTTAGTTCTGAATATAATTGATACAAATGATATTTTGTAGGCAACAACAACATTTTATCTGGTCTCTCTTTTAGCAATCGTTCTAATCTAGAAATTGCTAAATCTACATTTTTAAATTGCTCTTTGTAAATAATTCCTGTTTGATATAATGCCTCATTTCTATTGTAAATCAAAGAATCAATATCTGACTTTGTTTTTGGCAACGCATCTAAATACGTCTTTAATTTATATTTTGGCAGTGAAACGGTAATTGCTGTTTTTATTGAATCTGCTTTTACTTGTTGTTGCTTTTGTTTATCAGAAATTCGCCAATTATCTTCTAAAGGTCTATTTCCCCAAACTTTTTCAAATTCTGTTTTACCAAAATTTAAAGATTGCGTATTGTAAAAATACCATTTGCCTTTTTTGGTTGATTTAATTGAAGATCCACCATTAAAAGAGTTTCCGAAAGAAACTTTTTTTAATTGTTCTTTTGCTGCTTTTTCATCTGCTTTTTTTAGCGTTTCTATATGGGTTTTAAAAAAAGTAATTTGTTCTAGTTTAGATAAGTTAACTATTTTTAAAATACTGTCGTTTGTTTTTAAAATTGTTTCAAAATTTGTTAAAGCTGTCAAATTTTTATGCTTTCTTCTAATCTGCCTTATTCTTTTATCTGTGCTATTTTTTGAAATCTGAATTACGCTATCATAATACGCACTTGCTTGCACAAACAAAGAGTAATCAAACGCAATATTCCCTAGTTTTTCATAGGTATATGTTTTTTGTACCTTATCTCCGTTTGGGATTCTTAACGATGTTTTAAAATCTTGTAAAGCAATGTGCAAACTATCTCTTTTTTCTTCTAATAATCCTTTTTGATAATACAACGCATCTAAATATTTTCTGTTTTCTCTATCTTTAATTAGCGTTTTAAACTTGTTAATTAAGCTAGAAACCATTGAATCATTTGTTGTTGCTTTTGCTAAATCTATATTTGCATAAATTTTAAATTTATATGGTGCTTTTTTAAAGTTGATTAATTTCTGAAAAACAATTGCAGCAGAATCTTTTTTGTTTTCTGAACTGTAAATTTGCCCCAAAACAAACATATTTCTTGCGGCTTGTTCTGTGTTCTTTTGCGTTGCTGTTGCTAGTGTTAATTGCTGAATTGCTCTTTGAATACTATCAGTTTTAACATACGCCATTGCTAAAGCAGTATGTGCTTCTTCTTTAATTCTTGGTTCTAAATCTTCCCCTTTTAAAACAATTTTTAAAGACTCTATTGCAAACTTATCATTGTTTAATCTAATATTTGTTTTTGCTCTCCAAATTCTAGTTTCATTAATTAAATCTGCATACGGATAATTTATAATTACATAATTAAATGCTTCTATTGCGGGAATAAACCGTTGTGTATAATATCTAGATTTTCCTAACAATAAATACGCATCATCTATTTGACTATTGCGTTCTCTACCACCAATATTCATGGAATGTAACTGAATTGCTTTTACCGCTTTTTCTTCGGCTTTATCAAAAGTTGTTAATGGTTTTTCTTCTTTATTATTTGAATTTGGAAAACCAGGATTTCCACCAAAAAAAGCAATTGAAGTTGGTTTTTCTTCAAAAGTAATAGGTTCTATAAAAAGCTGTTCCCAAAAATTGTCTTTATGTTTTTGGTTAATTTGATCTAATCCTTCTTGAAAAGCCAAATTACCATTATACAAAATATTGTATTTGGTGGTAATAGAGTTGTAGGTTCTATTTGCAAAAGCATCTTTTTTTGTACTACAAGAAAAAAAAGCCGTTATGGCTATCAAAAAAAGTACTATTACGTTTTTATTATTCATAAAATAGATTCAACATCAAAACTTAAAAAAAGCTCCTATTCACAAACATATTTTCTATAAAAATATTGTGAATAGAAGCTGTAAAAATAAGAATAAAATAAGAAAGAATTTACACTGCAAAATAGCTTTCTAATTCTTTTAATGTTTCTGCAGAAGTTTTAATGTCTTTTACAACGTTTCCTTTGTCTAAAACAACAATGCGCTCACAAACTTCTGTAACGTGACTTAAATCGTGGCTTGAAACCAACACAGTAACGTCTTTGTTTTCTGTTAATTCTTTTAGCATCTTTTTTAATCTGATTTGTGTTGTTGGATCTAAATTTGCAAAAGGCTCATCTAAAATTACAACTTGCGGGTTTCCTAAAAGTGCTGCTACAATTCCTGCTTTTTTCTGATTTCCTTTGCTTAAATCTCTTAAGTATTTCTTTTTCCCTAGAATTTCCCCATTAAAAATTTCTTCGAACTGACTTAAAAAGTTTTTGATATCTTCTTTATTCATTCCGCGTAAATCTCCAATAAAATCAAAATATTCTTCTGCTGTTAAGTAACCGATTAAAAAAGTTTCATCAATAAAAGAACCTGTAAAAGATTTCCAAGCTTCACTTTTATTTATCGTTACTTCGTTATTAATAATTTCTCCCGTTGTTGGTCTAATTAAATCTAGTAAAATATTAAAAAACGTTGTTTTTCCTGCTCCGTTATTTCCAACCAATCCAAAACTTTGTCCTTTCGGAATTTCTAATTCTTCTATATTTAATACTTGTGTAGAACCGTATTTTTTTGTGATATTTTTTGAATGTATCATATTTTTTTGTGTCTTTATTTGTGTTGATTATGCTTTTTGATCAAATGCGTGAATTGCTGCATACTTTTCTTTAATATACTTTTTGGCAATCAAATTCATAAAATAATTTTTTGTTACTAATCCTAAAATTCCGAATCCTGCAATTGCGGCAACTCCTGCATTAAAGCCAAATGGTAAGCTAAATGCGTAAAATAATCCGACAGGAACTAACATTACTGGAATAATTACAATAAACTGTTTTGCGCTTGTTCCTTGTGTGTTTCCAAATCCGCTTGCGTTTAAATCTATTTGTTTTCTGTTAAATGAACCTGCGTATAGTAATACAAGTGTATTAAATCCAATATTAAAAAGTGCTCCTGCAGCAATCATTAAATATTTATCCAATCCAAAATAAATATAAGGAGTTGCTAAAATGAATAAAACAGCAGTAATCACAACCATTAAATACCATTTAGATTCTAAATATTTTCTGTACGAAAGATTTTGAGTCATTAACATTTTGTAGTACGAACTTTCCCAAGCTGGGATAAATTGCCCATAATTTAAAACAAATCCACCAGTTATAAATAACGATGCGAAAATTAAAAATCCTGGCATTTTATCATATGTAGAGCTTGTAAAAAAGATTAATCCGTATAAAACAAACGCAAAAGACATTAAGAAAACGGTTTTTGTTCTTTTGTTTCTCCAAATTAATCTGATTTCATTTTTAATAAACGGCGCCATTTCTCCAAATCGGTTTGCCCAAGATAAATCTGCCGTGTTCGCTTCTTTCACTTTCACTTTTACAGCTCCATCTAAATACAATTGTTGTTTTAATATTTTTTGATTGACGCTATATAAAACAATTAACAATGCAAACGGAATAAGTGTATAAATTGGGTTTTCATAAATTCCGTTAAAAATTGCTTGACTATCAATAGTTACATCGTAAATATTAAAATATTGTAGCGCAATTGTTCCTAATAATAACGTTCCTAAAACGGTTAAAGCAATATTATTTTTATTGATAATAAAGTTTAAAAAATTTGCTGATTGTGTTATTAAAAGCATGCTAAATAACCAGCCTAAAACTCCGGAAGCATCGTAATCTTGTCCTATTAAAACTACAGAAAACGGAATATAAAAAAACAACGAAAAAATGTTAAATGCAGAAAACATAGATTTTCCTAATACATAATTCACCAATTTCCTCTTTTTTATAGGAAGAACAAGTAGCGGTTTTACATTCATTACTGGTAGTTTTTGCATTAAATACCTAAATATTAAATCTCCAATAACTGCAAATAATAAAAAAGAATTTACTACTTGAAACGGGTCTGATTCTGGCATTGTTTTTCTAATGATAAAAAAACTTCCAACGCCAAGGGCTAAAAAGGAAACCATCATGTACAGAGCAAAAAAGCCCATAATAATTTTTAATGCTATCCCTTTTTGCCAATATGATGAACGGAAATATTGTTTCCATTCTAATTTTAAAAATCGTTTAAACATAAGTATTTGGTTAATTGTTTACTGGTTATAAGTGTCTTAAACATGGTTTTTGTTACAAAAAATTATATCATTTTATATTCTGGATAGGTTTCCATTAATAATTCTTCTGCTTTTGATGGCATTACAAATGCTGTAATATAAAAAACAATACACATTAAAGTTGCAAAAATAGCAGCTAAAGAGAGTAAATAAATAGACATTGTCTCAAAATTTGTATCACTCAAATTAATTATATTAAATATATTTATAAATACCAATACAGAAAAACCATTTCTTGTTTCACCAATCATAGATTCTAATAAAAACGTTTTTTCTTTCTTTTTTTTCTTTTTACCCCTGCTTTTAAATAAATAATAAAGGTCAATAATTACTAAAATAAAAATTGACGCAAAAATTATTTCTTCTGCGTACATTGATTGAAGTACGGTAAAAAACAACATAAAAATTAAACTTGTTATAATTACTTTTGGCAACGTAAACCATTCTTTTACAAAGCGCCATAAAATTTTCCAATAACGTTTGTTCATCGCTTTTTGTTTTTGCTCAACAACATCCATAAAACCAAAAACACCAAATTTTTTAAACGATACATCTCTTGCTTGTACAAAAGTTAATTGTGGTTTTTCTTCTAAAATTTGTTCAATGTCGTTTGCTAAATGATCTACCAATTCTGTTTGCACATCGTAATGATATACAAAGTGTTCCCTAGTAAATTTGTAGAGTTGTTTTATGTGGTTTTCTGTGATTTTCATTTCGCTAACATTTTATGATCCTTAGAAATTTCTTCAAAATGTTTTTTATAAAAATGATGGCAAGTGTATGTTATTGCTAATCCGGCGCAAGAAAAACCCACAAAAATTGCATTAATTTGTCCTAATTTATCGAAATAATCTGTAACAATCTGAGCGATTATTAAAAATAAAATTCCTAAATATTGTGTTTTTAAAATAAATCGATACGTTGTTTTTTCTTTGGAACGCATCACTTTAAAAATGATAAAAACAAAATATAATAAAGCCAACAAGGTGGTGATTTTAAAAAATCTGTTTACAAAAGACATTATATTATCAGTAAAATCAACAGATATATATTTAAAAATTATAAACGGTAAAAAATAAGTCAAGATGTACAATAGATAAAATGGTTTAAACTCTTTTACTGCTTTTCTCAAGACAATTTTTGAAGTCGAATATTGTAATCCTAAAAAAATGCTTGACGAGCGTCTAAAATGTTTTTTCCACTTTTGTTTTGCAAGTTTTGAGGCTTTTTCAAAAGTAAATCCTCTACTAATTAAATGCTCAACATCAGACGTAATATGGTCTAATAATTCTATTTTTAAATCGATATAATCTACATCGTTTGACTTTATGTAGTCTTCTATTTCTTGTTGTTGTTGTTTTGTTAATTCCATAGCTTAGTTTAACAGGTGTTTGTATTTTTCGTAGATTATTATTTTCTCTTTTTTCATTACGATAATTGCAGCAACTGAATATGCAATTGCAACAAACCAATACACGCTAAAAAAAACAGAATTTATAAAATCAAAATCTGTTGTGGTAGCTATATGCAAAGGAAACACAAGCATTATATATGGCAACCACATTTCTTGCCCTAAATATTCTATCCTGTCTAGTTTTTTTCTGCCCTTCTTTTTAATATTTAAAAAAAACTGACTGTAAGTGAAAAAACTCAATACACTTACATAAAAAAGAATTATCAAAGTTTTACCATTTAAATTCATCGTCAAAAAATAAATAGTTAAAAACACCGCAACTGTAATCGGTAATTTTTTAATTGATGTAAAAAAACCAATAGCTTCATCAATTGTTTTTCTTCGATAAGTTTTATGAATAACTTGTAACTTACTACCTATAAACTTGTTTATGAAGCCTAATTCCTCAGAAAGATATTGAGAAAGATTTCCGTTTCCGTTTGTTTCAAAATCTGAAATAATATGATCTTTCAATTCTATTTTATCATCTTCAGAACCAAAATTGTATTTCTTTAAAAACCGATCTAAAAAAGCAAGTTGCTTATCTGTTATTTGATGTTTATTTTCCATAACTAAAAAATTACTCCAAACTAAACTTAGGGTTTACCAAATGTTGCATCGTTTTTAAAAACTCTTGCATTTCTGCCAATTTGTTGGCCGTTTCTTTGGTTCCGTGTTCTGTAAGTTTGTAATATTTACGCAAACGATTTCCAATTTTTGCAACCTCAACATCTAACAAACCATCAGCTTCTAATTTATGCAGAGCGGGATATAAAGCTCCTTCGGTAATCTTCAATTCTCCTTTGGTTAATTCTTTTACTTTTTGCGTAATTTCATATCCATACATTTTATCATTCTGAGCCAACAACTTTAAAATGATGGTTTGTAAAGATCCTTTAAATAATTTTTGATTTCCCATGTTTTTCTGAGGTTTAATCGTGTATTTGTTTATTCGTATAATTACGGCTGTCACTTCGAGTGATTTCGATTTTTATCGAAATTGTATTGAGAAGATTAGGTTCTCGATACAATTTTTAAATTCCGATTTTTCTTCATTTAAAAACCACTAGAACTGACATTTTATATTAATTATCTATCATAATTAGTTTCAAATTTATACATAATTTTCTTATGTATAAAACTCTTAGACATTAATTTATAAAAACTCTAACTACTTGTTCGTTATTTGTTTCCTATTTTTGCATTTTTAAAATTAGATTGATGTCGAAATTTCACAAATTAACAATACAAAAAATCATTAAAGAAACTACAGATGCGGTTTCTATTTTGTTTAATGTTCCTGCAAACTTAAAAGAAGAATTTTCTTTTAAAGCGGGGCAATATATTACACTTAAAGCAATAATAAACAACTCAGAAGTTAGAAGAGCCTATTCTATTTGTGCTTCTCCGAATAGCAATGAGCTAAAAGTTGCTATTAAAGCAGTTTCAAATGGTGTGTTTTCAACGTTTGCCACTTCGGTTTTAAAAGATGGCGATGCTCTTGAAGTTTCTCCTCCTGAAGGAAAATTTATTTTAATTCCAGAAGCAAATAAAAATTATATTGCTTTTGCTGCAGGTAGCGGAATTACACCTGTTTTATCAATGATAAAAACAGTTTTAGAAATTGAAAATTCTGCAATTTTTACATTAGTTTACGGAAATAAAACGGCTGAAACAACAATTTTTAAGAACGAATTAGATGCGCTTTTAGAACAATATCCAACTCGTTTAAATCTCCATTACGTTTTTAGCAGAGAACGTATTTCTGGTTCTCAATTTGGTAGAATCGACAAAGGAATTACCAACTATTTTGTTAAAAACATTCATAAAAAAATTACTTTTGATGCCGCTTTTTTATGTGGTCCAGAAGAAATGATTCACATCGTTTCTGATACTTTAAAAGAAAACAATTTTGCAGAAAACACCATTCACTTTGAATTGTTTACTGCTTCTACAGAAGAAAATTCTATAGAAATTGAAGAAGGAAAAACAGCAATTACCGTGTTGCTAGATGATGAAGAAACAACCTTTACCATGAACAAAACAGACGATATTTTAGCGGCTTCTTTACGTAACAATTTAGACGCTCCTTATTCTTGTCAAGGCGGTGTTTGTAGTAGTTGTTTGTGTAAAGTAACTGAAGGAAATGCCGTAATGATAAAAAACAGTATTTTAACGGATGGCGAAGTTGAAGCAGGATTCGTTTTGGCGTGTCAAGCACATCCTACAACTTCAAAAATCACCATAGATTTTGATGATGTTTAATAACAAATTGTATCTTTAAAAAATGGATTTCTACGATATAAAAAATGCAATAATTCTTGGGTTCTTACTTTCATTTATGATTGGTCCCGTATTTTTTATGTTGATACAAACCAGTATTTTAAAAGGCGCAAGAGCTGCAATTATGTTTAATGTTGGTGTAATTTTGGGCGATGTTTCTTTTATTGTAATTGCGTATTTAGGAAGCAGACATTTGTTAGAACGAATTAAAGACGATCCTCGATTGTTTTTTATTGGCGGATTGATTTTAATAATTTATGGGTTGATAATCTATTTTGATAAATCTAACAAAAAAGAAGTAGAAAATACGCCAATCATAGAAATTCCAGTCAGTAATAATTACTTAAAATTATTGCTTAAAGGATTCTTTTTAAACTTTATAAATATTGGTGTTTTAGGGTTTTGGTTGGGTTTAATTGTTGTTATTGGACCAACGTTAGATATGAATCCAAATCATATTTTTTGGTACTTTACTACAATTATTATTAGTTATTTTACTACTGATTTAGGAAAGATTTTCTTAGCTAAAAAATTAAAAAAGAAGCTAACTGCAAATGTAATTTACAAGATTAAAAAATCTATGGGTATTTTGTTGATTATTTTTGGTGTTGGTTTAATGCTTAAAGGTTTTATCCCAAAAGAAAAACTAAATTTAGACAACTTTATAGAGCAAGTTGAAAAATAAAAAGCTGTTTCAAAAGTAAATTAAGCTCTCATTTCGACTGTAATGGAGAAATCTAAATTAGTAAAATAAGAATATCAATTTTTCGACTTTATTACATTTCGCTCAAAATGACAAAAACTTTTCAAACAGCTCCTTTTTTATGTGTTTATCTAAAATTATTTTGCTTCGTAAACATTGTTTTTTCTATCAATATCTGCCATTAATTTAGAAGTATCTATCTCTACTTTTTTAATGTCTTTTATTACAGAAAAAGAATAGGTTGGGTGAGCCCAAGTCCAATCTTCAATAACCGTTGCATCTGTTGGTTTGTTGCCTCTCATCATTCTTAACGGAATATTAAAGTTTTCTGTTGATCCGTCTGCATAAGTAACAGCAACATCAATTGGCATTGGCATTTTACCAACTCTTTTCAGTGTAATTTTTTTACCTTCAACACTTTCGATACTATAATCTATTGTATGTGTCGTTTCTGCCCATTCATTTAAATACCAATCAAGTTGTAAACCAGAAACTTTTTCTGCTGTTCTTTTAATATCGTTTGGTGTTGGATGTTTAAAACTAAAATCTTTGTAGTATTTTTTGAGTGTTTCTTTTGTATTATCTTCTCCAATAATATAGTTTAATTGAGTTAAAAACATACTTCCTTTTGTGTAACTTGCAACACTGTATGCTGTGTTTAAATTAAATCTATCTGCATGTGTAGATAATGATTCTTCAATACCTTCTTTTACCACATAAAAATAACCTCTATAACTGCCGTTGCTTGGTTTTCCTTCACCTTTTCTTAATACTTTATTAGATGCTAATCCAGAAATATACGATGTAAATCCTTCATCCATCCAAGGGTGTTTGCTTTCGTTATTTGCTAAAATTTGTTGAAACCAAGTATGTGCTAATTCATGAAAAATAGTTCCAATATTATTTCTTTTTCCGCCACCAGCAACAAATGTTGCCATAGCATATTCCATTCCTCCGTCTCCTGCTTGAATAACTGAATATTGTTTCCAAGGATATGGTCCAACGTTTTCGCTAAAAAACTCCATTGCTTTAGCTGTTAAAGGTTGGTTTTTTGTCCAGTTTTCTTTATTATATTCTCTGTCTTTATAGAAAAAATGTAAATCAGGTCCATTTTTCATTTTATAAATATCGTGTATGTATTCGTCATCCGCAGCCCAAGTAAAATCATGTACTCTTTCTGCTTTAAAATGCCAAGCTAATTTAGCGCCTTTTTGAATGTTTAATGGTTTTGTTTTGTCTTCGTAACCGTGACCTATTTCTTGCGGATTTTGTAAGTTTCCTGTTCCGCCAATTGTATAGTTTTTATCAATTCTAAGTGTTACATCAAAATTTCCCCAAACTCCTTGAAACTCTCTAGCAATATATGGATGTGCTTGCCATCCTTCAAAATCATATTCAGCCATTTTAGGATACCATTGCGCCATAGACATTGCAATATCATCTCTACTATTTCTTCCTGCTCTACGAATATGCACTGGTAATTGTCCGTCAAACTCCATATCAAAAGTCACTTTTGATCCTGCTTTAATTGGTTCGTTTAAAGTAACTTCTAAAACAGTTCCTGCAACTTCAAACTTTACGTCTTTACCGTTTTGTTTTAACGATTTAATTTTTAAATAACCTATTTCATTAGGTTTTAACATTGCAATTCTGCTTGTTACTTTTCCGTTTTCACGAACAATCATTCTACCATCTGGGTCTGCGATACTTTGTAAACGTGCATCCATTTCGCTTCCTGGTTGAAAAGCGTTGTAATACAGGTGATAATACACGTTGTTTAAATCGTCTGGAGAATTATTTGTGTACACTAATTTTTGAGTTCCACTGTATTGAAATTTTTCTACATCAACATCAACATCCATTGTATAATCTACATGTTGTTGCCAATAGCCATTATTAGAATTAGTAGAAGCAGATTGTTTGTAAACAGTGTTTTTTATTTCTCCACAAGAAATCATTAGTGATAATGATAACGCTACGAATAAAAATTTTTTCATGATAATCTTAATTTTAGTTGGTTTGTGATCTTTAATTTTAAAAAAGAGTATTCGTAAATCTACTACTCTTTTTTTATATGTTAATTTGTTTTAAGTATTTTATTTACCATAAACCATTCGGTCTGCCATTTTTAATGCATTATATGCGTTCACAATTCTACCGGTTACAGATAATTCTGAAAAAGGAACTTTTATTCCTGTTGGATTTGTTTGAGAGGCTGAACCTGGTTTAATAACTTCAAAATCTATTTTTGTTCCAGAATTCATAATAATATGTTTCACTTGTTTTGCAGACAGTTTTGGATAATACGAACGAATTAATGCTGCAACACCAACTACTCCTGGTGCGGCCATTGATGTTCCATTAAAATATTCGTATTCATTTTCTGGAATTGTAGAATAGATTTGAACTCCTGGCGCAAAAATATCAACATTTATTTTTCCATAATTAGAAAAAGCTGCGGGTAAATTTTCATTATAATTAGAACTCATTGCCCCTATAGTAAGTACATTATCTGAAAATTCTGTTTGTAAATCTTTTGAATCATTTGGGAAATTATTTTTAACATCAATATTGTTTCCATCGTTTCCTGCTGCATGAACAATTAACACATCCTTTTCTTCAGCGTATTTAATGGCGTCATAAACCCATTGTTTATTTGGTGAATATGATTTTCCAAAACTAGCGTTGATTACTTTTGCACCATTATCTACAGCATATCTAATTGCTAACGCAACATCTTTATCATATTCATCTCCATCAGGAACCGTTCTTACAGCCATTATTTTGACATTGTTTGCAACACCATTCATTTCGATTTCGTTATTTCTTACCGCTGCAATAATCCCAGAAACATGTGTTCCGTGAGCCTCTTCTTTTACTTTAGGGTTTGTTTTATTATCTCCATAATATTTTGTTGAAAAATCTTGCGCATTATCTCCTAAGGCTTTTCTATAATCGGTTTTTAAATTGTTTTCGTTAACTACTTCTTCTGCAATTTTAATTTCTCTTTTGATTTCTGAAATTCCTTGTGTCAAAGAACTTAAACCAAAACCATATATTTGTTTAGCAATATTTGCGCTTTGCATGACTGCTATATTATCTGATTTAATTAAACTTACATCCTCTTTTGTATAGTCTTTCTTTTTTAAGTGGTTAGATAATGTATTGTCTGCAAATTGAACCGCTTGTAACATTTGATTAAATCTAATCTTGTTTTCTGATGCGTCTTTGGTTTTTTTATCTTGAGCATCTTTAATGATTTTATACGTAGCTTCATCAACTAATTTTGGGTTTTTAAGAATTCTTTCAACTTCGGCGTTTTCTTTATAGATTGGTCCTAGAAAATTCCAGCCATTAATATCATCTACATAACCATTATTATCATCATCTTTTCCGTTATTAGGAATTTCTTTTTTGTTAACCCAAGCAACTGCGCTTAAATCTTCGTGTTTTAAATCTGTACCAGAATCTACAACACCAACAACAACTTCAACTCCTTTTTTACCTTCTAAAAAGGTATATGCTTTGTCAACACTCATGCCAGGAATTGTATCGGTTGCTAAATCTAAATGACCCCAAGTTTCTTTTTGAATTTTTGTAAGTGGTGCTTTTTTTGCCGAAATAACAACAACATTATTTGTTCCGGTTGGCACAGGAATCGTATTTACTGTTTTACATCCTGTGAATGCTATAGCAATTACACTTGCTATATAAAGTGGTTTAAAAAATTTCATGTTCTCTATTTTCTTAATTAAATATATCTGTAAACTTAAATGTATCTTTTAATCGTACTCCTTTTTCAGTATTTTTTACTGTACAAATTTCTGTAGCTGCATCGTGTTCTAAAAATAAAAAATATTCATTGTCTGCCGCTTCATTTAAAAATTGTGCTTTTTCTTTAATTGTTAATAAAGGTCTTGTATCGTAACCCATAACATATGGCAAAGGAACGTGCCCAGTTGTTGGTAATAAATCTGCCATAAAAACAATCGTTTTTTCTTTATATTTTATTTTAGGAAGCATTTGTTTGTCTGTATGACCGTCCATAAACAACACCTCAAAACCAACATCTTTAATGCCGTTTTTTATAAAATTTAACTGTCCGTTTTCTTTAATTGGTTGAATGTTTTCTATTAAAAAAGATGCTTTTTCTCTTGGATTCGGAATGGTTGCCCATTTCCAATGGTCTTCATTAGACCAAACTTTTGCGTTTTTAAAAGCTGGCATAAATCCTGTTCTATCTTTATTCCATTGAATAACGCCACCACAATGATCAAAATGTAAATGAGTTAAAAAAACATCAGTAATATCATCTCTATGAAAACCCAAGTTAGCTAATGAAACATCCAAAGAAAAATCTCCGTACAAATAATAATATCCAAAAAACTTTTCGGTTTGTTTAGAGCCAAGACCTGTGTCAATCAGTGTTAATTTTTCTCCATCTTCTATAAGCATACAACGCATACTCATAGAAATTAAATTATTTGAATCCGCAGGGTTTGTTCTTTGCCAAATAGATTTTGGAACTACGCCAAACATGGCACCACCATCAAGTTTAAAGTTTCCTGTTTCTATTGGATGTATTTTCATAATAACAAAGATGCAGAAAAAAACAGGATTTTTTTGTTAAATAAACCAAAAAACACATCGAAATTTCGATGTGTTTTTTTTGAGGTGTCGAGCGGATTCGAACCGCTGTAGATGGTGTTGCAGACCACTGCCTAGCCACTCGGCCACGACACCTTTTGAATTGGCAAATTTAAGTAAAATTCCTATTTAGACAAGGTTTTTTTACGCTTTCCTTTTTTTAGTGATTATAATTTTTACTTCTGCTACATTACCGCCAATTGGTGGGTTTATTTTTGCAACGCAAATGGTTGCTTTTTTAACCATTGTAAGTTCCTTAAAAATTCTATTAATAATTCTTTGAGCAACATGTTCTAGTAACTTAGATCTAATTGCCATTTCTTCTTTTACGATAAAATTTAAGTGTACATAATCTACTGTATCAATTAATTCGTCTGTTTTTGAAGAATTTTGTAAATTTGCTTTAATTTTAATATCAACTCTATAATTAGAGCCAATTTTTGCTTCTTCATTTAAACAACCGTGGAAGGCATAAATTTTAATATTGTTTACTTGTATAATTCCCATAGAACAAAAGTATTAAAAGTTAAGGAAGATTTTAAGTTTAGATACCTAAAAATATAAAAATGAACTACATAAAAAAGATAGCCAAATTAATACTTCTTACAGTTGTGTTTGCAAATTTTACTTCTTGTATTATTAATGATAACATCAAAGACACTTCTATTTTAATTGACCCAGGAAATGATCCTAATTTTAAAATAATTGTTAATACAGATAGTCAATTTAAAGACTTTAACAGAAAAATTGTTGTTTTTGATATCCCTATTTTTGCGTTTAAAAGTGTTGCTGATTCAAAATTGATTCATGTTGCTAATATTTTAGCACAATATTTAGACAATGATGAGGATGATGTAATTGATAACACTACCGTTCACACACAATTAAAAACAGGTAAATCTTTTGTTTATTTATGGAAAACGACTGCAGAAAGAGATGCTTTTATTCCTCCAAGCGGTTACAATGTGTATAATATAAGTGCTGATGCTGTAAATATTATTTGGCATTCAAATGGTCGTACAGGTAATTTTGATGGATCTATCGAATCTGTTTGGAATTTTATCTCTAAAAATGGACATGAAGTTTCATATCCAGCCATATTTAGTAGTCAAGCTAATTCTGAAATAAGCGATGCAATGAATACCGCTCGTGGTGGTGTTTTTCAAAATCCACCAGCAAATTATCCTACAGGAGCTTGGTACACAAATACTGAGACAACTTGCGATTTTTCTTGTCAAGTAACAAAATATAATTTTTGGGTTCTTTCTTCTATGTTGGGCGCAAATGAAAATCGATTAACAGATATTCAAAATGAATGGATTTTAAACACAAGTGCTAAAGTACAATCAGGCGATGTTAAAGCTTGGACAGTTTTCACAAATACAGCTTATAAATTACCTTCTACTTTACCAGACGGAACCTACAAACATTAAGAATATATTCTCATTAAAAATCCTTTCAAATTATATGAAAGGGTTTCTTTTTTAATAGAACCAACCTCAACTATTTTGCTTAATTTTGTAGCTTCAATCTTAAGAGAATATGTCAGAAGAAAAAGTATCGCTCAACTTTTTAGAGCAAATTATTGAAGAAGATTTAGCAAACGGAATGCCAAAAGAAAACTTGCGCTTTCGTTTTCCACCAGAACCAAATGGATATTTACATATTGGTCATACAAAAGCAATTGGTATAAGTTTTGGTTTGGGATTAAAATATAATGCTCCAGTAAATTTGCGTTTTGATGATACAAATCCAGCAAAAGAAGAGCAAGAGTATGTGGATGCAATTAAAAAAGATATTTCTTGGTTAGGATATCAATGGGCAAATGAATTGTATTCTTCTGATTATTTTCAGCAATTATATGATTGGGCTATTTTATTGATAAAAGACGGAAAAGCGTATGTAGATTCGCAATCATCCGAAGAAATGCGTGTGCAAAAGGGAACGCCAACTGAAGCTGGAACAAACAGTCCATTTAGAAATCGTTCTGTGGAAGAAAACTTGGAAATCTTTCAAGGAATGAAAGACGGAAAATTTAAAGAAGGAGAACATACATTGCGTGCAAAAATTGATATGGCGAGCCCAAATATGTTGCTTCGTGATCCGATGATGTACAGAATTATGTACAAAGAACATCACAGAACTGGCAACGATTGGTGTATTTATCCAATGTATGATTGGACGCATGGAGAAAGCGATTATATTGAACAAATTTCACATTCTTTATGTTCTTTAGAGTTTAAACCTCACAGAGAATTGTACGATTGGTTTCGTGATAATGTGTACGAATACAGTAAATCTGAATATCCAAATCCACCAAAACAACGCGAATTTTCTCGTTTAAACTTAAGTTATACCGTTATGAGTAAACGTAAGTTGTTAACCTTGGTAGAAAACGGAATCGTTAAAGGTTGGGACGATCCAAGAATGCCGACAATTTCTGGTTTACGAAGACGTGGTTACACACCAAATTCTATCAAAGAATTTATAAAAACAGTTGGAGTTTCTAAACGTGAAAACGTTATTGATGTAGCACTTTTAGAATTTAAAATTAGAGAAGATTTAAACAAAACGGCAAATAGAGTTATGGCAGTTTTAGATCCTGTTAAAGTGATTATTGATAATTATCCTGAAGGAAAAGAAGAAATTTTAATTGCAGAAAACAATCAAGAAGACGAAAGCGCTGGTTTTAGAGAGGTTCCTTTTTCAAGAGAAATTTATATAGAACGAGAAGATTTTAGAGAAGAAGCAAATAAAAAATTCTTTAGACTTAAATTAGGAAAAGAAGTTCGTTTAAAGAATGCTTATTTTATTACTGCAACAAGTTGTGAAAAAGATGAAAACGGAGAAATTACAGTTATTCATTGCACCTATGACCCGTTGACAAAGTCGGGAAGCGGAACAGAAGAAAGCAAACGTAAAGTAAAAGGAACCTTGCACTGGGTGTCTGTAAAACACGCTGTAAAAGCAGAAGTAAGAGCTTATGATCGATTGTTTTTAGAGGAAGCTCCAGACGCAGCACATAAGGACAACGATTTTATGGAGTTTATCAACCCAAATTCTTTAGAAATTATCAATGCTTTTGTTGAACCAAGTTTGCGATCTGCTAAAATTGGAAACCGTTTTCAATTTCAACGTTTAGGGTATTTTAATGTTGATGCTGATTCTACTTCCGAAAAATTGGTTTTTAATAAAATCGTTGGCTTAAGAGATAATTGGGGAAGTAAAAACTAAAAAAAGGTGGTTTCTATTTAATTTTTAATGATTTCCCTATTGCTTCTAACTCAAAAATAAAATCTCTTTTATCTACTGATGGCGCATATGTAAAGCCTTCAAAAACAATTAATCTATTATTCTTTTTATCAATAACAGTATAATTTAAAAAAGGACCAGCCATAAAATCGTTTTTTACCTCCCATTTACCTCTTGTTTCAAATGCTTTTTTGTTATCAATAACAACTTCTAATGTTTGGGGAGTAAAAGCTGCTTCAGTAATCATATACATTCCTTCTTTAGAACCAATTATATATTTTTTTCCTATTTCGTTTCTGTGGTTTAAAATATTATTGTTAATATCTAAATCAAATTCTTCTGCTAAAGGAACTGAATATACTAAAATATTACTTGTTCCATCTCCTTGAGCAATTCCGCTCATTAAATGTTGTCTTAACCACAAAAATTCCCCATTATCTTCTACTGTTCTAAAATCAATTGGTATTGTTAAAGATATTCCTAGTTTTTCTAATGTTTTAAACTTAGAATCATCAATTCTTTTATTATAAAATATTTCTTGAAGTTGTTTAATATCAGAGTCTCTAAAGGTTTTAACGATTTCTTTTTTGTATTTATCTAATTGAGTATTTAATCCCTCTTTATCTTTAGCGGTAACATAAACTAATGTTTGAGGTTTTGAAAATAAATCGTTTTGAATGCGAAAGGAATCTTTTTCTCCTTGTTGAACAAATAATACATTTCTATACTTATTCATCATACTTCCAAAACCTTTAGGTGCTATTTGAGTAACACTAAATGTGGTTTCTGGCTGAGGCAAACCAACTACCAATTTTCCTAAAAAATTTCTAAGGTTATCACCAACTTTACCAGACCAGTCTTTTGCTTCTATTACAACAAGAAGATGATTTGATTTTCCAAGAGAACTACTTAATACAAAAGCTTCTTTTGCGTCTTGACACGATGTTAAAAAAAGTAATAGCGCTACTATTGTAAATCCTTTTTTCATTTTTATCAATTTAAAGTTTTAATTATCTTGATGTATTCTTCAAATATTGTTCCATTTTAAGAATACTGTCTTTTTTTTGCTTATAATCTTTTTGGAAAAATAGTAAGTCTTTGTCCAATTTTTAAATTAGTGCTTCTTAAACGATTCCATTTTTTAATTTGACTAACCCGAACGCCAAATTTTTTAGCTATTTTTCCTAAGTAATCTCCGCCACGAACTTTATATCTTATTCGTTGATTTAATTCTAAATATTTTGGTAATGGTTTTTCTCTTTTAGCATTATCTTCATCAACCAACGTGTAAAGTTCTTTTTCTTTTGTTAAAAAATTTACCGTTCTATTTCTTGGAAGCGTAACTGCATAATTTTTTCCTTTTACAAATGGTATAATATCTAGTTTATACTCTGAATTTAAAAACTGTAACATTTCTGTTTCTATTCCAGTAACTTCTGTAATTTGGTCAAATGAAACTGTCTTTTTAACTTGAATTGTATCTGTTTCAAAATGGTAAATTGGTGGGTTTTCTGGTGCCAAACCATGTTCTTTTGCATATTTAAAAATATACAACGTTGCATAAAAGGCAGGAACATATCCGGCAGTTTCTGTTGGTAAATACTGACGAATATTCCAATAGTTTTGATATCCTCCAGAACGTTTTATTGCTTTAGAAACATTTCCTGGTCCAGAATTATATGCAGCTAAAGCTAAGTCCCAATCACCAAAAATATCATATAAATCACTTAAATATTTACATGCAGCAATGGTTGCTTTTATTGGATCTTGCCGCTCATCAACATAAGAGCTTACGTTTAATTTATATTGCTTTCCGGTTAAATACATAAATTGCCAAAGACCACTTGCACCAACTTTTGACCTTGCTCTTGGATCTAATGCAGACTCTACAATTGCTAAATATTTCATTTCTAACGGAACATCAAACTGATCTAAATATTTTTCGAACATCGGAAAATAATACTCCGCTTTTGCCATTAATCTTGGATAGTATTTTTTTCTATATTTTAAATAAGAGTTAATTACATTTTCTAAAATAGGATTGTATTCTATAAAAAAAGGCGACGTATTATCTAAGTGTTTTAAACGTTCTTTTAATACATTTGTCGGAATTTTTTCTTCAGGGATTTCTTTAACATCTAATCCTTTTATTACATAATTAATGTTAGTTGTTAAAGGAGATTTGTATTGTGTTTCTATAATTAAACTGTCTATTAAAGATAAATCTTTATCGCTAAAGAATCCTTTTTTTGTAACACTTTTTAACGAATCGCTTGCAATGCTATCAAGCTTTGCTTGTCCTAATAAAGAAAAAGATAAAAAAAGAAGTAAAAATGTAATTTTTTGATGGTTCATATTTTAAAAATCTAATTCAACAACAATCGGGCAATGGTCAGAATGTTTTGCTTCTGGTAAAATATAAGCTCTAGAAATATTTGTTTTAATAGGTTCTGCAATCATTGCATAATCTAATCGCCAGCCTTTATTATTGGTTCTAGAATTTGCTCTATAGCTCCACCAAGAAAATTCTTGTTTGTCTTTATGTAAATGCCTAAAACTATCTATAAAACCGCTTTTAATAAAATTACCAATCCATGCTCTTTCTTCAGGTAAAAATCCAGAAACTCCTTTCATTTTCGGATTGTGAATGTCTATTTCTTGATGACAAATATTATAATCTCCACAAATTACCAAATTCGGGATTTCTTTTTTTAGCTCATTAATATATTCTTGAATTTCTACCATATATTTAAGCTTAAAATCAAGTCTAGCATCGTTTGTTCCAGAAGGTAAATACATACTCATTACAGAAACTTCGTCAAAATCTACGCGCAAATTTCTTCCTTCAAAATCCATCGACTCAATTCCTGTTCCGTACTCTACATGATTTGGCTTTTCTTTGCACAAAATCGCCACAGAAGAATAGCCTTTTTTTTCTGCCGAAAACCAATAATGATACGGATATCCAGCGGCTTCAAATTCTAACACATCAAGTTGCTCTTTATGGGCTTTTGTTTCCTGAATACAAATAACATCTGGGTTTGCGGCTTGCAACCAATCTAAAAAGCCTTTTTTTAAAGCCGCTCTAATTCCGTTAACGTTGTATGAGATTATTTTCATTTAATCTAAAATGATTGGTTTTTTAAGAAATATCCAAGTAATTTGAGTTTTTTCTCCAGTTTGTGTACTTATTTTCTTTTTTCTTGGTGATAAAAATACAGCAACTCCAGCAGCAATAACTGCTCTTATCATTCCGTTTTTCATTCCTATAATAACATCAAGAAAAAAAATTAAAAAAAAAGTGATACTAAAAATCACTAAAAATGATCTTTTTGCTAAATATTCCATCTTAAAATTTCATTTCAGCGATTTCTCCTTCAATAATTAAAGTTCCTTCGGTAGCATTTTTAATTTCCTCTACAGAAACCCCAGGAGCTCTTTCTAATAAATGAAATGCACCGTTTTTAATTTCTAAAACAGCTAAATTGGTTACTACTTTTTTAACGCAAGCAACTCCTGTAAGTGGTAAAGAACATTTCTTTAATAATTTAGATTCTCCTTTTTTATTCGTGTGCATCATGGCAACAATAATATTTTCTGCGGATGCTACTAAATCCATTGCGCCGCCCATTCCTTTTACCATTTTACCTGGAATTTTCCAATTGGCGATGTCTCCATTTTGTGCAACTTCCATTGCTCCAAGAACAGTTAATTGTACATGTTGCCCTCGTATCATTGCAAAGCTCATTGCAGAATCAAATAAAGAACCGCCATTTAAAATTGTAACCGTTTGTTTTCCTGCATTAATTAAATCGGCATCTTCTGTTCCTTCAATAGGAAAAGGTCCCATTCCAAGTAATCCGTTTTCTGATTGAAACTCAACATCAATTCCTTTAGGAATATAATTTGCCACCAATGTAGGAATACCAATTCCTAAATTTACATACCATTTATCTTGTAATTCTTGTGCAATTCTTTGTGCTATTTGTTCTTTAGATAATGCCATTTTGTTACGATTTAGGAGTTACTGTTCGTTGTTCAATTCTCTTTTCGTAATCTTTTCCTTGAAAGATTCGTTGTACAAAAATCCCTGGAATATGAATTTGATTAGGATCTAATTCACCTGCTTCAACTAATTCTTCAACCTCAACAACTGTTATTTTACCAGCCATTGCCATCATCGGATTAAAATTACGCGCTGTTCCTTTAAAAATTAAATTCCCTGCAGCATCTCCTTTCCATGCTTTTACAAAAGCAAACTGAGGGTTAAACGCGTGTTCTAAAACGTACATTTTTCCGTTAAACTCTCTTGTTTCTTTTCCTTCTGCAACTTCAGTTCCATAACCTGCTGGTGTATAAAAAGCAGGAATTCCAGCACCTGTTGCTCTGCAACGCTCTGCTAATGTTCCTTGTGGAATTAAATCTACTTCTAATTCTCCAGACAACATTTGACGCTCAAATTCATCATTTTCTCCAACATAAGAGGAAATCATTTTTTTTATTTGACGTTTTTGTAATAACAACCCAAGACCAAAATCATCTACACCTGCATTATTAGATATACATGTTAAATCTGTGATTCCTAATCGTACCAATTCTGAAATGCAGTTTTCTGGAATTCCACACAACCCAAAACCTCCTAACATAAATGTCATTCCGTTTTCAACTCCATGTAAAGCTTCTGCTACATTTTTTACTACTTTATTTATCATCTTTATAGAATTAAAAGTCTGTATCTCCTTTTTTAATTACTGGTATTTCTTTTTCATCAACCTTTTTAACATCACCACAATCTAAACGAATAGAAATCGGATTTTCAGGTTTCTCAAAATCTTCTTTGCTGATATTTAACGTTGGATCTTCATAACATTTTCTCATAAAAATTGCCCACGTTGGTAACGACATTGATGCTCCTTGTCCTTTTCCAATTGTTTCAAAATGAATAGCATTGTCTTCTCCACCAGTCCAAACGCCAGTTGCTAAATTTGGTACAACTCCCATAAACCAACCATCTGTGTGATTTTGTGTCGTTCCTGTTTTTCCTGCAATCGGATTTTGAAATCCGTACGGATAACCTGTTACATAATCTGGTCTTTCTGATGTTGTTCTTAATCGAATTCCAGATCCTGCAGTTGTTACTCCTTTTAATAAATCTAATACAACATAGGCAGATTCTTCACTCAACACTTCTTGTGTTTTTGGTGTAAATTGGGTTAAAACTGTTCCGTTTTTATCTTCAATTCTAGTTATTATCATTGGTTCTACACGCAATCCTTTATTTGCAAACATTGCGTATGCACTTACCATTTCGTACAAAGATAGTTCAACTGTTCCCAATGCAATTGATGGAGTTTCTGGAATTATTCTTTCTATTCCAAGGGCTTGTTTAGCTAATCTTGAAACATTTTTAGGACCAACCATATCTATTAATCTTGCAGACATTGTATTTACAGATTTTGCTAATCCCTCTTTTAAACTTAATTCCCCTTTGTACCTTAACGAATTATCTCCAGAATTTCTTGGTGTCCAAGATTCAGGATTCCCATACTTTCCCGCCTTAATGGTATAAGGAGCAATAGGATATTTATCACACGGAGATAGTTTTAATTGATTAATTGCTGTTGCATAAACAAAGGGTTTAAATGTAGAGCCAACTTGCCTTCTTCCTTGTTCTACATGATCGTATTTAAAGTGTTTATTATTAATTCCTCCAACCCATGCTTTTATATGACCTGTTTGTGGTTCCATAGACATCAGGCCAGAATGTAAAAAATACTTATAATATTTTATTGAATCTGCCGGTGTCATTATTGTATCTCTATCTCCTTTCCATGAAAATATTTTCATCTTTCTTTTTCTAAGAAAAGAAGCTTCTATTTCTTTTTCTGGTGTGTCTAGTTTTTTCATTTCTCTCCAGCGATCAGAGTTTTTCTTTGCTCTGGTTAAAATCATTTCTATTTGTTCTGGTTCTAAATCATAGAAAGGAGCCGTTTCGTTGCTTTTTTGCTCTGTGTTAAAATAGGATTGTAAATTCGAAATATGTGCTTTTACAGCTTCTTCTGCGTATTTTTGCATACGAGAATCTATGGTTACATATACTTTTAATCCGTCAGCATAAATATTGTATTTTTCTCCGTTTGGTTTTGGATTTGTCTTTACCCATTGTTTTAAATATTCTCTTAAATATTCTCTAAAATAGGTGGCATATCCATCACTATGGCTTTCTGGGGTAAAGTTTATTTCTAAAGGTAATTTTTGCAAAGAATCTTTTTCTTGGGTTGATAAAAATCCGTTTTTTTCCATTTGACTAAAAACAACGTTTCTTCTAATAAACGATTTATTTTTTGAAACACTTCTGTTTGGATTGTATTGTCTAGGATTTTTTAGCATTGCTACTAAAACAGCAGATTCTTCGATTTTTAAATCTTTTGGCTCTTTTCCAAAATAGATTCTTGCTGCTGAACGGATTCCAGAAGCGTTAAACAAAAAACCTTGCGTATTCAAATACATGGCAATAATTTCTTCTTTTGTATATTGTTTTTCTAATTTAATAGATACAACCCATTCTTTTAGTTTTTGAGCAATTCTTTTAAATGTATTTCCAGAGGCTCTTTTTGTAAAAAGGTTTTTAGATAATTGTTGTGTAATTGTACTTGCTCCTCCGCCTTTTCCAAGTTTAATAATTGCTCTTGTGGTTCCTCTAAAATCGATTCCTGAATGTTCATAAAAACGTTCGTCTTCTGTTGCAATTAACGCGAGTACTAAGTTTTTAGGTAAGTCTTTAAATTTTATTGGTGTTCTGTTTTCATATGCGTATTTTCCAAGTGTTTTACCATCAAAAGAAATTATTTCTGTAGCTAAATTATTTTGCGGATTTTCTAATTCTTCAAATGTTGGTAATGCACCAAAAACACCCCAAGAAGCTAAGAGAAACAATAATAAAACGAATGCAAATCCACCAATTATAATTCCCCAGAACCATTTTATATATTTTTTAAAATCTGTTGTTTTTTTCTTCACTTTTTTTTATTTATTTTCTATTCTAAATCCAACTTCAGTAATTCCTTTTAAACTTTCTATACCATCAATTTTTCCACTTTTTCTCATTGCTTGAGTTACTGAAACAACATATTCTCCAGACATTGGAAAAACGACATTTTCTTTATAAAACAATTTATTTTCTTTTATTCCTGTAAATCCATTTCCCAAGAAATGCCCAGAATTATCTGTCATCTCATATTCTAAAGTATCTACAATTTTCTTTCCCGTTGGAAATTTTAATGTTGTTATTAAAAACAAATTGCTATAACTGTATTTTTGGTTGTTTCTAATATTTAAAAACAACTCTTTTTTGTTGATGGTGTCTTTAATTTCAAAATGAAACGAAACAGTATTTTTACTTTCCCAAGAATTGTTAGCAATAGAAACATAAGAATCATATTCTCTTTTAGAATCACAAGAAATGATACTAAAAGCAACAAAAACAAATACAATAAATTTATTCTTGTTTGTTTCCATTAGAATTGGTTCTATTTTGGTTTTTGTTGCGATTGTTATTTTTACGAAATGGCTTCTTAGTTGGTTTATTTTCGGCAACATTTGTTGCTGCAGCTGGTTTGTTCTGATTTGGGTTTCTCTTTTGTTTTGGTTGATTTGGTTTATTAGTGTTTTGAGCTCTTACAATTTGTTTTTTGTTTCTATTTCTGTTGTTTTTTCTACGGCCTTTTTTCTGTTTAGGAGCATCAAAACGAGTTAAACTGTCTTGCCCAACTACATTTTCAAAATCTGCTTTTACCACAACTTCAACATCCGATTCGTAATCTTCTAACGGCGCAGCATCTTCATTATTTTTATTTAACTTAATAATTTCATTTACTTGATCTAAAGTTAACTGAAACCACTTAAAGCTATTGTCTTTATATGTGTACCACAACGCTTTTTTAAAGATATCCATTTTTACAAAAACGGCATCTCCATTTTCTGTTTTCAATACTTTTTCTTGCTTAGGAAACGCTTTTAACGCATCTAAATACGTATCCAATTCAAAGTTTAAACAACATTTTAATTTTCCGCATTGTCCAGCTAATTTTAACGGATTTAACGATAATTGTTGGTATCTAGCAGCTGCTGTATTTACTTTTCTAAAATCTGTTAACCAAGTAGAACAACACAGTTCTCTACCACATGAGCCTATTCCGCCTAAACGTGCTGCTTCTTGTCGTAAGCCAACTTGTTTCATTTCTACTCTGATAGAAAATGCGCTTGCTAAATCTCTAATTAATTGTCTAAAATCAACACGTTCTTCTGCTGTGTAATAAAAAGTTGCTTTGTTTCCATCTCCTTGATATTCAACATCAGAAAGTTTCATTTTTAGCCCTAAACGACCTAAAATTTCTCTTCCTCTACGTTGAGTTTCTTGTTCTTTTTCTCTGTAAGATTGCCAAATATCAATGTCTTTTTGAGAAGCTTTTCTGTAAATTTTTAAAATTTCTTCGCTATCTTCTTTAACATTTTTCTTTTTTAATTGCACCTTAACCAATTCTCCACCTAAAGAAATTGTACCGACATCGTGTCCTGGAGAACTTTCTACAGCAACAACATCGCCCATAGAAAGTGTTAGGTTTTCTGTGTTTTTAAAGAAGTGTTTACGTCCGTTTTTAAATCGGACTTCATAAATATTAAAAGGAGCTTCACCGTTTGGCAAAGTCATGTTTGATAACCAATCAAAAACAGCTAATTTACTTCCGCTTCCGCAAGCTCCACCGGTTCCACAATTTCCGTTACTTTTACAGCCATTTGGAACGCCGTCTTTTTTTGTTGAGCAACTAGTACAGCTCATAAAATGTATATATTTTTTAAAAAACAAAGGTGCTTTTTGCAGCAATTCTTGTCTTTTTTGGGTTCTTAAATAATTTGAAAATCAACTTTAAGTTGATGAATCTGTAAATATACGCATTCTCAAAGAATGAAAAAACAGGATTTTGAAAGTTCTCATAACTCCTTTTTATTTGATTATGAATCAAATTTAGGTTTAGAGCTTATTTGGCTTTTGGTTACTTTAAAATTCGTGTAAATTGAATTAGAATTCGTGAAAAATTTGTTTTTTGAACATAAAAAAGACCTCAAATTTGAGGTCTTTTAAAATTACATTTCTTTGTTCTACTTCTTAAAAGTCAATACTTCTGATCTTCCTTTTTTGAATATTTTATTGCTATTTCCTTTTCCTTTTCGAAGTTCTTTTTGAATCTCAAAAGGCAATGCTGCAGTTTCTTTACATTCGTAAGAACAACAAGTGTTCATTTTTTCTTGACAAGATTTACATTGAATAAATAACAAATGACACGCTTCATTATCACAATTTACATGTTCATCAGAAGGCTCACCACATTGATGGCAATTAGAAACAACATCATCAGATATTTTCTCTGCTCGTCTATGATCAAAAACAAAGTTTTTCCCTAAAAACTTGTTTTCAATTCCTTCAGATTTTACTTGACGCGTGTATTCTATAATTCCGCCTTCTAACTGAAAAACATTTTTAAATCCTTTGTGTTTATAATATGCTGATGCTTTTTCGCAACGAATTCCGCCCGTACAATACATCAATAAATTTTTATCTTCTTTGTTGTCTTTTAAATCTTCTTCAATAATATCTAAAGAATCTCTAAACGTATCAACATCTGGAGTTACAGCGCCATCAAAATGACCAATTTCGCTTTCGTAATGATTACGCATATCTACACAAACTGTATTTGGACTTGCTAACATTTCATTAAATTCCTTTGCATTTAAATGAATTCCTTTGTTAGTAACATCAAAGGTTTCGTCATTTAAACCATCGGCAACAATTTTATTTCTAACCTTTACTTTCAGTTTTAAAAACGATTTATTGTCTTGCTCAACCGCAACATTTAATCGGATGTCTTTTAAAAACGGAATCGCATCTAATTGCTCTTTCAGTGCTAACATTCTATCCGAAGGAACAGACAATTGTGCGTTAATTCCTTCGTAAGAAACGTAAATGCGTCCTAAAACATCAAGGGCATTCCATTCAAGGAATAATTGATCTCTAAAAGTTTGTGGGTCTTCTATCTTGTGATATTGATAGAAGGAAATGGTTAAACGATCCTTTCCGGCTTCGTCAATTAAAACAGCGCGTTCTTTTGCGCTTAACTTGTTGTACAGTTGCATGCTATACTTTTTTAGTTAGACAAAATAAATTAATTCTTTCGAATCTTTTAATACGGTGCAAAGTTACTGTTTTTTTATATTAAATTCGTCGTTGTGAGGAACGAAGCAATCTCTTAATTTAGAAGTGAAATTTAAACAAATTACTTGGTAATTCTTCCTTGTAATGACGAAATTCTAAAACGTTTAATACTTAACAATTCTATTTTTCTTGTAACTTTTTAAACAACGGTACAACTTATTCTCTTTTAAAAATACAAGTAATTGGTTTTTTCATAATCTTTGCAGTATTAAAAATGATATAAAATGAAAGTTGCAGTTGTTGGTGCTACCGGAATGGTAGGAAATATACTATTAAAAGTTTTAGCGGAGCGAAATTTTCCAATTACGGAATTGATTCCTGTTGCCTCAGAAAAATCTGTTGGAAAAATGATTCCATTTAACGGAAAAGAATTTGCTGTTATAAACTTAGCAACTGCCGTTTCTATGAAACCAGATATTGCGTTATTTTCTGCTGGCGGAGAAACCTCTTTAGAATGGGCTCCAAAATTTGCTGAAGTTGGAACAACTGTTGTTGATAATTCTTCTGCTTGGAGAATGGATCCAACAAAAAAGTTAGTGGTGCCAGAAATTAATGGCGATGTGTTAACTAAAGATGACACAATTATTGCAAATCCAAATTGTTCTACAATTCAATTAGTAATGGCGTTAGCGCCTTTGCATAAAAAATACACCATGAAACGTGTGGTTATTTCTACGTATCAATCTGTTTCTGGAACTGGCGTAAAAGCAGTGCAACAATTAGATAATGAAGAAGCAGGAATTATTGGTGAAATGGCATATCCACATAAAATAGGAAGAAATGCATTGCCACATTGTGATGTTTTTTTAGAAAACGGATACACAAAAGAAGAAATGAAGCTGGTAAAAGAACCTAAGAAAATTTTACGTGACGATTCTTTTTCTGTAACAGCAACTGCGGTTAGAATTCCGACTGCTGGCGGACATTCTGAAGCGGTAAATGTACAGTTTGAAAACGATTTTGATGTAAACGAAGTTCGTGATATTTTAAGAAATACAGCCGGAATTATTGTGCAAGATGATGTAGCAAACAATTTGTATCCAATGCCAATTACCGCGCATGATAAAGACGAAGTTTTTGTAGGAAGAATCCGTAGAGACGAATCGCAAGAAAACACATTAAATCTTTGGATTGTTTCAGATAATTTACGAAAAGGAGCTGCAACAAATACAGTTCAAATTGCAGAATATTTGGTTGCTAATCATTTGGTTTAAGTAACAGTTACTGTATAAGAATGTCACCTTGAGCGCAGTCGAAAGGTTTTCAAAAGTTCTCGACTGCGCTCGAATAGACAAAAAATCCCGAGTTTTTACTCGGGATTTTTTTAGTTTGTAATGTTTAAAACGTCTGCAATAATGCGTTCTAATTCTGCTTTTGGCAACGCTCCGTTTGCCATTTGTGGTTCGCCTTCTTTTGGACAAAACAACATCGACGGAATGCTTCTTATTCCGAATGCAGCAGATAACTCTTGTTCTGCTTCTGTATCAACTTTATAAATGTTTATTTTATCTCCATATTCTTCACTTAATTGTTCTAAAATAGGTGCAATCATTTTACAAGGCCCACACCAATCTGCGTAAAAATCTATAATTGCTGGAACATTTCCTTTAAACGTCCATTCTTTGTTTTCTTCAAAATTAAAAACCTTTTCTAAGAAAGCTTCTTTTGTTAAGTTTTCTGTCATTTTTTGATGTTTTATTGGTACAAATGTAGTCGTTTTTTATCAACATATATTACATCTTATAAACCAAAACATTGTTAGTATATTGTTTTTTAGTATCTTATAAGCTCAATTATTAATTATTAACTAACTTTTTTATTATGAAAACAGTAAACACAGTAGCTAGATACTTTTTAGGTCTAGCGATGTTGGTTTTTGGAGCTAACAAATTTTTACAATTTATGCCAAATCCAGAATTATCTGAATCTGCAGGGAATTTTATGGGTGCATTAATTGGAAGTGGTTATATTTTTCCAATTTTAGGAATTGCATATATTATTGCAGGTTTATGCTTAGTTTTAAATAAAGCCGTGCCATTTGCATTAATTGTTTTAGTGCCAGTATCTATAAATATTATTGCTTTCCATTTAACGTATAACCCTGAAGGAATTTTATTTGCAGCTGTAGTTGCAATATTAAATTTGTTATTGATTTATGCCAATTGGGATCGATTTAAACCTCTTTTTAAATAAGTAATACTTCCTTTTTTGACTTATTTATAAAGCCAAAATCACTATTTTTGCCATAGTTTATCTTCAAATAATCTATGGCTTTTTTATGCTTTCAATAAACAATCTTTCTTTTCAATATCAATCAAAAAAACCTGTTTTAAAAGATTTCACTTTTCAACTTAAAAAAGGAGAACATTTATGTGTGATGGGAGAAAGTGGTTGTGGAAAATCGACTTTACTAAAAGCAATTTACGGATTGTTAGATCTAAATAAAGGAACCATTTTTTGGGATGATATTGAAGTACTTGGTCCAAAACATCATTTGGTTCCTGGAATGGATTTTATGAAACATGTTGCACAAGATTTCGCTTTGATGCCTTTTACTTCTGTTTCAGAAAATATCAAGAAATTTTTATCACGTTTTTATCCTAAAGAAGCACAAAAAAGAACACAAGAATTGTTAGAAGTAATTGAAATGACAGCTTTTGCCAATGTAAAAGTAAAAACCTTAAGCGGCGGACAACAACAGCGAGTTGCCATTGCAAGAGCTTTGGCTAAAGAACCAAAATTGATTTTATTGGACGAACCTTTTAGTCAGATTGATAATTTTAAAAAAAACTCGCTTCGAAGAAAGTTTTTTAGCTATTTAAAAGAAAAAAATATTGCGTGTATTGTTGCAACGCACGACAAAAATGACGCCCTCTCTTTTGCTGATACATTATTGATTATTCGCGATCATACAATATTGGTAAACGACACACCAAAAGATATTTACAACAATCCAAAAGAAAAATACATTGCTGCTTTGTTTGATGATGTAAGCGAAATTACCATCA
Organism: uncultured Flavobacteriaceae bacterium; assembly: GCA_963974245.1. Classification (GTDB taxonomy): domain Bacteria; phylum Bacteroidota; class Bacteroidia; order Flavobacteriales; family Flavobacteriaceae; genus Polaribacter. The sequence continues at coordinate 65,654 of CAXBBY010000005.1, read as the reverse complement.
ATAATAAAAAGCAATTAGTATATCCACATCAAATAAAAATTATAGAGAAATCTGAGTTAAAAGCAACCGTTTTGCAAAGTTATTACAAAGGTTTTTATTGGTTGATAGCAGCTGATTTTAATGGGCAAAAAGTGTTTATAAATCATACTTGTGATGTAGAAAAGAATGCAAAAGTAAATTTAGAGTTCTTGTTAAATTAGAGATTTGACTCTTTAGTTTATCTTCTGTTAGCACTAAATACAATTTATTATCTCTTAACTATATTCATTAACTGTTAAAATTTACAAAAAAAGTTCACTAATTTAGTGAACTTTTGTTTTTATTTGTATCTTTGCACTATGATAAAAGAAAGCTATGGAAATAAATTTCGAGAAAGATTATCTTAAAGAACTATACGAAAAAGGCAAGGCTAGAAGCAAAAAGCATAGGTTTCAACCAAATGTTGTCAAAAAGTACATACAAACAATAGATAAATTAAGAGTTGCAAAAAATACAGAAGAGTTATACCCCATTAGGAGTTTAAATTATGAAAAACTTATTGGCGATAAAAAAGGATTAGAATCTGTTCGAGTAGATGGCAAATATCGAATAGAATTCATTATTACACTAGAAGGAGAAGAGCCTAATAGTATTACAATATGTTCAATTATTGAATTGAGTAATCATTACAAGTAATTACTACAAACAAACACAGGGAAGAGATGGCAACAAACAAATTATTAACACCAGCACAAGCGACACATCCAGGAGTTTTAATTAAAGATGAATTAGACGCAACACCTAATTTAAACCAAAGAATATTAGCAAAAGAATTAGATGTTCAACCATCATTTTTAAATGAAATTATCAAAGGGAAAAGACCAGTAACTGCAGATATTGCAATATTATTAGAAAAGGTTTTGGGTATTTCAGCAGACTATTGGATGAAATTTCAATCTCAATACGAGATTGATAAAGCAAGAGTAAAGCAAAAAAATATTAAAAAAGTAAGAAATATTGAACTATGGAGCATTATCAAAGAATATGTTCCGGTTCGGTATTTTAATAAACATAAATACTTAAATGATGACATTGAAAACAACATAAAAACAATAAAGAATATCTATTGTGTAGACACTATTGATGGTTTAGTTTCTTCTTTTTCTAAAGACAAATTTGCATATTATCGTAAATCTGATAAATTAAAAATTGATGAAAAAAACATGTTCGCTTGGAGTTCATTAGCTCAGTATGAAGCTAAAAATCAAAAAACGAATACTTTTAATTTTGACAATTTAAATCAACTTTGTTTAAATCTAAATAATGTTTTTTATGAAAATTATAAAACACCTGAAAGGGTTAAAGCTGTACTTAATCAATTTGGCATTAAAATGCTGTTGATTGATAAGCTAGAGAAAACACCTATTGACGGATTTTCTTTTTGGTCAGATAAAAACCCAGCTATTGCATTGACTTTGAGGTATAATCGGATTGACAATTTTGCTTTTACAATTATGCACGAAATTGGGCATATTGATTTGCATTTGAGAAATGATAAGGACAGAAAATTTATGGACTTAACTAAAAAGCAGAATATAGATAAATGTGAGACTGAAGCAGATAACTACGCTCAACAAAAACTAATTTCTAAAGTTATCTGGCAAGATATTTTAGACAATCATCTGCCCTTAAATGATGATAAAATAAAAGCCTTGGGAGATAAACACAGAATTAACCCTGCTATATTATTAGGTAGAGTTTGCTACGAAATGGGTTATTACGCAATGAAAACTACAATTGATAAAAAGATGAAATAACAGTTGTCAACACCATTTATAATTAATTGTTTGGTGATTGCCTATTTATAGGCATCTCTTTTAAAATTTAATTTATACAACTAACCACAATCTGATTTCCATTAAAAACAAAACTGTCTTTTTCTTTTTTACCTAACAATAATTTACCAATCGGAGAAGAAACAGAAACAGCAAAATAATGTTCGTTTTCAACAACAAGTTTTCCTGCGCTAATACTTAAAAAATAGGTTGCTTGGGTGGTTTTTACCAAACTTCCTACATGTGCAATGGTTGAGTTTTTAGAAATATCCATTTTGGCCAAGGTTTCTTTCATCTGTAAAACACCTTGTAATTGTTGTCCTGCTTTTTCCATTTCCAATTGCAACATGGCACGTCCAGTTTCGTGTTTGTCGCCAGCAGAACTTTTAGTTTCAGATTGCAATGCTTTTTGATTGGAAGAAATAATATCTTGAATGGTTTGTAAGCGTTTGTCTACAAACATTTGGCATTGGTTATAAAGGGCTGTTTTAATATTCATTTTCTATTATAAATGCAAATGCGCCATAATTTCCATGGTGCGTAATTGTACAAGATGTAGTAATTGCTTTTTCATTGCAATAATACAAAGGGGCTCCTATAGAAGATTTTCTTTGTTGTATTTCTGCTGATAAAATTCCTGTTTTTTCTTGCAGTGCTTGTTTAATGTCTTTAGCTATTGTTTTTGGAGAACCAATTGATGAAAACACTTGCGTTTCTTTACTGGCGTTCTTTGCAATTGAATACACATAAAAAGAGTTTATAAAGCTAGTTGTATCGTATTTATTTTCTTCAAAAGAAACAAAGCCCTCATTTTCAGAAACCAAACTACATACAAATTTTAGAGGCGCAAAAAAGCGTTTCTTATGCTTTTGGATATGGCATTTATAAGCAGCTTCTTTCATGCTCCAAAACAACCAGACATGTAAAAAAGGGTCTTTTGATTTTAAAATATACTCCTGCTCATTTAAGGTAAATTGTTTCTCTAAAAACCCTTTTCGTTGCCAATTACTTTCTGCTTTAGCAAGGTTTAAATCAACAATATCATTGCCAATCATCATGCTGTCGCTTGTTTTTCTTTAATGATCTCCACAACAGATTTTATCGTTAACATGTTGTCCATAGAATCGTTATCAATAATGATATTAAACTCATCTTCTACATCTAAAACAATATCTATTAAATTGGCAGAATTGATCTCTAAATCATTCATAAAATCTGTGTTTTCTGATATCTCTTTAAACGCTTCTTCGTTTTGAATATACGGTTTTACAATGATCGTTAATTTTTTTATGATTTCTTGTTTTGTCATTTAGTTTTATAATTTGTCTCCTTGAGCGCAGTCGAAAGGTTTAATTAGTTCTCGAAAACCTTGTTTCTAATTTCAGTTAAAATATATTTTAACTTCATTAATGCTCGAATTAGGTAACCTTTACAGAACTGACATCGTTTATAATTTATTAATAATATTTTTTAAAGATAACACACCCGTTTACATCACCAAAACCAAAACTTGCTTTTGCTAAAATATGGATCTCTTTTTCAAGTGCTTTCATTGGAATTTTATCAACCGAAATCAATTCAGAAATTTCTGGGTGAATGTCTTCACAATTGATATTTGGAAATACAAATTGTTCTTTAATTTGTATAACAGAAGCCACAGATTCTATAGCTCCTGAGGCAGCCAAACAATGTCCTATTTGCGATTTTATAGAATTGATATAAGGAAAATCAACGCCTTTTCTTTGAAGCGCTTTCGTCCAATTTTCTATTTCTAAACTGTCTTTAGATGTTGCTGTTAAATGCCCATTTATTACATCAATTTCATCGGCAGAAATATTTGAATCCAATAAAGCATCTGTAATACATTTCTGAACAGCTTCTGCATTTGGCGCCGTTAAAGTTCCACCATTTCGTTGTCCGCCAGAATTAATATTTCCTCCTAAAACCTCTGCATAAATCGTTACATTTCTTTCTAAAGCACTTTCTAATGATTCTAAAACCAATGCTCCTGCACCACTTCCTGGCACAAATCCTGATGCAGTTTCGCTCATTGGGCGTGAACCTTTCTCTGGACTTTCATTGTGTTTATAACTCATTACTCTCATTGCGTCAAATCCGCCCCAAGTGTACAAGCTGCTGTCGCTAGAGCTACCCACCAACATTCGTTTTGCTTTACCTGATTTTATACGTTCGAAGCCCATTAATAATGCTTCTGTTCCTGTAGTACAAGCAGATGAGTTTGTTGTCACTTGATTTCCCAAACCTAAAATTCCACCTAAATAAGCAGAAATTCCACTTGCCATTGTTTGCACCACAGAAGTACTACCTAAACGTCTTACGTTTTGATCATCTATTTTATAAATGGCTTCTCTAAATTTTTCAATTCCAGAAGTTCCTGTGCCAAAAATTAAGCCTGAATCATAATCTAAATCAGATTTTTCATCCACAGAAAAACCAGCATCTTTCCAGGCATCAACTCCTGCCATAACTCCGTATAGAATAGACGTACTATGAAAGCCTCTTAATTGTAAGGGTGATAAATATTCGAGTTTTTTTTCTTCGGAAACTTCTGGAATTCCACCAATACAGCAAGAAAAACCTTTGTCTTTTAAGTTTTGATGAAATGTTATTCCTGATGTTCCAGATTTTATAGCTTTTGTAAAATTGTCTAAACCAACACCATTTGGTGCAACGACTCCTAAACCTGTTATGACTACTCTATTTTTCATTTTATTTAGCGATTATCATTCCAGAAATAGTTCCTCTACAAACGAGTTCGTTTTTAGAATTCATCATCTTTACGTTGCATTTTAGTTTGTTAAATCTAAAATATTCTTTTTCTGAAATTACGGTTACTTTTTCATTTGGTAAAACTGGTAAAAAGAAATTTATGTTATTTGAAGTCAAAGCAATTTGTGGTTTTTTTTCTGATGAAATTTCATCTTTCAATAAATAAACCCCCAAACAAACTACACCAATTTGTGCCATGGTTTCTGTTAAAATAATACCTGGTGTAATTGGATTGTTTTTAAAATGCCCTTCATAAAAAAATTCTTTTTCATTAAATGTGTAATTCCCTGTAATTCCGTTTTCTGAAACATCTGTCAATTCATCAACAAACAAAAATGGTTTTTGATAGGGTAATTTTTCTATGATTTGGTTTGACGTCATTTTAATAATTTTACCATTCCAATAAAATACGCTGTGCAGAAAAACCAGGTCCAAAACTCAACATAATTCCTCGTTCTCCTTTTGCTGGGTTTCTATCCATAAAGCGTTCTAAAACGTATAAAACAGTTGCGCTAGACATATTTCCGTACAAACGCAACACCTTTTTTGTATCATCAATATTTTTACCTAAAACGCCAAATAAAGCTTCTACGGTTTGAACAATTTTCTTTCCTCCGGGATGAAAAATTAAATGGTCGATGTCGTCAATAGTTAAATTATTTTTTTCTAAAAAAGGATGAATAATCGCCGGAAAATGATCTGCAATTTTCTGCGGAACTTCCTTGTCTAAAATCATTTGTAAACCTGTATTTACCAATTTAAAACCCATCATATTTGTGGCATCGTAAAAATGATACATTGCTTCATCTACAATTGTTGGTCCTTTATCCTCCTTATAAGAAGACAAAATAACTGCGGATGCTCCGTCACCAAAAATGGCCGCAGAAACAATATTTGTCATTGAATAATCTTCTAATTGAAATGTTGCTGTTGGTGCTTCAACTGCAATTACTGCTGCCCTTTTATTTGGGTTTGCTTTCAAGAAGTTCTTTGCATAAATAATTCCTGAAACTCCTGCTGCACAACCCATTTCTGTAACTGGTAAACGCACAATATCTTGTTTCATTCCTAATGAATTTATCAAATACGCATCTACTGAAGGAATCATAATTCCCGTACAACTTACCGTAATTATATAATCGATATCTGTGGGTTTTAAACTCGCTTTTTCTAACGCTTTTTTGAGTGATTTTTCTGCCAGCTGAACCACTTCTCTTACATAAATATCATTTTTTTCTTCGAAAGAAGTTGCTGTAAAAACCTCTTCTGGATCCATAATTGAATAGCGTTTATCTACCGCAGTACCTTCAAAAAGTTTAATCACTTTTCTTTGAAAACGAGTGTCTTGATCTTGCATCCATAATTTTACAAACGGAATAATATCTTTCGTTTCTCTATAATATTTTGGAAGCTGTTTTGCAACTGCTGTTATTTTTACTTTCATTTATTTTTTTATTATCCATAGAAAACGGAATGCCCATTTCCAAGAAATTTGTGATTTTACTTTTATTTTTTTTGACATTCTTTCTAAATCTATGCGCTTAAACCCTCGTAAAACAGAGGTTAATCCGTCTTCTATAATCATTTTATTGCTAATAAAGATAGATAATAATAAAAACAAATAATACGCTAATTTATGTCTGTGTAAATCGTTTACAACAATGCCTATTTTGGTTTGTTTTAAGGTGTTTTCCAAAAATGAAACCAATTCTGGTTCTTTAAAGTGATGCAAAAATAACGTTGCTAAAACAACATCAATTTTTCTATTTTTAAATTTATCAGAAAAAATATCTTGTGTATTAAAACTCAATTCTGGATACTTTACAGACAATTCATTGGCATATTCTATTGCTGTTGGGTTTGCATCTACACCAATCAACTTGAACTTATAACCGTATTTTCTTCCAAATTTAGCAACATCTCTCAAAATATCTCCATGACCACAACCAATATCTACAATCGTTATTTCTTTGCCTTTTGAGTGATTTTTTAAGAGGAGTTTTAAACCTTTTACTGTAACTTTATTTCCGCCTAACCAGCGGTTTATATTTTCTAATTTGTCTAATGTATCTCGCAACAAATCACCACCAATAGAAAAATCATCCATGATTTCTTCTTTGTCTGCTCTTTCTTTTGTGCTGATGAAAAAATCCATTATACCTTAATTGGTTTTCCGTGAGTTTGTTTGATTATAATTGGCAGTAAAAAAGGAATTCTTCTTAAAATTTGCAACAAAGCATTTGAAATTTTATCGTTTCTAAACAACATCGCTATAAAATGCCCTGCTTTTAAACGCCGCTTAAATTCTTTATTCCATAATCTAATGTACTCCTTTTCTAAGTCGTTTCTTGATGTAGTTTTATCTTTATCATAATTTAGAATCAGTTTAGACGCAATTTGTGCAGACTGAATTGCCATACTCATTCCGTTTCCACAAAGCGGATGAATCATTCCTGCAGCATCACCACACATAATTATATGATTTTCAACTGGTTTTTTAGTTTCAAAGGAAATCTGACTAATAGATAACGGTTGTTCCCAAATTGGTATTGAGCTCTGAAACATTTCCTTTAAAAACTTGTTTTCAAAAACAACTTTCTCTTGAAAATCATCTATATTTTTAAACCTTTTAAAGGCTGAAAAATTGGTGATATAACACAGATTAATGACATTATTTTCTACTTTAGAAACACCACAATAACCACCTTTAAAATTATGAAGCGCCACTAAATCTTCAGGAAAATTTCCTTTAACATGAATTTTAACTCCTAAGTAAGGTGATTTTTTTTGGATGAAATCACGTTCCATTTTTACATCTAACAAAGAACGTTTCCCAAAAGCGCCAATGCATATTTTAGAGTTAAAGCTTTTATTTTTTTTGGTTTCAACAGTAAAAACATCATTATTAAAATCAACATTTAAAACTGAATCTTGTAAAATTATAACACCATTTTCTTTGGCTTTTTCTGATAAAATAAAATCGAATTGATACCGTGATATTCCAAATCCGCCCAAGGGTAATTTTACAGAAATCAGCTTGTTTTTTGTAGTTGATAGTTGAAAATTTTCAATTTTTACAGCGCCAAAATCAAACGGATGAATCTCTAAAAACTTTAAATAAGGTAAGGCTTCATTGGAAATATATTCGCCACAAACTTTGTGTTTTGGATATTCATTTTTTTCAATTAGTAAAACTTTCTTTCCAAATTTTGATAAATGAATTGCATTGCAAAGCCCGGCTAAACCTCCACCAATAATTATGATATCAAAAAAAAACTTTGGAAGCATCAATTTATTTGATTCCTTTAAAATTCACACTAATTTTTACAGTTTTAGATAAGACAAAACCGCCGCCGTTAATGTTAAAATCTTTTCTATTAATTGTAAAATCTGATTTAAGCATTAAACTCATCTCGGTCTCTAAAATTTCTATAGGAACTTTAATTTTCTTTGTAATTCCTTTAATTGTTATATTTCCAAAAAGCGAAAATGTTCTGTCCTCGTTCTTTACTATTTTTAATGATTTAAATTGAATTTTCTTGTGTGTTTTTTCATTAAAATAGTCGTTTTTTAAAATATGTTTATCTCTAGCTTCAATGCCTGTTGAAATTGATTTTACATTAATTTCTGCATTTATAAAGCTTTCTGAAAGCTGTTTAGAATTAAAGTTAGTTTTAATTTTTACAACATTAAAGTTCCCATCAACATGTATTCCAAAATTTTTGATTTTAAATGTAACTTTTGTTTGTTCATTATTTTGTTTCCATTCTTGAGAGTGGATAGAAAAAAAGCTGCTAAAAGCGATAAGTAATACTATTTTTTTAAACATATTTATAAAATTACATTCTATTTTTTCTAATTAATAAATTAATTCTGCTAATTCTTTACCCACCAAACTACCAATAGCAATGCCCATTCCACCCAAACGAACACCACAAAAAACATTGGTAGAAATTGGTTTTACAATTGCTTTTTTCTGATTTCCAACACCCATAATTCCGCTCCAAGAATGCTCTATTTCAAAAGGGGTATTTGGTAAAATAGTTTCTTTTAAGATAGTTTTTAACTGATTTTGAACGACTTCTGTTTGTCCAAATTTGGTGGTTTCTTCTGTTTTAAAATCGAGGTTTCTTCCTCCGCCAAACAAAATTCTATTATCAATATTTCTAAAATAATAATAGCCTTTATATAAATGAAAAGTTCCTTTTATGTTTAAATTTTTGATTGGTTTTGTAATGATTACTTGCGCTCTTGCGGGTTGCACATTTTCTTGTAATAACTGTTTTGCGAATCCGTTTGTGGCAATAAAAAGTTTCTTCGTTGTAAATTCTATTTGATTGGTTTTAATCGAAACTGTCTCATTGTTTTCAATAAAACTTTCAACCAATATATTATTCAGAATTTTAATTCCTACTTTTTGTGCTTTTAAAAGTAGTTGTGTTACCATTTTTCCGGTATCAATTTGTCCTTCAAACTGATTGACACTATACTTTGGTTGAATCTTTTTGAAGTTGAAAATATTCTCTGATTCAGAAAAAACATCTTGCTTAAATATTGGAGCAATCAATTGATTAATTGTACTTCTTTGCGAACTACATTCCTCATAAAAAACGGCATCATTAAACAATTCAAAACCTTTATTTTGTTGAAAATCAATTGCTTTATCTCCTAAGTTTTGTCGTAATAACTGCAATCCTTCCCAACGTTTTTTAACCAAGTTAAAAACCTCTTCTTCAGTATGTGTTTTTAAATCATCTACCAATTCTGATAAACTTCCAAAACAAGCAAATCCAGCATTTTTAGAACTTGCTCCTTGTGGCAACATCCCTTTTTCTAACACCAAAATTTTTGCTTTTGGGTGCTTCTTTTTTAATTCTAAAGCACAATTTAGACCAACAATTCCGCTACCAACAATGGTAAAATCTACTTTGTTAAACCATTCTTTAAGCTCCCAATAACTAAAGTTCATTTTTTTTGTTTTTTAGACCTCACGGGTTTTTAAAACCTGTCAGGTCTTTTATATTTTACTTAATTAACATACTCGGTTAAAAATCAAATTTAAGTTGAACTAAAACGGGTTCTTTTTTTTCAGTGTTTAAATTTCCGAAAGATAAACCTAATAATCGAACCGAATTTTTTAACTTTTCTTGATATAATAATTCTTTTACTACAGGAAAAAAAGCAGCTTTTTTCTGCATAAAAAAACCACCGGTTTTGCTTCTTGTTTGCTGAGTAAAATCGCTGTATTTTATTTTTAAAGTGATGGTTTTTCCTTTGGTGTTTGACTTTATCATTCGTCGTTCTAGTTCTTTTGCAATGTGTTCTAATCGCTCTACCATAAAGACTTCTGATGAAATATTTTCATTAAAAGTGCGTTCTGCGGCAATTGATTTTTGAACGCGATCTACTTTCACTTCACTATTGTGAATTCCTCTTACAATATGATAATACCGTCCGCCAGATTTACCAAATAATGTTACCAATTCTTCTTTGGTTTTTTGTTTTAAATCTCTGCCATTGAAAATTCCGTGATTGTGCATTTTTGCGGCTGTAACTTTTCCAATTCCATAGAATTTATTGATAGATAATTCTTCTAAAAATAGAATTACCTCTTCTGGATTTACCGTTTTTTGCCCGTTTGGCTTGTTAATATCCGAAGCTACTTTTGCAATAAATTTATTGATAGAAATTCCTGCGGATGCTCGTAATTCTAGTTCATCATAAATGCGTTGTCTAATTTCTTGAGCGATTAAACTTGCAGACGGATTTCCTTTTTTGTTTTCGGTAACATCTAAATATGCTTCATCTAAAGAAAGAGGTTCTACCAAGTCTGTATATTCATGAAAAATAGCTCTAATTTTTGTTGATATTTCTTTGTATCGAGCAAATCTAGGCGGAACAAATACTAAGTGTGGACATTTTTGCTTTGCTAAAGCTCCGCTCATTGCAGATCGAACACCAAATTTTCGTGCTTCATAACTTGCCGCAGCAACTACTCCGCGAACTTCATTTCCGCCAACCGCTAAGGGTTTTCCTCTTAAATCAGGATTATCCAATTGTTCTACAGATGCATAAAATGCATCCATATCAACATGAATAATTTTCCGAAAAGGAGGTTGCAATTCCATCTTTCGAAAGTACAAAAAAGATGTTATTTGTCATTCCTGAGAAAGCAGGAATCTATACTGAGAAAATTTAAAATAATGGATTCCATCAACGCAAAAATGACAAAGAACTGTCATTCCAAACGAAGTATGAGGAGGAATCTTGCCATAAGATTTCTCGACTTCGTTACACTACGCTCGAAATGACAACTAGAATATTTTATCGTTTTTCTAACAACAAAGTCGTCGTTTAGCTCTATTCAAATTTTACAGATTACTTCAAAAAATCAATACAAAGTTGTGTTACTTTCTTTAATTCTTCGGATAAATTTTCTTTTTCCCAAGGATGAGAAGTATTAAAAACATGATTGGCATTTTTGATAATTTTAAACTGACTTTTTGAATTCCAAGAATGTAAGTTTTTTGCTTCATCAATAAAAACAGAGGTGTCATTGTCTCCGTGAATGATTAAATACGGAATTTCTAAATTCTCTACAGCTCGTTTTATGGTTAATCGTTCTTCGTTTTCTATAAAGTCTTCATAAAACTGATAAAAATGTGGCATTTGTTGTTTTGTTCTTCCGTTTACAACATATTTTACCCCGTCTTTTTTCCATTGTTCTAAGTCGCCAGAAGTTGCTGTTCTTTTGCTAAAATCGCAAACTCCAGCTAAAGAAATTACTTTAGAAACTCTAGTATCTTCTTCCGCTTTTATCGTTACAATTCCGCCCGCTCTACTGTGTCCAATTAATGAAATATTCTCTAAATCAACTTCATTTTTATAATCAAAACTTGAAGAAACAAAATCAATAACCGTTTCTAAATCATCCAATTCTTTGGTATAATTGTTATTTCCGAATGCTTCTAAATCAGGAAAATCAATGGGTTGATTTACCGTTCCTCCATTGTAAGAAAAATTGAATTTTACAAAGAAAAATCCTGCTTCAGCAAATGCTTTTGCCATAATATTCCAAGCGCCCCAATCTTTAAAACCTTTATACCCGTGACAAAATATAACAACTGGTTTTTGCTGCTGATTTTCAGAATAAAAAACATCAACCAAAATTGGTTTTTGATGTTTTCCTTCAATAAGAGTATTTTTAACTGTATTCATTTTTGAATTTAAAAAAATCTTTTTATTGTCATAAATATAGCTACTAATCCTGTTATAACACTTAAAACTAGACTAATATCTTTTGTTAATTTTCCTGTTTTCTTTTGAATTTTTTTTGCGTTTTTTCCATATAAATAAAGAATACAAAATGTACCAGCGGTAGAGCCAAAAATAAAAAATGCACTTGGAAACGTATCAAAACTCATTAGATTAAACATTTCTAATGTTGTTACAGTTCCCCAGAAAAAAGGAATGGCAAACATGTTTAATAAAGATAATAAAATACCAGATAAAAAAGAGTTTCCTTTTCGGTCTTTACTTGCTTTTACAGTATGGTTTTTACTTTTAGATTGTCTAAAAAAATAAAATGATAGAATAAAGAAAATAACAATTCCTGCTTTTTCTAAACTCTCTAAAAAGTTTGGGTTTTCAGAAATATATTTAGTTAATAAAATTGCAATATAAACCTGAATAAAAACAACTAAAGAAACCCCAAAAGAGTAATAATTAGCTTCTCTTTTATTCTTTTCTAAACTAATTTTTAGTGCAGTCATGTTTAGCATACTCGGTGTAATAGAACCTAAAAAAGAGAACACAAAACCAAAAATAAAAAGTAAAAGAATTGTCATAATCTATAAAAGTTGTTTGGTCTATTTAAGTTGTTAAACATTTCGGTTAATTTTATAAAACAAAAAGCGCATCAAAATTTGATACGCTTTTTGTTTTATAAAATAGTGTATTGTTTTTATTAAACGATTCCTTGATCCAACATCGCATCAGCAACTTTAACGAAACCGGCAACATTTGCTCCTCTTACGTAATCTACATATCCTTCCGATTGTTTTCCATACTCAACACAAGAAGCATGAATATCATTCATAATTTGGTGTAATTTTCCATCAACCTCTTCTCTTGTCCAGTTAAAACGTAAAGAGTTTTGACTCATTTCTAAACCAGAGGTTGCAACTCCACCTGCATTTGATGCTTTTCCTGGTGCAAATAAAATTTTTGCTTTTTGAAAAACTTCAATAGCTTCTGGTGTAGAAGGCATATTTGCACCTTCAGAAACACAAATACATCCGTTTGCTATTAATGTTTTTGCTTCATCTCCGTTTAACTCATTTTGAGTTGCACAAGGTAAAGCAACATCGCAAGATACAGACCAAGGTCTTTCTCCTACAAAGAATTTTGCATTTGGATATTTCTCAACATATTCATTAATTCTACCTCTACGAACGTTTTTAATCTCCATAACATACGCTAATTTCTCCGCATCAATTCCGTCTGCATCATAAATATATCCAGAAGAATCTGACATTGTAACTACTTTTGCTCCTAATTCAGTTGCTTTTTCTGTAGCATATTGTGCAACGTTTCCAGATCCAGAAACCACAACTGTTTTTCCTTCAAAAGAATCTCCTTTTGCGTTTAACATATTTTGTGCAAAATACACATTTCCGTATCCTGTTGCTTCTGGTCTAATTAAAGATCCACCCCAAGATGCTCCTTTTCCTGTTAAAACTCCCACAAACTCGTTGCGTAATTTTTTATATTGACCGAACATAAATCCGATTTCTCTTCCTCCAACACCAATATCTCCAGCAGGAACGTCTGTATTTGCTCCAATATGACGGAATAATTCTGACATAAATGCTTGACAAAACGCCATTACTTCTCTGTCTGATTTTCCTTTCGGATTAAAATCTGATCCTCCTTTTCCTCCACCCATTGGTAAAGTTGTTAACGAGTTTTTAAATACTTGTTCAAATCCTAAAAATTTTAAAATTGATAAGTTTACCGATGGATGAAAACGTAAACCGCCTTTGTAGGGTCCAATAGCCGAATTAAACTCAACTCTGTAGCCTCTGTTTACTTGTGTTTCGCCTTTATCATCAACCCAAGGAACCCTAAACATTAAAGTTCTTTCTGGCTCAACCATTCTTTCTAACAATTTTTTTCCCTGATATTTAGGGTTATTTTCTATAAACGGAATTACAGTTTCTGCAACTTCGTGTACAGCTTGTAAAAATTCTGGTTCGTTAGCATTACGTAGTTTTACGTAATCCATAAAAGCATTTATTTTAGATTCCATAGTTTTTAAATCTATAAGTTATGTATTTAATAATTTAACGCCGCAAATATAACTCTTTTTCAAATCTTTAAATTTAAAACTGAATTTTATTTTCTTTAGAACGAACTCTTTCTTTTTACTGTGTAAAGTTTCGTTTAAAAATCATAAATTTGCATCCTAATAATTGGGGAAATTAAGATGTTAGATAAAGTAAAAGAACTGATTGGTGATGTAAAAGCGTTTGAAACAACTTCTAAAGAAGAGGCTGAGGCGTTTAGAATTAAATATTTAGGAAGCAAAGGTCTTTTAAAAGAATTGTTTGCTGAATTTAAAAATGTTGATGCTGAATTGCGTAAAGATTTTGGGCAAGCTTTGAATAGGTTAAAAAAATCTGCTGAAGAAAAAGTTGAAGAATTAAATGAAGCTTTAAATAATTTTGTTAAAGAAAAAAGTATTTATGGTGATTTAACACGTCCTTCTGAACCAATTGAGTTAGGTTCTCGTCATCCAATATCTTTAGTAAAAAATCAAATTGTTGATGTTTTTAACAGAATTGGATTTACCGTTTCTGAAGGTCCAGAAATAGAAGATGATTGGCATAACTTTACTGCTTTGAACTTGCCAGAATATCATCCTGCAAGAGACATGCAAGACACCTTTTTTATTGAACAAAATCCAGATATTTTATTAAGAACCCACACATCTTCTGTTCAGGTTCGGTATATGGAAAACAATAAGCCGCCAATAAGAACAATTTCTCCGGGAAGGGTTTTTAGAAATGAAGATATTTCTGCAAGAGCACATTGTATTTTTCATCAAGTAGAGGGTTTGTATATTGATACTGATGTTTCTTTTGCTGATTTAAAACAAACTCTTTTATATTTTACTAAAGAGATGTTTGGTAAGTCTAAAATTCGTTTACGTCCGTCTTATTTTCCATTTACAGAGCCAAGCGCAGAGGTAGATATTTATTGGGGATTAGAAACTGAAACTGATTACAGAATTACAAAAGGAACTGGTTGGTTAGAAATTATGGGTTGCGGAATGGTAGATCCAAATGTGTTGAAAAACGCTAATATTGACCCTACAAAATACTCTGGTTACGCATTCGGAATGGGAATTGAGCGTATTGCTATGTTGTTATATCAAATACCAGATATTAGAATGTTTTATGAAAACGACAAACGTTTCTTAGAGCAGTTTAAGTCGGTACTTTAATTATATTATAAAGTAAATGTCTGTTCGAGCGGAGTCGAGAACTACTTCGTTTATTAACCTCTCGACTCCGCTCGAGGTGACATCATCAAAACAAGTATGAAAAAAGATATTCAAATTTCTGAAGTTATTGATGTAGAAATTGCTGTTGTTTATGAATTCAACAATGAATATAAATCAGACGATTGGAATATTTATATCATCAATAATAAAAACATTGATTTAGAACAGGTTTTGATTGTTTCTCAAGGATTTAACGAAACAAAAGCAACATCAATATTGCGTAAGAAACTAGATAAATTACCTGCAAATTCTTTTGCTAAGGTTGAGTTTATTCAACCAGAATTATTCAAATTGCACAACCGTTTTCATATTACTTTTTTTGAAGGAAATACCTTACAAGAAAAAACATTTGTCTTTGAAAAAGACACGGTTAAAGAAGGTGCTTTACGCATGATTCCTGAATTAAAAAAACGAGGAATTTTAGCTGAATAATCAATCTCTTTCAATGGAAAGATATTGCTTATTAAAATAAATGAAATCTGATTGTTTCTTTTTTAAAAAAATCAACCTAAAAACCCAATCGCTAAGTACATTAGTGTTGTAATTACACCACCAATTAAAGCATACGGCATTTGAGTTTTTACATGATCTATAAGATCACTTGCAGAAGCCATGGATGAGATTATGGAAGTATCTGAAATAGGAGAACAATGATCTCCAAAAATTCCACCACCTAATGTTGCTCCAACTATTAATGGAATCTCAGCTTCATGAATGTGTGCCATCGGAATTGAAATTGCCATCATAATAGCAAATGTACCCCAAGAAGTTCCGGTTGAAAATGCAATAAACGAACTAATTACAAAAACAACTGCCGGCAACAATTCTGGTGACAACCATTCTCTGGTTGCATTAGCAACGTAAACGCCAGTTTCTAATTCTTTACACGCATCTCCAATAGCAAAAGCCAACAACATTAATAAAGCTAAAGGCATTAACTCACTTATCCCTTTTAGGGTTAAATCTATCGCTTCCTTTGGTTTCATAATTCCTTGGATAAAATACATCACCATAGCTACTAAAAGTGATGTAATTACTGCATATAAAACAGATGATGATCCAGATCCATTTCCAATTGCTTGAGAAGCGTGATCAAAAAACGAAGTAGATGATTTTACAAGATTCCAGCCAGTATAAATTAAATTAATTGGCATCATAAAAACCATTACTGCTAAAGGAACAACCATATTATATGCCTTTGCTTCAATTCCTTCTTTTGGTGGAAAAGATGTTACGGCATCTGAAACCAAAGGTGTAGAACCTTCGTTCATTAACATCCCTGTTTCTTTTGTTCTTATCTCAGCTTTTTTCATTGGTCCCCAGTCTTTTTTTGTAATAATTACAATAAATACAATACCAATTGCTAATATTGGATAAAAATTATATACGATTGACGACATCATTACGGAAAAAGGTTTTTCAATTCCCTGAGTTAATAATAATCCCATAATAAATGCTCCCCAAGCATTAAATGGAATTAAAATAGATGATGGTGCTGAACTAGAATCAGCAATATATGCGAGTTTTTCTCTAGGAATTTTTAATTTATCAAAAATTGGTCTATATAACGTTCCAACGGTTAATGAACTAATACTTGTTTCTACAAACAATAACAATCCTGTTATCGTAGCCAAGATCTGAACCATTACTCTACTATAACCTACTTTTTTCTTTTCAAATTTTACAATTTTTCTATTTAAAAGATTGATAAAACCTTCAACACCTCTAGAAAACTGAATAAAAATTAACAGCGCTCCAACCAAAGCGCTAAACATAATAGTTCTTGTATTTCCTTCTGAATGAAACACATTTACCATTCCTTCAATCGTAGATAAAGTTCCCGTTAAAGGATTCCATCCTTCAATAATCAACCAAGAAAACCAGATTCCGAAAATTAATGCAATATATACTTGCTTTGTTCTAAGTGCTAAAATAATTGCAATGATTGGCGGAATTACCGATAAGAAACCATACTCCATAAAATTGTCTGTTTATTTTTTAAAGGTACTAATTAAAACAAAATCTAAATTCTTTTATGGTTTATTCCTATTTTTATTCCTTAATTATAAATAGTATGGGGAAAATTTATTCATCTATAACTAAAAAGCTACAGGTTTTTATAGAAAAACAAAAAATTTTCTTTGTTGCGACTGCTCCAAAAAATGGAAGAATAAATCTATCTCCTAAAGGAATGGATAGTCTTAGAGTTGTTAGTAAAAATAAAGTATTGTGGTTAAGTGTTACTGGCAGTGGAAACGAAACTGCTGCACATTTACTAGAAAATAACAGAATTACAATTATGTTTTGCTCTTTTGAAGGTGTGCCAAATATTTTGCGTTTGTACGGAAAAGGCAAAGCAATTTATCCAAAAGATAAAAAATGGAATGATGCAACTTCTTTATTTATAAAAACCCCAGGAACACGACAAATTTTTGAAATAGATATTGAATCTGCACAAACCTCTTGCGGAATGTCAATCCCTTTTTTTGAATACAAAGGAGAACGAAATGAACTAAACAATTGGGCTTCTGAAATAGGAGAAGACGAAATTAAACACTATTGGATAGAAAAAAACCAAACAAGTATTGATGGTTTACCGACAAAAATAGTAGAATAGTCTCTTTTCTTTTCTATCTTACTTGTTAGTAAATAGATGTGGTAGAAAAGTTTTTTTTACTCTAAATAAGATAAATTAAAAAAATAACAATGAACAACTTTTCTTTCTTCAACAGAGAACATATTACCAAAGAACTACAATCATCAACGTTTGATTTATTAATTATTGGTGGCGGAATTACAGGTGCGGGAATTGCTTTAGACGCTGCTTCTAGAGGAATGAAAGTTGCTTTAATTGAAAAAAATGATTTTGCTTCGGGCACAAGTAGTAAATCAACAAAACTAATTCATGGCGGTTTACGATACCTAAAACAATTTGATTTTTGGTTGGTAAAAGAAGTTGGAACAGAACGAGCAATTGTTCATAAACTTGCACCACATTTAGTAATTCCAGAAAAAATGCTTTTACCTTTAATAGAAGGCGGTTCTTACGGTTCTTGGTTAACCTCTATTGGTTTAAAAATTTATGATATTTTAGCGAATGTAGAAGGCGAAGATAAACGAAAAATGCTAGATGAGGTGGAGGCTTTAGAAAAAGAACCTTTGCTGCCTAAACCATTATTAAAAGGTGCTGGCTATTATGCAGAATATAGAACTGATGACGCTCGTTTAACGTTAGAAGTTTTAAAAACAGCATTAAATTATAAAGCAAAAATTATAAATTATGCTGAAGCAATAGAATTTATTTATAAAGAAGGAAGGGTTGTTGGCGCTACTATTCAAGATCATTTTACAAACAACTTTTTTACCATAAAAAGCAACTATGTTGTAAACGCAACTGGACCTTGGGTAGATGATTTAAGACAAATTAATAATTCAAAAAAAGGAAAACGTTTACGGTTAACTAAAGGGGTTCACTTGGTTGTAGCACATGAAAAATTACCTGTAAAACAATCTGTTTATTTTGATATCCCTGACGGGCGAATGATGTTTGCAATACCAAGAGGAAAAATAACTTATTTTGGAACCACAGATACTAATTATCAAAAAAATAAAAATACTATTGAAACTAGTTTAGTTGATGCTATGTATTTAATATCTGCTGTTAACAATATGTTTCCTTCAATAAATTTAACACTTAATGATATTGAATCTTCATGGGCGGGTTTAAGGCCGCTAATTCACGAAGAAGGAAAAACGGCGTCAGAACTTTCAAGAAAAGATGAAATATTTGTTTCTGAAAGTGAATTAATTTCAATAGCCGGAGGAAAATTAACGGGTTATAGAAAAATGGCAGAACGTATTGTAGATTTGGTCGCTAAAAAATACAAACGTCTTTTTGTAAAAGAGTTTGAAGAAATAAAAACCAAAGAAATTACTCTTTCTGGAGGAACATTTAAAAATTATAACGAAGTAAAAAGTTATATAGATGCTATTTATAACAGAATTGCTGAAGTAAACTTTACTCAAAAAGATGCAGAATATTTGGTTTATAATTATGGAAAACAAACAGATATTATTTTAAAGAGGTTTGATGAGTTTTCTAATGAAAATCAACAAGAAAAAATGATAAAAGCAGAAGTTTGGTTTACTATAAAATATGAAATGGCTTGTACACCCACAGATTTTTTTATGCGAAGAACTGGGCGTTTATTTTTTGATAAATCATCTGTGGTCCTATACAAAGATTTTGTTGTACAACTCTTTAAGAAAGAATTTAATTGGAATCAGAATACAACTGAAAAGTACCAGCAAGAATTAGAAGAAAAAATGCGATTAGCAACTACTTTTTTATAAATTATTCTTCATTTTTCTCATGTTCTTCTAATTCTTTTGTTAAATCTAACGCTCTAAATGATGGTGAAACAATTCCTGTTGTAATCACTGTAATTAAAGTCATTGTTCCTCCAAAAACTACAGCTGTTACTGTTCCCATTATTTTAGCCGTAAAACCGCTTTCAAAAGCGCCAAGCTCATTTGAAGAACCAACAAACATTGAGTTTACTGAAGAAACTCTTCCCCTCATGTGATCTGGTGTTTTTAACTGTAAAATCGTTTGTCTAATTACCATAGAAACCCCATCGGTTACACCGCTAAAGAACAGCGCAATTAACGAAATCCAAAATATAGTTGATACTCCAAAAATTATAATACAAACGCCAAACCCAAAGATTGCAAAAAGCAGTTTTTTTCCTGCGTTTTTACTTATAGGAATGTATGCTGTTACAAACATTGTTAAAAATGCACCAACAGCAGGAGCTGCTCTTAAGGCTCCAAAACCTTGTGGTCCAACTTTTAAAATATCTTGTGCATATATTGGTAATAAAGCAACTGCGCCTCCAAACAAAACAGAAATCATATCTAAAGTAATTGCTCCAAAAATTGCTTTTGTTTTATATACAAACTTAATTCCTTCTTTTAAGCTTTGTAAAACAGGTTCTCCAATGTTAGGGTTTAGTATTGGTTTTTTCTTAATAAAAAAAACCAAACCAAAAGAAAATAATACCATTCCAAAAACAACACATAAAGACCAATGAACTCCAATCCATAAAATTAAAAAACCTGCAAAAGCAGGACCTAAAACAGATGCCATTTGCCAAGTAGAACTACTCCAAGTTGCAGCGTTTGGATATAATTTTTTTGGAACAATTAAAGCTATTAATGAAAAGATTGTTGGGCTAAAAAAAGATCTTAAAAAACCGCCAAAAAAAACCAATCCATAAATTGAATATAAAATTCTTTTTGTTGACCAATCAGAAATGATAACTGGCCAAGTTAATAAAAACAGCCCTAAGCTTATCAATGAAAACAATCCTATACAAAGTGCTAATAAATTTCGTTTTTCTTTTTGATCTACAACATGACCAGCAAAAAGTGCCATTGAAACTGCCGGAATTACCTCCATAAGCCCAATTATTCCTAATGATAATGGGTTTTTAGTTATGCTATACACTTGCCATTCTATAATAATAAACTGCATTGACCAACCAAAAACCAATGCAAAGCGAACAATTAAAAAAATATTGAATTCTTTTATGCGTAAAGCAGCATAAGGATCTTTTTTGTTTTTCTGCACAGTTCTAATTTAGTTTTAGATCCATTAAAATAGCAAACGTTTCATTAACGTCTTCTTCTTTTACTACAATAGTCATCTCGTGAGTTGTAGAAATTATTTCTTGAAGCGGAATATTTGCCCAAGCTAATTGCTTTAAAATAAAGTAATACACACCAGATTGATCTAAGTTTTCTTTAGGTAATTTAATGGTAATTGATGCTAAATCTAACACGCTATGAATTAATGTTTCTTTGCTAAAAATAGCCTCTACATGTTTTTGTAGATTCTTGCTTGTAACAATATTACTTTCGAAAATTCCTTGAGAAACTGTTAAAAAATAATCATTGCTATTAGAAGCTTTACTTAATAATTTTGCAATTTCTTTAAGTAAAGAAGGTGTGTTTTTAAAGGTAAAATCACACAAATCTGAACGAACTATAAAATCTCCTAAATTTGCGGCAACCTTTTTTATGTTTTTTCTGATACGTAATTCATTTGCTGGTGATAAACGATTTATCGCCATCATTACGGCCCCGATTTTTATTTCCTTTTTTAATAATGCTGAAACTTCTGGTAAAATAACTCGAGCTAAAGACGATACGTTTATTAATTTTTCATTTAAAGCTTCTTCTATAAAAGGTGTTTTTCGAATGGTGCTTTCTACTGCTTCTTGAATGGTTTTCATTTCTGTTTAATTTTAAACACAGTGTTATAATATGTAAAAATATTAAATAAAATTGTTACTGATTGTGTTTCGTTGTTTTTTTGTGCAAAAATGAATTAAATGATTGTTTTAAAATTTGGTGGAACTTCTGTTGGAAACGCAGAAAATATAAAAAAAGTTGTTGATATTATTACAGCTTGTACAACTCATAAAATAGTTGTTTTGTCTGCCATTTCTGGCACAACAAACTCTTTGTTGTCTGTCTCAAAGGCAATCAAAAATAAGCAATTTAAAGAATCTTTAAAATTGATACATCTCTTGGAAAAAGAGTATCAAGTTTTAATACACGAATTATTTGTTTCGAATCAATACAAAGACAAAGCACTTTCGTTTGTCACCGAAAAATTTAATTTTCTTAGAAGTTTAACAACTAACAACTTAAATTTAAAAAACATAATTGTTGCGCAAGGAGAAATTTTATCAACCAATTTGGTTTCAATATTTTTAGAAGAATCAAATGTTTCTTCTACATTAATTTCGGCGCTCGATTTTATGAGTGTTGATGAAAATAATGAACCAACAATTTCAAAAATAAAAGAGCAATTAACACCAATACTAAATCAAAAATCAACAGAAAAACTTTGGATTACTCAGGGTTTTATTTGCAAAAATGAAGCAGGAGAAATTTCTAATTTACAACGTGGCGGAAGCGATTATACAGCGTCGTTAATTGGCGCAGCTATTGGTGCTGATGAAATTCAGATTTGGACCGATATTGATGGAATGCACAATAACGATCCTCGTTTTGTTGACAATACGTTTTCTCTTGAAGAAATTTCTTTTGATGAAGCTGCAGAATTGGCTTATTTTGGTGCAAAAATTTTACATCCGCAAAGTTTAATTCCGGCAAAAGAGAACAATATTTCTGTATTGTTAAAAAACACGTTTAATCCGTTTTCTAAAGGAACCATTATTAAAAACAAAACAACAAATAAAGGGTTTACGGCAATTGCTGCAAAAGACGGAATTACAGCAATTAAAATAAAATCGTACCGAATGTTAATGGCTTATGGTTTCTTAAAAAAAGTTTTTGAAGTTTTTGAAAACAACAAAACACCAATTGACATGATTACCACTTCTGAGGTTGCAGTTTCTCTTACAATTGATGATATTTCTCATCTTCAAAAAATTATTTCAGAATTAGAGGTCTTTGGTAAAATAAATATTGATTCTGATTTAAGTATTATTTGTATTGCTGGTGATTTTTCTCAAAAAAAAGAAGGTACTAGTGCTATGGTTTTTAATGCGTTAAGAAAGATTCCTGTTAGAATGATTTCTTACGGAGGAAGTGATTATAACATTTCACTTTTGATAAAAACCGCCGATAAAATTGCCGCTTTAAATTCGCTAAATAATGAATTGTTTAAAGAAAAACAATTGATTTAAAAGATAATTAATTCAACTTATGTGTTAGTTTTTCAAACTGTTCTTTTGCTTCTTTTCCTCCATATAAAACATTATAAACAGCATCAATAATTGGTGTTTTAGCTCCGTTTTCTTCTTTTATTTTATGGGCGCTTTTTGTAGCGTAATACCCTTCAGCAACCATGCTCATTTCCATTTGAGCAGATTTTACGGTATATCCTTTTCCAATCATATTACCAAACATTCTGTTTCTACTAAAAGTAGAATATCCAGTAACTAATAAATCACCTAAATAAGCAGAGTTATTAATGTTTCGCTTCATTTTATGAACCTTTTTAATAAAGCGTTTCATTTCTCTAATTGCATTACTCATTAATACTGATTGAAAATTATCTCCATATCCTAAACCGTGTGCAATTCCTGCAGCAATCGCATAAATATTTTTTAACATTGCGGCATATTCTGTTCCTATAATATCATCAGAAATATTTGTTTTTATATAACTACTTGCAATAAACTTACTTAATAGTATTGCTTTTTTCTGGTCTTGACACGCAAGTGTTAAGTATGATAAACGCTCCATTGCAACTTCTTCTGCATGACAAGGACCAGTAATAACTCCAATATTTTGTAAAGGAATATTATATGTTTTATGAAAATGTTCTCCAATAATTAATCCTGTTTCTGGTACAATTCCTTTAATCGCAGAAAAAATAGTTTTCCCCTCTAAAGATGTAGTAATTTTTTCTAATTCAGATTTTAAAAAGGCAGACGGAATTACAAATATTAAAACATCATAATTACTAACAAAATAATTTATATCGTTAGATAGGTCTAATTTTTTTGGATGTAACTCAGCAGAACTTAAATAATTTGGATTATGTTGATGCTTTTTTATATGCTCAATTGCAGAAACATTACGCATATACCAACCAACATTTTCTAAATTTTCAGTTAACATTTTTACGATTGCGGTTGCCCAACTTCCTCCGCCAAAAACGGCTATTTTAGGGTTTGTATTCATATTTACATTAATTAGAGTGGTCAAATGTAATAAAACAAAGTTCTAACGTGCAAAACTTGTGGTAATTATTATATTTGTATAAGACTTTTTCTTTTGAGCAATTTAAAACGTTTTTTTAAAGACACAATAATTTATGGTATTGCGGCTGTATTGCCTAGAGCTATAAATATTTTTTTAGTAAAACTACACACCTCAACTTTAGAGGCAGATAAATATGCCGTAAATACTGATTATTACGTGTATGCAGCATATTTTAACGCATTGCTAACTTACGGAATGGAAACTGCTTTTTTTCGTTTTTTTTCGAAAGAAAATGACAAAGGAAAAATCGTTTCAACTTCTTTTATTAGTTTATTAATAACAAGCTTATTGTTTTTGTTTGTAATGTTGTTTTTTAGTACTGATATTTCAGGTTTCTTCGGGTTTAAAAACCCATTATTTTTTAAATTACTCGTGTGGACAATTACCTTAGATACTCTTGTTGTAATACCGTATGCGTATTTACGTGTTGCAAATAAACCCATACATTTTACCATTTATAAAATAGTAAACATTTTAATTTTTGCTCTGTTAAATGTGTTCTTTTTATGGTTTGTTCCGTATGCAGTAAAACATCAAATTAGTTTACCAAATTTTATTATAGATTATTACAATTCGTATCCAAAAGTGATGCATATTTTTGTTGCCGGAACTATTGCAAGTGCAACGACATTTTTATTATTATTTCCGATAATTTTTAAGTTTAAAATAAATTTTGATATTTTACTTTTAAAGAAAATGTTACGTTATAGTTTACCAATGATGGTTGGAAGCCTAGCTTTTGTAACCAATGAAAACCTAGATAAATTACTACTTGGAAATTTGATAGGAAATGAACAAATGGGAATTTATGCCGCAAGTTATAAATTAGGTGTGTTTATGACTCTGTATATTATGGCTTTTCGTTTAGGAGCAGAGCCGTTTTTTTTTAATCATGTAGATAAAAAAAACGCCAAAGAGACCTATGCTAAAATACTAACTTGGTTTACTGTTTTAGGTGCTTTCTTTATGTTGATTGTAGTTGTTTTTATTGATCTTTTTGCACATATTTTACTAGGAAAACCAGAATATTTTGAAGCTTTACAAATTGTGCCAATCATCTTATTAGCTAATTTATTTTTAGGAATTTACAACAACTTATCTATTTGGTATAAATTAACTGATAAAACCAAATTCGGAATGTATTTTTCGGTTTTAGGAGCAATTATTACTATTGTTTTTAATCTGCTAATGATTCCTAAAATAGGGTTTATGGCTTCTGCTTGGGCAACTTTAATTACCTACGGATTTATGATGATGATTTCTTATTTTATTGGACAAAAACATTATCCTGTTCCGTATCAATTAAAAAAGGTTAGTTTTTATGTGCTCTTTGCTACTGTTTTATGTTGGGTTTCTTTTAGTTTATTTAGAGGAAACGTTTGGTTTTCAGTTTCAACAATTTTTAGTTACTTTGGACTTGTCTTTTTATTGGAAAAATCAACCATTAAACAAATTATGAAACGCTAATTTATGAACGTACAGATTATCAACAAGTCAAAACACGTAACACCTAATTACGAAACCGAAGGTTCTGCAGGAATGGATTTACGCGCAAATATTGAAGAAGCTATCACGCTAAAACCTTTAGAAAGAACCATCGTAAAAACCGGTTTATTTATTGCCTTACCAATTGATTTTGAGGCGCAAGTTAGACCAAGAAGTGGTTTGGCTGCTAAAAAAGGAATTACCGTGTTGAACTCTCCTGGAACTATTGATGCAGATTATCGCGGAGAAATCGGTGTAATTTTAGTGAATTTATCGAACGACGATTTTGTAATTAATGATGGTGAACGTGTTGCTCAGCTTGTAATAGCAAAACACGAACGTGTAAAATGGGAAGAAGTTGAGGTTTTAAGTGAAACTAAACGTGGATCTGGTGGTTTTGGAAGCACAGGAGTGTAAAAAATTAATATTAATTAAAATAGTAAAATTATGATTTTAGGAGTATCTGAGTGGTTAAGTGGTAAGTTGGGATGGAAAGTACAAAATATTAGAATTGCTTTTGTTGTATGTGTTTTATTTGCTGGTTTTGGTATTGGTTTGTATTTAATTTTATGGGTTGTAAAAATGTTTTCTAAATAAAAACTATATATTTTTATATAATTGACTCATTTTACGAACTTCTTCTTGTAATAAATCAAAATTTAAAAACACGTGTGAGTGATATTGAAACCCTAATTTTTTGTAAAAATAAAAAGCTTGTGGTTGTTCATTCATCGCGTCTAACCAGATAATTTTATACTTCTTTTCTCTTGCTTTTTCTTCCAACCAAAAAAGTAATTTTTTCCCAATTCCGTTTCCTTGGGTTTTTGGATGGATATAAATACGGTGTAATTTAACCTGCTTTTCTTCAGTTAAACCTTGTAGTTTTTCATTCCAAACAATGCGAAAATTTCCAACAACTTCATTCTTAAAAAGGATAAAATAATAATCGCTTTTTGCTTCTAACAAATCTTTTAAAACAGCAGATTTTGAGTATTGAGAAGCCACATACCAATTTCCATTATCTTTCCAAAAATGCGAATATGCTGGCGGATAAATTTCTTTCATTAAAGAAAACAACAACTCACAATCTGTATTTTTTATGGGTTGTAAAGAAATGTGCTGTGTAACTTGTATCATTATGTAAAAGTAAAAAAGCTATTTCAATTAATTGAAATAGCTTTTTAAATTAAGTAGAACTTTTAAAAATACTTAATCTTGATTATTTATTGCGTCTTTAATTTTTGTTTCTAATTCTTCGGATAATTCAGGGTTGTCTTTTATCAACTCTTTTACCGCATCTCTTCCTTGACCTAATTTTGTTTCACCATAACTAAACCAAGAACCACTTTTCTTTACAATTCCTAATTCTACGCCAATATCTAAAATCTCTCCAACTTTAGAAATTCCTTTTCCATACATAATATCAAATTCAGCAATTTGAAAAGGCGGAGCTACTTTATTTTTTACCACTTTTACTTTTGTGCTATTTCCAATAACACGATCGCCATCTTTAATTTGTGTTCTTCTACGAATATCTAAACGAACAGAAGCGTAAAATTTTAGTGCATTTCCACCAGTTGTAGTTTCTGGATTACCAAACATTACGCCAATTTTTTCTCTTAATTGGTTGATAAAAATTACGGTACATTTTGTTTTAGAAATCGTTCCTGTTAGTTTACGTAAAGCTTGCGACATTAAACGCGCGTGTAATCCCATTTTAGAATCACCCATTTCGCCTTCAATTTCTGATTTTGGAGTTAATGCAGCAACAGAATCAATTACAATAATATCAATTGCTCCAGAGCTAATTAAATTATCAGCAATTTCTAAAGCTTGCTCACCATAATCTGGTTGAGAAATAATTAAATTTTCGATGTCAACACCTAAATTTTCTGCGTAATAACGATCAAACGCGTGTTCTGCATCAATAAAAGCTGCAATTCCACCTGCTTTTTGTGCTTCTGCAATTGCATGTAGTGTTAACGTTGTTTTACCAGAAGATTCTGGTCCGTAAATTTCTATAACTCTTCCTCTTGGATAACCACCAACGCCTAATGCTAAATCTAATCCTAAAGAACCTGAAGAAATAGCGTCTATATCTTCTACTTTACTATCACCCATTTTCATTACTGCTCCTTTTCCATAGACTTTATCCATCTTGTCTAAAGTAAGTTGTAATGCTTTTAATTTCGCTGTTTTTTCTTTATCTGCTGACATATCTTTTTGCTATAATTTTTTTAAAAAATAAGAACCACTAAGTTACAAAATTATCATTGAGTTTTCCTAAAATTTTTAAGGTACATTTTCGTACTATTGTGGTGAATCTATTTTTATGAATTTACATCGTCATTTTATCCTTCACAAACCTTACGGAACTATTTCTCAGTTTGTAAATCCACATAAACGAAAGAAAAAATTATTAGGAGAATTGTACGATTTTCCTGAAGGAACCATGGCTATTGGGCGATTGGATGTAAACTCAGAAGGTTTGTTATTATTAACAACAGACGGAAAAGTAAGCGAATATATAAGAAGTAAAAAAATAGATAAAGAATATTATGTTCAAGTTGATGGAAATATTAATCAAAAAGAAATTGAAACATTAAAAACGGGTGTAGAAATTGGTTTTGATGGAAAAAAATACACCACAAAACCCTGTGAAGCTTCTTTGATTTCTCCACCAAATTTTCCAAACAGAACTCAAAAAATTCGTGATGAACGCCACGGACCAACAAGTTGGATTTCAATTACAATAAACGAAGGAAAATTTAGACAAGTTCGAAAAATGACAGCGGCAGTTGGTTTTCCTACTTTACGATTAATTAGAGTTAGAATTGGATCTATTTTTTTAAACGATTTAGAACTTGGTGGTGTAAAACAAGTAAATAAGTTATTATAATATTTTTAATTTCTTAGCATTTCTATATGCGGAATTCCGTCTTCTAAATATTCATCTCCAACTTTTTTAAATCCGTGAGATTCGTAGAAATTTTTTAGATAAACTTGTGCGGAAATTGTAATTTTTAAAGTGTTAAATTTTTCTTGAATTACTTTTATAGAAGCTTTCATTAAATCATGTCCGTAACCAAATTTACGTTCTTTAGCATCAACAATAACTCTACCAATACTTGCTTCTTTAAAATAATCTCCTGGTTTAAAAATACGTGTATAAGCAATAATTTTATTATTTTTAATACCAATTACATGTACTGCTTTTTGATCTTTAAAGTCTAAATCTTGATACACACAATCTTGCTCAACTACAAAAACTTCTGATCGTAATTGAAGTATTTTATATAATTCTGATGTATTTAATTCTGAAAAATTTTTTACTAAAAATTCCATTTTTAACTATAAGAAATTTTATTTACTCTAGTTGCATGACGACCGCCTTCAAATTCTGTGTTTAAAAAAATATCTACAAAACCTAACGCTTGTTGTAAAGAAACAAAACGAGCAGGAATGGCTAAAATATTTGCATTGTTATGTTGGCGAGTTAACGTAACTAATTCATTATTCCAACAAAGTGCTGCTCTAATTCCTTGATGTTTATTTGCCGTCATTTGAGCACCATTTCCAGAACCACAAAGAATAATTCCAAAAGTTGCTTTACCAGTTTCAACGGCTTCTGCGGTTGGATGAATTACATCAGGATAATCCATAGAATTATTTGTATCAGTTCCAAAATTTAAAACAGTAAATCCTTTTTCTTTTAAGTAATTTATAATTTCAAATTTATATATTGTTCCTGCATGATCGTTACCAATTGCAATTGTCATAATATGTTGTTTTTAATAGGATTAAGTACACAAAAATAAGTATAAAGATGGTTATCAACAGGTATAAATAATTAAAATTTTACAAAGCTTAATAACCTTTTAAAAATAAGAGTATTACGTATATTATGTGAATGTTAAGAAGTATTCTTATTTTTTTAAAACTTTTTTTGATGGTTTCAATAATTATTACAATACAAAAGTATAAATGAAACTACCAACTTTTTTTTTAATTTTCTAATAGCAATTTATCAACATAAAATTAACTCTTTCTTTACATTCTATTTTTACTAAAGAATAAAGAAAATCTATGTATAACTATTTATAAAAATTGTTAATAAACTAAAAAAAGAATTGATTTTTAAGCTTTTAAAAAATAGATAAGTTGTTTATTAAATTTAATAAGTGATATAAAAAAATAATTAAGAAAATACTTATTGTATCTATTAACACTATATCATTAACATCATATTTTTTTAAATTTAATTAAAGAATATGATTATAATTATATAAAGTGTTAATAACTCTAAAAATTTAAAAATAAATTAAATAGTTTTAGTATTTAATTGTTTAAAATGTATTGAGTCTTTTTGAATTTTTATAGATTCTGGAGAAGTATGAGAATTTAAAGGAGTATTTATATTAACAACAGTAATAAAAATACCTGTGATAAATATAAAGATAAATAATGCTATTATTTTATGAAATTGTTTCATTTTTATAAACTTCTTATATTATAAAGACGTGTATTTTAATAAAGTGTTACAAAAAAATTAAGATTTCTTTAACTTTTATAAATTATGGAACAATAAATAGAATTGCTTTTTCTATAATTGATACTGAAACAGATCCTGTATTAATTAATTCTCCATCAGCTTGAATAAAAGGGTTTTCTGCTGTAGAAGTTGGTATAACTTTTAAGGTATTGGTTTTATAAGTTTCTACTTTTTTATGATGTACAATTTTTCCATTATATAATTTTAGTAAATTTAAAACCATATCTAATAAAGTTAAATTTTTAGCAATAGTAATATCTAATAAACCATCCGAAGGATTAACATCTTTTGTAAATTGCATTCCACCACCAGAAAATTTACAATTTCCAAAAATTACCATCAAACATTTTTCTTGGAATTTTTTTTCGTTTATTTCTATTGTAAAATCTACTGGTTTATATAATAATAAACCAGCTAATCCACTTAATAAATAAGCAATTCCTCCAAAACGTTTTAAGTTTTTTAATTTATGAACCACATAACCGTCATAACCAATTCCTGCTACATTAGTAAAATAGTTTATAATGTTGTTTTCTGTTTCTAATTTACCAACATCTTGCAGAATTGTTTTTTCTTTACTGATTATTGTAATAGAATTCTCTATCTTTGTAGGAATATTATAAGTTTTTACCCAATCATTTCCAGTACCAATTGGTATTACAGCAAGTTGTATAGTGTTAGTTTCTACTAATTTTTGCTTCATTATTCCGTTCACAACATGATGTAACGTTCCATCTCCACCAACAGAAATTATTTTAGTAAATCCATTTTTAATAGCAGTTTCTACTAATTCTTCTTCATGTTTAGAATAATCAGTAAAAGTAAACGAAAACGAAATATGTTGTTTTTTTAATTCATCTGAAATTTCTCTCCAAATTTTTTTAGATTTTCCGTTTCCAGATGTAGGATTCATAATTAAAAACCAATCAGTTTTCATAAAAAAAAAAATTAATTAAAAAGCAAAGTACAAAAATTGAATTCATAACTATAAATTAATAAAGAATACCATTTAAATTATGTAATTTGCTATCAATAAAAACAATAAAAGACACATGTCTAAAAAGAAGAAAATTTTTAAAAAAAAAGGAAAAATCATTAAAGATTTAACTAGAAATATATTTAAAATATTAAATGAAGATGCTAACTTATCTTATAACTATAAACAAATAGCATCTAAAATAGGTATTTCTGATACCGATGGAAAAACACAAGTTTTAAAAAAATTAGCTGAACTTACAGCTACTAAAAAAATTAAAGAAACCGATAGAGGAAAATTTAAAATAAATCAAGATAGAAAGTATAGTATTGGAACTTTAGATGTAACATCTAACGGAAATGCGTACTTTATTTCTGATGATTTTGAAGAAGATATTTTTATTCCATCAATCAATTTAAACAAAGGTTTACATAAAGATACCGTTAAAGCATACACGTATAATAAACGTGGAAGTAAAAAATTAGAAGCAGATGTAGTTGAGGTTTTAGAAAGATCAAAAACCGAATTTGTTGGTGTGTTACAACTCAATAAAAACTTTGGATTTGTAATCCCGGATGATAACAAAATGTATGCTGATCTTTTTATTTCTCAAAATAAAATTAACGGAGCTGAAGATGGAGATAAAGTAGTAGCAACATTAACAGATTGGCCATCAAATTCTAAAAATCCGTTTGGAAAAATTACAACAGTTTTAGGAAAACCAGGAGATCACAATACAGAAATGCATTCTATTTTAGTAGAATATGGTTTACCGTACGAATTTCCAAAAGAAGTAGAAGACGAAGCAGAAAATCTTCCAATAGAAATTACAAAAGAAGAAATTGCAAAACGTAGAGATATGCGTAGCGATTTAACATTTACTATTGATCCTAAAGATGCAAAAGATTTTGATGATGCGTTGTCGTTTACAAAATTAGAAAACGGAAATTATGAAATAGGAATTCATATTGCAGATGTTTCGCATTATTTACAAGAAAAAACAATCTTAGATGATGAAGCTTATGAAAGAGCAATATCCGTTTATTTAGTTGATAGAGTTGTACCAATGTTACCAGAAAAATTATCTAACGGAGTTTGTTCTTTACGACCAAATGAAGAAAAATTAACTTTTTCTGCTGTTTTTGAAATCAATGAAAAAGTACAAGTTGTTAATAAATGGTTTGGAAGAACTGTTACCTATTCAGATCAACGTTTTGCTTATGAAGAAGCACAATATTTGATTGAAGAGAATCAAGATAATTCAAAATCTGTCATTCTGAACGAGGAACGAGGAGAAATCTCACCTTTAAAATGTACAATTCCTGCAGATATTTCTATCACTGATAAAGAATATACGGTAACTAAAGAAATTGTAGAAGCAACGTTGAAACTAGATGAGCTAGCTAAAAAAATGCGCAAAAAACGTATGAAAGCTGGCGCAATATCTTTTGATAGAGTAGAAGTGAAGTTTAATTTAGATGAAGAAGCAAATCCTGTTGGGGTTTTCTTTAAAGAATCTAAAGATGCTAATAAATTAATTGAAGAATTTATGTTATTAGCAAATAGAAAAGTAGCAGAATTCATTGGTCAAGAAAACGGCAAACCAAGTAAAAAAACATTTATTTATCGTGTTCATGACGAACCAAATATTGATAAATTAAACGCTCTACAAGGTATTGTAAGTAAATTTGGCTATTCTTTAAAAACAGATTCTAAAGAAGTTATTTCTCAATCATTAAATAAACTACTTTCAGACGTTCATGGTAAAGCAGAATCGAATATGGTAGAAACTTTAGCGATTAGAACGATGAGTAAAGCAGAATATACAACTCAGAATATTGGTCATTACGGATTAGCTTTTGATTACTACAGCCATTTTACATCACCAATAAGACGTTATCCTGATGTAATGACACATCGATTACTACAACATTATTTAGATGGCGGAAATTCACCTAAATCTGATATTTATGAAGTAAAATGTAAACATTCATCAGAAATGGAATATTTAGCCTCAAAAGCAGAAAGAGATTCTATTAAATATATGCAAGTAAAATACATGCAAGATCATAAAGATCAAGAATTTATAGGTGTTATTTCTGGCGTTACAGAGTGGGGGATTTATGTAGAAATTAAAGAAAATAAATGTGAAGGAATGGTTCGTATTAGAGATATAAAAAACGATTATTATATTTTTGATGAAAAAC
Source organism: uncultured Flavobacteriaceae bacterium (assembly GCA_963974245.1). Classification (GTDB taxonomy): domain Bacteria; phylum Bacteroidota; class Bacteroidia; order Flavobacteriales; family Flavobacteriaceae; genus Polaribacter. Next base: position 32,458 of record CAXBBY010000005.1, on the reverse strand, counting down.
AATATGCAATTATTGGTCAATCTACAAAACATATTTATCAATTAGGAGATGAGGTTGTTGTAAAAGTAAAAAAGACAGACTTAGAGCGTAAACATTTAGATTTTAATTTAATAGAAAAATAAACTTTTTTAACGGTATAATAGAAGTAAAGAATTAATAAAAAGCTTTTTGTATCTTTGTATAAAATTAAAAAAAATGAACACATTAAATATATTTTTATTTGCAGGACCATGGCAAATAGCTGTAGTAGTAGTATTAGTTGTATTACTTTTTGGTGGTAGAAAAATTCCTGAATTAATGAAAGGTTTAGGTGGCGGAATTAAAGAATTTAAAAAAGCATCTAAAGAAGAAGATGATGATGAAAAAGATAAAATAGAAGAAAAAAAATAAGACTTTGTCTTAGTAAAAATAAAAAAGCTCAACGATATCATTGAGCTTTTTGCTTTTAATTAAATTAAAAATATCCCCCAATGTTTTTAACTTAATCACTTATTAAAGCAAATATATATTTAGAAAAAAAAATAAATATTACTGTTTTTAAATTTTGTTTTAAAAAGGAAGAAATAGTTATTATTAGGGATAAAAAGGAAAGTAATTAACCCAATAAACTCTTTAAAGATTGTTTACTAAAACTTCTAGAAACAGGTACTTCAAAAGGAATAACATCAGATTTTAATAAATAACCCCTTGCATTACCACTAATATCTTTTATATAATTTACATTAACTATATACGACTTATGACAGCGTATTATATTGGTATATTCTTCTAATTCTTCGTTTATTTTAGCTAATGTAACTCTTAAAATTTTTTCTTTTAAATCAATATTTTTTTGTATAAAAAAACTTGCGTAATTTCCTTGTGATGAGATATACACTAAATCATCTGTTTTTAAAACAATTTTTTCTTTTTTATTATCAGAATAAATAGTGATTTCTGGGTTTAATTCTTTTTTTACTAATTTTTCTTTATTATAAATATTAATTTCATTTGCTCTTTTCTCTCTTTTTTCTCTTACGTTTTTCTCATTTATAAAAACAAAAAAGAGTAACGGAATCGTTGCAACGAAAAAAGTATAAGATAAAAAAGTAAAATAATTTAAGCCTTTTATTCCATAAGTATTTTTAAATAAATTACCAAAATACCATAAAAAAGATCCTATTAAAACAATACCTATTAATATTATAAATAGGTTTCTTCCAATAGTCCATTTATCTTCATCAAAATAATTTTTAAAAATAAGAGCAGGAATAAATAACATAAAAAATACACCAAAAAAGGTAACAACTCCTAAAACGATTGTATATCCTAAAATTAATTCTTTTAAAGAATATAAATTAAATGGTTTAAAAACGTATAAAAAAAGAAATACAAAAAAACCAAAATACAAACTTACTTTTAACTTAAATTTTATAGACGGATTAAAATAATATGGAGTTGAAAGCCAAGAGGAAAAAGATTTCATAACTCTTAAAAATTAACCGCAGTACCAGAAGCTGTTACCATTAACATTCCTCCAGAACCAACAGTTTCATAATCTAAATCGACACCAATTACTGCATCAGCTCCTAAACGTATTGCCTGATCTTGCATTTCTTTTAAAGCAATATCTTTTGCTTCACGCAAAACTTTTTCATAAGAACCAGATCTTCCCCCTACAATATCTCTTATTCCAGCAAAAATATCTTTAAATAAATTAGCTCCAATTATAGTTTCTCCAGTTACAATACCTAAATATTTTTTTATTTCGTTGGTTTCTAATGTATTTGTTGTTGTTACAATCATTTATTAACTTTTTTGTCTTTTGGTTTTATTGGACTTTCATTTATTTTATTTGCTGCCACTAAACTTGTTACCATATCATTTAACATAGAACTTGCTGCGTTTGGATTGTTTGGTAATAAAATTAAATTACTATTTGTGTCTGCACCAATAGACTGTAAAGTATCATAATGTTGTGTAATTACAATTAATGCAGATGCTTCTTGTGAATTGATTCCGGCTTTATTTAAAACATCTACAGATTCTTCTAAGCCACGAGCAATTTCTCTACGTTGATCTGCAATTCCTTTTCCTTGTAAACGCTTACTTTCTGCCTCTGCTTTTGCTCGCTCTACAATTAAAATACGTTGCGCATCTCCTTCATATTGCGCAGCCGTTTTTTCTCTATCTGCTGCATTAATTCTGTTCATAGCAGCTTTTACTTGTGCATCAGGATCTATATCTGTAACCAAGGTTTTAATGATGTCATATCCGTAATTAGACATAGCATCGTTTAATTCTGTTTTTACAGCGATAGCAATATCATCTTTCTTTACAAAAACATCATCTAATTTCATTTTTGGAACTTCTGCTCTAACCACATCAAACACATAAGAAGTAATTTGATCGTGCGGATAATCTAATTTATAAAAAGCATCATATACTTTTTCTTTGATGACCATAAACTGAACAGAAACTTTTAGTTTCACAAAAACGTCATCTAATGTTTTTGTTTCTATAATTACATCTAATTGTTGAATTTTTAAACTCAATCTTCCTGCAATTCTATCAAAAACAGGAATTTTTAATTGTAAACCAGAATGACGAATACTTTGATATTTTCCAAAACGCTCAATTATAGCAGCGGTTTGTTGTTTAACAGTAAAAAATGAGGCAAATAATATTAAAAGACCTAAAACGATAAGTATTATAAGAGTTGGATTCATGGGTGTAGTTTTAATTTTTATTAAAGATACAATGTTTCTGTTTCAAAATCAAAAAATTGTATTTATATGTAGTTAATACTACAAAATGGTACACTTTTTTCTAAAAAGTATATTGAATTCCGTTTTCTAATTTATATTGTGAATTTGGGATGCTAAGAACAGGAAATTTATCGAATTGATATGAAAAAGAGGTCGTTAGCGCTAATTTTTTAAAAATAATAAAAGAAAAAGATGTTTCGCTTGATATTCGGTAATCTGAAATATAATTTAATTTTGGCTGATAGTAGGTTGTGCTAGAAAGAAAAATATTTTCTTTAAGCGTCATATTAAAAGAAAAATAAACATCACCACGCATTGTTTTTTCAATTATATCTTCAGTATTTCCTATAGAGTTTTCATATTCGTACATCATAAGAGTTCCTAAAAAAAAATTATTTTTTTTGGAATGAAAAAGATGAAAACGAGTACCTAAACCAACAAGATATCTAAAGTTTATAAAAGAAATTTTATCTTTTTGAAACTGAGTAAACCCTTCAAGTGTTAAACGTGGTTTTAATTGATAATTATATCTTAAATGTTGCACTCTTTTATCGGTAAACCGTTCTTTATTTACTTCTGAAAAAGCAATATTATTTACAAAGAAAAAAAGGTTTTTTCCAGAGGTATATTGTAATGTAATTTCATTTGTTAAATTAAAAAGGGTATTCACGTTTTTTGTTAAATCAATATCAAGCTTAACAGTTCCCATAAAATGGGAAGAATCTGTTGGCTTTCTTAAACTTTCAATATTTATAACCTGACAAAAACTGATAGTGCTTGTAAATAGTAATATAAAAAATAATTGTTTTTTACTCATTACTTATTTATTCTTTAATTTCTTCGATTGCTTTTTCAATTCTTTTAATAGTTTCTACTTTGCCAATCATTTCAATAATATCAAACAAATGTGGTCCTTTTAAAACACCAACTAAACTTAAACGTAGCGGTTGCATTACTTTACCAAAACCAATTTCTTTAGCAGTAATCCATTCTTTAATTACGGTTTCTGTATTTGTTGATGAAAAATTTTCAATAGTAGAGATCACAGAAATTAATTCTTGCATTAATTCAGGAGTTTCTGGCTTCCAATTCTTTTTTGATGCTTTTGCATCATATTCTGTTGGAGGTTGAAAAAAGAAATCGGATAGGTTCCAAAAATCGGCAACAAAAACAGCGCGTTCTTTAATTAGTGAAACTACTTTTTTAACGTAAGACTTCTCGACATTACGAGGGTTTTTCGACGAAGTAATCACATTATTAGAAGCAGATTGCTTTGTTTCACTCGCAATGACAATTCCTTTTTCTGATAAAATAGGTAAAAACAAATCCGTTAATTCTGCATCTGTTTTAGTTTGCATGTATTGCTGATTGAACCAGTTTGTTTTTTCTGGGCTAAATTTTGCACCAGATTTACTAACTCTTTTTAAATCAAATACTTTAACCAGCTCTTCTAATGAAAAAATTTCTTGTTCAGTTCCTGGATTCCATCCTAATAAAGCTAACATATTTATAAAAGCATCAGCAAAGTAACCATCTTCTTTATATCCACGAGAAACTTCACCAGATTGTTCGTTGGTGTATGCTAAAGGAAATACTGGAAAACCTAGTTTATCTCCATCTCGTTTGCTTAATTTTCCTTTTCCAATAGGTTTTAAAATCAGCGGTAAATGTGCAAATTTTGGAGAATTCCAACCAAAAGATTTGTACAATAAAACATGCAACGGCATTGACGGCAACCATTCTTCTCCGCGAATTACATGTGATATTTCCATCAAATGATCATCTACAATATTTGCTAAATGATACGTTGGCATTCCGTCTGATTTAAACAATATTTTATCATCTAATGTATTTGTATCAATTTTAATGGTTCCACGAATTTCATCATGCATTAATAATGTTTCGTCTTGTGGTGTTTTAAAACGAATTACATACTTATCGCCAGCATTAATTCTTTTTTGAACTTCATCCGAAGAAAATGTAAGAGAATTATTTAATTTTAAACGATTGTGCCAATTATAAATAAATGTTTTTCCGTTTTCTTCATGATTTTTTCTATGAAAATCTAATTCTTCTGATGTATCAAAAGCATAATACGCCCAACCAGATTCAATTAATTGATCTGCGTATTTTTTATAGATTTCTTTACGTTCTGATTGTCTGTAAGGACCAAATTTTTCGTTCTTTCCAGAACCTTCATCAAAAGGAATGTTACACCAATCTAAAGAATCTATAATATATTGCTCTGCATTTGCTACATAACGAGTTTGATCTGTGTCTTCTATACGCAACACAAAAGTTCCGCCATATTTTTTAGCAAATAAATAATTAAATAAAGCGGTTCTTACACCACCAATATGTAAAGGTCCAGTTGGACTTGGCGCAAAACGAACGCGAACTGTAGATTCCATTTTTTCTTTTTTTCTTGTCGCAAAGATACTTTTTATTAGAAGAGAAGAGAAAAAAGATAAAAGAAAAAAGAATGATTTTTATTGAGATTTAACGGTTTTTTCTAGCAAAATCTTTTAAAAAGACTATTTTTATTGGTTAGATAATGGATTTATATAAAAACATAGAAGAAAAACTACATCAGTTTGTGCGTAAATTTTACACAAACGAACTTATAAAAGGAACAATTTTGTTTCTTTCGTTAGGTTTTTTGTACTTTTTTTTCACGCTTTTTATTGAGTATTTTTTATGGTTACAACCAACAGCTAGAACCCTTCTTTTTGTTCTGTTTATTTTGGTTGAATCATATTTACTTTTTCGATTTATTGTAACGCCAATTTTTAAGTTGATTGGTTTAAAAAAAGGAATTTCATTTACCCAATCTTCAAAAATTATTGGAAATCATTTTCCGAAAGTAGGCGATAAACTAATTAATGTTTTACAATTAAAAGAAGCTACCAATCAATCGGATTTATTGTTGGCAAGTGTCGAGCAAAAAGCAAAAGAACTACAGCCAATTCCGTTTGCAAAAGCAGTTAATTTTAAAACAAATACAAAATATTTAAAATACGCTGCAATTCCTGTTTTAATTTGGCTAATCATTACCATTACAGGCAATTTTAATATGTTTAATACTTCTTTTAAAAGAGTTGTTAATTATAGAACAGCATTTGTTCCGCCAGCGCCTTTTTCGTTTTATGTCGTAAATAAAAATTTAAAGGTAATTCAAGGAAAACCGTTTACTTTAGAAATTGAAACGAAAGGAAAAGTGACACCGTTAGATGTTACTATTTTTTACAACAATCAAAGTTATTTTTTACAACATCAAAACGGAATCTTTTCGTACACATTTACAGACACCAGAAATAACATTTCTTTTTATGTAGAAGCTAACGGAATTGTCTCAGAAAACTACGAACTGAATGTAATAAAAACACCTACAATTCAGCATATTTCTATTGATTTAAAGTATCCAAAATATATTGGTAAAAATAACGAAACCATTAACAATACAGGAACAATTTTAATTCCCGAAGGCACAAAAACCACGTGGAACGTTGCTACAAATCAAACAGATTCTGTCGCTTTTATTTCTTCGAAAAATAAAATGTTTTTTAACGAATCTAAAAACAATTTTTTTACTTTTTCTAAACGGATCTTAAAACCACTTAGGTATCAAATTGCAACATCAAATTCTGAATTAAAAGAGTTTGAAAAATTGTATTTTACAATTGATGTTGTAAAGGATGAGTTTCCAGAAATAGAAGTCTTATCAGAGATTGATAGTTTAAATAACACAGCTCAATTTGCTGGTAAAATTTCTGACGATTATGGAATTAAAAAACTAGAAGTTGTTTTTTATGATGAGGAAAATCCGACAGAAAAAAAGAGACAAAAAATAGCGTTTGATAAAGAACTAAATCAAACTTTCTATTATAATTTTCCGGGTAATTTAGATATTAATAAAGGCATTAATTACGAAGTTTATTTTCAGGTTTTTGATAATGATGCTGTTAATGGAAGTAAAAAAAGCGAAAGTAAAAAATTTCGTTTTAGAAATAAAAAGGATAACGAAATTGAAGAAGAATCGGTTTTACAGCAACGCAAACAAATCAAATCGATTGAGAATACGTTGCAAAAAAAGATAGATCAAAAGAAAGATTTAGAAGAAATAAAGCAAAACTTACAGAACAATAAAAATGTAAATTGGAACGATAAAAAGAGGATAGAAAATTATATAAAACGTCAAGAACAATACAAACAAATGATGCAGCGTCAAACAGACAAACTGCAAGAAAATATTAAAGATTTACCAAAAGATTCTGAATCTATCAAACAAAAGAAAGAACAACTTAAAAAAAGAATAGAAGAACTTAAAAAACTAGAAAAAGAACAAAAACAGTTAGCCGAATTAAAAAAATTAGCCGAAAAATTAAATAAAGACGATTTGCTAAAAAAAGTAAAGCAATTAACAGAGCAAAACAAACAACAAGAACGTAGTTTAGAAAGAATATTAGAACTTACAAAACGGTTTTATGTAGAGCAAAAAACCTTGCAAATTGCTACTAAATTAGAGGAGCTTTCTAAAAAACAAAATAGTGTTGCTACATTACCAAAATTAGATTTAAATCAGCAAAAAGAAATAAAAAAAGATTTTAAAGAAATTGAAAAAGAACTTAAAACTTTAGAGAAAGACAACAAAGAATTGAAAGAACCAATGCAAATTCCTGACACAAAAGCAGCACAAAAAGAGGTTAATGATTTATTAAATAAAGCTGAAGAAAATAATCAATCAGATAAAAATAAACAACAAAAAAGTCAGAAAAAAGCGTCTCAAAAAATGCAAGAAATGAGTCAGAAAATGCAACAAGCAATGTCTGACATGGAAGGAGAAATGAAAGAGGCAAACGAGAAATCGTTACGAATCATTTTAGAAAATTTATTAAACTTTTCTTTTCAACAAGAAAATTTGATGAATACGTTTTCAAAATTGAGTGTTTCTCATCCAGGTTTTGGAAAAGAGCTAAAAAGTCAGAACACGTTAAAAACGTATTTTGAACATATAGATGATAGTTTGTATGTATTGTCTATGCGTTTGCCAGAAATATCGCCAATTGTGCAAAAAGATCTTGTGAGTGCGCATTATAACTTAGATCAATCCTTAGATAATTTTGCAGAAAATAGATTTAATAACGGATTGTCAAATCAACAATATGTAATGACTTCGGTTAACAATTTGGCTGATTTTTTAAGTGATATTTTAGACAATATGCAACAACCAAAAATGTCTAAATCTGGTAAAGGAAAAAAAGGAGGAAAGTCATTTAGTTTACCAGATATTATTCAGAAGCAAGAAGATATTGTTAAAAAAATGCAGCAAGGAAAGAAAAAAGGAGAACAGCAAAACGGACAAAAGAAAGGCAATCAAAAAGGAGAAAGTAAAGGAAATATAAATAATGAGTTGGATGGCGAATTGTATAAAACCTATCAACAGCAATCTCAGCTTAGACAAGAATTGCAAGATGCGTTAAAAAAGAATGGATTGGAAAATAATCCAGAAGCAAAAAAAGTGCTAAAATCAATGGAAGAATTGGAAAACGAAATTCTAGAAAAAGGATTTAATAAAACAACGCTTCAAAAAATGCAGCAGCTTAAATATAACCTTTTAAAATTAGACAAGGCTGCGTTTAAACAAGACCAAGACACCAAAAGAAAATCGATTTCTAATCAAAAACAATACAACTCAAATAACGCTAAATTGTTGATTAAAAAACTGTTTTATAACCAAACAGAAATATTAAATAGACAATCATTACCTTTGCAAAAAAATTACAAAAAGAAAGTGAGAGCTTATTTTAGTAATTTAAAAAGCAAAAAGAAAAGTGATTGAGTTTAATTACGAAACGGATTTTAAATTAACAAATGAAACACAACTTACAAACTGGGTTGTAAGCTGTATTGAAAATAACGACTTTAAGGTTGGAGAAATTAATTATATTTTCTGTGACGACGCCTATTTGCATAAATTAAATATTGAGTTTTTACAGCACGATACCTACACAGATATTATAAGTTTTGACAACACTATAGGGAAAATTATTGGAGGAGATATTTTTATTTCAATAGAAAGAATACGTGAAAATGCCTCCATATTTAAATCTTCTTTTGAAGCAGAACTACACAGGGTAATCATCCATGGAGTTTTACATTATATGGGTTATAAGGATAAAACAAAAGAAGATAAACACCTAATGAGAGAAAAAGAAAATAATTGTTTAACAAAACTAAACAATTGAAAATCAATTAAATAAATAAAAGTTTCACGTGAAACATGTACAATGAGTCTTTTTTCTACAACATATGATGTAATTGTGGTTGGCGGTGGTCACGCAGGAAGCGAGGCGGCAGCAGCAAGCGCAAATATGGGCGCTAATACATTACTAATAACAATGAGTTTGCAAACCATTGCGCAAATGAGTTGCAATCCTGCAATGGGCGGAATTGCAAAAGGGCAAATTGTTAGAGAAATTGATGCGCTTGGTGGATTTAGCGGAATTGTTACAGATAAAACAGCAATTCAGTTTAAAATGCTAAACAAATCTAAAGGTCCAGCAATGTGGAGTCCGAGAGCGCAATCTGATAGAATGCGTTTTTCTGAAGAATGGAGAAAGGTTTTAGAACAAACTGATAATTTAGATTTTTATCAAGATTCTGTGAATGGATTATTGTTTGATGGCGATAAAATTGTTGGTGTAAAAACAGTTTTAGGGTTGGAAATAAAATCAAAAACAGTAATTATTACAGCAGGAACTTTTTTAAATGGATTAATTCATATTGGTTCAAAAACATTTGGAGGAGGAAGAGCAGGTGAAGGAGCGTCAACAGGGATTACAGAAGATTTAGTGAAAAAAGGGTTTGAATCTGGAAGAATGAAAACAGGAACGCCGCCAAGAGTTGATGCGCGTTCTTTAGATTTTTCTAAAATGATAGAACAACCTGGAGATGAAAATCCAGAAAAGTTTTCCTATTTACCATCAACAAAACCATTAACAAAACAGCGCTCATGTTATTTAACGTATACAAATCCAGAAGTGCATGAATTATTGAGAGAAGGTTTTGATAGGTCGCCAATGTTTAATGGTAGAATTCAATCTACTGGACCAAGATATTGTCCGTCTGTAGAAGATAAAATTGATCGTTTTGCTTCTAAAGAAAGACATCAAATGTTTATTGAACCAGAAGGTTGGGATACTGTTGAAATCTATGTAAACGGATTTTCTACTTCGTTGCCAGAAGATGTTCAAGATAAAGCAATTCGTGCTGTTGCAGGATTTGAAAATGTAAAATTTTTACGTTATGGTTATGCAATTGAATATGATTATTTTCCACCAACACAGCTAACACACTCTTTAGAAACAAAGTTGGTAGAAAATTTGTTTTTTGCTGGTCAAATTAACGGTACAACAGGTTATGAAGAAGCAGCTTCTCAAGGATTAATGGCAGGAATTAATGCCGCTTTAAAAATTCAGAAGAAAGAACCGTTTATTTTAAAAAGAAACGAAGCTTATATAGGTGTTTTAATAGATGATTTAATTACAAAAGGAACAGAAGAGCCTTATAGAATGTTTACTTCTAGGGCAGAATATAGAACTTTGTTAAGACAAGATAATGCCGATTTAAGATTAACACCAAGATCGTATGAATTAGGCTTGGCTTCTGAAGATCGTATGAAACGCGTGATAGAAAAAAGAGAAAAAACAGCATTACTGATTTCTTTTTTAACCAATCTAAGTGTTAAAAAAGAAGCGTTAAATAGTATTTTAGAAAAGAAAAACTTAGCATTGGTTTCTCAACCGATGAAACTTTTTAAAGTTGCTGCCAGACCACAATTAGCGTTCTCAGATTTTATTCATCTAGATAAATTAAGTAGTTTTATTTCTGAACACAATATAGACTCTGAGGTTATTGAACAAGTAGAAATATATTTAAAATATTCTGGATATATAGAAAAAGAAAAGAACAACGCAGACAAGTTAAACAGACTTGAAAACGTTACAATTCCCCAAACTTTTGATTATGCAAAAGTAAAGTCTCTTTCTTTTGAAGCTAGAGAAAAACTAACTAAAATTAAACCAATTTCTATTTCACAAGCAAGCAGAATTAGCGGAGTTTCGCCAAGTGATGTTTCTGTTTTATTAGTGTATATGGGAAGATAAAAACGTAAGTTCCATGTGGAACATTATAATTATTGCTAAATTATGAAAAAAGAAAAAGAACTTTATAAAGGGTTAAAACCTTTGATGAGCTGTGTGGATCATACTGTTTCTAAAGAATCCTATGAACTTTTGTTAAATAAAGATTTTGAGATGATGGTAACATTGCCAGTTCCGTCAGATTTAGAAAATTATTACAAAAGTGATGATTATATTTCTCACTCAAATGCTAATAAAAGAGTTTTTGATAAAATTTATCAAAAGGTAAGAAAACGTACTTTGCAACATAAATTAGCGATTATAAATTCATTTAATTTTACAGAAAAAAAAGTATTAGATATTGGATCTGGAACAGGAGACTTTTTAGCAACTTGTAAAAATGCTAATTGGAATATTTTTGGAGTTGAACCAAACGAAGACGCAAGAGCTATTTCTAGAAAAAAAGGAATAAATGTGTGTAGTGATATTTTACTTTTAAAAGAAAACAATTTTGATGTTATAACCCTTTGGCATGTTTTAGAACATGTGGTAAATTTATTAGAATATATAGAAATAATAAAAACGAAATTAAAACCAAACGGAGTTTTAATTGTTGCTGTTCCAAATTATAAAAGTTTTGATGCTAATTATTACAAAGAATCTTGGGCTGCTTTTGATGTACCTAGACACCTTTGGCATTTTTCTCAATTTTCAATTAAGAAATTATTTTCAACGATTTCTATGAAAGTAGAAAAAACAATTCCGATGAAATATGATTCGTATTATGTTTCTATGTTGAGTGAAAAATATAAACCAGGGAGAACAAACTTTATAAAAGCGTTTTATGTTGGTTTCCTTTCAAATCTTAAAGCGAAAACCACTTCTGAGTATTCTTCACTTATTTATGTGATTAAAAACACAGAAAACAGTATTTAAAAAGCATTTAATAAGTTAACATTTATTAGAGAACAATATTGTTGTTAAGATTATAAAAACGTCTTAAAATTGATAATTTAAAACGTTTTTCAATAGAAAGTATTTATTTAAAGAGGTGTTGTTAATAAATAAAGTTGATATGTGTTATTTGCTCAATAAATAAACACCAAAAATTGTTGTTACAAAATAAACAGCTAACGTCATCGCGCCAGCATAATCTTTTGCCAATCTCTGACCAATTAATAATAAGATCAAAGTTAAGGCAGATAATTCTGCTCCTAAAAGGGCATAGGTTTTAATTCCGTCAAAAGCTAATTGGTACAAACCAAAAATCATAAATACACTTGCAATGATTTCTAAGATTAAAATTGTTGCCAATAATAAAGGAACCATATTTTTTAAAGGCGAATTAGAAAAATGATCTTTAATAAAAGATAAGTTTCCTTTCCAGTCCGTAACTTTATCAAGTCCAGATTGTAAAAAAGTGACGATTAAGAATAATAGAATTAATATTTCTGCTGGATAATTTTTAAATACTTCCATAAAAGGTTTTGTTATTTTACAAAAATACTAAAAAGAAAGATGCGAGTGATAAATTATCAACTCGCATCTTATCAAATAACCAAACCAAACTTAATGTTCTAATTTTTTAATCAATTTATATAATTTATTTACCACACAAAGCATCTAATTCTTCTTGACTATTCAACACAATTATTGCACCGTCTTTAATAATTGATAAGGGAAATACATATAATGGTCTAACACCTTTTGCCAAACCCTCATGATATGCTTTTAGTTCATCTACATCAGCAAGGCTTTTTGTAGATCCATCATCTAATGTTACAGAAATAGGAAATACAAATTCAGGTCTTTTTCCTCTTTTTGGTTTTTTAACTAATGCATTAAATTCTTCTTGTGTATTTATAACAATAGTTTCACCATTTTTTACTATCGAAATAGGGAAAACAAATACTGGTTTTACACCGTCAGACAATGTATCTAAATACGCTTTAAATTCTTCTTTATTAGCAATTTCTAGTGTGCTTGTATCCTCTAATACTACAGATAAAGGAAAAACTAAATGAGGTCTTCTTCCTTTAGCGGGTTTACCCATTAATGCTTTTAATTCGTTCTCATCAGAAACTTCTATCGTTTTACCATTTATCAATAGCGATAAAGGAAAAACAAATTCTGGTTTTATACCTTCGTCTAAAGAATCTAAATATGCTCTAAGTGCTTTTTTATCAGCAAGTTCTTGCGAGCTTCCATCAATTAATTTTACTAAAACAGGAAAAACAAATGCTGGTTTTCTTCTTCCTCTAGTTCTTTTAATTAATGTTTTTAATTGTTTCATGTCATTTACCGTTATTACTTCTCCATCAATAGTAATTTCAAAAGGAAAAGTAATTTGTGGTCTGTTTGTTGTTGCAGCGTAATCTTCTAAATCAAAATCACTATTTAAAGTAGTGTTTGTTTTGGTGTTTGTTATTGCGCTAACAGGATATGTAATAATCATAGTTTCTACCATACTTAAAACTTCTTCTTTATTTAATGTAGTTAGTGTTTCAAAAATTTCAAGATCTTCAGTTGTAGAATCTTGACAAGAAACCATTGAGCTTATTATAATGGTTAATGCAATTAATTTTTTTACGAATACTTTCATGACTTTTATTTTTTAATGTTCATAAATAAAACAGGTAATTAAGAGAATACCCTACCAAAAAAACGAATTAAATAAAAAAATCTTTTATTTTTGAGGAATAATAAGGGTTTCATGTCAGAAAAAAAATCGGTTTGTGAGTTAAAAGTGTTTGAAGAATTGTATTCTGAACACTCAAAATCACTCTATAATTTTGCTTTTTATAAATCAGGAAACTCTTCCCAATCGGAAGATTTAGTGCAAGAAGCATTTATAAAAATGTGGAACAATTGTGCTAAAATTATCTTTAATAAGGCAAAATCCTTTCTTTTTACCGTAGTTAATAATATGTTTTTAAACCAAATTGCACATCAAAAAGTGGTATTAAACTATAACTTAATGGGAGGAAAAGAATCCACAAACGAAAGTCCTGAGTTTTTAATGGAAGAAAAAGAGTTTATGGATAAACTCCAAAATGCAATTGCAGATTTAAAAGAAGGGCAAAGAGAGGTATTCTTATTAAATAGAATTGATAAAAAAACCTATAAAGAGATCGCAGAAATGCTTTCTATTTCTGTAAAAGCAGTTGAAAAAAGAATGCAACTAGCATTAAAACAGTTAAGAGAAAAAGTAGGAAATATATAATTGTAGAATAAAAAGTAGGGTATTTAACAAATCAACTGTTATACTTACAAAGAAACTAAAAATGAAAAACGAACATACAAACGAAACATTTTTATCTCGTTGGTTAAATAATGATTTAACGAACGAAGAGTTAGTTTCTTTTCAGAAAACAGAAGCGTTTAAAGAGTATAAAAAAATTATTGATGCTACCCAAAAATTTAATGCGCCAAACTTTAATAAAAAAGAAGTTTTAGAAAAAATACATCAAAAAATTAGTAAGAAAAAAACAATAAAATTAATCCCAAATTGGATGTACGCAGCAGCGGCATCTGTTGTTTTATTAATTAGCACAGTTTATTATATAACCGGATCTACCCAAACATTTTCAACTTCATTTGGAGAACAATTAGCATTGGTTTTACCTGATGGTTCTGAAGTTTTATTAAATTCAAAATCTTCTTTGTCTTATAAAAAAAGTGATTGGTTTGATGGAAAAAGAACGCTAGAGTTAAACGGAGAAGGTTATTTTAAAGTCAAAAAAGGTTCAAAGTTTAGCGTTAATTCTACAAATGGAAATGTAAGCGTTTTAGGAACACAATTTAATGTAAAAACAAATCCATCTTATTTTGAAGTATTGTGTTATGAAGGTAGTGTTAAAGTTCAAAATAAAGAAGAAATAGCTATTTTAACAAAAGGTTTATCCTTTAGAAAAATAGAAAAAAATAGTTCAGAAAAAGGATCTTTTACAAACACCAAACCAAATTGGTTAGATGGAGAAAGTAGCTTTAATAATACACCATTAAAATTTGTTTTAGAAGAGTTAGAAAAACAATATCAAATAAAAATTACTACAACAGATATTGATTTAAACACAGTATTTACAGGAGCATTTACAAATAAAAACCTAAATTTAGCACTACAAACAATTAGCAGACCTTTATCTATTCAATATAAAATTAATGATAAAGTAGTAGTACTTTCCAAAAAATAAAGATGCTTAAAAAAATCTTTTTTTCTTATTATTTTCTTTTTATTATTGGCGCTGTTTTTTCACAAAATCAACCTCAAAAATTACCATTAATAGATATACTAACATTAATTGAAGAGCAACACGATGTTAAGTTTTCATACAATTCTAATCTGATAAAAAATATTCTTTGTTTTACTTTTAAACAAGAAAAAACACTAAAAGAAAAACTTGAGAATTTAAGCAACCAAACGTATCTAAATTTCAATCAAATTGATGCTAGATATATTGTTATATCAGAAAAAGAAATTACAAAAAACCATACAATATCAGGAGTTTTAATTAATCAAAAAAACAAAGAAGTTGCTGCTTTTTCATCCGTAATAATTAAAGGAACCACGCGTGGAACAACAGCTGACGAAAATGGAAAATTTATACTTCACAATGTTTCTTCAAATCAACAAATTGTTATTCAAAGTGTTGGCTTTTATTCAGTTATAATTCCAGGATATAAATTTTTAAACCAACCGAGTTTAACAATTGAATTGGTAGAAGAAAATATACATTTAGAAGAAGTATTAATAAGCGATTATATTACACAAGGAATTTTGAAAAGGAAGGATGGCGCAATAGAGGTATCTCCAAAAAAACTAGGAATTTTACCAGGCTTAATTGAACCAGACGTTTTGTTAAGTTTGCAATTATTACCAGGAATTCAAAGCTCTTCAGAAACAGCTTCGGGTTTACAGATAAGAGGAAGTTCTCCCGATCAAAACTTAGTTTTGTTTGATGGAATTAAAATGTATCAAAGCGGCCATTTCTTTGGATTGATTTCTTCATTTAATCCATACGTAACTAAGAAAATAAGTTTGTACAGAAACGGAACGAATGCAAAATTTGGCGATAGAATTGGTGGAGTTTTAGACATTAGTTCTGGTGATGATATTCCTACTTTTAAAGCAGGTTTAGGAATAAATTTAACACACGCAGATGCTTTTATAAAAACGCCTTTATTTAATGAAAAAGCGGGATTGGTTTTTTCAATAAGAAGATCTATCACAGACCTAGTAGAAACAATTACGTACAAAAATTTTTCTGAAAGCGTGTTTCAAAACACACGAATTTTGGATGGATCTTTAAATGATCCAAACAAGCTTTCTAATGTAAATAATGATTTTTATTTTCAAGATTATAATTTAAAATTTGTTGCTGAGGTTTCTAAGAAAAGCAAGTTGTCAATTAGCAATTTATTTAATAAAAACCAATTGAATTTCTCGTCAGAAAATCAAAGATTTAGAGAAAAAATAGCGGATAATATTACCTATCAGAATACAGGAACTAGAGTTCTTTGGAGTTACAAAACATCGGTTAATTTTTCACAAAACATCGATTTTCATATGTCAGAATACAAGTTTGATTATTTTGGAAATAGAGAGGAAACAAGAAATAACACAAACGATAATAGAAATAGACAATTTGAAATCATAAATCAAGTAAATGATAAAGGGCTTAATTATGATTTTTCTTACAAGTTAAATGATAACTTTCAACTTAACGGAGGGTATCAGTTTTCTAAAACGGATATTTTGTATGTATATAAAACCAATTTTACTACACAAAATAATTTATTGTTAAGTGTTGAAAACAGTTCAAATACAACCAATGCAATGTTTTCTGAAGTGAAGTACAACAACGGTACATCTTTTATAAACTTTGGAGTAAGAGCAAATAATTTTTCATCTGCTAATGAATGGTTTTTTGAGCCAAGACTTTATGCATCAACAAAAATATCTGACTCTTTTACGCTAAAAACCTCTGGCGAAATAAAAAATCAAGCGGTAAGCCAAATAATTGAATATAGAAATAGCGGAATTGGTTTAGAAAATAATATTTGGGCAGCGGCAAACAAATCAATCCCGATATTAAATAGTAAACAAATTGCAGTTGGGATTTTGTATCAAAAAAAAGGTTGGAATTTAGATGTAGATTTTTACAAGAAAAAAGTAAAAGGAATAACTTTAATGACCGATGCTATTGCAAATAACACACAAGCAAATAGAATTCCTTTTTATATTTCTGGAGAAAGTGATATTATAGGATTAGATGTTTTGCTAAAAAAGAGATTTGGTAATTATCGTTCTTGGATTAGCTATTCATACACAAAAACAAAACAACAATTTAAAGAATTAAATAACGGAAATATCTTTAACGGAATTAATAGTATTCCACATTCTTTTATATGGTCTCATACATATAAAATAAATCAAATTGAGTTTTCTTTAGGATGGAAATTACGTTCTGGAATTCCATATACAGAAGCAACAGGAACCTATAAAGATCAAAACAATAATTTAAGAATTTCTTACGGAAATGTTAGCGAAAAAAGATTCCCAAATTATCAAAAATTTGATTTTTCATCAACATATAAGTTCAATTTTTCTAAAAAGAAAGAAATTGAAGGAAAAATAGGAGTATCGCTTACAAACATTTTTAACAAAAAGAATATTTTAGACAGAACCTACGAACTTAAATTTGTAAATTCTCAAGGAAATGTTGAGGAGCAGAAATTGGTAAAAATCGATAGATTATCGTTAGGTTTTACTCCAAATTTAGTATTTAGACTTACTTTTTAAGAATTAATTACAGCTTCTTTTGTGTGTAATAAACGAGTTAGTTTTATGGATAAATCTAATAAGATAATTTTTGGATTTCCGTTTCTTTCTATATGATATATTGCCGAACTAATCTCGTTACTAATTTCTAAAACATTTCCGCTGTGTATAAAAGGAGCAAATTTTTTCAAATCAAACCCAGCGGTTTCGGTTTCTAAAAAAACAATAGAATCTGATTTGTAATTTAACAACATAGCCTGTCTAAAAAACTGTAAACAATAGTGTAAAAAGCGTTTTTGAGTTTCTCTTCCGCTTTTTGCAATTTCATCACTCCAAGAAACTAACTGTTGCACAACAGCTGCGTTTCCTTTTGCTTTAAAAGCCGTTCTTACCCAAGTAATAAACCATTTTTCAAAAACAGAATCACCAGAATCATGTACTAATAAATGCAGTGCTTTATTGTAATTTCCTTCTACTTGATGGGCAATTTTGTGCGCAGTACTTTTAGAAACTTTTTCTTTGGTCGTTAAAGATTGTGCAATTTCTTCTTCTGATAATGCAGGAAAATGAATTGTTTGGCAACGAGATTTTATGGTGTTTATAATTTGCTCTTCATCTTCGGTACATAATATAAAAAGTGTTTTTTCTGGCGGCTCTTCAATCAGTTTTAATAACTTATTTGCTGCAGAAATGTTCATTTTTTCAGCCATCCAAATAATCATTACTTTAAAACCACCTTCGTACGGTTTTAATTGCAGCGATTTTACAATACTTTCTGCTTCGTCAACACCAATTAACCCTTGTTTATTTTCTACACCAATAAACTGTAACCAATTATATAAACTTCCATACGATTGTTCTTTTACAAACGTTCTCCAATCTTCTAAAAATAAATTACTAACGGGATGTTTTTTTACTTTATCATTTGAGGTTACTGGAAATGCAAAATGCAAATCAGGATGCGTTAATTTTTCACATTTAATTCTGCAAGATTCTTTATCTGTACTTGTTTTACAAAGTAAATATTGTGCATAGGCAATTGCCATTGGCAACGTACCAAAACCCTCTTTTCCAACAAACAATTGTGCATGCGGAATTCTACCATTTTCTGTAGTAGATTTTAAGTGATTTTTAATATGATCTTGACCAATTACATCTTTGAAAAACATACCACAAATATATAACTTTAAAGTCTCGAAAACAGTATTGCTATTTTTTGATGAGTTATTTTTTGTAACATCCTTAAATAAGTACATTTGTAAAAAATAAAATAGCAATGCCAACACTTAACGATTTTAATTTCGAAAACAAAAAAGCGCTGATAAGAGTTGATTTTAATGTGCCATTAAATGAAGAGTTTAAGGTTACTGATGCAACTAGAATTCATGCCGCAAAATCAACAATTATTAAAATCTTAGAAGACGGCGGATCAGCAATATTAATGTCGCATTTAGGAAGACCAAAAGGAAAAGAAGATCAATTTTCTTTGCGTCATATTGTAAAAAATGTTTCAAAAATATTAGGCGTACACGTTAAGTTTGTTGATGATTGTGTTGGAGATAAAGTTGAAAAAGAAGTTTTAAAATTAAAACCAGGAGAAGTTTTATTATTAGAAAATTTACGTTTTTATAAAGAAGAAGAATCGGGTGATAAAAAGTTTGCAGAACAACTTTCTAAATTAGGAGATATTTATGTAAACGATGCTTTTGGTACAGCGCACAGAGCACATGCATCAACAGCTGTAATTGCTCAATTTTTTCCAAAAAAGAAATGTTTTGGAAACTTGTTAGCAAGAGAAATAGAAAGCATCAATAAAGTTTTAAAAGACAGTAAAAAACCAGTTATAGCAATTTTAGGCGGGGCAAAAGTGTCTTCAAAAATTGGCGTTATAGAAAATATTTTAGATAAAGTTGACCATATAATTATTGGTGGCGGAATGACTTTTACTTTTGTAAAAGCACTTGGCGGTAAAATAGGAAACTCTTTAGTAGAAGATGATAAACAAGCATTGGCTTTAGCTATTTTAGAAAAAGCGAAAGCAAAAAATGTAGAAATTCACTTACCTGTTGATGCAATAATTGCGGATCAGTTTTCTAACGATGCAAATACACAAGTAGTTGATACTTTTAAAATACCAGATGGTTGGATGGGATTAGATGCTGGACCAAAAACCTCAGAAAAATTTGCTGAAGTTATTGGAAAATCAAAAACCATATTATGGAATGGCCCGTTAGGTGTTTTTGAAATGGAAAAATTTGCTAAAGGAACTATTGAATTAGGAAATGCGATTGCAGAAGCAACTAAAAACGGAGCGTTTTCTTTAGTTGGTGGTGGCGATTCTGTTGCCGCAGTTAAACAATTTGGTTTTGAAGATAAAGTAAGTTATGTTTCAACTGGCGGAGGCGCAATGTTAGAAATGTTAGAAGGAAAAACATTACCAGGAATTGAAGCAATTCTTAACTAATCAACAACCTTAAAAGAAGAAATGAAATATACAACACTACCAAATTCAGAGATAAAAGTTTCTAAAATTTGTTTAGGAACTATGACTTGGGGTCAACAAAACACAGAACAAGAAGGTCACGAACAAATGGATTATGCTTTAGAAAAAGGAATTAATTTCTTTGATGTGGCAGAATTATATCCAATTCCGGCAAGAGCAGAAACGTACGGATCCACTGAAAAAATTATTGGTTCTTGGTTTCAAAAAACAGGCAATAGAGACAAAGTTGTGTTGGCATCAAAAATTGCTGGTTGGGGAGCTTATACTTCTCATATTAGAAAAGATGGTTTTAGTAAAAGAGGAATCAAAGAAGCGGTAGAAAATAGTTTAAAAAGATTGCAAACAGATTATATTGATTTGTATCAATTGCATTGGCCAGAAAGAGCCGCAAACTGTTTTGGCGTTAGAGATTATCCTTATAAAAATCATACTGAGCGATACGAAAATCATTTAGAAATTTTAGAAACATTACAAGATCTTATCAAAGAAGGAAAAATTCTTAAAATCGGATTATCAAACGAAACTCCTTGGGGAACAATGCAGTATTTGCAAACAGCAAAAGATCATAATTTACCAAAAATGTCAACAATTCAGAATTCATACTCTTTATTACATAGAGCTTATGAATACGGAATGTCTGAAGTTTCTCTTAGAGAGAATATTGGGTTGTTAGTGTATTCTCCACTTGCTTTTGGAGTGCTTTCGGGCAAATATATTGGAGGAAAAAAACCATCAGACGCTCGTGTAACATTGTTTCCCAATTACAATAGATATTCTTCTCCGCAATCAGAAAAAGCGGTGTTAGAATATCAAAAAATTGCTAATAAAAACGGATTGTCTTTGGTAGAAATGTCGTTGGCCTTTGTAAATCAATTGCCTTTTGTTACCAGTAATATTATTGGAGCTTCAAAAATGAGTCAGTTAAAAGAAAATATTAATAGCATTAATATTGATTTGTCAGAAGAAATAATTAATGAAATAAACGAGATTCATAAAATAATGCCAAACCCGGCGCCTTAATAACAAAAGCGATAGTAATTTTTTAGTAACCTATTTTAGTACGAACTCTTTTTAAAACTTTAGAAGCAATTTTTCGAGCTTTTTCTGCACCAATCGCGAGCGCTTCATCTAGTTCGTTTAAGTTATTCATATAATGATTGTACCTTTCTCTTTCTATAGAGAATTTTTCTAAAATCAATTCATACAAAGCTTGTTTTGCATGACCGTAACCATAATTTCCTCCTAAATAATTTGCTTGCATATTCGCAATTTCTTCTTCAGAAGCCAGTAATTTATATAAAGCAAAAACCGCATCAGTTTCAGGATTTTTAGGTTCTTCAAGAGGTGTACTATCCGTTTGAATAGACATGATTTGTTTGCGTAATTTTTTATCCGTTAAAAAAATATTGATAAAATTATTTCGCGATTTACTCATTTTTTGTCCATCTGTTCCAGGAACCAACATGGTGTTTTCATTTACTTTTGCATTTGGTAATACTAACGTTTCACCTACAACATTGTTAAATCTGCTAGCAACATCTCTTGTCATTTCTATATGCTGTAACTGATCTTTGCCTACCGGAACAATTTCTGCATCGTACAATAAAATATCTGCAGCCATTAACATTGGGTAAGAAAACAAACCAGAATTTACATCTGCCAAACGATCAGCTTTGTCTTTAAAACTATGTGCTAATGTTAAACGTTGAAATGGAAAAAAACAACTCAAATACCAAGATAATTCTGTTACTTCTGGCACATCACTTTGTCTGTAAAAAACAGTAGAATTTACATCTAAACCACAAGCCAACCAAGTTGCAGCAACACTGTATGTGTTGTTTTTTAAAGTTTTAGCATCTTTTATTTGCGTTAAAGAATGCATATCTGCTATAAACAAAAAAGTTTCTTCATTGGCATCTTTAGCCATTTGTATAGCAGGTAAAATAGCGCCTAATAAATTTCCTAAATGTGGTGTTCCTGTACTTTGTACGCCAGTTAAAACTCTTGACATTAATTTGTTTTTAAATCGTTTTTCAAATCTAAAGCAAAAATACAGTTTTAATAAGGAAAACCCAATAAGAATATTAATTACTACATTTGGCGATTATGGAATTCTTTAAAAATAGTTTACGTGCTCTTTGGCGTGTTTGGTTTTACGTTTTTTTTGGCTTGTCTTTAGTTATAATGATGCCATTTTTATTTGTTTTAACGTTTAATGAAAATCAGTATCCTTTTTTATATAAAATTATTAGAGCGTTTTCTAAAACCTTAATTTTTGTAATGGGTTTTCGTTTAAAAAAGCAAATAGAAGAACCATTAGACGCAACTCAGAGTTATATGTTTTGCCCAAACCACACCTCAATGTTAGATCCGTTTATTTTGGTAAGCATGGTTAAAAAACCGATTGTTTTTGTAGGAAAAGCTGAGCTTAAAAAAATTCCTATTTTTGGTTTTTTTTATAAACGTATTTGTATTCTAGTTGATAGAAGTTGCCAAAATAGTAGAAAAGAAGTTTATTTTTGTGCAAAAAGAAGGTTAAAAAACGGAACAAGTGTTGCAATTTTCCCTGAAGGTTTGGTGCCAACTGAAGATGTTATTTTAAGTCCGTTTAAAAACGGCGCATTTAGTTTAGCAATTGAACATCAAATTCCGATTGTGCCCGCAACATATTACGATTGTAAGCGTTACTTTTCTTGGACATATTTTAAAGGAAGACCAGGAACCATAAGAATTAAACAGCACAAACCGATATATACAAAAGGGTTAGATAAAAAAAGTCTAAAAGAGATTAAACAACAAACGTTTACTATTTTGTTTAATGAATTATCTAATGATGCGGAATATATGAAAGACACAAATAGATTAATTAATGACTAAGTTAAATCATAAATACAGTAAAAAAGAAGAAAAAATTAATATTGCTACGCATGCGTTTGGATTGGTTTTAAGCGTATTTGCATTTCCTTTTTTAGCTTTAAAATCAATGTACTTTGATGGTTTTTGGAAACCAATAAGTTTACTAATTTTTGGACTAAGTTTAATTATTTTATATGCAGCATCTACATTTTATCATTCAGCTACAAGATCAAAATTAAGAAGACGATTAAACATCTTTGATCACGCAGCAATTTATGTATTAATAGCAGGAACTTATACGCCTTTTACAATGATTACGTTAGAAGGAAAAACAGGTTGGCTTATCTTTTCTTTTACTTGGTTATTTGCATTAACAGGAATTATATTAAAACTATTTTTCACAGGAAGGTTTGATAAATTATCAACTATTATGTATTTGCTAATGGGTTGGCAAATAGTTTTTGTGATTTCTCCTTTGATAAATAATTTATCAGAACAAGGATTATTTTGGTTGTTTGCTGGTGGTCTTTTTTACACCATTGGAGCAATCTTATATTCTATAAAAAGGATTCCATATAATCATGCAATCTTCCATTTTTTTGTTTTAGCCGGGAGTTTATCTCATTTTACATCCATTTATTTTTATATTTAATTCATTTTTTAGGATTTTTTTTAATAAAAAAACAGAAAAAACTAAAAAAAAGCACAAGGAATTTAAAAAAAGCACAATATTTTTAAAATAATCGTAAATATTTGTTATTCAGTAAAAAACAATTTATATTTGTGGTCTTAAATGACAAAACAATATTTTTATTGTTGTTGCGTTTAAGGTAAATAAATCTTATTTAGGGGGTAGGTTTATTAAATTTCCTCGAGCTTTTTGTTCGAGGTTTTTTTATGCCCAAAAACAAAAAGGAGATTTACTTAAAGAAGAATTATAATACTTTATTTGTCCGGTAACTTCTTTTCCGAGCCAATCAGGTTTTAAAAAAGTTTCATTTTCTGTTGTTAATTCTATTTCGGCAATTATCAATCCAGAATTAGCACCAAAAAATTCATCAACCTCAAAAACATAATTTTCCGATTTAATATAATAGCGTTGTTTTTCTATCATTGTTTTCTCTGTTAAAAGCATTAATTTTTCTGCCTCTAAAACCGAAATTTCTTTTTCCCATTCTAAACGAATTGTACCTGCTCTATTTGATTTTCCTTTAACGGTTATAAATGCGGAATCTTCTATAATTCTAATACGCACAGTTCTTTCTTTGTCTGAATTTAAAAAACCTTGTTTGATATACTTTTTTTTAAAGGCTAATTGTTTAAAAGAATTGTTTTTTACTAAAAATTTTCTCTCTATTTCTAGATTCATATATAAGGTGCTTTTATTTGTACTAATGTATTACTTTTTATCGTTATTGTTACAATTATTGGATATCTTTGAAATATAAAAACACTTCTTTATGAAGAAAACTATTTTGTTTTTTTTACTATTAATTCCTTTTTTTTCTTTTTCTCAAACAGACTTTAGCAATCGTTGGGAGGATTTCTTTTCTTATAACAATGTGAAAGATTTTATTATTATAGATCAAAACATATATGCAATAACAGATAATGCTGTTTTTATTTATAACACAATCTCTAAAGAAACTCGAAAACTATCTTCTATAAATGGTCTTTCTGGCGAAACAGTTTCGGTAATTCATTTTAACAGATTAAATAACAGATTAGTTATAGGATATGAAACAGGTTTGATTGAAGTTTTAAATGAAGACGGTACTATTAAAATTTCTAAAGACATTGTTAACTTTAATCAATCAGGAGAAAAACAAATTAATCATATTTCTGAACTCAATAACAAATTATATTTTTCTACACCTTTTGCTGTTGTAGTTTATGATATTGATAAATTAGAATTTGGAGACACATATTTTATAGGCGCAAATTCTACTTCTGTAAAAATTAGTCAAACATTAATCACAAATAATCAAATTTATGCTGCAACAGAAAACGGAATTTACGTTGCCAATTTATCGAATCCTAATTTGATAGATTTTAATAATTGGCAACTTTCATTTACTGGGAATTATACAAATATTGTTCGGTTTAATAACTTAATTTATGCATCAATTGGTGCTGATTTAGTTCAAATAAATGGATCAAACTCAACCGTAGTAAAAACATTTCCGAATACTATTAAAAAATTGAAGAGTAACGGACAAAATTTAATTGTTACTTCGCAACAAGAAGCAACAGTTTTAAATATAAATATGAATGAAGTTTATAAAAGTACACCAACTGTTACTTATAACTTTACTCTTAATAACGCTTCATCACTGGGTAATAATTTATTGCTAGCAACCAACGAATATGGAATTTTACAAATTCCGATTTCTGGAAATCAAACTTTTACAGAAATTCACCCAAAAGGACCACTTTCTAATAGTGTTTTTTCCATGGATGCATTAAACAAAAATATTTGGTTTGTATATGGTGGTTACAATTCTGCGTATGTTCCGATAGGAAACTTAAAAGGATTTAGTCATTATAACGGATCAGAATGGAAAAATACCGTATTTACAAATGCTTTCCCTGTTTACGATTTGGTAAATGTAACTATAGATCCAAATCATAATAATCGCGCTTTTTTAAGCTCTTATTCTGATACAAATTCAGGAAATATTTTATCTGGTGGAGGATTGTTTGAGGTTGTAGACGACAAAATAATTAATTTTTACAATTCAAAAAACAGCCCACTTGAAGATCTTTTTCCGAATGATGTAAACAGAATTACCACAAGAATTAGCGGAACAATTTTCGATAATCAAGGAAACCTTTGGGTTACAGACGCAAAAGCAACAAACAAATTAAAAAAGTTTTCATCAAGCGGAACTTGGCAAGTATTTGATTTAAGAACGTTACAAACAAATGAGGTAGAGGAAGTAAACACAATTAAAGTAGATAAGTTAAATAGTTTATGGATTGGAACAAGAAGAAATGGCGCTTATATTTTTAACGAAACTGGAGATAGAAAAAGAGCCTTAACAACAGAGCCAACAAAAGGAAGTTTGCCACACGCAAATGTTAGAACGATCGCAATAGATAAAAATAATAAAATTTGGCTAGGAACACAATCTGGATTAGCGGTGTTTTATAATGCGAATGGTATTTTTGAAGCTTCTGTTTACGATTCAGAACCAATCATTATTTTAGATGACGGAATTCCAAAAAAACTATTAGGAAATCAAACAGTTAATTCAATTGCAGTTGACGGTGCGGATAATAAATGGTTTGGAACCGACAACGGCGGTGTTTTATATACAAATCCTAGCGGGCAAAAAACATTAGCTAGTTTTAATAAAGACAACTCTCCTTTGCCATCAAATAAAATATTAAATATTAGTGTAGATGTTACAAATGGAAAAGTATATTTTGCTACCGATAAAGGGGTTGTTGCTTATAATAGCAATGTTGCAAGTTTTGGAGAAACGTTAGAGGAAGTTTATGCATATCCAAATCCTGCGTTAAAAAAGCATCAAATAATTACTATTGATGGAAAAAACGGAAATCATTTACCAAAAGGAACAAATGTTAAAATTTTAGATGTTGCAGGTAATTTGGTGTATGAAACGAATGTGGTTGAAGGACAAGAAATTCAAGGAGGAAAAGTTGTTTGGAACAAAACAAATTTGGCAGGTAAAAAAGTGGCTTCTGGTATTTATATTGTGTTGCTAACAAATGATGATGCTTCAGAAACAACTTCTACTAAAATTGCAATCATAAATTAATGGCTTTAATTAAAACAAAAGCAATTGTATTAAGTTCGTTAAAATACGGAGACACCAGTTTAATTGTTCGCTGTTTTACCTTAGAAGACGGATTAAGATCATATTTATTAAAAGGTGTTTTAAGCGCAAAAAAGAGAAAAGTAAAAGCTGCATATTTTCAGCCGTTAACACAACTAAACATTGAAGCAAATCACAACAGCAAAGGAAACTTAAATAGCATTAGGGAAGTTCATATTATACATCCGTATAAGCATATCTATACCAATATTTTTAAGCAAACAATTGTGTTGTTTTTATCAGAAATATTAAGCAGTACAATTCAAGAAGAAGAATCTAATAAATCGCTTTTTTCTTTTTTAGAAACATCTTTTATTTGGTTAGACACCAATGATAAAACATCAAATTTTCATTTGCTTTTTTTATTAAATCTAACTAAATTTTTAGGGTTTTACCCAAACATAACCAATAGTGATTTTACATATTTTAATTTAATGAATGGAGATTTTACAGAAACTACAATAGAAAAAGAAGTTGTTTTTGGTAAAAATTTAATTCAATTTAAAAAGCTCTTAGGCACAAATTTTGATAGTATAGAATCAATCAAATTTAACCAACAAGAAAGACAGGAAGTATTACAAATAATAATCCGTTATTTTGAATTACATTTGGACGGATTTAGACGACCAAAGTCTTTAAAAGTATTAGAAACCATATTTAATTGATGAAGAGAATTGTTACCGTATTAATTGTATTATATAACATTACAAGTTTTGGGCAAAAAATTAAAGTCATAGATGATGAAACAGGTTTTCCAATAAGCGAAGTTGCTATTTATAACAAAAAGCTCTCAATTTCTACAATTACAAATACAGATGGTTTCGCCGATGTTTCTATTTTTAATAAAACAGACACACTTCTAATCTCACATATTTCTTACACAACATTTAAAACTACGTTAGCAAAATTAAAGAGCAAAAAAAATATTGTTAAATTAACCAAAACAACAGCGCATTTAAACGAGATTGTTTTGTCGGTTTTTAAAAGCAAAGAAAAATCTAATAGAATTGCTGAGCAAACAATTGCCATTACTAAAGAAGATATTTTAAAAGAATCACCACAAACAACAGCAGATTTATTAGCGTCAGTTCCAGGAATTAAAGTTCAAAAATCTCAATTTGGTGGTGGAAGCCCCGTTTTAAGAGGAATGGAATCTAACAGGGTTTTGTTGGTTGTAGATGGGGTTAGAATGAACAATGCAATTTACAGAAAAGGACATTTACAAAACTCAATAACTATTTCGCCTTCATTATTAGAAAGAACAGAAATTGTGTTTGGGCCGTCTTCTGTTGTTTATGGTTCAGATGCTTTAGGAGGTGTAATTCACTATTACACAAAAACACCA
This sequence comes from uncultured Flavobacteriaceae bacterium, assembly GCA_963974245.1. Classification (GTDB taxonomy): domain Bacteria; phylum Bacteroidota; class Bacteroidia; order Flavobacteriales; family Flavobacteriaceae; genus Polaribacter. The sequence continues at coordinate 4,243 of CAXBBY010000005.1, read as the reverse complement.
AAAACAGCAGAAACACCGCAAATAAAAAGTAATTTATTTTCTAGATACGGAACTGTAAATCAGGAAATAACGACCAGTATTTCAGCAGAATTAAGTTTTAAAAAATGGGCGTCATTTACCAGTTATACGCAAAGTTCTTTTGGAGATTTAAAAATGGGAAAAAACAGAACCAATAGATTTAAAGATTGGGGATTAGTTCCTTATTTTTCTGAAAACAATGATGTTAATTATTATGCAAACCCAACTAAAAACTCAGATCCAACAATTCAAAGAAATACAGGATATGAGCAAAAAGATTTTTTACAAAAATTTTACATTCCGTTATCTGAAAAAACAAATGTAACGGTTAATTTGCAATATTCAACCTCTTCAAATATTCCAAGATTTGACAGACTAACAGAGCTAAAATCAGGATCATTAAAATTTGCTGAATGGTATTATGGACCACAAGAACGCTTTTTAGCATCATCTCAATTAGCAATTAATCCACAAAAAAATTGGCTAAATAAAGGAACCGTTACATTGTCTTATCAAAACATAAAAGAATCTAGAAATCAAAGAAAATTTAACGATTTACAAAAACTGTATAGAAACGAAGAAGTAGATGTATATACATTAAATGGAGATTTTTCTGTACCAATAACAAAAGATAAAAACAGAAATTTATCTTATGGTTTTGAAATAACATATAATGATGTAACATCAATTTCTAAAGGAAAAAAAATTGCCGTATCAAACAATAAAGTAGTTGGTTTTACAGAAAACTTTAAAGTTCAATCTCGTTTTCCTGACGGAGGAAGCAGTTATACAAGTTCTGCAATTTATACAGATTATAGGCAAGACCTTAGTTCAAAATCTACCCTAAACACAGGTATTAGATTAACAAACACAAAGTTAAACGCAAAATGGATAGATCAAACGTTTATTGTATTGCCAAAAACAGAAATTGAGCTAAAAAATACTGCTTTAACCGCAACAATTGGATATGTATATAAGCCAACAAATAATTGGCAAATTAACAGTGTGCTTTCTTCTGGATTTCGTTCACCAAACATAGATGATGTAGGTAAAATAAGAGAAAAAAATGGAAATGTAACTCTACCAAATGTAACGTTAAAACCAGAGTTTGCATACAATGCAGAAATTGGAATTATAAAGTTTTTTAATCAAAGAAAATTTAGTTTTGGGTTTAATACTTATTATACGCTTTTAGATAATTATATAACAAGAGAGGCAGACGGAAATACTATTTTATATGATGGAGAAATAGGAAATGTTGTCAAAAACATTAACAAAGGAAGAGCTTTTATTACAGGATATACAGCCAATTATTCTGGAAAAATTAATCATAATTGGAAAACCTCTGGATTTATTACCTACACTAAAGGGAAAACTTTTGACACAAAAGAACCAATGTCTTCCATTCCGCCATTGTTTGGAAGATTTGAAGTTAGTTACAGAAAAAACAAGATAGAAATGTCTGTAGATTATAGATTTAATACCAAAAAAGACATCAAAAACTATAATATTTCTGAAGGAATTGACAATCATGAACAAACGCCAATTATTAATCCTAACGCAACAAAAGAGATTGATAAATACTACGGAACCCCAAGTTGGAAAACAATAGGTTTACAGGGAAAATACGATATAAATCAAAATTTTTGGGTTCAAGGAAAAATATCCAATCTTTTAGATGAGTTTTATAAGGAATTTGCGTCTGGTGTATCTGCGCCAGGAAGAAGTTTTTCAGTTGCCGTTTACGCTACTTTTTAACCTTTAATTTTTTTCCATCACTATTAAAATTTTGCGCCAACACTTGTTCTGTTTTAATTACAGAAACAGCCAACGTTAATAGTAAAATAACCATAGGTTGCCAAGTAATTTCAGCAGCAGCTACAAAGACATAAAGAAGTGTAAAAGCAAACGAAATTGCGGCATATTTAAGCAATGTTTTGTTAAAAAAAGTATTGGCATAATGCCATATTTCTTCGTTTTTTATTGATTTGTTGGTTCTATATCCATAAATAGCGTTTATTTTTTTAGGAGGAAAAAAATAGAATACGATGCTAAAGAAAAATAACAATCCGTTTACAGAAATAACATATATATAAGGATTCATAAGTGCTATTTTTTTATGGGTCTAATTAGACCTTCTTGTGCAACAGAAGCAATTAAATTTCCTTTTCTAGTATAAATATTTCCTCTTGCAAAACCTCTTGCGCCAAATGCATTTGGAGACTCGGTTTTATACAACATCCAATCATCTAAATCAAATTCTCTAAAAAACCACATAGAATGATCTAAACTTGCCATTTGTGTATTTCCAAAATTAGCTTTACTAGCATTTGGGTATAGTGTTGAACTTAAGATATTATAATCAGAAATATAAGTAAGAATTTGTTGTTTTAGCTCAAGACTTAGGTTAGATGTTTCACCTTTTACTTTAAACCAAACATCAGAAAAAGGAGGTAAATCTTTTAAGTCTAACGGGTTTACAATAAAAGTTGGTTTAAATTCTATTGGACGTTCAATTTCTAAAAAAGATTTCATTTGTTTTGGTAAAAAATCACCAAACTGAACAAGCATATCACTCCAACTTAACAATTCTTCTGGTTGTTTTATGCTGCTTTCTAATGCTTGTTGATGTTCGTATCCATCTTCTTTTTTATGAAAAGAAGCAGAGAGTATAAATATTGTTTTATCTTTTTGCTTAGCGGTAACTCTTCTTGTAGAAAAACTACCCCCATTTCTCATATTATTTACAATATATGTTATTGGCAATTCTAAATTTCCCGCTTCTAAAAAATAAGCGTGTAAAGAGTGTAAAACGCGATGATTAGAAACGCTATTATTTGCCGCACTTAATGCTTGCGCAAGTACTTGTCCTCCAAAAACATTTGGGCTTCCAATAGTTTTACTAATACCAACATATTCGTTTTCTGATTTTTGTTCTAAGTTAAGTACCGCAATTAAATCTTCGATAGATTTCATAAAATGATTTCATGTTTTTACAAAGATAAATAGATTTAATGGGTTAGAGTTTTAGATTTAAAAGGTTTTTGATGCTTAAATGATTTGGTTTCTATATAGATAACTTTTAATTGTTTATTTATTGTTATTAGAGAACATTTTGTAATAAAAACACCATGCCCGCTATTTACAAAACCAGATAAACTTCTATTTTTAACAATAGAACATTCTTTTGATAATTAAAAAAGATACAGATTTAATTGTATTTTTATAGACCAAAAAACAGACAAATGCAAGCAGATTTTAATTTTAATTACGGACATCTTTTTGAAGAAAAATTGTTAGCCGAAATTCTTACAATCGGACAATATAAAAAAGTAGCTGAAGGAACAGAACTAATTGATATTGGAAGTTTTATAGAATTTATGCCTTTAATAATTAGTGGCGCAATAAAAATTTTAAGAGAAGATGAAAACGGAGATGAATTGGTCTTATATTTTATAGAACAAGGAGATACTTGTGCAATGACAATATCTTGTTGTCTTGAGCAAACAAAAAGTAAAATTAGAGCTGTTGCAGAAGTAGAAACCGAATTATTGATGATTCCAATTAAAAAAATTAGCGACTGGATGAATACTTACCAAACGTGGCGAAATTTTATATTGCAAAGCTACCAAGAAAGAATGCAAGAATTATTGGAAGCCATTGATACAATTGCTTTTTTAAACATGGACGAACGTTTATTAAAGTATTTAAAAGACAAGGCAATGATTAATAGAAGTGAAATAATTCAGACAACACACAAAGAAATTGCAAACGATTTACATACTTCTAGAGTAGTAGTTTCTCGCCTGTTAAAAGCGCTAGAAATAAAAGGAGAAATAAAATTAAACAGAAATAAAATTAACGTTTTAAACCTTTAAGTACTTACTTATTTTATAAAAAATTATTTAAAACAACCTCAGTAAAGTACTTGTCAGAACTCTTTTTTATAATTCAGAAAAACAGCAAAAACTTTAAAAGATGACACAAATTATATTTTAAAGTATAAATTTTTTAGAATTTTGAATAATAAAAATCAAGAATTATGTTAAAAAATATACCGTTAGTTTCTTGGACAACCGGAACCATATTAATTGGAGTTTTTGCTCTAGTTTCTATCGGTTTAGTTGCAGTAGTTTTACTATTAATGTCTTCAGATAAAAAAAAAGAATAATATAACCCGTTGTGCATTATGATTTAAAAGAAAAAAGTTGTTCATCTTACTGAA
>CAXBBY010000004.1:0-170706 GCA_963974245.1 uncultured Flavobacteriaceae bacterium | reverse complement strand
AGTTTGGCGACTTAAACGAGGTTACACAACACAAGGAGTTCAAAGTGTTTAACGACGCAGAATTGGTTGTTGGAATCGCTGTTCCTGGAGGAAATTCATACACAAGAAAAGAAATAGATAAGTTAATTGATTGGGTTCGTAGGCCTCAAGTTGGTGCGTTGGGAATGATTTATTGTCGCGTAAATGAAGATGGAACATTCAAATCATCCGTAGATAAATTTTACGATCAAGAAGATTTGGCAAAATGGGTTGATGTTACTGGAGCAAAACCAGGAGATTTAATCTGTGTTTTATCAGGAGAAACCAACAAAGTTAGAGCACAATTGTCTGCTTTGCGTATGGAATTAGCAACACGTTTAGGATTGAGAGATCCAAAAGTATTTGCTCCGCTTTGGGTAATCGACTTCCCGTTATTAGAATTGGATGAAGAAACAGGACATTATCATGCAATGCATCATCCGTTTACATCACCAAAACCTGGTCAACTAGAATTGTTAGATTCAGATCCAGGAGCCGTAAAAGCAAATGCGTATGATTTAGTATTGAACGGGAATGAAATTGGTGGAGGTTCTATCAGAATTCACGATAAACAAATGCAAGCAACGATGTTAAAACATCTTGGTTTTTCTGAAGAAGATGCCAAAGCACAATTTGGGTTTTTAATGGATGCTTTTGAATACGGTGCGCCACCGCACGGAGGTTTGGCATTTGGATTGGATAGACTGGTTGCCATTTTAGGTGGACAAGAAACCATTCGTGATTTTATTGCGTTTCCGAAAAATAATTCAGGTAGAGATGTAATGATTGATGCACCAGCATTTATAGATGATGACCAATTAAAAGAATTGAGTTTGAAATTAAATATTAAAGCATAAAATGTCATTACGAGGAAGAATGACGAAGTAATCTTTTTATAAATTAAGAGATTGCTTCATTACATTCGCAATGACGAAAATTTATAAATTCCGTTCTAAACTTAGAAGGTTTTTTTAGTACTTTTAATTTATGAAAAAACCACTTATTCTTCTTGCATTGTTATTTTCAATACAATCTTTTAGTCAAGAACTTACAGGAAGTCAATTGTTAGAGAAAGCTATTCAATATCATGATCCAAACGGAAATTGGAACACATTTAAAGGAACTTTATTTGTAACTATGGAAACGCCAAAATCACCAAAAAGAGAAAGTGAAATACAAATTGATATTCCAAATCAATTTTTTTCTGTAAAAGCAAAAAGTGGTAAAAACACGTCTGAATATAGTATTGAAAAAGATAGTGTTCAGATTGTTTTTAATGGCGTTAGAAACCCATCAAAAGAAATCTTAAAAAAGTATAAATTGAGTGAAAAGCGTGGAGTTTTTATGAAAAACTACTATACGTATTTGTATGGTTTACCCATGAAATTAAAAGACCCAGGAACTGTAATTCATTTAAAAGTTGAAAACAAAAAATTTAAAGGGAAACCGTATTTAGTTTTAAAAGCTACTTATAAAAAAGAAGTTGGAAAAGATACATGGTATTTTTATTTCAACCCGAAAACCTACGCAATGGAGGTGTATCAATTTTTTCATGATGAAACTAAAAATGATGGAGAATATATTTTGTTAACCGGAGAAGAAACAGTTAATGGGGTTAAAATGCCTAAAACTAGAGTTTGGTATACCAATAAAGACAAAAAGTTATTAGGAGCTGATGTTTTGAAAATAGACAAGTAAAAAAGTTAACGTCATTTAGAAAAAAATTAGCTTATAACTTTATAAAACTAATTAATCCTCATAAAGAATATTTTTACATTCTATAGTTTTTCCTTAAAAAATGAAACCATATACATTAAAAAGAACATTTACAAAATTTTTAATTTGGCGAGCGAAACATATTTCACAACGTCAATTTATTTATATTTTAAGTGTTTTAATTGGGTTTTTGGCAGGTTTAGGAGCTGTAGTATTAAAAAACTTAACGCACTTTTTTCAGCATCTTTTAGAAGGAAATATAATTCGTTATTATCACAACGCTTTTTATTTTGTTTTTCCAATTATTGGACTTGCAATCGTTTATTTAATTATAAAATATGTTATAAGAAACAAAGTAAGTCACGGTATTCCATCAACACTTTTTGCAATTTCTAAGCGAAAAGGAATTATGAAACGATACCAAATGATTGGCTCAATTTTAACAGCGCCAATTACTGTGGGTTTTGGTGGTTCTGTCGGATTAGAAGGACCTTCAGTAGCAACAGGTGCTGCAATTAGTTCTAATATTGCGAGGTTGTTTCACTTAAACCAAACAAAAAGAACGTTGTTAATTGGCTGTGCAGCAGCAGGAGCGTTATCTGCAATTTTTAAAGCACCCATTGCGGCAATTATTTTTGCAATAGAAGTCTTTAGTTTAGATTTAACAATAGCTTCTTTATTACCCTTATTATTAGCATCATTATCTGCAATTATTACTTCTTATTTTTTCTTAGGTTCTGATGTGTTACTTCCTTTTAAAATAGAAGATGTTTTTACCATAAAAGACGTACCATTTTTTATTTTTCTTGGAGTGATTACTGGTTTTGGATCTATTTATTTTACAGAAATTTATGACAGAATTCAAAAGCTTTTTGATAAAATAGATTCACCAATTAAAAGACTTTTAGTTGGTGGAATTGGCTTAGGGATTCTAGTTTATTTTATTCCGCCTTTGTTTGGTGAAGGTTTTGAGGTTATTAATAATCTTATTGCAGGAAATCCAGAAGAAGCATTACAAAATAATTTTTTACATTTAGATTTAACCAATGTTTGGGTTGTTATATTTTTATTATTTGGATTGGCTTTTTTTAAAATTATAGCAAGTGCTTTAACTTTTGGCGCTGGTGGTGTTGGAGGTATTTTTGCACCAACATTATTTATGGGAAGTATTATAGGAACTGTGGTTGCTAAAACGATTAACAATATTGGCATTTTTAACAATTCGGTTTCTGAAAGTAATTTTACCTTAGTTGGTATGGCTGGTTTAATGGCAGGTGTTTTGCATGCACCATTAACTGCCATATTTTTAATAGCTGAAGTTACAGGCGGATATGAATTATTTATTCCTTTAATGATTACGGCTTCAATTTCATTTTTAATTACTAAATATGTCCAGCCTCATTCTGTTTACGCAATGGAATTAGGTAGAAAAGGAGAATTAATTACGCACGATAAAGATCACGCAGTATTAACTTTAATGGATATGGATAAAGTAATTGAAGACAGTTTTATAAAAATATATCCTAATATGAATTTAGGACAAGTTGTACATAAAGCTGTTGTAAAATCTAATCGAAATATTTTTCCTGTTGTTCATAGAGAGAATAATACATTATTAGGAATTATTTTATTAGATGATATAAGGTCAATAATGTTTGACCAAACAATTTATGAAACAGTTTATGTAAGAGATTTAATGCAAAAACCACCAGCAATTATTAAAATAGAATCTGATAAAATGACCGAAATAATGAAAAAATTTCAAAAAAGTGGCGCTTGGAATTTACCTGTAATAAAAGAAGGTAAATATTATGGTTTTATCTCGAAATCAAAATTATTAACGGTTTACAGAAATAAATTAATAGAAGTTACTTCTTAGAAATTCTTATTAATGGTGTAATTTTTTATTTAAAAATGCTATCACCAAATCAGGAAAATCTGTAAAAACACCATCAACACTTGCATCTATTAAGAGTGTTTGCATCATTTCTTTAAAAGAAGAAAACTCATCTAAATCATCTGCTCTAAATGTATAAGGATGCACTTTTAAACCTAGTTTATGAGCATCAGATACCAAAGATGTAAATTGCCACTTTCTATTTACCTTTTTATCTAAAATTTGTTTGTACCAAGGTCCAATACCATCTGCATAGGTCGCAAAAAAACTTAATTTTTTACTGTCTTTTGGGAATTCTATCAACTGAACTAAAAATAATTCTGATTTTAATTCTTTTCGTATTCTTTCTAATTCATTTGCATCAAAACATTGTAAAATACAATTGTCTTTTTTTGTTTTATAATGATACTCTGATAAGATTTTTAAAACAACTTTAGTAATGTCTTTCTTTTCTTTTAAATGAAATTTTGGATTTTTAATTTCAGGGTAAATTCCGATGTTTTTTCCTGTGCTTTTATTTAATCCTTGTATCAATTCAATTTCTTGTTGCAAAGAATGTAGTTTAAAATTTCCTTTTCCTTTAGGATATCTATTTGAAAACACCTGTTTGCCTGTTCTTGGATTAAACCTCTCAAATACTTGAAGCGTTTGCAATTCATTAAAGGTAAAGTCGATTACATAATATCTGTTATCTTTTCTATTTCTATTAGAAAATTTTGTAGCAACATCTGTTACATCATCTAAATAAATATCATGAATAACAATAGCAACATTGTCTTTACTAAGCACTACATCTTGCTCAATAAAATCAGCATTCATGGCATGTGCCATCGCTTTTGCCTCCATAGTGTGTTCTGGTAAATAACCAGAAGCGCCACGATGCGCAATTACTATTTTTTTATCAGAATTTGTACAACTAAAAAACATACCTAAAAGTAGTAAAAATAGAATTTGTTTCATCCATGTGAAATTAAAAAAATAAAGATAAAACTTTTTGTAAATTTACATGTTCTTATAAAAGCAAAAGTTAACATGAAATTATTATTAAAAATACTATTTATCATTTTTATTCTTTGGATGAGTGCTGGCGCTTATTTATTAAAAACTGAACATCCTAAAGCAGAACTTGTAATGGGTTTGGGGATTTTTTACGTCTTTTTTTTGCTAATGCCAATTTTTATTTATTACAGATATAAAGATGGTAAATACAAAAAATATCAATTAAATGATGAAAAGATTAAAGGTTGGATGAAAAACAAAAATTAGTAGTTTAAAAAAATGATTTCTTTATACCTTTGCTACTTATGATAGACGAAAGAGAAGTAACTTCAGAAAAAGCCGTTTTAATTGGTGTTGTTACACAATTTCAAGACGAAACTAAATCTGAAGAGTATTTAGACGAATTAGAGTTTTTAACGCTAACTGCTGGAGGAATTGCCGTAAAAAGATTTACACAGAAACTAGAAAAACCTCATCCAAAAACCTTTATTGGAGCCGGAAAACTAGAAGAAGTTGCCGCATTTATAGATTCTCATAATATTGGTACTGCAATTTTTGATGACGAATTATCGCCAGCTCAAATACGAAATATTGAAAAAGTTTTAGATTGTAAAATCTTAGACAGAACAAATTTAATACTCGATATATTTGCACAAAGAGCACAAACAAGTTCTGCAAAAACTCAAGTTGAATTAGCGCAATGTCAATATTTATTACCAAGATTAACAAGACTTTGGACACACCTTGATAAACAAAAAGGAGGAATTGGAATGCGTGGTCCTGGAGAAACAGAAATTGAAACAGACAGGCGTATTATTCGTGATAAAATTACCATTCTAAAAAAGAAATTAGCAACCATTGATAAACAAATGGCTGTGCAACGAAAAAACCGTGGAAAAATGGTTCGTGTTGCATTGGTTGGTTACACCAATGTTGGTAAATCAACATTAATGAATGTGATTAGTAAAAGTGATGTTTTTGCCGAAAACAAACTCTTTGCTACGTTAGATACAACGGTACGGAAAGTAGTGGTTAAAAACATTCCTTTTTTAATGACGGATACGGTTGGTTTTATTCGGAAATTACCAACTCAATTGGTAGAGTCATTTAAATCTACGTTAGATGAAGTTAGAGAAGCCGATTTGTTATTACATGTTGTAGATATTTCTCATCCAAATTTCGAAGAGCATATTGCATCTGTAAATACTATTTTAGATGAAATAAATAGCGCCGATAAACCTACAATTATGGTTTTTAACAAAATTGATGCATATTCTAACAAAACCATTGATGAAGATGATTTAGTTACTGAGAAAACCAAAGCGCATTATACCTTAGAAGATTGGCAAAAAACTTGGATGAATGATATTGAAAAAACAGCTGTATTTTTATCTGCCATCAATAAAGAAAACATCGAAGAGTTTAAAGAAATGGTATATGAAGAGGTAAAGAAAATTCATGTTGCACGTTTTCCGTATAACAATTTTTTGTATGATGAATATACAGAAAAATAACTTCTTCTGTAAAATTAAACACTTATTTATTAAATACAAAGAGCAGCATTTTGTTAGCTAACTCTTTTTATATTTCTTTATAAAATGTAATTTACCCCTAAACCAAACACCTCTTTAAACTGTACTTTACTTGTTGCATTGTCATCAACAATTGTATGAAAGTTTAAATTTGTAGATAGGTATTTATTTATTTGCATGATAAAGTTTAATTGGTAATCTAAATCTATATTTTGAGGTTTGTCTAAATAATTAGCATACACATTTAATATGTTCTCCATCGTAATGTTTTCCATTATAGTTGTTTTGTAATTCAAAGAACCGTTAAAACCAAACTCATAACGTGTATTTTTACCTAAATCTGTTCCGTATTGACCAGAAAACTCATCAGAAACTATGGTTATTTTAGATGTTATTGGAGCTAAATTTATTTTAAAATTGTTAGATTTTTTCCATAACATACCTGGGCCAAAACTTAGATATCCTGGTGCTAAAAATGCTGAGGTTTTTATTTTTGGAGTTGTTTTGTAATCATATCCATTTGTAAATTGTGTTTTAAAATTTAAAAAGAAAGAATAGGACCAATTACCAGTTGCTTTTTTACCATATAAAGAGTTTAATTCAAAGCGATCATCCGTTTTTCTAGTTCCGTTTCCTTTTACATTATTTAATCCATAAGCTAAAATTATTTTGTTGTCCCAAGTTGTGTTTTCTTTTGAGTAATTAAAATCATAATTAACTCCTAAATTTCCAGAAACGGTATTTTCTCCACCAGAAATCCAGTTAGAAAAAGAAGATTGATTTACTAAAAAAGAAATGTTTCCTGTTTTTTTCCAGTTAGAAGTTGGTTTGTTAGTTTTTTCCTGAGCTTTTATTTGAATTGCCGCAATTAATAATAATGCAATGGTAATTTTTTTAATCATTTTTTTTTTGAATTTGTTTGTTATATTAATACAGCAACTTTAGTATAAAGTCACAAAAATTTATTTTTTATGAAAAACATATTTTAATCCAAGACCAAAGATCTCTCTAAGCTGAATTTTACTTGATGCATTATCATCAATAAGCATATGAAAAAGAATATCAACAGTCATGTATTTGTTTATATCTGTAGAAAATTTTGCTTGATAATCAACATCTACATTTTGAGCGTTATTTAAGTAATTAGAATACAATGCAATAATATTTTGCATGGTAATGTTTTCTAATATTTCAAAATTAAAATAAGCAGATAAACTAAACCCTAATGCAAACTTTACATTTTCTCCAGGATCAACTCCATATTTGCCTGAAAATTCATCATTTACAAAAGTAAATCTAGAAGTAGCCGGCGCAATATTTATTGTAATATCATCAGACTTTTTCCATAACATTCCTGGACCAAATGATAAATATGCAGGCGAAAAGAAATCAGAAATTACAACTCTAGGTGTTTTTTTATAATCGAACCCTTTTGTATATTGAGTTTTAAAGTTAAAGAAAAAGGAGAAGAACCAATACTTGTTAGATTTTAATCCTAATAAAGAATTATATTCAAATCGATCACTTGTTTTACGAAGACCTTCATCTTGAATATTACTTAAACCATATGCCGTAATTATTCTATTATCCCAATTCCATTTTCCTTTTTTATAATTAAAATCATAATTAATACCAATGTTACCAGCAACAGTATTATCTCCACCAGATTTCCAATTGGTAAAAGTAGATTGATTAAATAAAAATGTAAACAATCCTGTTACCTTCCATTTTGGATGTACAAGATTAATACTATCTTTTTTTTCTTGCGAAAAACTTAGAATAGATAGTAGTAATAGACAAACGAAAATGTGCTTTTTCATCAGTTCTTAAAGGAATTTAAGCAGCAAAAGTAATGGGAATTTTAGGAAGAAAAAAAATTATTTTGAAGCTTTGTATAGCGGAACGGTAGAACATGCTTCGCCAAATAAAATTGATTTTGCTATTGGTTGAATTTTCTGAATTAAAAACGTGTATGCAGAAGCAGGAATTGGTTTGTTAGAACAACCTTTTATAATTACAGGCTTATTTTTAAAAGCATCTATATTTAATTGATTAATTATTTCTTCAAAAATTACAGTTTCTAAAGTTTCTAAATTACCAACAACTATTTTTTTTGCAAAAGGCGATAGTTTTGTCGCGATTAATAAATACGCCCAAGACGGAATAATTGCATCAGAAGAACATGTTAAGGCAACGTAGTTATCTTGATATTGCGTCCAGTTATGTTCATTTACAAAAGCTCTAAAATCTTTTTCTTTTAAAATAATTTCTTCAAACAACCAATCCTTAATATCGAAAAGCACACGATTTCCTTCAGGATAAAAATCTTCAAGATCTAATGTAATTAATTTGCTATTTGCAACTCTATTGATTATTTCTTTTGTCATTTTTAGTTTCAAAGTTTCAAAGTTTCAAAGTTTCAAAGTTACAGAGGCTTAAAGGTTTAATAACTATTAGTTGTTATTCCTCACTTAAACTGCCAACTGAAACTGTTTCCTGTAAACTAAATTAAAGCATTCCTAATTCTAATTTTGCTTCTTCGCTCATCATTTCTTGTGTCCAAGTTGGATCAAAAGTAATTTCTACTTCTGCATTGTTAATTTCTTTTAAAGAAGCTACTTTATCTTCAACCTCTTTTGGTAAAGATTCTGCAACCGGGCAATTTGGTGATGTTAACGTCATTAATATTTTGGCGTCGTTATCTTCATTTACAAAAACATCGTAAATTAATCCTAGTTCGTAAATATCTACAGGAATTTCTGGATCGTAAATTGTTTTTATAACTCGTACAATTTTGTCTCCTATTTCTTCTAATTCTACGTCGTTCATTATTTTTATTTTGTTTGTAACGCAATTGCGTACATTTTTATTTGTTTTATCATAGAAACCAAACCGTTTGCTCTGGTTGGACTTAAATGTTCTTTCAAACCAATTTGGTCTATAAATTTAGTATCTGCTTGTAAAATAGCTTCCGATTTTTGGTTAGAAAAAACACGCAATAATAACGCAACAATTCCTTTGGTTAAAATGGCATCACTATCTGCAGTAAAAACAAGTTTTTCGTTTTTAATTTCAGAATGCAACCAAACTTTAGATTGACAACCTTTTATTAAATTCTCGTCAAGTTTGTAAGCAGCATCAATTAGAGGCAGAGATTTTCCTAAATCGATAATGTATTCATAACGTTCCATCCAATCATCAAACATCGAAAACTCATCAATAATTTCTTCTTGTATTTCTTTAATAGTCATTTTTTAAACTTATTTTTGCACAGTCTAATAACTGATTAGATAATTGGACAAAATTACGATAAAAATGACATTTATTCCTATTTAGTTTAAATATAAATAAGGATGAATGTTAAAATATTAAATCAACAATTAAGAAAATATCTTTCTATTAAAGAAAGTTGAAATTAAGAGATGAGTAAATTATTAGCAGTTGGTACAGTTGCATTTGATGCGATAGAAACACCGTTTGGAAAAACAGATAAAATTTTAGGAGGTTCAGGAACTTTTGTTGGATTAGCAGCAAGTCAATTTGGAGTAGAAACAGGTGTTGTTTCTGTTGTTGGAGGAGATTTTCCACAATCGTATTTAGAGATGATGAATTCTAAGGGAATAAATACCGACGGAATTGAAATTATAAAAGAAGGAAAAACATTTTTTTGGAGTGGAAAATATCATAATGATATGAACTCTAGAGATACGTTAGTAACAGAATTAAATGTTTTAGAGCATTTCTCTCCAGTTGTTCCTGAAAACTTCAAAGATGCTGAAATTGTAATGTTAGGTAATTTACATCCGTTAACACAAGCTTCTGTTTTAGATCAAATGGCTGTAAAACCAAAATTAGTGGTGTTAGATACGATGAATTTTTGGATGGATATTGCTTTAAATGATTTACACAATGTAATTAAAAGAATAGATGTTATAACAATTAATGATGAAGAAGCACGTCAGTTAAGTGGAGAATATTCATTGGTAAATGCAGCAAAGAAAATCCATAAAATGGGACCAAAATATGTAGTGATTAAAAAAGGTGAACACGGCGCTTTATTATTTAATGAAGATAATATGTTCTTTGCACCAGCTTTACCACTTGCAGAAGTTTTTGATCCAACAGGAGCTGGTGATACTTTTGCAGGAGGTTTTTGTGGATTCTTAGCAAAAACAGAAGACATTTCTTTTGAAAACATGAAAAACGCCATTATTTATGGTTCTAATTTAGCTTCCTTTTGTGTAGAGAAGTTTGGCACACAACGAATGGAAGAATTAACCAGAGAAGAAGTTACAGAACGCTTAGAAGCATTTAAGCAACTAACACAATTTGATATAGAAATCTCATAAATATAAATCCGCGCTTTTTTGCTGCGGATTTTTTTATAACTATTAAACACTAAACTACAACTAAAAAATGAGTGACGCATTAAAACACGAATGTGGAATTGCAATGGTTCGTTTATTAAAACCATTACAATATTATAAAGACAAATACGGAACTGCTTTTTACGGAATTAATAAAATGTATTTGCTAATGGAAAAGCAGCACAATCGTGGACAAGACGGTGCTGGATTTGCAAGTGTTAAGTTTAATGTAAATCCAGGAACAAGATATATTAGTAGAGCTCGCTCAAATAAATCGCAACCAATTCAAGATATTTTTGCTCAAATTAACGATAGATTAAATGGGGTTTTAGAAGAAAATCCAGATAAAAAAAATGATGTTGCTTGGCAAGAAGAAAATATGCCATACGTTGGTAATTTATTTTTAGGACATGTTCGTTACGGCACTTTTGGTAAAAATAGTATAGAAAGTGTGCATCCATTTTTACGTCAAAGTAATTGGAAACATCAAAACTTAATTGTTGCTGGGAATTTCAATATGACAAACTCTAAACAATTATTAGAAGAATTGGTAGAGCTAGGTCAGCATCCAAAAGAGTTTACAGATACTGTAACTGTTATGGAAAAAATTGGACATTTTTTAGAAGAAGAAGTTGCTAGTTTATATAATAAAGCGAAAGAAAAAGGATATACTAAAAAAGATGCTTCTCCTTTTATCGAAGAAAAT
The DNA here is from genome assembly GCA_963974245.1 of uncultured Flavobacteriaceae bacterium. GTDB lineage: Bacteria > Bacteroidota > Bacteroidia > Flavobacteriales > Flavobacteriaceae > Polaribacter. Next base: position 159,471 of record CAXBBY010000004.1, on the reverse strand, counting down.
TTAGATTTACAAAATGTATTGCAACGTTCTTCTAAAAACTGGGATGGTGGTTATGCAATGGCGGGTTTAGTTGGTCACGGTGATGCTTTTGTTTTAAGAGATCCATCAGGAATTAGACCTACTTATTTTTATCAAGATGATGAGGTTGTTGTTGTAGCATCAGAAAGACCTGTAATACAAACCGTTTTTAATGTTGCTATTGATAAAGTACAAGAACTAGAAAGAGGACACGCATTAATTATTAAGAAAGATGGACATATTTCTGTAAAATCAATTCTAGAACAAAAACCAAAAAAAGCATGCTCTTTTGAGCGTATTTATTTTTCTAGAGGAAGTGATGCTTCAATTTATGAAGAACGTAAAAACTTAGGAAAATTAGTGTTTCCGCAAATATTAAAATCGATTAATCACGATATTACAAATTCTGTTTTTTCTTATATTCCGAATACAGCAGAAACTTCTTTTTACGGAATGACAGAAGCAGCTGAGGATGTGTTAAATCAACAAAAAACAGCTAAAATTTTAGCTGGAGGAAAAGAGTTATCAGCAGAAAAAGTAACAGAAATTTTATCTGAAAGACCACGTTTTGAAAAAATTGCAATTAAAGATGCAAAATTAAGAACGTTTATTGCTGATGATAATAGTAGAGACGATTTAGTTGCTCATGTTTACGATGTAACTTATGGTGTTGTAAAACCAACCGATAATTTGGTAATTATTGATGATAGTATAGTTAGAGGAACTACTTTAAAGAAAAGTATTATTAAAATTTTAGATCGATTAAACCCAAAGAAAATTGTGGTTGTTTCTTCTGCTCCACAAATTAGATATCCAGATTGTTACGGAATTGACATGGCAAAAATTGAAGATTTTATCGCTTTTAGAGCAGCTTTAGAATTGTTGAAAGACACCAATCAATATCATATTGTAGATGAGGTTTATAAAAAAGCAATTACTCAACAAAATAAACCAGATAATGAAATTATAAATTATGTAAAAGAAATTTATGCTCCTTTTTCGGATGAAGAAATTTCTGATAAAACTGCTGAAATGTTGAAAACTTCAGACATCAATGCAGAAATTGAAGTGATTTATCAATCGGTAGATAACTTACACATTGCTTGTCCAGATAATTTGGGAGATTGGTATTTTACGGGAGATTACCCAACTGATGGTGGGCACAGAGTTGTAAATAAGGCGTTTATTAATTTTTACGAAGGAAATAAAGAAAGAGCTTATTAAATGATAAAAAAAAAAATAGATATAAAAAAGCATCCAAATTTTTGGATGCTTTTTTGATTTATAAAATTCATTTTAAAAGATAAGTGAACTATTTAAAACAACTAGTTGTTATTTTGCTGCTGCATATCTTTTAGCAACTTCATTCCAATTAATTACATTAAAAAAGGCATTGATATAATCTGGTCTTCTGTTTTGATAATTCAAATAATATGCATGTTCCCAAACGTCTAAACCTAAAATTGGTGTTCCTTCACAAGTAACTCCTGGCATTAAAGGATTGTCTTGGTTTGGAGTAGAACAAACGTCCACTTTTCCTCCTTTATGTACACATAACCAAGCCCAACCAGAACCAAATTGTGTTGCTGCAGCTTTAGAAAAAGTATCTTTAAAAGCATCAACAGAACCAAATTCTGCTTCAATAGCAGCTTTTAAATCTCCAGATAATTCTCCTTTATTAGACGGATTCATTACGTTCCAAAATAATGAGTGATTAAAATACCCTCCACCATTATTTCTAACCGCTTTGTTATTCATATCTAAGCTTCCTAAAATATCTTCAATAGAATTTCCTTCTAAACTTGTTCCTGCAATTGCATTGTTTAAGTTGTTTGTATATCCGTTATGATGTTTGCTATAGTGAATTTCCATAGTTCTAGCATCAATATGTGGTTCTAACGCATCGTAAGCGTATCCTAATTCTGGTAATTGAAAAGCCATAATTATTTGTTTTTTAGTGATTAAATTTATTGTTTATCAGCTTTGTACTGATTTTTTGCCTTCACAAATTTAGCGGAAAAAAATCTTACCAACAACAAGCATTGGTTTTGATTTTTTATTTAGTTATAAAGAAAAGCTATTGAAATTGCTTCTAATAATTTGCGTCTTCAGGATATTTCGCCATAAATTCTTCTGCTTTTTCAACCATTTTTGTACATCCGCAGAAAAACGGAACACGTTGATGTAATTCAGTTGGTTGTAAATCTAGAATTCTTTGATACCCATCAGAAGCTTTTCCGTTTGCTTGTTCTGCTAAAAAAGCCATTGGATTGCATTCATAAAGCAAACGCAATTTTCCTTTAGGGCCAATTTTACTCGTTGGATATAAATAAATTCCGCCTTTAATCATGTTTCTATGAAAATCTGAAACTAAAGAACCAATATATCTAGAAGTATATGGACGATTATTATCGTCTTCTTCTTGACAATATTTTAAATACTCTTTTACACCTTTAGGAAAGTGCACATAATTTCCTTCGTTTATAGAATAAATAGTGCCAATTTCTGGAAATGTAATATTTGGATGTGATAAATAAAAGGTGCCAATTGCTGGATTTAACGTAAATCCGTTTACGCCTTTTCCTGTTGTAAAAACGATGATTGTAGAAGTTCCGTAAGCAACATAACCAGCCGCAACTTGTTCACTTCCTTTTTGTAAAAAATCTTCTTTAGTAACTGGAGTTCTAGTTGGAGAAATTCGTCTGTAAATAGAAAAAATAGTTCCAACAGAAATATTTACGTCAATGTTTGACGAACCATCTAAAGGATCCATTAATAGCACATATTTATTTTCGTTTGCTTTGTTTCTTCCTTCCACAACCACAAAATCGTCTTCTTCTTCACTTGCAATTCCGCAAACAATTTCTCTGTTAATAATGGTTTGTTTAAACAAATCATTCGCTAAAACATCAAGTTTTTGCTGCGCTTCTCCTTGGATATTGATATCGCCTGCAGCACCAATAATATCAACCAAACCAGCTTTTCTGATTTCATGATTTACTACTTTTGCAGCCAATCTTATGGAGTTAATAATTCTAGATAATTCACCTGAAGAGTATTTAAAATGCATTTGATTCTCGATAATAAATTCTCCGAGAGTTCTATGAGCTTGATTCATATCAATTAATTGTAAATGGTTTACAAATATCGTTTAAATTTGCGTTACTTTAAATATTTATTATGAGTTTTATCATTAGAAAAGGACAAAAAGAAGACATGAAAAATGTGCTTCGATTAATTAAAGAGCTTGCCGAGTTTGAAAAGTTACCCAATGAAGTAGAAATTTCAGAAGTAGATTTAATTAAAGATGGCTTTTTAGAATCTCCAAAATTTATGACGTTTGTTGCCGAAGAAAATAACAAAATTATTGGTACAGCATTGTTTTATGAAAGATATTCTACCTGGAAAGGGCGCGTAATTCATTTAGAAGATTTAATTGTTACCGAACAAAAAAGAGGATTTGGTGTTGGAATGGCTTTGTACAAATCAGTATTAAAACATGCATATAATTTAGGAGCAAAAAGAGTTGTTTGGGATGTGTTGAGTTGGAACAAAAATGCTATTTATTTCTACAAAAGTACTGGAGCAACTGTTTTAGATGATTGGCAAGTTGTGCATATGAAAGAAGATGACTTGAAAAATTTTATAGAAAATAAATAATGAGAATATTTAAATTTGGTGGAGCTTCTGTAAAGAATGCGACAGGCATTAAAAATTTAGTTCGTGTGTTAGAACACGAAGGTACTAAAAATACATTTGTTGTTATTTCTGCAATGGGAAAAATGACAAATGCTTTTGAAAAAGTTATAGATAATTATTTGAATAATGGCAAAGAATTTAAAAACTCGATAAATAGAATTCAAGAATTTCATCAAGAAATTTTAGAAGATTTATTTGAAAACGAACATTCAATTCATCAAGAAATAACTGATTTATTTGCGAAATTACAAGGGTTTTTAATCCAAAATTCTATAAAAGAATACAATTTTGTGTACGATCAAACAGTTTGTTTTGGAGAATTATTGGCAACAAAAATAGTGAGTGCTTTTTTAAAAGAGTCTGGCATTAATAACACTTGGCTTGATAGTAGAAACATCATTAAAACAGATTCTAATTTTAGAAATGCTGCTGTAAATTGGGACGAAACGGTCTTAAATTGTCAGAAACTAAATCAACAAGAGTTATACATTACACAAGGCTTTATTGGTCAAGATTTAAAAAGAAACACCACAACTTTAGGCAGAGAAGGATCCGATTTTACAGCAGGAATTTTGGCATATTGTTTAGGGGCAAAAAGTGTTACTATTTGGAAAGATGTTGATGGTGTTTTAAACGCAGATCCACGAGTTTTTAAAAAAACAACCTTATTAAAACAAATTTCGTATCAAGAAGCAATTGAAATGGCTTTTTATGGAGCTTCGGTAATTCACCCAAAAACAATAAAACCATTAGAAAATAAAAGAATTCCGTTGTATGTGCGTTCGTTTGAAAATTTAGAAAACAAAGGAACTACAATTAGTAAAGGAGTTGAATTAACACCAAAAATAAGTTGTTTTATTGTAAAAAAAAATCAAATATTAGTGTCAATTTCAGCCAAAGATTTTTCTTTTATGGTTGAAAAAAATTTGAGTTATATCTTTAAATTATTGCATCAATATAAGTTAAAAGTAAATTTAATACAAAACTCAGCGATTAGTTTTTCTGTTTGTTTAGAAGATAATTACTCTAATTTTACCACTTTTTTTAATGAGTTAACTCCTTCTTTTAATGTAAGGTTTAATAGAAATGTTACCCTGTTTACCATCAGACATTTTGATTCTAAATCGATACAAGAAATAGAGAAAAAGGGAACCGTATTATTAAAACAAATAAGCAGAGAAACAGTTCAGTTGATTATTGATGAAGAAAATAATTATGAGAACTAACATTTTTAGAGTAAATTTGTAGTTATGTCAATTTTTAACGAATGAGTATAGTTACATCTAAAGAAATTGCGAGTGTTTTAGGAATGTCTAAATATGGTTTTTTTGGAACCTTTGTTGGATGGTTATTAATGAGGCTTTTAAGTATTTCTACAATTAACCAAATTTACAACAAACACAAACATAAAAAAGATTTAGATTTTTTAAACGGAATTTTAGGAGACTTTCAAATTGAGTTTGAAATTCCTGAAGAAGACTTAAAAAGAATTCCGAAAGAAGGTCCTTTCATTACCATTTCTAATCATCCTTTAGGAGGAATTGATGGAATTTTATTGTTAAAATTACTATTACAAGAAAGACCAGATTTTAAAATAATTGCCAACTTTTTATTGCACAGAATTGAGCCATTAAAACCGTATGTAATGCCTGTAAATCCTTTTGAAACACATAAGGATGCAAAATCGAGTATTGCAGGAATCAAAAACGCATTACAGCATTTAAAAAATGGAAATCCGCTAGGTATTTTTCCAGCAGGAGAAGTTTCTACCTATAGAGATGGAAAATTAATGGTTGATAAACCTTGGGAAGAAGGCGCTGTGCGTTTGATAAAAAAAGCAAAAGTTCCTGTAATTCCTATTTATTTTCATGCAAAGAATAGTAAATTATTTTATGTGTTGTCTAAGGTTAACGATACGTTTAGAACTGCTAAATTACCATCAGAACTGCTTTCACAAAAAAATAGAGTTATTAAGGTAAGAATAGGAAAACCTATTTCTGTAAAAGACCAAGATATCTATGAAGATATTCCTTCATTTTATGAGTTTATTAGAAAGAAGACGTATATGCTGGCAAACCCCTTTGAGAAAAAACACCCTAAAATTCTTTCTACTAAAAATTTAAAACTACCAAAAACACCCAAACAAATTATATCTCAAAAAAATGTAAGATATTTTATTAGAGAAATTGAAAAACTTAGAGAAAATGATAGCAGACTACTAGAAAGTAAAAATTATGAAGTGTTTTTTGCAAGTGCAAAAGAAATTCCGAATTTATTACAAGAAATAGGTAGGCTTAGAGAAATTACTTTTAGAGAAGTTGGAGAAGGAACTAATAAACCTACAGATTTAGATAAGTTTGATAAATATTATCATCACTTATTATTGTGGGACAGAGAAGCAAATAAACTTGTTGGAGCCTATAGAATGGGCTTAGGAAAAGAGATTTATAAAAAATACGGAATTGCGGGTTTTTACATTCATACTTTATTTCGATTTGAGCCAGAATTGTACTCTATGATGGAAAACACCATAGAAATGGGAAGAGCTTTTATTATTAAAGAATATCAACAAAAACCGATGCCACTATTTTTATTATGGAAAGGAATTGTGCATGTTACTTTGCGTTATCCTGAGCATAAATATTTGATGGGTGGAGTAAGTATTAGCAATCAATTTTCTGAGTTTTCAAAATCATTAATGATTGAGTTTATGAAGTCTCATTATTACGATCCTTACATTGCTCAATATATTTTTCCGAAGAAAGAATTTAAGGTAAAATTAAAAGACGATGACAAAGATTTTGTATTTGATGCCACCAAAGCAGATATGCAAAAATTTGATAAAATTATTGATGAAATTGAACCTGGAGCTTTAAGAATTCCTGTTTTAATTAAAAAGTACGTAAAACAAAATGCACGACTAGTTGCATTTAATGTAGATCCAAAATTTAATAACGCTATAGACGGGTTAATGTATATCAGAGTTGCAGATTTACCAGAAAGCACTGTAAAACCTGTAATGGAAGAGTTTCAAGCAGAATTAGAGCGTAAAGCAACAGAACTTCAAGAGCAACAGAAAGCTGAAAATACTCCACAGAATTAAACTTTTCTTCTAAGACATATTAAACTTTTCTTCTAAGACATAAGTAATACTACGTAGTTGTTTTTTTATGTAATTAATTGGTTATTAGATAATAATTAGTATTTTTATATTAATAATTTAAATAACCATACTCATGAAAAAAATTACATTACTATTAATTATTCTATTTTGTCAATTCTCTCTTTTTGCGCAAGTAGATTATAAACAAAAGGCAACAGAAAAGGGTGCTAATTATTTTGATATCGTAAAAAATACAAGAGCACATTTTCAAAATTTAAAAAGCAAATCTAGTTTTGCCCTTCGCAGTAAAAAACAAGAAAAACAGTTTGAACGTTGGGCTTATTTCTGGAAAGATAGAATTGGTACAGATGGTAAATTTCCAAGTGCAACGCTAGGATATTATAACGCAGGCATTTTAGATGCTCAAGGAAAAATTATATCTGTAAAAAAACAAAAAACTCAAGCAGAATCGTGGGTTAATATTGGGCCACAAGTAAATCCTGCGCCAAATGGTTATGCGAATCCACCACAATTAGGAAGATTAAACACTTTTTTAAGAATTAAACATCCATCAGATAGAAATCAAGATGTATTATTTGTTGGTGCACCAAGTGGAGGAATTTGGAAATCTACAAATAATGGAACTACTTGGAGTCCAAAATTAGATATTGTTGCTGGTATTGGAGTTACAGATATCCAAACCGCATCAACTACTACTTTTTCTAATTACACCACAAAACCAATTTATGTTTCTACAGGTGATAGTGATGGAAAAAATATCAAATCAATTGGAGTTCTTAAATCTACAGATGGAGGAGAAACATTTGTTTCTACAGGATTGTCAAATGCGCTTTCAGAACAAACTGAAGTGAGTGATTTGGTTGTTTTAGACGATAACACTTTATTTGTTGGTAAAGATAATCTCATTAAGAAATCAATAGATGGAGGTACTACTTGGACTAATGCTTATGACGTTGGCGGCACAGATACCATGAATGGTCGAGTAGCTGTTTCTGGAACCAATATTATGTTTACGGGAAATAAAGGAGTTTATTTTTCTGCAGATTCAGGAACAACTTGGTCTGTGGCTATTGCGCCAAATGGTGAAAATAGAAGAGCTGTTACTTTAGGTTCTGATGGGAGTTTTTATATTCAAAATCAAACAGGTGAGATTAAAAAATACGATATAGGCACCAAAACATTTACAGTTGTTGGAATTAAGCCTGGCGGTTATGATTCTCAAGGAGGTTACAATCAAACACTACTATTTAAAGATGGAATGTTTTTATCAGGAGAAGTAAACGGTCATACTTCTATTGATAACGGTGCGTCTTGGAATAATTCTTTGAATGGATATTGGGGTAGTTCAACAGATCCGGGGACATATGTGCATTCAGATCATCACGGAATGGGAACATTAGATGGACAATATGAATTTTGGAGTACAAATGATGGTGGATTAAATTTTACAACATTTAGTTCTATAAATGATGTAAAACCAACCACAGTTTACAAATCAAACGGTGTAATTGTGTCTCAAATATATGACGTTGCTATTACTCCTACTTTATCTCAAGGAGATTATATGTTGGGTTTACAAGATAATGATGGCTTTAGTAAAGAAATGCACAATGGAACAAGACAATGGATTTCTGCCTCTGCTGGTGATGGAGTTACGGTTGCAATCAACTATAACAACCCTTTAATAAGATATTTAGGTGGATTCAATGGAAATTTTCACAAAACAGGAACTGGTTATACAGGAAAATATAATGGAGAAACCAATGGTAAAATTCCTGGAGCTGGGCAACTCTGGCCATTAGAAATTCATACTACAGACCCAACAATATTATATGCTGGAGGTGATGATGTTTATAAAGTTACAGACCCAAATGCAGGTGCAAGTATAGCAACAGCGGTTACAAATGCTGTAAAATTAAATGCAGCAGCAGGGCAAATAAATAAAATTTCTACCCATGGGAATGGAATTGCTGTTATTGGAAGTGTTGTATCAAGATTATCTAAAGATTCTGGTACAACTTGGATAACTTTAGCTGAGCCAACAAATGCTGAATTTATTGATTCTGTTGATTTTGATCAATCAAATATGTCAACGGTGTATTGTTCAGTTACTGGTTATACAGATGGTAGTAAAGTTTTTAAATCTACAGATAGCGGTGCAACTTGGACGAACATATCTACAGGTTTACCAAATATTGTAATACATGAAGTAGTCTTAAAACAAAACCAAGGAGTAGAAGTTTTATTTGCTGGAACAGAAATAGGTGTATATTTTAAAAACGGAACAGACAATTGGAAAAAGTTTGGATCTGGTTTGCCTAATGTAATAGTAAGAGATATAGATATTAATTATACAGAAGACAAATTAGTAGCTGCAACTTTTGGTAGAGGATTGTGGCATATTAATATTGCAAATAGTACTTTAGGAGTTGAAGATACAGCTTTAAATATTTCTCCTTTTTCTGCATATCCTAGTCCGGTTACAGACGGAAAATTAAACTTTAAAGTAGATCTAGCAAACGCAAATTTTGAATATAAAATTTATAATGTTTTAGGTGGAGTTGTATTACAAGGAAAGAAAGATTCAAATTCTGGCATAATTAATGTTTCTAAATTACACACAGGAATTTATATGTTAAAAGCATATAAAAATGGAAAAGTTTTTCCAACAGTTAAGTTTTTAGTTTCAAATAAATAAATATGAAATTAACAAAATTTATTTTTCTAATTTTTAGCATTGTATTGTTAAGCTGTAGTCAAAAAACACTCACGATAAATTCTTCTGTAAAAAGAATTAATTATCCGGGCGTAGTTGGTCTTTCTCCTTTTATTGGTTATAAAATTAGCTTTGAAAACTCTAGTGATTTTAAAATTGAAAAAGTTCAGTTAAATAATGATACTAAGATTAAAGAGTTTTCTCTTTACAATGAAAGCACAAAAAAATCTATTAGTAGTGCTAATTTATTATCTAAAGGAAAATATATGATAAGCTTTAGAGCACAAAATATTAAAGGAGTTGAAAAACCAGAAGAGGTTACAATTTTTATATTAAGTAAAGGGAAAATAGAAAAGAAAACAGCGAAGGTTCTTATAAAAAAACCATTTAGTCTCCGTTAATATTAAAAAACAAAATAGCCAAACAATTTGTTTGGCTATTTTTTTATGATTTAGTTAAAACCAACCTTTTTTGTTTACTTGATAAACTTGAATAAATTCTTCATCTGATTTTGTAAGATAAATGATTCCTTCAATTAAACCAATTATCCCCATAAACCAAGCTCCAATACCACAAGTAAGAACAGATAATAACAACATAACAATTCCTTCTGTTGTATATCCTAAAATAAATTTGTGAATTCCAAGAGCACCTAATAAAATCCCTAAAATACCACTAATTACTCTTTTGCTCTCTTGTTTATGAATTGGGGTTCCGTTTTCGTCAAGTATTTCCATTATAAATTATTTAATTGTTTGATAAGATAAAACTACAAAAAAGCAGCATCTTTTGGCTCCCAAAGTTCAATTTTATTTCCGTCTAAATCTATAATGTAACCAAATTTTCCGTATTCAAATTCTTCAACTTTATCAACAACGGTAACACCTTCTTTCTTTAATTCCTCTAATAATTCAACTAGGTTTTCAACCCTGTAATTAAACATAAAGTCTTTTTTTGAAGGTTCAAAATACTTGGTGTCTTTTGCAAATGGGCTCCATTGCGTAGAGCATTTATTTCCTTTTTCATCTTTCCACCAAAAAGTACAACCCCAATCATCGGTATTAAAGCCTAAATGATTTTTATACCAATCTTTTGTTGCTTTTGGATCTTCTGTTTTAAAAAACAATCCGCCAATTCCTGCTACTCTTTTTTTCATAATAGAATATTTTTAGTGAAACTTCTGTTTTATTTTATCTACAATAGTTTGAGCTAATTTTTGATTGCTTTCTACCGTCCAACCAGCAACGTGTGGTGTTAACAATACATTTTTAGACTGAATTAAATAGTTGAATGCTTCAGGCATTTCAGATGTAAATAAATTTTCAAACGATGCTTTTTCGTATTCCAACACATCCAATCCTGCGCCTAAAATTTTTTCTGATTTTAATGCTTCTACCAAATCTTTGGTCACAACAGATTTTCCTCTTGCGGTATTTATCAACCAAAACGATTTTTTAAACTGATTGATAAAATCAGAATCAACCATATTTGTTGTTAAAGTTGTTTGCGGAGTGTGTAAACTCAACACATCTGCTTTTTGTTGGATTTCCTCTAAAGAAACTTGCTTACAATTTTCGTCACCAATAGTTGGTTTGATATCGTAACACAAAATTTTTACATCAAAACCACGCAACTTTTTTGCAAATGATTTTCCCATATTTCCATAGCCAATTAAACCAACTGTTTTTCCGTCTAATTCAATTCCACGATTTTCTTCACGCAACCATTTTCCGTTTCTAACTTCTGCATCAGCTTTGTTTAATTTGTTGAATAAAGAAAGGAGCATTCCTAAAGCATGTTCTCCAACAGCATTTCTGTTTCCTTCTGGAGCCGAAATTAAATGGATGTTTTTTTGTTTCGCATATTCACAATCAATATTTTCTAGCCCTGCGCCAACACGTCCAATAAATTTTAAGTTGGTTGCTTTGTCTAAAAAGTGCTTATCAATAGAAAATCGACTTCTAATGATGATTCCATCATATACATGAAGTTTAGCTTCAATTTCATCTTTTGAAGACGTAAAATCTTCATCATTTGTAAAACCTAACTCGTTAAGTTGGTTTAATAATAATGGATGATTTGAATCTAAATGTAGGATTTTCATAAATAGATTATTCGATTTTTGGATGGTTAGACTTTTAGAGTGGAGTTAAATTTAGACATCATTTTAATAATTTGATTTAGAAAATTTTGAAGTTCTTCTAGCTTTTCTTTATTGATGAAATTTAAGTCAAAAGAAATTAAAAGTTGCGTTTCAATCTCGTAACAAGAACCCAAAGAAATCATTAAAAACCTAGAAAAATCTTTGTCAGATTTTCTAGAAGCACCTTCAGCAATATTTGAAGGAATAGAAACGGAAGATCTTCTTAATTGAGAAATCAAACCAAATTTTTCATCTTCAGGAAACGTATTCGTTACAAGATAAATTTCTTTACAAAAAGCTCTGCTTAACTGCCAAAATTTTAAATCTTTATATCTGTGCATTTTAAGAATCTAACAATCTAGTTATCCAAAAATCTAACAATCCAATTTAATATTGCTCACTTTCATTAGGGAAATCTCTACTTTTAACATCTGCATTGTATTGTTTAAAAGCCGTTGTCATTTCATCAGATAAATCTAAATATCTACGTAAAAAACGAGGATTAAACTCGTGCGTCATTCCTAACATATCGTGCGTTACCAACACTTGACCGTCAACTCCGCCACCAGCACCAATTCCTATTACAGGAATTGAAATACCCTCTGCTACTTTTTGGGCTAGTTTTGCAGGAACTTTCTCTAAAACAATAGCGAAACAACCAATGCGTTCTAATAATAATGCGTCTTCTAATAATTTTTCTGCTTCTTCTTCTTCTTTTGCTCTAACCGTGTAAGTTCCAAATTTATAAATAGATTGTGGCGTTAATCCTAAATGTCCCATCACAGGAATTCCAGCATTTAATATTCTTTTGATTGATTCTTTTATCTCTTTTCCGCCTTCTAATTTTACTGAATGTCCGCCAGATTCTTTCATAATTCTTATCGCAGAACGCAAGGCTTCTTTTGGGTCTGATTGATAACTGCCAAAAGGTAAATCTACAACCACCAAACTACGCTCAATTCCTCTAACAACAGAACTTGCATGATAAATCATTTGATCTAATGTAATTGGCAACGTAGTTTCATGACCAGCCATTACATTTGAGGCAGAATCGCCAACTAAAATAACATCAATTCCTGCACCATCAACAATTTTTGCCATGGTATAATCGTATGCTGTTAACATCGATATTTTTTGACCATTAGTTTTCATATCTACTAATGATTTTGTGGTAACTCTTTTATATTGTTTTTTTGCAACAGACATATTCTATAGTTTTAACTCTGGTAAAAATACACAATTATTTTGTTTAGGTTTTCTTTTTTTATACATTGGTAAATGAATAGTTTTATTCAATCTAATCTTTTTTAAAATGAAAAAATCAATTACATTATTATTAATAATAACACTTACTTTTTCAGCAAATGCTCAAAAAAGAGGGGAGAAAAAAGCAGTTAGAATTACTGTTCAAAATTTTTTTAAAGGATTTCATAAAGGGGATACTTTACTTTTAAAGAAAACCATCCATAAAGACATTATTGCGCAAACTACTTTTACAACTCAAAAAGGAGATAAAGTGTTAAAATCTACTCCAAAAGCGTATGATGTTCTTTTAAATTTTGCTAAAAGCGTAAAACCAACAGATAATTATGATGAAAAAATACTTTCTTACACCATTAATGTTGATGGAAATTTAGCTTCCGTTTGGACACCTTATGAGTTTTATAACAACGAAAAATTTAGTCACTGCGGAGTCAATTCTTTTCAGCTTTTTAATAATAATGGCAATTGGGAAATTATATATTTGGTAGATACACGAAGAAAAAACGATTGCAAAGCACCACAGAAATAGATTTTTAGAACAAATTTATACTTTTATCTTTAGCCACGAATTCACGAATTTTTAGTTTTATTTGTTAATTTTATTAATGAAAACCTTTGGTTTTTCTAAATTCGTAAAATATTTTACAAATAATTATCATAAAATTTGTGAATTTGTGGCTAAAACTAATATTGTATCCTTTTTTAGTAAAGCCAGTTTTTGCTCTGAATAAACTTTAATCAAAAAAGCTGTTTTAGTTTAAATTGAATATCTTTGATTTTCAGAAATAAGAATGACAGAAAACGAGACAAAACACACTTTAGATCCAAATACATGGATTGATAAATACGCAGATTATTTATTTAATTACGCGGTTGTTCGTGTAAATAATAATGACATAGCGAAAGATTTAGTACAAGACACTTTTTTTGCAGGATTAAAATCAGCTAAAAATTTTGAAGGAAAAGCAGCAGAAAGAACATGGTTAGTTGCAATTCTTAAACGCAAAGTGATTGATTATTATCGTAAAATAAATTCTAAAAAAGGAAAAGCCGAAGTTAGAATGAATTTTTATGAAGAAGGCGATAATGAAGGAAGCTGGATCGAAGAACGTGTGCCTCAAACTTGGGATAATGATGCCGATAAAATGATTGAAACAGAAGAGTTGAAAACTACAATAGATCAATGTATCGACAAGTTACCAGAAAAGTACGCACTGGTTTTTAGGATGAAAACAATTCAAGAATTTGAAACAGAAGAAATCTGTAAGGAGTTAAATATAACTGCGTCAAATCTTTGGGTTATCATTCATCGGGCTAGAACTCAACTTAGAAAATGTATGGAAGATAATTGGTTTAATAATTAATATAACAATGGCAAAATTTATAATATCTTGTGACGAAGCAACAACTATTTGCGATAAAAGTCAATATGGAGAAGCTACATTTTTCGAAAAAATTAAACTAAACTTTCATTTTCTTATCTGTAAAGTTTGCGGATTGTATTCTAAGCAAAATGCTAAAATGACAAACGTTTATAAGATGAAAGCAAACGATTGTAAAAAAGAAAACCGTTGTTTATCTACAGAAGAAAAAGAACATTTAAAAAAAGAACTTCAAAAAATAGAAGCATAAAATAACATGCAATTTTTACCCGATAAAATAGATGATTATGTTGTAAAACATACTCAAAAAGAACCTCAAAAGTTAAAAGAATTATCTAAAGAAACTTGGCAAAAAGTATTGAATCCGAGGATGTTAAGTGGTGCTTTTCAAGGGAGAATCTTATCGATGATTTCTAAACTAATTCAACCTAAAAGCGTTTTAGAAATTGGTACTTATACCGGTTATTCTGCATTATGTATTGCCGAAGGTTTACATCCCAAAGGAACAATTTACACCATTGATAAAAATGAAGAATTGTATAGCTTACAAGAAAAATACTTCAAAAAATCTGGATTTCAACATCAAATTAAACAATATATTGGCAATGCGTTGGAGATAATTCCAACAATTGATGAGAAATTCGATTTGGTTTTTATTGATGCCGATAAATCGAATTATATCAACTATTTTCATTTAATTATTGATAAAATGAATACTGGCGGAATTATCTTATCGGACAATGTACTTTGGAGTGGAAAAGTAGTTGAAGAGTTAGATGAAAAAGATATTGACACAAAAGTGTTATTAGAATATAATACACTTTTAAATTCTGATGAAAGACTGGAAACAGTTTTGTTGCCAATTAGAGATGGCTTAACAATAAGTAGAGTTAAATAAATTACTTCAATGTCTGGTCGAGCGTAGTTGAGGCCTTTTTTTTAATATTTATGAGATTACTTTGTCGAAAAAACTCGACGTAATTGTAAAGGTTACATATTTCTTTTTATTGGACCCGTAATTTCGTCTTTTACTTTATTAATTTCTTCGGTAATATCTTTTGTAATATTGGTGTCAATTCCTTGTTTTTCTGAAGTTTCGTTAATTTCTTTTTTAATATCATTCGTTGCATCTTTTAACTGACGCATTCCTTTACCCAAACCTCGAGCAATTTCTGGAATTTTATCAGCGCCAAAAAGCATTACGACTATCAAACCGATAACGAGTATTTCTGGCCCTCCAATAAATAAAAAATATGTGTTCATCAAATGCAAAGTTAACGATTTCTGTAATTAGATTCTAAAAATATTTGTAATTTAGAATTGTTTATAAAACTCTTTAAAAACAATGTTTAAAAAAGGACTCTTTTGCCTTCTCATAATTGCTTTTTTTGCCAATTGTAAAACAGCAAAATTAAAAAGAGCGATTTCTAAAAAAGTAACTATTTCTTTTTTTGACAATCAGTTTACGGGGATTTATATATACGATGTAAAAGCAGATAAAGAAGTGTATAACTACAACGGAGACAAATATTTTACACCAGCAAGTAATACCAAAATTTTTACACTATTTACAGGTTTAACAATGCTTTCAGATTCTATTCCGGCTTTTAAATATGCTGTAAATAAAGACACCATTACCATCCAAGGAACTGGAGATCCCACTTTTTTACACAATTATTTTAAAGATAGTACCGCTTTAAAAATGATTGATAAGTATGCAAAAGCCAATATAATTATTGATAATATTTCTGACAAACGTTTTGGTCCAGGTTGGGCTTGGGAAGATTTTGACTCGTATTTTAGTGCAGAACGAAGTTCTTTTCCGATGTATGGAAATGTTATTACCGTTCAAAATGAAGATTCTATAATTGTGCAACCCGCTTTTTATCAATCTAAAATAAAAATAACGGATAATTTTTACGGAAGAGACGAATATAAAAACAATTTTTACTTTAAAAAAGATCGGAAAACGGAAACAGAAATTCCGATGATTATAGATTCTACTTTGATCGCTACTTTATGGAATGAAATAGCGCCGAATAAAGTATCCATCATTAAATCATCCCCATTAAAACCAACAACAATTGCGTATAGTATTCCTTCAGATAGTTTGTACAGACGCATGATGGAAGTAAGTGACAACTTTTTAGCAGAACAAATTTTAATAGTTGCATCATCAACCTTATCAGACACCTTAAGTTCTGAAAAAGTTAGAAAATACATGTTAGAAAACGCATTGAGAGATTTAAAGCAACAACCACGCTGGGTAGATGGTTCAGGTTTGAGTAGATACAATTTATTTTCGCCAATTTCTTTTGTAGAAGTATTAACCAAGCTGTATAAAACGATTCCGGAAAAACGTTTGTTTCATTTATTTCCTGTTGGAGGAGAATTCGGAACGATAAAAGATTGGTATGCGGGTACAGACAAACCCTATGTATTTGCTAAAACAGGAACCGTTGGGAATAATTACAATGTAAGTGGTTATTTACGCACAAACTCAGGCAACGTATTGATTTTTAGCTTTATGAATAACCATTTTAAGAAAACAAATGATGCAATTAGAACACAAATGCAAACAACATTTGAATGGTTGCGGGATAATTATTAGTTTACTTCTTAATCAACATTCGTTTTATTTCATTCAATTTCATTAACGCTTCAATTGGCGTTAACGTATCAATATTGGTGGATAAAATTTCTTCTTTGATGTTTTCTAATAAAGGATCATCCAACTGAAAAAAGCTCAATTGCATTTCTTCGTGTTGCACTGTTTTCAACGTTTCTTTTACTTCTTTATTCGAATGATTTTTCTCTAGCTGTTCTAAAATTTTATTTGCTCTATGAATTACCTGCGTTGGCATTCCAGCCAATTTAGCAACATGAATTCCAAAACTATGATTAGAACCACCAGCAACCAGTTTACGTAAGAAAATAATGGTGTCTTTTAGTTCTTTTACAGAAACATTAAAGTTTTTTACACGACTAAAAGTTTCTGTCATATCATTCAATTCATGATAATGTGTTGCAAATAATGTTTTTGCTTTTGATGGATGTTCATGTAAATATTCTGCAATTGCCCAAGCAATTGAAATTCCGTCGTAAGTTGAAGTTCCTCGTCCAATTTCATCTAACAACACCAAACTACGTTCAGAAATATTGTTCAAAATAGAAGCCGTTTCATTCATTTCTACCATAAACGTAGATTCGCCCATCGAAATATTATCGCTTGCGCCAACACGCGTAAAAATTTTATCTACAACACCAATTCTTGCATTTTGTGCAGGAACATAACTTCCCATTTGTGCCAACAAAACAATCAAAGCAGTTTGACGTAAAATAGCCGATTTACCAGACATATTTGGTCCGGTAATCATAATAATTTGTTGTTGATTTCTGTTCAACACCACATCATTTGCAATATATTCTTCGCCAATTGGCAATTGTTTTTCAATGACTGGATGACGACCATTTTTAATTTCTAAATCGGTGCTTTCATCTAAAATCGGACGAACATAATTATTATCAATTGCTGTTTTTGCGAAAGATAATAAACAATCTAATTTTGCAATTCCGTTTGCATTTTGTTGAATCGGTTGTACAAAATTGATGATGTATTGAATCAGCTTAGCAAATATTTCGTGCTCTAAAAGTTGAATTTTTTCTTCTGCGCCTAAAATTTTGGTTTCGTATTCTTTTAATTCTTCGGTAATATAACGCTCGGCATTTACCAAGGTTTGTTTACGAATCCATTCTTCAGGAACTTTGTCTTTATGTGTATTCCGAACTTCAATATAATACCCGAAAACATTATTAAAAGCAATTTTTAAACTTGTAATTCCAGTTCGCTCCGTTTCACGAGCCAACATATTTTCTAAATATTCTTTTCCAGAAGTAGAAATGGCACGCAAATCATCCAATTCTTGCGAAACTCCGTTTGCAATGGCATTTCCTTTGTTGATGTTCACAGGAGCATCATCAAACAACGTTTCAGAAATTTTCGCAATCAATTCTGAACAATTGTTTAGTTGCTTTCCAATTTGTTTTACGGATGCATTGGTGCTTTTTTCAGCAGCAATTTTAATTGGAATAATCGCTTGTAAAGAATTCTTTAAATACACAACTTCTCTAGGCGATGCTTTACCAGTTGCTACTTTAGAAATCAACCGTTCAATATCACTTATTTGTTTTATTTGATAGGTAACGGTTTCAAAGAAATCATCAGAATTAATTAAATAATTTACCGTTTCGTGACGTTGTTGAATTTGATCAATATTCTTTAAAGGTAATGCCAACCAACGCTTTAATAAGCGTCCGCCCATTGGCGAAATGGTTGCGTCAATAATATCTAAAAGTGTCACAGAATTATTAGAAGTCCCGTGATACAATTCTAAATTTCTAACGGTAAATCTGTCCATCCAAACATAATTATCTTCTGCAATTCTTGAGATATTTTGAATGTGCGATAATTGTTTATGTTGTGTTTCTGATAAATAAAATAGTACAGCTCCGGCAGCGATAATTCCGCTAGATAATTCTTGAATTCCGAAACCTTTTAAACTTTTTACGTTGAAATGATTTTGTAAAATTTCTTGAGCATATTCAGCCTGAAAAACCCAATCATCTAAGTAAAACGTATAAAAACGATTTTCAAAAAGTTCTATAAATTGTTGTTTGTGTCTTTTTTCAACCAAGACTTCACTCGGACTAAAATTTTGTAATAATTTATCAATGTATTCATCATTTCCTTGTGCGACTAAAAACTCTCCAGTAGAAACATCTAAGAATGAAATTCCGAGTTGTTTTTTCCCACCTCTTCGGTCGGTAAAATCAAAATGAATTGCAGCTAAAAAGTTGTTTGTTTTGGTGTTTAAGACCTCATCATTTAACGCAACACCAGGCGTAACCAACTCTGTAACTCCACGTTTTACAATGGTTTTTGTCATTTTCGGATCTTCTAACTGATCACAAATGGCAACTCGCATTCCGGCTTTTACCAACTTTGGTAAATAGGTATTTATAGAATGATGCGGAAAGCCAGCCAACGCAGTTTCGGTTTCACTTCCTGCTCCACGTTTTGTTAATGTAATTCCTAAAACATGAGCGGCTTTTTTAGCATCTTCACCAAAGGTTTCATAAAAATCGCCAACTCTAAACAACAACATTGCATCAGGATATTTTACCTTGATGGCATTATATTGTTTCATTAATGGAGTAACCTTTTTTGTGGTTGCTTTTGCCAAGTCTTTCGGAATTTTAAATTAGTTTTGCGAAGATAAAGAAAAGTAGTTAGTAAATTAGTAGTTAGTGAATAGTGATTCATAGTTATGAAGTAAAATCTACTTGTAAAATAACTAATTACTAACACCTAATCCCTTTCACCTAAAAAATGAGAAAACTAAAAAATAGTGAGTTAGAAAGAATTTCTATAGATGAGTTTAAAGAAGTTGCTAAAACACCTTTAATTGTTGTTTTAGATAATATTAGGAGTTTAAACAATGTAGGTTCAGTTTTTAGAACAAGCGACGCTTTTTTAATTGAGAAAATTTATCTCTGCGGAATTACCGCAACACCGCCAAACAAGGAAATTCATAAAACTGCATTAGGAGCAACGGAGTCTGTAGAGTGGGAATACTTTAAAGATACCTTAACGCTTATTGAAAAATTAAAAGTTAAAAATGTAAAAGTTTTATCTATAGAACAAGCAGAAAATAGCACGATGTTGAACGAATTTATTCCCGAGAAAAATCAAAAATATGCAGTTGTTTTAGGAAATGAAGTAAAAGGGGTACAACAAGAAGTAGTTTCTGCCTCTAATGATTGTATTGAAATTCCACAACTGGGAACAAAACATTCTTTAAACATTTCTGTAAGTTGTGGAGTAGTTTTATGGGATTTGTTTAATAAGCTAAAATAAGTTTGCTTTATTTCTAATATCCTTTTATATTTATACAAAATTGTTTTTTATTAAAGCAATTAGATTGTTTCACATAAATTAGTAAAGATGAAAAAAGAAATGTATTTACAAAGAGAAGTTTTAAAACTTCGACCTGGTGGAGATGAGGAAAATGAAGGAGATGGATCAAATGATGGAGGTGAAGTAGGAGAATAACGTTAATTTAAAAAATAATGTCTTGCAACATCAAGGTATTATTACTTTATGAAAGTTAAGACCCCTATATTTATTATATTATTTTTTTGTTGTGCAATCGTTTTTTCACAACAAAGTACTACTCTGCAAAAAAAAGATTCAATCCAATATTTTTTAAAGAATGCTAGTGGTAAATATCAGCTAAGAGATTTAGAGAAAGCAGTTGATTTAGCAGAAAAATTAGAAATAGATTCTTTAATAATGGTTGCTAATGTAAAGTTTGGATTACAAAGCTATCTAAAAAAGAAAACTTACGGGTTAGACATTGCACAACAAAATTTAAACAAATTATATCTTAAATCTAAAGACTCATTTGCTTTAGCAAAAGTGTTTCATTATAAGGCATTAATACACCTTTTAAATTTTAAAAAAGACAGCTCTTTATACTATTATATAGAGTCAAAAAATATTTCTGCAAGCATAAAAGATTCTTTAGAGGTAGGAAGACGTTTGTTGAGTATGTCTAATATACAACGAGATGGAAAAGATTATTTAGGCTCTGAATTATCTGCAATTGAAGGATTACAATACTTAGAGCCAATAAATGATATAAGGTTTACGGGTAATTTGTATAATAGCCTCGGATTATCTGCTTTAAGAACAAATAAAAATAAAGAAGCAAGACGTTATTTTAATAGCTTCTTAAAAATCAATCAACAAAATCCAAATAAAAAAAGAAAATACACAGGTTTTTTTCATTTTTATAATAATTCTGCATTATCATATATTCGAGAAAAAAACTATGATAAAGGGATTGAGCTATTTAATAAAGCATTGAAAATGGATAGTTTGGAATTTAAATCCCCAAAACTATACTCATTAGCTTTAGACAACCTTTCTAGCGCATATTATTCAAAAGGAGAATTAACAACAGTTTTAAATAGGTTAAAACTTGCTAACAAAATTAAAACTAGAATTAACAATATTAGTGGGCTTAGCACAAATCATAATCTTCAGTTTTCTTATTATTCTAAAATTAATGATTCTAAAAAGGCTTTGTATCATGCAAATAAAGCACTAGAATATGCTAAGGAATCTAACTTTACAAGAAGAGAAGCAATTATACTTTTACAACTCGCAAACTCTAATCTTATAAATAAAAAAGCAGCAAACACCTATTTGCAGAGATATATAAATATTAATGATAGTATTATTGAACATGAAAAAACGGTAAAAAATCAATTTGCTAGAATACGTTACGAAACAGGTAAAAAAGAGAAGGAGAACTTTACATTAAAAGTTGAAAATGATAAAAAGCAATTAGAAATAGAAAAAGAAAAACAACAAAAGTTAATTAGTTTTTTACTAGCCATTGGAAGTTTACTTATTTTAGGAATTAGTTTTTTAGTTTTTAAAAACAGAAGAAAAAAATTAGCATTTGAAACGCAATTAGAAAAAGCAGAAGCAAGAGAGCAAGAACGCCAACAAATTGCTAAATCACTACACGATGAGGTTGCAGGCGATTTACGAATGTTACATCAACAATTAGAAAAAACAAATCAAGTTGAAGTTGCAAAAAAACTAGATGTAGTTAAAAATAATGTTCGAAATTTATCCCATCAATTAAGTAGTGTACGGTTTAATGAAGTTAATTTTAAAGATCAGATAATTAATTTAATTAGCGATTATTTTTCTTTAGATTGTAAGATAAAGGTTAGTGGATTGAATGAATTTGATTCGACAAACATAGAAAGCCCAATTAAAAGAACATTGTATTTAACTCTTAGAGAAAGTTTACAAAACGCTAATAAATATGCAAAAGCAACTCAAATAAATATTGAATTAAATCAAACTAAAAACAACGTATATTTAATCATTAAAGATAATGGTGTTGGTTTTGATTTTTCGGAAAGAGCAAACGGAATTGGATTAAAAAATCAGAAAGAAAGAATAGAAGAAATTAACGGAAATATAGAAATTAAAAGCAGTATAAATAAAGGAACCACTATTAAAATTGAAATCCCCATTCATGTCTAAAAAATTAAAAATATTGATAGCTGATGATCATCAGATATTAATAGATGGTATTATTTCTTCTCTAAAAGAAATAGAAGAATATGATATTTCTTCTACCACAAATTGCGATGATGCATTCGCAAAATTAAAGCAAGAACCTTTTGATATTCTTTTTACCGACTTAAGTTTTGATAACGACACAGTCTCTACAAAAATAGATGGTGGAGAAAGTTTAATTAAAGCAATCCAGAAAGAAGAAATTTCTGTAAAAATAGGCGTTATTACTGGACATTCTGAAATCAATCGAATTTATAATGTAATTCAGAATTTAAAACCTTCAGCGTATTTATTAAAAACAAAATGCAACGCTACTGAACTGAATTTTGCAATACAAAAAATGATGTCAAATGATTTTTATTACACACATGAAGTGCATCAAAAAATGATTCATAGAGCCAGTATAAATATACAAATGGATGAAGTTGCCATTCAAATTTTAAAAGAATTACCAAGTCAATCTAAGATTAATAATTTAGAAGGAATCATTAAAAAAGAAGACGGAACCTTTCTTAAACTTAGATCTATAGAAAGTAAATTAGCAAATTTGCGAATAGATTTAAATGCAATAAACAACACCGATTTAATCTTAAAAGCAAAAGAATTAGGAATTATAGATTAATACCTTAGAACATTGCGGAAAATTACAATCTTACTTGCGGTTTTATACAGTTACAAAAGAGTAAAAGTGTTTACCTTTGATAGTGTATAAAAGAAATTCCAAATTTTAACGAAGTGGGAATTGTTATTTGGTTTGATTATTCAGGGGAAAGAACCAGAAAAAGAAAGTGAAAAGCTTTTAGTTGAAAAACTAGAAGCTTTTTTATATACCGATGATAAGTTTTGCAATCCAAAAATAAATTAGAATTCCAAAAATATCATTACTTGTTGTAATAAAAGGACCCGTTGCAATTGCTGGATCAATTCCACGTTTATTTAAAAATAATGGAATAAAAGTACCAATTAAACCAGCAACAATAATAACTACTATTAAAGAGATAGAAATAGCAAGAGCTTTTTGTACTTCACCGTTATAAAGCCAAATAAATAAAAATAAAAAAATCGCTAAGATTAATCCATTTAATGCTGCAAGTAGCATTTCTTTAATTAAACGATTATTGACGCTTCCTTTAACATCATCATTTGCCAATCCTTGAACAATAATTGCAGATGATTGTACTCCAACATTTCCGGCCATTGCAGCAATTAAAGGCGTAAAAAAGAATAATATTGCATCTTCACTAAATAAATCTTGAAAACCCTCCATAATTAAAAATGCACCAATACCACCAATTAAACCTAAAAATAACCAAGGAATACGTGCTTTTGTTAAATGAAAAATACTGTCATCAGAATCTACATCTTGCGTTAAACCTGCTGCCATTTGATAATCTTTATCGGCTTCTTCTTTAATAACATCTACAATGTCATCAATAGTAATTCTACCCAACAAAACATCATTATCACCTACTACAGGTATTGCTTCTAAATCATATTTTCGCATTATATTAGCTACATCTTCAGCATTTTCATTTACATGAACAGCATCTACTTTTGGAATATAAATTTCAGAAATATGTGTTCTTGTAGAAGCAACTAATAAATCTTTTAAAGAAAGCCTTCCTTTTAATTGCCCAGCATCATTTACAACATAAATAGAATGTACGCGTGTAACTTCTTCTGCTTGAATTCGCATTTCTTTTACACACTTTAGAACATTCCAATTTTCGTTAACACTTACCAATTCTTTTGCCATTAAACCACCAGCAGAATTTTCGTCATAAGAAAGTAATTCTTCAATTTCTTTTACATGTTCTTCATCCTCTATTTGAGACATTACTGCTTCTTGCCTTTCTTCTGGCAATTCTCCAATAATATCTGCCGCATCATCAGAGTCTAACTCTTCAACTTCCTCAGCAATTTCTTTTGCACTAAGTTGTTCAAATATTTTTTCTCTAATATCCTCATCAAGTTCAATTAAAATATCAGAAGTAGTTTCACTATCTAAAAGCTTAATGATATAAACTGCATCATCAAAAGAAATGTCTTCTATAACTTCAGCTATATCAGCATAATGCATTTCTTCAAACAACTCAATAAGCGCATTGTTATTTCCGTTTTCGACATATAATGCAACATTTCCTAGAAGCTCTTTAGTGATTTCAAATGCCATTGTTTGCTATTTTTGCAGTCAAATTAATGAATTCTTGAACTGATAATTGTTCTGGGCGTTTCGCAAATATAGGGTCTTCTTTTAAAGAATCCGAAAGATTGAATGACTTTAAGCTGCGGCGTAGCATTTTTCTGCGCTGATTGAAACTCATTTTTACAACTCTAAAAAATAATTTTTCATCAACAGGAAGTGTGTAGTTTTCTTTTCTAATAAGCCGAATTACTCCAGAATCTACTTTTGGCGGCGGATTAAATACTGTTGGAGGAACCGTAAATAAATATTCTACATCAAAAAAAGCTTGTGTTAAAACAGATAAAATTCCGTACACCTTACTGCCTTCTTTTTCTGCAATTCTCATGGCTACTTCTTTTTGAAACATCCCAGCAAATTCTGGAACATGTTCTCTATTTTCAATTGCTCTAAAAAGAATCTGAGAAGAAATATTATAAGGGAAGTTTCCTATGATGGCAAATTGTTCGTTATTAAAAATTTTGTTGATGTCTTGCTTTAAGAAATCGCCTTCAATTATTGAGAACTTCTCTTTACTGGTGTCTAATTTTACATGTTCTAAGGGAAACGAATCTTTTAAATAAGCAACAGAGTCATAATCAAGTTCCATTACGGTAATTTTCGGTTTCTTTTCTAATAAATACTTCGTTAAAACGCCCATTCCTGGACCAATTTCTAATACATGATTGTAACTGTTTTCGGTTAGCGAATCTGCTATATTTTTTGCGACGCTTTCATCGGTTAAAAAATGTTGCCCTAAATGTTTTTTTGCTCTAACACTCATATTAATTATTTACTTCGTTAGAAAAAAATTCACCTACTATTTTTAACTCTGTTCTAAAAGCCAATACTTTATCTGTAAATTTCTGCATTCCGACAACACGTAACCTATCTGCATCTTCTTTATAATAATTGTCTAAATCTTCTCTAGATTTTGCTGTATATTGTACAGAATAGGTAACTCCGCCCATATCTTCTTCAACCAAAACTTGTGTTAATTTTGCTGAGGTAAATTTTCCTGTTGCTAAAACTTCTGGAATGTGGTTATGAATCCAAGCTAACCATTCTTTATGAATGCTTTTGTCTATGCTTAACGTTACGTTATATATGTACATGGTTTTTAATGTAATTATGAATTAATGCAACAATTATTATTACACTTTTTTATTGATACATTATTTAATTGATTATATCGCCTCTAATTTTTCTGTATTTTTTTCTAGCATCAACCAAATAAATACTCGAAAGATGTTCAAAAATAATCTTTTGATAATATTCAGAAGCTTTTTCTATGTTTTTTAATTGATTGTGATAAATTTCTGCAATTTCATACAACGAATCATCAACGAAAATTCCTTCATTATCTAAGGTGATGATTTGAGTATAATTGTCGATTGCTTTTTGAAACTGCTTGATTTTTGTAAATAAACCAGCTTGTTTAAACAGAGCTTCATCTTCAATTTTTTGACCTTTATAAAGTGTAATTACTTTTTGTAAAGTGTCAATTGCTTGTGTGTTTTTATTTTGAAAAGCTAACAAGTCTGCTTTTGCATACAATTGCAGTCCGAAGTCTAAAGAATCTTTTGGTTGATTGTCAGAAATGATTAAAAACAAATCCAAAGCATCATTTGCAATTAATTGTGTAGTTGAAGCTTTTAATACTTTTAATTGAGCAAAAGCCCATTTAAAATCGTTTTTAAAATACGAAGTTTGCGCAACTTTAAATCGTGCTTCTTGAGCTAGCGGATGATTTTTAATACTTGTTTGCACTTGAGAAAAATAAATTAATGCGCGGTTGTAATTACCTATAAATACATACACATCACCCAATTTTATCTTAATTGCTGCTTTTTGAAATTTAGATGTTGCAATTTCTAGTGTATGTGTTAAAACGTCAATTGCTTTTTCTGGTTCATTTTTCTTAAAAGTTAAGTAATCTGCATATTCTAGTTGAATTTTTAACGTGGTAGATTTTTTACCATAACGTGTAAAAATAGCTTCAAAAAGCGATTCTATATTTTCTTGATTTGTAGCAATTGCAATTTTAACCGAATATAAATTTGCAGTTAAAATTTGATCTATAAACGGACTTTTCTCTAAGATAAAATCAAAACATTTCTTAGCGGTTTCAAACGCTTTGCTATTGTAAGAATTGAATCCTAAATTGATAATATTTACAATGTATTTTGGATTCCTATTGAACAACGCTTTTTCTTGAATGAACGCTTTTTCATATTCTTTTTGCTGTATAAAAAGCCAACTTAATAACTGATTCCAAACATCTTTAGGATTGCTAACCGATTTTTTAATCAATGCTTTTTTAAATAAAATGTTGGTGTTATTTAATCGATCATCGGTTATGTATCTACTAGTAAATCGTTGCACGGTATTTAGGTAATTTTCATTTTTATCAATCAAATCAATATACGAAGTAAACATTTTTTCAAAATCACCTTTTTCTCCATAAATCTGAGCAATTTGAAACTCATAATTTGCGCTCTTGTTGTAGCGCATTGTTTCTTCATAGGCCATAATAGCATTATCTAACAATGCATTGTCCTTAAATAATCTGCCTATAAAACCGCCCATTCCAGTAGTTGTTTTTATAGAATTGATGGCTTTATCATAATATATTTTTGCCGTTTCTTTTTGTTGTTGTTTTTCGTAGTTATATCCTAATTCTACATATAAATATGTATGTGTAGGGTATGTTATCAAACGTTGTTTTAGTAGTTTATCTACAGTTTCAAATTGCGATGTTTCTTGATAAGCACTAATCAATCTTTTTAAATACGTAGTGTTAAATGGATTTTTATCAAGCAAAACTTTAAATAATTGTGTTGCTTTTTCATATTTTCCATCTCTGTAATATCTTTCTGCTAACATATAATCCTCTTGCCCGTAAATAAAGGAGCTAATGAAGATAAAAAATAAAAAGATGGTTTTTTTCATGATGTTCAAAGATAAGAACAAGAACGTTAAATTTTTATTAAAACAGACGATTTCTAGAGAGGTGTTGTAACATTTTGGCACAGAACTTGTCTATAAGATATAAGAACTAACAAAATTTGAAATTATGAACGAATTAACCAAACAATACGAACAAGCAAAAAACAACTCTAAAGTGTTTATGCAAAACGGACAAATAGCTGCTTATTTAAATGCACTAATAGAAATGAATAAATATAAAAGATTAATGGTTGCAGTTGTTGCAAATTAATAAGCTGTACGCAATATGCTTTAAGCTTAAGGCTTATCGCATAAAGCCTTAATCAATCATGTCAAATCCACAATACGGCACTAATGCATCTGGAATTTTAATTCCATTTTCGGTTTGATAGTTTTCTAAAATCCCAGCTAAAACTCTTGGCAACGCAAGAGAGCTCCCGTTTAATGTATGTGCTAACTGACTTTTTCCTTCTTTATTTTTAAAACGAAGCTTTAATCTATTTGCTTGAAAAGTTTCAAAGTTTGATGCAGAACTAATTTCTAACCATCTGTCTTGTGCTGTAGAAAACACTTCAAAATCAAAAGTTAAAGCTGATGTAAAACCAGTATCGCCACCACACAAACGTAAAATTCTGTATGGTAACTTTAATTCGCGTAATATTTCTTTAATGTGATCAACCATTCCGTTTAATGCATTGTACGAATTATTTGGATGTTCAATTCTTACAATTTCTACTTTATCAAATTGATGCAATCTGTTTAAACCTCTAACATGAGCGCCATAACTTCCTGCTTCTCTTCTAAAACATGGCGTGTAACCTGTACAGGTTATTGGAAAATCACTTTCAGAAATTAAATTTCCACGAAACATATTTGTAATTGGCACTTCTGCTGTCGGAATTAAATATAAATCATCTACTGTAGAATGATACATTTGCCCGTCTTTATCTGGTAATTGCCCAGTTGCAGTCGCTGACTCTGTATTTACCAAATGCGGAACTTGATATTCTTTATAACCCGCTTCAATATTTTTATCCAAAAAATAGTTAATCAATGCGCGTTGCAATCTTGCTCCTTTTCCTTTATATACAGGGAATCCTGCGCCAGTAATTTTGGTTCCTAGTTCAAAATCTATGATGTCATATTTTTTGGCTAATTCCCAATGTGGTAAGGCATTTTTTCCTAAATCAGGAATAGTTCCTTCAGAAAAAATAATTTCGTTGTCTTCTTCAGATTTTCCAGCTTTTACCGATGCGTGTGGTACATTGGGAACTTGATATAACAACTCTTGTAAAGCGTTTGAAAAGGTGTTCAATTGCTCTGTCAACTCTTTAGATTGCTCTTTAATCTGTGTGGTTTTTTCTTTTAATAAGTTTGCTTTTTGAGCTTGACCAGATTTAAAAAGTTCTCCAATTTCTTTCGAAATTGTATTAGATTCTGCTAAAATAGTATCAAGTGATGTTTGTGTGTTTCTACGATTTTCATCAGTAGATAAAACAGTATTAATTATTGTTTCTGCATTTGCAAAATTACGTTTAGCCAAACCGTCTAAAACAGTTTGTTTGTTGTCTCTAATAAACTGAACCTGTAACATCTTTAAATTTTTTAAGAGCCACAAATATACAGCAACTACAACAATTTACCAATGCCTTTTAGAGATTGTTTTGAATGTAATTTAGTGCAATTTTTTGATCTTCTTTTAGTTGTAAAATAAGTTTTTCTACAGAATCAAATTTTTCTTCATCCCTTAAAAAATACAAGATTTCTATCTTTAAATACTGATTGTATAGATTTTTATTAAAGTCAAAAAAATGAACCTCTATTGTTTGGTGATTTCCGTCTAAAGTTGGTCTAAAACCAATATTCATCATTCCAAAAACCAAGATACTATTAATTTTTGACCTTATTAAATAAACACCAGTTTTCGGAATCAATTTATAATCTTCTTTAATACTTAAATTTGCTGTAGGAAAACCAATTTTGCCGCCTAATTGTTTGCCATTAACAACAGTTCCGCTTAACATAAAATTATAGCCTAAATATTTATTGGCAGTTTTTATGTTTTTTTCGGACAATGCTTTTCTGATTTTTGTAGAACTTACAGCAACATCATTAATGTCTTGTGCCGGAATTTCTTGAACTTCAAAATTATATAAATAACTGTATTCTGTTAATTGCTCTAAATTACCTTCTCTGTTTTTGCCAAAATGATGATCATAACCAATAATTAATTTTGAAGTATGTAATTGATTGACTAATATTTTTCTTACAAAATCTAACGCAGATATTCTTGAAAATTCAATACTAAATGGATGAATTATTAAATAATCTAATCCGGTTTTTGACAATAAATCTGCGCGTTCATCTATTGTATTTATCAATTCTATGGATACGTTTTGTTGCAAAACCATTCTTGGATGTGGGAAAAACGTCAGTAAAACAGATTTTTTATTTAAATTTTTTGCTGTTTTTACAACTTGCTCTATTATTTTTTGATGCCCAATATGTACACCATCAAAAGTGCCAATTGTAACAACAGTATCTTCTGTATGATAATAATTAGAAAGAGAATGGATTATTTTCAAGTGATATAAGGTTTATGCAAAGTTACAACTTGACATTTTGTTTCAAAGGAAATTTTACAAGAAAACAAGAGTGTTAAATTTACAATCTAAAATTCAAAAAAATGAGAAATATTTAATTTTATTAGTAGTTCTTTATCTAATTCAAAAAAAATTGTACTTTGCACATTAGATAACAAATATTTTACATTATGAAAAAACTATTACTTGTTGCATTTGCAATGTTTACTAGCGTGATTATGTTTGCTCAGACCACAGTCTCAGGAACAGTTACAGACGCTGATGGCGAGCCATTACCTGGTGCCAATATTAAAGTTGAAAGAAAATCAGTTGGTACAAATACCGATTTTGATGGAAAATTCACAATGAAAGTTACGGATGTTCCGCCTTTTAATATTGAAATTTCAATGTTGGGTTATAAAACTCAAAAAATTGCAATTACAAAGAACAATCAAGATGTTTCAGTTTCGTTAACTGAAAATGCTACATCTTTAGATGAAGTAGTTGTATCTGCTTCTCGTACTCCAGAACGTATTATGGAATCTCCAGTTACAGTTGAAAGAATGGATATTAGAGCAATCAGAAATACATCTTCACCTTCTTTTTATGATGGTTTAGAAAATTTAAAAGGAGTTGACATCAACACAAATAGTTTAACATTCAAATCTGTTAACACACGTGGGTTTGCAACTTTTTCAAATGAGCGTTTTATGCAATTGGTAGACGGAATGGACAATTCATCTCCAATGTTAAACTTTGCTTTAGGAAATTTATTAGGAATGTCTGAATTAGATGTAAAAACAGTTGAATTATTACCTGGTGCATCTTCTGCTCTTTATGGAGCAAACGCCTTTAACGGTATAATGTTTATGACAAGTAAGTCGCCTTTTGATAGCCAAGGAATTAGCTATGTAATGAAAACAGGAATGACGAGTCAAGATGCAGCTGGAACAAACGAATATGTAGATACTAGTATAAGAATGGCATACGCATTTTCAGATTATTTTGCTGCAAAAGCAACATTGTCTTACTTAAAGGGTACAGAATGGTTTGCAGTAGATTATAGAGATGAAGTAAATCCAGCATCAACAAGTTATGCAGGAAACCCAAATTATAACGGATTAAACGTATATGGTGATGAGGTATCTACAAATATTAAAGGAGTTGCTGGTAAAATTCCAGGATTTCCTGCACAGTTAGCCGCATTAGTGCCAGACGTAAATGTGAGTAGAACAGGTTATACAGATAATGATTTAATGGACAATAGCGCTAAAAGTGTAAAATTAGGGCTGTCATTAAATTATAGACCTTATGGAGATGACCGTTTAGAAGTAATTTGGAATTCTAAATACGGAACGGGAAATACAATTTATCAAGGGCAAAACAGATATAATATTAAAAACTTCTATATGTCTCAACATAAATTAGAAGTAAGAGGTAAAAACTTCTTTGTAAGAGGTTATATGACATCTGAAGATGCAGGAGATTCGTACGATACGCGTTTTGCAGCAATTAACATTAATAGATTATGGAAATCAGACTCTCAATGGTTTGGTCAATATACTGGAGCGTATGCACAAGCATTTGCAGGATTAATTCCTGGTGTACCAGCAGGAAACTCTGCTGCTGCACATGCAACAGGTAGAGCAGTTGCAGATACAGGTCGTTTAGTTCCTGGGACAGCAGCTTTTAATGCTGCTAAAGCAAAAATTACAAGTGATCCAAATTTAACAACAGGTTCTAAATTTGTTGATAATACTAAATTATACCATTCAGATGTAAATTTAAATCTAAGAGAGTATATCGATTTTGCAGATGTACAAGTTGGAGGATCGTTTAGACAATATTCTTTAAATTCTCAAGGAACTATTTTTACCGATTATAACGGAGCTATAAATTATAACGAATATGGAGCTTATGTTCAAATTCAAGATAAATTTATGGACGATAGATTAAAAGTTACTGCTTCAGGAAGATATGACAAAGCACAAAACTTTAATGGAAATGTTTCTCCAAGATTATCTTTATCTTATGCAGCAGGAGAAGATAAAAATCACAACTTTAGAGCTTCTATCCAAACAGGGTTCAGAAATCCAACTACTCAAGATCAATATATTGGATTAGATGCTGGAGCAGGAATCTTAGTTGGTACGGCACCAGATAATATCAGTAGATATAGATCATCTCCATATGCATTAGGAATTAACCCAGCATTAGCAGGGTACATAAATTTAGTTACTGGGGGAGCAAGCGCAATAGGAACATCTCAAGTTTTAACAGGAACGTCTGCATATAATAATTCTTGGACAGCAAGTTCTGTACAAGCTTTTGTAGCAGCAGGAGGTACAAATCCAGCACTTTTAAAGAAATCTAATGTAAATTTTGTTAAGCCAGAACAAGTAACTGCTTTTGAAGTTGGTTATAGAGGAATAATAGAAGGTTTTACCATAGATTTAAGTGCTTATTATAATAGTTACAAAGATTTTATTGCAAGTGAAAACGTTGTTGCTCCTTTATATGGTAGTGTTGCTCTTAATGATGCCGTTGATATAGGGCCAGCTGTTGGTTCTCCAACACCACGCCCTACACCATTAGCATTAATTGCTTTACAAAGTGGAGATTACAAAGGTGTTGCTTTTGATACAAATTCTGATGCAGATATTACCTCAGCGGGTGCAGGAGTTAGCGTTGCTACTAAAGTTTTAAATGATTTTGATATTAGTGTTAATTATACGTTTGCAAAGTTTGGTTCTAAAGGAGCAAGTAATCCTGATTTTGAAGCAGGATTTAATACTCCAAAACATAAATTTAAAATGCAGTTTGGTAAATCTAACTTACTTAAAAACTTAGGTTTTAACATAAACTTTAGATGGCAAGATGCTTTCTTATGGCAATCTTCTTTTTATGATGGAATGGTTGATGCAAGATCAGTAATTGATGCTCAAGTAAATTATAGAATGCCAAAATATAAATCTACTTTAAAAATTGGTGGAGCTAATTTAGGTGGTAAAGAATACTTTAGCGCACCAGGAGTTGGTGGAATAGGCTCTCAATACTATATTTCTTGGACAATCAATCCATAATAAGACAATCTAAAATAGAAAAGCCTTTTGAGAAATCAAAAGGTTTTTTTTATGCTATTTATTTAAGTTGTGTGACAATAAAAAACCTCTTAGAATGCTAAGAGGTTTTAACTTATGTATTGAATACTAAATTATCCTTTTAAACTTGCGCTTAAATACTCTCTGTTCATGCGTGCAATATTTTCTAATGAAATTCCTTTTGGACATTCTACCTCACATGCTCCAATATTAGTACAGTTTCCAAAACCTTCAGCATCCATTTGAGCAACCATGTTCATTACACGATCTGCCGCTTCAACTTGTCCTTGAGGTAATAAAGCATATTGAGATACTTTTGCGCCAACAAATAACATTGCAGAAGAATTTTTACATGTTGCAACACAAGCACCACATCCAATACAAGCTGCAGCATCCATTGCTTCATCAGCAGCATGCTTAGAAATTGGAATTGAGTTTGCATCTTGTGTGTTTCCAGAGGTATTAACAGATATAAATCCACCTGCCTGTTGTATGCGTTCAAAAGAAGTTCTATCAACAACTAAATCTTTAATTACAGGAAATGCTTTTGCTCTAAACGGCTCAATTGTAATTGTATCGCCATCTTTAAACATACGCATATGTAATTGACAAGTTGTTACACCTCTATCGGGTCCGTGAGCTTCTCCGTTAATGTACATAGAGCACATTCCGCAGATTCCTTCTCTACAATCATGGTCAAAAGCTACAGGTTCTTTACCTGTATTAATTAATTGTTCATTAAGTACGTCCATCATTTCTAAGAATGACATGTGCTCTGAAATTTCAGCCACTTTGTACTCAACCATTTGCCCTTTATCTTTAGCGCTTTTCTGTCTCCAGATTTTTAATGTTAAATTCATCATGCCTATCTTATTTGTATGAACGTTGTTTTAATTCAATATCGTTAAATTCTAATTCTTCTTTGTGTAATACAGCATCTGCAGGTTCTCCTTTGTATTCCCAAGCAGAAACAAAAGCAAAATCTTTATCATTTCGTTTTGCTTCACCTTTTTGTTCTCCATCTAACTCCACAGATTCTTCTCTAAAGTGACCACCACAAGATTCTTCTCTTACTAAAGCATCTTTTGCAAACAATTCTCCTAATTCTAGAAAATCTGCAACTCTACCCGCTTTTTCTAATTCAGGATTCATTTCATCTAACGCTCCAGTTACTTTTACGTTTTTCCAGAAATCTTCACGCAAAGCTTTAATTTCTGACATTGCTTCAGTCAATCCTTTTGCATTACGAGCCATCCCAACTTTATCCCACATAATTTTACCTAATTTTTTGTGGTAATAATCTACAGAATGTTCTCCTTTATTATTGATAAAGAAATCTAATCGATCTTTTACTTCTTTTTCAACTTCATCAAATTCTTTAGTATCTGTTGGTATTTTTCCGGTTCTTATATCGTTTGATAAGTAATCACCTATTGTGTAAGGTAAAACAAAATAACCATCAGCTAAACCTTGCATTAAAGCAGACGCACCTAATCTGTTTGCTCCATGATCTGAGAAATTAGCTTCTCCAATACAATACAAACCATCAACGGTAGTCATTAAATTATAATCAACCCAAACACCACCCATTGTATAGTGAGTTGCTGGATAAATCATCATCGGAGTTTCATAAGGATTCTCGTCAATGATTTTCTCATACATTTGGAATAAATTCCCGTATTTAGCCTCCACAATTCCTTTTCCTAAATTGTAAATTTCTTTTTCTAATGGATTTGAAATGTGATGTAATTTTGCTTGTTCTTTTCCGTAACGAGCAATGGCAGATTTAAAATCTAAATACACTGCTTCTCCAGTTGCATTTACTCCGTAACCAGCATCACAACGTTCTTTTGCTGCTCTTGAGGCAACATCACGTGGTACTAAATTACCAAAAGCAGGATAACGTCTTTCCAAATAATAATCTCTTTCATCTTCAGACAAATCAGTTGGTTTTTTACGACCTTCTCTAATTGCCATCACATCTTCTATGTTTTTCGGAACCCAAATGCGTCCATCATTTCTCAAAGATTCTGACATCAATGTTAATTTAGATTGATAATCTCCAGAACGAGGAATACAGGTTGGATGAATTTGTGTATAACAAGGATTTGCAAAATAGGCTCCTTTTTTATGGATTTTCCAAGCAGCAGTAGCGTTTGACCCCATTGCATTGGTTGATAAAAAATATACATTTCCGTAACCACCAGTTGCAATTACTACTGCGTGTGCAGAATGACGCTCAATTTCTCCAGTAATTAAATTACGAGCTATAATTCCACGAGCTTTTCCATCAACTTTTACAACGTCTAACATTTCGTGGCGATTGAACATTTCAATTTTTCCACGAGCAATTTGACGGTTCATTGCAGAATATGCACCTAATAATAATTGTTGACCTGTTTGCCCTTTTGCGTAAAAAGTTCTAGAAACTAAAACTCCACCAAAAGATCTGTTATCTAACAAACCACCATAATCACGAGCAAAAGGAACTCCTTGTGCCACACATTGATCAATAATGTTCGCAGAAACTTCTGCCAAACGATATACGTTTGCTTCACGAGAACGATAATCACCACCTTTTACAGTATCGTAAAATAATCGGTAAAAAGAATCGCCATCTCCTTGATAATTTTTAGCAGCGTTAATTCCTCCTTGAGCAGCAATTGAATGCGCTCTACGAGGAGAATCTTGATAAGCAAATGCTTTTACATTGTAACCTAATTCTGCTAAAGTTGCAGAAGCAGAGCCACCAGCTAAACCTGTACCAACTACAATAATATCTATATTACGTTTGTTGGCTGGGTTTACTAAATTTATTTTGTTTTTATAGGTTGTCCATTTATCTTTTAATGGACCTTTTGGTATTTTTGAATCTAAAGTAGCCATACGGTTTTTGTATTAGTGATTGAAATGATGAAATAAAGCAATAACTATAAATCCTAACGGAATTAAGATTGCATATAGTTTACCAAAAGTTTTCAATCCTTTAGTATATTTATTGTTTGCTCCAACAGATTGGAAAGCCGAGCTAAATCCGTGTAAAAGATGTAATGCTAAGAAAATAAAAGCAATAATATAAGCACCAACTCTAAGCGGACTTACAAATTTTTCTTGCAGTTCATGAAAATATCGTAATTGTCCATCGTGCATTCCAGACCAATCTCCTTGTATAAATTTTGTATTGATTTCTGGAAACCAAAAATCGATAAAGTGTAACACAATAAATGCTAAAATTGCCAAACCAGTCCAGATCATATTTCTGCTCACCCAAGTAGAGTTTGCAGCGCCATTATTTTTTGCATATTTAATAGTTCTAGCACTATTGTTTTTTAACTCTAAAATAAACCCCATTATAAAGTGAAAAACAACCGCAAAAATTAAAATAGGCTGTATTACATACTGTATTAAAGCGTTGGTTCCCATAAATTGAGACAACTCGTTAAAGGTTTTTCCGTTGTTAGGAAAAATAGATGTTAGATTTATTACAAAATGCTGTAATAAAAACAACATTAAAAAGAATGCCGAAAGTGCCATGGCAAACTTTCTAGCAATTGAAGAATTTAAGATTCCGCTCATTTTGTGTTAGTTAAAAATTCGTACAAATTTACAGCTATTGACAAGTTTAAGCAAACAACTTTTTTGTTTTCTGTGGTATTTAGATTTTGTTTAAATAACAAATGTATATTTTCCATTTTAAATTTGGAATAAAAACTGTTTACAAAAGAGTATTACTTAATTAAAGCCCAACTTGCATCAAATTTTTTACCTAAATGTAAATCTTTAGTTAGCTGTGTTAAACCTGCATTTTTAATAATATAAATTACTTTTTTAGGCCAAGTTTTTCTAAAATTATAGGAATTCAATCTTCCACCAATTGCATGAATAAAATCAATTGCTGTTTTTTCTTGTAAGAGTATTTTCTTACCATGAATAGACACTAAACTATCCATCTTTTTTCTTGCTTGTCTATATACTTTTATGCTGCTTTTTCTGCCAATAAATACCGTAACAAAATCTTTAATATTTGCTATTTGTGCTTTGTTTTTAGCTTTTTTATTGTGTTTAAAATACGCTAAATTGTATGGAGTTCCTGCAAAAGGTTTGGGTCTGTAATCTTTTTTTAAACTTTCTGGTCTGTTTTCCCATTTTAATTCACTCTTAGAATATTTTATAATTTCTAAAGAATCGAACAGTATTTTTTTAGTTTTAATCAATCTTGGTAAACGTAACGCTGGAAGCTCTGTGTCTCCTCTTCGTGTTCCTAAACTTAATATATTTCCTGTAATTTGACCAATATAACCACTATCCCAACCAGATTCTAATCCAGCTATTGCTAATAAAGATGCGGGCGGAATGTTATTTTCTAAACACAATTGGGTTGCTTTTTTAGAAATTCCTTTATAGAAGTATTTAACGTGTTCATATTTTCTTAATGAATATTTTTTTTGGTTTTGTATTCCTAAGAAAACAAAAATGAATATAAAAGAAATTATAGATTTCATAAGGATAAATACTTTTGATAAAAATACTTTTTATTTTTTAAAAAAAACCAGTTAGGATGGATTTAAATATTTATTAATAATTTCTACTATTTCTACAGGTTTTTCTATAGGAATCATATGACCACAGTTTTTTAGCATGACCAGAAAACTAGTTTTCAATTCTTTTTTTAAATCTAAGATATCTTGGTGTAAAACGAGAGCATCTTCTTTAGATCCAATTAATAAAACAGGATTTGTGATTTTTTTTAATTGCTTTGTGATATCAATACGTTTTGAAGTCGCATTTAATTGTCTAATTAATACAACTTTGCCTAAATCTGTATCCATTTTTTTAATGATGCCTATAAAGTTTTCATTCTGATGATTTTCTGGATGCAAAAACTGTTTTACTCTCGTGTTAGAAATTCCTTTGTAATTATGCGTTTTTAAAAAGGCAATGGTGTTTTTTCTTAATCTAATTTCATGTTCAGATAATCCTTTTGCACTTGCAGCAATAATGATTAATTTTTCAATTTTATCTGGGTGTTGAGTTGCAAAATTTAAGGCACTAAAACCGCCTAAAGAGAAACCTATGAGTATAGCTTTGTTTTCAATTTTAGAATCGATGATTGCATTGATTTCCTCAAAAGAAGATGCAGAAGTAATATCGATATATTCAGGAATATAATTGGTAATTTTTGGAAATACAAATTGCCATAAATCTTCGTTACACATTGTGCCAGATAGGAAATATATTTTTTGCATTTAATGAATTATATAATTAGAATCTGTCAAACATTTATTGTTTTCCCATTTCCCTTTTAAAGCTTTTTTAGAAATAATAGTTTCATTGCAAGTTACATAATTACGGTTTTGGTCTTTTTTAATCACTTTTAATTTGCCTGCTACTATTGCGTTTACTATGGTGTAAATCAATCCATCTTTTGGGTGTGAAACCCCTTTTTGAGTAAAACTCAAACCAATATTATTATTGTATAAATCCATTTCTGAAGAAATTTTATCTGGTGCTTCACCGTCTTCTAATGAGCTATTTTTATATTGTTGATAATTTGTTCTTTCGTGTGCTTTACCCAAAGATTTAGCAGCATTTTTCCCAATTTCTTGATGCAATCTTGCCATCCAATACGCATGTCTAAAAGCATCTACTTGACCGCCATTTTTATCACCATCTAACAATGGTGTTTTTGCTACTGAATCTGTAACTCTCTGCGCTTCTTCAGAAATTTTAAATGCTTTTTTAGCTTTAAAAACATGAAAAATTACCCACGTTTTTTCAGGGCATAATAATTTTTTAAACTGTTGCCAATTAGATTGAGAAAATCCATGAAGATTAAAAAGAGCGCAATAAAAAATCAGTACTTTTTTCATAAGATAAAAGTACTGATTTTTAGATTTAGTTACTGTAAAAGAGAAGTGTTTATTTCACCTCAAATGTTTGTTTTTCGTTATCAACTTTAACTGTATATTTTCCTTTAGGTAAGTAGTAAACACCATTTTGTGCTGCTTTTAATTTCGTTTTTTTGTTTGCTTTTTCATACGCTCTTTTTCCTTTTTTAGAAAAAGAAACATTATACTTAAAGGTATTAAAACCTCGTTCTATATTTACAGAAAATGAATTTACTAATACCTTATCTACATAAATAGAAACAGTTGTCTTTTTAGCTCCATTAGAAAATAACTTAATGTTTACTTCTGGTGCAAATGTAGCTGACCATTTACTTCTAGAACTTCCCCAACGAGATGAAGAACGAACCGCATCAATATTAAATAAATGAGTTGTTTTTGAGCTGTAAGCATCAAAATTCTGCAATTTAGAAATGTTTGCTTTATAAATACTTCTACCATGAGTACCAACAACTAAATCGTTTTCTCTTTCTTGAATTACAACATCATGAACAGCAACATTTGGAAACCCGTTACTAAACGGATGCCAAGAACCACCATTGTTAAAAGTTACATACAAACCATTATCTGTACCAACATATAATAGTTTTTCGTTTTTCGGATCTTCTTTAATTACATTTACAGCAGAAGAAGGAATGTTAGTTCCAATATTTTTCCAAGTTTCTCCAAAATTATTAGACATAAAAACATAGCTAGTAAAATCATCAGACCTGTAACCATTTAAGGTTGCATAGACTCTTTCTTTTTTAAATTTTGAAGCGATTACTCTACTTACCCATAAATTTTTTGGTAAACTTCCTGTGATATTTTTCCAAGAAACGCCACCATCTTTTGTAAGATGAATTAGTCCATCATCAGAACCTGTATAAACCAACCCAAATTGAAGCGGACTTTCAGAAATTGTTGCTAAAGTACCGAAAGGAACATTTCCTTTTTTACCTCCAGTTGTTAAGTCGCTAGAAATTACTTCGAATGTTGCACCTTGATCCATAGAACGCAATAATTTGTTTGCTCCCATATATAAAATATCTTGATTATGTGGAGATAATAAAATTGGAGTTTGCCAATTGTAACGATATGGAGAATCTCCTAATTTGTGTTTTGGATGAATAGAAATTCTTTTTCCTGTTTTTAAATTAACACGGTAATAATACCCGAATTGAGAACCAGAATATACTGTTTCATTATCTCTTGAATCTACTTCAACTTGCATTCCGTCTCCACCACCAATTCCTTTGTACGGATAACTTCCTCTGCCTTGCCAACCTGTTGAAAAGCGATAATTACTTGGTCCGTACCAAACACCATTATCTTGTAAACCACCATACACATTGTATGGTTTTTTATTATCTACAGCAATTGCATAAAATTGACCAACTGCATTTGGGTTGTTTTTTGACCAATTTTCACCATCATCAAAAGTAATATTGATTCCGCCATCATTTCCATTTATAATATGTCCTAATTTATTTGGATTCACCCAAATTGCTTGATGATCTGAATGCATATTTGCAGCTCCAATATTTTTAAAAGTTTTACCACCATCATTAGATTTCAATAAAGGAACTCCACCAATATAAACCTTGTTTTGATCCATCGCACTTACGCCCATAATTCCGAAGTAATATCCATAAGAACTATACACGCCATCTAAATATCCTTTGTGGGTTTTTGTCCAAGTTTTTTCTCCGTTTGTAGATTTATACAATTCAGCTCCAATTACAGGAGAATTAAATAATAGTGAGTTTGCGTCTTCTAAATAGGAAGCTAAATTACTTGGTTTGATATTTCCTTTTTTAACGGCGTCTTTAACAGAAACAGCAGTTTCTTTTTTATCGAAACGATTACTACGTAAATAACTGTTTAATTGTTTATTGTCTAATTTTAGAAAATTAGCAACAGACATTGTTTTAAAATCGTCTTTTTGAATTCCGTTTCTAGGTTTTTTTGGTGTTGCTGGTCTTCTAAATTGATTGTCTAAAAAAGCATACACAACATTGTCGTTAAATGCTGCTAAACCAATTCTACCAACGCCAGTTCCAACAGGAAAACCATTTCCTTTCTCGGTGATTTTTGTCCAAGAACTCCCAGCATCTGTGCTTTTATAGATTGCAGAGCCATTTCCGTCGCCATCAAAATCCCACGCTTTACGCATACGCTCCCAAGAAGCTGCATATAAAATAGTTGAGTTTTTTGGAGAAACGCTAATGTCAATTACACCAGTCATATCATCAATAAACAATGTGTTTTTCCAAGTTTTTCCGCCATCGGTAGTTTTGTAAATTCCACGTTCATTATTTTTAGAATACAAGTGTCCAATGACACCTACTACTACTTCATCTGGATTGTTTTTATTAATAATGATTCTACCAATATGATGTGAATCTGTCAATCCAACATTTGTCCAAGTTTTACCTTTATCTGTAGATTTTAAAATTCCGATTCCGGAATATGAAGAACGAGAAGAATTGCTTTCTCCAGTTCCAACCCAAATGGTTCCGTTTTTCCAATCAATGGCAATATCTCCAACATTTTGTGTTGGCGAATTATCCATTACAGGAGTAAATGATGTTCCGTTGTTGTTTGTGTACCATAATCCACCAGAAGCATACCCGACATAAAATTCGTTGGTGTTGTTAGGATTTACATCAATATCCACAACTCTACCGCTCATTATTGTTGGGCCGATATTTGTAAACTGTATGTTTTTTACAATAGAGTTTTTCGTTAATGCTTCTTTTTGTTGAAGAGCTTGTTCAATTTGTGAAGATGAGGTTACTTGCTGAGCACTAAGTATTGCAGTAGAAGCAAAAAAGAATGCTGAAATAATACGTGTAAGTTTTTTCATGATTAAGTTGTTTGGAGGCTCAAGTTAGCACAAGTAAAAGAGATAACAAAAATTCTTGAGACTCAATTCTTAGTTTTAACAAATTGTTATCATATCCGATAGAATTCAATGTATCTTTGCAGCTATAAAAAATGGCAAATTACTCCCAAAAGTCATTTTAAAATTTACACTATGTCATTTGAATCATTAGGATTAAATAAATCGTTATTAAAAGCTGTAGAAAAGCAAGGATATAAAATACCATCACCAATTCAAGAAAAAGCAATTCCATTAATTTTAGATGGAAAGGACGTGTTGGCATCAGCACAAACAGGAACTGGAAAAACGGCTGGTTTTACTTTACCAATGTTACAGATTTTAGATGCCACTAGAAGTGATAAATTTAGACCAATTAGAGCGTTAATTTTAACACCAACAAGAGAGTTAGCGGCTCAAGTTTATGATAATGTTAGAGATTATGGCGCCTATTTAAACATGAAATCTACTGTTGTTTTTGGTGGTGTAAAAGCAAAAGCTCAAATAGCAACTATTAGACAAGGAGTTGATATATTGGTAGCAACTCCTGGAAGATTATTAGATTTAGAAAATCAAAATGCCTTGTCTTTAAAAAGGGTGGAAATTTTAGTATTGGATGAAGCTGACAGAATGTTGGATATGGGTTTTTTGCGTGACATTAAAAAAATTATGAGTTTGATGCCAGCAAAGCGTCAAAATTTATTGTTTTCTGCAACATTTTCTAGAGAGATAAAAGACTTGGCTGCTAGAATTCTTAATAACCCTGTCTTGGTAGAAGCAACACCTCAAAATTCTACTGCAGAAAAAGTAGAACAAAAAGTATATCGAGTAGATAAAGGAAAAAAAACGGAATTAGTTACAAAGTTAATTTCCGATGGAAATTGGAAACAGGTTTTAATTTTTACAAGAACTAAGCATGGCGCAAACAAACTTACAAAAAAATTAATTGCAAGTAAAATTTC
Source organism: uncultured Flavobacteriaceae bacterium (assembly GCA_963974245.1). Taxonomy (GTDB): domain Bacteria; phylum Bacteroidota; class Bacteroidia; order Flavobacteriales; family Flavobacteriaceae; genus Polaribacter. Next base: position 116,417 of record CAXBBY010000004.1, on the reverse strand, counting down.
TGCTGCCGCTATCCATGGAAATAAAAGTCAAGGAGCTAGAACCAAAGCCTTGGCGCAATTTAAAACAAATGACATTAGGGTTTTAGTAGCAACAGATATTGCTGCTCGTGGTTTAGATATCCCTTTATTACCACATGTAATAAATTTTGAGCTGCCAAATGTTCCTGAAGATTATGTTCATCGAATTGGTAGAACAGGTAGAGCTGGTGCAAAAGGAGAAGCATTGTCTTTGGTTTGTATTGAAGAAATGGAATATGTTAGACAAATAGAAAAAATTCTGGGACAAAAATTAAAGTCAGATGTAATTGAAGGATTTGAACCTAATAATATTACCGAACCAGGTAAGCCAAACTCTAATAAATCAAAGAAGAAAGATCACGCACCAAGAAATCATTCAAAAAAACCAAGTAATAATAATAGAAGCAGAAATGACAATCGTTCTTCTAGAAGAGAGAGTAGTAAAAGAAGATAAATACAGATAAATTTATATAATCAAAAACGCCTATCAAATTAATTGATAGGCGTTTTATAATAAAAAAAAGTGTATATCTTAGATAACTTTTACGTTAACTGCGTTCATTCCTTTTCTACCTTCTTGTAAGTCAAATTCTACATCATCACCTTCTCTAATCTCATCGATTAATCCAGAAATGTGTACAAAATGTTCTTTGTTGTTGTCTTCTTCAGTGATGAATCCAAATCCTTTAGATTCATTGAAAAATTTTACTGTACCTTTACTCATTGTAATAATTTATTAAAATAATATTAGCCGCAAAGATAGTGCTATATTAATTATAATTGGTAATTTTTTTTATTTTTTTCAATATTCCCCTTTTTTTTATTTTCCATAACCATTTGAAAATCAATTAACCTTGAAAATATTCTTCTCTTTTTAAAGTAAAATGATATAATGATTTTCAATAGAATGCTTAAATCTTCTTTGCATAAATCACTACATTTGTTTCTCTAAAAACAATTATTCATGAAATATCATTTAATAGATAATCAACTTTTTATAAAAAATAGAGCAAAATTTAGTGCTCAAATGAAACCAAAATCTATTGCTGTTTTTAACTCAAACGATACATTTACAACTGGTGCTGATAGTACATTACCTTTTCATCAACATAGAGATATTTTTTACTTAAGTGGTGTAGATCAAGAGGAAAGTATTTTGTTGTTATTTCCTGATGCTTTAGATAAAAAGCACAAAGAAGTTTTATTTGTAACAGAGACAAACGATCATATTGCAGTTTGGGAAGGAGCTAAATTAAACAAAGAGCAAGCAACAGAAACTTCAGGAATAAAAACCGTGTATTGGTTAAGCGATTTTGACAAAATATTTTTTGATTTGATGACCGAAGCAGAAACCATTTACTTTAATACCAACGAACATTACCGCCAATCTGTACAGTTAGAAAGTAGAGAAGATCGATTTATAAAAAGTGTAAAAGATAAATTTCCTGCACACAAATGGGCAAAAAGTTTTCCGATTTTACAAAGTATTCGCGGCGTAAAAGAATCTCAAGAATTAGAATTGATTCAAACAGCGTGTAATATAACAGAAAAAGGATTTAGAAGAATTTTAGGGTTCGTAAAACCTGGAGTTATGGAATATGAAATTGAAGCAGAATTTATGCACGAATTTTTGCGAAATCGTTCTAAAGGATTTGCATACACGCCAATTATTGGTTCTGGTTACAACGCTTGTGTGTTGCATTATATAGAAAATAATCAGCAATGTAAAGATGGCGATATGTTGTTGTTAGATGTTGGAGCAGAATATGCAAATTATTCTAGTGATATGACACGAACAATTCCGATTAATGGACGTTTTACAGACAGGCAAAGAGCGGTTTATAATGCTGTTTATCGTGTAAAAGAAGCGGCAACAAATATGTTAGTTCCAGGAACAATTTGGGCAGAATATCATAAAGAAGTAGGTAAATTAATGACTTCAGAATTGTTAGGTTTAGGTTTAATTGACAAAGCTGATGTGCAAAAAGAAGATAAAAAATGGCCGGCGTATAAAAAGTATTTTATGCACGGAACCTCGCATCATATGGGATTAGACACACATGATTATGGTGCATTAAAAACACCAATGAAAGCAAATATGGTTTTTACTGTTGAACCCGGTATTTACATCCCTGAAGAGAAAATGGGAATTCGTTTAGAAGATGATGTTGTAATACAAGAAACAGGATCGCCATTTAACTTAATGAGCAATATTCCAATTTTAGTAGAAGAAATTGAAGATTTAATGAATCAGTAAAAAAATTAATTAAGAAGTTTTAGGTGTAAAATTTTTAAAAATATTCACAAGTATAAAAATAAGTAAAGCAGGCAAAACCCAACCCAAACTAAATTCAGAAAAAGGAATATAACTTTGAATTCCTGTTAAATTTTCTGGGTTAATTATAAATTTTAAAAAATCTGGAATGCTAAATAAAAAGGTAATTCCGACTACAAATTTAAAAACTGTTGGAGAAGCTAGTTTTTCTGGTAATACATTTAATAAAATTAGAATGATAGTTATTGGATAAATAAACATCAATACTGGTAAGGCAATATCAATAATATAATGTACATCAAACTGGCCAATTAAAACACCTAAAAAACTACCAATAATTGCAGTAATTGTATATGCTTTTTGAGAATTTTTAAAGATTCCTTTAAAAAAATCTGATGTTCCAGTTATAATTCCTACAGCTGTTGTAAAACAAGCAAGAGCAACTAAAACGCTTAGAAAAACCGTTCCTATATTCCCCAAAGTTTGGGTGCTTAAACTCGTTAAAATTTCTGTTCTTGTTGCATTTTCACCAAACGTATTACTAAAGAGAACGCCACTATAAATTAAACCTGTATAAATCATAAGTAAACCAATTCCGGCTACAATTCCGGCTTTACAAATCAATTCTTTTTTTACAGCGAAAGTAGCATCTCTTTTAAAATTCATTGAGATTACTAAAACACCTCCAACTACAATTGCCCCAATAGCATCAAAAGTTTGATATCCTTCTAATAATCCACTTACAAAAGGGGTTTTAAAAGTTGTAGGATTTATCACTTCTGACGTAGTAAAAATTCCAATAAAAATAACGGTCAATAAGATGATGATGATTAATGGAGTTAAGAATTTACCAATGATATTTAAAATTTTAGAACGATTCATTACAAAGACAAAAACCAAGGTAAAGTAAATAGAACTTGTTAGTAAAGATGAGGTTCCAAAAAAAGGTAAAACTGCCATTTCGTGGGTAACAGAAGCTGTCCTTGGAGCAGGCAATGTTATTGAAATTACATATACAATAAAACAAAAAATAGAACTAAATATTGGCGATACTTTTTTGCCGAAATCATACATGGTTCCTTGTAAACGCGCGTGCGCCATAATTCCGATAACCGGAATAACAACAGCAGTAATAAAAAAACCAAGTGTAACAAAGCCCCAACTTTCACTAGACTGAACTCCTAAAAAAGGAGGAAGAATTAAATTTCCTGCGCCAAAAAACATAGAGAATAAAGCAAAGCCAACAACAAAGATTTCTTTTGTTTTATTCACACTTAAACTCGTTTCTTGAAAAGTAATACAATAGTATTAGAAAGAAGGTATAAAATAGAAATACCAATCATAATAAACTTTGCAAGAGCAAAAGAAAAGGCTATAGAAGACCAATATTCTTCATGTTTACCGACTAATAATTTAATTAATGATACGTTTTCTACAGCATCAAAAATTGCAGTAAAAAACATTGCCCAAATTAGTAATTCTCCAATTTTGTAAAAAGATTTTCCAACCCACAATCGTTCATTTAATTTGTGAATTAATAAAGCAATTAAGAAGTTATAGATAATTAAGAAAAGAAAATCAAACCCTAAACTAAGACCAGCAAACGTTTTTGCAAGCGGAGACCAAGAATTAATAATTTCGACTGATTTATCAAGGCTTCCAGCTAATTCAAATGAGAAAATTCCATAAGGAGCAGATACATTATCTAAGTATATATTAAAATATTTCAAAACAACAACACTTATTATGAAAAGATAAAAAAGACTAAATGTAACTTTCTTATCAGTTTTAGTAGAGATATTTTTAAATGGCGATGTAAACATTTTAATATTTAATATTAATAAGCTCAATAAAGATACATATTTTTGTTTAATGCAAAATAGTGTTGTCTATAAAAATGCTAAAATTTCTTTTTCATCAACAGGAAAAGGTGCTGCAATAGTACTTTTGCATGGGTTTTTAGAAAATTCTTCTATGTGGAATTCTATTACAAAAGAACTTTCTAAACGAAATAAAGTTATTTGTATTGATTTATTAGGTCATGGAAATTCTGAATGTATCGGATATATTCATTCAATGGAACTCATGGCAGAAGCCGTTGAAGCAGTTTTAAAGTGCTTACGAATTAGAAAAGCGATTTTTATTGGACATTCTATGGGCGGATATGTTGCGTTGGCGTTTGCTGATAAAAATCCACAGAACGTAAAAGGTTTTTGTTTGATGAATTCTACTTCTTTGGCTGATGATGATGAACGAAAGAAGTTGCGTGCTAGAGCAAATAAACTAGTTCAGGACAATTTTGAAAATATGGTACAAATGTCTTTTACTAATTTGTTTAGTGAAGAAAGTAGGATTACTTATAAAACCGAAATAAAATTGGCATTACAAGAAGCGTTAAAAACACCACTACAAGGGTATATTGCTTGCCAAGAAGGAATGAGAATTAGACCGAATAGAGAAGCTGTTTTACAACAATTACCTTGTAAAAAGCTCTTAATTATTGGAAAAAAGGACCCGGTATTAGATTTTGAAACATCTATAAAAGAAGCTAAAAACAACCATTTAGAAACGGTTGTTTTTAATGATGGACACATGAGTCATATTGAAAATAGAGTTGAGTTGATTGATGTTTTAAAAAGTTTTGTAAAGAAATGAAAAAGTTAATTTTTAAGTATCTTTGAGTCTATGGAGAATTCATTAATCATTAGTCTTTTAGGTATTATTATTGTGTTGCTTTTTCTGTTTTTTTCTGTTTTTTTAGTCACGGTAAAAACAGAAAAAAAATTAAGCAACTATTTGTTGGCCTCTTTTTTAGTTGTTACGGCGATTGATATTAGTGTCTTTTTTTATGGAAATTTTATAGAATTGCCACTAGCAATTGAAATGCTGAGGATAAAAATATCAAATTTTAAAGACCCTTTACTTTTTCTATATATTTTATCAATTATTTATTCAAATTTTAAGTTAAAAAAAATACACTTGGTACACGTTCTGCCATGGTTGATAAGTATTGTCGTTTTAATTCCAAATTTTTTTTTAGTTGATAATATTGCAAAACTTCAATTTTTGCAATATTATGATAAACAACCTGAAGGACATTTTTTGAATATTTTTGGATATATAATATCTTTAGCTTATTTTCTTGCAGAAATTTATTATGTGCTTAGATATAGAAAATTATTATTAGAAAATTATACCGATAAAAATGCTTTTAAAAATTATAATTGGCTCAAACAATTACTAATTTTATTAACTATTGGGCAATTTATTACAATTATAAAAAATGCTTCAAGAGGATCTTATTCCGTTGAAACTACTGATGTACTTAGAATAATTACGTTACTTTTTGGAGTTTTCTTTATTTTTTGGTTGGTTTTTAAAGCATTGAATTCGCCAAAATTATTTAGAGGTATTGATGTAAACTTATTACCATCAAAAGAAATTGCAAAAGAAACTAAGGTTGATAAAAAAACACATCAACAAATAGAATTGTTAAAGAAGTATATGGAAAATGAAGAGCCATTTTTAAATCCATCATTAACCATTAGAAATTTAGCACAACAAATAAAACTACCAATGAGAGATTTATCTGTGTTAATTAATCAAAACCTCAATCAGCATTTTTTTGATTTTGTAAACGAATACAGAGTTAATAAAGCAAAAGAGATTTTAAAAAATCCTTCTAAAATAGAATTTACAGTTTTGGAAATTTTGTACGAAGTTGGTTTTAACTCTAAATCTTCTTTTAATACAGCTTTTAAAAAACATACAGGAACTACACCAACTCAATTTAGATTACTCAAAATAAAGAAGTTAACTTAAAATCGAACTTAATAAATATAAAGTCGAACTCATTTATAAATGTTTAATGAGTTCGACTTTGCGTTTTCGGTCGTGTAGGTTTGTAAAGTACCGCATTTTTGTTTCATCAAAATATAAATCATATTAAAATGAACACAAAAATGAAACATTTACTACTATTATTTATTTTCTTAATTCCATCAATTAGTACTGCACAAATTATTACAGGAAAAGTAATCGATAAAACAGAAGCAATTCCGTTTGCCAATGTAATTATTACAGATGTAAATCAAAAAATAATTACAGGAACAACAACAAATGATAACGGCTTGTTTCGTGTAAAAGTAAAAACAGGAACCTATAAAATAACTGTTAGCTTTATAGGTTATAAAAGCAGTACCAAAGAAATTATTGTAACAAAAGATATTGATTTAGGTACTATTCTTATTGAAGAAAGTGGTAAAGTTTTAGAAGAAGTTGTTATTAAAGTAACCAAAAGGATTATTGAGAGAAAAATAGATCGTTTGGTTTTTAATGTAGAAAAAAGTATTGCTGCAACAGGTGGAAATGGAATTGATATTTTAAAAATTGCGCCTGGAGTGCAAGTACTAAATGGAACAATAGAGGTTCTTGGTAAAGGAGCATCTAGAGTTATGATTAATGGTAAAATACCTCCATTGCAAGGTGAAGATTTGGTTAGTTTTTTAAGCGGATTAAATGCGAGCGATATTAAAAAAATTGAAGTAATTACAAATCCGCCAGCAAATTATGAAGCTTCTGGAAACGGAGGACTGATTAATATTATTTTGAAAAAAGGCTTACAAGATTCTTGGAAAAATGCGACAACATTAGCTTACAACAAAAATAAATATAGTTTTACAACATTAACAAACAGTTTCTTTTACAATAAAAATAAAATTTCTTTTTCTACAAATCTAAATGCAACCAAAGGGTATTTTGAGAATAAAGAGGGATTACAAATAAAATATCCAACCAAATTTTGGGACATTGATGTACGTTCTAAAATAGGTAAGAATCAACTTTCTGGACGTTTTTCCTTAGATTATGCAATGTCAGACAAAACTACTTTTGGTTTACAATATTTAGCAACAAATAACGCCCCAAAAGATGTTGGAAAGACAACTTCTTTAATTTTTGACACCAATAATAATTTAGAAAAAAAATTAATAAATAAAGGAACGAATAGTAATGATGTGAATAATCATACAGCTAATTTTCACATCATTACTCAATTAGATTCTTTAGGTAAAAGTATTTCTTTTGATGCAGATTATTTTACGTTTAAATCTACAAGAGAAAGAGATTTTATTACTGAAAGTTTTTTTGCAAACGGTAATTTTAAAGAAATCAATTCTGCGGCAATTAATAATTCTAATCAAAAAATAGAAAATTTTAGCTCAAAATTAGATATTGTATTGCCATTAACAAAAATCAATCTTTCTTTTGGAGCAAAAGCTAGTTTTACGAATTCAGATAGCGATGTTTTGTATTACAATACAATCTCTGGATTACCAGTTTTAGATCCAAATCGTTCTAATAAATTTAATTATAAAGAAGATAATTTAGCACTATATATTTCTGGAAACAAAAACCTAAGTGAGAATTTACAAATGCAATTCGGAATGCGTTTAGAAAACTCAAAAACAAAAGGATTCAGTAATAATACCAACCAGAAAAGTAACAATGAATACACAAAGATGTTTCCAACAGTATATTTTTCGTACACAAAAAATGATAATAATAGTTTTGGTTTTTCTTATGGGAGAAGAATAAATAGACCTAATTTTAGCCATTTAAACCCATTTCGTTATTATATTAATGATAAAAGTTATAGTGTTGGAAATCCGTTTTTAGAACCAACTTTTAGTGATAATTTTGAGTTTTCACATTCCTATAAAAGAAGATTTAATACAAGTGTTTTTCTAAATTATATTACAAATGGTTTTGGTACGGTTTTTACTTCTGATATATCAAATCAAACACAAATTATTACAAGAGAAAACTATTATAAGCAATATAATTACGGAATTTCAGAAAGTTTTTCATTTAATAAAATTGTTTGGTGGCAAAGTCAAAACAATATAAGCCTGTTAGGTTATCAAACTGCTTTTATTAAAAATTTTGGTTCTAATCCAAAAAACGGTATGCTTTTGTATTTGAATTCAAATAACACTTTTTCTTTAAGCGAAAACACCAAATTACAAATAAATTCTTGGTACAGATCAAAGTCCAGTAGCGGCCTTTTTAGTGTTGGAGAAATGTTTGATTTATCTTTTGGGTTACAACATAATTTTAAAAGCAATCTAAAAATGTCTTTATTATTTAGCGATGTTTTAAATACTGCAAGTTTAAATAATTATGTTTCAACAGTAAATGGAGTTGAGCAAATTTACAAGCAAAATCAAAGTTCTAGAAATTTTAGAATTTCACTTACGTACGATTTTGGAAACAAAAAAATAAATGTAAAAAACAGAAATTTCGGAAATGATGATGAGCGCAGAAGAAGTAATTGACTCTTTAAAGTAAAAAGGACGCAAAAATTTTATGCTTGCGGCTTTTTATAAATAAGTTTTGTTTTTACTCTTCTTTCAAAGCATTCCAACCTTGCGCTTTTAATTCAATTTCTTGATTTGCACGTGTTACCAAATTCATTCCTTGATTTTCTTCAGTAATATGACCAATAATAGAAAAATTCGGATTTCCTTTTATTTTATCAAAATCACCAATAGGAACTGTAAATAACAATTCATAATCTTCGCCACCACTTAAAGCAACCATGGTAGAATCCATATTAAATTCTTCACAAGCAGAAATTACTTGCGGGTCTAACGGAAATTTATCTTCGTACAATTTACATCCAACTTTACTCTGCGAACAAATGTGCATAATTTCTGATGATAATCCGTCAGAAATATCAATCATAGAAGTTGGTTTTACTTCCAATTCTTTTAACAATCCAGCAACATCTTTACGCGCTTCTGGTTTTAATTGGCGTTCAATTAAATAGGTGTAATTGTCTAAATCTGGTTGATTATTTGGATCAACTTTAAAAACTTGTTTTTCTCTTTCTAGAACTTGTAATCCTAAATAAGCAGCGCCTAAATCTCCAGAAACAACAATTAAATCGGTTTCTTTTGCACCATTTCTATACACAACATCTTCTTTATTGGCTTTTCCAATTGCAGTGATTGAAATCAACATTCCTGTGGTTGATGAAGTGGTGTCGCCGCCAATTAAATCAACGTTATACGTTTCACAAGCCAATTGAATTCCTGCATACAATTCTTCAATTGCCTCTAAAGGAAAACGATTAGAAACCGCAATAGAAACGGTAATTTGTTCTGCAATTCCGTTCATTGCATACACGTCAGATAAATTAACCATTACTGCTTTGTAACCTAAATGTTTTAATGGCATATAACTCAAATCAAAATGAACACCTTCAATTAACAAATCAGTAGTAATTAAGGTTTGTTTTTCTGATGCATCTAAAACAGCAGCATCATCTCCAACAGCTTTTATTGTTGATGAATGTTGTACATTAAAATGTTCAGTTAAGTGATTTATCAATCCGAATTCTCCTAATTCAGAAAGTGAGGTTTTGTCTTGGTTTTTATCTTCAATCATGCCGCAAAGATACAGCAATTCTATTTGTTTTTAAAGCATAAAAAAGTGCTTGTTTAAAAGATATTTTAATCTTCTGTCTGGTTGAGCGGAGTCGAAACCTATTTTAAAATAATGGAGTAACTTAGAGTTCTCGAAAACTACGTTTGCTACTTTCAATCAAAATATATTTTGATTTCAGCAATGCTCGAACAAACATGCTTTTTGTTTTATTTTACCGAATAATATTTAAAAACTGGATATGCTACTGATTTAGTTTCTACACCTTGAGATTTTAAATAGTCATCAAAGAAATTCCATGAAACTAAGCCATCATCAGATTGTGGCTCTAACATGTAAAAAGCAAGATTCGTTAAAGGTTGTGCCATGTCAATCCAAAAATCACCTTTTCTAAACACTTGAGTTTTTGCAATATATTTTCCTGTTACAGTTGCCATATTGTGTCCTTCAAATTTACGTTTTGAAATATTTAATGTATCAATTATAAATACCTCTCCAGTTGCTCTTTTACGGCTTTTTAATTCGGTAACTTTTATTCCTTGTTTTTTTAAATGATTAACAATCGATTTCATTGATTTTGGTAAAAAATAACCTCTTGGTAATGTTGTGCTAACGGTTGCGTTAAATTTTGATAAGTTGGTCACATTTGGCACATCAATAATTTTTCCGGAACGCAAATACCCTTTCTTTCCGTCTTTTTTAATATACGGAATGTAATCGTAGGTTCTGTAATTTTCTATTTTTTCATCCAAAGCAACCATTTTAAAACGGACACCTTTTTCAACTTTTCCAGCGTTATCAATTACATTTTGAATGGCGTCTTTTTCTGCTTTCGCATTAATTGCTGCCATTTTTTTACCATACTTATGTGTAAATTCTAAAATTTCTGCAACAAAACCGTATGTCCCATTCATCCTTTTATACAAACGATCATGTGCAAAAGCTTCACTTAAAATTCCGATTTTATTTCGCAAGCCCATTTGGTTTACAATATATCTTGGATGATGGTTGTACGTGTAAATTGATGTTGGTGGCCAACCTTGTCTAGTAGAATAATATCCGTAAGGACCAATTTTCACTTTGTAGTTTTCATCCGCTTTTTTAACAACTTCTGGCAATAAAACATCCCAAGTAAAATCATACGGAGCTTTTTCGCCAGCGTAATGATAACTTGGTGCGTAGGTAATTCCGTAACCATGCCAAGTTCCGTTAGTGGTGTGTAAATCTACCAACATTTCAGGATCCCATTTTAAGATTACATTTTTGATTAACCCTGTAGTTTCAAATGCTTCCATTTTAATTCCGTCTCTATTCAAATCCAATCCTTGACTGTTAGCTCTAATTCCAACTTCAACCGGACTGTCTTCTTGCGATGGTCTTCTTCCTTGTTTCATTTTGTCGTTAGAATCTGTATTGTAAATCGGCGCAAAAATGATTATTTGATTTTCTAATAAATGTTTTTTGTCTCCCAATAAAATATCACGCATTATTTGCTGAACAATTTCTTTTCCTTCAACCTCTCCTGAATGAATATTTCCTTGAATATAGATTACTGGTTTTCCAGAAGCTATTGCTTCTGCTGGAGTTGATACTTTAGGATTTGCCAAAATTACCAGCGGAATTTTTTTACCCTCTTTGCTTGTTCCCATATATTCTAAATGCATTAAATCAGATTTATTCTGCAATGCAGCAATAAAAGACATCACTTCTGCATAGGTAGATGTTTTTTGATAATTTGATTTTACAGGGACTGTAATTAAATCTTCTGACCAAGTCTTTTGTTGTGCAGTAATTTGTAAGGAAATTAAAAATACAAGAGCAATAAAAATGCGTTTCATTAGGTAAGTTTTAGTGATGCAATAAAAGTAAGTTTAATTCCTTGTTTATAAAGTTTGTAGCGTTTTTTTAACAGTTCATTAACAAAAGAATATTTTCTTAAATCAACTTTAGAAGTTGATATTAATTTTACCAATCAAACAATCAGTTTTATTCATGCTAAAAGGCATTGAAAATCATATTTTGTAGTTATATTTGCATCTAATTTGGATTTAATCTATATAAGAATTATGATAAAAGTTTCAGATATAGCGAAGAAAAAAGTCATAGAGTTAATGGCTGATGACGGTTTTGATACTTCCAAAGACTTTGTTCGCGTTGGTGTAAAAAGTGGAGGTTGTTCGGGTTTATCATACGATTTAACATTTGATAAAAATCAAGCTGAAGAAGACAAAGTTTTTGAAGATAATGATGTTAAAATTATTGTTGACAAAAAAAGCTTCTTGTATTTAGTGGGTACAACTCTAGAATATTCTGGCGGTTTAAACGGAACAGGATTTGTGTTTAACAATCCGAATGCAAATAGAACCTGCGGATGTGGGGAAAGTTTTTCACTTTAAGAAAAAACGCAATGAGTAAATACACAGAAGATAATTTAAGAGAAGAATTAAAAACCAAAGAATACGAATATGGTTTTTATACTGATATAGAAAGTGAAACGTTTGCCGTTGGATTAAATGAAGATGTTGTTCGTGCCATTTCTAAAAAGAAAAATGAACCACAATGGATGACTGATTGGCGAATTGAAGCCTTTAGAGTTTGGGAAAAGATGGAAGAGCCAGATTGGGCTAATGTGAAGTATCCGAAACCTAATTTTCAGGAAATTGCCTATTATTCTGCACCAAAACAAAAACCTAAATTAAATAGTTTAGACGAGGTTGATCCAGATTTGTTAGAAACATTTAAAAAATTAGGAATTTCTTTAGAAGAACAAAAACGTTTGGCAAATGTAGCTGTAGATATTGTAATAGATTCGGTTTCTGTTGCTACTACATTCAAGAAGACTTTAGGAGAAAAAGGAATCATATTCATGCCAATTTCTGAAGCAATTCAAGAACATCCAGAATTGGTAAGAAAATATTTAGGAACCGTTGTTCCAACCACAGATAATTTTTACGCAGCATTAAATTCGGCAGTTTTTTCTGACGGATCTTTCTGTTACATTCCAAAAGGCGTCCGTTGTCCGATGGAATTATCAACATACTTTAGAATTAATGAAGGAGGAACAGGACAGTTTGAAAGAACACTAGTTGTTGCAGATAAAGGAAGTTATGTGAGTTATCTAGAAGGTTGTACAGCGCCAAGTAGAGATGAAAATCAATTACACGCAGCTGTTGTAGAATTGATTGCTTTAGATGATGCAGAAATAAAATATTCTACCGTGCAAAACTGGTATCCTGGAGATGCAAATGGTAAAGGAGGAGTTTTTAATTTTGTAACAAAAAGAGCAATTTGCGAAACCAATGCAAAAGTTTCTTGGACTCAAGTAGAAACGGGTTCTGCTGTAACTTGGAAATATCCTTCTTGTATTTTAAAAGGAAATAATTCGGTTGGAGAATTTTATTCTATTGCAGTTACAAACCATTACCAGCAAGCAGATACTGGAACAAAAATGATTCACTTAGGTAAAAATACCAAGTCAACCATTATTTCAAAAGGAATATCCGCAGGGAAATCACAAAATAGTTATAGAGGTTTGGTGCATGTTGGTGCCAGAGCAGAAAATGCACGTAATTTTTCACAATGTGATTCATTATTGATGGGAAATGAATGTGGAGCGCATACATTTCCGTATATCGAAGCAAAAAATAAATCAGCACAAATAGAACACGAAGCAACGACCAGTAAAATTGGAGAAGATCAATTGTTTTATTGTAATCAACGTGGAATTGATACCGAAAAAGCAATTGCATTAATTGTAAACGGATTTAGTAAAGAAGTGCTAAATAAGTTGCCAATGGAGTTTGCTGTAGAAGCACAAAAATTATTAGAAATTAGTTTAGAAGGAAGTGTTGGATAAGTAACGAGCAAATTCATTTAAAACGAATCAATTATAAAAAATCACGCTTATAGCCAAAAGCTAAAAGCAAATAGCATAAAAAGAATGTTAAAAATAAACAATTTACACGCAAGTATAGACGATAAAGCAATCTTAAAAGGATTGAATATTGAAGTAAAAGCAGGAGAGGTTCATGCAATTATGGGACCAAACGGAGCGGGAAAAAGCACCTTGGCAAATATTGTTGCAGGAAAAGAAGAATATGAAGTAACAGACGGAACAATTGAATTAAACGGAGAAGATATTAGCGAATTAGCTCCAGAAGAAAGAGCACATAATGGCGTGTTTTTGTCGTTTCAATATCCTGTAGAAATTCCTGGAGTTTCTGTAACCAATTTTATAAAAACTGCAATTAACGAAACACGTAAAGCAAAAGGATTGGAAGACATGCCAGCAAAAGATATGTTGAAAATGATTCGAGAGAAATCAGAATTGTTAGAAATAGATCGTAAGTTCTTATCACGTTCTTTAAACGAAGGTTTTTCTGGAGGAGAAAAGAAGCGTAATGAGATTTTTCAAATGGCAATGTTAGATCCAAAATTGGCAATTTTAGACGAAACGGATTCTGGTTTAGATATTGATGCGTTACGTATTGTTGCAAACGGAGTAAACAAACTAAAGTCTAGAGATAACGCTGTAATTGTAATTACACATTACCAACGTTTATTAGAATATATAGTTCCAGATTTTGTACATGTTTTATATGATGGTAAAATCGTAAAAACAGGGGATGCTTCTCTAGCGCTAGAACTTGAAGCAAAAGGATACGACTGGATTAAAAAGGAGTTAGTTTAGCTCTTATTGTCATTCTCGCGAAAGCGGGAATCTCATGAAAAATTGAGATTATATTAAAAAGATTCCGCATCAAGTGCGAAATGACAAAAGAAAAAAATGGAATTAAAAGAAAAAATAGTATCCTCATATGTTGCCTTTGAAAATGATGTAGATCTAAATTCAGAAATACATGATATTCGCTCAGAGGCATTTCATAATTTTGAAAAATTAGGTTTTCCAACCAAAAAATTGGAAGAATGGAAATACACGTCGTTAAATGCAGTTTTAAAAAACGACTTTAGCATTTTTCCAAACAAAGAAAATACGATTGAATTTGCAGATGTAAAGAAGTATTTTATTCATGATATAGATACCTATAAAATTGTATTTATCGATGGAAAATACAGTTCATTTTTATCAGATACAACACACGATGGAAAAGACGTTTGTTTAATGTCATCGGCATTATCAAAATCTAAATATAAAATTGTTGTTGAAAACTATTTTAATAAAATTGCAAAGCAAGATAATTTAACGTCGTTAAATACTGCTTTTGCAAATGAAGGTGCTTATATATATATTCCTAAAAATGTTGAGGTAGAAAAGCCAATTCAAATCATCAATTTTACAACAGGAAACGATACTGCAACTATGGTTCAGCCAAGAAATTTAATTGTAGTTGAAGAAAATGCACATGTTCAAATTATTGAGCGTCATCAAAGTTTAACAGACAATGCAGTGTTAACAAATGTTGTTACAGAAGTTTTTGCTGCTAGAAACGCAACAGTTGATTTCTATAAAATTCAGAATGATAAAGACAATGCTTCGTTAGTTGATAATACATATATTGAACAAAAAACCAATAGTGTGGTTTCTGTTCATACGTTTTCTTTTGGAGGAAACATCACTAGAAATAACTTAAACTTTTATCAAAGAGGAGAACATATCGATTCTATTTTAAAGGGAATTACAATTATTGAAGGAAAACAACATGTAGATCATCATACGTTGGTACATCATATTGAACCAAATTGCGAAAGTCATCAAGATTATAAAGGAATTTTTGACGAACGTTCAACGGGTGTTTTTAACGGAAAAGTAATTGTAAATAAAGAAGCTCAGAAAACAAATGCATATCAACAAAACAACAATGTGTTGATTAGCGATAAAGCAACCATTAATGCAAAACCGCAATTAGAAATTTTTGCTGATGATGTAAAATGTTCGCACGGTTGTACTATTGGTCAACTAGATAATGATGCCTTATTTTACATGCAACAACGTGGAATTCCGAAAAAAGAAGGAAAAGCATTATTGATGTACGCTTTTGCAAATACCGTGTTAGAAAGTGTAAAAATTCCGGAAGTAAAATCTAGAATCACAAAATTAATTGCTACCAAATTAGGCGTTAATATTGGGTTTGATTTATAAGCAACAAGTTGCTTTTGTATAAAATTTAAACCACGCAATTTGCGTGGTTTTTTTGTTATATTTGGAAAACAATGAATAAATTAACATTAACAGTTCCTTCATCAAAAAACGCTGAAGATTGGTTTCTCTTTGTAAACAAAAGCTTAGAACACTTAGAAGAAGATATAACAGAATTAATCATAGATTTTAATTCTATCTACTTTCTAAATACAGATGATTTTGTTGTTCTCGCATGTTTAATAGAATCTTTTTATAATGAATCGTGTGTAATTAAATTTATTGGAGGTACAGAAAAATTTAATTCTCACCTTGATAATGTTAAGTTTAAAAAATATTGGAGTTTAGGTTTTAAGAGAGAAAAATTTACTTTATCATATAATAAAAGCACATTATGTTTATGGAAAATTTCTAGTGAGATGATTTATAATTATTCTGATTATGCAAAAAAATATTTTAAAAACACATTTTTAAACGATAAAGATTTAGTTCCGTTAGCTTCAAATTTAGGAGAAGTTTTTAATAATATTTTTGATCATTCAAGTTCGCCAATAGATGGATATGTAATAACTCAATATTTCCCTATAAAGAAAAAACTTTCCTTTTCTGTTTGTGATTTCGGCATAGGAATTGCAGACTCAATTAATAATTATTATAAACAAAATAGTTTAAAGAAGATTGAAGACTGGGAAGCGTTATTAAAATCGATTACTGAAGGTTTTTCTATTGAATCTACACCACAGAATAGAGGAATGGGACTTAGTCATTTGATAGATTTTACAGAAAGTTCTAATGGAGAGTTAACTATAATTTCAAATAATGGTTTTCTTTCTAAAAGGTTTAAAAAAAATTATAGTGTTGGTCACTCAAACTTTAACTTTAAAGGAACCTTAATAAAGGTTGAAGTTGATA
Source organism: uncultured Flavobacteriaceae bacterium (assembly GCA_963974245.1). GTDB lineage: Bacteria > Bacteroidota > Bacteroidia > Flavobacteriales > Flavobacteriaceae > Polaribacter. The sequence continues at coordinate 99,669 of CAXBBY010000004.1, read as the reverse complement.
CAAACACTTTTGATGAATATGATGAAAGTGAAGAGATATATGATTTATAATTAATTTTGTACATTTGTACTGTTAAAGTGACCCTAACATCATGAAAAATATACAATTAAAAAACATTTCACGTAGCTTTAATTCTAATAAAGACGGAATGTTATTGTTTAACATTTTTGATAAAACAATTAAAGATAAAAATTCAATTCTTCTAGAGATAGATAATGAAATAGCTATGTCTTCTTCTTTTTTAAACTCTTCTTTTGGAGAAATATTAAGTTTATATGGAATAGATGTATTAAGATCACACATCAAAATAAAGACAACTAAAAATCAGTTTGATAGAATTGTAAACTACATATCGAAGTACGAAAGAGTTCATCTAGCTTAAAATCTTTTGTATAAAATTTAAACCACGCAATTTGCGTGGTTTTTTTGTTTAAAATAATGAAAGTTTTTATTTTTCAATACTTTCCAAAACTCCTTTTAAAAACCCATTAATATCAATATGCGATAATCCCATTCTTACTACAACTAAATCTTGGTCTGGAAATACAAACACAAATTGTCCTTGATATCCGCTTGCGTAAAACATATTTTTTGGTACATCAGTAAATTGACTTTCGACATTTAACCAAAAATGTCCGCCATAGGTTCCGTCAGAACCAATTGTTGGAGTTGTAATATAATCTACCCAAGAAGCATCGAAAAGTTGTTCGCCGTTCCAATTTCCTTTGTTTAAGTAGAGTAATCCAAATTTTGCCCAATCTCTTGGTGTAGCCCAAGCATAAGAAGAACCTACATAATTCCCAGACATATCGGTTTCTATTACCATAGAATTCATGCCAATTTTATCAATCAAATTTGTGTACCAATAATCTAAATATTCCTGATGTGTTTTAAAAGTATTTCTAAAAATTCCAGATAATAAATTACTTGTACCAGAAGAATAATTCCAAGTTTCATTTGGTTTTCCAACAAAAGGTTTTTCAATTTGAACAGTTGTCATATCTTTTTCTAGAAACAACATTTTAGTAACGTCAGAAATTTCGTTGTAATTTTCATCCCATTCTAAACCAGAATTCATTTGTAATAAATTGTTGATGGTAATTTCTTTTCTGTCATCGTTTTGCCATTCTTTAATTGGCGCTTTATCAAATACATTAATTTTTCCTTGTGTTTGCATAATTCCAAAAACAGTACTCATAATGCTTTTGGTCATCGACCAACCTAAAATACGTGAATCTTTAGTAAAACCTTTTGCATATTGTTCTGCGATAATTTGATTTTTATGAATCACAATAACAGCTCTAGTTTGCGTATTGTTTGTAAATAAATTTTCGACCGTTTTGTTTAATTTACTGTAACTTACACTTGCAAAAACTGAATCTTTTTGATTGGCATTTCCAAACGGAAAAGCAGTCGTATTGTCTGGATTGGTTCTTCTAGGAACACGAACTTTTAAAGAAGTATCATAATCATCGGTAATTAAAACACTTCCTAAGCCTTCTCTATAAATTGCAGTTCTGGTTAACAATCCAAAAACCGAACTTGTTGCAGATTTTTTGTCAATATTAACAACATCCGAAGCTAAATTTATTGGAGAAAAATTATTGTCTGTACTGTCTGTAAATTGTAGTGTTCGCCCAGCTAAAAACACAGATGAGTTCATGCTTTTTGCAGAATAACCCGCAATAATATTCAGTTTTGGATAGTTAAATACAACCAATAAAATAACGATTGTAAGTAGTAATAATAGACTTCTTTTTAAAATTTTCATTTGGCAAGTAAAATAAAATAGTCGCAGTAAATATAATAATTTAACGCTTGTTATAAGGATGTCTCACTTACAAAAGTTATTTTTGTAATTCAATATACAAGATGATGTTTCCAGTAGAAAAAATTAGAGCGGATTTTCCAATTCTTAAAAGACAAGTTAATGGCAAACCTTTGGTGTATTTTGATAATGCTGCAACATCGCAAACACCACAAGTTGTTATTAACGCAATTGTTGATTATTACAGCAATTACAATGCAAATATTCATCGCGGAGTTCATGCTTTAAGTCAAGAAGCTACAGATAAATACGAAGAAGCTAGAATTAAAATCCAGAAACATTTCAACGCAGAAAAAGCCTATGAAATCATTTTTACATCTGGAACAACAGATTCAATAAATATGGTTGCTTCAGGATTTTCTGAATTATTGAAAAAGGGTGATGAAATTATCGTTTCTGCTTTAGAACATCATTCTAATATTGTGCCTTGGCAAATGTTGTGCGAAAAAACTGGAGCAGTTTTAAAAGTGATTCCGATGTTGCAAAACGGAACCTTAGATATGATTGCTTTTGATGAGATTCTTTCTGATAAAACAAAATTAGTTTTTTGTAATCATGTTTCAAATGCGTTGGGAACAATCAATCCAATAAAAGAAATTATAGAAAAAGCACATAAAGTTGGTGCTGCTGTTTTAATTGATGGGGCACAAGCAACACCTCATATAAAACCAAATGTACAAGAATTAGATGTCGATTTTTATGTGGCTTCTGCACATAAAATTTGTGGTCCAACTGGAGTTGGAATGTTGTACGGAAAAGAAAAATGGTTGCAAAAATTACCGCCATATCAAGGTGGAGGAGAAATGATTGAAACCGTAACGTTTGAAAAAACGACCTACGCAGGTTTGCCACACAAATTTGAAGCAGGAACACCAAATATTTGTGGCGGAATTGCTTTTGGAGTTGCGCTAGATTATATGAATGCTATTGGTTTTGATAAAATTGCTGCTTACGAAGAAGAATTGTTGCAATACGGAACTGAAAAGCTACAAGAAATTGATGGAGTTGTAATTTACGGAACATCAAAAAAAACAGCTGTTATTTCTTTTAATGTTAACGGAATTCATTCGTACGATATTGGTGTAATCTTAGATAAGTTAGGAGTTGCAGTAAGAACAGGACATCATTGTGCACAACCAATAATGAGTTTTTATAATATTCCTGGAACAGTAAGATCTTCGTTTTCTTTTTACAATACCAAAGAAGAAATAGATGTGTTTATTGCTGCGGTAAAAAAAGCGGTGAAGATGTTGAGTTAAAAATTAACAAACTAATTTACTTAACTCTATTTCAAAAATAAAAGAAAGCTGAATAAGCCGTTGTAAATCTAGTCTCGTTAGCCCATTTTCTACTTTATAATAGGCATTTTGACTAATTCCTATTCTTTTTCCAAGATGGTATTGAGAAAGACCTTTTTCGGACCGTAATTTTTTAATACGAGTTAGTATTTCTATTTCTTTTTTCTTAATAGGGTTTCCTTCTAAGTTATTTATTAGTTTTCTCATAATAGCTATTTTTTTGGGGAATTCTCAAAACAAACTTACAATCTATAATTCATTTAAAAAAATAGCTTTTAGTATTAACCATAAATGGGTAATCCAAAAAGGTGTTAAGAATAGTAGGTTATTAAAAAAACAATTGCAAGTTTTACAAAGTAAAAAATTGCAAAAACCTTTCTTGAGATTGCTATAAAAAAGAAAAATCCTCTGAGGTTATATTTAAGAACAAAAATATTCTAAATAAATGTTTCACTTAAAACCAATACCTAATATGACTTAGCTATAATTAACCAACAGAGGAAAGTGTTACAAAAGTAAACTTTTCTTACAAGTATTTAGGGTTTTTAAACTTGTTTATTCATTAAAAACGCAACAATTAAAAATAAAACAACGAGTACATTTTACTCACAAAATAGATTAAAATGAAAAAAATAATTTTAAGTTTAGCAGTAATATTTATGATGTCATCTTTTACGACTGTAGATACTAGTATAAAGGAATTAAATGTAGAAAAAATAACTTCTGAGTTAATCAAACCCATTGAATTTACAATTTCTAACTACATAAATGAAGCTACGAACTCTTTAGAGGAATTTGGTATCTGTGCAATAACATTAACAGTTTATAATCAAGACGGAGAGGTTGTTTCTCAAAACACTTTCTACTTAGAAGCATATAGCGAGATCCATTGTGCGCAATTAGCAGGAGCGTTTAGAAGGTTTGTACAACAAAATTAATAACAAATTAACAAAGAGTAAGTTATTTTTATAACTTACTCTTTTAACAGGATAAAAATTATGATCAAAAAATGTTTTTTAATATTTTTTTTTAGCATATCGCTGGTTTTGTATTCTCAAAAAAGAGAAAATTACAATATTGTAGTAGACTATAACATCTACTATAATACTGAACGGCCAAATATTAAATCTGGTACATTAACAATTGACGGACTATTAAATAAAAGTGTTTTTGTTTACGGAAAAAATAGTGAGAGAGATATAAAGATCCAAAAAGACAATGAAATTAGTGTTCAATTTAAATCTAGTACTCGTTTTAATTATTTTGATTTAAAAAAAAATTTACTTTTTTCAAAAGAAAAAATAGTTAATAATGAGTTTATTGTTAAAGAAACAGTACCCGTTATTAATTGGGTGTTGTTGAATGAAGAAAAAAATATTGGAACTTTAAAAGTTAAAAAAGCAAAAGCAAACTTTAGAGGTAGAACATATATTGCTTGGTATAGTAATACATATAAAATCAAAATGGGTCCTTGGAAATTTTCTGGACTACCTGGTTTAATTATAGAAATTTATGATACAACAAAAAGATATCATTGGTTAATGAAATCGTTAAAAAAAATTGACAAAAAAACAAAATCCGATTTTAATATTAATTTTAACAAAGGCAAAGAAATTAACTTAAAAGACTATTTAACATTAAGATATGACACAAAAATAGAATTAATAAATATATCTAAACTACCTAGAGGAACAAAAGTAGAAGTTGGAAAAATAAATAGAAATGGAATAGAATTAAAGTATGAATGGGAAAATTAAACTGTGTTTGTATATTTATTATTCTATTTTTAAACAAAGCAATCGTTTTTCTGATTATTTAATTAGAGAGACTAAACATATATTTTATCTGGAGTTGTATTACTTATAATTTGCAGAAAAAATTTTCAAAAAGTGAATTTCAAAAACAATTGTAAGCTTTACAAAGTAAAAAACTGCAAAAACCTTACTTGAGAATCTTTTTATTAGCCTAATAAAAAAACTAAAACTATGAAAAAAATCATATTAATTATTTTTATCACGTTAGTTAACATACAAGTATTTTCACAAAAGAATGATATTTGTGGAAGTATTGATTATACATGTACAACTAATCTAGCATATAAATATCAAGAAAAATATAATTTAAAATTTAATTCAAAATTTTCTTTAAGTGAGGAGGTTGATATCAAATACTCAAAGAATAAAGAAGATAAAAATAATTCTTCAAAAGGCGAAACTAGAATCTCAATAGCGGGCAGAAAAAACCTAACACCCAAAATTTTTTATAATACTAAAAAGGATTTTTATTTTTCAGACGTTTGGGATGACTCTGAGTTAATTGTTAAAGAAACACCTTTTAAATGGAATTGGGATATTAAAGAGAAATTTAAACAAATAGGTCGGTTTCGTTGTCAAATGGCAACAATAAAGTTTAGAGGAAGAAATTACATTGCATGGTTTACTAACAAAATACCAACCTCTTTTGGCCCATGGAAATTTCAAGGATTACCGGGTTTAATATTGGAAGTATATGATAATGATCGAGTATTTTACATAACAGCAGATAAGATACATATAGAAAACAAACAATTTTGTGAAAATAAATTTGTTGAAAATAAATTAACAAACGCATTAGATATATCTAGTTATTTAAAAGAAATAGATCTATTAATAGATAAAGAATTTGCAAAGCTATCTGCAAAATTACCTAAAGGAGCCAAGCCTTTAAAAAGAAGTAAAAACTGTGAAGACTGCAGTCAAGGAATAGAAATTTTTAGTAATGAATAATAAATTAAAGCAATTTTTTTAAGAAATCATAACATATAAAACAGTTAGTAGAAGACAAAGTAAGAGGAGATAAAATATGAATGTAAAAATTAAGTATCTGATATTTATACTGCTAATTGTAAATTATAGTTTCTCGCAAACAAAAATTTCTGGTTCAGTTAAAGACAATTTAAATAGCTTATTTTCAGCAAGTGTGATTCTTAAAGACAGTTCATTAAATAAAATCATTAGCTACACTTACACAAATAATGATGCAAAATATCTTATAGAAACAAATAAAAAAGGGTATTTCAATTTAATTTTTTCATCATTGGGTTTTGAAAGTAAAACAATTCCTGTTAAAATTGATGATACCAATAAAGAGATTAAAATTGATGTTGTATTAAAAGAAAAGCCCTTTGCTTTAGATGAAGTTGTTATCCATGCAGAATTACCAATGTCTATAAAGAAAGACACCATTAGTTATAAGACTAAATTCTTTACAAATGGTACAGAACAAACCGTAGAAGATTTATTAAAAAACATTCCTGGATTAAATATAGATTCTAATGGAACCATAAAGGTTGGCAATCAAGAAATAGAAAAATTAATGATTGACGGTGACGATCTTTTTGAAAAAGGGTACAAAATCTTGTCTAAAAACATGCCTGCTTATCCGATTGAAGAAATAGAAATATTAAAAAAATATTCTAATAACCGCCTGTTAAAAGGTGTTGAAGAAAGTAATAAAGTTGCACTAAATTTAAAATTAAATGAAAAATCCAAACGCATTTGGTTTGGTAATATTAAAATAGGTTTAAATTTTAAAAATAGGCATGAACTACTTGGTAATTTAATGAATTTTGGAAAGAAAAATAAATATTACTTTTTAACAAATTTAAACAACACAGGTAAAGATGTAACGGGTGAAATTGAAAATATAATTAAACCGTTTCGTTTTAATGAACCTGCAAGTGTTGGAGACAATCAACAAGTTAATAATCTAATTGGCTTGCCTAAAACATCTTTAAATTTTAAAAAAAGTAGAACAAATTTTAACAATGCAAAATTACTATCTCTAAATGCTATTTTTAATCCAACAAAAAAGCTAAAAATTAAAACACTTGGTTTTTTTAACCAAGATGAAAATGATTTTTATAAAAACAATATTATTAATGTAACTGCAAACGGAACAAACTTTACCAATACAGAAAACCTTAAGTTTAGAAACAAAAAAAGTATTGGTTTTGGAAAACTAGATTTTAGATATAACATTTCAAAAACTAAAATGTTAGAGAGTACAACAAAATATAATAATGGTAATGCCAACGGACAATCTAATATAATATTTAACGGCGCATCAACTATTGAAAACCTAAAATCTACCAACACCCTTTTTGATCAAAAAATAAGCTACTCAAATAAATTTAAGGAAAAGAAAGTGTTTTTACTTACAGCACGATTTATTGACGAAAAAACACCGCAAAATTATACGATTAATCAATTCTTTTACCAAGATTTATTTCCGAATTTTACAAACACCAATAATGTACAGCAACAAAGTAAAAATCAAATGCAGTTTACTGGGTTTGAAGCCCATTTATTAGACAGAAAGAAAAATGGAGATTTACTAGAAGTACAATTTGGAAATACATTTAGAAGAGATAAATTAAAAACAATCTTTACTTTATTTGAAAATTCCACACTTTTAGAATCTCCAAATAGTTTTCAAAACAACACCAATTATCAAACCAATGATTTATATCTAAAAACAAAATATCGTTACAAACTTAAAGATTTTGCACTAACTGGAAAATTAGGTTTTCACCAATTATTTAATCAATTAAAATTAAATACTCTTTCAAAAAGTCAAAATTTATTTTATTTAAACCCAAGTATAGGTTTTGATTGGAAAATAAATGATAAAAACAATATTACTTCATCATATTCATACAACACCACAAATGCTACAATTTTAGATGTTTATAATAACTATATTTTAAAAGGGTTTGGTTCGTTTTCTAAAGGAACAGGAACATTTAACCAATTAAATGCTTCTACGCTACTTTTAAACTATCAGCTCGGAAATTGGAGCGACCGGTTTTTTGCAAACACAATTGTTTTTTACACTAAAAATTTCGACTTCTTCTCTAGCAATACACTAATTAATCAAAAATTTGCTCAATCTGAAAGGATAGTGATTAAAGATCGAGAATTTATCAGCATCAATTCAAAATTAGATTATTATTTTAAATTTATATCTTCTAACTTAAAACTAGATGTAGGATTTTCAAAATCAAATTATAAAAATGTAATAAATAATTCTAATTTGCGAGAAGTAAAATCTAAAAACTACAATTATGGTTTAGAATTGCGATCTGGCTTTAAAGGAATGTTTAATTATCATATTGGCACAAAATGGATCACTAACAAAATAGAAACTAATGCAATAAATAATTCTTACACAAACAATGAAAGTTTTCTAGATTTGTCGTTCATATTTAACACTAATTTTGATATTCAACTACAGTCTGAACGCTATTATTTTGGGAATTTAGATACTGAAAAGAATTATTATTTTTTAGATTTTGATATGAGATACACAATTAAAAAAGATAAATTAACATTAGGACTGACAGGTAAAAACTTATTTAATACTACATCTTTTAGAAATTTTTCAATTAGTGATATTGGAACATCAACAACAGAATATCGATTATTAGAAAGATTCATTCTTTTAAAAATGGAGTACCGCTTCTGATAACTTAATCATTTTCTCCCAAAATCTGCAGGAATTTCTCCCCAAGCTTTTGTTTCCCATTTTAGAATGGGGTTTTTAAAGGTGTTTTCTTTCAGCCACTTTTCTGCACGTTTAATCAATTCCAATAAATCTTTATTAGAAGCATCAAAAACCAAATTGGTTCTGCATTGCTTTTTTTGAATCCAACTCATGGCAATTTTAGAATCTGAATACACAGGAATGTATTCTTTCTTTTTGCTTTTTAATAATGCCAATCCATGAACGAGCGCTAAAAATTCGCCAATATTATTGGTTCCTTTTTGATAAGGGCCTTTAATAAAAATTTGTTGTTTGTTGTGAGTTAATACGCCACGATATTCCATTTTCCCAGGATTTCCACTACACGCAGCATCCACAGAAATACTTTCTAAAATTGGAGAGCCAAATTTTCTCTTTTCTGATTCTGTTAACGTCGCCTTTTTTGTGTTCTTTCCTTTATAGGCAAAGTAATTTTTATTGTAAGCAAGTTGAGCTGCTGTTTTATCAGCAAAAGCTTTGTATTGTGCGCCTTCAAAACCATCAATTTGCTTTTTACAATCGTTCCAAGAAGAAAAAATGCCTTTTTTTCTGCCATTCCAAACTACATAATATTTTGTTTTCTTAGTCGCCATTTATTGTGAAATAACAGATTCAATTACTTTTGGAAAGTGTTTATATTCTAATACATGAATTTTCTGCGCAATATCTTCAGGAGAATCAGAATTTTCTACCATAGTTTTAGCTTGAAAAATAATAGCTCCTTCATCATAATTTTCATTTACAAAATGAATGGTAATTCCGGTTTCAGATTCGTTATTTTCTTTTACCGCTTTGTGCACATGCATTCCGTACATTCCTTTTCCGCCATATTTTGGTAATAAAGCAGGATGAATATTGATTATTTTATTCGAAAAAGCATCAATAATAGTAGAAGGGATTTTTAATAAAAAGCCAGCCAACACAATGTAATCTGTTACTTCTTTAAGTTGATTTAAGACTACATCAGAGTTAAAAAAATCTTCTTTTGAAAACAGCACAGTATCAATTTTTAATCGTTTGCAACGCTCAAACACTTTTGCGTTTGGATTATTACAAAAAACTTTTGTAACAATTGCGGTCTTTTCTGCATTAAAATAGTTGATGATATTCTCTGCATTAGAACCAGAACCCGAAGCAAAAATGGCAATTCTTTTCATTTTAAATTGATTTGTATTACTACAAAAAAAAGAATAATTATTAACAATATTGCCGAGTTTGCTAAAAGTTTAAAGATTTTTTTTAATTTAGATTCAAGAATTTTCGTGGAAAAAGTAGAATTAAATAATAAGATTCGTATTTTTGTCCTCGATTAAAATTTTAAAACTTACAAAATTATGTCAGACATTGCATCAAGAGTAAAAGCTATTATCGTAGACAAATTAGGAGTAGACGATAATGAAGTAACAAATGAAGCTAGCTTTACTAACGATTTAGGAGCAGATTCTTTAGATACTGTAGAATTAATTATGGAATTCGAAAAAGAATTTGATATCCAAATACCAGACGACCAAGCAGAAAATATTGGTACAGTTGGTCAAGCAGTAAGCTATATAGAAGAAGCTAAAAAGTAATTTTCATATGCAAATTAAACGAGTTGTTGTAACTGGACTTGGTGCATTAACACCAATTGGTAATAATATACAAGAATATTGGAGCGGTTTAGTTAACGGAGTTAGCGGAGCTGCGCCAATAACGTATTTTGATGCTGCTAAGTTCAAAACTCGTTTTGCATGTGAATTAAAAAATTTTAATGCAACCGATTTTATTGATAGAAAAGAAGCCCGTAAAATGGATCGCTTTACTCAATACGCAATGGTTGCATCAGATGAAGCAATAGCTGATTCTGGTATAAACTCAAAAGAGCATGATCCAGACAGGATTGGTGTAATTTGGGGTTCTGGAATTGGAGGACTAGAAACGTTTCAAAACGAAGTATTAAACTTCGCAGCTGGAGATGGTTCACCAAGATTCAATCCTTTTTTTATTCCAAAAATGATTGCAGATATTGCTCCTGGGCAAATCTCTATTAAACATGGTTTTAGAGGGCCAAATTTTGCAACGGTTTCTGCCTGCGCATCTTCATCAAATGCTATTATAGATTCTTTAAATTATATTCGCCTTGGTCAAGCAGACGTCATCGTTACTGGTGGTTCTGAGGCTGCTGTTACAATTGCTGGAATGGGAGGATTTAATGCAATGCATGCATTATCAACAAGAAATGATAGCCCAGAAACTGCATCAAGACCATTTGATAAAGATAGAGAAGGATTTGTTTTAGGAGAAGGAGCTGGAGCTCTAATTCTTGAAGAATACGAACATGCAAAAGCTCGTGGAGCTAAAATATATGCTGAAGTTATTGGAGGAGGAATGTCTTCTGATGCGCATCATATTACAGCGCCACATCCAGAAGGATTAGGAGCTAGAAATGTAATGTTAAATTGTTTAAGAGACGCAGGAATAAACCCAGAAGATGTAGATGCTATTAATATGCACGGAACTTCTACTCCGTTAGGAGATATTGCTGAATCTAAAGCAATTCTAGAAGTCTTCGGAGAGCATGCTTATAATATCAATATCAACTCTACAAAATCAATGACAGGTCATTTATTAGGTGCCGCTGGCGTAATTGAAGCAATAGCTTCAGTTTTAGCAATACAAAATAGCATTATTCCTCCTACAATTAATCATTTTACAGATGATGACCAGATTGATAATAACCTAAACTTTACGTTTAATAAAGCGCAAAAACGAAATGTAAATATTGCAATTAGCAATACATTTGGTTTTGGAGGACACAATGCTTGTGTTGCATTAAAAAAAATTGATTAATTTTGCATGAATTTTATTCGTAAAATTGTAAACCCCCAAAAAAAAGAAGATGAGGGTTTCTTTTACGAGCTAAAAAAACTTCTTAATTTTTCTCCAAAAAGAATAAGCTTTTATAAAAAAGCATTTACCCATAGATCTTTAAAACTAAAAGACGATAAAGGAAATCCTCTTAACTATGAACGACTAGAGTTTTTAGGCGATGCCATGCTAGGCTCAATAATCGCTTCTTATTTATACAAAAAAGTACCCAAAGGTAATGAAGGTTATTTAACTCAAATGCGTTCTAAAATTGTGAGTAGAGAACATTTAAATGAACTTGGTAAAGACTTAGATTTATTAAAATACGTGAAGAGTAATTTTGATAGAGAAAATGTTGGAGATAATATTCATGGTAATATATTTGAAGCATTAATTGGAGCGATTTATTTAGATAGAGGATATAATTATTGTAAAAAATTTATTTACGAAAAAGTAATTACTTACTATGTAGATATTGCAAAACTTGAAGGGAAAATCACAAGCTATAAAGGACTCATAATCGAGTGGTGTCAGAAACAAAAAAAACAATATAGTTTTGATATTTATGAAGATTCTGGAAACGAAAACACAAAACATTTTAGTGTAAAAATTAGCATTGATGGAGTTTTGATAGCAAAAGGAAGAGCAACTTCAAAGAAAAAAGCTGAAGAACAAGCATCAAAACGAGTTTATTTTGCTTTGCAAGATGAAATTACAAATTCTTAACTTTTTTATTACACCCTTTTCATACTTTTTTCTTAATAAATGAGAAACTATATGTAATTTAGCGGCTGTTATAGAAAAAGAGAGGAACTGTAGTTTATAGTATTTTAAAACTTTGGCTGTTAAATATGCAAATACATTCGCTAGACTTAAATGATTTTTCTGATGACAATTATACTTTAATTGGGATTCATTCTACATTAGAAGGATATAAACTAGCGTATTTATTGAACCAACATCTTAAAACTAAATTTTTAAAAGCAACATATAGTTTAGATTTTGAAAACAAAAATAATAACGCATCATTTGGTATTTACGAATTTATAAACCCAAAATTTAGCCAATCTTGGTTTTTAATTTCTAATCAATATTCAAATAATTTAGAAGAAAAAAATACGGGGTTATTTCAAACAAATGAAATAACAACTTATTTAATACCAGAAAAAAAGAAAGTAGATTTTTTTTTAAAACTAGAAGGCGATTTTAATTACGATTATATCGCTAAAAAGGTTGAAGAAATAAATGCTATAAACCAGGTAATTACATCATATAAAATAGATGTAAACACATTAAAATCTAAATATTTTTTAATTTTTTAAGTTATGTCAAAAAATAAAAAAACAAAAATAATTGCAACATTAGGCCCAGCATCAAACTCTAAAGAAATTCTTTTAGAATTAATAAATGCCGGAGTAAATGTGTTTAGAATTAATTTTTCACATGCAGATTACGATAACGTCAAAGCAAGAATAAAAGATATTAGAGAAATTAATGAAGAAAAAAACTTATATGTTGCCATTCTAGCTGATTTACAAGGACCAAAACTTAGAGTTGGTGTTATGGAAGACAATGTTATTTTAAAAGCAGATGATACTTTTGTTTTTACAACAGAACAATGTGTTGGAACAAAAGAAAAGGCATTTATGACCTATCAAAATTTTCCAAAAGATGTTAAAAAAGGAGAATATATTTTAGTTGATGATGGAAAATTGATGTTTGAAGTTGTTTCAACCAACAAGAAAAATGAGGTAACAACACTTGTAAAAATTGGGGGCATATTATCTTCTAAAAAAGGAGTTAATTTACCAAACACAGCAATTTCTTTACCAGCTTTAACAGATAAAGACATGAAAGATGCTGCTTTTGCAATTGAGCAAGAAGTAGATTGGATTGCACTTTCATTTGTTAGAAACCCAGAAGATTTAAGGAAATTACACGATTTAATTAGTCAGAAATCAGATCATAGAATTCCAGTTATTGCTAAAATCGAAAAACCAGAAGCTGTTGAAAATATAGATGCTTTAATTCCGTATTGTGATGGTTTAATGGTAGCTCGAGGAGATTTAGGTGTTGAAATTCCGATGCAAGAAGTTCCATTAATTCAAAAAATGTTAGTTCGAAGAGCTAAAATGGCAAGAATTCCAGTAATTATTGCAACTCAAATGATGGAAACCATGATTACCAATGCTGTCCCTACAAGAGCAGAAGTTAATGATGTCGCCAATTCAATTATGGATGGTGCAGATGCCGTTATGTTATCTGGAGAAACTTCCGTTGGGGCACATCCAATTAAAGTTATCGAAAAAATGACAGAAATTATTAAAAGCGTAGAGAACTCTCCTTTAATAAAAGTGCCACAAGCAGCACCACATATAAGAACTGATCGTTTTATTACCAAAGCTATTTGTCATCATGCAGCATTAATGGCAAATGATGTAAATGCAGTCGCAATATCAACCTTAACAAATAGTGGTTATACTGCATTTCAAATTTCTGCATGGAGACCGGTATCTTTTGTTTTGGCATTTTCTTCTGAAAAGAGAATTTTAACAAAAATGAGTTTACTTTGGGGTGTAAAATCTTTCTTTTACGATAAAAATGTAAGTACAGATGACACTGTTGTTGATATTAACAATATTGCAAAAGAAAAAGGTTTTGTAAAAGCAAACGATTTTGTTGTCAACCTAACTTCTATGCCTGTTGAAGCTAAAGGAATGGTGAACACACTTCGTGTTTCTCAAATAAAATAGTTTTATAATTTTAATTTTTGTAATGTAATTACAGCATCATTTGTAACAAATGGCATTGGCATCATTTTGTTGGTTCTTGGCTGTATTTTAAACAACGGGTTTGTTTGTAAATCAAATGAAGATTCTATCAAACTAATATTAGGAATGCTATTTTTATTGATTGTAAAATCTACTTTTAAAACAGAGTCTTTTGCTGCTAAAAAGTAACTTAAAATAGTTCCTTTAGTTATTTTAAAAGTATCTGTTTGACTCTTTTTATCTAAAAAAACATTTTGTACACCAATTGAATTAAAAGTAATTGGAGCGTTTGCAATTAATTCTAATTTATTAATAGCACGTTGCGGTTTTATCATCAAAGAGATGTTTCTAAATTCGCCAATAATTGTATCAGTTAATTTTGATATTAACGGCGAATTTATTGCTCTATTTTCAGTCTTTTTATGATATTGATACGAAGTGTTGTATTTGCTTTTAGAAGTTGTTCCTGTAAAATTTCCTTTTGTTGGATTGTCTCCTAAAAATTGTTTTGTATAAGAATCTGGCTTTGAATTATAGGTTGCCCAATACGATTGATTTGTATCTACATCATTAATAAAAACTGCACTATTTGGTTTTTTCTTGTTTTCGTCAAAACCACTATTGTAGGTTGCAAAAGCAAAGAATAAAATAGTACTTAACCCAATTAACTTTACCAATGTTTTTCTTGATTTATAAGATGCAAAAACCGGAAGCATAAGTCCGAAAATTAAAACCAAAAACAGACCACTTATAAACAAGTTTTTTAAGCCTAATCCAACAGGAAACATTTTTATTTGCGGAGCAAACATAAATAGCATTGGAATTGTCAAAATGGTTGCAATTGCAATTTTTGTAGTTCGTTTGCTATCAATAAAAATAAAAATTACTAAAGTGATTAAAGCAAAATAAACCGGAATGATAAAATATGCTGCACCTTTTAAATAGATAAAAATAAGTACATTAATTATCAACCAAAATATAATTGGTGCAATTACTAAATCTGTTCCTGTATTATTTTTTAAAAAAGGGCGGTAAATTTTAAATAACAACCACAAATTTAACAACACAAATGCGGCAATATATTCATATCCGTTGTAGGTAAATCCGTGTAGAATGTCATTATATTGGGGATGAATTAATAGAATTCCTTTCCATAATAAAATTGAAATTCCGACACAAGCAACCAACGAAATTGTAAAAGGAGTAAATCCTTTTAACATTCCTTTTATGGTTATTTTATTAAGAGCAATTCCGAAGAAAAGTAAAATTAAGAGTATAATAATTGCGCCAATTAATAAAGGTAAAATCCAAGAAAAAGGATAATGTACTAATTTTGTAAACGGAAAATTTGTATAGACATTATCAGTTGAACTTTCTAAATTTGAAATATCAGAAAAAGCAAAATAATTTAAGGCTGTCATCAAATAATCTGCTTGATGTAACAATGTTTCTCTGTCTAATCTTTCGTAAGAATCTTGTGCTGTATGATAATCGAAATGATCACCAATAAAAGCAAAATTGAATCCATTTATGTTTCCTTTTTCTCGAAAAACAGTTAAATCTGTGTCGTTTGGAAGCATTTTATAGATGCTATACATTAAAGAATTTGCCGCAGGATAATTTGGTTTTGCTTTTAAAAATTCAGCTAATAATTTACTGTTTTTACCGTTGGTTTCCATCAACATATAACTTGGTCCGCCACTTCCACGAGCTTCAAAATTTAAAATCAATCCAATATTTTTTGCTAACGGATGTGCATCAACAAATGCTTTTGCACCTAAAAGTCCAATTTCTTCGGCATCAGTAATTACGATATGAATATCGTTTTTTGGTGTTTTGTTTTGTGCTAAAAAAGCCCTAACACTTTCTAAAATGGTTACTACTCCAGAGCCGGCATCACTTGCGCCTAAAGAAGAATGAGGATTAGAATCGTAATGCGTTAACAACACCAACGATTTTCCAGTTTCACTTCCTTTAATAGTTGCAATAATATTTGCAGTATTTGTTGCCGCTCTCCATTTGTTATTAATGGCAACTTGATGTTGAATTTCTGGTTGTAGTCCTAATTTTTTAAGCTCGTTTACAATATAATTTTGAACTTTTAAATGATCTTCTGAACCTGTATAATGTGCAGTTTTAGAAATTTCTTTTAAATTTTTTAATGCATTGTTGATAGAAAATTCAGTTTCAGAAACTGTTTTATTTTCTGAATAAGAAGGTAACATATCAGCAAAACTCCAATAAATTACAGAGGTTATGATTAGAAAGGAAAGTATCGGAGCGTATTTTTTCATTAGTTGAATGGTTTTTATAAATGTACTAATTTTTTAAATAATCGTTTTATTCTCTTCTGATTAATAAGAAATAATCATTTTCTAACGCCAAATAACCTTGATCATACACATAAAAATACACGTTTCCGGTTTTGGTTTTATAAATCGATGTAAAAAAATGAAAATCAAATCCTTTGTCGAATAATTTAGTTCTCGTCACTTTTGTTTTACCCGAAATATTTAATTCTGATAAAATTTTATAATTTTTTCGCAACCGATTATTGGTATTTCTAATTAAGTTTTTACTTTCTGTATTTACCTTATTATTATAGCTGTTTCGACAATAATCTGTACAGAATTTTTTATCAATTCTTCCCACTATTTTTTCGCCACACTCTAAACATTGCTTTGTTTCCATTGCTTTTTATTTTGATGCCAATAAAGATACTAAAAAACATTTACAAACGACTACAAACGTTTACATACGAAAGTAAGCGCTTTTTAACCGAATAAAATTTGGAAGTGATTGCACCTTTGCCATGTCAAAACGAATTGACAAAAATGATTATAAACTTGCACTGAGCAAAAGCGAAGTGTTTAAAACCTTATCTTATGAGTACGTTAAGAAACAAAGTACAGTTAATTGGAAACTTAGGAAACAATCCAGAAATCATCACCTTAGAAAGTGGTAAAAAATTAGCAAAGATTTCTATTGCTACAAATGAAACTTACAAAAACGCCCAAGGCGAAAAAGTTACAGACACACAATGGCATAATGTTGTTGCGTGGAACAAAACAGCAGAAATCATTGAAAAATATTTACAAAAAGGAAGTGAAGTTGCTATTGAAGGTAAATTAACATCTAGAAGTTACGAAGACAAAGATGGAGTGAAAAAATACATCACAGAAATTGTTTGTAACGAAATGCTAATGTTGGGAAGCAAGTAAAAAGAGAAACTTGCTATGAAAAGAGAAGAGCATCATTTTTGATGCTCTTTTTTGTATGTATTTATTCAATTACATAATCTTGAAAAATTACTCTGATTTATTTCAATATTTGATATAACTTGCATAAAATTTAATCGATTATTTCATTGAAAAACATTTTTACAAATAGTACAATTCCAAAGAAACACATCATTCAAAAAGCATACAATCAAAACACATATTTGGTAAATGGCAAATTAAAAGAATGGAACGGAGCAACAACATCGGTTTATTCTCCAATTTATCAAGAAAATACAGCAGGAGAATTACAACCAACTTTATTAGGAACAATTCCTGATTTAGGAGAAAAAGAAGCGCTAGACTCTTTAGAATCAGCTTGTGATGCGTATGATAAAGGAAGAGGAGAATGGCCAACAATGAAAGTTGAAGAACGCATTGTTTGTATTGAAAACTTTGCCAAAATGATGTTGAAAACCAGAGACGAAGTTGTTAACTGGTTGATGTGGGAAATAGGTAAGCCTTATGAAGAATCGTGTAACGAGTTTGATAGAACGATAGAATATATTGAAGATACCATTACTACTTTAAAAGAAATGGATCAAAAGCATTCTGAGATTAAAAATCATAGTGGAATTTTGGCGCAAGTTCGTAGAGCTCCGTTGGGCGTTGTGTTGTGTTTAAGTCCATATAATTATCCATTAAATGAAACTTTTTGTTTGTTGATTCCAGCTTTAATTATGGGAAATACAACTATTTTTAAACCGGCAAAGCATGGAATTTTATTATTATCTCCATTATTAAAAGCGTTTCAAACTTGCTTTCCAAAAGGTGTAGTAAATATTATTTATGGAAGTGGAAGAGCTTTGGCTACTCCAATTTTAAAATCAGGGAAAGTAGATGTATTAGCATTGATTGGAAATAGCAAATCGGCAAATATTTTACAAGAATATCATCCAAAGAAAAACAGATTACGTTTGGTATTGGGATTAGAGGCTAAAAACCCAGGAATTATTTTACCAGATTGCGATATAGATTTGGCAGTTAAAGAATGTGTTTTAGGTTCGTTTGCTTTTAATGGTCAGCGTTGTACAGCCTTAAAAATATTGTTTGTACACGAAGATATTGTTGCAGAATTCAATCAAAAATTTGTAGAAGAAGTACAAAAATTAAAAGGAGGTTTGCCTTGGGAAGAAAACGTAAATATTACGCCCTTGCCAGAACCAAACAAACCTGCGTACATTCAAGAATTAATTGATGATGCGCAATCAAAAGGAGCAAAAATACTGAATGAAAATGGTGGAGAAATCACCTTAAGTTTTGTAAATCCAGCAGTTTTATATCCAGTAAATGCAACCATGAAAGTGTATCACGAAGAGCAATTTGGACCTGTTGTTCCGATTCTTTCTTTTAAAAACATTCAAGAACCGTTAGATTATATTTCTGAATCTAACTATGGACAACAAGTAAGTTTGTTTAGCAACAATCCAACTACTTTAGCGCCATTAATCGACTCGTTAGTAAATCAGGTTTGTAGAGTAAATATCAATACAAAATGCCAACGCGGACCAGATGTGTTGCCTTTTGTAGGACGAAAAGATTCTGCGGTAAGCACTTTAAGTGTGTATGATGCATTGCGGACTTTTTCTATCAGAACTTTAGTTGCTTTTAGAGATACGGAAACCAATGATAAAATTTTGAAGAATTTATTAGAAAATAATACTTCAAAATTTCTAAGAAAAAAAATAAAAGAGATTAACTTACTTGTCCGCCGTTTTTAATTTTTTCAGCAGGTTCTACAAAAGCTAATTTACCATCAGGAGTATCTGTCATTAAAATCATTCCTTGACTTTCTACATCACGTAAAGTTCTTGGTGCTAAATTACATAAAACGGTAACTTGTTGACCAATAATTTCTTCAGGATTAAAACTTTCTGCAATTCCAGAAACGATAGTTCTTACATCAATACCAACATCTACTTTTAATTGTAGTAATTTTTTAGTCTTCGGAACTTTTGTTGCTTCTAAAATAGTTCCAATTCTGATGTCTAATTTGGTAAAGTCATCAAATTCTATGATTTCTTTTTGAGGTTCAACAACTTTATTGGCTTGCTCGTTTGCTGTTTTTGTGGCTTGTAATTTT
This sequence comes from uncultured Flavobacteriaceae bacterium, assembly GCA_963974245.1. Classification (GTDB taxonomy): domain Bacteria; phylum Bacteroidota; class Bacteroidia; order Flavobacteriales; family Flavobacteriaceae; genus Polaribacter. The sequence goes on along the minus strand of CAXBBY010000004.1, from coordinate 80,002 downwards.
TCTAATTGCGCTGTAATTTCTTCGTCTTCAATTTTAGCAAATAACAATGCTGCTTTATTAATTTGATGATTTGCAGGTAATAATATTTCTTTGGATGAAACATCATTCCAAGAAAGAGATTTCTCACTTTCGTTCGAAATGACATTTAAAATTCCTTTTAATTTTGTTGAAGTAAATGGTAAAAAAGGTTCAGATAAAACGGCTAAAGCAGCAGCAATTTGCAAGGCAACATTCATAATTGTTTTTACACGTTCTTCATCTACTTTTATTACTTTCCAAGGTTCTTCATCAGCCAAATATTTATTTCCTAAACGCGCTAAATTCATCAATTCTTGTGATGCTTCTCTAAAACGATAACGCTCAATTGAACGAGAAATCACATTCGGAAATTCTTTTAAAGCAGTTAAGGTTTCTTCATCAACTTTTGATAAATCTCCCGCAGCAGGAATAATTCCATTATAATATTTGTTGGTTAAAACTACAACACGATTGATAAAATTACCAAAAATGGCAACCAATTCGTTGTTGTTTCTTGCCTGAAAATCTTTCCAAGTAAAATCGGTGTCTTTTGTTTCTGGCGCAGTTGCTGTTAATGCATAACGTAATACATCTTGTTTTTCTGGAAAATCTATTAAATATTCGTGCAACCAAACTGCCCAATTTTTAGAAGTCGATAATTTGTTTCCTTCTAAATTTAAAAACTCGTTTGCTGGCACATTTTCTGGCATAATATAATCGCCATGTGCTTTTAACATCGCCGGAAAAATAATACAGTGAAAAACAATATTGTCTTTTCCTATAAAATGCACCAACTTAGTGTCGTCTTTTTTCCAATAATCTTCCCAATTTTTATTGTTTTCTTTTGCCCATTCTTTGGTTGCAGAAATGTATCCAATTGGTGCATCAAACCAAACATACAATACTTTTCCATCAGCTCCTTTAATCGGAACGGGAATTCCCCAATCCAAGTCACGCGTTACTGCTCTTGGTCGTAAACCGTCATCAATCCAAGATTTTACTTGACCTAAAACATTTGGTTTCCAATCATTTTTATGCCCTTCTAAAATATATTCTTTTAAAAATGCTTCGTGTTTATTTAAAGGTAAAAACCAGTGTTTGGTTTCTTTTAAAGTAGGAACATTTCCTGTAATTGAAGATTTTGGGTTTATTAAATCTGTTGCATTATGACTCGTTCCACAGTTTTCACACTGATCGCCATAACTTTCTTCATTGCCACATTTTGGACAAGTTCCAACCACAAAACGGTCTGCTAAATATTGATTTGCTTCCGCATCGTACAATTGTTCTGTAACTTCCTCGATAAATTCTCCATCATTATACAATTTTAAGAAAAAATCAGAAGCAGTTTTATGATGAATTTCAGCCGAAGTTCTTGAATAATTATCAAAAGTAATTCCGAAATCAGCAAAAGAAGTTTTAATAATTTCGTGGTATTTATCAACTACTTGTTGTGGTGTAATTCCTTCTTTTTTTGCTTTGATGGTAATAGGTACTCCATGTTCATCTGAACCACAAACAAAAAGAACATCTTCACCTTTTAAACGCAAATAACGTGCGTAAATATCGGCAGGAATATAAACACCTGCCAAATGACCAATATGAACAGGACCATTTGTATAAGGTAAAGCAGCGGTAATTGTATATCTTTTTGGAGTATTCATTTCTATGGCATTAATTTTATTCAAAAATTTATTTTGGACAGATTTTTGAAATGCAAAAGTACGGAAAAGCAACGAAAACACATTTTTTTAAGCCGTCAAAAATAGATACATTTACAAAAAGCATTTTTATGAAGATGATTAAACTCTTATTGGTTGTATTTTTATCATTATTTATTTCACACAATCAAGTTAAAGCACAAGAAAATACCAACTCTAATTTAATTACTCCACCTTATTTACAAAAGGGAGATACAATTGCCATTGTTGCTCCGGCAGGGATTTTAATAGATCGTCAAGAGGTGATAGATCAAGCAAAAGAATTGGTAGAAAGCTGGGGTTTACATGTTGTTTATGGTGAGCATTTATTTGATGCTGCGGGTCATTTTTCTGCAACGGATGAAGAAAGAACAGAAGACTTTCAAAAAGCGATAGACAACCCAAATATTAAAGCAATTTGGTCTGGTCGTGGTGGTTACGGAACGGTTCGAATTTTAGACAGATTAGATTTTACGAAGTTTAGAGAAAGCCCAAAATGGATAATTGGATATTCTGATATTACTGCTTTGCATTCTCATTTAAATACGTTAGGTTATGAAACAATCCATGCGATGATGGGAACCAGTTTAGGCGATGATCCAGAAGAAATTACAGCAACGATAAAAACATTTAAAAAAGCAATTTTTGGTGAGCAATTAAGCTACAGTTTAGTTTCTACAAAAGAGAATAGAGAAGGAAGTGCAAAAGGACAATTGATTGGCGGAAATATTTCATTGTTAGTCTCGATGTTAGGTTCTAAAAGTCAAATGAATGCAGAGGATAAAATTTTATTTATTGAAGAAGTTGGCGAATATAAATACAGTATAGATAGGATGTTACAAAGTTTAAAACGTGCAGGATTTTTTGAAAATTGTAAAGGAATTATTGTTGGTGATATTTCTAAAATAAAAACCAATACTACAGAATGGGGAACTTCAATAGAACAGTTAATTTTAGATGTGGTTACCGAATACGATTTTCCAATATTGTTTCATTTTCCTGCCGGACATGAACCAGATAATAGAGCGTTAATTTTTGGGAGAATGGTAGAAATGAATGTAACAAAAAAGGGAATTTCTACTTTAGTTTTTGAAAAATAAAAATGGCTGAACATAATGAACTTGGTAAAAAAGGAGAACAGTTAGCAGTAGATTATTTATTGCAACATAACTACAAAATTATTGCTCGTAATTATCGGTTTTTAAAAGCTGAAATTGATATTATCGCACAAAAAGAAACAATTTTAGCAGCAGTTGAAGTAAAAACACGTTCTTCAATAGATTTTGGAAACCCGCAAGATTTTATAAATCCTAAAAAAATAAAATTACTAGTTTCTGCCATGGATAATTTTGTTGTAGAAAATGATTTAGATGTAGAAGTTCGATTTGATATTATTGCAATTGTAAAACAAAAAAACGTCTTTCAAATAGAACATTTAAAAGACGCTTTTTTACATTTTTAAAGTATTATTCTAAATACTTCATAATTTTTTTAAGTTCTTCTAGTGTTTCTGGTTTTGCTATAATTTTTTTGTTGTTATCTAATACAATATAGGTTGGTGTACTATAAATTTGATAAGTTCTTGCAATTGGATTTTCCCATTTTTGTAAACCTAAAATATGATGCCAACCAATCAAATTTTGTTTCATTTTATTCCACTCTTTATCATCATTTTCCATTGCAAAAGCAATTACTTTTGAGTTTTTAATATCTTTGGTAAATGCATTTAATTGCGGAATTTCTCTTAAACAATGTCCGCAACCCGTACTCCAAAAAACCAACACATAATTACTTGCTTCGTTAATTGTAGAAAGTTTGTAATTTTTTCCGTTTGTATTCCATGTAATTTCTGGTGCAATTCTACCAACCGCAACAACTGTTCTTTCTAAATAATTGACAACAAACTCTGTATTTTGAATATTTGTTGGTAGCTTTTTATAGAAATAATTTAACAAATAATCTGCAAAATCTATATTGTTAGCATTTACAAATTGCGTAATTAAAAACTCTATAATATCTTTTTTAAAGAGTTGATTTTTTGCTTTTTCTAAAACTATTTTTACAGCTTTATCGTGCAATTCTCTTTGCTTAGTTGTGTCATCAGAATAGTTCATATAAAAAACATAATCTGTAATTCGATCAATCAAAAAAGTAGAATTATAAAGTATAGGATTGCTAAAATCTATCGTATCAAAAAAGTGATCGTTAATAGATTTTAAATACACTTGAGGGTTTTTTGCAATATTAGAACTATTATATCTGTTGGTTGCTTTGATAAAATGATACACCATTTTACCTTTAGATTTAGCTAAGTATTTCTTTTGTAAAGCTGCAATTTTTACTAATTGAGTTTTGTATAAAGTTGCTGTTTTAGCAATCGGATTTTTTAAATAAGCAACTTGTAACGAATCGGTTTTATATTGCTGATTAGAAACAACGCTAATATATTCTTGGTATAATTTATTTTCTGAAGATTTAGAAAAAAGGATGGTTTCTTCTGCTTTCTCTGGATTAAAAGTAAAAGCAATATCTTCTTTGTTAAATAAGAAATCGGCAAAACCACTTCCTTCTGTTTTATAACTTACGCGATACGCTCCAGGTTTAGCATCAGCTGGTAACTCAAAAGAAAATTTACCATTTGCAATTTTTCCACTTTTCACAAAAACTTGTCTTGCACCTTCTGTTTTATATAAAATAACCCACGTATATTTTTCTGACGGATTCATTTCTCCGCTAATTTTATATTGTGCTTGTAAGCTAAATGATACAAGGATGAGTAGTAAAAATAATTTTTTCATTAAATGTGATTTAATTTCTTGATAAATTTCAAGAAGTGTTCCAAAATTACCATTTATAACTTAAAATAATTACATTGCTTTAAAATTATTAACATGAATTTTACAAATAAAGTTATTTGGATAACTGGAGCTTCATCTGGCATTGGAAAAGAACTAGCAATTTACTTGTCTAAATTAGATGCAAAATTAATTATATCTGCAAGAAACGAAGAAAAATTAGAAGCGGTAAAACAAGCTTGCGAAAACTCAGAAACGATTAAAATTTTACCGTTAGATTTAGAAGATTATTCAAACTTTAATATAAAAGTTAGCGAAGCTATAAGCTGGTTTGGAAGAATAGATGTTTTGGTAAATAATGGCGGAATTAGTCAGCGTTCTTTAGCAAGGGAAACCTCAATAGATGTTGATAAACGCATCATAAATATTAATTATTTAGGAACTATTGCGTTAACAAAAGCAGTATTGCCACATTTTATAAAAAACAACAACGGACAATTTGTTGTAACAACAAGTATTGTTGGTAAAATTGGTACGCCATTACGCTCAAGTTACGCAGCATCTAAACACGCTTTGCATGGTTTTTTTGATAGTTTACGAGCAGAAAATCATAAAAATAACGTTGCTGTTACTTTAGTTTGCCCAGGTTTTGTAAACACAAATGTTTCAATAAATGCGTTAACGGGTGATGGAACTGCACAAAATAAGATGGATGTTGCTACACAAAACGGAATTGCTCCAAATCGATTTGCAAAATTAATGGCAAAAGCAATGTATGCTAAAAAAGAAGAAGTTTTTATTGCCGGATTTAAAGAAAAATTAGGTGTTTATGCAAAACGATTTTTCCCGAAATTGTTATCAGTTATGATTCGAAAATTGAGTGTTACTTAATAAAATCTAAGGTTTCAAAATAAGAAACAATGGCTTCTTTCATTAATACAGATTGTTCGCCTGGTTTTAAATTTGGCAACTGATTTGTGGTTTTGTAATGTGGCCAGCCATCATTATCAAAAAACTCAAATTCGTAATAACCATAAGGTTCTAATAATTTGCAAATAGCAATATGCATTAAATTTACTTTTTCGTCTTTCTTAAATCTTCTGTGGCCTTGTCCTAATTCTTGAACACCAATTAAATAAATAATTGCATCAATATTTAAAGCATCTCCATCAGCAAACTGTGTTGATAAATTATCAACTAACAAATTCCATTTTTCTTTTAAAGAAGTAATCTCTGTCATAAATTTTAACTAAGTAACAAAGATACATACTATCTGTAATATTTTACTTTAAAATAGTAGTCATTTGAGTTTTTAATATTTTTATAGTATGTTAGCAAGTACTAAGAAAAAAAGATGAATTGGGCTTTAGGTATAGTAGTAATTTTAATACTCTTGTATTTAATAGGAAAGTATAATTACAAAAAAAGAATAAAAAAATTTAGACTTAAACTTATTGAAAATTGGGGGAAACCAAAACATCGAAACTATTATAATTTTTTTGTAATTGGGAAATATTTTGAAAATAATGTACACAAAAATAAGGCGTTCCATCTTATTTCTGAAAAGTGTAAAATCGATTTAGATCTTGAAGCTGTTTTTAAACTTTTAGACAGAACTTCTTCTAAAATAGGACAACAATATTTATATTTTAAACTTCGCACAATTGGTACAATAGAAAATTTGTTATCATTTAATTCGTTAATCAATGTTTTCGAAAAAAATGAATCTTTGAGACTTCATTGTCAACTATTATTATCTAAACTAAACTCAAATGAATCGTATTATTTAGAAGAATTAATTAACGGCAAACAACTTCAAAAGCCAAAAAATATTTGGGTAGTTAAATCTTTAACCATCTCGGTTATTTTAATCCTAGTTTTAGGTTTTATATATCCTATAATTTTTCTTTTGTTAATTCCTATTTTAGCAGTAAATATGGTTTTTCATTATAAAAATAAAGATAATGTTAATTACTATTTACAAGGAGTAAGTCAATTGTCTAAAAGTCTTAAAGTAGGTGAAAAATTAGCCAAATTTTTTGAAATAAAAGAACATTATAAAGAGTTTCCTTTTCTAAAAAGAATACGAGCTATTAAATTTAAAACAGAGTTTGTTAGCTTCGAAAAGAACATCAATAATGAGTATTTATTTGTTGTTTGGTTTTTTGTAGAAGTTATTAAAACACTCTTTAATATCGAATATTTAGTGTTTTTTAGTTTTGTAGATTCTTTAGAAAAAGAAAAGAAAAATATCGAGCAACTATTTCTTTTTATTGGAGAAATAGATGTTGCCATATCTACAGCTTCAGTAAAAGCAGGAAACCACCAAATATGCACTCCGCATTTTACAAATAAAAAAGAAATTATTTTAAAAGGAATGCACCATCCTTTAATAGATAATTGCGTTGTTAATGATGTAACATTAATTGACAAAAGTATGCTGTTAACAGGATCTAATATGTCTGGTAAAACTACATTTATAAGAGCAGTAGCCTTAAACAGTGTTTTAGCACAAACATTACATATTTGCTTTGCAGAAGAATATTCAGCGCCATTTTTTAGAGTATTTTCATCGATTAGAATAACAGATGATGTATTAGACAATACCAGTTATTATTTAGAAGAAGTTTTAACTGTAAAAGAGTTGGTTGAAGCTTCGAAAAATACAGAACCATGCTTGTTTGTATTAGATGAAATATTTAAAGGAACAAACACCATAGAAAGAATTTCTGGAGGAAAAGCAATCTTATCTTATTTGAACCAAAAAAATCATATCGTTTTGGTTTCAACACACGATATTGAATTGACAGAATTATTAGAAAAAGAAAAGTATGAGCTTTTTCATTTTAGAGAACAGATAGAAAATGATAAACTCTTTTTTGATCATAAATTAAAAAAAGGAAAATTAAAAACTAGAAATGCACTTAAAATTTTAGAATTATATAAATATCCAGCTGAAATAATTTTAGAAGCGCGGAAAACAGAACAATATTTTTTTGATTAAAAGGTTTTTAAGAAGAAAAAATCAATTATTTTTAGACAATAAATTTCAATTTTTAATAGATGAATGTTTTTGACATTGTAATTACCGTATTTTTATTATTCGGGTTTGTAAGAGGTTTAATGAAAGGTCTTTTTATAGAAGTAGCCTCTTTAGTTGCTTTAATTGGTGGTATTTGGGGATCAATTCATTTTTCATATTTTATTGGAGATTTCTTAAAGGAAAGTGTTTCTTGGTCTGAAAAAAAAATAGCATTAGCAGCATTTGCCATTACTTTTATTGTGATAATAATAGTAGTTAGTTTATTAGGGAAATTTTTAACAAAATTAGCAGATTTAGCAGCGCTAGGAATGGTAAATAAAATTTTAGGAGGTCTTTTTGGCTTTGTGAAAATTGGCTTGGTTTTAAGTATTGTTTTTATCTTTTTTGATAGAATGAATTCTAGTATTTCTTTTATTGAAAAAGAAACCTTAGACGAATCTATTTTATACAAACCTGTAAAGAGTATTGCTCCAACAATTTTTCCATCAATAATAAAAGAAAATAGTGTTGATGAAGATATAATTGATGATATTGTAAAAAAAGTAGCATAAAAAAAGGCTTGCAATTGCAAGCCTTTTTACTATTTTAAAATAATTGTTTTACAACATAGTAACTTTTCCGCTACTTATATGATAAACTCCACCAACTATTTTAATTTCTCCATTTTCTTCCATTTCATTTAGAATAGGACTTCTTTCTCTAATTCTTTGAATAGTTAAGCGAACGTTGTTTTCAATTGTTTTTTCAACAAACTCATTGTTAGAAGAATTATGCTTTCCTTTAACTTGAGTTTCAGATAATTTAACTGCTGGTTTTATATTTTCTAGTAATGCAGTAATGTTCCCTAATTCTACATGATCACAAGCCGCTTTTATTGCACCGCAACTTTCGTGTCCTAGCACAAAAACTAATTTACTTCCTGCAACTTTACAAGAATATTCCATACTGCCTAAAATATCTGTGTTTTCAAAATTACCAGCAACTCTAGCAACAAAAACGTCTCCAATTGTTTGATCAAAAATTAATTCTACAGGAACTCTAGAATCAATACATGATAGTACAATTGCTTTTGGATGTTGACTTTCTGTTGTTTGAGAAATTAATGCTTTATGATCTATTGAGTGTACTTCGTCTCTAATAAAACGAGCATTTCCTTCTATAAAATCTTGTAACACCTTCATTGGTGTTAAATTATCCTGTTGTTCTTTTGTAATTGCTTTATTTCTATGTGGCATAATTTATTTTTTTAATTGTTGTTCTTTAATCCAATTTGTGCAATTAGAAAAAGAAGTAAAAATGTGTTCTTTTTTAATTAATTCTGGAATAATCCCAATTCTTTCCATCATATATCTTGGTTGCTTTAACAAGTTTACAAATAAAACTTGAATATTCTTTTTTTGTAATTCTTGAAGCACATCTTCCATTGCATATAAACCAGATTGATCCATATATTGCATTCTTCCTAAACGAATAATAACAGATGTTGCGTTTTCTGGAATTTGCTGCGCTAAACTATGAAAATCACTCGTTGTTCCAAAAAACAAAGGCCCTTTGATGTGTTTAATAAATACTTTTTCTTTTAAACCCTCTGGGAAATCAGCTTCATCTGACCAGTTTTTTTCTTTCTTTAACGATTTTACATCCGATCGTTCTGCTGCTAAATCACCAATTTTTTTCATAAACATTAACGAAGCAATTATCAATCCAATTCCTACTGCATAGACTAAATTCCAAAAAGTAGATAGTATTAATACAACCATCATAATTACTACTTCAGAACTTAACTTAATTGGACCAATTTTTAGATCTTTTGGTAAACTAGGAATTGCTTTTAATCCTCTGTAATCCATAACGCCAATACCAACTGTAATTAAGATACCCGCTAATACTGCAGCAGGAATTTGAGAAGCAATAGGTCCTAATCCAAGTAAAATTATTAATAAAATAATACCGGCAATCATTCCAGACAGTTTTGTTTTTCCTCCAGAATTTATATTTACAACAGTTCTAATGGTTGCACCAGCTCCAGGAATTCCACCAAATATTGCTCCAATACTATTTCCAATTCCTTGACCAATTAATTCTTTATTTGGTTTGTGCTTGGTTTTAGTCATATTATCTGCCACAACACTTGTTAAAAGAGAATCTATTGCTCCTAATAAGGCTAATGTTAAAGCAGTAAAAATATAGGGCACAACGCTTCCAAAGTTAAATTCTGTAAATAAGGATAAGTTAGGAATAGGAAAACCACCAGGAATTGTTTCTATAGCTCTGTAATCTAACTTAAAAACAACGGCAACTCCAGACATTACAAGTAATGCTACTAATGTACTTGGAAATTTTGTTGTTATTCGTTTAAAACCATATATTATAATGATGGTTCCTAAAGCGAGTAATAATTCTAAAATGTTGATGTTTTTTAAAGCATTGGGCAATACTTTAATTGCGCCAATAACACCAGATGCTTCTTTAGAAGCCAATGTTTCAGATTCTTTTAAAATATCACTTTCAGTAATTTTTTCTGCTCTAACTATAGTTTCTTTAAAGTTTTCTAACACGAAAATTCCTTCTACTGCCTCTTTCTTTAAAATATTCTCTAAAATTACTTCTTCTGCTTGTGGTTTAAATTGATTTACAAACACAGTATCTTCTTTTGGGTAATACCCTAAAGAAGGTAAAATTTGAGTAATTAAAATAATCACTCCAATTGCGGTCATAAAACCAGAAACAACCGGATACGGAATATACCGGATATATTTTCCTACACCCAAAACTCCTAAGCCAATTTGCATTAAACCTGCTAATAAAAAAACGGTTAAAATTGCTGGTAAAGCTTTAGAAATGTCGCCATCATTTGCAGCAATAATTCCAGCAATAACTACCATACTTACAGCTGTCATTGGAGCTGTTGGTCCAGAAATTTGTGTATTTGTGCCTCCAAAAAGAGCAGCAAAAAAACTTAAAAAAATAGCTCCGTATAATCCAGCACTTGGACCAAGACCAGAACTAACTCCGAATGCTAATGCTAATGGTAAAGCAACAATTCCAGCAGTAATACCACCAAAAAGATCGCCTTTAATGTTTTTGAACATAATATATATTTTTTTAACCTCTAATGTAATTTTTTGAAGTTATTTAATGATAAAATTTATAAACGAATTTTTATCTCTTGTAAAAAAGAGAGAGATGTTTTTACAGAAAATTAAAGATATTCTGGAGGTGGAAAAACCAAATTTAAATATGGTTTTGTGTAATTTTTGTTAGTATGTTGTAGTAGGGCACTAACTTTTTTTGTTGAAGAAATGACAAGTTCATTTATGTTTAAATGAGATAAAATAATTTTTGCTTTTTCTAGTTGATTGTTGCTAGATTCTTCTTCTGAATTTGAATAAACGTAAGATATATCAACAGAACTATCTACTAGTGTTATTACAGTTGGTACTATAATAAATGCTAGAAAGAGGATTGAAAAAAAAACAGCTATTTTGTTTTTGTGCATTTTTATTTTTAATAAATAATTCTTGCTAAGATAAGCTTTTTAACAAAAAGAGTTGTATTAATCTGTTAACATTTTTATATTTTCTGAGGTAATCCAACCAACTTTTCCGTCAGATAATTTTATTTTTTTCCAGTTATCTATTGCATCTAAAACATTAACTTTTGTGCCTTCATGTAATTCAAAAATTATATCTGAATTAGATGTTGGTGCATTGTTAACAGCTGTCTTTGGAGAAAAAATTATTGCATATTTTGTGTTCATTGCTTTTTTATATTGATCGTAAGTAATAAACACCGTAATAATCAGCAGTAAAAAAGAGAACATGCTGGTTAAAAAATACATACGTTTTTTATTAGAAATTGTGGTATAGTAAAAAAGTAAAAATAAAATGGCTGCTAAAAAAGAAAAAACTATTGATAACATTGACCATTGATTGTACGATAGTTTTTTTAGGTAATTAAGTTCTAACCGTTGTAAAAATGTTTTAGGCAACTCTTCAATATTATCAATCGTCATTCTTCTTGCAAACTCTAAATTAGTTTCAGCATCTTTATTTAATGGATCTAATAACAATGCTTTTTCGTAATTATAAATGGTAGGTGCAACCTTATTTAATTTATAATATGAATTTCCTAAATTGTAATATAAAGCAGATGAGATAGAGTCTTTTGCTTCTATTTCTTTGTACATTTTTATAGCTTCTTCAAACTTACCATCTTTGTATAAAAGGTTCGCATTATCAAACAAAGCTTTAGTACTGGTTTGCGCAACAAAAATTGTTGATGACAACATACATAAAAAGAAAAATAATTTTTTCATTTGTTTATAATTGTTTGTCTAAAGCAGTTATTACTGTTATAGATTTTTCATAATCATCATTCATCATTACAACAGTTATTGGGGTGTAACGTGCTATGTCACAATTATTCAATACTTCAATAAAAGCTTTAATTGTGGTCTTTTCTATCTGTTTAGAATTTAAAATTTCTATAATATTATCTCTACTAATATCAGAAGTTTCTATTTGTAATTTTGCTTTTAAATAATTGTGCAATGCTTTTTCAAGAGCAATATAAAATTGCTCTTTATTTCCTAATTGTTTTTTTGCTTCAGAAAGATGTTTTCTAGCTAATTTATCTGTTTTTCTTCTTTTAACACCTACAAGATCACTTTTTCTTTTATCTGAAATGATATACATAATAATTCCTATTGGTATTGCAATTAATGGTAATAAAAGCAACAAATAAAATAATGTTGACTTGTAGAAATCTTCTTGTTGTAATGGAACAAAAGCACTTTTTGTTTGAATATATCTAAAATTAGCTCCTGTTACAGTAACATCTTTTTTAACATTATTTGTTGTAGTCTTAATTGTTTTTCCTTCTAAAACATTTACAAATAAGTCTTCAGTTGTAATCGTTTTATATTTTTTTTCGGATGGGTTGAAATAAGAAAATGAAACTTTTGGAATTTTATATTTCCCTTTAAATTGCGGCACAACTGTATATAAATCATACACAGAGCCTCTAATTCCATTAGTGGTTGTATTTACAATTTCTTTATGTTCTGGAGTGTAAATTTCTAATTCTTTTGGAGTTTCAATTTTTGGAATTTCAAATAATTTTAGATTTCCCTTTCCGTTAACAATAACCTTTATTTGTGAAGATTCATTAGCTTTTAAATCGTTTTTACTTGATGTAATATTAAAATCGAAATCTCCAACAGCACCGTTAAAATTTTTTGGCTTATTTTCTAACGGTAATTGTTTTACATTAATGTTTCTTTTTGCTGATGAAAATGCTTTGGTAACATTTCTAGTGATTGGGTTTCCAAAGAAATCGCCTCTACCAGTTGGCACACCAATTAAAATGTCCATTTTCATTGGTTCTATTAATAGTTTTCCAGATTTAGTAGGGATTAATAATGCTCTTTTTAGCACTACATATCTGTAATTTTCTCCGTTATAAATTCCGCTTTTAATCTGTAAATTATTAATTTTTATATCTTGATTCCAAAAACCATTATACTGCGGAGTTTCTGTAACAGAAAAATCTTTTACAGCGATGTTTTCACTTACATATAATTTATATTCCACATAAATACCTTCACCAACATAAGGTCTAGTTTTAGAAACTTCGGCAACTAAATGCACATTTTGTTGTGCTATATAATTTGGGTCGTTTGGATTTGGCGGAATATCAACAGCCTTAAGAATATTCATTTTCACTGAATTTGACGTCAGTGTTTTTCCGTTTAATTGAATGGTTGCTCCAGATATCGAATAAGTTCCAACAGCTTTTGGTTCAATAATAAATGTATATGATTGCGAAAAACTTACTTTTCCGTTTATCCAAGATTGATTTACAGATTGACTTGGGCCAGCAACAACTTTAAAATTTTTAAAACTTGGAGGTTTAAAATCATCTGCACCTTGTTTATCAATAGAAAAAATAATTCTAAAGCGTTCATTTACGCCTAATTTACTCTTGCTTACAGTTGTTTTAAATTCTGTTTGAGCAAAAATAAATTGAGCTATTAAACTCAGTAATAAAAATATGTAAATGCTTTTATTTTTCATTTTTAGATGGTCAAAAATAACAACTTTTAGAGAAAATTAAAACACAAAAATTACCAATCTTTTTCTTGTTTAACTTTTGTTCCTTTAGCTTTTTTAACATTCATTTTCTTATGAGTTTTATTCTCCTCATTATTTAAACTTTCTAGTAATTGTTTAATCTGTTGAGGCGTCATATTACCCTTTTTAGGTTTTGGTTTTTGCGGGTTCTTTTTTTGATCGTTCGGATTCTTTTTTTGTTTTTGATCATTGTCTTTATCTCCGTCTTTTTGATCTTTATTTTTGTCGTCTTTCTTTTTATCTCCTTTATCGTCTTTTTTATCTTTGTCGCCTTTTTTATCTTTATTTTCTTTTTTGTCTTTGTTATCTTTTTTCTTGTCGTCTTTTTTATCTTTATTTTTCTCTTTTTCCTTTTTTAAGAGTTCTTTAGCTACTGCTAAATTGTAACGAGTTTCATCATCATTCGGGTTATTTCTTAACGAATTTTTATACGCATCAACAGCTTGCTGATATTGCTTTTGTTCCATTGCAGTATTGCCAATATTATGAAAAGACTCAGCTTTTGTGAATTTATCTTTGGTGTTTTTTGCCGAAACCTCGTATTGTGGAATGGCTTCTTTAAAGTTTTTTTGTTGATATAAAGCGTTTCCTAAATTATAACTTGCTTTTTTATAACTTGCATTTTTTTCTAATGCTTTTTTAAATAATACACTTGCGTCTGTATATTTTTCTTGCTGATACAATTCGTTTCCTTCTCTTAACAAGCTTCTTGCTTCTCTTTGTAAAACGATAGAATCTTTAACTTCTTGGGCGTTTAAAAATGTTGTGAAAAACATCAGAAATAGTAAAAATGTATAATGTGTTTTCATAATTTTGTAGTTAATGTTCGTTAAATAAATCGATTTTTTTAACCCATTTTGTTTTCTTGTCTAAAAAGAAAACATCTATTAATAAAAAGAAAATTCCTATTCCAATAAACCATTGAAATTGATCTTTATAATCTGAAAATTGTTTGGTTTCAAATTCGCTTTTTTGTGCGTTTGCAATTAATTTTTCAATAAAATCTACGGGTTTTTCAGTTTTATTTCCGTCAATATATCTTCCACTTGCTGCATTTGCAATTGCTTCTAATACATCCGATTTTCTTTTGGTAATTACTGTTTCTCCTTTGTATTTTTTATAACCAATTAAAGAACCACCTACTTTCATTGGAATTGGGCTGCCTTTTTCTGTTCCAACACCAATTGCATATACTTTTATGCCTTCTTTAGACATGTTTTGAGCAACTTGTTTAGTATCTTCTTGATGATCTTCTCCATCAGAAATAATAATTAAAAAACGATTGGTTTGTTCGTCATTATTATAATATGTTTTTGCCAAATTTAACGCTTCATTTATGGCAGTTCCTTGACTAGAAACCATGTCTGGATTTGCATTTTGTAAAAACATTTTTGCAGCTGCGTGGTCTGTTGTTATTGGTAATAAAGGATATGCATTACCAGCATAAATAATAATACCAACTCTGTCGCTTCCTAATTTGTCTATAATTTTAGAAATAATTTGCTTTGCTTTTTCTAATCGGTTAGGAGCAATATCTTCTGCTAACATACTTTTAGAAACGTCTAGTGCAAAAACAACATCTACACCTTCGCGTTTTATTGTTTTTAATTTGGTTCCCATTTTAGGGTTTACCAATGAAATGATTAAAAAACTAATTCCAATTGCTAAAAAAACCATCTTTAAAACACTTTTAAAAGTGGAAGTATTTGGTGCCAATTTTTCTAATAAAACAGTATCAGTAAATCTTTTCTGTGCTCTTTTTTTCCACCAAAAAGCCAAAAGAAATACAACAATTATTGCAGGAATAATTGCTAAATAATAAAAATATATAGGTTCTTCTATTTGATACATTTTTTGTTCTTCAAAGATTCAATATTATTTACTAGTGGTGTTTTCATTTTAGTCTTTTAATCTTTTACTTTTTTAATAATATTATATAAAACTTTTAAATAGCGTGTTTTTTAATATATATTCTAAAATTAATAATCCCAAAGCGAGTAGTACTAAAGTTCTATATAATTCTTGATAATTATAATATTTAAATTCTTCTATTTTGGTTTTTTCTAACTTATTTATTTCATCGTAAATAGCCTTTAATTCGGTATTATCGGTTGCTCTAAAATATTTTCCTTCGGTTTCGTTTGCAATATATTTAAGCAATTCTTCATCAATTTCTACTTGCTGTTTTCTAAATTGTAATTTACCAGTTCTTGGATCTTTAAAAGCAGGAAAATCTGCCATTCCGTTAGTTCCAATACCAATTGTATATGCTTTTATAGAAAGTTCTTTTGCCAATTCTGTTGCTGTTTTTGGGTCGATAAATCCAGAATTATTTACACCATCTGTCAATAAAATAATGACTTTACTTTTTGCTTTGCTTTCTTTTAATCTGTTTACTGCAGAACCCAATCCCATTCCAATTGCAGTTCCACCTTCTAATTGTCCCCATTTAATTTCTGAAATGGTTCTTTTTACAATTCCTTTATCACTCGTAATTGGTGTTTGTGTAAAACTTTCACCTGCGTACACTACAATTCCGATTCTATCATTTGGTCTTTGATTTACAAAATTTGTAGCTACTTTTTTTAAGGCTTCTAATCTGTTTGGTTTTAAGTCTCTTGCCAACATACTTGCAGAAACATCAATTGCCATCACAATATCAATACCTCTATTGGTTTTTGTTTTTTTACTAACGGCAACATTTCTTGGTCTTGCTAAGGCTAAAATTAAAAGACACAATGCGCTAATTCTTAACACAAAAAGTATTGGTTTTAATTTTGAAATGATAGATTGTTCTGCTTTAAATCCTTTTATGCTTGGTATGGTTAGTGTTGCAGAACTTCTTTTACGGACCAAAACGCGCCAAATAATTACTAACGGAATTAGTGTAAACAACCAGAAAAACTCTGGGTTATAAAACTCAAAATTACTCCAGTTCATCTTCATCGGTTTTAATTTCTGGAGTTTCTTTTACTTCAGGTTTTAATTCAGTTACAACATCTTCTGCTTCTTTTCTGTTTGCTTCAATTTGCTCAGACATTGGTTTCGATTTTGCAAATTTTACCAAATCGGCTTCCCTTAACAAATCGCGTAATTTTTTAATCGTTTCTTTAGTTGTATAAATTGCTTTAGAGTCATTAAAATCGGTTAAAACATCAATCAATTCGTCTGTAGTAGATTCTAATGCGGGCACTTTTAATTCGCGCTCTATAAATCCTCTAACAATTTCTGTTAATTGGCTATAATATTCTTTTATCTGATTGTTTTGCCACAATAATTTTTCATCCAATTCATGTAGTTTCTGAATTGCTTCTTCATAAGGTGGTAAAGCAGGTACAATAATTTCTTCTTTTACCTCCTTCTTTTTTCGCAATACGAAATACAGAAGTAATCCAATTAAGAGTAATCCAATTAAAGCATACCATACATAAAGTTTAAAATCATCAAACTGATAAGGTTCACTTTGAATGGCTTTAATAGGAAACATTTTTTGTTTTGTTGTATCAATTGCCACAGTTGCCACTTTTATCAACAAAGAATCTGTTAAAAATAATTTCTGACGGATAAATATTTGTTGTTGCGGAATGTAATATGCACCGCTATCAAAACTAGTTAAGATATATTTTTTTATCAATTGATTTTTTAGTGTATCAATTTTTTTGTTTTCGATAATTTCTAAACCGGTTAAATTTTCTAGCTTAGGAATGATAACATTTTTTGTGTCATTAACTGTTATTTTAAATTCAAATTGCTCGCCAATTCTAATGTTAGTTGTATCAATTTCTGCTTTTACAACAGGTTTTTGCTGCGCAAAACTTACAATTGAGAATAATAATAATATGTAAAATATTTTTTGTTTCATTATCGTTTTGTCTGGTAGAGCGGAGTAGAGACCTAATTAACCTCTCGACTCCGCCCGAGGAGACATTATTTTATTGTTTATCCTTTGTGTTTAAAATAGCCTAATAATTTTTTTACATAATCATCATCTACACGAGTTGTAATTGTTCCTGCGCCAGATATACTAAATGTTTTTGTATAATAATCGTGTAAACGCAATGCATTTGCTTTGTAATTGGTTCTAATATTTTTAGAACTTGTATTTATCAATTGTACGTTACCAGTTTCTGCATCTAGCATTGGTACTATTCCTAAATTCGGAATTTCCTCATCGTGTTTGTCAAAAATTTTGATTCCTGTTACATCGTGTTTTCTTCCAGCAATTTTTAATGTTTGTTCGTAATCATCGTCCATAAAATCTGACAATAAAAAAACAATTGCTTTCTTTTTTAGTACGTTTGATAAAAATTTTAACGCTTCATTGATGTCAGTTTTTTTACTTTTTGGTTTAAAATCAATCAGTTCTCTAATAATTCTTAACACATGACTTTTTCCTTTTTTTGGCGGAATGTATAATTCTATTTGATCAGAAAAAAGGATCAATCCAACTTTGTCGTTGTTTTGAATTGCAGAAAAAGCCAAAGTAGCGGCAATTTCTGTAGCTGTATCTCTTTTAAATTGTTGATTTGTACCAAAGAATTCAGAACCAGAAATATCAACCATTAATAGCATGGTTAATTCTCTTTCCTCTTCAAAAACTTTTACATAAGGTTCGTTGTATCGCGCAGTAACATTCCAGTCTATTGCTCTAATATCATCTCCATATTGATATTGACGTACTTCAGAAAACGTCATTCCACGACCTTTGAAAGTTGAGTGATATTCGCCACCAAAAATATGATCAGACAAACGACGTGTCTTGATCTCTATTTTTCGTACTTTTTTAAGTATTTCTTTAGTTTCCATTTTTCCAGTAAACAGTATTCAGTCGCAGTTTTCAGTTATATAAGCAGAATGTTAATTTTTAAAATAGTATTCAGTAAGAGTAAGCAACTGCCAACTGCTACTGATTTTTACTGCCAACTATTTATGGAACTTCAACTTCGTTAATAATGCTATTAATAATGTCTTCTGAAGTTACGTTTTCTGCTTCTGCTTCGTAGGTAATTCCTATTCTATGACGTAAAACATCGTGTACAACAGCTCTAACATCTTCTGGTATTACATAACCTCTACGTTTTATAAAAGCATAACATTTTGCTGCTTTTGCTAGGTTAATACTTCCACGAGGTGATGCTCCAAAGCTGATTAAAGCATTTAAATTAGGTAAGTTATATTTCTCTGGATAACGTGTTGCAAAAATGATGTCTAGAATATATTTTTCTATTTTTTCATCCATATAAACCTCATTAACAACTTCACGAGCTTTTAATATTTGCTCAACAGAAATTACTGGGTTTACATTGATAAAATCATTGTTTAAATTCTGACGCATAATCGTTTGTTCATCCGAAATTTTTGGATAATCAATCACTACTTTTAACATAAAACGGTCAACTTGTGCTTCTGGTAAAGGATACGTTCCTTCTTGTTCTACCGGATTTTGAGTTGCCATTACCAAGAAAGGTTCATCTAACTTAAACGTAGTATCACCAATTGTAATTTGACGTTCTTGCATGGCTTCTAATAAAGCAGATTGTACTTTTGCAGGCGCTCTGTTAATCTCATCAGCCAACACAAAATTGGCAAAAATTGGCCCTTTTTTAATCATGAAATCATTTTCTTTCATGTTGTAAATCATGGTTCCAACAACATCGGCGGGTAATAAATCTGGTGTAAACTGAACCCTACTAAAAGAAGCTTGAACCGCTTTAGATAATGTGTTAATAGCTAGTGTTTTTGCCAAACCAGGAACACCTTCAAGCAGAATATGTCCGTTTCCTAACAAACCGATTAACAACCGTTCTATCATGTCTTTTTGACCTACAATAACTTTGTTCATTTCTAAAGTTAAAATATCTATAAAGGCACTTTCTCTTTCAATCTTTTCATTGATTGCTCTTACATCTACATTCATTTGTTGTTCTATCATTTTAGGATTTTAAGTGTGATAAAAATTTGTTGGAAACAAAACTACAATATTAACATTTTTTTTCTTGTTAAAAGAATGCTAAAGATTTGGTTAAAGTATTGTGAAAAGTAAGTTGTTTAGAGCAAGTTTGCTGTTTTTAAAGAAGCTAATATTCTACAAATTATAAGCAATACTAAACATTACAACTCTAGGTAAAATATAGGTTTTTGTATCTCTAATTAAATACTCAGAAAAGCTATTGTTTTGTTTAAACGTAGTATTAAATAAATTGGTTGCTTTTATTTTATAACTCCATGCACTATCATCATTTTTATAAGATAATGTTGCGTTGGCTAATTCATATACATTTTTTTGACCTAAACTTTTATTTTGATAATTTGACTGTGTATAATCAAAATTAAAAATAAATCCTTTTAAAAAAGCATAGTCAATATTTAGATACGGTTCTGATTGTACAAATTTAGAAATAGAACTACCAGAAGTGTAATTTCCAATAGTTCTTTTATAACCAACTTCTATGGTAGGAAAATTATCAAACAAGGTTTCTATACCAACATCAGCAGTATAACTATTATTTTTATTGGTTTGAATTTGATTATTAATATTTTGCACGTATTTAGAAAGATTAACAGTTCCTCTTAATTTGTATTTTATTTTTTTAATGGTTTTTTCAATATTGGAATTCATCATTAAGTTTTCTAAAGGATTGTCTATTAACTGCATCGTTACATATTGATTTGCTCTTTGTGTTGGATCTGGATTTGTTTGATCTAACACTACTAAATTAGTAAATCCTTTTACTTTTTTTGTGTAATTTGCCATAACGTGCATCATTAAACCTCTGTACAAACTAAAACGGCTATAAAAGATACTAGCATTGTGATACAACTCATTTTCTAGGTTAGTATTTCCTTTAAAAACCGAATTGTACGATTGTAAATAAAACTGACTTGCTAGTTTTGATGCATCAGAAAAATTGGTTTTTAAGTTGTAACGAATTTGTATGCTTTTAGATTTATTGAACTCAATTTTTGCTAAAAAATCTGGCAAAGCAACCCATTTAGATTTTGAGAATTGGGTTTGCTGTAGTACATTCCAATTGTAATTGTGTAATACAACTCCTTGCTTTACCGTAAAAATGCCTGTTCTAAATTTATAATGTAATCCTAGAAAGAAATCGTTTAATTTAAAATTTACATCGTTTCCAAATCCGCTAGCAGAAAAATCATTAAAAGAACCATTGTCTAATTCTTGTTTGTCTGTTGTTAAGAAATTTTCATTTGACAAACTATTTCCTAAAGTGGTGTAAATATGATTGTTGTTATTCAGTACCCAAAAATGTTTGAAAATAGCATTAAAATTATGCTGCTCTATTTCTCTATTTTGATGTAAACGATATGCGCTTTGCGAATTATCAACCGGAATTAATCCTTGTAAAATTTGATTGGTGGTTTGCCAATAATTGGTCGGATTGTTTTTGTCAAATGCATAATCTGCAATAAAAGAAAAGGTGTGTTTATTACTTTGTTGCTGATGCCATTCTATATTCTGACTAACAGAAATAGCATCTGTTTTTTTATTAGTGTTAAAGATGTTTTGCGTGCTATTTATGGTAGAATAAATTTCGTTATTATTTTTATTATTGGTTTTTTTAACTTGTGTTCTTGCATACCATTGCGCTTTTTTAGTTGGTGCATATTCTAAATTCAATTTTCCGATACCAAATACATTTTCTGCATTGGTGGTGTTTTCTTTTTGCTCTGTAATACTTGTATATTGATTACTGCTTTCTTCAAAACTATTGGTGTTGGTGCTTGATATAATTGCAAATCCAGAAACATCTAATTTACTTGTAGCTGTTTTGGTAATATTTAAAGCGGCAAATTTATTTTCGCTTTTTAAAATATCGTTACTATTTAAAAATTGTGAAAAATCATCTTTTCTCCACTTAAAAGTTCCGTTAAAAACAGCGTTAATCCCGCCCTGAAAATTCATATAATCTTTAAATGTAAATGTTTTTTCGCCTGTATTATTTAGGTTTCCAATAAAATTAACATTTGTTTTTGGACTGTAATAAAATAGGTTGGCATTTGTTCTATAATAATTTTTATTTCCTTTACCAGCTTCAACATCTCCAAACATAAAATTCTTTTTGTCTTTTTTAAGTTTGATGTTCATTGCCATATCATCAGAATCTGAGATGTTTTTTAAAAAAGCAACTTCATTATAATTATCTAACACTTCTACTTTATCAATAGCATCCGCAGGAATATTATTTACCGCTAACTTTGTACCACCGTTAAAGAATTTTTTATTATCAACCAAAAGAGTTGTTATTTTTTTACCATTAACCGTAATTCCACCGTTTTTATCAACTTCTACACCAGGTAATTTATTTAATACGTTTTTTAGTTTCCGTTCTGTGCCATCTACAAAATGTTTGGTATTGTAAATGGTTGTGTCTTGTTTTACAATTACGGGCATTTCAATAACCACTTCGTCTAATTGGTTTTTTGCTTCTTTTAAGATAAAGTTTTTAGTAGTAGTTTTAGTTGCGGTAAATGGATGGTTTATTGGCTCAAAACCCATATAGCTAATACTTATTGTGTATTCTTCTCCTTTGGTTAATTCTAACCGATACAAACCATCGTTATCTGTAATAGCAAATTGTAAATTTTTGGTTTTATCCTTTGGTTTAGCAATTACATTGGCAAAGGTTAATGAGTTTTGTAAACTGTCTTTTACACTTCCTTTTAACGTAATGGTTTGGGCATTTGAAGTACACACATAACCTAGTACACAAATAATTGCAATGATTTTTTTTAGCATTTTTTTAATTCTTTTTTTGTTTTCCAAAAGGAGAAATTCGCTCTAAAAATTTGGTAAATTCTTCATGAGTTAATCGCTTTCCTTTTGTTGGTTTTTTTATTACAATTTTTTCTTTTGGATTTAATTCTATCTTAACTGCGGTATATGACCTTCTGTATTCTTCTATTTTTAAGATTAATCCAGGCAAACCAAAATTCTTTGCTGGGCCAGCATTTATAGGTATTTGTGGGGTAAACCATGCAACTGGTTTTTTCTTTTTGTTAGTAGATTCAACATCAATGGCTTTGTAACATAAATAGCCTCCAATATTTTGTGATTCTTGTGTTATTTTCCATTTTTTTGGTTTCATTTCGACCAACATATCTTCACCAAAAGTGCTAGTTTGATAGTAATAGTCTTTCTTTTTATGATTTAAATAATACTTAGATCTATTACCAGCAAAAACACTAACGATATTTAATCTAGATTTGCCCTCAGTTTTCATTTCTTTTTTTACATAATACAAAGATTCTCCATTAGCAAACTCTAAAATTGTAGTTACATCTTTCATGTTTTTAAAAATATCACTCGCCATTTTACTCATCTTTTTTGATTTTCCTCCAGCTTTATTTGAAACAGAATCTATTAATTTATCACTAAAGGACTCCATAGAAAATGTATAATAAACTCTTCCAGAAAATTGCTGTTGTGAGAAAACAGTAATATAAAACAGCAATGTAATACATAGTAATTTCTTTTTCATAGATTTTATTGCTTGTATTTATTATCTTTAATTGTATTAAAAGTAAAAACCATGCTTAAAATTATTTTTAATTCTAATTTCTATTTTTATAAATTTTCATCCTCTGTTTAAATGATTTAGCAATCATTTCTTCATATTTCTTTAAAGATATTTTAATCCCTTTTTTAGGCATGTCAATTTTTAATTTTTCTTTAGAATTCAACTCTATTTTAGTAGCTCTCATTTTATATTTCTTAGCATATTCTAATTCCAAAACCAAACCAGGCAATCCAGCAAATTGTTTTGGACCATAATTATAAGGTAAATCAAAAGCAAACCACGCAATAATTGTGCTCGTTTGTCTTGCTCTAGAATTTTCTACTACTGTGGTAATTGCTTTACCACATAAATATCCATTTATTTTTTTGGTTTCATTGGTTATTTTCCACTCGGTTTTTGGGTAAGAAATTAAAAGGGTTTCTCCGGAAGACTCTCTTTGATGTATAGAAATATTGTTTTTTTTATCGTGGTAAAAATTCCCTGGTCCAATGCTGGATGTTAAAAATATATTTTCTCCTCCATTAATACCTAACTGTTTAATTTGATAGAAGATTGATGTGTTTTTATTGAATTTAAGAACACATTGAATCGGATTCTTATTTTCCGTCATTTTATTAAAAAGCTGTTTATATTTTAGCTTCTCTTTCGCAGGAATGTTTAAGTTGTCAAACTTAAGCTTTGGTATTTCCATAAGTAACGAGGCTTCATAAAATACTTTTCCATAAAAAGATTGAGAAGAAATAGTAATCGAAAACAACAAACATGTAATAAAGAGTAATTTCTTTTTCATAGATTTTTTTACTTTATTTTAGACCAAGCTGCTTTACTCATCTCATTAAATTCTTTTTGTGAAACCCTAATTCCTTTGGTTGGTTTTTTAATAAGTACTTTTTCTTTTGGATTTAAGGTTAGTTTTGTGGCTCTATAATACATTGAGCTATTGTCTAGTTCTAAAATTAGCCCAGGTAATCCATTGTATTCTTTTGGACCAAAACTTACAGGTATTTGTGGGCAATACCAGGCAACTACATTAATTTTTTTTACAATACTTATTGCCTTGTAACACAAGTATCCTGCTATCTTTTTAGTTTCTTGTGTCAATTGCCATTCTTTAAATTTAGAAACAATTATAAAACATTCACCCAAAGTTTCACAATTTTGTAGCTCCAAGGTTCTTGTAGTCCTATTCTGATAATATTTGTGTATTCCACCAGCTGTTATTGAGCTTAACTTCTCAACAAGATTCCCTCGATCTTTGATACTAATCTTTTTGTCCAACTCAAATAGTGCCTCATTTAAATTAAAACGCAAAGTTGAGTTTATACTTTTTGTGTTTAAATAAACCTTATCAAAAAACTGTTTGTTCTTTTTATTCTTAACCGTTTTTTTTCTGATAGAAAAATAGTTATCAATTGTTTGTCGACTGTAATTTGATTCATAATGGACTACCCCAGTTAGACTAGACTGTGAAAAAACATTAATTGTTAATAGTAAGTATAAAAATAAAAGAGTTTTTTTCATTTGTAAATATTTTTTATAAAACTTAGAGACCATGATACAAGTCTCTAAGTTAAATGTTTAGTATGATAGTTACTCAATAGAGTAAAAACAGTGCATGTAAAGAGTCATGTAATAATCCATTGGGTCTCCACTACCTCCAGGTGCAGCTGCTAAAAACATAGCTTGTTCTCTTGCCCATCGTACACAATCACCAGCTGGTCCAACTTCTTCAAAAGTTATTTTTTCTACAGTCGTAAAAGATGACATCATAAATATAACTGCTAAACTTAATAGTACTTTTTTCATAATTCATATATTTTGTGAGTAAAATGTACTCGTTATTTTATTTTTAATTGTTGCATTTTTAATGAATAAACAAGTTTAAAAACCCTAAAAACTTGTAAGAAAAGGTTACTTTTGTAATCTTTTCCTCTGTAGGTTAGGTATAGCTAAGTCATATTAGGTATTGGTTTTAAGTGAAACATTTATTTACAAGATTTTTGTTCTTAAATTTTAACCTCAGAGGATTTTTCTTTTTCTATAATAATCTCAAGTAAGTTTTTTGCAATTTTTTACTTTGTAAAGCTTGCAATTGTTTTTTTAATAACCTAATTTTTTAATTCCCTTTTTGGAATGCCTAGAAGTAGGCATAGAGGCAACTGCCTAGAAGTAGGCATTCCAAAAAGGGGATTTTTTATAGTAAATTTGTAAGAATATATATAAGAATATGGGAAAAGAAAAAATAGAAAAAGAAACTACTAAAGTTTTACAACGAATAGTTAAGAAAAGAAAAGAGTTAGGAATTTCTCAAATGGATTTAGCGGTTAAATTAAATTTAACAAATAATGGATATTTTAAAGTAGAAACAGGGAAAACAAAATTAAGTGTATTTCGTTTATTAGAAATAGCTAAGGCTTTAGGTGTTAGCGCTTGTTGCTTTTTAAAATAAAAAAATGTCTCTATATAATTTTCTTGTAAAATAAAAAATTATTCGAGCAATGAAGCGGTTAATTAATTCTCGACTTCGTTTGGTCAAACAAAATAGGTTTGTACTTAGTTTTTAGCCGTCTAGCTTATTTACTTTATTCATCATTTGAACACTTACAACTAAAGTCGCCCCACTTTTTATGGCTGCGCCAACATGTACAGCTTCCATCATTTCTTCTTTAGTAATTCCACGCTGTAAGCCATCTTTTGTGTAAGCATCTATACAATAAGGACATTGTTCTGTGTGTGCAACAGCCAATGCAATTAACGATTTTTCTCTAGCTGTTAAAGCACCTTCTTCAAATACTTTTCCGTAGTAATCAAAGAACTTGTTCCCAAGTTCTTCACTCCATTCTGTAATTTTTCCAAACTTTCTTAAATCAGCTGGATCGTAATATGTTTTTGGCATTTTTCTTGTTTTATTTTTTAAAAAATAAAGATACTACTTCTCATTTAAACTCCAATTATATTCTAAAAAACGAACCTTTGCTTTTTTGTTGATTTTGGTTGATGAGTATGTATTTAAATAATCTATCAAAGAACCATTTTTTGTAAAATCTTCTTTAAACCAATCAAATATTTTTGAAATCTGAATTTTCTTTTGAGTAATTTTATTTCGACTAGAATCATTAATAAAAACGCTCATTAAACGCTCTAATTCTGCATCAATATTTTCTTCAGTAAATGCAAAGTTTCCTAATTGTGGGCAAGAAACAGAAGCGCAATTTACACCAACATGAATTCTGGGATCGTTAAAATCCTTTCTTAAAATTTCATGTTCAATATAATTCAACGTAAACATTTCTCCTCCAACATTAGCAAACGGAATGTTCCAGGCATCTTTTCCTTTCTTTTCGATATTAGTAATGCTTTTTATTGGATAGTTTTCTAAAATAATTTTAATGGTATATGCGTTGTATGCATTTATCCAGAAGGCTTTGGTTTTGTTTGCAGACCAGCTTTTTTTTGGAGTTGTTTCTCTTAAATAAGAAAGATAGCTATTAAGTTTTTTAACCTCTTTTTTTAAACTATCATAATCTACAAAACCTTTATCTGTAACATGTGTATTTAATAATAAATTTAACGAGGCAGTTTGTGCGTTGGTATTTAAAAATAATAATAAAAAAAATAGAATAGTCAATAAATTTTTCATGGAATGATTTTTAACTGAAGATATAGACGAATATATATGAATTACTTTACAAAAAACATCAAATTTATTCAACAAGTTCCTCACCAACTTTTAAGTTGAATTTTTTTCGAAAAAGAAATACAATTCCGTATAATATTGGTGTGTCTAAAAGCGCAATAATTATTTTAAATAAAAATCCGCTAATAAGTAATCCATAAAAAATATTCCAAGGCAATACATTAAAAGAACTGAGTAAAAATAGAACAGTAAAAGTATCTATAAACTGTGAAGTAAATGTAGAAAAATTATTTCGCAACCATAAGTGTTTTCCGTTGGTTTTCTTTTTCCAAAAATGAAAAATTTTGATGTCTATAAACTGTGCACATAAATAGGCAATCATAGAAGCAAGTACTGCTAAAGGGGATAAACCAAACACTTTAGAAAACAAGGCGTTGTTAATAGGAGAATTATTTATTTCAGGAACAGCATTTGCCACTAAGATAATTAACATAGAAAAAAACGATGCAAAAATTCCGGCAATTACTACCTGATTTGCTTTCTTCTTTCCATATACTTCGGATAAAACATCAGTAATTAAAAAAGTAATTGGATAGGGTAAAATTCCTACAGAGATTTCAAAACGATACCATCCGAAGGGATTCCAATAAAAGAATTTTTGAAAAATTAGATTAGAAGTTACTAGAGAAGCAATAAACAAAGCAGCTAAAATTAAATAAATAGTTTGAGCAGACGATTTTTGGTTTACGGTCATTTAACGAAAGTAAGAATTTAGTTTGATTTTAAAAATTTGTATGTTTGCATCATCAAATAATCAACAAAAAAAACAGATGAAAGCATATATTTTTCCTGGTCAAGGAGCACAATTTACAGGAATGGGATTGGATTTATACGAAAAATCAACAATAGCAAAAGAACTTTTTGAACAAGCCAACAACATACTTGGATTTGCAATTACTGACATTATGTTTGATGGTACCGCAGAACAATTAAAAGAAACCAAAGTTACACAACCAGCTATTTTTTTGCACTCGGTAATTCTAGCAAAAGTGTTGGGAGATTCTTTTCAACCAGAAATGGTTGCAGGACATTCTTTAGGAGAATTATCTGCATTAGTTGCTAACGGAGTTTTGACTTTTAAAGACGGATTAATATTAGTTTCTAAACGTGCTTTGGCAATGCAAAAAGCGTGTGAAATGCAACCGTCAACAATGGCAGCAGTTTTAGGGTTAGAAGATCAAATAGTTGAAGAAGTTTGTGCAGAAATTGATGGAGTTGTAGTTGCTGCAAATTATAATTGTCCGGGTCAATTGGTGATTTCTGGAGAAATTTCTGCCGTAGAAAAAGCCTGTGAAGTGTTAACAGAAAAAGGAGCAAGAAGAGCGTTGTTATTACCAGTTGGAGGCGCATTTCATTCGCCAATGATGGAGCCAGCAAGAGAAGAATTAGCAGCGGCAATTGAAGCAACAACTTTTAGTAAGCCAACGTGTCCAATATATCAAAATGTTACTGCAAGTGCTGTAACAAATCCAGAGGAGATCAAGAAAAATTTAATATTGCAATTAATAGCTCCTGTTCGTTGGACACAATCTATACAACAAATGATTGCAGATGGCGGAACAGAGTTTATTGAAGTTGGTCCAGGAAAAGTATTACAAGGATTGATGCGTAAAATTGATAGAAATGTTACTGCAAGTGGAGCGGTTTTTAAATAAAATAGAAGAGGAGTATTGAAATCAAAAAATCCCACTCAATTTGAATGGGATTTTTTTGTTTATTTTGAAAGAACGCAGTCTTCACAATCTTTTATTTCACCATAATATGTTTCTCTGTATTTGTGAAGTGTTTCTAAAGGAATAATGGTTAAAAACATTTTTTTTATGTACGTAACCTTTGTATGTAATCGTCCCATCTGTGGAGTAAATCTTTTTTCTAAACGGGTTTTTCTTTTAATTTGAATCAGTTTCATGTTGTCTTTTATCATTAAATTAATATGATACAAAGATACGTGGATGATTGCGTGTAGTCAATTATTAAATGTTAAAACATTAATTTTCAACTTATTAATGTTATATTGAAAATTATAAGACGTAATTTCTAAAGATATGTTAAGTATATCTACTTTTATTTAAACATTTGCAATGTTAAAAAATTAAATTTTAACAAAAAATGACTTAAAAATGCTAAAAATCATTCAAAAATGAAGTAAAAACGGCTAAAATAGATAAAAATAGCATTATTACTAAAAAAAGGAATTTATTAAAACCATTTTTTTCTTTTAAAATAGAGCAGCATTCCGATAGCAATAAAAAACATTGCTCCTAACATAATAAAATAACTGTATTTGTAGTGCAATTCTGGTAGCACATCAAAATTAGTTCCATAGATACCTGCAATAAAAGTAAGCGGAATGAACACCACAGAAAACACGGTTAAAAATTTCATAATGTCATTTAGCTTTGTACTGATAGAAGTGTGATATATGTTTAATTGATCAGATAAAATTTCTCGATAACTGTCAGAGATTTCTATTGCGTGATTAATGTTGTTTTGCAATTCTTTAAAATGAATATGGTTTTTATGATTGATAAAATCAGAATCCATTTTAGTTAAATTTATAAGCATTTCTCTTGCAGGTAGAATATTTTTCCTTAAATAATTCAATTCTCTTTTATGAATATTGATGTTATTAATAATAGACTTTTCTGGATTTTGAAGCAATTTCACTTCCAAGTTTTCAATTTTATCTCCAAGAACACTTAAAATATAAATATAATTATCAATAACCACATCTAATAAAGCAAAAAGCAAATAATCTGTACCAGAATTTATAATTCTTTTTTTCTGTTTTCGAATTCGATTTCTTACTGGTTCAAAAACATCGCCTTTTTTTTCTTGAAATGAAATTAAAATAGATTTGGTAATTATTAAACTTAGGTTTTCAAAAGAAATTAAATTGGAGTTTTCTTTTGTTTGTAGCATTTTTATTGATAAAAACAAACAATTATCACACTCTTGTGCTTTTGGTCTGGCATTTGTATTCATTACTTCTGCTATAATAAAATTATCAAACAGAAACCCTTCGGCAATTTGTTGCATTAAAGATATTTTATCAATTCCATCAATATTAAACCAAGTAGTTGTTTTTTTATCTTGGTAAGCAAATGCTTCTTCTACTGAGTTGATTGGAATTTCAGTAATGCTATTTTTGTCATAATCAATGATTCTTAAAATTGCATTCTCTATCTTCTTTTCACCAATAAAAATAAAATCATCTGGTGATGCGCCAATTTCTCTTTGCTGTTTTTTTATAAATCTAGCCATTGAAAATTTAATTTATAAACAATTATTATATATAATTTGTGAAAGGTAATTTTTTTTATTTAAAACAACAATTAAGATTGTTGTTTCAACTGCCATTTCCAATTTAAAAAAAGAAATTTTTTTAATAATGGATTAATATGAACCGTTTATCAAATGAAAACGACCTCTAAATAAATAAAGGTTTACTAACAGCGCGATAATAACTAATTTTAATTTTTTAACAAATTTATTACTATAAAAAAGACAAACTGTTAATTTAAAAGTTCTTTAGTGGGAAAATTGTGAGCAGCTCTACAAAACCATAGAAGCATTTCTGTGGTTTTTACCTGCTAATAAAATAATGTATATTTAAAAAATGATTCAAAAAATAATCTTTGTACTTTTTATTTTTTTGTGTAATAAAATTGCTGCGCAAGAACCAATACATTACACTACAAAACAAGGTTTGCCAAGTAACCATATTTACGATATTGCAGAAGATGCAAATGGTTTTATGTGGTTTGCAACTAATAGAGGTTTGGTGAAATATAATGGCGAAAAATTTAAAACCTTTACCATAAAAGATGGTTTGCCAAACAATGATACATGGTTATTACAAGCAGATTTACAAGGTAGATTGTGGTATTTTTCTATTAGTAATTACCAAGGTTATATTAAAAACGACAGCATTTATAAATTTCCTGTACAAGATAAGAGAGTAATTACTCCAAGAATTATTTTTCAAAGTAAAAAAGAACTGTGGATAAACTCTGATAACGGAATTTATAAAAAAATAAATGACACTTTAAAAACAGTTGGCAATTACAATAGAAAAAGCAAGCATCTATATTTTGATGATTTAAAAAAAGCAATGAAAAACCATGGTTCATTTACAGATAAAGACACTAATATTATGCATATAGCAGAGAATGAACATGCTGTTTTAAAAGGGAAAAATCTTTTTTTCTTTGATAGTTTATTTCAATTTATTAAAAAAATAAAGGTTGATTTACCTACTAATTATAGAAACAGAAAAATAAGTAATGTTGGTTTGTTGTATAATCAAATCTATTATTATGGAATAGATAGTGGCGTTTTATTTATCAATTTTAAAACAAAAACAACTAAATTTTTTAGTTTTAAAGAATTAGTAAACGTAGTTTCTACAAAATATTTTAGAGCAAAAGGATTAGCAGATGAAATTCAAATAAGTATTCCAGGTCATTTATTAATTTTTGATTTTACTTTAAAGTTAAAAAAGACGTATTCTTTCCCAAAAGAATTGTCTAGAATAAGTCATAGAGATTCTAAAGGAAATATTTGGTTGGCAGATTTTACAAACGGAATTTCTTTAATCCCAAATACACAAGTACACGCAAATTATTATCTTCAAAATAAAAAGGTGCAGAAAATTAATAAAATTGATGGCGATTTTTATGCTGGAGTTAATGACGTTGGTTTTTATAAATTAGATGAATCATTAAATGCTTTTCAAAAAAAAATGAACTTAACCCGACAAAATGGGGAAATTTATCAAATTGAAAAATTAAAAAATCATAAAACCTATTTTGTTTCTTCTAGTGGGTCTTTTTTTAAAAAAGAAAATTCTTATCAACCTTTGCTATTTAAAAATGCTCCTCAATCTTTTTATACTTCTACCGGTTCTTTTAAAAATAGCATTTTTTTGATAATCAACTATACTTAATAAATGGAGGAACTATTTTTAAAGCAACTAAAAATTTAAAAAAAGTTATTAATAAAGAAGCATTATTACATTCAGCTATTTATAAAAACCAGTTGTATTATGGAGGTGCAGACGGCTTGTTTGTTCTTAAGAACGATTCTTTATATAAGCAAAAATCACAAAACGAGATATTACAAGTTTCTATCAGTAGTTTATTGGCAAACAAAGACAATTTATTTGTTGGTACAGATGGTAGAGGTGTTTATATATATAACAGAAATGAAATAATTCAGTTAAAAAATACAGATGGTTTTAGCATACAAAAAATAATACAGAAAGAAAATACATTGTGGTTGGCAACAAATAAAGGCGTGCATAAAGTTACTTTTGACACATCAGATGTAAGAAATTCAAAAATTATAAATAGTTTTTATGAATCTGATGGTTTATTGCAAAATAACACCAATGATATGTATGTAGAAGACAGTTTGTTATACGCCGCTTCTGATGTTGGTATTGCAAAAGTCAACATAAAAAATACGGTTTATAAGCAGCAGCCAAAATTATATTTTAAAACGAAAAAAGATACATTGACTTATGCTAACAAAACAAGAGAAAATATTTCTATAACTTTTGGTTTACAAGATTATACAAATCAAGAGTACGTTAACTATCAATATAGAGTATTGCCAACACAACAAAATTGGACAAAAACACAAACGAAGATTTTAAATTTCTCAAACCTTTCTCCAGGTTTTTATCAATTAGAAGTAAAAGCAACAGATCAACATTTTAATCAAACTATAGCGACACAATATATTAATGTAATTCCAGAATGGTGGCAAACAACAACCGCAAAAATAGGTTTTGGAGTATTCGCTATTTTAGGTTTTTTAGGTTTTATAAAGATTCTAAAAAGTAGAATTCAAGAAAAAGAAGAAGCGAAGGCGCAGTTAGACAAAAAAATTGCTGGATTAGAATTACAAGCTTTACGCAGTCAAATGAATCCACATTTTGTACACAATTCTTTAAATGCAATTCAGTATTATATTCAAAGAAATGAAGTAGAATTATCAGAAAAATATTTGGTAAAATTTTCAAAATTAGTCCGCTTGTTTTTTGAGTATTCAAGAAAACAACATATTTCTATAAAAGATGAAGTAATGTTGTTAAATAATTATTTACAAATAGAAAAACTACGATTCGAAGATAAATTATCATATACAATAGAAGTAGATGAAAGCATTGATATTGAAGAGCAACTAATTCCATCAATGATGTTGCAGCCAATTGTTGAAAATGCAGTAAATCATGGTTTATTTCATAAAAAAGAAAATGGTTTAGTTACTGTTGTTTTTAAGAAAATAAAAGAAAATTCTTTTAAAGTAATTGTTGAAGATAATGGTATCGGAATTATTAAGTCTAAAGAAATGTTTAAAGATTCATCCAGAAATTACCAATCAAAATCTACAGATGTTTTAGAAGAGCGTTTAGGTATTTTACAGCAAAGTAATAATTGGAAAATAGATTATAAAATTCAAGATTTATCTGAAGTAAATACTGCAAACGGAACAAGAGTTACTTTAATTTTTAATCAACCTGCATTATGAAAATAACCGCTGTTTTAATAGATGATGAACGCAAAGCACTGGCAATTCTAAAGAATAAATTAGAACGTTTATGTCCTGATGTTTTGGTAATTGCAGAAACGCAACACCCAGAAGAAGGTTTAGAAATGATAGAAAAATTAAAACCTCAATTAGTGTTTTTAGACATTGCAATGCCAGAAATGAGTGGGTTTGATCTTTTATCAAAAATTGAATCTCCAAAATTTGAAATTATTTTTGCAACTGCTTTTGACGATTATGCGATTGAAGCCATAAAACATTGTGCAATTGGTTATTTGGTAAAGCCAATAGATAATGAAGATTTAATAATTACTGTAAATAAAGCAATTCAGAATATTGAAGATAAAACGGCTTTAGAAAAAAATAAGTTACTTATTGAAAATTTAGGAATACAAACGTTTCAAAAAAAGAAAATAGTAATTCCTTCTCAACAAGGATTGGAATTTGTAGAAATTAATAAAATTATTTTTTGCGAAGGAACAGAAGGTTATACAAAAATTCATCTCACAAAACAAAAACCTATTTTAAGCTCGTATAGTATTGGTCACTTTAATAAATTGTTGCAACATCAAGATTTTTATTTAATTCATAAATCGTATTTAATAAACATTAATTACATAGAAAAATATCTAAATGAAGGGTATGTGGTGTTAAGTGAAAACCATAAATTACCTGTGTCTAGAAACAAAAGAAACGATTTTTTGAAAAGCTTAAAAAGTAAATAATTGTTTCATTTTAATTGTATTTCGGTCATTGCGAGGAACAAAGCAATCTCAATTATTGAAGCAATACTTATCAGTTCTTAGTATCATTTAGCCACTTTTAATTTAATTAAAATTTTGTGGCAATGTTATCTCAAAAAATACATTAAAGATAGGTTTTGTAAATTTTTGTTTTATAAAGTCAACTCTACCGATAATCGAATCAAACCAGCATTATATAACTTGAGGCTTACTCATATTATTTTTAATAAAGATATTAGCTCTTAAATTTAAAAAATAAAATGCTATGAAAACAAAACTATTTTTTTTATCGATTTTTGCTATTTTAAACTTAAGTAATTTAGCTTTTGGGCAAACAACAACAGTTACAGACGATGCTTTTGAAACGTATTTAGAAACGCATAATGCTCAAGGAGCGGTGGTGCCAATGGGAGACCCAACAAGTATGGGAAATGCAACTTCTGTAAATGATCCTTTAGATGACAAAGTTCTTACAAATAGAATTGATACAGTAACCACTTTGTCTTTAGATTATTTAGGAATTAAAAGTTTAGAAGGTTTAGAGGCTTTTGCTGCATTAAAAAACTTTACTTTTCAAGGTAATCAAGCAGCAGTAACTATTGTAGATTTGACCGCAAATACAAGTTTAGAAACTATATATATTTCAGGTTTTTCTAATTTGGCAAATTTTAATATTAATGGTTTGGTATATCTAACTGAACTAACCCTTGTTATTTCTGCAGTTACAAATTTAGATGTTTCTTCTTTTGTAGCTTTAACTAAGTTACAGATATTACAAAACCCTTTATTAACTAGTATAAATATGAAGAATGGTTTTAATGCCAACATTACTTTAGTTAATGTAAGAAATAATCCGCTCTTAAATTGTATTTTGGCAGATACTTCCACGCCTCCAAAAGGCTTAAGTGGCTGGAGAATTGATGCTCAAAACATTTTTGATGCTACTTGCTCACAACCCATAACGTATGTTCCAGATACTGCTTTTGAAAATTATTTAGAAACTAACAGTTTTGGAAATGGAATTCCTGGCGATCAAAAAGTATTTACAAACAATATCAATACAATTATAAATCTTAATGTTTCCAATTTATCTATTTCAGACTTAACGGGGATTGAAGATTTTAGAGATTTAGAAAGTTTAGGTGCAGCTAATAATAGCCTAACAAGTTTTAATTTAAGTAGCAATATAAATTTAAAAGGATTGACAGCGGGGAACAATAACTTAACAAGTGTTGATTTAAGTAGCAATATAAACCTCGTGACATTGCAATTGAATAATAACAATATAAGAATTATAAATATTAGCTCTAATGTTAATTTAGAATTCTTAAATTTAAGAAACAACAACTTAACAAGTTTAGATGTAAGTATGCTGCCTAAGTTAGGAGGATTAGCAATTTATAATAATCAAGATTTAGAAGTTTTAAATGTTAAAAACGGAAATAATGCACCTTTTCAATTATTCCTTGCTTATAATAATCCGAAGTTAACTTGTATAGAAGTAGATGATGTAAGTTTCTTTAATTCAAACTTTCCAGCTCCATCATCTATAGACAATACTGCTTCTTATAGCATCAATTGTAATTATCCAGAAACAAGTGTTCCAGACGTTGCTTTTGAAAACTATTTAGAAACCCATGATAGAGATGGAAATGTAGTGGCTATCACAGATCCAAATAATATGGGAAATGGTATTGCCAATGATGCCAAAGTATTTACTCACAGGATAAACACAGTTACCACTATAAATGTTTCTAATATTGGTTTAGCCCTTTTAACAGGGATAGAAGGTTTTAGAGATTTAGAGGATTTTAACGCCTATGGCGGTAACACTTCTTTAACCTCTGTAGATTTATCTAATAATTTAAAACTAAAAAAAATTCTAGTTACTAATAATGCTAACTTAACAACTGTAACTTTTGGTAACTTACCTGA
Organism: uncultured Flavobacteriaceae bacterium; assembly: GCA_963974245.1. Lineage (GTDB taxonomy): Bacteria > Bacteroidota > Bacteroidia > Flavobacteriales > Flavobacteriaceae > Polaribacter. The sequence goes on along the minus strand of CAXBBY010000004.1, from coordinate 43,840 downwards.
AGTAACTTGGGTGCAATTAAGTTTTAACAAAGTTAGTTCTGTAGATATTTCTGGGCTACCAAAATTGGAGCATTTTTATTCGCAAAGTGATAAATTAAGCACGCTAAATACAGCAAGTAACCCAAACCTTAAAAATTTAGTTCTTACAGGAAATCAATTAACAACATTAGATGTTTCTAGTAACCCTAAATTAGAAAATTTGAAAGTAAGAAATAATCAACTTACAATTTTAAACCTTTCAAACAACCCAAGCCTTACTCAAGTTCTTGTTGGCGAAAATCAATTAACAAATTTAAATCTATCAAATAATCCTAAGTTAGTAAATTTTGAAGCTGATAATAATAAATTAACAAGTTTAAATCTTAAAAACGGTAATAACACCATATTACCGGGTTCTTATGGTCCAAATTTCACTAACTTTCCATTTGATATAAGAAACAACCCAAACCTAACTTGTATTCAGGTTGATGATGTAGCGTATTCAACTACAACTTGGACAGCCATAGATTCTCAACATACTTTTAGTACAAGTTGTGCAAATAGTGTAACCTATGTGCCAGATGATAACTTTGAAAATTATTTAGAAACACATGATGCTCAAGGAAACGTAGTTTCATTAGGAGCAACAAATAGTATGGGAAATGGTATTGCTAATGATAACTATGTATTTACAAATAGAATAGATACAGTTACTTTACTAGATGTATCTAATGTAGGTTTAAGTAGTTTAATAGGTTTAGAAGATTTTAGAAATTTAGAAATATTTGCGGCTATTGGAGGAAACTCTTCTTTAACTACTGCAAATTTTTCTAGTAATTTAAAATTGAAAAGAATATCATTTAGTTTAAACACAAATGCTACTAGTGTAACTTTTGGTAATTTACCAGATGTAGAATACATTCAATTAGGGTATACTAATATTACAAGTGTAGATATAACTGGTTTATCAAAATTAAATGAGTTTAAAGATTTAAATGGAAAATTAACATCGTTAGACACTTCAGGAAACCCCGACCTTAAAATTTTAGCTTTAAATACAAATCAATTAACAACATTAGATGTTTCTAGTAACTCTAAACTAGAAGAATTATATATCTCAAATAATCAACTTACAAGTTTAAATGTTAAAAATGGTACTAACAATTTAATCTCTGCAGCTAATTTTTGGGCAAACAATAACCCAGATTTAACCTGTATAGAAGTTAGCGATGTTGCTTATGCAACAACAACTTGGACAAATATAGATTCAGCGGCAACTTTTAGCACAGATTGTTCTGGGATATGGATAGTAAATACTCCACCAGCAACAACAACAATATTATTAGCAGTTGTTGGTTTAGATGCAGATAATGATGGAAAAATAACCTTAGCCGAAGCAGCAGCTTTTACAGGAACTTTAGATTTAAGTGGGCAAAGTTTAACAGATGTAGAGGGTTTACAAGCTTTTATAAATGTTACTAAAATAGATTTACAGAACAATAATATAACAGATTTTAGTCCATTAACAGATGCAAGTATTCCTATTATTCAAAAAAGTACAGGAAAAACCAAAACACAAGCAAGAACAGGTGCTTTTAATTTAGAAGAATTGTATATTTCAAATAATAATAATGTAGAAAGTTTAGATGTAAGTAAGTTAACAAAACTTAAGAAGTTAATAATTAAAGATAACCCAAAACTAATTACAGTTAGCATTCAGAACGGAAACAACGCAACCATTACCGAGTTCGATTCTTCAAACACACCAAATTTAACGTGTATTTTGGTAGATAATGTAGGTGCGAGTTATTTATCTACTTGGATAAAAGATCCAAAAAACACATTTGTAGCTACTGAAAGTGAATGTAGAGCAAAAGTATTAGATGTAGATACTTTTGAACTGTCTTCAAACATTCTTATTTATCCAAACCCAATATCTGATATTATTAATATTAAGGTTCAAAATGGTTTAAAGGTAAATAAGGTTAAAATAATTTCAATATTAGGAAAAACTATTATGGAACAGTCAAAAAACAGATTTAATATTAGTAGGTTGTCAAAAGGTATTTATTTAATAAAAATTATTACCGATAAAGGTATTGTTACTAGAAAAGTAATAAAAAGATAAAAGTGTAAATTATTTTGAATTGTTATTAAATGTAAGTGCTGTTAGATATGTAATATGATTTAGCAGCATTTTTTGTATGATTATAACTCGTTGTGTATTATGATTCTAAATCGTATCAAAATGTCAGTTCGAGTGATTTTGAGGAACGAAAAATTGTATCGAGAACTTTTTAAATGTTAAAATTTCTATTCTCGATACAAATTTTCCTCATTTTAATCGTAAAATTTACTCGAATTGACAGCGTTTTATATAATGCACAACGGGTAATTATAGAGAAACAATAAGATAAGTTTAGTTCCAATATTATTCTTGTTTTAATTGCCATTTCCAAGCAGATTCTAGCGCCTCTTCGAGGCTTTTTTCTGTTTTCCAGTTCAATTCTTTGTTGGCAATAGTCGTATCTGCATAAGCAGCAGTAATGTCGCCTTCTCGTCTTCCAACAATTTTATAATTAAGTGGTTTTCCAGAAATTTTTTCGAAAGATTTTATGACTTCTAAAACCGAACTTCCTTTTCCTGTTCCCACATTAAAAAATTCGAAGTTTGCTTTATTTTTTTTGTTGATCAATCGCTGCAACGCTGCAATATGTGCTTTTGCTAAATCTACCACATGAATATAATCACGAACGGCTGTGCCATCAATAGTATCATAATCATCACCAAAGACAGACAATTCTTTTCTGATTCCTGCTGCAGTTTGTGTAATAAACGGAATTAAATTTTGTGGAATACCTAAAGGCAATTCGCCAATTTTTATACTTTCATGTCCGCCAATCGGATTGAAATATCGCAAAGCAATAGCATTTAAATTGTAAGCTTTACAGCTTTCTTTGATGATTTCCTCTCCAATTTGTTTGGTGTTTCCGTACGGAGATTCTGCTGATTTTGTTGGTGCATTTTCTGTAATTGGCAATTCATCGGCTTGCCCGTAAACGGTACAAGAAGAACTGAAAATAAAATTATCGAGATTTCTATTTTTCATTTCTTGCAACAAATACACCAAAGAGCCAATATTGTTTTCGTAATACTCTAAAGGTTTTTGTACGCTTTCTCCAACTGCTTTAAATGCTGCAAAATGGATAACTCCATCAATAGTATTATTTTCAAAAAAAGAAGTTACATCCTTTTTAATACGTAAATCTAGTTGATGAAACTCGGGTTTTGTTCCTGTAATATTAGCAATGTTTTCTAAAACATTTATTGATGTATTTGACAAATCATCAATAATTACAACTTTAAATCCAGCATTTTGTAATTCTACAACGGTGTGAGAACCAATAAAACCTAAACCGCCAGTTACTAATATTTTTTTCATATTTTTTATTTAAGACCTCACAGGTTTTAAAAACCTGTGAGGTCTAACTTTTATCCAACAAAATCTAATATTGTTTTTGTAATAAACTCTAATTGATCTTGTTCTAATTCGGTATGCATTGGTAATGAAATAACTGTTTGTATCAATTGATTTGTAACAGGGAAATCACTTTCATTATAACGTTCATCTGCGTACGCTTTTTGTGCATGCAATGAAACAGGATAATAAATGGCATTCGGAATGTTATTATCTAATAAATGTTGGTGCAACTCATTTCGTTTTCCATTGGTAATTTGCAACGTATATTGATGAAAAACATGTGTTGAAAAATCACTTGTCGTTGGTGTAATAATATTTGAGTTGCTTGCGAAAGCATTATTATAATAATTAGCAGCATCTCTACGAGCATCACAATAACTATTTAATAATGGTAATTTTGTTTTTAAAACTGCTGCTTGTATAGAATCTAAACGAGAATTTACCCCAACTACATCGTGGTAATAACGTTTGTACATTCCGTGATTTACAATTCCTCTTAAAGTATGAGCTAACACATCATCATTTGTAAAAATTGCTCCACCATCACCATAACAACCCAGATTTTTTGATGGAAAAAAAGAAGTTGTTCCAACATTTCCAATAGTTCCAGCTTTCTTTTTTGTTCCGTTTGCAAACGTATAATCTGCGCCAATTGCTTGCGCATTATCTTCAATAACAAGCAAATTATGTTCTTTTGCAACTTCTAGTACCGCTTCCATATTGGCACATTGACCAAATAAATGGACAGGAACAATTGCTTTTGTTTTTGGTGTAATTGCTTTTTTCAAAGCATCAATATTCATGTTAAAAGTATCTACCTCAACATCAACCAAAACAGGTGTTAACTTTAGCAATGCAATCACTTCTACAGTTGCCGCAAACGTAAAATCTGCAGTAATCACTTCATCACCTTGTTCTAAACCTAAACCCATCATTGCAATTTGCAAAGCGTCGGTTCCGTTTGCACACGGAATTACATGTTTTACGTCTAAATATTTTTCTAAATCTGCTTGAAATTCATGGACTAAAGGACCATTAATATAAGTTGAAGAATCTAATACTTCTTTTATTGAAGCATCAACTGTGTCTTTAATTTTAGCATATTGACTTTGTAAGTCAACCATTTGAATTTTTTTCATCTAATTTGTTTTACAACGAGTAACAAAAGTACAAAATTCTACTTGTTTAAAGTAGTTTCTTTTTTGATTGATTTTTCTATTATCTTTGACGAAATTCAAATTCAATTTCATGAAAATTTTCAAAAAAATCTTAAAGGTAGTTGCTATATTCATCGTTTTAATTTTTGTTGGACTTTGGTTGTTTTCCAGAACGTTATATCCAACCTATAATGGAGAATTAGAGTTGGCAAATATTTCTGATGAAGTTACTGTCTATTATGATGAGGTTGGCGTGCCGCACATAAACGCACAAAACCAGAAAGACGCTTTTACTGCTTTGGGTTATGTGCACGCGCAGGATAGATTGTGGCAAATGGAATTGATTAGAAGAATTGCAGCAGGAAGATTGGCAGAGATTTTTGGGAAAGAATTGATAAAAACAGACAAGTTTTTCTCTGGATTAGGAATTGAAGAAGCATCTGCAAAAACGATAAAAAACTTAGATAAAAATTCTGAAGCCTACAAATTAACGATGGCGTATTTAGATGGAATTAATCAATTTATGGAAAACGGACCAACACCAATTGAGTTTTATTTAGTCGGCGTTGAAAAAGAAGAATATACCATAAAAGATGTGTATAATGTGTTTGGTTATATGGCTTTTAGTTTTGCTGCTGCTTATAAAACGGATCCAATGTTAAATGAAGTAAAAGAGAAATTAGGTGCAGCGTATTTTAACGAAATTAGTTTGTCTAATGTTAAAAACACCGTGTTAATTCAAAATGAGAAAAATCCTGTTTTAACTGCAAGTATTGCTGCTGCTATGCAAGAATTAAATAAAAATTTACCCTTATCGCCATTTATTGGAAGTAATTCTTGGGTTTTAGGACCAGAAAAAACAAAGTATGGACGTGTAATTTTTGCAAACGATCCACATATTGGATATTCACAACCTTCGGTTTGGTATCAATCTCATATAAAAACTCCAGATTACGAAATGTATGGATTTAATTTGGCGCTTTCTCCCTTTTCATTAATTGGACATAATAGAGAATATGCTTACGGAATGACTATGTTTGAGAATGATGATGTCGATTTTTATTTTGAAAAAAATAACCCAGATAATCCGAATCAATATCTAACAGAAAATGGTTATAAAACCTATGATATTATTGAAAAAAGAATAAAAGTAAAAGATGAAAAAGATTCTGTATATCAAATAAAAGTAAGTCAACATGGTCCAATTGTAAATGATTTAATGGAGCAGATTGAAGATAAAAGACCAATGGCAATGCAGTGGATTTACACGAAGTTAAATAATGAGTTGTTACAAGTTGGTTACGATATTTCGCATTCAAACTCGTTAGCAGAATTTAAAAATGGAGCAGCAAAATTACACGCACCAGGATTAAATATGATGTATGGAGATGCTAAAAATAACATCGCTTGGTTTGCATCTGGGAAATTATATAGTTATAGAGAAGGAATCAATACAAAAACAGTTTTAGATGGCGCTTCTGGAAAAGATGAAATCTTAGAATATTTTGATTTTGAGGAAAATCCTCAAGCGATAAACCCAAGTATTAATTATGTGTATTCTGCAAATAATCAACCAGATTCAATAAAAGGAGGTTTATATCCAGGTTATTATTTACCAGAAGATAGAGCGAAAAGAATAGTGAGTTTATTGAAAGATAAAAACGATTTTACAAAAGAAGATGTTGCCAAAATGCTATATGATGTTACTTCTGCAACAGTAGCATTAAATATTACAACTTTAGCAACTGGAATTGATAAAAGTAGCTTAACGCCAAGTGAAAAATTGAGTTTAGAGTATTTAAAAAAATGGAATGGTTTTTACGGAAAAAAAGAAATTGCACCAACAATTTACAATCGATTTATTTATGAGGTTTTGGTTGCAACATATCAAGATGAAATGGGTAAAAGTTTCAATCAATTTATAAACACACCGTATCAAGATAAAGCATTTGTAGAGCAAATTGTTAGAGAAGAATCTGTTTGGTGGGACAATATTAAAACAGAAAATAAAAAAGAAACTAGAACAGACATTATTACCAGTTCGTATAAAAAAGCTATTGCATTTTTAGGAAATCAATTGGGAGAAAATGTACAAGATTGGACTTGGGACCGAGTTATTTCTGTGGAATATCCACATGCGTTGGGAAAAGTTGCTGCACTGAGAAAATACTTTAATGTTGGGCCGTTTAAAACTAGAGGTGGAAATGAAGTGATTAACAATCAGATTTTTAATTTAGATAGCACTGGAATCTATAAAATTACTGCAGGACCATCTACACGAAGAATTGTAGATTTTTCTGACGTAGAAAATGGTTTAGGAATTTTACCAACCGGACAATCTGGAAATGTATTCAGCAACCATTATAAAGACCAAGCTCAAAAATATGTTGATGGTGAGTTTGTGAAAATGAAACTAAACCAAAAAGAGATTGAAGCTTCTGAGAACGTGTTGATTTTTAAGGTGAAGAAATAATTAATTTTTCGTCATTGCTTTAAAGGTTATCTAATTTTATAATATTTTTAATTTATTAGAAACTTTAATGTTGTTTTTTCTGATTATAATACTTTAAAAAGCTACGTTTAGTTATTCTGTAGGTAAAATCTTGTAAAAAATATAAATTGGCAGTTATTTGTAACTCTTTAGAGCGAGCTTGTTGTTTTCAAAAACACCATAGGTAAAATGACCAATCCAATCGCCAAGATTAATGTAGGTACTATTATCTTTTAACTTTATGTCTAAAGGTAAATGTCTGTGACCAAAGACAAAATAATCGTAGTGTTTGGTTTCTAATTTACGTTTGCAATATTGTGCCAACCATTCGTTTTCTTCTCCTAAAAAAACAGCATCTTCATCACCAGAAATCAGTTTGTTTTTAACCGACATGTATTGTCCTAATCGCATTCCTACATCTGGATGCAACCATTTAAATAACCATTGAAATAACGGGAATGTAAAGATTTTTTTCATGCGTTTGTACCCTTTATCTCCTGGGCCTAAACCATCTCCATGACCAATTAATAAAGTAGTGGTGTTAAACGTAAATTCTTGTGGTTTGTGATAAACAGGAATGTTGAGCTCTTTTTCGAAGTAATCTTTCATCCATAAATCATGATTTCCTACAAAAAAATAAATCGGAATTCCGCTATCTTTTATTTCTGCTAGTTTCCCTAAAACCCTTACAAATCCTTTAGGAACAACTGTTTTATATTCGAACCAAAAATCAAATAAATCGCCCAATAAAAAAATAGCAGCAGCGTCTTCTTTAATTTCATTTAGCCAAGCAACAAATTTTTGTTCTCTTAAAAAACTAGCTTCTGCAGTTGGAGCACCTAAATGTTGATCAGAAGCAAAGTAAATTTTTTTATTTTCTGGTATATTCATTACCACAAAGAAAGGGCATTAATTATTAGTTTCCAATTCTAAAACTTTTTGCAGCATTTTATCGTCAGATTGTATGACTCTGTAAAAACCATCGTCACCATAAATTTGACTTGCAATTGTAGCTTTTAAATAGTCTTTTATCGTTTTTTCTACCTTCTTTGATGGTTTAAATCGTTTTGCGTAACGTTTTTTAGAATCTTTTAGTGTTGTATTAATGCTTTCTAGATAAGCATCATAGGGTTTGTTAATGTCATAGTTTTTAATAAAACTATTTAAACTGTTTTTTGATAATTCTTTTCTGTTTGCATCCACCAAATCAAAAGCAAAATTTTGAATGGTATTAAAGTAAAAAGTATTTAAATAAGATGTTGTATCAACCGCAACAAAAACGTCTGGTACAATTCCGCCGCCGCCATAAACAATTTTTCCTTTTGGTGTTATAAATTGTAAAGAATCTACCACCTTTATACTGTCTTTATTAAGTAGTTCTCCGTTTTCAATTCTGTTATTTAAATCTCTAGAATAATTTCTTTTTTTACCTTTTTCGTAGGGTTTTTGAATAGATCTTCCTGTTGGTGTAAAATAGCGTGCAATGGTTAAACGCACTGCAGAACCATCGCCTAAATCTAATTCTTCTTGTACCAAACCTTTACCAAAAGTACGTCTTCCAATAGTTGTTCCGCGATCATTATCTTGTAGTGCGCCAGCAACAATTTCTGAAGCTGAAGCAGAATTTTGATCCATTAAAACATACAAACCACCGTCTTCAAAAGCACCACGATTTGTTGCATGCCATTTATCAACAGTTCCTTTATTGTCTTTTGTAAAAACAATTAGTTTACCATCTTCTAAAAATTCGTCAACAATTTTAGTTGCAATATCTACATATCCACCACCATTTCCTCTAAGGTCTAACACTAAATCTGTCATTCCTTTTTCTTGAAGTTTTGTTAAAGCTGCTTTAAACTCTTTGTACGATGTTCTTGCAAAACGTTCTAATTTAATATAACCAATAGTATCATTAATCATATAAGAAACATCCACACTTTTAATAGCTACTTTCCCTCTTTTTAGAGAAATTGTAAACAAAGAATCGTTAGATTTTCTATATACTTGTAAATCTATAGTTGTGTTTGATTTGCCTTTTAAAAACTTTGGAATTGTATTGCTAGATAATTTTTTGCCATAAAGTGTATCTGAATTAGCTAACAAAATTCTATCTCCGGCTTTAATTCCGGCTTTAATACTTGGTCCGCCTTTTATAGGCTGAATTACAGTAATAGAATCTTTTATCATTCTAAATTGCACGCCAATTCCAACAAAATTCCCTTGCATATTTTCTGTAAAAGACTGCATATTTTCTTTTGGAATATACACAGAATGTGGATCTAATTTCCCTAGAATTTGCGTAATTGCTCCGTCTAATAAATCTTCTGTATCTACGCTATCTACATAATCTCTTTGGATATAATTTATTAAGCGTTTTATTTTGATTTCGTTAGACGATTTTTTTGCAAATAAGGTATTTGAGGAATTATTTCCATTAAAAAAAGCACCTATTAAAACGCCAAAAATAATTGTAAAAGCAAAATAGAGTGGTAAATAATTTTTATCTTTCATTTGTTAAATGCGTTAGTTCTACACCTGCTTTTTTTAAGAATTGCAACCCTGTATTATCTTTATATGCATTTGCATACACAACTCTTTTTATTCCTGACTGATGTATTAATTTACTACATTCTTTACAGGGTGATAATGTAATATATAACGTTGCTCCTTTACACGATTGTGTAGAAGATGCTACTTTCAATATGGCGTTTGCTTCTGCATGCAACACGTACCATTTGGTATAATTTTCTTCGTCTTCACAAAAGTTTTCAAAACCTGTTGGTGTGCCGTTAAATCCGTCAGAAATAATCATTCTATCTTTTACAATTAAAGCACCAACTTGTTTGCGTTCGCAATGCGAAAGTTTTGCCCATTCTTGAGCCATTTTTATATAAGCAGTATCGTATTTATGTTGCTTTTTATCCATGAAGCAAAAGTAGTTTCTTTTCTAGTATTGATGCGTTAATTTTTTACCAAAAAACCCGTTCTATCATCATTGGTATTACAAAACCAATTACAATAGATGAGGTGACTAAAATCCAATCTCTTTTGGTGACTTTAAAAAAGGACTGTACTAAAGAGCCAAGAATTAAAATTACTAAAACAATAATTACTTGCGACAGTTCAATACCTAGAGCAAATTCTAATAATGGCATTAATTTGTCTTCTTCTCGTCCAATCATCATTCTAAAATAATTAGAGAATCCTAAACCGTGAATCAAGCCAAAAAATAAGGCAAACATCAAATTGATATTATCTTTCTTTAAAGAGGTTTTTCCTAAATTAAAAATGTTTACCAAACTTGTAATAAAAATGGTTACAGGAATTAAAAACTCTACAACTTTTACATCTACTTTTAAAACACCATAAGCAGATAATGCTAAAGTTAAAGTATGACCAATTGTAAACAATGTAATTAGCCACAATACTTTTTTTAGTTGATGGAAAGAAAAAATTACAGCCAACGCAATTAGAAAAAGAATATGATCGTAGGCAGCAAAATCTAATACATGATAGAGTCCCATTTTTACATATAAAAGAAATTCGTCCATTTAATTTTTTTTAGAAAAATCAAATATATAAAAAAGTTATGCTCAGTTACTTTAAACCTAAAATAATATTTCTAAATTTGGAAGAGTTTGAAATATAACACACAATTATTAACTAATTAAAACAAAATGAGTTCTAGAAGAGATTTTATAAAAAAAACAGCCATTATTGGTACAGGAATAGCAATGTCTCCAAGTTTATCTTTTGCGTCAAATGACCCGTATAAAGGCAAAAAACTAAACGTAGGTTTAATTGGTGTTGGCTTAAGAGGCACTAATCATTTAAATAATGTTTTACTTAGAGATGATGTATTAGTAACTGCAATTTGTGATATTGACCCGAGAAGAATAAAAATTGCTTTAGACACCATTGATAAAGCTGGAGAAAAGAAACCTAAAATTTTTGGCAAGAATAATTTAGACTATAGAAACTTATTAGAATTAGAAGAAGTAGATGCAGTAATTATTGCTACACCTTGGTTGTGGCATACACGCATGGCAAAAGATGCAATGTTGGCTGGTGTTTATGCTGGTTTAGAAGTTTCTGCCGCAAATACAATGGAAGAATGTTGGGATTTGGTTAATACGCATGAGGAAACTGGAATACATATGATGATTCTTGAAAATGTAAATTATCGTAGAGATGTGTTGGCAGTTTTAAACATGGTCAAACAAAATGTGTTTGGAGAATTATTGCACTTTAGATGTGGTTATCAACACGATTTGCGTTTTGTAAAATTTAACGACGGAAAATCTGCCTATGGAAAAGGAGTAGAGTTTGGAGAAAAAGGAATTTCTGAATCTGCTTGGAGAACGCAACATTCATTATTAAGAAATGCAGATGTATATCCAACACACGGCGTTGGACCAATAGCAACAATGTGTAATGTAAACAGAGGAAACCGATTTATGTCGTTAACATCTCATGCAACTAAAGCAAGAGGATTGCATAAATATATTGTTGATAATGGAGGAAAAGAGCATCCAAACGCAAAATTAAAATGGAAGCAAGGAGACATTATTACATCAACCATAGATACTGCAAACGGAGAAACGATTATTGTGACACACGATTGTAATTCGCCAAGACCGTATTCTTTAGGATTTAGAGTTCAAGGTACAGAAGGACTCTGGGAAAAAGACGGAGATAGAATGTATATTGAAGGGAAATCAGAACCACATCGTTGGGACGCGTCTAAAGAATGGGTAAAAAAATACGATCATCCTCTTTGGAAAAAATTTGGAGAACACGCACAAGGCGCTGGTCATGGCGGAATGGATTTTTTTGTAATTAACGCTTTTGTAGAATCTGCTAAGCAAAATATTGCTCCGCCTTTAGATGCTTATGATGCTGCCGCTTGGAGCGCAATTACGCCACTTTCTGAAGCATCCATAGAAAACAACGGAGAGCCGCAGGATTTTCCAGATTTTACACGCGGAATGTGGATTAAACGAAAACCTTATAATTGGATAAAAGATACGTATTAAATTTAGCTAAATTTAAAGAAAAAAGCGACAAAAACTCTGTTTTTTTGATAGAATTAACTTAATTGATTATAACCAATTGATAGAACTTTTTTCTTGCTATAATTGATGAAAGAACTGTTTCTGATATTTACAAAAGTAAATATTTCATAAAATTTTGTTAATCAAAAATTATTTGTATTAATTTTTTTCTACCTTTGCATCACTAATGAAACAAGTAATTCATAAAATAGTATCTTTTTTAATGATTTTTGTAGTCTTATTTTCTACAATGTCATTTACTATTGATGAACATTACTGTGGTGATATTTTAGTAAATTCATCAATGTTAAGTTCTGCTGATAGTTGTGGTATGGATATGCTACAAACTAGCTCAACAAAAGAGAGCATTAGGGAACAAGGTTGTTGTCATAATCAAAAAATCACAGTATTTGGGCAGAATGAACTAAATGTTTTATTTGATAACTTTACATTTGATCAACAAATTTTTATTGTATCGTTTGTAAATAGTTATTTAAACCTTTTTGAAAAATTAGAATATAAAACACCTTCTTTTTCAGAATTTCCACCGCCTTTAGTCCTCAAGAAACTCTACAAGCTTGGCGAGACGTATTTAATTTGATTTTTAAACATTAATTATATTATCCAATGGGTTATTTCTCATTAGGATAAATTCTTGTACACGGTATTTTCTTAATACCAATGTTTAATTGTTTAATTAATAAAATTTATGTTAAATAAAACTATCCGTTATTTTCTTGAAAACAAGTTAATAACATTTCTATTGCTCGCTACCTTCATTGTAGGAGGTTTAGTAACAGCTCCTTTTAATTGGGAAACCTCATTAATAGAGAGAAGCCCTGTTCCTGTAGATGCCATTCCTGATATTGGTGAAAACCAACAAATCGTTTTTACCGAATGGATGGGACAATCACCTCAAGATATTGAGGACCAAATCACCTACCCATTAACTACCGCATTATTAGGGATTCCTGGAGTTAAAACTATACGAAGTAATTCTATTTTTGGGCTCTCAAGTATTTACATCATTTTTAATGAAGATGTAGATTTTTATTGGAGTAGAACACGTATTCTAGAAAAATTAAATTCATTACCTCCAGGTACGGTTCCAAACGAAGTAAAACCAGCTCTTGGACCTGATGCTACTGCATTAGGGCAAGTTTATTGGTACACTTTAGAAGGTAGAGATCCAAAAACGGGAAAACCAACTGGAGGTTGGGATCCACAGGAACTTAGAACCATTCAAGATTTTTATGTACGTTATTACCTTACCGCTACAAGTGGTGTTTCTGAAGTGGCTTCTATTGGTGGCTTTTTAAAAGAGTATCAAATCGAAATAGATCCTGATGCCATGAAAGCCAATAATGTAGATGTTATGATGATTATGAATGCTGTTAAAAACAGTAACCTTGATATTGGTGCGCGTACTTTAGAATTTAACAAAGTAGAATATTTAGTCAGAGGATTAGGGTATATTAAAAATTTAACCGACTTAGAAGAAAGTGTTGTTGCAGTTAAAGAAAATGTGCCTATTCGTTTAAAGGATGTAGCTAAAATTCAGTTTGGTCCAGCAACACGTAGAGGTGGTTTAGACAAAAGTGGAGTAGAAGCTGTTGGAGGTGTTGTTGTTGCAAGATATGGCGCAAACCCTCAAGCTGTAATTAAATCATTAAAAGATAAAATAAAAGAAGTAGCACCAGGTTTGCCATCTAAAGTATTAGCCGATGGTACGGTTTCTAAAATTACGATTGTACCTTTTTATGATCGTTCTGGATTAATACAAGAAACTCTAGGAACCTTAGAATCTTCGTTATCACATGAAATATTGATTAGTATTTTGGTGGTAATTGTTTTGGTTCTTAATCTAAGAGCTTCCGTATTAATATCCACATTACTACCCGTTGGTGTATTAATGACTTTTATTTTAATGAAATATTTTAATGTCGATGCAAACATTGTAGCATTATCAGGTATTGCTATTGCTATTGGGGTTATGGTTGATGTAGGAATTGTCTTTACAGAGAATATTGTTAGGCATTTAGAAATGCCAGAAAATGAAGGAATAAGAGGAAAACAGCTTGTGCAAGTTATATATGTTGCAACTGTAGAGGTTGCTTCTGCAATAATGACGGCTTTAGCAACTACCATTGTAAGTTTCTTACCAGTTTTTGCGATGCAAGCATCTGAAGGAAAATTATTTAGACCATTAGCTTGGACGAAAACTTTTGCTTTAGTGTCTTCATTATTTATTGGTATTATGTTTATTCCAGCTATTGCTCAAGTACTATTTTCTATTCGATTTGATAAAAAGAAAACCAGTAGAGTATTTAATGCTTTATTAATTGGTTTTGGGCTTGTATTTACAATAGCATACGGAAGTATTATTGCCATCGCTCTTATTGCTTTTGGAGTTAACAATTTACTAACAAAAGTAGCACCAAGAAGCCTGTTTAATAATAAAATTAAACTGCCGTATTCAGAAAAAATAGCGAATATTATTAACATTATAATTACAACACTTATTGTTGTTTATTTTTTAACAATAGAATGGATGCCTTTAGGAGCTTCAAATTCTACATTTGTTAACTTTATTTTTGTTATTATTATTATTGGGACAGTACTAGGAGTGTTAATGACAATTGTACATTTCTATACAAGAATTCTAGCGTGGTGTTTAGATAACAAATGGAAATTTTTAAGTGTTCCAATCTTAGTTGTCTTTTTTGGAATAACCCTTTGGTTAGGTTTTAGTAAAACCTTTGGTTTTATGCCCAATTTTGTTAAAAATAATAGTGCTTGGGCTAGTTTAGACAAAACGTTTCCTGGTATTGGTAAAGAATTTATGCCAGCGTTAAACGAGGGATCTTTTCTGTTAATGCCAACAACGATGCCACACTCTGGTATTACCGAAAACATGGAGGTCATTGCTAGTGTAGATAAACATTTAATAACCATACCAGAAATTGCATCTGCTGTAGGTAAATGGGGGCGTGTAAATTCAGCCTTAGATCCTGCGCCAACATCCATGTATGAAAATACCATCAATTATATTCCAGAATATATTTTAGATGAAGATGGGCACAGAGAGCGGTTTAAAGTTAATAAAAATAATGCTTTTGTTTTAAAAGATGGAACTAATTATAAATATGGTAAAGATGAATTTCGTAAAATAACTGAAGAAGAGCTTATTTTAGATGAAGATGGAGAGAATTTTAGACAATGGCGAGAGAAGATTAAAAAACCAGATGATATTTGGAAAGAAATTGTTAAACATGCCAAATTTCCAGGGTTAACCTCAGCACCCAAATTGCAACCCATTCAAACACGTTTAATTATGTTAGCAACTGGGATGCGTGCGCCAATGGGAATAAAAGTATTTGGACCAACTTTAGAATCTATTGAAAAAGTAGGTTTTGAATTGGAAAGTTTATTAAAAGAAGTTCCAAGTATAAACCCATCTACAGTTTTTGCTGATAGAGTTGTTGGAAAGCCTTATTTAGAAATTAGATTAAACAGACAAGCGATGTCTCGATATGGGTTAACCATAAAGGATATGCAAATGCAAATGTCTGTAGCAATTGGTGGAAAACAACTAACAACAACTGTTGAAGGTAGAGAACGTTTTCCTGTTCGTGTAAGATATGCTAGAGAGTTTAGAGATAATCCAGAGGATATTAAAAAGATTTTAATTCCAACTCCAACAGGTGTTCAAGTAGAATTAGGTGAATTAGCTTCCATAGAATATGTAAGAGGACCACAAGTTATAAAGAGTGAAGACACTTTTTTAACTGGCTATGTTATTTTTGATATGAATGAAGGAAATGCCGAAACTAATGTTGTTGAAGATGCTCAAAAATTAATTAAAGATAAAATTGCCTCAGGTGAATTTATATTACCAGCTGGAGTAACTTATCGTTTTACTGGAAATTACGAAAATCAAATAAGAGCCTCAAAAAGACTCTTAATTGTTGTGCCTATATCATTAATAGTAATCTTATTGATATTGTATTTTCAGTTTAAACATATTTTACCATCACTTATGGTGTTTTCAGGTATTTTTGTGGCTTTTTCTGGTGGTTTTATCATGATTTGGCTGTATAGTCAAGAATGGTTTTTAAATTTTAGTTTTTCGGGTGTTCATATGCGAGACTTATTTCAATTACACACCATTAATTTAAGTGTCGCCGTTTGGGTAGGTTTTATTGCCTTATTTGGTATTGCAACTGATGATGGCGTTATTATGGGAACCTATTTAATGCAAGTTTTTGATGAAGAAAAACCTAAAACAGTTAAAGAGATAAGAACTTCTGTCTTGCATGCAGGAGCAAAACGTGTTCGACCAGCAATGATGACTGCTGCTGTAGCTGTAATTGCACTAATTCCAGTATTGACTGCAACAGGTAAAGGTTCAGATGTTATGGTGCCTATGGCAATTCCGTCATTTGGTGGTATGCTACTGCAAGTAATGACCATGTTTGTGGTTCCGGTATTATATTGTATGTGGAAAGAGCATGGATTGAAGAAACAGCTTAAAAAAATAAAAGAAAAAACAATTTAAGATGAAAAAAATCATAAAAAAAATATTATTTTTTAGTGTTTTGATGCTATTAGTATCGAGTGCTTTTGGGCAAGAACACCTAAAAAATTATTTAGAAGCTGCCGCTAAAAATAATCCTGGATTAAAAGCAAAATTCAGTGATTATATGGCGGCCATGGAAAAAGTGCCTCAGGTTGGTGCTTTACCAGATCCTAGTTTTGCTTTTTCTTATTTTGTACAACCAGTAGAAACTAGAGTTGGGCCACAAAATTGGAAGTTTAGTTTGTCACAAAGTTTTCCTTGGTTTGGATTGTTAAGTGCTAAAGAAGACGTGGCTACCGAAATGGCAAATGCTAAATATGAAGTATTTGAAAACGCAAAATCAAATTTATTCTTTGAGGTTAAAACAGCCTATTATAATTATTATTTTATAGAAAAGGCGATAGAAATAACCAAAGAGAATATTCAAATTCTTGAAGTTTTTAAACGGTTGTCTTTAGTTAAAATTGAAGCAGGTAAAGCATCTATAGTTGATGAACTTCGGGTAGAATTAGAGTTGAATGATTTGCGAAATCAGTTGGCATTACTTAAGGATACTAGACTGGCATTACAAATACAATTTAATAATTTATTGAACACTGAAATTAACAATAAAATTAGTGTTCCGATAATTTTATGGCAAGATGAATTATCTTTAGACAAACAAACTGTTTTAAATTCTATTTATAGTTCAAATCATCAACTAAAGAGTATTGATCATAAACTAAGTGCTTTTGTAAATCAAGAAATTGTTGCACAAAAAGAAGGGCTTCCAAAGTTTACTGTTGGTTTAGGATATACAATCATAAGTAAAAACGCAGGTTCTTCATTTTCAGACAATGGGAAAGATGCTTTTTTGTTTCCATCAATCGGAATAAAAATTCCTTTATATAGAACTAAATATAAAGCACTTATAAAGGAAGCAAAATATATGCAAGAAGCTGAGGTTTTCAAAAAAGAAGACAAAAAAAACAGTCTTTCTACAGTTTATGAAAACACGCATAAAAATTATAGTGATAGTGACAGGCGTATTTTGTTAAACAAAAAACAAATCGGAATTGCAAAAAAAGTATTAGATGTTTTGATAACATCATACTCTACGGATTCTAAAGATTTTGAGGAAGTATTACGCATAGAACGTCAGTTGTTAAAATATGAATTGGCATATCAAAAAGCATTAATAGATAAAAATGCAGCTACTGCATTTGTAAATTATTTAATTGGAAATTAAAAAATATAAAATGAAAAAATATAAAAATTATATTATAGCTGCCGGAATATTAATCCTTGGGATTATAGTAGGTAATGTGTTTTCTGGAGGAAATTCTGAAACCACACATAACGAAACAGAACATGATCTTGTTCAAGACCCAATATCTAAATTGTGGACTTGCTCAATGCATCCACAAATTAGAATGGAAAAACCAGGAAAATGTCCTATTTGTGGGATGACTTTAATTCCTTTAGAAGCTTCAAGTGATTCTTCAGAAAATATTGCAGAGAATGAAATTGTAATGACAGAAGAAGCGATGCAATTGGCGAACATTCAAACTACAATTGTAGAGCGTTCTAAAGCAGTTAAAGAAATACGTTTGCTAGGTAGAGTAAAGCCAGATGAAAGACGCTTATATTCTCAAGTATCTCATATTCCTGGACGAATAGAACGTTTGTACTTAAATTTTACTGGAGAAAAAGTAATAGAAGGGCAACCAATAGTACGCATTTATTCACCAGAATTAATTTCTGCACAAAAAGAATTGTTTGAAGCGATAAATTCTAAGAATATTTATCCTCAACTTTATACAGCTTCACGCAATAGACTAAAACTCTGGAAATTATCTGATAAGCAAATTGATGCTATTGAAACAGGAGGAATAGTACAAGAACAAATTGATATTTTATCAGATCATTCTGGCTATGTAATGCAAAAAAATGTAGAGTTAGGAGATTATGTTAAAGCTGGAGGTAATTTATTTGATATTGCAAATTTAAGTTCGGTTTGGGTAATGTTTGAGGCATATGAATCTGATATACCTTGGATTCATATTGGCGATAACGTAGAATTTACCATACAGGCTAATCCTGGTAAAGCATTTAAAGGAAAAATTACGTACGTAGATCCTTTTGTATCAGCAAAAACACGAGTAGCTAAAGTAAGAGTTGAGGTAAATAATGCTGATAAAAAACTATTGCCAGAAATGTATGCAACAGGTATGATTAATGCAAAACTTAAAAATGTAAAAAATGCTATAATTATTCCTAAATCAGCTGTGTTATGGACAGGAAAACGCGCCGTAGTGTATGTAAAAGTACCTCATGAACAAACTATTTCGTTTGTATATAGAGAAATTGTTTTAGGTCAAAATATGGGTAACTTTTATATCGTATCAAAAGGTTTAAAAGCTGGCGAAACGGTAGCTACAAATGGTGTATTTAGAATTGATGCTTCTGCACAATTATTAGGACAAAAGAGCATGATGAACCCAACTGGAGCTTCAGGAAATACTGGCGGAATGGCAAATATGCCAGGAATGAATATGGGCGGTGATAAAGCAAAAGGAGGTTCTAAAATGAAAATGGATAATAAAGAAATGGATCCAATGAAAATGGAAAACAAGGCAAATCATTCTAAGATGAATGACCGTATTAATGTTTCTAAAGATTTTCAAACTCAATTAGAAAAAGTTTTCAATCAATACATCACGCTTAAAGATGCATTTACAAAAGATGATGCTAACACAGCACAAAAAAATGCGGAAAAACTGCAAAGTGCTATGGCTAAAGTTGATATGAAATTATTAAAGAACATGGAAGCTCATAATCATTGGATGACAGTTTCTAAAGAAATTTTAAGTTCTGCAATTTCAATCACTAAAATTTCAGATATAGAAAAACAGAGAGGACACTTTAAGCATTTATCAGCACATTTATCAAAAGCTGTTAAGTTATTTGGTGTTAATCAGCAAGTTTATGAACAATTTTGTCCAATGGCTGATAACGATAAGGGAGCTTTTTGGCTTAGTTTAGACGAAAAGATAAACAATCCATATTTAGGTGCTAAAATGCCTACTTGTGGTAGCACAAAAAATATAATTAAAAATTAAAAAACATGAAACATTTAAACATTAAATCACTAGTAATCATTGTTCTAACAATGAGTGTGTCAAGTATTATTTATGCACAGCATGATCATAGTAAAATGAACATGAAGCATGAGAAAAAAGAAGAAATGAACCATAAAGAGAATATGGTTAAATTAAATGATGAAAATTTAACAAAAGCGTATATGCATTATACCATGATAAATAAAGCTTTGGTAGCCGCAGATGCTAAAAAAGTTCAAATGTCATCTAAAATGCTTGTGGGAATTTTAAATTCTTATGGAAAAGCTCAAGAAGCAAAAAAAGTTGCTTCAGAATTGGCTTCTAATTCTACTATTAAAGCTCAGCGTGTTTTGTTTTCTAACTTAACTACAGCATTTGAGCCTTTATTAAAAGGAAATATTGTTGAAGGAGAAATATTTAAAACTTTTTGTCCTATGGCAAATAAAGGTGGTTCATATTGGTTTTCAAATTCAAATAAAATTGTAAACCCATATTTTGGTAAAGATATGGCTACTTGTGGTAGTGTTAAAGAAACATTTAAGTCTATGTAATTAATAACAAAAGCTAGTTCTGTTTATTAAGCAGAACTAGCTTATTAAAATTTTAAGTCATGAAAGAAGTAAAAGCATTTATAAGACCAGAAAAACTCACTAAATTAGCAGAGCACCTTAAAAAAGAAAATTTTTGTTGTTTTAGTATTTTTGAAGGAGAAGGAGTGGGAAATTATTCAGACCCTACAACTAAATTTCCAAGTTTAAAACATCCTTTTTTGCATAATCAAATCATTAAAGTTGAAATAGTTTGTAATAAAGAAGAAGTTGAAGATGTTGTTAGAGTTATTAAAAAGTATGCACAGACAGGTGAAAGAGGTGATGGATTGATTTATGTAGTTAATGTAGAGCAAAAGATTAGAATAAGAGATTAATAAAATTTTTATAACAATTAAAATTAAAGCAATGAAATATTTAAAACCAACTTTCGGTATATTAGTTTTTACAATACTGGTTTTTGCAGTAACATCATGTAAAAATGAAACAAAAAAAGTAGATGTTAAAGAAGTTATCGTCAATAAGGCTGAAACTAAAAACGAAAATATTCAAAACTATTCAGTAGGTTCTCAGATACCAAATAAATTGGTATGTATGGTTAATAATGAATATATGGGGAAACCCCAAATAGCAGTTCCAGTTAATGGTAAAACGTATTATGGCTGTTGCCAAATGTGTGTTGGTACTTTAAACAACGATGAAACTGCCAGAGTAGGGATTGATCCTTTTAGTAATAAAAAAGTTGATAAAACTGAAGCCTATATTGTATTAATGAAAGAAGGAGGAGAAGTAAATTACTTTGAATCAAAAGAAAACTATTTAAATTATAAAAAGAAGTCATAATTAATTAATTAATATATTGCACTAAAAACAAATAAAATGAAACATTTAAAATTAACAACAGGAATTTTAGCAATAGTGTTTATTGCACTAACGATTACATCTTGCAAGGAAAATAAAAAGGATCAAGATAAAGATGATGATCATGTTACAGAGATGAAACACGATGATAAAAAAATGACTCATGATAACAGCGATGGGCATCATGATGATGACAATGCTGATGAAACTACAGATGTAAGAGACATTAAGATGAATACTCAGAAATCATCTTCAACAACGCTAATTGTTGATGCTTATATTCAAATTAAAAATAGTTTAGTAGCAGATAATAAAGAAGATGCTGCAAAAGGAGCAACAGCATTACTAGCTGCTTTTTCAACATTTGATATGACTACTTTAAAAGGAAAAGCACATACAGATTATATGGAAATTGCTGAAAGTGCAAAAGAACAAGCAGAGCATATTGTAAAAAGCCCGATTGATCATCAAAGAGAGCATTTTGAGACGTTAAGTACAGATATAAATGATTTAGTTACTTTACTTGGAACAGAAAAAACATTGTATCAAGATTATTGTCCAATGAAAAAAGTAAGCTGGTTGAGCGAAACAAAAGACATTAAAAACCCTTATTATGGTAGCAAAATGTTAACATGCGGTTCTGTAAAAAAACAAATTAATTAAATGAAAAAAGTTAAAATCATCCTTTTGGTTTTATTGGTTGCACTTGTGGGAATACAATTTTTTCCCACAACTCGCAATCAAAGTAAAACGATGCCTAAAACTGATTTTACGTTGGTGAATGATGCTCCAAATAGCATCAAAAAAAAGTTACAAACATCTTGTTACGACTGTCATAGTAATAACACAGCGTATCCTTGGTATAACAAAATACAACCTGTGGCTTGGATTTTAGAAAGCCATATAGCAGATGGAAAAAAAGAATTGAATTTTAATGAATGGGAAACGTATTCAAACAGGAGAAAGAAAAGCAAATTAAAATCAATAATTAGTCAAGTCAAGGATGATGAAATGCCATTAACATCTTATACTTTAATTCATGGTGATGCAAAATTCACAGAAAAAGAGAAAAAAGAACTTTTTCAATGGCTTACTAAATTAAGAGATAGTATTTAAGAATATTAAAAAAGAAACCAAATGAAGCTTTTTAAATCACTTATTATGATTACCATTTTTACAGTCGTGCTTACAAGCTGTAAAAAACAAGAGAAAGAAGTAGTAACCAATAAAGAAGAAATAGTTAATACATTAAAAGAAAAAGAAGCAATACTTTCTGTAATGCAAGCATACAAAGACGCAATACAAAATTTAACGACTGATGGTACTTTTGAACTATTTACTCCAGAAGCTACTATTTTTGAACAAGGGAAAGTAGAAGGCACTTACAAAGAATATATCAACCATCATTTGGGGCCAGAATTAGGTCATTTTAAAAGCTTTACATTTTCAGATTATACCATTAACGCAACAGTTAGTTTGCCCTATGCATATACAACAGAAAAGTATGTATATACAATTGTTTTAAAGGGTGATAAAGCTAAAGGAGTAAAAGAAAGAACAATAAAAAGTAAAGGAGTTGCTACTTCTGTTTTACAAAAAATTGATGGCAATTGGAAAATTATTCATTCTCATACATCATTTAAAAAATTGAATCCGTAAAAAACTAGATTACTAGCTTTAAAAAGAGGGTTTGTAACAGGTTTATAAGTAGTTACTTATGATGCTATGTTAAATTATTTTTGTATTTTATAAAGAAATAAGAAGTAAAGCCATCTACAAAAAATCATTATAAGTTAATTGATTGGTTAATTACATAAAGATAAAGTTTAATAGATAACTAATTTACAGATAAAATGAAAACAGCAAATTATGGATACCGAAAAAAAGTAAAGGCTACGTTTATAGAAGCAATAGAGCAAACAAAACAAGCCTTAAAAAATGATGGATTTGGTGTGTTAACAGAAATAGATATTAAAAACACACTAAAAAACAAACTAAATGTTGATATGGAAAATTACACCATTTTAGGTGCTTGTCATCCACCAAGCGCATATCAATCTATTCAATCAGAAATTGAAATTGGTTTAATGTTACCCTGCAACGTAATTGTGTATCAAAAAAACGATGCTGTTTTTGTTTCGGCAATTATGCCAACTGTAGCTATGGGAATGATTGAAAACAATAAATTAGAAACAGTAGCATTAGATATTGAAAAAAGATTAAAATTAGTAATAGATTCTCTTTAAAATTGAAGCCAGAGCATAAAAAAATAATAGTAAAAAACATGGTTTGTAACCGCTGTATAAAAGTGGTTAAAGACGAGCTGCAAAAAAACGGTATTGATTATGAAGATATTTCACTTGGTGTTATTACATTTAAGGAAGAAGTTTCAAACGAAAACAAAGAAATTTTAAATAAATTACTAAAAAAAGAAGGCTTCGAAATCTTAGAAGATAAAGACGCTATTATTATAAGTAAAATAAAAGCATTAATTATAAAAAACATTCATCAAGGATTAGAAAAGCCAGAGCATCAAAATTTCTCAAAATACCTTACTTTACAAATAGGAATAGATTATTCTTATATGAGTAAACTATTTTCAGAATTAGAAAGTAAAACAATAGAACACTACATTATAGAGCAGCGCATAGAGCGTGCTAAAGAATTCATTATCTACAACGAATTAACATTAAGTCAAATTTCTTACGCACTTAATTACAGCAGTCCACAACATTTATCAAGACAATTTAAACAAGTAACAGGGTTAACACCAACTGAATTTAAAAACATAGGTCAACGCCAAAAATTAGATAACATTTAGTCAAAATTCTGCACAAAACTATTAGATAACGATAGTAAATTTGATGAATAAATTATAACAATATATTTAGTTATAAGTGTATTGTGTATTTAAAAGATAAATTAACTTAAAATTATACAAGATGAAAAATCTAAAATTAATTAGTAGTGTATTCGTGTTTGGGGGTTTTTTATTGTTAGCAAGTTGCAGTAACAATGAAAATGTTGATAAACTGTTACAAAATGAAACCAATAGGAAAGAGATATATGCTAAAATTGCATCAAATCAAGAGATGATGAATGAACTTATGAATGTAATGATGAGTAATGAATCATCTAATAAAATGATGATGAATCATAAAGGGATGATGGGTTCCGGAAATATGATAAAAAACCCAGAAATGATGAAAAACATGATGGGTAATATGATGAAAGATGGTAAAATGATGAATCAAATGATGCAAATGATGCATGATAAAGGGATAATGAGTGATGAATGTATGCAGTCTTGCATGAATAAGATGAAAGATATGAAGATGTCTAACAAAAGTGATGAAACAAAAATGACTGATGCAGAACATAAATCTCATCATTAAAAACTACTTATTATGAAAAAAAATCACATGTTATGGATGATTTTGGGATGTGTCATCCCACTCCTCTTTATTTTTTTAGCACCTGCTTTTGGCTTTGGTGGTAACACTTCTTTATTTGTTTTCATTGTCTTAATATTTGGTTTTCATTTACTGATGCCAATGCGTCATAATGGTCACAATCACAACAAAAATAATAGTAAATCCGAAGGCAAAGAACAAAACCAAAACCAAGAAAAACATAAACATCATTAGAAACTATAAAATTAGAATATAATGAAAAAGGAATACCAAATAAACGGAATTGGTTGTGGAGGTTGTATAGCAAGAGTAAAAAAAACGTTAGAAGCTCATCCGGCAATCATATCAGTAGAGATGTTTTTAACTCCAAAAAAGGGAATGTCTCTTATTAGTATGACAAAAGAGCTTTCTGTAGCTGAATTGCAAAAACAACTCAACATTATAGAAGGTTTTACAATAACTGAATTAAATTAATAATAACTTAAAAATTAAATATTATGCATTTTTACAACGGACATTTTGGAGGCATGCACCTTATATGGTGGATTATATGGATAGCATTTTTAGTATGGATATTTTTTATACCAGCTGATATACCTTATCAAAAAACAAAAAAAGAGAGCCCACTAGATATTTTAAAAAGTCGTTTTGCAAAGGGTGAAATATCTAAGGAAGAATTTGAAGAATCAAAAAAGGTTTTAAAATCAAATAACTAATTAAAAATTAAAATTATGAATCGGTTAAATGTAAAAAAACTCGGTGTTGCATTCGGTCTTACAGGAGCCTTAATTTATTTGGGCTGTATGATTGTAATGTTTACTGCAGGACAAGAAGGCAGTATTGCTTTTTTTAATAATCTCTTGCACGGTTTAGATACTACCAATATTATTAGAATGGATGTTTCATTATTGGAAGCGTTTTTTGGTATTATTCAAACATTTATTTTGTGGTGGCTTATTGGTGCTAGTATTGGTGCTTTTTATAATGCGCAAATAAAAAATAAATAGTTAAGATATTCAAAATTCTGGATTTACAAGAAAGGCTATTTTACAAAAGTGAGCAACTTAATTAAACAGTAAAATGGTTCACTTTTTTTATGAAATATTTGATAACAATTCAGGGTTGTGAAAATTTTGTTTAATTTAGCACAGAACTACATAAAATAAAACCCGTTGTGCATTTTGATAAATAAATCAAAATAAATAACGGGTTAAATAAAACTTAGAATGACAAAAATAAAAACCATACTAATACATTTATTGCTAGGAACAGTAGTTTTCTACTTCTTAGTTCATCCGTTTACAATGGTATTGTATTGGTTTGAATATAGCAGCACACCATTTTCAACGTCACTCTTTCTAGAAATTTTAAATAAACGCTTTATAGAATCCTTCAGTTTTAATATCAGAGGAATGAGTTCTTTATTAACCCTTCTTGGAAGTGTTTTAGGATTAATATCTGGCTTTTTCTGGAGTAAACTTAAAAAGAAGAATACTATAATTAGTATGCAAAAGCGCCTATTGCAAAGAGATATTACTGAAATTATTGCAGATGGTGAAAATGAAAAAGTAGAATTCAAATCATCTATTCGCTATGATTATTTTAGAAAAGGAACCAATCGAGATCTTGAGTTAGTCATTGCAAAAACAATTGTAGGTTTTATGAATACAGATGGAGGTAAATTAATTATTGGAGTTGACGATGATGGAAACACATTGGGGTTAGAAAACGATTTTAAGACATTAAAACATAAAAATAAAGACGGTTATGAACGTGAAATTTTTAGAATAATATCAAAACAGTTAGGTCATAAAGCCTGTTTTAGTAACCATGTTTCTTTTTATAATCTAAATGAAAAAGAAATATGTGTTGTTGACATTGAGCCGTCTAAAGAACCAGTTTACGTAAATGACGGAACAAGCACTACTTTTTATGTACGAACTGGGAATGCAACGTATCCTTTAACGGTTAAAGAAACTGTAGATTATTTAAAAACTAAAGAAAAATAAAACAATGCAATACGTCTGGTTTATATGGTCGCTTATTATTCTTGCACTTTGGGCAATTATTTATATATCAAAAAAAGAAGTTAGAAAAGAGATGCTCAAAATGAGCTTAATTACCATGCCTTTTGGTTTAACAGAACCTCTATTTGTGCCAGAGTATTGGTTGCCGCCATCTTTATTTGATTTAGCAGAAAAAACAGGTTTCGATATAGAGAGTTTAATTTTTTCTTTCGCCATAGGCGGAATTGGAACTGTGCTTTACAATGTAATTTTCAAGAAAGGATTAACCCAAATACCCAATAACGAACAAAATCATAAAAGACATAAATTTCATATTTATATACTATTTGTACCACTAGTTGTTTTTTTAATATTGGCATTTACAACCTCGTTAAATCACATTTATTGTGGCACTATTGCTATGTTTATTGGTGGCTTAGCAACACTTTATTGCAGACCAGATTTAAAGGGGAAAATTTGGGTAGGAGGAATTTTATTTACCATTCTGTATTTTGTATATTTCGGAAGTATCCTTCCGTTTTATCCAGATTATGTAGAACTATATTGGAACTTAGATAACCTTACACATATTCTTATACTTGGCATTCCGATTGAAGAATTAATATTTGCATTTACTTTTGGGTTGTATTGGTCAAGTTTATACGAACACCTTTATTGGAGAAAGCTTATAAAATCTAATTAAAAAATTATTTTACAATGAATAGTGATAAGATACCATTACAAAATAACCCAGACATGTTAAGTAAAGCAGATGCTTCAATATGTTTGACAGATTCTAAACTACCTCGTATTGTTATAATTGGCGGTGGTTTTGCAGGTTTAGCATTGGTTGAAGGCTTAAAAGGAAAAGAGGTGCAAGTTATACTAATAGACAAAAATAATTTTCATCAATTTCAACCTTTACTCTATCAAGTTGCCACAAGTGGTTTAGAACCAGATAGTATTGCATTTCCTTTTAGGAAACAAATTTCTGGTTATAAAAATGTTAGTTTTAGATTGGCAGAAGTAGAAGAAATTAAAACAGAATCAAAAACTATTTACACCAGTAAAGGCATGTTAACCTATGATTATTTAGTGTTAGCCACAGGAACAACTACTAATTTTTTTGGAATGAAAGCTGTGGAAGAAAATAGTTTGGGGATGAAAAATATTAGAGATTCTTTAAATATACGCCACATGATGCTTCAAAATTTAGAGCAAGCAACTATAACTTGTGATGATATTGAACGAGATACACTTACAAATTTTGTGATTGTTGGCGGTGGGCCTGCTGGAGTAGAAATGGCTGGAGCATTAGCAGAATTCAGAAAATATATTTTGCCTAAAGATTATCCAGAGTATCCATCATCTATCATGAAAATTTATTTAGTTGAAGGATCTAATAAGTTAATAGCGGCAATGTCTGATAAAGCATCAACACAAACTCTAAAATACTTAAAAGAGCTAAATGTAGAGGTGCTTTTTAATGAGATTGTAACAGATTATGACGGAAATTTAGTTACCACAAAAAATGGCACACAAATTAATGCTAAAAATTTAATTTGGACTGCTGGAGTTAAAGGTCAATTACCGAAAGGAATTGGGAAAGAACATTTAGTTAACGGTAACCGCTTAAAAACTAATGAAAATTTACAGGTAGAAGGATTTGATACTGTTTTTGCAATGGGAGATATTGCTGCTGTTATC
Organism: uncultured Flavobacteriaceae bacterium; assembly: GCA_963974245.1. Lineage (GTDB taxonomy): Bacteria > Bacteroidota > Bacteroidia > Flavobacteriales > Flavobacteriaceae > Polaribacter. Next base: position 15,463 of record CAXBBY010000004.1, on the reverse strand, counting down.
ACTAATAAAACACCCAAAGGACATCCACAAGTTGCACAACCAGCAATGCAACAAGGAAAATATTTATCTAAAACGTTGATGAATATCATTCATAAAAAACCAACAAAACCGTTTAAGTACAAAGATAAAGGATCTCTTGCAACAGTTGGAAAAAGAAGAGCCGTAGCCGATTTAGGCAAATTAAAATTTACAGGATATGCTGCTTGGTTATTATGGTCGTTTGTGCATTTAATGTCTATTAGCGGTTTTAGAAATAAATTATTAGTTGGGATCAATTGGACAATCAGTTATTTTAGTTATGAAAAAAGTAATCGATTAATTATTAGAAATTTTAAAAAGAAAAATACATTCAATAAATAGAAGTAATGAAAAAAAAGTTAAACATATTACACATAGTTCTTGTTTTATTAGGGACTAACTTATACGCTCAAACAGAAAAATCTACAGAAGGTAATGTCAATAACCTTCCGGTAAGAGAACATACGATTACCTTGCGAGAGGCTACAGTTAACAAAGCAGGGAAAAATGTTAAGGGAATAACCGTTAATGGAACCATTCCTGGTCCTACTCTAGAATTTAAAGAAGGAGAATATGCTGTTATTTATGTAAAAAATGAAATGACTGTAGAAACTTCGGTGCATTGGCATGGTTTATTATTACCAAGTTTTTATGATGGTGTTCCGTATTTAACAACACCGCCAATAGAACCAGGACATACACAGAAATACGAATTTCCTGTTAAACAATCTGGTACGTATTGGTATCATTCGCACACGCTCTTACAAGAACAAAGTGGTGTTTATGGATCTATTGTTATACAACCTAAAGAAAAAACATTAGACTATGACAAGGAATTGGTGTTGATGTTATCAGATTGGACAGATGAAAATCCAATGAATGTTCTTAAAAATTTAAAAAGAGGTAACGAATGGTATGGCATACGAAAAGGAACCTCTACGCCACTTAATAAGGTAATTGCCAGAGGTGCTTTTGGTGCACAGCTTAAATTTTGGAAACAACGGATGGAAGGGGCAGATATTGCTGATGTATATTATCCTGCATTTTTAATTAATGGAGAAGAAAGTATTGAGTATCCAGAATTTAAAGCTGGTGAAAAAGTACGATTGCGAATTATTGACGGTGGTGCATCTACCTCTTTTTGGATGACTTTTGGTGGTGGAGATCCACTTTTGGTTTCGGCGGATGGGCTTGATGTAGTACCTGTTAAAAAGAATAAAACATTTATAGCCATTGCAGAAGCGTATGATTATATTATAACCATCCCTGAAGACGGGAAAATTGAATTCAAAATTACAGCACAAGATGGTTCTGGTACAGCATCAGCATTTATTGGTAATGGGAAGATTTTGAAAGCAAAAGATATTCCGAAGCCAGATAAAATTGGGATGATGAAAAAAATGGCAAAAATGGATATGAAAATGGGGGCGCATGCAATAAAATATAATCCTAAAAAGGATGAACGTTTTGAGATGAAAGAGGAATATGGTATGCAAATGAGTAAAAAGGAAGGCATGAACATGAACATGAACATGAAAAAAGGCAAGACAATGTCTGGAATGAAAATGGAGATGCCTAAAGATTCTATGCCAATGAATCACTCTAAGATGAAAGGTATGAAAATGGATCATTCTAAAATGAAAGGCATGCAAATGAATCCAAAAAAGGAGCCAATGAAAATGGGAGGAATGGATTTGTTTGCTGAATATAATTACGATTATTTGAAATCACCAAAGAAAACAAACTATGATAAAAATGTTCCTGTAAAAGAAATATTGTTAAATCTTACAGGAAATATGAGTCGTTATATCTGGAGTATGAACGGCGTGCCGCTTTCAGAAGCTGATAAAATTAAAATTAGTAATAAAGAAGTAACTAGAATTACGTTTAATAATCTTACCATGATGCATCACCCAATGCATTTACATGGTCACTTTTTTAGAGTTATTAATGAAAGTGGAGATTACTCTCCATTAAAACATACGGTGAATGTACCACCAATGCAAAAAATCACTATAGAATTTTATGGAAATGATGGTGATGAAGCTGGAGACTGGTTTTTCCATTGTCACATATTGTATCATTTAATGGGCGGAATGGCGCGAGTGGTATCTTATGACACACCTAGAGATATTCGTATGAAAGGTTACCCTGCATCTATTGCAGTAGCAGAAACAGATAGATGGTATTCTTGGGGGTTAATAGATGCTGCTTCACACAATACAGCAATTAATTTTACAGCATCCAATTTAAGAAATCAATTGAATGTATCTTTTGAATATGGTTGGAATAAAAATTTGGAAGGTGAAATAACGTATGAAAGATATTTACATGATTATTTTAGAATATTTGGTGGAGTAAATATTGAAAATGAAAATGAAGATAGTTTGAATAAATTTAAAACAACAGCTGTTGTTGGTGTTCGCTATTTAACTCCTTATTTATTTAGCCTTGATGCTAGAATAGATAGTGACTTAAGACCAAGAATTGGACTGGGTAGAAGTATAATGATATTTCCTAAACTATCAGTTTTCGGTTATTATGAATATCAAATGGACCTAGGGTATGTTAATAAATTACCTACTAACAAAGATTATCTTTCGGAAACCGTATGGAATGCTGGAGCTGAATATATGTTCTCAAGAAACTTTTCTTTAATGGCTAGTTATGATAATAGGTACGGAGCTGGTGGTGGTTTATCAATAAGGTTTTAAAATATAATTTTAACAACCCTTGTGCATTGTGATACAATTTAAAATCATAATGCACAAAGGGTTAAATTTTAATAACAATGAAAAGCACAATAAAAGAAAGTAATAAGTTATCGCTAATTGGTTCTATATCACTTGGAACAGGTGTAATGATTGGTGCAGGAATATTTGTTCTTATGGGGCAAATAGCTGAGTTAGTGGGCGATTTATTTCCAATCGCTTTTATTGCTGGTGCTATTGTGGTTGGTTTCAGCTCGTATTCTTATGTGAAATTCTCAAATGCCTATCCGTCTTCAGGAGGTGTTGTTAAATTCTTTAATAAAGCATACGGACCGGGAACTACAACAGGTGTTTTTTCTTTGTTAATGTATGTTTCAATGGTGGTTTCAGAAAGTTTAGTGGCGGGTACTTTTGGTGCTTACACGCTTCGATTGTTTCCAGATAGTTATGCTAGTTACGCATCCATTCTTGGAATATTACTTTTGGTAACTGCTTATATATTAAATATTTTAGGTAATAAAGTTATTGGAGCAACTGCTACTTTTACAGCAATTATTAAGGTTGCAGGAATTGCATTGCTAGCCATTGCTGGTCTTATAATTTCTGGGATTGCAGATATTACAGGGAATTATATTCCTAAAAATACTGAAACTATGCCACAAGGACTTGCCTTTGTAGCAGCACTTGCGCTAGCAATTCTTGCTTATAAAGGCTTTACAACAATTACAAATCAAGGTGGAGATATTAAAAATCCACATAAAAATATCGGTAGATCTATTGTGTATTCGGTCCTTATCTGTACTGTTATATATGTAGCATTGGCGCTTTCTGTTGCAGGAGGTTTAAGCATTCCTGAAATAATTGAAGCAAAAGATTATGCCTTGGCAGCAGCAGCAAAACCTGTATTTGGAGAATGGGGTTTGTGGATTACCATAGCAATAGCAATTGTTGCTACTTTTTCTGGAGTGTTAGCTAGTATGTTTTCAGCATCACGTTTATTGGGAATGTTAAGCAATATGAAGCAAGTTCCATCCTTAAAAAAAATAGGAAACTTTAAAAACCCTGCACTTGTATTTACAGCTTCTCTTGCCATTTTACTAACCGTTTTATTCGATTTAACGAGGATTGCTTCCATAGGAGCTATTTTTTACCTCATTATGGACATTGCTATTCACTGGGGTCTTTTTCGACACTTAAAAAAGGACGTAAAATTTCAACCAATCATTCCGTTAATAGCCATTGTAATGGATATTGCTGTACTCGTTGCCTTTCTTTATTTAAAATACTTGAACGATCCATTAGTGTTAATCGTAGCCGCAATTGGCATTATTCTAATATTTGTTTCTGAACGATTTTTTATGAAATCGCATACAGACGATAAAGGTAATATGCAAATGGAGATGGAGATGGAAACCATGAGTAAATAGTTTATAAATCATTAAAAAACAAAAAAATATGAAAAATATAGCAGTTATAGGATATGGAGTTATTGGAAAAAGAGTAGCCGATGCCATCAATCTACAAGATGATATGAACCTTATTGGTGTTTGCGATGTGATCAATGATTGGCGAATTCAAAATGCCGTTAGGAAAGAGTATAATATCTACGCAGCAACTTCAGAAGCAGCTGATAAAATGAAGTCCGAAGGGATTCTAGTAAAAGGCAATATGCAGCAACTTTTGAAAAAAGCAGATCTTGTCGTGGACTGTACACCCAAAAAAATTGCTGCTCAAAATGTAACAATCTACAGGGAACAAAACATCAAGTTTATTTTACAAGGAGGAGAGAAACACGAAACTACAGGTCATTCCTTTAGTGCTGAAAATAATTATCAATCAGCTATAAATCTAAATGCCACAAGGGTTGTTTCATGTAATACCACTTCTATTTTAAGAACATTGTCTGCTTTAAAAAGAGCTGATTTATTGGATTATGCTAGAGGAACATTGTTAAGAAGAGCTACCGATCCGTGGGAAAGTCATTTAGGAGGTATTATGAATACTATGGTGCCTGAAAAAGACATTCCTAGCCATCAAGGTCCTGATGCTAAAAGCGTTGATCCTGATTTAGATGTTATCACTTCCGCAGTAAAAGTGCCAGAAACTCTGAGTCACATGCATTATTGGAATGTAAAATTAAAAAAACAAGTTACAAAAGAAGAAGTGCTTAATGCCTTTAAAACGTCAAGCCGAATTAAATTAATCCGTTATGACCAAGGTTTGGTTTCCAACAATACCATTAAGGAAATGTTTATGGATATGGGAAGACCTTGGGGAGATATGTATGAAGTAGCCCTTTGGGAAGATATGCTGAAAGTGGTGGGAGATGAATTGTTTTATGCGTATGTTGTGGATAACCAAGCCATTGTGATTCCTGAAACTATCGATGCTATTAGAGCACTTACTGGAATAGAAACAGATGCAGCAAAATCCATCGCTAAAACCAACAAAAGTTTAGGAATCAATTAAACGCCATTAAGATGAAAACAGACAAAAACATAATAGAACTTTTAGGAGAAAAGGCAGACTTCTATTTAGAACACATTTGTGAAAAAATTACAAAGGATGAATTGCAAACCCCAAGCATAAATAGTCTAGATGAGGTGTTTGCTAGTAGCAACAGAAATCCGCAAGTACTGCGAAGTCTTTCACAACTATATAATCACGGTAATCTTGGTGGCACAGGCTACCTGAGTATCTTGCCTGTGGACCAAGGTATTGAGCATAGCGCAGCGTTTTCATTCTATAAAAATCCTGATTATTTTGACCCAGAAAATATTATAAAATTGGCGATGGAAGCAGGTTGCAATGGAGTGGCTTCAACCTTTGGAGTTTTGGGTCTGAATGCACGAAAATATGCTCATAAAATCCCGTTTATTGTGAAGCTCAATCATAATGAACTTCTTACATATCCTAATAAATACGACCAAACGTTGTTTGGTAAGGTAAAAGCCGCCTGGGATATGGGAGCTGTTGCGGTAGGTGCTACCATCTATTTTGGTTCTGAAGAAAGTAACAGACAGTTAATAGAAATTGCTGAAGCTTTTGAAGAAGCTCACAATTTAGGAATGGCAACCATTTTATGGTGCTATACACGCAACGAAGCATTCAAAACAGAGAAAGAAGATTATCACGCCGCTGCTGATGTTACTGGTCAAGCAAATCATTTAGGAGTGACCATACAGGCAGATATTATCAAACAAAAACTACCCACAAATAATTTTGGTTTTAAAAATATCGGATTTGGAAAATATGATGATGACATGTATGATACGTTGACTACAGACCATCCCATTGACCTTTGCCGATTACAAGTAGCCAATTGTTATATGGGCAAAATAGGATTGATTAATTCTGGTGGAGGTTCTAAAGGTGAATCTGATTTGGTTGAAGCCATAACAACAGCGGTAATCAATAAAAGAGCTGGTGGTTCTGGGCTAATTTTGGGAAGAAAAGCCTTTCAACGCCCTTTTAAAGATGGTGTGAATTTGTTGCATACCGTACAAAGCGTGTATCTAGAAAATAAAATAACAATAGCCTAACTTATAACCAAAAAACAAAGTCTTTAACTATATGCAAAGCATAAAACCAAAAAAAAATAGAATTCTAAAAATCAGTAAAATGACTTTATTAATTATTTTTTTATTGATTATTCTTCCTATTGGAATTATTGGTGGCAATGAATATTTTAAAGTTATTAATGCACCAAAATACAATCCAGAAACCATGCCTTTAAATTATGAAATTATTGGTTCTGGTAATAAAAAATTAATTTTTATACATGGTTTAACAGGGTCTAAAAATTATTGGAAGAGAGAACTGGAAACCGTTAGCAATACGCATCAATTGTTATTAGTGGATTTATTGGGATTTGGTGATTCTCCAAAACCGAATGACGATTATAGTCTTAAGACCCAGCTAAACGCTTTAGAAAAGATAATTACCAAAGAAAACTTTAATGATGGAAATACTGTAATTATAGGGCACTCTATGGGTTCTATTATTTCTTTAGCACTTCTTGCGGAACACAGTAGTTGGTTTGAAGGTGTAATTATTACAGGACTTCCGGTTTATAAAGACAAAAACGAATTTAGAAAAATTATGTCTGGTCATGGCATTTTTGATCGATTGGCATCAGGAAAATACGGCACACTTATTTGTATGCTGCATCCTATTTTTATGACTAATTTTTTTAAGCCCAATAATTTAACGGATGATGTGTATGAAGATGCAAAAAAACATACATGGCAAAGTTATGCCAACTCTTTAAATGAAATTGTAATTAAAACGGATTTATATTCCTTCCCAAAAGCGATTAAAGACAAAAAAAGTGTCTTTATCCACGGAACGGAGGATACTTCTGCGCCATTTGAAAGTGTTAAAAAATATGCTGAAACATTTTCTAATGCAGAATTTATAACTATAAAAGGTGGCGATCATCAATTATTTTTGAAAGAGCCAAACCTCATCTGGAATGTAATAAACCAATTTCCACATACAAGTATTACCACCAAGAAAGAAAACAAAATAATGGCTAATGAATTCTAAAACTGTAAATATTATAGGTGCTGGACCAGCCAGTTTAGTAGCAGCAATACAACTTGCTAAAAATAATTATAGGGTAATAGTTCATGAAATGAAAAAGGATGTAGGCACACGCTTTAATGGCGACTTTCAAGGTATTGATAATTGGTCAACTTATAATGATGCTCATGATTTTTTAGAATCTATAGATATTTCTATAAATTTTAAGTTCGCACCCTATAGAAATGGTGATTATTTTGATCCTTTATCAAAAAAATATAACATAGAAACATCTCGTCCACTATTTTATTTAGTAGAACGCGGAACCAATGAAGAATCATTGGATCAAGGATTAAAAAGACAAGCTCTAAAAGCTGGCGTAGAAATTAAATGGAATTCTCGTGTATCAAAAGTTCCAGAAGGTAAAGTAATTATTGGCACAGGACCAAAAGCAGCTGATGCCATTGCTAAAGGCATTGTTTTTGAAACTACTCATAAAAATTATTATGCAGGTTATTTAGACGATAATATTGCTCCAGAAGCTTATGCCTACCTTTTAGTTAATGAAGGCAAAGCAACATTTGCTACTTGTTTGTTTAAGTCTTTTCCTAATGCCCAAGAATATTATGACCGTGCCTACAAAAGGCTTATTGAAACTGTAGATATTGATATTGTAAATCCGAAACCCTTTGGAGGTTATGTTAACTTTTTCTTTAATAAAAATCTAACAAAAGATAATCGAATTTATTATGTAGGTGAAAACGCAGGATTCCAAGATGCGCTTTGGGGTTTTGGTATGCGTTATGCGATGCATTCGGGTTATTTGGCAGCTCGAAGTATTATAGAAGATAAATCATATCAAGACCTTTGTAAAACACATATTGTTCCAAAAATGGAAATTTCTTTAATTAACCGATGGATGTTTTCTAAATTAGGAAACTTTGGTTATAAAAGAGTGCTAAAAAGAATTTCGAAAAAGAAAGATCTTGTTTCGATTTTAACTAAAAAATATAATTCAAACGGTATTGGTAAACGCATATTGTTTCCGATAGCAAAACTCTGGTTTAAACCTAGGTTGAAGGATAAACAATGTATGCATGAAAATTGCTCGTGTTTATGGTGTAAACACGGAAAACATGATTCACTTAAAATTGAATCTGATTGTTAAGCAGTTTATTAAACAGGAGTATAATTAGTAATTAAATAACAATCGCCTTTTAAAGGTAAAAATAAACATTACAATAATTAATATGTAAACTATTTCTAAAATTTGATACAATGATATTTTTAATTATCTTTTTATTTTTAATTGTTTCTATTGGTCTAATAGGTGGTTATCATCATTACAAAATTAGTAAAGAACCAATCTATGATCCTAAAAAAACATTACTGAATTACGAAATAATTGGTTCTGGATCAATAAAACTGATTTTACTTCACGGTTTAACAGGTTCATTAAATTATTGGAAACGAGATATGGATAATATCTTAACTACACATAAACTTCTTTTAGTAGATCTTCTTGGTTTTGGAGATTCTCCAAAACCAAAAAGTAATTATTCTCTTTCTACTCAATTAAAAGCATTAGAACTGATTCTTAACAAAGAAGGATTCAATGATGGAGAAACCGTTATTGCTGGTCATTCTATGGGAGCATTAATTTCATTAGCTTTATTAGAAAAACAACCAACTTGGTTTAAAAAAGGTGTTTTTATAAGCATTCCTGTTTATAAAAATGCAACTGAATTTAAGAAAACTATGGCCACGCATTCTTTTGTAGATAGAATTTCAACAAGTAAATTCTCAAAATATATCTGTATGATTCATCCTCTTTTTATGTCAAGTGCATTTAAACCAGATAATTTAACAGATGATGTTTATAAGGATGCACAAAAACACCACTGGATGAGTTATTATTATTCGCTCACTGAGGTTATTTTAAAAACAGACCTTTACTCACTTGCAGAAAGAGTCAAAGATAAAAAGGTGCTTTTTATTCATGGAGAAAAGGATACAACTGCACCAATAGCAAATGCCTTAAAATTATCGAAAGTATTTGCAGATGCAAAAGTTGTGATTTCTACAGAAGGAGATCATCAGTTTTTTCTAAAAGAAGCGGTTTTTATTTGGCAAGCAATTCAAGATTTTACTTTTTCAGAAAAAAAGTCACAAAAAAATGTTTCTAATGGGTACGAATAAAATTAGACATATTGGTGTATTTATTTCTGAAGGTGAAAGCCCAGAGATGAACGCCGCCTTGTATGCAATTGCAAAAGCTTATGAAGCAAAAGATATAAAATTAAGTGGAATTCGAATTGAATACGTGGTTAAACAGCATTAAGTAAATGAAGAGTTAAACGAACATTTAAAAATATTTAAAAAGTAAAAAATGGTAGAAACTTTAAAAAACACCAACCCTTTTATCCTTGGGTTACTAATTAGCCTGGGCATTGGTCTTATTCTGGGATTGGAACGCGAATATGATAAACTGAAAGAAGAACAAGGCTTTGCAGGCATAAGAACCTTCCCAATTGTAGCCATTATTGGTTTTATTCTTGGAAATCTTTCCATTACCTACACACCTTGGTTGGTCATTATTATTTCGGCAGCATTTCTTTTATTTCTTTCCTTGAGTCATCTGTCCATGGTAAAAAAACACATAATGACTGGTATTACAACCAATATGGCATTATTTGCTACATTAATTTTGGGTGTTATGGTTGCCAATCATTTGCATAAAGAAGCTGTTGCTACTGCAGTTGTTGTAGTTACATTATTGTCATTAAAAACCACCTTTAATACGTTTATAAAAAATATCACTTCAGAAGAGCTTTTTGCTTTTATTAAATTTTCGATTATTGCACTTCTGATTTTACCTTTTTTGCCAAATCAAGATTACGGACCAGAAGGTTTACTGAATCCTTTTGAAATTGGAGCAATTATAGTGATTGTCTCTTTTCTGAATTTTATTGGCTACTTTCTTGTAAAATATGTTGGTTCAAAACAAGGTATATTACTCACAGCAATTTTAGGAGGATTAATTTCTAGTACTGCTGTTGCTTGGATTTATGCTTCTAGAAGCAAAGAATCGCCAGAACTTTCTAAAGAATATGCTGCAGGAATAATTATTGCTTCTGCCATAATGTTTCCAAGACTGGCTATATTGGCATATATTTTCAATAGTGCCATCCTTTCTTATTTACTCATTCCCTTTACTATTCTTACACTAATATGTTTAATTAGCGCACTTATATTAATTAAAAAAGAAGCAGATGTTCCAAAGACAGCTATTAATCTTGGCAATCCACTTAATATTTTGAATGCTCTTGGGTTTGGTGGTATTTATGTTGTAATTCTATTTGCTGTTTTTTATGGAAATCAATTTTTCGGTGAAAGCGGTTTATATTTTTCAGCTTTAATTGCAGGATTGGCTGATACAGACGCAATAACTATAAGTATGGCAAAATTTGGGTCTTTGGAAGAAAAACTCTCGCTTGCAACCAATGTAATTATTACCGCAACCATAAGTAATATGATTGTGAAACTGGGTATTACCTATTTCAAAGGCTCCAAAAAAACAGGGAAACTGGTAATGTTCATTTTTGGAAGTGTCATCATCGTAGGGACTGCATTTATTTTAATATAATTAAAAAATTAGAAAAATAATCAAAATGAAAAACATACTTGTACCCACTAATTTTTCTAAAAATTGTATCAAAGCAACTCAGCTCGGTATAGAAATAGCGAAACTTTATAATTCTGAAATACACTTTTTACATTCAATAAATACACCTGTAGATTGGGTAAAATTGAATAAACTAAATGAAAAAAGATATCCTGAAACATTGAAACAAATTGGTATTGCAAAAGCTGCTTTAAGAGCATTAGAGAAAAATGCAGAAAGTCAGAAGCTTAAATGTCGTACTTATCTTCAATATAATTCAGGAGAAAAAGATGTTTTAGAACATTCTACAAATTTTAATCATGATTTTATTATAACAGCTAGTAGTGTTGAAGAAATTGTACGAAAAGCAAAGGTGCCGGTTATTGTTGTAAAGGATAAAGAAGTAACGTTTCCTTTTAAGAATATTGTTTTTGTTTCAGATTTTAAAGAAGACGTAACCGAAGCTTTTAAACAAGTAATATCCATAGCAAATAAATGTGATTCTCATATTCATTTATTGTGTATAAATACCCATACAGACTTTAATAATATTGCTCTTGGTTTAAAACCAATCGAAGAACTAATAGAAAAATTTCCAGCGATAAAAAATTATTCAATGGCAATTTATAACGAACATTCCGTAGAAACGGGTATCAATACATTTACAAAACAACAGCCAATAGATTTAATTGCAATGATTACACATGGCAAAACAGGATTTTTGAGTTTATTCTTTAAAAGTATTGCTGAAGGTGTTACCAATCACTCTTCATTACCAGTAATGACAATACATATATAAACAATGAACAACATAATAAACATAGTAAAGCATTCTGGAGATAGTGTTCCTTTTGATGTGGATAAGCTTATCAATTCCTTAAGGCGTGCAAAAGCTAGTGGAGAATTGATTCAGCAAATAGTTGAGCGAGTTGAAAGTCAATTATATGAAGGAATCACAACCAAACAAATCTATAAAATGGCATTTAAAATGCTAAAGAATACATCAAGGGTAAGTGCCTCAAAATACAAACTAAAAAAAGCTTTGATGGAATTAGGTCCTTCTGGCTTTCCTTTTGAAAAATTAATAGGTAAACTAATGGAACATGAAGGTTTTGAAACAAAAGTTGGGGTGATTGTTCAAGGTAATTGTGTGCAGCATGAAATTGACGTTATAGCTCAAAAGGATAATAATCATTACATGATTGAATGTAAATATCATAGTGATCAAAAGCGGTTTTGCAATGTAAAAGTTCCATTATATATTCATTCAAGGTTTTTAGATGTAGAAAAGCAATGGAAACTTCTAAAAGAACATGAGACTAAACTTCATAAAGGAGGTGTATATACAAATACACGATTTACCACCGATGCCATACAATACGGTAATTGTGTTGGATTGTTATTGACAAGTTGGGATTATCCAATTGGAAATGGACTTAAAGATAGGATAGATAAGTCTGGGTTACATCCATTAACGGCATTAACAACCTTGACCAAAGCAGAAAAAACTAAACTATTGGATACTGGTATTGTGCTTTGTAAAGAACTTCATGAAAATCCTTATTTATTAGAACAAATAGAAATACCAACATCAAGACATAAAAATATAATTGAAGATTCACAAGAGTTATGTAGAAAAAGTTAAAAAAAGAAAAATTAGTAATCTTAAAAAGAATAAAGATGAAAACAGAAGAGTTACAAAAAAGAGAAAGTATAAATTTTGAACAGTTTTATCAAACATTAGAAGATGATCCAACACTTTTAGAAGAATCAATTGAAATATTATTGGAAATGGTAAATTTTGAAAAAAAATCTGTAAAGAAAATAGCTCTTTTTATCAAAGAGAATTCTCGAAACCTATACAATGAAATAAGTGAGTTGAGTAAATCAAGCCAAAATAAAGGGAACACGTCTTCTTGTTGTGGAGGGCATTAAATAAATACTACGAAAATGAAAAAAGATAAAATAAACATTCACTTTTTAGGAGCCGCAGGAACAGTAACCGGTTCAAAATATTTAGTGGATACAGGAGATAAAAAAATATTGATAGATTGTGGACTTTTTCAAGGTCTAAAAGAACTACGTCTAAAAAACTGGGAATATCCACCGGTAAAAGTTTCAGAAATTGATATCGTACTTCTTACTCATGGTCACATGGATCATACAGGATATCTACCACGTTTGGTAAAACAAGGGTTTAATGGCGCAATCTATGGCACCAATCCCACGTTGGACATTGCGAAAATCATCTTGAACGATAGTGCAAAAATCCAGGAACAAGAAGCCGAACGTGCCAACAAAGAAGGCTATTCAAAACATAGTCCTGCAGAACCTCTTTACGATTTAAAAGATGTTGAACATACCATTCCACATTTTAAAAGTGTTCCACAATCACAATGGCTCCCACTTTTCGACGACATTAAAGCTCGTTTTCAGTATAACGGTCATATTTTAGGCGCTACATTTATCGAATTAGATGTACATGGAAAACGTTTTGTGTTTTCAGGAGATATTGGAAGAACCAATGATTTATTACTCTATCCACCACTAAAACCAAAAAAAGCAGATGTGCTTTTTATAGAATCTACTTATGGTGGTAGATTTCATCCTGACGAAGAAGAAGCCATTCCTCAGATTGAAAAATTGGTTAATGAAACCATCAATAGAGGTGGAAGTTTATTTATCCCAAGTTTTTCGGTAGAACGTGCTCAATTAATGATGCTTGTTTTATGGAGATTGCTCAAAGAAAATAAAATACCAAAAGTCCAAATGATAATGGATAGCCCAATGGGCGCAAGTGTATTAGAATTGTTTCATAGTACCAGAGATTGGCATAAGTTAGAAGCTGATGAATGTGATGAAATGTGTTCGCACTTTACAGTAGTAAGTAGCTATCGAGAAACTATGGAATTACGAACTGATAATAAGCCAAAAATTGTAATTGCAGGAAGCGGAATGCTAACAGGAGGACGTATGCTAAACTATCTCGAAACACAAGCTCAAAATCCTAACAATACATTACTTTTTGTTGGGTATCAAGCAGAGGGAACTCGTGGTAGAAAATTATTGGAAGGCGAAAAAGAATTAAAGGTGTACGGAAAATGGGTGCCATTTCATATGGAAGTTGCAGAAATTGAAGGTTTCTCTGCACATGCAGACCACAAAGAACTTATCGATTGGATGCGCAAAATTAAAAATAAGCCAGAGCGGATTTTCATTATTCATGGCGAAAAGGAAAGTGCAGAAGCATTGCAAAAAGGCATCAAGGAAACATATGATTGGGAAGCTGAAATTCCACAGCTTTATAATATTGAAGAAATAATACTTAATTAACTAATATGGTCGAACTAATAATTGGCATACTACTAGGAATTTCCATTGTAATACTTGCGATAAAAACGGGCTTTGATAAGGACAGCAGTTTCTATCCAGTATTATTAATTGTTATTGCTTTTTACTATGTTCTTTTTGCTTTTCAGGCGAATGATACCAACGAAATTATATTCGAAGTAATTATTGCTTTTCTATTCTCGGTCATAGCAATATTTGGGCATCATAGAAACCTAAAAATAGTAGGTATTGCACTGATATTACATGGGATATATGATCTTTTTCAAGGCGATATTGTGTATTCAACAAATCCACCTCAATGGTGGCCAATGTTCTGTTTGGGAGTTGATGTAACTATCGGTATTTGGGTTTTTTGGACCTCATCAAAATTATTAAAAATAAAAAAATAAGATGTATTATGGAACAGCATTCAAATATTTTAAAATACAAACATCTCGACATTTATATACAGAACGAAAGAGTATATAAATGTGCAAATTGTTGTGTTCGTATATCCAAAGGTTTTTCGGCACACGCAGATTATAAAGAATTAATAGATTGGATGCAAAAGATTAAGAATCTGTCAGAAAGAGTTTTCATTATTCATGGTGAAAAAGAAAGTGCAGAAGCATTGCAAAAAGGAATCAAGGAAACCTATGGTTGGGATGCTGAAGCTCCTCAGTTATATAGTATCCAAAATGTATAATTTTTTAAACATATAAAAAATGAAAGCTAAAAATAGAAACACCAATTGGTATGTTGTAACAGGTGGTCCAAGCACTGGAAAAACTACCGTAATAAACATGTTAGAAAAAAGAGGTTATAAAACCACCATTGAGCATGCAAGGCATTATATTGACACTATGCGTATCGAAGGTCAAACCGTTGAGGACATCAGAAACAATAAAAGAAAATTCCAGTTAGGTGTTTTAGATATGCAAATAGAACAAGAGGCTGTTATCTCGCCAAAAGAGTTGTTTTTTTTAGATAGAGCGATACCAGATGCTATGGCTTATTATCAATTTTTAAACCTTGATTATGATGAAAAACTATTAAATGCGGTAAAAAAAGCTTCTTATAAGAAAATTTTCATATTAGACCGATTACCTTTTACAAAAGACTACGCAAGAACCGAAGATGAAGATGATCAAAAAAAAATACATCAATTAATAATAGATGTTTATACGTCTTTAGGGTTTCCAATTGTTACAGTTCC
>CAXBBY010000003.1:0-221507 GCA_963974245.1 uncultured Flavobacteriaceae bacterium | reverse complement strand
ATGTACAATGCTAAAGTCCTCAATCGTTAGATTGAGGACTTTTTTTGGTTTAAAACTAAAATAAAAGAGAATATTTTCGTTCTAATTATTAATTGTCTTTTCTTTGCAGCTTGTTTATGAAAATATTTAAAAGTTTATTTATAATGTTGATTTTTCCAAACTTGATATGTTCTCAAGTAGGAGGAGAATCTGTATATAAATTCTTAAATATTTCTACTTCAGCTAAACAAATAGCACTTGGTGGTAAAATACTTACTTTGATTGATGATGTTAATCAACCTTTGTGGAATCCTTCTGTTATTAATGAAAATTTAGATAATCAATTAGCTGTAAATTATTCTTCATATTTATCTGGAATTAATATTGGCTCGGTTTCTTTTGCTAAAAGAGTTAGTAGGAGATTTGGTACTTTGTATGGAAGTGCTAAATATATTAATTATGGTAGTTTAACTGAAGCAGATGAGTTTGGAAATATTACTGGGAGTTTTTCTGCAAGTGATATAGCAGTTTCTGTTGGTTATGCTGTGAATTTACCGTGGACAAACTTATATGCAGGAGCAAGTATTAAATTGATAAATTCATCAATAAGTAATTATTCATCAACTGGAATCGCTTCAGACATTGGATTTTTATATCACAGTCCACATCAACCATTCATTGTTACTTTAGTAGTTAGAAATATTGGTACACAAATTTCTGCTTTTGATAATGAATTAGAAAAATTGCCATTAGAAATTCTATTGGGAGGTTCATATCAATTAGAAAATGTTCCTGTTAAATGGTATTTAACTATTGATAATTTACAACAATGGAATGTTTCTGTTAGCAATCCATCAAATCAAATTTCTGATATTGAGGGAAATATTACTGAAGAAAACGTTTCTTTTGTAAATAATGCATTGAGGCACTTTATAGTTGGAGTTGAATTATTTCCAGAAAGTGCAATTAATTTGAGGTTGGGATATAATTTTAGAAAGTTTCAAGAATATAAATTACAAAACGTTAGAACATTTGGAGGACTATCATTTGGTTTTGGATTAAAAATGAATAATTTTAAACTTAACTATGCATATTCTAAGGTGCATACTGCAACAAATGTTAGTACTTTTAGTTTACAAATAAATTTAGATAGAAAAAGATAATGAATAAAAAAATCACTATCGCAATAGATGGATTTTCATCAACAGGAAAAAGTACTATTGCGAAACAATTAGCCAATTATTTGGGTTATATATATGTTGATACAGGAGCAATGTA
The DNA here is from genome assembly GCA_963974245.1 of uncultured Flavobacteriaceae bacterium. GTDB lineage: Bacteria > Bacteroidota > Bacteroidia > Flavobacteriales > Flavobacteriaceae > Polaribacter. Next base: position 220,250 of record CAXBBY010000003.1, on the reverse strand, counting down.
TAGAGCAGTAACATTATTTGCAATGCAACATGATTTTGTAGGTTTAAACTTTATTCATCAACATAAATTAATTAACGAGCTAAAAAATATTAAAATTTCATTTGTTTATAATAAAAATTTAGGTTTTGCTGAAGTGTATTTAAATGATGTAAATATTGAAAAAAAAATACGTTCATTAGAAGTATCTAACTTAGTAAGCAAGGTGTCAGCAATTTCTAAAGTTAGAGAAAAATTGGTTTTAGAACAACAAGAAATGGGTTTAAATAAAGGTATTGTATTGGACGGAAGAGATATTGGCACTGTTGTTTTTCCTAATGCTGAGTTGAAAATATTTATGACTGCTTCAACCGAAACTAGGGCGAAAAGAAGATATGATGAGTTGATTGAAAAAGGTGACAATGTTAGTTATGAAGAAATTTATAAAAACGTAGTTGATAGAGATCAAATGGATACAACTAGAAAAGATTCTCCTTTAGTAAAAGCTGATGACGCCATTGAGATTGACAATTCAAATCTATCTAAAGAAGAACAATTCGATTTAATTTTAAAATTTGTTAGAGAAAAATTATAAATAAAAAAGCAGCCATTTGGCTGCTTTTTTATTTAAGGAATATTTAAATATTTATGTGTTTGTAAAGAAATTTTCCATTTAGGATTTTTCATTACATAATTTACAATTTCAGGAATCATTTTTTCTCTTTTACTCCATTCTGGTTGTAAAAATAATTCACAATTTTCATTAACTTTTAATGCTTGCTCTTCAGCAAATTTAAAATCATTTAAATTATAAATAATTATTTTTAATTCGTCAGCCTCTTTATAAGTTTCTGCCAAAGGTAATTTTGTTTTCTTTGGAGATAAACAAAACCAATCCCATTTGCCAGAAAAAGAATATGCTCCGGATGTTTCTATATGTGTTTTTATATGATGCTTTTGTAGTTGATTAGTAATGTAATCTAAACTCCACATTAATGGCTCTCCACCAGTAATTACAACTGTATCGGCGTACTTTTTAACATTATCTACAATTAAATCTGTGTGTGTTGGTGGGTGCAACTCTGCGTTCCAACTCTCTTTAACATCGCACCAATGACAGCCAACATCACATCCGCCTATTCTTATAAAATACGCAGCTTTTCCTGTATGAGAACCTTCACCCTGAATCGTATAAAACTCTTCCATCAATGGAAGCATTTCTCCTTTATTTATTAAATTTTTAACCTCTTTTTTCATTGGTTGGCAAAGATACTGAAACTTAAAAGAATATAGGATTCAAAATAATGGTTATTAAGTTCAATTTTTTAGAGATATTAACTTTATATTATTTTTTATCATTTAAAGTTTGATTACTTTTATGCTCAATAAATAAGAAAAAGCTAAACGTATCGTTAAGATACTATCTAAAATTATTAAAAGAATGAATAAGAATATATATAAATTACTGATTGTTAGTATAGTATCAATATTATTTGTACAATGTGGTGATGGTAATAAGTTTATAATTTCTAAAGGAAAAGTTGGTGAATTAACGACTGTAACAACAATTAATGATTTAGATAAAATTTTTAAAAATGATTCTATCGTTAAAAATTTAAGTGAAGGGGCTTTAGGGAATAATTATTTTCAAGATGATGATGAATATATCATTTATGAAAAAGGAGGAAAACATTTATTAACAATAATACCTCAAGAGCAATTAGATTCTACATCAACAATAAAAAGTATTCAAATTTTTGATCCAAGATTTTCTACAAAATCTGGTATTTCACTAAATTCTTCTTTTGAAGATATCAATGTAAATAATAAAATTACTAAAGTTGAAACTTCGTTAACTTCCGCAACACTTTTTATTGATGATTTAAATGTTACAATTAGTTTAGATAAAGCAGATTTAGGATTAAAAAATTTTAGCACTCAAAAAATAAGTTTAGAACAAATTCCAGGATTAGCGAAAGTAAAATCGTTTATTGTTTGGTTTAATTAATCAAAATATTTCTGAATTTAATTTTTGATTATCTTTTAAATAAAGTTAGTTTATGAAAAAATACACCATACAAAAATCGCCATTTGTTTTTCCAACTACAGATGGAAAATTAATTGAAGAACATTTTGGCAATGCCACAAATCACGATTCAAATATTAGCATTGCTCATATGATTGCTCCGCCAAAATGGAGTGAGCCTTTTCAAATTCCAAAGTTTGATGAGTATACATATATAATAAAAGGAAAAAAACAATTTATTATTGATGGTGAAACGGTGATTTTAGAAGCTGGTCAATCTATTAAAATTGAAAAGAATGCGCGCATTCAATATTCAAATCCTTTTGATGTAGATTGTGAGTATTTGGCAATTTGTTTGCCTGCTTTTTCAATGGATTTAGTAAATCGAGAAGAAGAAGAAAACTAGGCTCTATTTTTAGCTGCCAATAATGTGTTTTTTAATAACATGGCAATAGTCATTGGCCCAACTCCTCCAGGAACAGGAGTAATAAAACTAGCTTTTTTAGAAACTGATTCAAAATGAACATCACCAGCTAAACGAAAACCATTTTTCTTTGTAGTGTCTTCAATTCTTGTAATGCCCACATCAATAATGGTAACATTCTCTTTTACCATGTCTCCTGTTAGAAACTCTGGAATTCCTAATGCAGCAACAATAATATCTGCTTGTAATGTGAGTTCTTTTAAATTTTGAGTTCGGCTATGAGCAACGGTTACTGTTGCGTTTCCGGCAGTTCTTTTTTGACTCATTAAAATACTCATTGGCCTGCCAACAATATGACTTCTTCCAATTACAACAACATGTTTTCCTGAAGTTTCTACTTTGTATCGTTCCAAAAGTTGTAAAATTCCAAATGGAGTTGCAGGTAAAAAAGTGGGTAAATTTAATGCCATTTTTCCAACATTTGTTGGATGGAATCCATCTACATCTTTATCTGGATTTACTGCCATTAAAACTTTTTGTTCGTCAATATGCTTTGGTAATGGCAATTGTACAATAAAACCATCAATTTGTGATTTTGTATTTAGTTTTTCAATTTCATTTAAGAGTTGCTCTTCGGATGTGTTTTCTGGTAAATCAATCAAAGTAGATTTAAACCCAGCTTTTGCACAAGCCTTTACTTTTGCGTTTACATATGTCATACTTGCACCATCGCTTCCAACTAAAATTGCTGCTAAATGTGGAGATCTAATTCCAGAAGTAATTAATTTTTGTACTTCAATTGCTATTTCTTCTTTAATTTGATTTGATGTTGCTTTTCCGTCTAATAGAATCATAGTTGTTTAAAATAAAGATTTTGATAGTTGTGTTAAATTTATGAAATTGTTTTAGTACAGAATAATGATTTGCCAATGTTTTTTGCTCTTCATCTGTTAAATTATAAACCGATGCATAAAATACATATTTATTTGTTCCATCAAATTCAGGAAACGATCTTTTATCGCCTTTAAAATCAATATAATCTAAGATATTATAATTCGGAAAAAAACTTGCAACTTCTTCTATGCTAATATTGTTTTTATTTAGATAATCAACTGCTTCTAATCGTAATGAATGATAAGGTAAATGCCCTAAGGTTGCATTCCATCCTTGAGAAATATTCTTTGGATATACCCATAAATTACCAGTTAACAAACCAATACATAATAGTAAATAAATGATTCTTTTTTTAATGTAAAATTCTTGAAGAACTCTAAAAGCAAGTAGAAAAAATGCGATATATGAAACGATAAAATAACGGTGTCCAAAAGCGTTAGTTGCAATTAAAACAGTAACAACAATAAAAAACACAGAAGATATTGCTAACAATAGTAGTTTTTTATTTTTTTCTGATTGAATAATTTTCTTACCAAAAAGAAATATGCTAATTAATAAAAATAAGAAAATAAATATTCGACCAAAATCAACATACCTCCAAATTAAAACGATGCTATTTCTTATAAAAAATTCGAAATCAGCAAAATGCCAATAACCAGCCCAAGGCGAATTAGGATGTGTTTGTAACCAGCCTTTTGTACTTAACCTCCATATAACAAAAAGTACTCCTGGTAAACTACCAAGAATATAGAGACTTAAAAATTTAATGTTTAAAACAGATTTGATTTTCTTTTTTTCTAACAAAAGATTGTTACAAATTTCAAATAAAAAAATACCACCAAAAAGCATCATACTTCTAAAAGTTACAATACTTAAAAAGAGTAATCCAATTAATTTTTGAGTTTTTGATTTGAATAGAATTCCGTTTACTGCCAAAAAAAAGAAAAAAATAATTATGATTTCTGGATTAACCAATACAAAAGCTGTAGAAATTGTTGGATCAATAATGATTAACAAAAAAGCAAGAAATTGTAACTGAATTGTATCAATAAAACAACTAATAAAGCGAAATAATTGATAAAAAAATCCAATAGTAAAAGGCAATATTACCAAATGACTTACCCATAAATGATGTCCTAAAAGTTTCCAACTTACAGTTAATAAAAAACCTAAAAAAGGTGGATGCCCAGGATCAAAAGCATCTGGCATTGTCCAATCAAAAATAGAATTGTAATACAATTGGTTTCCCATTTTTGAAGCAAAAAGTACATTGTCCCAAAACATTCCGTTTTGGTTAGAAACTAAAAAAATAAGAATTCCTAAAACAGAAAAAGAAAGAAAACGATTCTTTTTTGTGCTGAATAAAACTAAAATTATTTTTAATAGCATAGGTTAAAAGAGTATTACAAATAAAAAAGGCTACTTATTCAGTAGCCTTTTGTTTTATTTCATTCCTTGCATCATTTGCATCATTTTTCTACCGCCTCCGCCTTGCATCATTTTCATCATTTTGCTCATTTGAGTAAATTGTTTCATCAACTGATTTACATCTTGTACGGTAGATCCAGAACCTTTTGCAATTCGTTTTTTTCTACTCGAATTGATAGAACTTGGTGTACTTCTTTCTGACGGTGTCATAGAATGAATAATGGCCTCAATTCCTTTAAAAGAATCATCATCAATATCTACATCCTTCATCGCTTTTCCAGCACCAGGAATCATTCCGACTAAATCTTTCATGTTTCCCATCTTTTTGATTTGTTGAATCTGAGTCAAAAAATCATCAAAACCAAATTGATTTTTTGCAATTTTCTTTTGTAATTTCCTAGCCGATTCTTCATCAAATTGCTCTTGAGCACGTTCTACAAGAGAAACAACATCTCCCATTCCCAAGATTCTATCTGCCATTCTATCTGGATGAAAAACATCAATTGCTTCCATTTTTTCTCCAGTTCCAATAAATTTTATTGGTTTATCTACTACAGATTTTATGGTTAAAGCTGCTCCACCACGCGTATCACCATCTAATTTTGTTAAAATAACTCCATCAAAATTTAATACATCATTAAAAGCTTTGGCTGTATTTACAGCATCTTGTCCAGTCATAGAATCTACAACAAATAAGGTTTCTTGCGGATTAACTGCTTTATGAATGTTAGAAATTTCGGTCATCATTTCTTCATCAACAGCTAAACGACCAGCAGTATCAATAATTACTACATTTTTGCCAGTTGCTTTTGCATGCTTAATTGCATTTTTAGAAATTTCTACAGGATTTTGATTACCAATTTCTGCATATACTTCAACACCAATTTGTTCTCCAACAACTTGCAATTGATTTATAGCGGCTGGGCGATAGACATCACAACCAACTAATAAAACTTGTTTTGTTTTTTTAGTTTTTAAGAAGTTTGCTAATTTTCCAGAAAAGGTGGTTTTACCAGAACCTTGTAAACCAGACATTAAAATTACAGTTGGAGAACCGCCAAGATTTAATCCTACAGTTTCTCCACCCATTAATTCGGTTAATTCGTCTTTAACCAATTTTACCATTAATTGTCCTGGATTTAATGTGGTTAACACATTTTGTCCTAAGGCTTTAGTTTGTACTTTTTTGGTAAAATCTTTGGCAATTTTAAAGTTAACATCAGCATCTAATAAAGCTCTACGAACTTCTTTTAGCGTTTCTGCAACGTTTACTTCTGTAATACTACCATGACCTTTTAATGTGTGTAAGGCTTTATCTAATTTATCACTTAAATTATTAAACATGTGCTTTGTGTTCTTTTTTTGGAAGCACAAATATAAGAAAATAGCACGATTTTTATAAGGATTTTCTACGTTATTTAGATTTTGAAAATAGACTTAAAAAGAAATTAAATAAATGAAAAAGTGTGGCTAAAAGAAAGAATGAAAAAGAAATTAAAAGGATGAAATTTGAGTTGTCTAACACTAAATTTTCATTTGTTTGATTTGTTGATTGCAGCCAACTCCAATTTTTATGCGTAATTAATAAAGCAAAAGAAATTATTTGTAATGTTATATGAATTAATGTTAACCCTTTTTTTGGAGTTTTATTTGACCAATAAATAGCGTAATAATTAAAACCAATTAAGCAAAAATAAAAGGCAGATATATAATAGATGTATTTTAATTCAACAATAAAATTAGCATTATAATAATTGATACTAATTTCATCATTTTTAAAAATAAATGCTAAAATTATAGAAACCGGAATCAACCAAAAAAATAATAAATAGGGGATTGTAATTAGTTTTTTCATCAATATTTTCTTTTAAAATTTGGGTTGTAGGAATTACTTTTATCATTATATTTCCAAAAAAAGTTGCTCTTATGTTAGCTGAATAAAAGTTTTATCTCCTAAACTTTATTGTATTCAAATTGTTTTAAAATACTTTCGGATAGAATAAATCCATTTTTACTGTTGTTGAAATATAAAATAAAGATACGTTATATTTATAATTCCTTTGGAATAAATAATAGTGCAGCTCCATTAATACAATGACGTAATCCAGTTGTTTCTCTTGGTCCATCTTCAAAAGAATGACCTAAATGACCACCACAAACTGCACATTTTAATTCGGTTCGTGCAACTCCGATTTCATAATCAACATCTAGTTCAACATTTTTAGAAATAGCTCTATCAAAACTTGGCCAACCAGAACCAGAATCGTATTTGTATTGAGATAAATACAAAGGTGTTTTGCAAGCCGCACAAACATAAACACCTTTAGATCTGTTGTAGTTATAAGGATGAGAAAAAGCTCTTTCTGTGCCAGATTCTCTTAGCACATTGTATTGTGCAGGAGATAATAAATTTTTCCACTCTGTATCAGTTTTAATTATTTTATATTGATGTTTTTTTTCTTGCGCATTTGTTGAGCAACTTATAAAAAAAATGAGTACAATAATAGAAAGGAATTTTTTCATTTTGGTTGATTTTTACTTTAGGTCGATTGTTGTCAAACCATCTTACAAGAAAAACATTTTTTTTAAACAGAATATGTAAATTTAACTTTCGTTAAAGCGATATAATATAATGAATAGACAGATGAAAAAAATAACGATTTTAATTTTTGTGTCAATATTTCTAGTACAATGTAGTACGGTGCCAATTACTGGTAGAAAAAGATTGGATTTAGTAAGTGATGAACAAGCATTACCTGCAAGTTTTGCACAATACAAAGGGTTTATAGAAAAGAACAAAGTATCTAAAAACACTAAAGAAACTAAAAAAATTAGAGATGTTGGAAAAAGAATTTCTGAAGCTGTTGATAGATTTATGAGAGCAAATAACATGAGTAAAGAAGCAGATGCTTATAAATGGGAATTTAATTTAATAGAAGATAAAACGATAAATGCTTGGTGTTTGCCTGGAGGAAAAGTAGTTTTTTATACAGGGATTTTACCTATTTGTAAAAATGAAGACGGAATTGCAGCAGTTATGGGTCACGAAGTTGCACATGCTTTTGCAAGACACGGACAAGAACGAATGTCTCAAGCAATAGCGCAACAAGGTTTATCTTTAGCGGTGGCTTATGGTACAAAAGATGATAAAAATTCTAAAATCTGGAATCTAGTTTATGGTGTTGGTTCTCAAGTCGGAATGTTGGCGTATAGCAGAACTCACGAGTCTGAAGCAGATAAATTAGGTTTAATATTTATGATTATGGCTGGTTATAATGGAGAAGAAGCAGCACAAGTTTGGGTTAGAATGAGTAAACAAGCAGGAAAAACTTCTCAGCCAGAATTTTTAAGTACACATCCTTCAAATGAATCAAGAATAAAAACATTGAAAACATATTTACCCGAGGCAACAGCTTTAGCTAAAAAATTTAATGCAACTCCAATTGTAAAATAAAAGTTTATCTTGTGTTCTCAAACTAACTAAATTTTACTATCATGTTAAAAATTGGCGATAAAAAACTAATTAATGCTTGGGCTTTTTACGATTGGGCTAACTCTGTATATTCATTAGTAATAAGTACCGCAGTTTTTCCATTGTATTATACTGCAGTTACAAAAGATAAAACTGTTCAATTTTTAGGAATGGATTGGGATCATCCAGATGCATTATATAGTTATGCACTATCATTTTCTTTTTTAGTTGTTGCTTTTATGTCGCCAATTTTATCTGGTATTGCAGATTATACAGGAAGCAAGAAAAAATTTATGAAATTTTTCTGTGCATTAGGTTCTATTTCTGTAATGAGTTTATATTTTTTTGATAGTGTTGATACTGTTTGGATCGGAATTGTCTTTACCATGTTTGCAAGTATTGGTTTTTGGTCCAGTATTGTTTTTTACAATGCGTATTTGCCTGAGGTTGCAGAACCAGAACAGCAAGATAGAGCAAGTGCTAAAGGATTTATATTTGGATATGCGGGTTCTGTTATTTTATTGATTATCAACTTGATAATGATACAAATGCCAGAGATTTTCGGAATAACTTCTGCAATGGCTTCTCGTATTTCTTTTGTAATGGTTGGTTTATGGTGGATTGGTTTTGCGCAAATAACTTTTAGAAGATTACCAAACGATATTTACAATAGAAAACCAGAGAAAGATTATATATGGAAAGGGTTTAAAGAATTAAAAAAAGTGTGGAACGAGTTACGTAATTATTCGAATTTAAAACGATTTTTAATTGCATTCTTCTTGTTAAGTATTGGTGTGCAAACCATTATTTTAATGGCAGCAATTTTTGGGTCAAGCGAGTTAGGATTACCTGCAATGAACTTAATTATTACTATCATATTAGTACAAATAGTGGCAATTTTTGGAGCTGCAATTTTCTCTAGAATTTCAGAAAAATATGGAAATATCAAAGCTATTAAAATAACAATACTAACTTGGATGTTGGTCTGTCTTGCTGCTTTTATGTTAGATAAAAATCAAGAAAATGTGGCTTTATACTTTTATGGTTTAGGTGGTTTGTTAGGACTTGTGCAAGGAGCAATACAATCGTTAACACGCTCTACGTATTCTAAATTATTGCCAGAAACAGAAGACCATGCAACATACTTTAGTTTTTACGATGTTACAGAAAAAATAGCAATTGTATTAGGAACATTTGTGTACGGATTTTTATATTCTATTACAGATTCTATGCAATGGAGTGTTTTGAGTTTGGCTATTTTCTTTTTAGCCTCATTTATTGTACTTAGTACGTTAAAGAAAACAAAGTATGTACAATAATTAACTTTTAGTTTTATTTTTTTGCTAAAAAAAAGAAGTTTTACAATTGTAAAACCTCTTTTAATTATGTGATTTTATTTGTTTTAAATTTTAAAACTTACTCCAAAAACAATATTTCTACCAGCATTTAGAATACCATCAGATTTTAAACGAGATAAATGGTTGATATATTTGGTATCAAACATATTGTTTACAGAAAAAGTTGTGTTAAGCTTTAAAGAATATAATTCAATATCACCACCAAAACCTAAAGAAACTAAATTATAACCATTAGAAGCAGTTTCAAATAAACCAACATTTTTTTGTGATAATGTTGAGGTAAAGGTTAAAGAAGAGTATCCATTTTTTAACCAGTTGCCTGTTTCAAATTCTGTTCTCAAAGTATTTTTAAAAGTATTTGCAGGAATTAATGGTAAATAATCTCCGTTTTGTTGTTTTCCTATAACCATTTCAAAACTACTTTCTAAATGCAACCAATCTATTGGATGTGGATGTAAATGAAAACCGAATTCTCCACCATATAATTTTGCATTTTGTTGTGTATAAATAAAAACAGGTGCGCCATTTTTAACTGCTCCATTTGGAGATAAAAAGATATAATCATTTAAAAGATTGTAAAAACCATTACCAAAAATTTCTATATGATCGGTTTTATATTCTAAAGAAATATCTAATTGAATATTTTTTTCTGTAGCTAAATTTGCGTTTCCAATCTCGTACCTATTGGTGCCTTCATGTACACCGTTTGATGTTAACTCAGCTAAATTTGGTGCTCTAAAACCAGATGCTGTATTAATTCTGGTAGTAATAGTATTAAATAAGGTAAGCTTATAACCAAGTGATCCTGTAAAACTGGTATAATTTTTATCCAAAGAATTAAAAACTTTAGTATTACTGCCATCAATTACCACATATTTTTCAGTTTTTAACACTCTAGCATCAAATCGAATTCCTGCTTGTAAAGATGAATTTTCAAATTGCTTATTTACTGTGTAAAACATTCCAATATCATTAATTTTAGCATTCGGAATCAATATTTCATTTCCGAAATTTTTATTTTGTTGAATCATTCCTTGCAAACCTAGAATACTTTCAATTCCGTTTTTAAATTTTGGTAAATGATATTTACTATTATAGTTAAAAGTTTTAAGTTTGAAGTGTAAAACTGGTGTTGGAGAATCTTCAAGTTCACTTCTATCATTAGATATATAGCCAAGATCTACGTCTAATTTAGAATTTTCAAAAAAGAAATGATTGTGTAAACTAAAAATCTGATTATCTACTTTTTGATATGGATATTCTGGACTAGTAGAAGTTGATTGATTATTAATTCCTTCTGTAAAACCTAATACAGCTCTATTTAAGTTGTAGCGAAATTCGTTTGAATAACTTCCTGAACTATACCCTAAACCAAGCTTAAAATCGTTTTCTTTAAACCTTGTATTTGTTACGCGTTGATTATTTGGAGTTTTATAATCTGAATGAAAATTAGAACTCATACGTCCTAAAAACTTCCATTTTTCTTCAGAACTTTTAAATCCAACAGAAGTATTACTTCCTAGAGTGTTGCTGTAAAACTGCTGATTTACAAGTGCGGTTGTAGTATTTGTTGCAGCAAATCTTTCTGGATTTAAATACAAAACACCACCTAAAGCATCTGATCCATAGAGTAGAGAAGCTGGTCCTTTTATAACTTCAACACTTTCAATTCCGCCATCATTTAAGCCTAAACCATGTTCATCTCCAAATTGCTGATTTTCTAAACGAACTCCTTGTGCATACACTAAAACTCTATTACCACTTAAACCTCTAATTACTGGTTTTCCAACAGAGGTTCCTGTAGATATTTGAGAAACTCCGGCAATTTTTTCTAATCCACTCATTAATGTTGGCGAACCAGTTCTTCTTATTGCTGCTGCGGTTAATCGTTCTACTTTCATTACATTTTCTGATTGTAACTTGTTAAAAGGAGTTGAGATTATAACTTCATCAATTGTAAAAACAGATTCTTGTAAAAAGATATCTACCGTTTTATTTTTTGAGTTAAATTCAATTATTTTTGTTTGAGTTTCGAAGCCAATAAATGAAAAAGAGATTTTAACTTTTCCGTTTGGTAAATTTTTTAAGGAATACTTACCGTTTTCGTCAGTAACTGTTCCTTTATGATATTCTGTAGTGTAAATTTCTACACCAATTAAAGGCTCTTTATGAATGTCTGTAATGGTTCCAGAGATATTATTTTGTGCTGTAACTGTAATGCAACCTAATAAAAATAAGGTTTTTAGTATTGATTTCATGTAATGTGTTTTTATTATTGTACTAAGTTTTTGTCAATAGTATTATATTGACATAATCTGTTAAATAATAAAAAATGGTGGACCTCGAGTTGTTTTTTGAAAAACAATTTCTACAACTTTAACTTGTGGTTTTTTTGTAAATAAAGTTGTGTAAAATTGTTGCGGAATTACATCAAAATTAGAAGGAAAATCTATGCTAAGTGTTTGTAATTGTCTATGTAATAAAGAGCAATCTATATTTTTTTTGTGTATATGTTTTACGTTTTTAGAAGTACAAACTGTGTGCTTGTGGTTTTCTAAAGTGTGTACTAATTGTAATATTGACGGCGTCAATAATAACAATATGCTAAAAAGAACAATATGTTTTTTAAGTTTTTTGATTGTAGATTAACTTCTTTTTTTTCTAATTTTCATGTTTAAAGCTTCAACTCCTAAAGAAAAAGCGATGGCAAAATACAAATATCCTTTTGGAATTGCTCCTACTGTATTGTTAAAAATTACAGTATTTGCTAAATGTGCTCCTTCGGTTATTAGCATAAATCCAATTAAAATTAAGAAAGATAAAGCAAGCATTTGCACTGTTGGATACTTATTTACAAACTGACCAACAGGATTGGCAAATATCATCATAATTAACACAGAAATTATAACCGCAGTAACCATTATAAGTAATGCACCTTCAGTTCCGTTTGTCATTCCAACTGCTGTTAAAACAGAATCAAAAGAAAAAACAAGATCAATTAAAACAATTTGAATAATTACTTTAGATAGTGTTGATGCCATTTTTTTTGTTGTAGCATCTTTTGTAGTTCCTTCTACTTTATGATGTATTTCACTGGTGCTTTTATACAAAAGGAAAACTCCACCTAAGATGAGTATAATACTTTGCCCAGTTATTTCTGTAGTTAGCCAAGAAGAGTTTATTGTAAACCATGGCTTTTTCATGGCAATTAAATAAGAAACTCCAAAGAGCAGAATAATTCTAAAAATCATTGCTAAAAGTAGCCCAATATTTGTCCCTTTTCTTTGTTGCTTTTTTGGGAGTTTACCGGTGGCGATAGAAATAAAAACAATATTATCTATTCCTAAAACAATTTCTAAAAAAGTAAGTGTTAATAAAGCAATCCAAGCATCAATCTCTGCAAATATTTCCATTAATTTTTAACTTTAAATACAGTGCCTGTTTGTTTGTATTTTGAATAACCAATTTTTGCAGTAAAGCTATAAGAACTGTCTGTTACCTTATTTATGTTAACAAAAATCTTATCCTTATCTAAGCTAGTTTTTGGATTTTTCATTTGTAAAGTATAAGAAAAGTTATTTTTCCATTTAATAAACAACGTATCAATATGTTTTTCTTTTCTCATTTTTACAATACTATCTGTAGAGATAGAAATTGTTTTTGTGTATTCTTCTATCTGTAAACTATCTATTCTTGTAATAATAGTTTTGCTATATCCTTTACCAGCAGGAATTTTAAAAACTCCGGTTTTAAATTGATTGTTATTATCAATAATAACAGGCTCTTTACAAGAGATAAGAATTGTTAAAACTAAAAGTGTGGAGATTATTTTTTTCATTAGATTCCTGTAAAATTAGCGGGTGTTATTACTTTTAATTCGTTTTTAATTGCGTCAGAAACATCTAAAGTGTCAATAAAATCTGCAATCGATTTTTGAGTGATTTTCTCGTTTGTTCTTGTTAATCCTTTTAAAGCTTCATACGGATTTGGATAGGCTTCTCTTCGTAAAATTGTCTGAATTGCTTCTGCAACAACAGCCCAATTATTTTCTAAATCTTGTTCAAATTTTTCTCTGTTTAAGAGCAACTTATTCAATCCTTTTAAAGTTGATGCAAATCCAATTAATGTGTGTCCAAACGGTACACCAACATTTCTTAAAACCGTACTATCTGTTAAATCGCGCTGCATTCTAGAAATGGGAAGTTTAGCGGCTAAATGTTCAAACAATGCATTTGCAATTCCTAGGTTTCCTTCAGAGTTTTCAAAGTCAATAGGATTTACTTTATGTGGCATTGCCGAGGAACCAATTTCTCCTTCTTTAATTTTTTGTTTAAAATAATCCATCGCAACATAGGTCCAAATATCTTTGTCTAAATCTAAGACAATTGTGTTGATTCTTTTTAGGCAATCAAACAAAGAAGCCATGTAGTCATAATGTTCAATTTGTGTGGTTGGAAACGAGTGATGTAAGCCTAATTTTTCTTCTACAAAACGAGTTCCAAAAGCTTTCCAATCTATATTTGGATATGCTACATGATGCGCATTATAATTACCAGTTGCGCCACCAAATTTTGCTGCATTTGGTATTTTTTCTAAGGTTTTAAACTGTTCATGTAATCGTACTGCAAACACATTAATTTCTTTTCCTAAGCGAGTTGGTGATGCTGGTTGACCATGTGTTCTTGCCAGCATAGATACATTATTCCAATCTGTAGATAAATTTTTTAATTTCTCTACAAGTTCTTGATAAATAGGTAGATAAACCTCGTTAATTGAATCTTTTATTGAAAGCGGAATTGCTGTATTATTAATGTCTTGAGAAGTTAATCCAAAATGAATAAACTCTTTAAAAGCATGTAAATTTAAGTTGTCGAATTTTTCTTTAATAAAATATTCAACCGCTTTTACATCGTGGTTGGTAATTTTTTCAATATCTTTAATTTTCTGTGCATCTTCAGTAGAAAAATGGGTATATATTTTTCTTAATTCAACAAACAAATCAAAGTTAAAATCTTTTAGTTGAGGCAACGGAATTTCGCATAACGCAATAAAGTATTCTATCTCTACTTTTACACGGTATTTTATTAATGATTCTTCAGAGTAATAATCAGCTAATTTTGCTACTTTATTTCTATACCTTCCATCTATTGGAGAGATGGCATTTAATTCAGATAAATTCATTTTAGAGTTGTTGTGTTGTCTTTGGCAAAAATACTGATTTAAAGAAACTTTAGTAGTGTAATTTTTAGATTTTTTGATGCTTTTTTATCATCGATAAAATAAATGTTCCTCTTGCTTTACAACCTTTACTTTCTTTAATAATTTTAGTTGTAATTAGATATTCTAATTCTGTATGAATCCAATCCTTTTGCAATCCAAATAAATACAAAGTGGTCATTGTATAAGCCCTAACAGCAATTTTTTGTGGTGTAATTAACCAATCGAAACCTGTTTCTACAATAGTGTTAATTTGTTCTTGGGTTAAAGCAGATTGAAACTCGTTTTTATTCTTAGAAGTATAAGCTGTTGCTATTTGCTCACAAATTTTTGCGCAAGGTCTTATTGCACTATCAAAATGCAATCTAGAAATATTCTGTGTAAATTCTTCTAAATATGGAAGTATCCAAAGTACGCTTTCGTGTGTGCAAATCCACTCTAAAATCCAAGCAGCTTTTATAGAAATTTTATCATCAACTTCAAAAGTTAAAGAAACCAGGTGTTTAAACAATTCTTTATTGTTGTACACAATATTTGCCACCTTATTTCTGTTTTCTCTTTTAGCATTTTCCATTGATTGTAATGCGGAAATCAAAAAATCTTTATTCATATGTGCTTTGTTGCGTATCTTTGCTAGATAATTGTTTGATGATGATAAATATAAAAAGACTATTTTTTGTTTGCATTCTTTTTTCGTTTTTTTTAAACGGAAATGAAGCTGTTGCTCAAAAATACAATCAGTTTGATAAAAACAAAAAAAGAACGGGTCCTTGGAAAAAATACTATACTACAAATAAGAGAATAAAATATACGGGTCAGTTTAAAAACGGAAAAGAAGTAGGCACATTTAAGTTTTACAACATCAACTATTCTACGTATCCAGAAGCTATTAAAGTCTTTAAAAAAAATTCTGACTCTGTTGCTGTAAAGTACTTGTATGATAATGGAAAGACAAGAGTAATCGGAACTTTTATTGGTAAAAAAAGAGTAGGAAAATGGACGTATTTTTATAAAAAAGGAACTATTTTTTCTAAAGAATTTTATGTTGATGGAAAGTTAGAGGGCAAAGTAACGATCTATTTTAAATCTAACGGAAAAAAAGCGGAAGAATCTGAATATAAAAATGGCTTTTTACACGGTGTTTCTAAAAGATATTCTGATAAAGAAATTTTAATTGAGGAGGTGATGTTTGAAAATGGTTTGGCAAACGGTCTTGCAAAATATTTTGAGTTAAATGGAAACCTAAAAGAACGCGGCATTTATAAAGATGGTAAACGGATTGGAAAATGGGAATTTTATTTAGACGGAGAAATAGTAAGTGATAAAAAAAGAAGAGAATCGTTGAAAAATTCCATCAAACAAAAAAATTAAAAAGCATTGTTTATTTTCTCTGTCATCTCGACCGTAGTGGAGAGATCTATCATCAAAAATTAAAAAGATTTCTCGATTCCGCTTTGCTTTACTCGAAATGACATATAGTTTAGCCAACTAAAGAATATATAACTTTTTCTTATCAATACATCAGTTAATTCAATGCGTTAATCTCCCAATTGATTTGTATCTTTGCAGTCAATTTTATTAAAAATGAAACGTGTAATTGTTGGTCTTTCTGGTGGTGTTGATTCTAGTGTAACTGCATATTTGTTAAAAGAACAAGGCTATGAAGTAATCGGGTTGTTTATGAAAAACTGGCACGATGATTCTGTAACTATTTCTAACGAATGTCCTTGGTTAGAAGACAGTAACGATGCTATGATTGTTGCTGATAAATTAGAAATTCCTTTTCAAGTTGTAGATTTAAGTGAGCAATACAAAGAGCGTATTGTAGATTATATGTTTGATGAATACAGCAAAGGAAGAACCCCAAATCCTGATGTGTTATGTAATAGAGAAATCAAGTTTGATGTCTTTATGGATATCGCTTTAAATCTTGGTGCAGATTATGTAGCAACTGGTCATTATTGTAGAAAAGGAGAAGAAGAAATTGACGGAAAATCAGTTTATAAATTGTTAGCAGGAAAAGATGACAATAAAGATCAATCGTATTTTTTATGTCAGTTATCGCAACAACAACTTTCTAAAGCACTATTTCCTATTGGCGAACTCACCAAGCCAGAAGTTAGAGAAATTGCTAAAAAAGCAGATTTAATTACTGCGGATAAAAAAGATTCTCAAGGTTTGTGTTTTATAGGTAAAGTTCGTTTACCAGAATTTTTACAACAAAAATTAGAGCCAAAAGAAGGCGTTATTGTTACAATTCCTTCGGATTTTGAGCAGTACACAAAATCAGTTCCAACTTTTAAAAACAAAGAAGAGGAATTGGCTTTTTATGCAACCAAATTTTCTTACAAAAAAGAAGACGGAAAAATTGTTGGCAAACATCAAGGTGCACATTATTTTACAAAAGGACAGCGAAAAGGATTAAATGTTGGTGGAACAAAAGAAGCGTTGTATGTAATAGAAACCGATGTTGTAGAAAATGTAATTTATACTGGCGAAGGAAAAAATCATCCAGGATTGTACAGAAATGTATTGTTTGTTAAAAATGAAGAATTGCATTGGATTCGAGAAGATTTAACGTTGAAAACTGGTAAATCATTAGAAGTTGAAGCAAGAATTCGTTACAGGCAAGCATTAGAAAAAGCAACGTTGTACAAAGTAAAAAATGGCTTGTATGTAGCATTTAAAAACAAGCAATCTGCAATAACAGAAGGACAGTTTGTAGCTTGGTACAAAAGCGAAGAACTCTTAGGTTCTGGAGTTATTTCGTAATTACAATTCATAATTTTTAAAAAAGTAGTATTTTCGGTTTATAAATTATAAATCGATGAAAAAACTATTTTCCCTATTAGCTTTTTTAATTTCCTTACAACTTTTTGCTCAAGAAGATGCTTGGGTTTTCTTAAAAAATAAACCAAACTCAGCAGCTTATTTTGCATCTCCATTAACCATGTTGTCTCAAAGAGCATTAGATCGTAGAACAAAACAAAATATTGCTATAGATAGTATAGATGTTCCAATTGATGTTAGACATTACTCTCTAGTTAAAAATACATTCGGAATTACAGTTCTAGCAAAATCAAAATGGTTAAATGCAATTCATGTACAAGGAACTCAAGTAGATATTAAAAACCTTAAAACGACATATACTTTTGTTGATAAAATAGAATTTGCTAATAAAACATTGAATACCAAAGGTGTTTCTTCAAAAAAATCGACTCAAAGAACAAAGAGAAATAAATTTGAAAAGACAACTACCAATTTTAATTATGGGAATGCAGCAAATCAAATTTCAATGCTAAAAGGAGATTTTTTGCATCAAATAGGATATACAGGAACAGGAATGCAAATAGCAGTTATTGATGCTGGTTTTCCGAATGTAAATACATTGGCTGCATTTCAGAGGTTGAGAGATAATAATCAAATTTTAGGAGGTTATAACTTTGCAGATAGAACCACCAATTTTTATACAAGAGACAGTCATGGAACCAATGTTTTATCAACAATTGCTGGTTATATTGATGGGCAATTTGTTGGTACAGCTCCAGATGCAAAATTTTATTTATTTATTTCAGAAATTGCTGAAACAGAAACAGTTTTAGAAGAAACACTTTGGGTAGAAGCAGCTGAAAGAGCAGACAGCTTAGGAGTTGATGTGATTAATACTTCATTAGGATACACAACTTTTGATAATGCAGCTTATAACTATACTTATAATGATATGGATGGTAAAACTACTTTTATAACTCGTGGAGCAGAAATTGGTGTTTCTAGAGGAATGATTTTAGTAAACGCCGCAGGAAATGAAGGAAATGATGATTGGAAGTATATGGGTGCACCTGCTGATGCGGCATCGATTTTTACAGTTGGAGCAGTAAATGCTACAGGAAATATTGCGGCATTTAGTTCTTTTGGGCCAACTTCTGATGGTAGAATAAAACCTGATGTTTTAGCGCAAGGTCAGAATGTTTATGTAATTAATCACATTTCTGGAACTGCAGTAACATCAAACGGAACCTCTTTCTCTTCGCCAATTATGGCTGGAATTGTAGCGTGTTTTTGGCAAGCATTTCCTGATTTAACCAATTTGCAGATAATGCAGCGTATTCGCGAATCTGCAGATAAATATAACAATCCAACTGCGCAAGAAGGTTATGGGATTCCGAATTTTGAGAACGCTTATTCAATCTTAGGCGTTGAAGATCAAAATTTTTTAAATGTAACTACTGTGTACCCAAACCCAGTTAATAATAATTTTACTATTCAAACTTCTTTACAAAGTTTAGAAAACACCCAAATTCAAATCTTTAATGTGATTGGAAAAAAAGTGTTTGAGAAAATTGGATTAAGAACTAAAAAGGTAAATGTATCGCAATTACATTCTGGAATTTACATCTTAAAAATCACAAACGGAAACCAGCAAAAAACAATAAAATTGATAAAGAAATAAAAATGAAAAAATTGCTTTTTGTAAGTGTTCTATTCTTTGTGTTAAAAGGATATTCACAAGACACGATTGTTAATTTTTTAAATAACAAAAGAAATATTGTTTTAAAAGATAACGCTTCTTTAATACAAGTTATTATTAAAAAAGATACTGCTGTATTAGAAAATTTATATTGGGCAAAAACTAGAAAACTTAAATCTTTTGGCCATTATTTAGATAATAAATTAACAACGAAAATCGGAAAATTTGAATATTATGACAAAGATGGTGCATTAGAGATAATTGAAAGTTATAATAAAAAAGGTTTTCGGCAAGGTAAATATCTTTCATTTAAAAACAAGAAAAAGAGAACTATTGGAGTTTACAATAATGGAAAGAGAAACGGTATGTGGAATTTTTATGATGATAATGGTTTGAAGCAGGCTAGAATTGTTTTTAAAAAAGATGAGGTTTATAAATATATTTTATGGGATAAAGATGGAAATAAAAAAGATGAACCATTAATTATAGAGAGAAAACCTAAATTTCCTGGAGGACAAAAAGCGTATATAAGAAGAATTAGAAATAAATTAGGGACAATATTTAAAAATTCTAATCTTCAAGGAAAATTTTTTGTAAAATTTGATATAAACATTGTGGGTAGTATCGATAATGTTATTGTTTTTCCAAAAATACCAGACGTATACCAAAAAGTTGTTGAAAATATTTTTTATAATTCACCAAAATGTATTCCAGCAATAAGTTTAAATCGAAATATTAAAATTACATACACAATGCCTATCACATTGAATTAAAATTTATGAATAACAACATCACACAATTATTTAATATAAAATATCCAATTGTTCAAGGAGGAATGATTTGGGTTTCTGGTTATAAATTAGCTTCCGCAGTTTCTAATGCTGGTGGTTTGGGTTTAATTGGCGCAGGATCAATGTATCCAGAAGTATTGCGAGAACACATCAAAAAATGTAAAAAAGCAACTGATAAACCGTTTGGCGTAAACGTGCCAATGTTGTATCCAGATATTGAAAAAATAATGAACATCATTGTAGAAGAAGGCGTAAAAATTGTATTTACTTCTGCAGGAAACCCAAAAACATGGACTACTTTCTTAAAAGAAAAAGGGATTACCGTTGTGCATGTTGTTAGTTCTGTAAAGTTTGCTTTAAAAGCTGAAGCTGCAGGAGTTGATGCTGTGGTTTGCGAAGGTTTTGAAGCTGGCGGACATAACGGAAGAGAAGAAACAACTACGTTTACGTTGATTCCGATGGTAAAAGAACAAGTAAAAATTCCTGTGATTGCTGCTGGAGGAATTGGTTCTGGACGTGGAATGTTAGCCGCAATGGTTTTGGGAGCAAACGGTGTGCAAGTTGGTAGCAGATTTGCTGCAACCAAAGAATCTTCGGCTCATGAAAATTTTAAACAAGCCATCGTCAATGTTAAAGATGGCGATACAGAATTAACGTTGAAAGAATTAGCGCCAGTTCGTTTGGTAAAAAATAAATTTTATCAACAAATACAAGAATTGTATAAACTCAACCCGACAAAAGAAGAAATTAAAAAATTGTTGGGTAGAGCAAGAGCAAAAAAAGGAATGTTTGAAGGCGATTTAGAAAATGGTGAATTAGAAATTGGGCAAGTTGCCGGAATGATTTACGAAATAAAATCAGCCAAAGAAGTCATCGATGAAATGATGCAAGAATTTGACGCTGTAAAAAAACACTTTTAATGGACGGAACTAAAAGAACAAATATAAAAGTTGGAGTAGAAGTAGCAGTTGTACAAAAGCACCACCAACGAAGTGGAGAATTGACTGAAGGAATTGTACAACGCATCTTAACAAACTCACCAAATCATCCTCACGGAATTAAAGTGCAATTAACTTCTGGTATTGTTGGTCGGGTAAAAACGGTTTTGTAATATCTGTCATTGCGCTTGTGCTGAACTTGATTTAGTAACTAAGAAGCAATCTCAATAAATAAACAGATTACTTTGTCATAACGTCCTCGTAATGACGCTCTAATTGTCAATTCGAATGGTTTTTCTGTCATATCGAGTGGAGTCGAGATAAAGAAAAATTGTATAGAGAACAATTTGATGCAGACTTCTCGACCTGCCTGTCGGCAGACAGGTACTATTTTACTCATTTTAACCGTAAAATCCTCGAAGTTACAGTACGTTTTTGTCATTGTGCTTGTGCTGAACTTGACTCAGTAACTAAGAAGCAATCTCATAAAAAGAAGAAGTTTACTTTGTTTAATTACTCTCGTAATATTTTTTCCAGTTTTCTACCTCTCGCCAATTCATCTATTAACTTATCTAAATAACGGACTTGTTTTGTTAACGGATTTTCAATTTCTTCAATTCTGTAACCACAAATTACACCTGTAATTAAATGTGCATTTTTATTTATGTTAGCTTCTTCAAAGAAGGTTTTAAAGGTAGCTTTTGATTCAATAAATTCGTGTATTTTATTTTTGTCAAATCCGGTGAGCCATTCAATTACTTGGTATAACTCTTCTTCTGTTCTGCCTTTTTTAACCACTTTTGTTATATAATGTGGCCACACAGAAAAAAATTTCATAGTTGCAATGCGTTCATTGTGTTTTGGAGTTGTTTTCATTTTAATTTTTTTGTATCGTTTGTAAAATTAAACCAATCATAAAGTTATTAGGTAATTATTTTGTTATTTTCCCAAACATCTATATCAATTTCAACATCTTTTAAAGTGTTGGTTATGTATTTTTTATAATTGAAAGCATCATTTATAAATTCACTAATTGCAACATCTAAATAAATCCGTTCATTTTTATTTTCCTTATGGAAGTAGATAACACCATGATAATTAAAATCATCTTTATAAAATCCTAAAGGTTTTTCTGTATGATGAGATTCCGCTTCAATTTCTAATATTCCAGATTCAAAAGAAACACTCCAGCTTCTCCAATATATTCCTTCTTTATTGGTTTCGGTTTGAAATTCATAATCATGAATTTCTAAAAACAAATACCATTCTTTGTGCGTTTCAGGTTTATGTATATTTTTAATTAGAAATACTATTTCTTTTAAATCAATTTTGTTTTGTTCTGTAGAAAATGGTAAATCAGAAATTAAATCAACAAATTTAATTAGCGATTGAATGTTATTATAAGTTGTAGTATCTGGTTTCCACATTGCTGATTTTTTTATTTCTTCTTCTTTTTTGACGCATTTAATAATGGCGCTGTGTACTGATTGTACAAATCGAACAAATATTCTATACGTGTAGTTTCATTAATAAACGCTTGTGGTCTGTAACATAAATCTACTGCTTTGTCTAATTCTTGATGCGCTTTTACCAATGTTGGCGACATTGTTAAAGGATGATACAAGTCTGCCAAACTACTTTCTAGAAAAGTTGCTCTTACATCTAATACTTTTTGTGCTTTTACTTCTACTTTTTGTTTGTTCTTTTCTGAGGGTTCTTTTGGCCAAGGAAAGTTGTTGTAAACAATATCTTTAGAATAACGATAATCACTTTTCAATCTTCCACAAGTATATTTTACCCAAGTCATGTGCATTTCAGACATTAAAACACCAAAATTATAAATTGTTCCGTTTGGAATTGAAAGCATTGTGTCACTAACAATACTGTTATAATCAAAAAAACCCATTGGAATATATTTTCTGTTTTCTGAAGAAACTCTTGGGACAACAATAAATGTTTCTGGTCTATTTCTATCTCTAAAAAGAGTAGGTGTAACAGCATGTTTTTGTGTTGATTTTGCAACACTTGCTAATCTAAATTCTTTAACGGCTTCTACACGTTTTAAAACAGAAGGCATTTGTCTTAATTCTTGAAGATTTATATTTTCTAACCATAAACACCAACGTTTTTTATTATTTAAAAACTCTCGTGCACTAATTAATGGTAAAATATATTCTATTGCATTTGGTTCATTTGATAAAAAATCTGCTTTTTCATCATCTTCAATAATTAAGTTTCCGCCATCTAAAGGCATATTTCCAAACGCCATTTTTGGAACATCGCAAATAGGTTGACTTTTTCTTTCAATTATTAAATCTTCTGCGTTTGCCAAATAAGGGTTTATATTTTTCACTAAAATTTCTGAAGGCTCTCCTTTAATATCAGAATAGGTAAAAAGCTTTTTGTCTTTAGTGTCAAAATTTGAAAAACCAATAATAATGCAATATACAGCTGCTTTTCCTTTAGCTTCATTATTCCATTTAAAAGTTGTGTGTGCAAAATGAATTTTTATGTTGAAATTATTTAACATTTCTCCCCAAAGAACACTTACTTGTTCTCCTTGAGTTATTGAATTGGTTGATACAAAAGCAACTTTTGTTGAAGTGTTCTGAATATATTCTGCCGCTTTATAATACCAAGCAGAAACATAATCTAAAATTTTTCCATTTTTCACATTATTAAAAATGGCTGCCATATCTGTTCTTTGAACTGAATCTAATAATTTTGAACCAATAAAAGGCGGATTTCCAATAATGTAATTTACTTTTCCTTTTGCATTATTTTGCCATTTCGTATCTTTTGCAGGTAAAACACCTTTACTAATGTTTATTTCTTTGGTATAAACATTTAAAGTATCGTAATGCACCATTGGTTCATTAACATTAAAAACATTCATTTTATTTGCCGAAACGTCTAAATTAGAAGTTTGTGTTAATGTGTTCCAATCAATTTGTAAAGCATTTCCGTTTATAATTTTGGCTGCTTTTTTAAGAGGCAAACGTGCAAAATATTGCCCAAATTCTTCAGAAACCAACATGTTCATTTGGTGGTCTATCAACCACATGGCAACTTCTGCAATTTTAGAAGCAAACTCGTCGTATTCTATTCCGTAAAACTGGTCAACATCTAACCATAAAATGGCAGAAACATCTAATACTTGTTCTCCTTTTTTAAAGGTTTCTCTTAAAATATCAATTTCTAATAAACGCAATTCTCTGTATGTTATAATTAAGAAATTTCCGCTTCCACAC
Source organism: uncultured Flavobacteriaceae bacterium (assembly GCA_963974245.1). Lineage (GTDB taxonomy): Bacteria > Bacteroidota > Bacteroidia > Flavobacteriales > Flavobacteriaceae > Polaribacter. The sequence continues at coordinate 196,007 of CAXBBY010000003.1, read as the reverse complement.
GCAGGATCTAAAAATTTTAGTGTAGATAATTTGTGATGAAATGCTGCTAACTTTTTAGAATTCGATTTTACTTTTTCAAATTCTGCTCTTAATTCATCAAGAAAAAGTGGTTTTATCAGTTTAAAAATGTTTTTTTCTGAGGTATAATGTGCTCCTAAATTTCTTCTTTCTTCAGGATTCATGACACTTTGAAACAGCGAACCAAAAATTGCAGGACTTATTTTTCCCCAATCTAAACCAGAAGCTTCTAGTAAAAGGCTTCGCATTGTAGAGTTAAAAGTAGCAATTGGCAAAACTTCTTCGAACAACTTGCCATTTACATACGGAAATTGGTTTAAATGCTCGTCTGTATATTTAAGTCGATTTTCTTTTGGGGTGTTTAATACTTGAAAAAATTGCGCCATTAAAGCACCTAAATCACTACCATCTATATTTGTTTTTTGGTCTAAATATTCTTTAAATGTATCTTTTTCAAAAATACTGGTATCGTCTGCAAATAAGATAAAAAGCAAGCGCACCAAATACACTTCTAAATAATGACCTTCGTAACCAAAATCTTCGAGTTGGTCATGCAATTTGCCCATTAACTCGGCAGCCTTAATATTTACAGGATCTTCTTCTTTAAAAGTTCTTTTTTGATAACCAGCAATAAAGCCAAAGAGCTTTACATTTTTGTACAATTCAGAAACATGAAACTCGTGTGCTGTACCTTCATCTAAGTCAAAGAGTTTAATTCTATCAAAATCAGAAACTAAAATATATTTTGGTAAATCGTGTTCTTTAATTCCAGGAAAATAATCGGTAGCTTGTTCAAAAGCTTTGTCTAAACTTCTTCCTTTAGATTTGTGTTCTACCAATAAAGTTCCTTTCCAAAAAAGGTCTATAAAACCTTGATTTCCACTTAATTTTTTTACGGGTTCTTCAAAAGTGGCAACACGTCTTCTAGAAATTCCAAAGACATTAAAAAAGTCGTTCCAAAAACTATCTTTTTCTGCACGTTCTTTTGTTTCTTCTGCCCATTCGTTCGAAAACTTTAAGGCTCTGTCTTTAATTTCGTTCCAGCTTAATGCCATTTTGTTGGTTTCTTTTTAAGTTTAGCAATTTTTATAAAAACCTTATTCCACAGGAATCTTAATTTCATATAGTTTACGAGACTTGTTATTCAGTTTGTTTTCTCGCAACCAAGGATTGTACAATTTTAATTCTTTGTAGTTGGTTCCAAAACTTTTTGCAAAATCAGCAATGTTGGTAATTACGGTATCTACTTGTACAATTTTGGTTTTTGGATTTGTGTATAAATCATTTTGGTCAAAGATAAATCCATATGCTTTTGGGTTCGATAATACTTCTTTTAAAGCGATAATTCTAAACACATAACGCTCAGTTTCATCTGGTAATAATACATCGTAATAACTCGTTACTTTTTGTGTTTCTAAACTGTTTGCAATTCTTGCATTTCCTGCATTATAAGCTGCAGCAGCTAAGGTCCAGCTTCCAAAACGTTCTTTTGATTTTTTTAAATATTCTGCAGCAACTTTTGTCGATTTTTCGATGTTATAACGTTCGTCAACATTTTTGTTAATTTCCAATCCGTATTCTTTTCCGGTAGATTTTAAAAAATGCCAAAAACCAGCTGCTCCAGCTGATGAAGTTTCATCAATCAACGCACTTTCTGCAACAGCTAAATATTTAAAATCATCTGGTAAACCGTATTTTTTTAACAAAGGTTCTAAAACAGGAAAGTATTTGTTGACTCTTTTAATTAATAACAAACCATTAGATTGCCAATAGGTATTTACCAACAATTCTCTGTCCATTCGTTCTTTAATATCTGGTTGATCTAGTGGAACAATTTCTCCAGCTAAATTTAAATTGGGCGATAGTTTTAACGCTTTAATTTTATAGGTATCACTTGTGTTTTTTTGAGGTTGAATTTGTGATGTGTTTATCGCATTAATAAAAACAATCGTTAAAATTAAAAAACTAAAAATTGAAATATATCTTGTAGATTTTGTCATGGCGAAAATGTTTTTATAAAAGTATAAAAACTAGTACGCTTTAGCAAATTAAAGCTTGACTAATAACTGTACTAATTTTCTTAGCTTTTGTAATAATCATTACATGTGTTCCATTTTCAATTTCAATACAATTTTTGATGTACTTTATTGGAAAAACTTCGTCTCTAGAACCATGAATATGAACTATATTTTCTAGAGGTTCTGATTGTTGCCAATGCAAAATAGTAACAATTGCCCAATGCAAATATTCTGCATTTCTAACAGACATGTACTTTTTATAGGTTTGAAATTTCTTTTTCTGGTAATTCCCCAAAAACATATCTACGTAGGTATCAATGTTTTCTATAAACTTTGCAGGAAACAATTTATATACTTTTGTTTTTTCAACCAGTTTTAAACGTTTTGGAAGTTCTTGATTGTTTTTAATACTAGAAATGATGATGACTTTTTTGGTCGTAATGATTTTACTCATTTCTTGCACAAGCACACCGCCAAAAGAAACGCCAATTAAAACAGGATTTTTGTGTGTAATTTCATTACACATTCTTTGCGCATATGATTCAATACTTTCGTCTCTAGAAAGTGGAATTTTCCATTCTAAAAAATGACATTCAAAAAGTGTTTTATCCAATGTAAGATATTCATATATTTTACTGTTCGCTGCCATTCCTGGCACAAAATATATGTGAATTTTATCCATTATTCTTCTAAATATTTTTGATCATATAAAAGATCTTCAATAAAAGTATATACATTTATTAATGACTCAGGAGCATCTTTCCAAAGATTAATTTTAATGGTTGTATCGTTAATTGAAATTTTTGTAATTGGTAAAAACGATTTAGTATCATCAACATAAGAAGGAGATAAAGAAACTGTATTTGCTTCTTTTAATATGTTTTCTAATTTTAAGAATTGTTTAGTAGATAATTTAAGTTGATGTTTACCAAGAGATGCAACATTTTTAAGTCCGTTATAATTTAGAATGCTATCTTTAGTAATAGCTACTTCAAATTCAGGGCAATCTCCTGCGCAAGCTTCTTTTTTTATCGTTACTAAAGCGGTTTCAACAACTTTCTTGCTTTTTGTAATACCTTCTAAAACATTAAAAAGATTTCCATCTACATTAAGATTTTTTGTATCAGGTGTTGTTTTACAAGCTGCAAAGGCAAGTAATAAAATAAGAATACTTTTTTTCATAATATTTAGTTTAAAATTACTGTTTGATTCACGAAATCAAATCGAACCAAACCATCTTCATCGATATTTGTTAAGCTAATTTCGTGAATTGTATTTACTAATGCTGGATTCCAAGGCGATTTTACTTTTACGTAATTTTCTGTAAATCCGTTGATATAACCTTCTTTGTTTTCGCTTTCAAACAATACTTTTGTCGTGTTTCCTAACTGACTTTCGTAAAAAGCTCTGCGCTTTTTAACGGATAAACCACGCAACATTTTACTTCGTTTTGCACGCACTTTTTTAGGAACAATCCCGTCTAAAGTTACAGCTTCTGTATTTGGTCTTTCAGAATAGGTAAAAACGTGTAAATACGAAATGTCTTGCTCGTTTAAATAATTGTAGGTTTCTAAAAATAATTCATCTGTTTCTCCAGGAAAACCAACAATTACATCAACACCAATACACGCATTAGGCATCACTTCTTTAATTTTAGTAACTCTATTTGTATAGGTTTGACGTAAATAACGTCTTTTCATTTTCTTTAACAATTCGTCGCTACCAGATTGTAAAGGAATGTGAAAATGAGGTACAAAGGTCTTGGATTTTGAAACAAAATCAATTGTTTCGTCTTTTAATAGATTAGGTTCAATAGATGAAATTCTTAATCTATGGATTCCTTCTACATTCTCTAATTCTTTTACCAATTCTAAAAAAGTATGTTCGTGTTTTTTATTTCCGAATTCTCCTTTTCCGTAATCACCAATATTTACACCAGTTAACACAATTTCTTTGATGCCTTTTTTAGAAATCTCTTTGGCATTTTTTAACACGTTTTCAACCGTGTCAGATCTAGAAATTCCACGTGCAAGCGGAATGGTACAATAGGTACATTTATAATCGCAACCATCTTGTACTTTTAAAAATGCGCGAGTTCTATCACCAATAGAATATGCGCCAACATAAGCATCAGCTTCTTCAATTTCGCAAGAATGTACTTCGCCTATATCGTTTTTTGTTAATTCGTTGATATAACTTGTTACATTAAATTTTTCTGTTGCACCTAACACTAAATCAACGCCATTTACATTTGCTAATTCTTTAGGTTTTAGTTGTGCATAACATCCAACGCCAATAATAAAGGCGTTTTTATTTTGTTTTAAAGCCGATTTTACAATTGATTTAAAGCGCTTATCTGCATTGTCTGTAACCGAACATGTATTGATAACATATATGTCTGCTTTTTCATTAAAATCAACTCGTTCAAAACCTTCATTCATAAAACTACGTGCAATGGTTGAGGTTTCAGAAAAGTTTAGTTTACATCCTAAAGTATAAAAAGCGACTTTTTTATCTGCGTTCATTCTTGTACATTTGAAAGATGCAAATTTACATTATTCTAAATGATTTTTGAAACAAATAGATTGCTTGTTAGAAAGCTAAAAGAAACTGATTTAAATGCGTTTCATAAAATGCAAAGTAATCTGTTGGTAATGCAATATACAACAGGAATTACAAAGAGCTTAGAAGCGCATACATTAGAATTATATGATTTAATTTCTAAGTATAATTTGGTAGATAATTCCTTTTGTATTTATGCAATTGAAAGAAAATTAGATACAGCTTTTATTGGTACAGTAGCTTTGGTTAAAGATAGAAATGATGATGAAATAGGATATCGTTTTTTACAAGAATATTGGAGAAATGGTTTTGGAACTGAAGTTTGCGAAGGATTGATTGATTATTGTAGAAAGAATAACTTTGCAAAGTTAATAGCGTATGCAGTTGATACAAATATTGCATCAAATAAAATATTACAAAAATTAGATTTTAAATTTGTGAAAAAGCAACTAGCAGAAGATTTACAATTGCCAGAAACTAAATACGAATTATACTTATGATTGTAGATTATTTAAAACCGCCATATTACGCAGTAATATTTTCAACATTAATGACTGATAATATAGAAGGTTACCAAGAAGCTGCCGAACGAATGGGAGCATTGGCAAAGCTACAATCAGGTTATTTAGGAATAGAATCTGCACGTAATGAAATCGGAATTACCGTTTCGTATTGGGAAAGTTTAGAGGCCATTACGCAATGGAAAAATAACGTTGAACACGCCGAGGTTAGAAATTTAGGAAGAGAAAAGTGGTATAAACAATATCAGCTTAGAATCTGTAAAGTAGAACGAGAATATGGTTTTAAGGCCTAGTTTAATTTTAGACTAGCAAGGATGGGAAAGTGATCAGAATATTTTTCATCAAAAGCTGTAAACTGATTGATTTCTATATCTGTACTTGTTAATATAAAATCAATTCGCATAGGAAAAGGATAGTTAAATGTTTTTCCAAAACCTTCTCCAGCTTCTATAAATGCATCTTTTTTATTGGATTTAATTTTCCGATACGCCCAAGAATACGCAGTATTATTAAAATCACCTAAAATTATTTCTTTGCCTTTCCAACTTTTTTCATGTGCTAAAAACTGTTCTGTTTGTTTAGCTTGTTTTTTAAAAGTTGTTTGCAATCTTCCAATTAATTTCTCATTATCTTCCTCGCCAAAATAATCTTTATTTGGGTTTATTTTTAAAGATTCTAAATGGATGTTGTACACTCTAATCGTGTCTTTTTGTTTAAGAATATCTGCATAAATAATATTATTTGCGCTATTAATAAAATTTAAAGAACCCGAGTTAATAATAGGATATTTCGAATAAATTGCTTGTCCAAATTTATTGTTTTTAGATTTTGTTTTAATGAACTGGTATGGATACAAAATTGCAATATCTGGTGAATCATAAAATTCTTGTATTGCAAGAATATCTGGAGATTTTTTATGAATAAAATCAACAGTTTTTTTAGCGAGCTCTTTATCAGAATTCCAACCATAATAGTTAAACATTTTCACATTAAAACTCATCACTCTTAAATCATCTTTTAGTATATTTTTTGTATTAGAAAACTTGTAAAAAGGAGAAGAAGTAAACCAACCAGTGATTAATACAATTGCAGATACAAAGATTTGTCTTTTTAATTTAAGAAGCCAATAAAATAGAAAGAGAAGATTTGCGATAAATAAAATAGGCACAAAAAGACTAATTACAGCAAATAACGAAAATGATTTTGGAGAAATATAAGGCAATAAAAAAGAGAGTAATAATACTACTGCAAATAAAGAATTCAGTAAAAATAATAAAGTATTAAAAAATGATTTTTTTTTCATGAATTATTTCCCTTGCTTAAATAAAAAATCTTTTTCTTCTTTTGATAAAGTGTCGTAACCAGATTTGCTTATTTTGTCTAAAATTAAGTTTATTTTTTGTTGTTTATACGTTGTGTTTGCTTCTTTTTTAGGAGCTGTTTTTTTTGATTTATAAACTGTTTTTAAAGGCTTCTTTTTTGCAGAGAACATGTTTTTAAATATGCTCCAAACAGCAATTTTTGTATTGCTAGCTTGATTCACATAAAAGAATCCAAATAAAGCTCCGCCAATATGAGCTAATCTTCCGCCAGCATTACCAGCAGGAATTTGAATAACATCCAGAGCAACCCAAATAGCTGCTAAATGCCATAATTTAACAAAACCAATTAAAGGAATTTTAAACTGATAATTAGGAATGTAAGTTGCCAACCCAATAAAAATTGCAGAAACTCCTGCAGAAGCACCAAGCAAAACGCTATTAGAAACATCACTAGCAAAAGCTGGAAAGAAATTATAACTTAATAAAAATACTATTCCGCCAAACAACGTTCCTAGAATGTAGAAAGAAACAAATTGTTTTGGTGTAAAATATTGGACAAATAAATTACCAACAAAATACAGCGAAATTAAATTCATTAAAATGTGTATAAAATTTATATGTACAAAGCCATACGTAATAATGGTCCAAGGTTTTGTAATAAAATCTTCAAAAGTTGAAGGCAAGATAAACCAATTTACAACAGCAATATTTGCTTGAAAAAGATAACCTAACGTGTTAAAAATAAATAGAAACAAAAAAACAGCAACATTGATTGAAATAAATTTTTCTACAATATTTGCTTGCTGGTAACGTGTTTGTATGTTATTTATAAAATTCATTTATTGTGTTCTAAATTGATTTTTTTTCCAATACCAAGCAATTATAAATCCAATTATTGCACCACCAATATGAGCGAAATGAGCAATGTTTCCTACAGAATATTTAGTTACTCCAAAGAATAAATCTCCTAACAATATAACAGGAATAAAGTATTTTGCTGCAATCGGAACTGGAAAAAATATCAAGGCTAATTTTGCGTTTGGGAAAGACATTCCAAAAGCAACTAAAACTCCATAAACGGCTCCAGAAGCTCCAATTGCTGGTGTATGATATAAACTGTAAAATTTACTCATTTCTTCATTACTTAAAGAAATAATTGCATCATTATATCTACCAGAATCTAATATTGCTTGAATATCTGAACCTGATATTCCCATATTTATAAGTTGTTCATAAATGCTATTAAACTGATAATAATTTACCAATGTATAAATAATTCCGGCTCCTATACCTGCAGAAAAATAAAAGAATAAAAATTTATTTCTTCCCCACATTTGTTCTAACGGAGTTCCAAATGCCCACAACGCATACATATTAAATGCAATATGCATAAAACCACCGTGCATAAAAATATGTGTTACATACTGCCAAATTCTAAAATTTTCATTCTTCGGAAAATACAACGCAAAGTATTGATTCAGATCTAATTGCATCAATTGCGGAATTGCAAAAAAGATGACGGTAATTATAATTAAATGTTTTATCGCTTCTGTAATTCTACCCATTTTTATATTTTTTAATGACTATTAAAAATAGCATCAATTTCTTTTATTGTTAATGTTTTAAATGTTGCTTTTCCCGAAGGGGAAGTTGATGGTTCTTTACACGAAAACAATGTGTACACCAAGTTTTCTTGTTCTATATCGTTTAATGTTGTTCCGCTTTTAATAGCCAATGATTTTGCAAATGATTTTGCCATCACATCAAAATGACTATAACTAGATTCTGGAACTTCAATTTTCATATCTTCTAATAATTGTTCTAAAATTAATGAAATCTTACTTTCAGTAATAGAAGTCGGAATTCCTTTTACAACAATAGCTTCTTCAGAAATAGATTCAAATAAAAAACCGGTGTTTTCTAAATCACCTTTCATAGAAACAATCATTTCTATATCACTTTTAGAAAAAGAAACATGTACAGGAAACAATAATTGTTGGCTCATTGCTTCGTTTACAGTAATGCTTTCTAAAAACTCTTCATATAAAATACGCTGATGTGCTAAGTTCTGATTGATTAAAACCATGCCCGATTTTATAGAACTTAACAAATATTTTTTCTGAATTTGAAACGTTTTTCCAGTTTCTGAACTTTCTTCTTGATTAAAAAAAACTTCTTGAGTTTCTAAATTAGGTTTTTCGATACTTATATCTGAAGGATCCCAACGATTGCTGTTTCTGTTGTTTGATATATAATTTTCTCTTTCTAAATTATCCGTTTTAAACGGATTAAAATTTGGGTCAACCGTAATTTTTGGAGTAGAAGTAGTTGTTTTTGTGTTAAACTTGTATGGCGTGTCTAATGTGCTGTCTCTGTTGAAATCTAATACTGGTGAAACATTATACTGTCCTAAACTATGTTTTACTGTAGCTCTTAAAATAGCATAAATATCTTTTTCGTTTTCAAACTTAATTTCTGTTTTTGTAGGATGAATATTAATATCAATACTACTCGTTGGCACTTTTAAATATAAAAAATACGACGGATGTGAGCCTTTTTCTAGTAAACCTTCAAATGCATTTATAACAGCGTGATTTAGATACGGACTTTTTATAAATCGATCGTTTACAAAAAAGAATTGTTCTCCTCTTTTTCTTTTTGCAAATTCTGGTTTGGCAACAAAACCCTGTACAGAAATTAAGTCAGTTTGTTCGTTAATAGGAACTAATTTTTCATTCATTTTTGTTCCAAAAACGGCAACAATTCTTTTTCTAAGATTACTTTCTTTTAAATGATATACCTCGTTGCCATTGTGATGTAATAAAAAAGCAATTGAAGGGTGAGCCAATGCAACACGCTGAAACTCATCAATAATATGACGTGTTTCTATGGCGTCAGATTTTAAAAAATTCCGTCTAGCAGGGATGTTAAAAAACAAATTCTTAACAGAAACGCTAGTTCCTTTTGGTGTAGAAATTACTTCTTGCGAAGTAATTTTACTTCCCTCAATTTTTATATGTGTTCCTAATTGTTGGTTTTCTTCTTTTGTTTTTTGTTCTACATGAGCAACAGCAGCAATAGATGCTAGCGCTTCGCCACGAAAACCTTTTGTATTGATGTTAAATAAATCGTGTGCGTCTTTTATCTTAGAAGTTGCATGGCGTTCAAAAGATAATCGAGCATCTGTAGCACTCATTCCTTTACCATCATCAATTACTTGAATTAATGTTTTACCAGCGTCTTTTATTAATAATGTAATGGATGTTGCACCAGCATCAATTGCATTTTCTAACAATTCTTTTACTACAGAAGCAGGTCTTTGAACAACTTCTCCTGCGGCAATTTGATTAGCAACATGATCTGGTAATAATTGAATAATATCTGACATCTAATTATTATAAAAAGATGGATAAATCAAAATCTATAATGTATAAGAAGATAAAAGTTAAAATAACAATAATTGTTATTAAGGTTGTATTTACGCCTTTTCCTTTAGACTCTTTCAATTCGTCCCACGCAGTAAAAATTTTTGCTTTGAGCCCTTTGTTTTTTCCTACAGTAGTTCTAAATTCATCAAACTTGTGTTTAATTTCATAAGGATTTCCTTCTCCTTTATAATATCTAGGTTTGTAATCAAATTTTTTATTTGTGCGTTTTATAAATCCCATAACTTGTGTAAGTGAATTTCAATTATTGATTTTTTTATTACAAAAATCAAACCAACTTAAGCTTATAAGTCAAATTTACAGAATAAAAAATAAGTGGTCAAGGATTGTTAAAAAGTATCGTGTTAAATCTGTCTTAATGCAGCCATTTTTATTGCAGCAATGGCACACTCAATTCCTTTATTTCCAAATTTACCTCCAGATCTATCAATAGATTGTTGTTTGGTATTGTCTGTAAGTACACAAAAAATTACTGGGACGTCATATTTAATATTCAAATCAACAATTCCTTGTGTAACACCTTCACAAACAAAATCGAAGTGTTTTGTTTCTCCTTGTATTACATTCCCAATAGCAATAATAGCATCTAACTTTTGTGATTCTATCATTTTTTTACAACCAAAAACCAATTCAAAACTACCAGGAACATCCCAAGAAATAACATTACTTTCTTCTACGCCACAATCAATTAAGGTTTCAATGGCTCCTTTTTGAAGGTTTCTTGTGATATCTGGATTCCATTCTGAAACAACAATCCCAAATCGAAACTGTTTCGCATTTGGGATTGTAACTTTATCGTAATATGATAAATTAGTTGTAGCCATAAAGATTAGTTTTTAGCAGCAAATTCTGCACTACTTATATACTTATCTATATCTCCAGCTTGATAAGAAGTTGGGAAATCAGATTTTATTCTTTTAAATGACCTTAAAGCGCTCCTATAATCTTTTAAATTCATAGATAATTGTGCAGCTTTAAATAAAAATAAAGGAGTTGTATAATTGTTTATTTTTGTTGTTGCTTTTAAGTAATAATCTACAGCATCTTTATATTGATTAATATCTGCAAATGCATCACCAATTGCTCCTAAAGCAACGGGGCCAATAGCTAAATCATCTGAAGAAAATTTACTTAAATGCTCAACAGCTTTGTCATATTGTTTTAATTTTAAATAAGAAAGACCAGCATAATAATTTGCTAAGTTTCCTGCTGAAGTACCACTATATGTATTAGCAATATCTACAAAACCGTATTTTCCATCTGCCCCTTCTAAACCTAGGTTTAATAAAGAATCTACTCCAACAGAAACCGTATTTGCTTCGTTAAAATATTTTCTTGGAAAAGACAATTCGTTTGCTGCTTCTTTTTCGGTTGGTTCAATAACATATTTACTGTAACCTAAATATCCTAAAATTACGATAGCAACTAGCACTAAACCATAAAATAATGGCTTGCTGTTTTTTTCTATCCACTTCTCAGATCTTGATGCAGTTTCATCTAAAGTATTAAATACTTCTGCAGTTGTACTTTGCTCTTGAGCCTGCGCTCTATTGTCTTTTGGTTTTGATCCTCTTTTCTTGTATGTTGCCATTTCGCTAAAAAATTAGTAGGCGCAAAAATAGTTTATTTAATTGGATTTTAAAAACGGATAATTCGCTAAATTTTCAATAATTTGCGATTTATTACTTTATATAATAAGTAAATATGTATTTGCAAAAAATATCTTTAGTCAATTTTAAAAATATTTCTTCACAAGCATTTGATTTTCAAGAGAAAATAAATTGTTTTGTGGGTAATAATGGTGTTGGTAAAACCAATGTTTTAGATGCTATTTATTATTTATCTTTTGCAAAAAGTTACTTTAATTCGGTTGCTTTGCAGAATATTAGACATGGAGAAGACTTTTTTATGATAGAAGGCAACTATGTTTTAGGAGAAAGAGACGAAAAAATTGTGTGTAGTTTAAAAAAAGGGCAAAAAAAAGTATTAAAAAGAAATGGCAAAGCGTACGAAAAGTTTTCTGAACATATCGGGCAATTACCATTGGTAATTATTTCTCCTGCAGATAGAGATTTAATTGTTGAAGGAAGTGAAACCAGAAGAAAATTTATTGACGGTGTTATTTCTCAACAAGACAAAGAATATTTACAAAGTTTAATTCAATACAATAAAGTAGTAAGTCAACGTAATGCGTTGTTAAAATACTTTGCAGCCAATAGAACTTTTGATGCCTTGAATTTAAAAATTTATGATGAACAATTAATTTCTTTTGGTAGTATTATTTATAAGAAACGGAAGCAGTTTTTAGAACGATTTGTTCCTATTTTTAATGAAAAATATCAGATTATATCTGAAAACAAAGAAACCGTAAACTTGGTGTACAAAAGCCAATTACAAACCATGCCTTTTCAAGAACTATTAACGCAAAGTTTAGAGAAAGATAAAATATTGCAATATACTTCAGTCGGAATACATAAAGACGATTTAAGTTTTGAAATTGGAGGTTATTCAATTAAGAAATTTGGTTCTCAAGGTCAACAAAAATCATATTTAATTGCTTTAAAGTTGGCACAGTTTCAGTTTATTAAAGAACAATCTTCTGTGGTTCCTATTTTATTATTAGATGATGTTTTTGATAAATTAGATGAGCACAGGGTTTCACAAATAATAGAATTGGTAAATAAAGATGAATTTGGACAAATATTTATTACAGATACACACGCAGAAAGAACAGAAGAAGTAATTAAAAAGAGCAATAAACCCTATCAGATGTTTAAGTTGTAAAGTGTAAAAAAAGTTGGAAAGTGGCAAAGTTGCAAAGTTTCAGAGTAACAAAATAATTTGTTTATAAGTAATGAGATTGCCACAGTTTTTATCAAAAACTTCGCAATAACAAAAAAATAAAATATGACAAAAAGAGAAAATGATTCTTTTTCGGTAAAAGATTTAATGAGTTCTTTTATCAAAGAAAACAACCTTTCTAAAGGAATGCAAAAACTAAAAATAGAAGAAGTTTGGGCAAAACTAATGGGGCAGGGTGTTGTTTCTTATACAGAAAAAGTACAATTGCAAAACAAAACATTGGTAATTTCTTTGTCATCCTCTGTTCTACGAGAAGAGTTGAGTTACGGAAAAGAAAAAATTATTAAAATGATGAATGAAGAAATAGGTGAGGAGTTGATTTCTAAAATTTTGCTCGTATAGTTAAAGAAATTTAATTCATAAAAAAAACTCGTTGCAATTGCAACGAGTTTTCTTAGTTAAGCGTTTTTTTAGGATTTAATCCTTAAAACATATCTCTTTCTGAAAAATGAAAAGCTCCTTCAATAGCAGCATTTTCATCAGAATCAGAACCATGTACAGCATTTTCTCCAATAGAAGTTGCATACAACTTTCTGATTGTTCCTTCAGCAGCTTCAGCTGGATTTGTAGCGCCGATTAAAGCTCTAAAATCTTCAACTGCATTGTCTTTTTCTAAGATCGCAGCAACAATTGCTCCACGAGTCATAAATTCTACTAACTCACCAAAAAAAGGACGTTCGTTATGAACTGCATAAAAAGATTCAGCATCTCTTTTTGTCATTTGAGTTAATTTTAGTGCAACTATTCTAAATCCTGCTGCGTTAATCTTTTCTAAGATTGCTCCGATGTGTCCGTTTTCAACTCCATCAGGCTTAATCATTGTAAATGTTCTATTTGTTGCCATCTCTATTTTTAAAAATTTTGTGCAAAAATACAGTTTTATCTGTTAATTGCAAGTTAATTATAGCTTTGAATATAATCTTGTAGTAAGATATTATATTTTTCGCGTATTTACATGGTAGTTTTGTTTGATTTAAAATTACTTTTTCTGATTTATCTAAGTTTTTTTACTATTAAAAACGGTATCTGAATGTGTTAATCTACGAAAATGTTAAATACATTTTTAGGATTGATTTAACACAAATCTAAGATTTATTTGATTAGCAAATTTGGGATTATATTGTATATTCGCACCTTATGAAGAAAGGACAATTACATAAATTACAATCGTTTTTATCAACAAAAAAAAACATTGTAATTGTACCACACAGAAACCCTGATGGAGATGCAATGGGTTCTACATTGGCATTGTCTCAATATTTTAATTCTAAAGGTCATTTAGCCACTGTGGTAGCGCCAAATGAGTATCCAGATTTTTTGCATTGGTTGCCAGAAAGTAAAAAGGTGTTGTTATTTGACAAGCAAAATAAACAAGCAAAAAGAGCTATTGCTAATTCTGATATTATTTTTTTACTAGATTTTAATACGTTGCATAGAGTTGGAGACGACATGGCAAAAACATTAGAAGTATACGGAAATGATTTTGCAATGATAGATCATCACCAGCAACCAGATAGCGTAGCTACTTATTTATATTCTGATACTTCAATTTGTTCAACGGCTCAAATGGTGTATCATTTTTTAGAAATGTTGAAAGATACAGACGCTATTACTAAAGATATTGCAACGTGTTTATACACAGGAATAATGACAGATACGGGTTCGTTTCGTTTTAGATCTACAACAAGTGAAACTCACAGAATTGTAGCTAAATTAATTGAAAAAGGTGCAGAGAATGATAAAATTCACAGTAATGTGTATGACTCTAACTCGTACAACAGACTGTTGTTGCTTGGGCAAGCCTTAACCAATTTAAAGATGTTTCCAGAATATAAAACAGCATTTATTACACTTTCTGAAAAAGAAAAAAAGAAATTTCATTATAAAAAAGGTGATACAGAAGGTGTTGTAAATTATGCACTTTCTTTAAATGATATTGTTTTTGCAGCAATTTTTATTGAAGATGAAGAGCAAAAAATAATTAAAATATCTTTTCGTTCTAAAGGAAATTTTTCTGTAAATTTATTTGCAAGAAATTATTTTAATGGAGGTGGACATGATAATGCAGCTGGTGGAAAATCGGATCTTTCTCTTGAGAAAACAGTTGACTATTTTAAATCGTTATTACCAAATTATAAAAATGAATTACAGAACTCTTATGAAGAATAATGCAATTTTATTTTTATGTTTAGTATTATTGTTTTCTTGTAAAGAACAAGAGGCAAGAAGACCAATTGTACAAAAAACAACTACCATATTATCTGAAACTTTAGATCAAAAGAAAAAGCTAATCGCTTTAGAAAATAATGTGATAGAAAATTATATAGCTCAAGATTCTACAAAACACTATAATGTAGCTTCTTACGGGTTTTGGTATTCTTACATTATACAAAAAATAGAGGAAACTCAAACGCCTAAACTTGGAGATGTTGTAGAAATATCATACAACATAACAGATTTATATGGAAATGTTTTTTATACTAAAGACGAGTTAGGAATTAAGAAATACAAAATAGATAAAGAAGATTTTATTCCTGCATTACAAGAAGGAATAAAGTTGATGAAACTTGGAGAAATCATTACATTTGTCATTCCGTCTTATAGAGCCTTTGGTTTAGTAGGAGATGAACATAAAATTGGAATAAATAAAACCATAAAAAGTACAGTAAAATTAATAAAAATTATAAAAAAATGAAAATAGTAAAAACGTTAGTATTTCTTATTTTAACAATAGGATTCGTTTCTTGTAATACGCAAGGACTAAGTAAAAAATCTTTAGAAACAGATATTGATTCAGCAAGCTATGCTTTAGGTTTAAATATGTCTTCACAGATAAAAGTGAATTTTAAAAACCTAAATAAAGAACTTTTTATTCAAGGATATAGAAACGGAATGGATTCTGTTAAAACATTAATTAACAGCAAAGACGTTAAAACAATATTAAATAATTTTTTTCAAAAAATGCAGCAAGAAAAAATAAAAGAACAACAAGCAGCTGAAATTAAAAAAATAGAGGAAGAGTTTAAAGACGTTAAAAAAGCTGGAGAAGATTTTTTAGCAAATAATAAAACAAAAAAAGGAGTAAAAACAACAGCGAGTGGATTACAATATATTGTTTTAAAAGAAGGGAAAGGAGATAAGCCATTAGCTACATCTAAGGTAAAAGTTCATTATCATGGAACAATATTAGATGGAACTGTCTTTGATAGTTCAGTTGAAAGGAAAAAACCATATGAAACAAATGTAAATCAAGTAATTAGTGGTTGGATTGAAGGACTACAATTAATGAATGTTGGATCTAAATATAGATTCTTCGTTCCACAAGAATTGGCTTATGGTGCAACACCAAGATCTGGTGTTATCAAACCTTTTATGCCATTAATATTTGAAATTGAATTATTGGAAATAATAAAAAAATAAACAACATTAAATTATGAAATTTTTTAAATTCTTTTTGGTAGCTGCAATTCTGCTTGTAGTTGCTTGTAAGCCATCAAAATATCCAAACTTAGAAAATGGTTTGTATGCAGATATTGAAACCAATAAAGGAGATATTCTACTTAAATTGTACCAAGAAGATGTTCCGTTAGCGGTTTCTAACTTCGTTACTTTAGCAGAAGGGAATAATCCAAATGTAGCAGATTCTTTAAAAGGTCAAAAATATTATAACGGATTAACTTTTCATAGAGTATTAAAAGATTTTATGATTCAAAGTGGTGATCCTTTAGCAAATGGATCTGGTGGTCCAGGGTATAAATTTGAAGACGAATTCCCAAGAGATTCTTTAGGGAATTTAAAATACAAACATGCTGCTGCTGGCGTATTATCTATGGCAAATGGAGGACCAGGCTCTAACGGAAGTCAGTTTTTTATTACACATAAAGAAACTCCTTGGTTAGATGGTATTCATACTATTTTTGGGGAAGTTAAAACTGGCCAAGACATTGTGAATGCTATTGCTCAAAATGACACAATTAAGCATGTATCAATAATTAGAGTTGGTAGTAAAGCAAATGGATTTGATGCAGCGAAAGTTTTTGAAAGTGAGTTTAAAAATTCTCTAGTTGCCAAACAAAAAAGAATAGAAGAAGATGCAAAAGCAGAAGTTGTTAGATATGCTAAATTTTTAAAAGATAAAGAAGTATTTCAAAAATCACAAGGAATTAATAAAGCTAAAAAAACAGCATCAGGATTATCTATTTTAACGCTTAAAAGAGGTCGAGGGAAAAAGTTTTCTGCAACTACGCCAACAACAATTCATTATAATATGATGTTGGCAGACGGCACACCTATTCAATCTACAGTAGGTAAAGATCCTTTTACATTTACATTAAGTCAACAACCAATGATTACTGGTGTAAATGAAGCAATTTTAAATATGAGAGAAGGAGGAAAAGTGCGTTTGTTTATTCCATATAACTTAGGTTATGGAGATAAAGTTTATGGTCCATTTCCTGCAAAATCTGATTTAGTTTTTGAACTAGAGATTGTAAAAATAGGGAAGTAATTTATGTTTGATTTCTTACTTCAAAAAGACAAACAAATTCTTATCTATTTAAATAATTTAGGAAACGAACAATGGGATCCATTTTGGTTGTTTATTACAAACCAACTAAATTGGGCTTCATTGTTTTTGTTAATTATTTTTTTAATTTTCAAAAAATTCGGTTGGAAAAAGGGCGGATTTATTTTTCTTTTCACAATCTTATTGGTTGCCTTTTCTGATCAATTTACAAATGTTATTCGTGGAATTTTTGAAAGATTAAGACCAAACAATGATGTAAGTATTAATCATTTATTAAGAACATTAATTACTCCTCAGAGTTATAGTTTTACGTCTGGTCATGCAACAACTTCTATGACATTTTCTGTGTTTATTTATTTCTTATTTAAAGACAAATATAAATACATCAAATTTATTTTTATATTTCCAATTTTCTTTGCGTATAGTAGATTGTATTTAGGGGTTCATTTTCTAACTGATATTTTAACTGGCGCAACTATTGGTGCAATTTTAGGTTTTTATGCATTTAAATTGCAGCACTTTTTGTCAAAAAAAATGTTTACTACTTAATTTTCTTGTTATTATAATACAAGTATTTTGTAGCATTATAATAACCCCTCAAAAGACTATCCATTTGTTTGGTAATAGTTGGATAATCTTTTCTAATATCGGTTAAGTCCTCTCCGTTAAAATCATATAAATTAGCTGAATTTGTAACTGTAGTAAGCGTGTAATAATAGTTGTTTTTCAATATCCCCAAAGCTGGTTCGCCTTTTATTGCTAAATATAAAAAAGCAAAATCTGTAGCTTGTACAGAATCTAATGCATTAGAACCTAAGGTGTAATTTGTGTAATTGATATTTGCTAAACTAGCTGCTGTAGGCATTAAATCTACTAGTTTTGTGAATCGTGATACTACTTTTGTTTTGGTAAATTTTGGAGCATGAATAAAAAACGGAACATGATGTACAACGGTTCCTAAAGCGGATTCTTCTTTTGTTAAAAAATCAACTGGATTCATCGCTGTATTATGATCTCCAAAGAATAAAAAGATTGTGTTATCATAATAACCAGCTTTTTTAGCTCGTTTTAAAAATAAGTCTATATTAAAATCTAAATAACGCAACGCGTTAATTTGTGCTACTGATTTAAAACCAGATTTTTCTAATAATTCTTTACTAATTTCTTCTTCTTTTAATGGTTTGTAACTCCCTTTTTTATCAGGAACTGTAAACGGCATATGATTTGAAGATGTTTCAATATAAGCTATAAATGGTTTGCTTTGCTGATGCAATTTTTGCAATTCTTTATTAGATTCTTTAAATAATTCGTAATCGTCTATTCCCCATACATCAGCTCTGTTTTCTTCTTGATAACTTCCTTCTTCATAAATTTTTAAATTGCTGATATTTGATTGAAATACTCCACGAATATTTGCCCAATTTGCACTTCCTCCTATAAAATAAAGTTTTTCATAACCCTCAAACTGATCAAAAATAATACGTTGATCTATTACCATCGGATTACGAGAAGCAGTTTCTACATTATCTACATCTGGCAATCCTGTAATACTTGCAAAAACACTTCCCGCCGTACCAGCTTTATGCACATAAAAATTTGTGAAATTTACACTTTTATTTAAAATACTATCCAGTTTTGGAGTTGTGTTTAAAGGATTCCCATAATAACTCATTGTCGCAGCTCCTATAGATTCTAAAAGCACAATAACTACATTTGGTTTAGTGGTAATAGAATCTACTTTTATAAAACTTCTCTTAAAGGATAATGAATCTTTTGGTAAGTGTAATTGTTTGGCAACTGAAGGATAATATTTTTTGGTTTTTTCAAGATCAAATCCATCACTTCTAAAAGCAAAACTATCATAGAAATATAAAATTGGATTTAAAGCAAACTGATTTACCGTCTGATTTTTAGAAAAGAATGCCTGACTCCACCTTAATGGATAATGTGTAACGCTGTTATAAATACCAAATGCTAAAATGAAAAACGGAATGATAATAAAAAAAGCTTTTTTCTTTTTAGAAATAGGAATAGTAGAAATAGTAAATTTTTTATAGATAAACAAGTTAAATTTGTAAATGATAACTCCTAAAATCAACAATCCAATTAAACCTTTGAATACAGGATAACTTTCAAACAATACTTGGGTTGATAATTTTAATTCACTTAAAAAACGTAATGAAGCTGAATCTAAACGAACGTTTAAGTAATCGTAATAACCAAAATCTACTAAATAAAATAATGTGAGTATTAAGTAGAAAGTAGTAAAATAAAGAAGGCTAATTTTTTTATAAATATTATACTTAAAAAAACGTTGATTTACAATAAACAATAAGATCGCAATCGGAAAAACCACTAATGTTGCCAACTTGATATCAAAACGAATTCCCAAAGTAAAAGCTTGTTGTATTTCTGAAGTCGTTGCCGAATTTAATTGTACAAAAAAGAAATAGAAAAGAACTCTAAAAAGTAACGAAAATATAGTAACAGAGAGTATATTTACAAATAGGTATTTAATGTAATTAGGTATTCTTTGTTGCATTTTATCTTTTTAGAAAAAGCAAAGATATTGAATTTGTTTGATGAAATATAAAAATGTTTTTGGGTATCTCTTCCCATTTTTATTTTTTTTATGATTTTAATAAACGTTAACTTATTTATAAAAACGTATTAAAAATATTATTTAAGAATTGAATTAAGTAATATATATCATTTTAAAAAAGGGAATAACTAATAATTGTGCTATATGAGTTGTATGACAAGATTGTCCCTTGGCTATATGCTATAGCCCTATCTGAGTTTAGTCTAAATTCAATGTTAAATTTTGAGTAGCTATAACCAAAACCTAAAAAGAAGTTAGTAGAATTATAAATAGTTAAAGAGTAATTACGTTGAGATGGATCAATAGGGTTTCCTACAAGAAAACCATAGTTAAAGCGCTTAATATCTGTCGATGATGAAAATGTAATATCTGCAACTAAGCCCGCATTTATAAAAATTTTAGATTTTTTATTTAAAAATAAATAATGTCGTACTCCAATTGGGATTTCAATTGATTTATAAACAGTGGTTGGTTTGTAAGTATTATTTATTGCATCATTAGCTTTAATCTCTTTGTAAGAATTAAAGGATTGATAGGTAGGTTCAATAAATACACCCCATTTATTGTTATTAATTGGAAGTATCATCTCAAACTCAAACCCAAATTTAAATTGATTTTCACTATCTAATTTTACTCCAGGACTTATTTTGTCATTTGCATAAATTAAACTGACAAAACTATTTTTAACTTTTAATTTTAAATTATAGGTGGCTTTATAATTTTTTTCTTTGGAATATTTTTTGTACTCTAACTTGTTTATCTCTAAATATTTAACAAAAAATTTAGACAAATCTTTTTTTGTATAAGTTAGCTCTGTGAAATTATAATTGCTAATAAAAAAATTATCTCTTAGTTGCTTAATATAATTTATATTCTTTAAAACCCTACCACTATTGTTATATAATTTATACTCTAAAGGTTTAATACTCTCATTTTCTTTGATATAAAAAAAACGTATTAGACCATCCTTTTGATATTGTAAAAATTGAATATCACTTTCAATAATTACTTCAAGAAATATCGTTTCTTTTTTGAAATTTGACAATCTACTTTTGTCAAGAGAATTGTATTTACGACTAGATCTGTCTATTTTGGTTTCAAAACGTTTAAACTTAGCGATGTCCTTAAACCCAAATTCTTTTATGTTTTTTATTAAACCTGTTTGAGTTAAAGAACTGTTTGATATTCTATATTCAAAAATTTGAGGAGTATTAACCCACCCTTTATTTTTAATAAGGCATTCGACTTTATCTCCGTTATTTTTGATAAAATATCCTTTTTCAAATTTAGCTTGTGCAATAGTGTTTAATCCAACTAATAGGATTATCAGAGTAAATTTTTTTTTCATGGTTTTGTTTTAAAAATATTAGGGAAATTTTTTTTCATATTAATTAAATTTTTGAAAGTGATAAGTTCTGTGTAGCATTGTAATTTTTTTAAATCTAAAATCTAAATATTCAGTTAAAACAAAAGTACTATCATTTAATACGATGCCTGTATATTCTCTAAAAGATTGTTTGCTTTTAGAACTTTCAGGTCCATTTAAATAATATTGAATTCTAATTTTATTATTTTTTATACTAAAAGAACCTGTTGTGGGCAGCTTGTAATCTTTTTTTAAACTTTCTTCTAAATTTTTTTTTGAAGAAGCGTAGTTGTTATTTCTTTTATTAGTATAAATACTATTATACATACCAATAAAACGATCTGAAATAGAGAAGTTACCAACTGAATCTAATAAAATTGGACGAACAGCATAAATAAAATCACCTTTGATACTAATAGGTTTATGAAAATTAGCCTTGTGAATCTTTTCTTCGTAGTAGTAATATCCGTTAGTTTTTAAATTACGTCCATGAATTCCAAGAGTATCAATTTTGTAATTACCTTTAAAACGATTTGTGATTTTGTAATTACTTGTGCCACAACTAAAAATAAACAACAAAAGAAAAACTAAAGGGATAGATTTTTTCATAACAAATCAAATATATTAAAAAAATTACAAATGCCTTTTCAAAACCTCAATTTCATCTCTAAATTGTGCAGCTGTTAAAAAGTCCAAAGCTTTTGCTGCCAATTCCATGTTTTTACGAGTTTCTCTGATTCGTTTTTCAATTTCTGGTTTTGGTAAGTATTCTAAATCTGCTTCTGCAGCTTTGTTTATAGCATTATCATAATGAAAAGAAGAAACTGCGCTTTTAGTCAACGAGTTGTCTATTGCTTTGGTAATTTGTGTTGGTGTAATATTGTTTTCTGTATTGTATTCAATTTGTTTTTCTCTTCTTCTATTGGTTTCATCAATGGTTTTTTGCATGCTGTTGGTCATTTTATCTGCGTACAAAATTGCCAATCCGTTTACGTTTCTTGCGGCTCTACCAATGGTTTGTGTCAACGATCTGTGCGAACGTAAAAAACCTTCTTTATCCGCATCTAAAATAGCAACTAAAGAAACTTCTGGTAAATCTAATCCTTCACGTAATAAATTTACGCCAATCAAAACATCAAACAAGCCTTTACGCAAATCTTGCATAATTTCTACACGTTCTAAAGTATCAACATCAGAATGAATATATCGACAGCGAACTTGTATGCGAGTTAAGTATTTTGCCAATTCTTCTGCCATTCTTTTGGTCAATGTTGTTACTAACGTTCGTTCGTTTTTTTCTACTCTAATTTGAATTTCTTCTATTAAATCATCAATCTGATTTAAACTCGGACGTACTTCAATAACAGGATCTAACAATCCGGTTGGACGAATCACTTGCTCTACAAAAATTCCTTCTGTTTTTTGCAATTCGTAATCTGCTGGCGTTGCACTTACATAAATTACTTGATTCTGAATGTCTTCTAATTCTTCAAATTTTAAAGGACGATTGTCCATTGCTGCTGTTAGTCGAAATCCATGTTCTACTAAATTTTCTTTTCTACTTCTATCACCTCCATACATTGCGTGTGTTTGCGGAATGGTTACGTGACTTTCGTCGATAATCATTAAATAATCATCAGGAAAATAATCTAACAAACAGAAAGGTCTTGTTCCTGCTTCTCGTCCGTCTAAATAGCGAGAATAATTTTCGATTCCAGAGCAATAGCCTAATTCACGAATCATTTCTAAATCGAACTCTGTACGTTCTTTTAAGCGTTTTGCTTCTAAATGTTTGCCTATTTCTTTGAAGTAATCGACTTGCTTTACCATATCCTCTTGAATCATGTGGATGGCATTTTGCAAGATATCTAGAGATGTTACAAATAGGTTTGCAGGATAAATGGTGAGTTCCTGAAATTTTTCTAAGACTTTATTGCTTTCAATTTCAAAAGATTCTATTTCTTCAATTTCATCACCAAAAAAATGAATTCTATACCCGTTATCTCCGTAAGAAGGATAAATGGTAATGACATCGCCTTTTACTTTAAACGTTCCGCTTTTTATTTCAAATTCGGTTCTAGAATACAAACTGGTTACTAGTTGATGTAAAAATTTTGTTCTAGAAATTTGTTGTCCAGTTTCAATCGGAATCACATTCTTTTTAAATTCTACCGGATTTCCGATTCCGTATAAACAAGAAACAGAAGCAACAACGATTACATCTCTTCGCCCAGAAAGTAGGGAAGAAGAGGTGCTAATTCTAAGTCTTTCTATGTCATCGTTAATTGATAAATCTTTTTCAATATAGGTTCCAGTTACAGGAATGTATGCTTCTGGTTGGTAATAATCGTAATACGAAACAAAATATTCTACAGCGTTTTCTGGAAAAAATTGTTTGAACTCAGAATACAATTGTGCTGCCAAGGTTTTGTTATGTGCCAACACCAAGGTTGGTCGATTGATTTTCTCTACAACATTTGCAACGGTAAACGTTTTTCCAGAACCTGTAACACCCAATAAAGTTTGATATTTTTCTCCTTCAACAAGACCTTCAGTCAATTGTTTGATGGCTTCTGGTTGATCTCCTGTTGGTTTAAATTTAGAATGTAATTGAAAATCCATAAAGACAAAAATACCAATTAAGAAACGGAATTTAAAAGAAGTTGTACTTATTTTGAGAGGAAACTTTTATTTGGATAAAAAAAGATTTGATATTTGGTTTTGCTACGAATTCACAAATTTTGTTATCATTAGTTGTGGAATATTTTACGGAATTAGAAAAATCGTTGCTTTTTAATTCATAAAAATAAAAACCGTGAATTCGTGGCAATAAATTCAAATGATATTCTGACCCTTATTTTCTAAGCAAACTAAAATGCCCAGTTTCTTTTCTAATATTTCCGTTAATATCTTCTAAAACGGCATTGAACCAATAATCATTAGAAGGTAATTTACTTCCGTTGTAGGTTCCGTCCCAACCATTTCCATTTTTATCAGTAATAAGTGCAACCACTTTTCCATAGCGATCAAAAATTTCTACTCTGGCAGATTTGTAAAAAGTATTGTTGGTTCCTAAAATCTTCCAAGTATCGTAAACGCCATCATTATTTGGAGAAAAATGTCGTTGAAAAAACAAGAAAGATAATTTTTGACTGCTCACAATTCCACAACCATTAATATCACGAATATAAACCGTATTTATACCAGGTTTTACATCATTATAAGTAAAGGTTAAATTATCAGTTCCTTTTGTAAAATCTGCTAGACTAGTACTATTTAAAGAATATTCGTATTCTCCTATTCCAGAAACAGTAATTGTTAATATGTTTGCATCAGGATTGTCTTGATCATCAATTAGTTTTGTTGAAACAATCAATGCTTTGTTAGATTCGATAACTGTAAACGTATTGTAACCAGTACACGAAGAATCATCTGTTGCATCTGTAATATCATTTGCATATGCTCTATACGCTTCTACTTTATAGGTTCCTTGCACATTTGCTTTGTAAATTGCATTGGTTGCTCCAGTAATTAAGTTTCCGTTTAAAAACCATTGATACGTGTCAGATGGATTTCCTGTGTTTCCATCTAAATCAATTGTTATTTGTTGTGGATTGTCAATTGGATTATTTACACATAAATACATTGGAAATAGATTTCCTTGCGGAACTGGACGCTTATTTACAAAAATTTTGAACTGACCAATTCCAGAACAAGCATTAGTTCCTTTGATAGAAATACGAACAAAAACATCAGAATTATTTGTAAAAATATCATCATTAAAAGGTGCTGTAATTTGATTGGTTTGCAGAGAAGCATCGTTTGCAGTTCTGTAATATTCAAAAGAATGTGTTGCTAGAGAAAATGCGCCACCAGAATTTGCAATGATATCAGCTGTTTTGATATCAAAATCATAAACAGCATTGCCTAAGCCAACGCTATTTCTTGAATCTGGAAAAACAGAGCTTAAATCTTTTTCGCACAAATATAAATCTGGATAAGTATTTAAAGTTGTGGCATTTACTTTTAATTCTAATTCACCATCATCATAACAACCAGAACTGTCATTTGTTAACCGTACCACTAATTTATAATTTCCAGTGTTATTTGTAGAAGTCTTGTTTCTGTATCCCAATTTATTGGTGATTGGTGAGGTGAAATTCACATCCGTAGTTTCATAAAAAGCAACTGAAATTCCAGCAACATTATTTGTTAACTCAGCTTCTTTAGATTGCAAATTAAACGTGGCAATTCCGTCTATTGGATTCGAGTCAATATCACATTGTTCGTAAACAGGAACAGATGTAATGGTTGGTTTAGGAACAAATAAAACTTCAACTGAACCATTGTATTTTTTTATTCTACTACAACTGTCATTTATAATCATTTCTAAATTATAGGTTCCAGATCCGTAATTAGTATCGTCAATAGTAATTTTTCTGGTGGAAATATTTACAGTTGGGTCTCCAGTTTTTGTCCATTTGTAGGTTGAACCAGAAATACCATTTAACTCAGGTTCGAAACTAAATGAATCTCCAATACAAACTTGTTGTGTTCCAATTGTTAAATTGATAGTTTTCGTTTCGCTATCCAATATTTTTATAGGCGAAAAGAACGACTGTATAAATGGTGGTAATCCTTCTGAGGAAGTTGAAGAACCTGCAAGTAAAATTCCATCTTGTATATATTGAGAATCTGCACCAATTTTATCAGGAAAATTGATGATTCCTAAATAAGATTCTCTACTTCTTGCATAATATATTTTTCCGTCAATACCTAGTTGTAGTGCGCCTCTAAAACCTACTTCAGAAGAAATGGTTTGTCTAGAGTTATTAATATCTAAAATAGTAGAATAATTTAAATTAAATTGATATATATAAGCTTGAGCTCTAGCGGCTTGGGAGACGTTCTGGCTATGCTCTCCAGTAGAAACATAAAGCATTGTGCTCGTTTGAGAGAACTCAACTCCATATCCTTCGCTACCAACATTTAAATTCATTGAATTACTTATGCTTCCGTCTAATGAATTAAAATTGAATAAATATGTATTATCCATTTGGTTTGCTAGTACTACATATTTTCCGTCAGGAGAAATTTTTAAAGTTCCTCTTGTAGTATTAATAGTTTGACCAAAACTTGATGTTACAGGCGTTTTTATTACACCATTCTTATCAACTTTATAGGAATAAAAATTATTTATATCAGTAGAAATTACCCAAAAGGTATCACAATCTTTTCCTTCAACTGCTGTAACCTTTTCTGACCAAGTATTAGAAGCAGTACCAGATAAATCTACTGGTCCGTCAATAATTTCACCCAAACCATTGTTTTTTGATACATCAATGGTGTAATAATTTAAACCGCGATTTCTATTGGTGCCTACTGTGAATAAATAATAAATAGTAGAGCTACTTGGCTTAGGTATTACTAAAGCAGATTGCGTACTTGAAGGATTTCCTAATAGATCATTGGCAGGACTCCCATTCGAGTATCTCATTAATTGATTATTTTTACTCCAAACGTTAGTGCCATCAGAGTAAAAAAGTAAATTTCCTTGTTTGTCAGAAATGGTAGAAGCTCCTTCAAAAGTATCTAACTCTCCTGTTATTGCAGTTGGTGGAGTTGTTGAGAAATCTAAACCAGCTTTATGACCAAAATACCAGAAATTAGCTTCTTTTTGTCCGTAAGTAGTTATGGTAAATAGAAAAATAAATACACCTAATAATTTCCTCATTTAACGATTTTTTATACGAACGTCAAATATAATAGAAAAGTATTATAAATCTCTCTTTTTTAATAATGCATATGACAAGTAGATAAAGATTGCAGTCCAAACAGAAACTATAATTATGTCAGTAAATTGTACAGAGAAATCTTTGGTTATTTGTTCTCCTATTTGATTTGCGACAGATTTTACAGCTCCAAGTCTAGTGAAAGGTTCTTTAATCAAATTAGACATTGCTTCTAGTGGTAAAAACCGCATAACACTATTTACATGTTCAAATGTACTATCATCATTTCTAAAAGAATAGAATAAATAGCCTTTAAACATACTTTCTGCAATCAGCCAAACCACCATCGCTCCAACAGCAAAGGCAGACCTTTTTATTAAGATTCCAAAGAATAATCCGAAGGAGAAAAAACCAACCAATTTGATGAAAAATGCTAACAAATATTCTAAATCTGAAAATATGATTGCCAATTCATTATAATCAGAATAAAAAAGTCCTAAAATAAATGAAGTAATAAAAACAAAAACAGTAGAAATTAAAGCAAAAACAATTACTGTATAAAATTTTGAAAGGATAAATTCTTTTTTACTTAATCCATCAATCAAATTTTGTTTTAACGTTTTGTTGCTATATTCATTTGCCATCATAGACACGATTACCAGCAATAAAAAGAATTTGAATATTGATGCCATATAGGTGTTGAAATGCCAGATATAGGGAAAATTAAAAATTCCTTGATCTGCTAAATGAAACTTTATGGGACCAATATCAAATTTAATAGCTGCTATTAATGCAATAGAAGTTAATAAACCAAAGTAAATGATTGACAATACTTTACTTGCTTTATTGTGTTTTAATTTATGAAATTCTATATTTAGTAATCTAAACATGATGTGTTATATTTTTATGAATTTGTTCTCGCCTCTCGACTCCGCTCGAGATGACATTTCGAACTGAAATTCAGTTGATTAATTGTTGTTTGTTAACGATAAAAATTGTTGCTCTAAACTTGGTTTGCGTTTTAGCAAATGCGATAAAGTAATTCCTTTGCTAAATAAATAAGTGTTCATTTCTGAAGCCGTCATTTTATCATTTAAAGTTGCAATGATGATTTCGTCTTCTTTTTTTACGGTATTTATTGAAGCATGATTTTCTAACAACTCGATGAGTTGTTCTTCCTTACTTTCAACTTTAAGTTCAAATAAACCATTTGAGGATGTCATTTTATCAACTCTACCAGAGTATAATTTAATTCCTTTTCTAATAACAACAACATGACTACACACTTTTTCTACTTCATCTAATAAGTGAGAAGCCAATAAAATGGTTGTTCCGTTTTTAGCAATATCTTTAATAATTTGTCTAATTTCATGAATTCCTTGAGGGTCTAATCCATTTGTAGGTTCGTCTAAAATTAAAATTTCTGGATTGTTTAATAATGCAGAAGCAATTGCTAAACGTTGTTTCATTCCTAAAGAAAACGTTTTAAACTTACTGTTTCTACGTTCGTAAAGGTTTACAGTTTTTAATTTTTCGTCAATTTTATCAAAGGAGACACCTTTAATTTTACAAATCAATTTTAAATTTTGAGTTGCTGTCATGTATGGATAAAAGTTTGGTCGCTCAATAATGGCTCCAACTTTCTTTAATGCTTCATGAGTTGATAAGCCGCCATTAAACCAGCTAAATTCACCAGAAGTTCTGTTAACAACATTTAAAATGATTCCTAAAGTGGTAGATTTTCCACTTCCGTTTGGTCCTAAAATACCGTACACATTTCCCTTTTGTATGTCAAAAGTTAAGTTGTTTACTGCGTGAACGGAACCGTATTTTTTGTCTAAGTTTTTAAGAGATAAGATTGTTTCCAAAGAAATTGTTTTAGTCGATTATGGTTATTCGACGAACAAGTTACGGAAATGTTACTAGCTTTTTATAGAAATTTAATAGGAAGGAAATTTGAAATTAATAATTATCAAAATCGTAATCTTCAAAAGAATCAAAATCATCATCAGAAAACTCATCTTCATTTTTTTCTGCAACAAATTCTTTTTCTGGAGCTTCATCTGGAATTTCTCCAACAGACATAATAATTTTAGTTCCGTCTATTACTTTTTTAGCTATTGCTATAACTTCTACGTAGAAAGTCCACATGCTAAAGAAATCATATACATAAATCAATTTATCTTCTACTTTTGGCAAGGTTTCATTTAAAAGACAAGTACTCATAGAAACTTCGTTACCAAATTCTGACATGTTAAACAACGGAATTTCTTCACCTTGATTCCATTCGTCATCGGTTCTGTAAAAAGAAGCCATTTCTTGGCCATTAAACCCAAAAGATTTTGCTATTAAAAAATGTAATTCCTCTAAATTAATAGTGTTGTTAACGGTAATTGTTCTAATTACGTCTTTTTTGGTATCTAATATTATACGTATTTTATACATTCAAATTATCTTGTAATAACTGCACAAAAATACAATAAATTATATGTATTTTTACCATTAAATACATCAGAATGTTAGATAAAGAAGCAATATTAAAAAGTTTTAATAAAATGTGTAAAAACACATTGATGGAAACTTTAGCAATTCGTTTTACAGATATTGGTGATGATTATTTAGTTGCAACAATGCCCGTAAATTCTAAAGTACATCAACCTTATGGAATTTTACATGGCGGAGCGTCCGTAGCATTGGCAGAAAGTGTTGGTAGCTCTGCTTCTGCTTACTTTGTTGACACAAATAAATACCTTGTTAAAGGGATAGAAATAAGCGCAAATCATTTAAAAAGTGTAAAAGAAGGAGTTGTAACTGCAACTGCAAAAATGATTCACAAAGGAAGAACAACACATTTGTGGGAAATAAGAATTGTTAATGAAAACAATGAACTTGTTTCTCTTTGCAAACTCACTAATATTATTTTAGAGAAGAAATAATTGTATGATACGATTAAAAAAATTTTTAAAAATTGCAAGCGCAGTTTTAGTTGTTTTAGTACTTGTTTTTTACTTCTTATTTGTCAATTTTTCTTCACCAAAATCTAATGAAGAAGTTATTGATAAATTTACAGAAAGCTTTCATAAACCCATATTAACAACAAATACATATAAAGGTTTTGAGTACAGAGTTGTATCGATGCAAAAAGAAATTGACACTTCTAAAACAACTCTCGTATTTGTGCACGGAGCTCCAGGTTCTTTGTTAGATTTTAAAAAATATTTATCAGATTCTTTGCTAAATACAAAAGCAAATATGATTTCGTATGATAGAATTGGGTATAATTATAAAGATAAAAATACGGTTCAAAAATCGATATCTTTTGAAGTTGAAGTGTTAAATGACATTCTTAAAAATCTAGATAAAAACAAAACTATTGTTGTGGGTTATTCTTATGGCGGACCAATTGCTTTAGCGTTAAAAGAAAAATATAAAAAAATAATATTACTCGCTCCGGCTGTGTATAGTAAAGTAGAGCCAATACCTTGGATGTTGAATTTTTACAAATGGAAAGCAACGCGATGGTTGGTTCCTGCAATATGGAAATCTGCATCAGAAGAAAAAATGAATCACAAATCTGAATTACAAAAATTTGAAAATAATTGGAAAATAAACCCGTCAAAAATTATAAGCATTCATGGAAACAATGACGGAATTGTTTTTTACGAGAATTCATTATTTTTAGAGAAAGAGTTTTCTGCCAAGCAATTTAAATTAATAACAATTCCAAATGCTGGTCATGGACTAGTTTGGTCTCATTTTGAGCTGATAAAACAAGAAATCTTAAAACAAATAAATTGAATTTACTTTTAGATAAAATAAAAGAAGCATATAAAAGCGAATTGCCATTTGCCGTGTACAATAAACCAAATGACGCCAACATTTTTGGGGTTTTTCAGAAAGATGCAACTTTACATACAATTACTTCAGATTTTACACAATCTGGTTTTGTTTTTTCGCCTTTTAATACTTCCGAAAAAACGATTTTTTTTCCGTTGCAAGCATCAGAATATATAAAGGATTCATTTACAAAACAGCAATTTAATTTTAAAGAGAAATTATATTATAACGATACATCAAAATCAACTCATATTAAAATTGTGCAAAAAGCAATTGATGCAATTCAGAATAATGAATTTAAAAAAGTGGTTATTTCTAGAAAAGAAATTGTTGCTTTAAACGGAGTAGAAGTAGAGGTAATTTACAACAGATTATTGCAGTTATATCCAAATGCATTTGTGTATGTTTGGTTTCATCCGCAAGTTGGATTGTGGTTTGGAGCAACACCAGAAACCTTATTAGAAGTTAAAAATAACAGCTTTTCAACGATGTCTTTAGCCGGAACGCAAGTATATAAAAAGGATGAAAAAGTAAGTTGGAATTCTAAAGAAATTGAAGAGCAACAAATTGTTACAGATTATATTTTAAATAAGCTCTCGGCTTTTTCAACAAACTTAAAACAATTAAAAACTGAAACTGTAAAAGCAGGTTCATTACTGCATTTAAAAACCGAAATAAAAGGAGATTTAACTAAAGATAAATTGTTTGATTTGGTGCATTTATTGCATCCAACACCAGCCGTTTGCGGAATGCCAAAAGAAAAAGCAAAGCAATTTATTTTAGAGAATGAAAATTACAATCGTTTTTATTATACAGGTTTTTTAGGTGAATTAAATAGCAACACAAATAAAGATTCTCATTTGTTTGTAAACCTTCGTTGTATGGAGGTTAAAAATAATAATGCAGAAATTTATGTTGGCGGCGGAATCACAAAAGAATCTAATCCAGAAAAAGAATGGGAAGAAACCGTTGCAAAAAGTAACATAATGTTAAAAGTGTTATAAATAAAAATGTCCTCTATTTAGAGGACGTTTTTTGTGAGAATTATTTGAATTTTAGATGTCATCAAAAGAAACATCTGTAAAACTTTCTGTAGTTGTTGCCTCTGGTTCTGAATTAGAACCTGAAATAATTTCTTCTTTTTTGTAATCTTTTTGGTGCCTTTCGCTAATTACTTCTTGTCCTTTTTCTGCAACAATATAATCTGTTGCGGCTTTTAACATATCATTAAATTCCTCAAAATCTTCTTTGTACAAATAAATCTTATGCTTTTGATAATGAAAAGAACCATCATCATGCGTAAATTTTTTGCTCTCAGTAATTGTCAAGTAATAATCATCTGCTTTTGTTGATCTTACATCAAAAAAGTACGTTCTTCTCCCTGCTCTTAAAACTTGAGAAAAAATCTCTTCTTGTTCTACTCTCTCAGCCATAATAATTTATTAATAAAATTAAATTTTGTTTATTTTTTATTAAACAAATCTAAAAAAATATTTTACTTTTTCTAATGAAACCTTAATTTTCTTTTTCTAAAAATTGTTGTTCGTACATTTCTTTGTAGTAACCCTTTGTGGTTATTAGTTGATTATGAGTGCCTTGTTGAATTATTTTGCCTTCGTCTAATACAATAATTTTATCTGCATTTTTAGCCGATGAAACTCTGTGGCTAATAATAAAAGTTGTTTTTGTTTTTGAAACTTTTTCTAGGTTTGAAAGTATTTTTTCTTCAGTTTCTGTATCTACAGCAGATAAACAATCATCAAAAATCAATATTTTAGGATTCTTAATTACCGCTCTAGCAATACTTAAACGCTGTTTTTGCCCACCAGAAAGAGTGATGCCTCTTTCCCCTAAAATAGTATTGTATTTGTCTTTAAACTCAATTATATTATCGTGAATAACAGCACTTTTTGCAGCTAAAATAATTTCTTCTTTTGTGGCATCTTCTTTACCAAACTTAATATTGTTTTCAATAGTATCTGAAAACAAAAAAGGGTCTTGTGGTACAAAACCAATTTGATTTCTTAAATCTGTTAAGTTTAATTCTTTAATTGGTGTATTATCAATCAAAACAGTTCCTTCAGAAGCATCGTATAATCTAGAAATTAGATTAATAATTGATGATTTCCCTGATCCAGTTTTTCCTAAAACGGCAATTGTTTCGCCTTTATTTACTTCAAAACTAATGTTTTTTAAAGCTATAATATTAGTGTCATCATAAGTTAAACTCACATTTTTAAAAGTTATAGAACCTTCTACTTGTGTATGATTCTTTGCAGTGTTTTTTATTTCTGGAACTTGTTCTAAAAATTCATTAATTCTTTGTTGAGAAGCTTCTGCTTGTTGTACCATAGAAGTAACCCAACCAACAATTGCAACCGGCCAAGTTAAAATATTTACGTACAAAATAAATTCGGCAATCACTCCAATAGGAACTTCACCAGCTATATATTGTTTACCTCCAATATAAATTACCAGTAAATTACTTATTCCAATTAACAGTATCATTAGTGGAAAAAAGATGGCTTGTACTTTATATAAGTCAATATTTTTTTCTTTACTATCATTTGCTAACGTATCAAAATTTTGAATGATAGATTTTTCAATTCCGTACGATTTTACCACATTTATTCCCGAGAAAAATTCTTGATTAAACGTTGTTAATTTAGATAAGTATTGCTGCACAATAGTGCTTTTTTCGTTAATAACCTTACTTAGAACAAAAATTGAAATGGATAAAATAGGAAACGGGATTAATGTGTACATTGTAAGTTTAGCGTCAATACTAAACATTTGATAAAACCCAACAACAAACAGAACAATCATGTTCATGCTGTACATAATTGCAGGGCCAAAGTACATTCTAACTTTAGACACATCTTCACTAATTCTATTCATTAAATCTCCAGTTCTATTCTTTTTATAGAAA
Source organism: uncultured Flavobacteriaceae bacterium (assembly GCA_963974245.1). Classification (GTDB taxonomy): domain Bacteria; phylum Bacteroidota; class Bacteroidia; order Flavobacteriales; family Flavobacteriaceae; genus Polaribacter. The sequence goes on along the minus strand of CAXBBY010000003.1, from coordinate 162,267 downwards.
TTGATAGATAATTTTTGATATTGTTGGTAGATTTCGTTTTTTAAATCAAACTCTATTAAGCGAGATGTAACAATGATTGTTTGACGCATTATAAAAGTTAAAAAACCAGCAACCAATGTTACACCAATAATCAATAAAATATTAATTAAAAGTTGGTGTTTTACATCATCGGTATTAGAAATTATTCCTTTTCTATATTCATCAACAATGTTAAAAGAACCTCCAATAAACCTCGGGATTCTTAAAGATAAAATTTTAGACAATATGGTAATGATAATACCAATTAATAAACGGTATTTATATTTTAAAAAGTATTTATTTAAGTACTGTAATGCTTTCATTTACAAATAGTATTGTGCTGTTTTTTACTTATTATCTCTGTTGACAAATGACACTTTTCTTAAGAATGTCATAATTAAACATAGTTTTTTTTGATTTGATTTGCTAAAAACTTATTTTTGCGGCATAAATTTTAAGAAATATTAAATTTCAATTGTAAAAACAACATAATGATAACAAAAATAGTAGACCCAAAAGAATTAAAAAATGATCCAGTCTTTGGTCAATTTTCTTTTGATGGTCATGAGCAAATCGTTTTTTGCAACGACGAAGATACAGGTTTAAAAGCAATAATTGGTATTCATAATACGGTTTTAGGTCCTGCTTTAGGAGGAACAAGAATGTGGGCTTATCAAAGTGAATGGCATGCATTAAATGATGTTTTGCGTTTGTCTCGTGGAATGACTTTTAAAGCTGCAATAACAGGATTAAATCTTGGTGGAGGAAAAGCTGTAATTATTGGAGATGCAAAAACACAAAAAAATGATGCTTTAATGCGTCGTTTTGGTCAGTTTGTTGATTCTTTAAGTGGAAAATATATTACAGCAGAAGATGTTGGAATGGAAACTAGCGATATGGATGTTATCAGAGAAGTAACTCCACACGTTACAGGAATTTCTGAAAGTAAAGGAGGAGCTGGAAATCCATCGCCAATTACTGCTTATGGTGTTTATATGGGAATGAAAGCTGCCGCTAAATATCAATTTGGAACAGATAATTTAGAAGGAAAGAAAATTTTAGTGCAAGGTGTTGGTCATGTTGGAGAAACATTGGTAAAACATATAACAGATGAAGGTGCTAAAGTTGTAATAAATGATATTAATGAAACTAGATTAGAGGAGTTGAGTAAAAGATACGGTGCAAATGTTGTTTTAGGAAATGATATTTATGGACTAGATGTAGATATTTATGCTCCTTGTGCATTAGGAGCTACAATTAATGATGCTACAATTAATCAATTACAAGCAAAAGTGATTGCTGGTGCAGCAAATAATCAATTAGCTGATGAAATAAAACACGGAAGATTGTTAAAAGAAAAAGGAATTGTTTATGCTCCAGATTTTTTAATAAATGCTGGTGGAATTATTAATGTATATGCTGAATTAGAAGGTTATGGTAAAGATGAAATCGTAAGAAAAACCGAAAATATTTATAATACAACTTTAGATATTTTTAATCTTTCAGAGAAAGAAAACATTACAACACACAGAGCAGCAGTTAATATTGCTCAAGCTAGAATTGATGCTCGTAAAAATGAAAAAAACAAGTAGTAGATTTCAATAAAAAGTATATTTTTGCAGAGCGTTAGAATTTTCTACCGCTCTTTTTTTTAAATAAGTTCTTTAGAATGATTAATAGAAGACATATTAGAGTCAAAGTAATGCAATCGGTTTATGCAATGATAACTTCAAAAGCTGATGATTTAGTAAAAGAAGAAAAATTCTTAAAGCATAGCATTCAAAAATTGCTAGACTTGTACGTTTTGCAATTGCAATTGCTAGTAGAGGTTCAGAAACTAGCAATTAAAAAAATTGAAATCTCTAAAAAGAAACACCTTGCAACTAAAGAAGACTTATTACCAAACACTAAATTTATAGATAATAAAGTAATTGTTACAATTGCGAATAGTACTTCTGTTTCTGAATATATTTCTAATAATAATTTATCTAATTGGGAAAATGATGATGAATATGTAAATATAATTTGGCAGAAATTACAAGCAAGTGAATTATTTAATAAATACATGAATTCTAGTGAGGATTCTTTTAAGAACGATAAGAATTTCGTTCAAGCTTTCTTTACAGAAATTATTGCTCCAGATGATAAATTAGCAGAATATTATGAAGACCAAACCATTAGTTGGTTAGATGATATTCCTTTTGTAAACACCTGGGTTTTAAGAACAATAAGCAAAGTAAAAGATAATAAATCGTTGTTGATTGGCAACATTTATAAAGATGATGATGATGAAAAATTTGTTTTAGAATTGTTTAGAAAAGTGATTTTAAATCACACTAAATTTGAAGAAGATATTAGTAATAAAACACCTAACTGGGAAGCAGACAGAATTGCTGATATTGATATGATTTTAATTAAAATGGCAATTTGCGAGTTTTTAAAATTCCCTTCAATTCCAGTTCGAGTTACAATTAATGAGTATATAGAGATATCAAAAGATTATTCAACCAACAAAAGCGGTTATTTTATCAACGGAGTTTTAGATAAATTGTCTAGAGAGTATTCAGAAAATAAAAGACTTGATAAAATAGGTAGAGGATTATTATAATTTAGTATTTTTACAAAAAACTTTTAAATCATGAAAAAAATAATTATTTTTAGTTTAGCTGTTTCATTAGGAATCTTAACAGCTTGTTCTGGTGGTAATGCATCAGCAAAAGTAGATAAATCTAAATTAGCAGAAGCTAAACAAAGAGATTTAGACATCAGTAAAGGAGCGCCAGTTATTACATTGGATAAAAAAGAGTATGATTTTGGAACTGTAACAGACGGAGCGATTATAGAAACCACTTTTATAGTTACCAATTCTGGTAAATCTCCTTTAATTATTACTGACGCAAAAACTACCTGTGGATGTACTGTACCAACTTGGCCAAAAGACAAACCAATTGCACCAGGAGAATCTACAGAAATAAAAGTAAGATTTAATACTTCTGGTAAAGGCGGTGGAAGACAAGTAAAAGATGTAACATTATTTACAAATACAGCTGTTGGAAGAGAAATTTTAAAAATTAAAGGAATCGTAAATAAGAAAAAATAATCGAATGATAATTTTACAAGCAAGTGCTGGAGGTTTTGGAAATATGTTGCCCTTTTTGGCAATTATAGTGGTTATTTATTTTTTTATGATTAGACCACAAATGACAAAACAAAAGAAAGAGAAAAAGTTTCAAGCAGAGATTAAGAAAGGAACTAGAGTTATTACAAGTAGTGGTATTCATGGTAAAATTGTTGAGCTAAACGAAAATGATAATACTGTAACTATAGAAACTGGTGCAGGAAAAATAAAATTTGAACGTGCTGCAATTTCAATGGAGTTAACCAATAAGTTAAATACTCCTGTAAAAAAATAATCTACCTAAGATTCAATAAAAAAGAGAGCAATTTGCTCTCTTTTTTATTGAATAAATCTTTGTAACGTTGTGTTTTTAAATTGCTTTATGTAGCTTGCAGTATTAATTTAGAGCTACATGCAAAAAGGAAAAAATCAACGTACAATTCCTAAATCTTTTTTTGTTGCATTAATTATTGCATTATTCTTTTGGTTGCTTACAAAGCTATCTAAAGAATATCAGGCGGTAATTACTTTTCCTGTTGAATATGTGAATATTCCACAAGATAAATTAATACAAAGTACGCCTTTAAAAGAAATAGATATTCAAGTAAGAGCTTCTGGATTTCGCCTTTTTGGAATTAGTATTTTAAAGAATAAAATTAAATTAGACGCTAAGAAATTGCATCGTAAATCAAATTCAAATTTTTATCTTCTTTTAGAAAATCAAAAAATTGATATTCAAAATCAAATTTCAAATAATTATATTATTAATAGTATTGTACGAGACACCATCTATTTAGATTTAGGGCAGTTAAATTCTAAGAAAATTCCGTTAAAAGGAAATTTTGATTTTTCTTATAAATCAGGATATCATTTAACAAGTTCTGTGGTAATTACTCCAGATTCTATTTTAGTTTCAGGACCAAAACAACAAATAGATACGTTAAAAAACATACAACTTCAAAAACTTACATTAAAAGAGATATCTAATTCTGTAGAGCAAGTAATACAAATTAAAGAAGTTTCCGATGTAATAAGATTCAGAGTAAAAGAAGCCACTATTTTTGCAAAAGTAGATCGTTTTACCGAAGGAAACCTAGAGTTATCTTTCGAAGTAATTAATTTACCAGATAGTGTTTCTGTAACTACATTTCCAAAAAAAGTAAAAGTTTTTTATCAAGTTGATTTATCTAATTTTAGTAAAGTAAATGCTGCTTCATTTAAAGTTGTGTGCAATTATAATAACACGTTAAACAATAATTTAAATTACTTAATTCCTAGAGTTGTTTTAAAACCAGAATTTGTTACTTCGGTTAAAATCATCCCAAACAAAATAGAATATTTAATTCAGAAATAAAATGATAATTGGTTTAACAGGCGGAATTGGAAGTGGAAAATCTACAGTAGCAAAAGAGTTTCAACAAATCGGAAACATTGCTGTTTATTTTGCTGATGATGAAGCCAAAAAATTAATGGTAACTTCTAAAGTAATTAAAGCAAAAATTTGTAAAGAGTTTGGAAAAGAAGCATATAAAGACAATCAATTAAATAAAGCTTTTATTGCAGATAAAGTGTTTTCTAATACAAAAAAATTGACTGTTTTAAATTCCATAGTGCATCCAGAAGTATACAAACACTTTAGAGCTTTTGTTAAAAAAAACAACGACAAAGATTATGTACTATATGAAAATGCTATTTTATTTGAAAATGATAGTGATGTATTATGTGATAAAATCATAACTGTAATAGCGGACGAAAACTTAAGAATACAACGAGTTATAAAAAGAGACAAAACATCAGAATTAGCAGTAAAAGACAGAATTCGCAATCAATGGAAAGATGCAAAAAAAGCATTGTTGTCTAATTACATCATTACAAATAATACTTCAGATGAATTGTTGATTCAAATTATGAGAATTCATAATAATTTAACAAAATAAGTGCCTTTAATTTTTATATATTTAATGTTTTTCTTAAAAAATACTTAAAAATGCACTATTTTTGTTAATATGCGTTAAAAACGTTAAATAACATATAAGAAACGCATATTTTTGACGCATGGGTAAAAAAATGTTTGTTCTTATTGTAGCTTTAATGAGCTTTTCTTTAATAGGAATTGTAGCGGTTCAAGTATATTGGATTAGCAATGCGGTAGAAGCAAAAAAAAAACAATTTTTAAATGATGTTAAAATAGCTTTAACTAGCGTTTCTGAAGAAGTAGCTGAAAAAGAATATAAAGAATTTGAAAGAAAAATAAAACCCTTATTAGAAAAACCACAAAAAGTTACAAGCAACGAATTACGTAATTTTTTTTTACAACAAATAGATACAGCTGGCAAGCAAATAACAGCGTATAGTTTAACCTTCCTAGAACAGAACTTAAAAGTAACTGCTGATTTTTTAGCAAATGATAGTTTAGTGCTAAAAAGAATTACAGGTAGAGAAGATATCTTTAATGCAAATAAATTTTCTCCAAATTCTGATTTTTCAAACAACAAATCTACTCAGGTTTTTACAACGATAAAAAGATACCCAGAATATGAAGAAACTTTTATAAAAGATGCTTTTAAGGTATATAAATCTTCATTTCCTATACACCAAAGAGTAAGTAACAGAGAGTTAAATGCAACTTTAAAAAAAGAATTTATAAAAAGAGGAATTCACTTAGATTTTAAATATGGTGTGTATAGTTCTGATGGATATTTAACAAATTTAAAATCTGGTTATTACACAATTAACAAAGCAAATAGTATTGGTTCTCCTTTATTTGTAGATGATAGTGGAGATAGTAAATTTAAGTTATATGTTACATTTCCTAATCAACAAGAACACATTTTAGCAGATATTTCTAATATTTTATTATTGTCGGTATTTTTTATTTTTATTATAATTGTGGCGTTTTCAAGCTCATTATATCAAATTATAAAGCAGAAAAAAATCTCTGAAATAAAATCTGATTTTATTAATAATATGACCCACGAGTTTAAAACTCCAATAGCAACTATTAATTTGGCTTTAGATGCGATAAAAAATCCTAAGATTATAAACGATAACGAAAAAGTGAATCGTTATGTAAAAATGATTCGCGAAGAAAATAAGCGAATGCACGCACAAGTAGAAAATGTTTTGCGAATTTCTAAACTAGAGAAAAATCAAATTGATATTAACAAAAAAGCAATTGATATGCATAATATTATCGAAGATGCTATTTCTCATGTTCGTTTGTTGCTAACTGATAAAAAAGGAAATATTACAATGCATTTACACGCATTACAATCAGAAGTTTTAGGAAATGATTTACACTTAACCAATGTTGTTGTAAATATATTAGAAAATGCTTTAAAGTATTCTATTGAAGAACCAAACATAGAAGTATTAACAGAAAGCACTTCAAAATTCTTTATTTTAAAAATAAAAGATGACGGAATTGGTATGAGTAAAAATGCACAAAAATATGTATTTGATAAATTTTATAGAGAGCATAAAGGAAATATTCATAATGTAAAAGGGCATGGTTTAGGGCTGGCTTATGTAAAAGAAATCATAGAAAAACATCAAGGAACGGTTTTTGTAGATAGTGAAAAAGGAAAAGGAAGTACATTTACTGTAAAATTACCATTAATTTAAAAAAAAATAAAAATCAATAGTATTATGGGAAGTAAAAAAATATTATTAGTAGAAGATGATCCAAATTTTGGAACAGTTTTAAAAGATTATTTAGCATTACACGATTATAATGTTACACATGCAAAAGACGGAATAGAAGGTTTGATAGAATTTAAAAACAACGATTTTGATTTGTGTATTTTAGATGTAATGATGCCTCGTAAAGATGGTTTTTCATTAGCTGCAGATATACGTGGAACAAATAAAGAAATTCCAATTATTTTTTTAACGGCAAAAACAATGAAAGAAGATGTCTTAAAAGGTTATCAAGTTGGAGCAGACGATTACTTAAATAAACCTTTCGATTCTGAAGTGTTGTTGTTTAAAATAAAAGCAATCTTACAACGAAAAGAATCTGATTCTAATAAAGAATCGGATGAATTTGAATTTACAATTGGTAAATTTTTCTTCAATTCTAAGTTAAGACATTTATCATATGATGGTGGAGAGAATCAAAAATTATCTCCTAAAGAAAGTAAATTATTAAAAATGTTAGCAGTTCATAAAAATGATTTAATGCCAAGAGAATTAGCATTGACAAAAATTTGGAGAGATGATAATTACTTTACTTCTCGAAGTATGGATGTGTATATAGCTAAGCTGCGTAAATATTTAAAATTAGATGTAAATGTTGAAATTTTAAATATTCATGGAGAAGGATTTAGATTGGTAGAAAATTAAAAAAGACACCATTACGTAATAAAAAAACTCAATTGAATTTCAATTGAGTTTTTTTATTAACTTTGATTGCAGAAGTAAAATAAGTGTGAAATGGCAAAATTTATTAAAATTTATAACGAAAATCCAAATCTGAAAGAGATTGAAAAAGTTATAAAAATTTTACAAAATGGTGGATTGATAATTTATCCAACAGATACTGTTTATGGTTTGGGTTGCGATATTACAAATATAAAAGCATTAGAAAAAATCGCAAAAATTAAAGGCGTAAAACTAAGCAAAGCCAATTTTTCTTTCATTTGTAACGATTTAAGTCATTTATCAGATTATGTAAAGCAAATAGATACAGCAACTTATAAACTTTTAAAAAGAGCATTGCCTGGAGCTTATACGTTTGTGTTGCCAGGGAGTAATTCGTTGCCAAACGTTTTTAAAAAGAAAAAAACAGTTGGAATTCGAGTTCCAGATAATACAATTGCAAGACTTTTGGTAGAAACTTTAGGAAACCCTATAGTTTCAACTTCAATTCATGATGACGATGATGTTATAGAATATACAACAGACCCAGAATTGATTTATGAAAAATGGAAAGATATTGTAGATGTTGTAATTGATGGTGGTTATGGAGATAATGAAGCCTCAACTGTGATTGATTTAACAGGTTTAGAACCTTTAGTTTTAAGAGAAGGAAAAGGAAGTTTAGATATTTTTTAAAGACTCAAAGGTTTAAATTTGATGAAGTTTGTCAGTTCGAGTGTCACGCTAAAGCGTGATGTATCTAAAACAAATTTAAAGTTTAAGTGTCATTTAAAACTCCTGTTTAAAAACCCATAAAAAAAATATTACTTCAAATTCTCAAACTTATTTCTCTTTAAAAAGAAATATTGCCAAACAATACTTGTATGTAAATTGTAATCCGTTTTTTTTTGTAGTTTTTTACGTTTTTTTAAAAATTTATTAAAGTTTCTATAAAAACTAAAATGTGCTTTTATAATTGCCCAAGTGTGTATAGGTCTTAGTTCAACCATAAACTTAATTCCTGCAATTCCGTCTAAAATTAAACGAGAAAACACCACAAATAAAAACCATTGCTTCGGTACATTTTTAACCACATTTAATAAACTATTTCTAAAATTTAAAAATGTTTTATGCGGGTTTGTTTCTTGCAACGTTGCTCCGCCAATATGATACACCGTAGAAGTACCCACATATTTTATTTTAAAACCCTCATTTTGAGTTCTCCAACATAAATCAATTTCTTCTTGATGCGCAAAATAATCCTCATCAAAACCACCTAATTGATGATATACTTTTGAACGGATAAATAAACAAGCTCCAGAAGCCCAAAATATTTCAGAAATATCGTCAAACTGTTTGTTGTCGGTTTCTAAATGATTAAAAACGCGTCCTCTGCAATATGGATATCCAAATAAATCTATAAATCCGCCAGCAGCACCAGCATATTCAAACTTTGTTTTGTCTTTAAAGTCTAATAATTTTGGTTGGATTATCGCTGTGTTATCTTCTTGTTTGAAAACATCTATAACTGGAGTTAGCCAATTTTTGGTAACTTCAATATCAGAATTTAATAAACAATAAATATCTTCATCAACATATTGTAAGGCATCGTTATAGCCTTTTGCATAACCATTATTTACAGCGTTTTCAATAATTTTTACAGAAGGATAATGCTCTTTGATATAACGAATAGAATTATCTGTAGAAGCATTATCTGCAACATAAATAGTCGCTTCCTCTGAACTAAAATTTATGACGGATGGCAAAAATTGCTCTAACAATTTCTGTCCGTTCCAATTTAATATAACAACTGCAGTTTTCAAGACAGCAAACTTACGTTTTAAAAGTGAATTTGATTGGTAACAATTTGTTAATTTGCTAATGATAATGAGGAATGTCTTTTAAAAAAACATACGTTTCATTTTTAAAATCCATTTTACAAAAAAAGTGTTTTAGACCATTTGTTACAATCAAGTAATTGGCTTTTAATTTTAAGTTGTAGCGCGCAATTTGATCAAAAGTAGCTTGTGATATTTTTACCTGTGGCGCTTTACATTCTACAATTATATCCGGATTTCCATCCGCATTAAAGATTAAAATATCAGTTCTTTTTTTACGATTGTTAATCGTTAATTGTTTTTCTAAAGCGATTAACGAAACAGGATATTTTTTCTCCTCAATTAAAAAGCGCACAAAATGTTGCCGAACCCATTCTTCTGGAGTTAAGACAAAATATTTTTTTCTCAAATTATCAAAAATAAGCGTATGTTTTTCGTTACTTTTGAGTTTGAAAGAATAAGTTGGAAGATTGAGTTTTTGCATATCTATTGCCACGAATATCACAAATTAAAATGATTTATAAAAAAGAAAGCTACGATATTATTGAAACTTTATTTGAAGTTCATAATAATTTAGGTGGTGGATTTTTAGAAGTGGTTTACAAAGATGCTATAGAATATGAATTTAAAAGCAAAAATATTTCTTTCGAACGAGAAAAAGAATATGTAGTTAATTATAAAGATATAGTTTTACCACATTATTTTTATGCTGATTTTGTGGTTTTTGATAAAATAATTTTAGAAGTTAAGTCTGTGAAAGAATTTCATCCAAAACATATTGCTCAGTGTATTAATTATTTAAAAGTTTCTGAAAATAAACTTTGTCTTTTAGTAAATTTTCAAAATGATTCTATAGAATTTAAAAGAATTGTTTTGTAGTTTAATTCAGTCACAAATTTACGAATGTTTGTGGATTGCAAAAAGATAATGAATACTATTTTAATTTTTTTTATATAACAGTTTTTAATCAGTGAATTCGTGGCAAAATTTTAAATAAGAAAATGAACGAAATAAATTCTATAGTAACCAATATTAAAAACGGAAACGTAAAACCCATTTATTTTTTAATGGGAGAAGAAGCGTATTATATTGATAGAATTTCAAATTTAATAGAAGCTACTGTGTTGGATGAAGCTGAAAAAGGCTTTAATCAAGTAGTAATGTATGGTAGAGATGTTTCTATAGAAGAAATTGCTTCGTCTGCAAAACGCTATCCGATGATGGCAGAAAAGCAAGTTATAATTGTTAAAGAAGCGCAAGATTTAAGTAGGTCGATAGAGAAGTTGGTTTCTTATGTAGAAAATATACAACCAACAACCGTTTTGGTGATTAATTACAAGTACAAAAAGTTAGATAAGCGTAAAAAACTGTACAAGGCAATTGAAAAAGCTGGAGTTATTTTTGAGAGTAAAAAATTATATGACAATCAGGTTTCTGATTGGATTCGTAGAGTTTTAAACGGACGAAATTATAAAATTGAACCAAAAGCAGCGTTAATGTTGGTAGAGTTTTTAGGAACTGATTTGAGTAAAATTAATAATGAACTTGAAAAGTTAATTACTATTTTGCCACAAGGCACTATTATTTCCCCTGAACATATTGAAGAGAATATCGGAATTTCAAAAGATTTTAATAATTTCGAATTACGAAAAGCAGTAGGAGAGAAGCAAATTGTAAAAGCAAATAGAATCATCAATTATTTTGCAGAAAACCCAAAGAACAATCCAATTGTTATGACAATTTCTTTGTTGAATAGTTTCTTTACACAATTGTTGCAATATCATGGTTTGCAAACTAAAGATAAAATGAGTGTAGCTAAAGCTTTAGGAGTAAATCCTTATTTTGTTGGAGATTATGCAGCAGCAGCACAAAAATACCCAATGAGAAAAGTGTCTCAAATTATCGGTTTGTTAAGAGAAGCTGACGTAAAAAGCAAAGGTGTTGGCGCAAACGGAATGCCACAAGCAGATATTTTAAAAGAGTTATTGTTTAAAATCATGCATTAAAGCATATAAAAATAGACAATCAAACCTCCTATAATTAAACCTTTAAGCCAAGCAATCCACATAATTTGATAATCAGTTATGTGTAATTTTTGTTTGAATTTTTCTAGTATTCCTTTATACCATTTTACAAATCCCATAATTCAATGGTTTTAAATTAATACCATAAAGTTAAGCCTAATTATAAAATTAAAATGTGACGAAAGTCATAAAAAAACCTCTCAAATTTCGAGGTTTTCAATATCTAAAAAAATATTATTTTTTTGTTTTACGGTTTGTCTACAATTAATCTATTTTCTCTGTTGGCAATTTCCCAAGCTGTATGGAAAATTAAACGAGCTCTATTTTGTAACAAATCGTAATTAATTTTATCTGGCGTATCTGTATCTTTATGATAATCTGCGTGTGTACCATTAAAGTAAAAAATAATTGGTACATTGTATTTTGCAAAGTTATAATGATCTGATCTATAGTAAAAACGATTTGGATCACTTTCATCATTGTATTTGTAATCTAAATCAATTTTTGTGTATTTTGCGTTCATTGCTTCAGAGAGTTCATGCAATTCTGTACTTAATTTATCAGCACCAATTAAATAGACATAATTTCTATTGTTTGTATGTCTGTCGTCAATTCTGCCAACCATATCAATATTTAAATCTGCAACTGTATTTGCAATCGGAAAAATTGGATTTTGAACATAAAAACTTGAACCTAATAGTCCTTTTTCTTCAGCTGTAACATGTAAAAATAATACAGACCGTTTTGGTCTTTTTCCATCTTTTACTGCTTTTTGAAAAGCTTCTGCAATTTCTAATACAGCAACTGTACCAGAACCATCATCATCAGCACCATTGTTAATTTTTCCACCAGTTATGCCAATATGATCTAAATGTGCAGAAACAATTATAACCTCATCTGGTCTTTCAGAACCTTTAATAAACGCAACCACATTTTCAGAATCCTTTAAATCAGAACTTCTTCCTTGATTTAAAAAAGAAGCAGGTATTTCTTGAAAATAATCATCACCACCTAATGGAGATGAAATACCTTGATCTACATAAAATTTCTTTAAATAAGCTGCGGATTTTTTCTGTCCTGGTTCTCCTGTTTCTCTACCTTCAAATTCATCTGAAGCGTAAATAAATAAATGTTTTGCTAAATCTTTTTCTGTAATTGATGCTGCATATTTTTCAGCATAATCTACATTAAGATCTATATTTGATGCATTCTTACTAGAACTACAAGAAGCTAATAAAGCGAATATACTAGCAGAGAGAATTAATTTTTTCATTAAAATAATAGTTTATAAAGTAAGTTGATTAGTTAATATTTTAACAAGCGTTAGCATCAAATATAGAAAAACTAATTGTTTTTGCTAATTGTAAATTGACGTAAATTTTTATTAAAATGTAAGATTTCTTTAGGAAAAAGATCTTCGAGTTTGTTTTGCTCAATTAAATCGTTTGTTTTACCACTTATTACTTCATTACCATTCATAATAATTAATTCATCAACAACTTCTATTGCTAAATTAATTTGATGCGTAGAAATTAGAATTGTTTTTTGAGTAGTTTCTACAAGGTTTTTTAAAAGCTGAAATATTTTAAATGTATGATGCATATCTAAATGCGCAGTTGGTTCGTCTAAAATGATGACATCTGTATCCTGCGCCAAAGCTCTTGCAATTAATACGCGTTGTAATTGTCCGTCGCTCAATTCATAAAATCGATGCTCTTTTAAATGTTCCACTTCGGTAAGTTGAATTGCAACATTTATTTTCTTGATATCTTTTTCTGATAAGGTATCAATCCAATTTGTATATGGCTGTCTTCCAAGCGCAATTAATTCAAAAACAGTTAATTGACTTTCTGGTAAACGCTCTGTTAATACCAAACTTAAATTGGTAGCTAATTCTTTATTACTATACTTATTTAAATTTTTATCATTTAAGAAAACGTCTCCAGATAATTGATTTTGAACTTTAGAAATGGTTCTTAATAAAGTCGATTTTCCGATTCCATTTTTTCCTAATAAAGCAATAAATCTCCCTTTTTCAATGGCTAAATTCACATTCGAAGCAATTATTTTTTTTGCTTTTTTTTGCTGATAACCAATGGTTAAATTTTTGGTTTCTAAAACGATATGTTTCTTAGAAGTAGTCAATTAAACGTATATTTTCTTTTTTCTGATTAATAACCAAATCACAACTGGTGCACCAAATAGTGACGTAATTGCATTGATTGGTAACGTGTATTCTAGAGTTGGTAATTGTGCAATAATATCGCAAATTAATAATACAATTGCTCCTGTAATTGCTGTAGCCGGAATTAATATTTTATGATTTGAAGTAGTGAAAATTAATTTTGCAATATGTGGAACCGCCAATCCGATAAAAGCAATTGGACCAGAAAATGCAGTAATTACTCCAGTTAACAAACTAGTAATTACCAAAATAATAATTCTACTTTGTTTGATGTTAATTCCTAAGCTTTTTGCGTATTTCTCTCCTAATAAAAAACTATTTAACGGTTTAATAATTGCAAAAACTCCTGCAAAACCAATCAAATAAATGGTGATAAAAATTGAGATTTCATCCCAAGATAAATTCCCTAAACTACCAAAACTCCAAAAAACATATTGTTGAATTTGTTGTGCTTCGCTAAAATAAGATAAAACACTAATAATTGCAGCCGTAAAACTTCCAAACATCAATCCAATAATTAAAATAGACATGGTGTTTCGTACTTTATTTGCCGCTAAAATTACGGCAGATAAAACTAAAAAAGAACCTAAACTCGATGCGATTGCAATGGACCAATTGGTAGATTCTAAAAAAGCAATTCCGCCAAAAAAGGAAGAACCTAAAATAAGCAATGCAACTCCTAAACTTGCTCCAGAAGAAATTCCTAAAACAAAAGGTCCAGCTAACGGATTTCTAAATAATGTTTGCATCAATAAACCACTTATTGACAATCCAGATCCTACTAAAACTGCTGTTATTGCTTTTGGTACTCTAAAATTTAAAATAATGGTTTGCCAACTTTCTTTTATGGTTTCGTCACCTAAAAAAACAGCAAAAATATCTTTAAAAGGAATAGAAACTGAACCTAAACTAATACTAATAAAACATAAAGCTACTACTAAAATTAGTAGTAATATAAATTGTTTTGTATATGTTTTGTTTTTCATAAAAAGAGAAATGTCTGGTCGAGCGGAGTCGAGACCTAATCAAGATTAAAATCTCTCGACTCCGCTCGAGGAGACAAATTTAGGTTTTATTTTTTGTTAAAAAGCTTACTAATTTTTGAATTGCATTTCCTCTATGAGAAATACTATTTTTTTCTTCGGATGTCATTTCTGCAAAAGAGTTGTTGAATCCGTTTGGTTTAAAAATGGGATCATAACCAAAACCATCAGTTCCTTGTTTTTCTGTTAAAATTTCGCCTTTGCAAATTCCTTCAAACAAAAATTGTTTGTTGTTTAAATTCAGTGCAATTGCTGTTCTAAACTGTGCTTTTCTGTTTGATTTTGTTTCTAATTCTGACAATAATTTTTGCATATTTTTTTTAGAATCATTTTCTGTTCCTGCATAACGAGCAGAATAAACTCCAGGCTCGCCATTTAAGCTTTCAACTTCTAAACCAGTATCATCTGCAAAACAATTGTAGCCAAATTTTTCTGTAATATAATTTGCTTTTAACTTAGCATTTCCTTCTAAGGTCGTTTCAGTTTCTTCAATTTCATCAAAACAATTGATGTCTTTTAAAGAAAGTAACTCAATAGAATTTGGCAGCATTTTTTGAACTTCTGCTAATTTGTTGAGATTGTTTGTTGCAAATACAAGTTTCATTTTTTTAAGTTGCAAAGTTTTAAAGGAGCAAAGTTACAAAGTTTTTGTTCCTTCAATAAATATTTAATATTTGGTAAAAGGTTTTGGTTTTTTATTTTCTTGAAGATTAAATGGGTTTTTTACTCGTGATGATAAGGTTCATTTTTTAAAATTGTAAAACCTCTATAAATTTGTTCCACAATAAATAGGCGAATCATTTGATGAGAAAATGTCATTTTAGAGAGCGATAATTTTCCTTGTGATTTCTTGTAAACTGCATCAGAAAAGCCATAAGGACCGCCAATAACAAACACTAATTGTTTGATTCCGGAGTTCATTTTCTTTTGTAAATACTGAGAAAATTCTATAGAAGTAAACTGCTTTCCTTTATCATCTAACAAAATTAATTGATCGGTATTTTGCAATTTGCTTAATATCAATTCGCCTTCTTTTTCTTTTTGTTGTGCCTCACTTAAATTCTTTACATTTTTAATATCAGAAATTATTTCTAACTCAAATTTGATATAATGTTGCAAACGTTTTTGATAGACTTCAATTAATTGATGTAAGTTTTTATCATCCGTTTTTCCTATGGCAAGAAGTTTAATTTTCATAGTTTTAATATTGTCACTTCGAGTGATTTTCGATTTTATGAGAAAATTGTATCGAGAAGTCTCATATTAGTGTTCTCGATACAAATTTATTCGTTTTTCACTCATAAATTCACTCGAACTAACAAAAAGTTGAAAATCATTCCTATTTTTACACCACAATTCAATTTTATGATATCACAACAACAATTTGAAAACGAATTAAAAATCATTATCACCAACGCCATTCGAGAAGATGTTGGTGAAGGAGATTACACATCACTTTCTTGTATTCCTGCGGATGCGAAAGGAAAAGCAAAACTATTGGTAAAAGATGATGGGATTATTGCGGGAGTAGAATTTGCGAAGATGATTTTTAAACAAGTTGATGCAGATTTAGAAATAGAAACGTTGATAAACGACGGAGAAAAAGTAACATTTGGCGATATTGTTTTTTATGTTTCTGGACGTTCTCAATCTATTTTAAAAGCTGAACGTTTGGTGTTAAATTCCATGCAGCGCATGAGTGCAATTGCTACAAAAACACGTTTTTTTGCTGATTTATTAAAAGGAACAAAAACAAAAGTGTTGGATACCAGAAAAACCACTCCAGGAATTAGAGCCATAGAAAAATGGGCTGTTAAAATTGGTGGCGGAGAAAATCATCGTTTTGCATTGTACGATATGATTATGATTAAAGACAATCATATTGATTTTGCTGGCGGAATTACAGCTGCAATCAACAAAACAAAAGCATATTTAAAACAAAATAATATTGATATAAAAATTATTGTAGAAGCAAGAAACCTAGAAGAAATTCAAGAAATTTTAAATTGTGGTGGCGTTTATAGAATTCTAATTGACAATTTTAATTACGAAGATACTCGTAAAGCAGTTGCTTTAATTGGCGATAAATGTTTAACAGAATCTTCTGGTGGAATTAACGAAGAAACCATCAGAAAATATGCAGATTGTGGTGTAGATTATATTTCTTCAGGATCTTTAACACATTCGGTTTATAATATGGATTTGAGTTTAAAAGCTTTATAAAGCAACAAAGTTGCAAAGGAGCAAAGGCTCAAAGTGAAAGAGCAACAAGAGAATAAAAAGTAAGTAAAACTTTGCAACTAATTTAACTTTGAAACTATTTTAAACTTTGCCACTTTCAAAAAAAATAAATGATAGACAATTACTTCGATAGCGAAAACTATTCAAAAGTTGATTTTACTAAAACGAATATCAAGAAAGGAGAATATGACAATTGTACTTTTACCAATTGTAATTTCGAAAATGTACATGCTTCCAATATTCAGTTTGTAGAATGTGAATTTATCGATTGTAATTTTAGTAACACAATTGTAAAAGACACTGCTTTTAAAGACGTTCACTTTATTCGATGCAAAATGATTGGCGTAAAATTGAATGAATGTGATTCGTTTTTATTACAAATGAGTTTTAAAGAATGTCAGTTAAATTTTTCATCATTTTATCAATTAAAAATCCCGAAAACGCAATTTGTCAATTGCAATTTACAAGAAGTAGATTTTACCGAAACGGATGTAAATGCTACGTTTTTTGATAATTGCGATTTAAAAGACACTATTTTTGAGCGAACTAATTTAGAAAAAGCTAACTTTATCACATCAATAAATTTTGATATTGATCCAGAAAATAATCGCTTAAAAGGAGCAAAATTTAGTAAAGAAAATGTTGTTGGGTTGTTGATGAAGTATGGCGTTGAAATTGAGTGACAAAGTTGCAGAGTTGCAAAGGCTCAAAGTGGCAAAGAAACGAGGTGTTTAGTGTAAAGAAAACTTTTGCAGCTACTTTTAACTTAGAGCCTTTGCACCTTAAATAAAGAAAAAGAAATGAAAACATTTAGAGATTTATTAGTGTGGCAAAAGTCAATGAGTTTTGTTACCGAAATTTATAAAGTATCTAAACAGTTTCCAAAAGATGAAAACTTTGGATTAACTTCTCAAATTAGAAGAAGTGCAGTTTCAGTTCCGAGTAATATTTCTGAAGGTTATGGTAGAGAAGGAATGAAAGATTATCTTCGTTTTTTAAATATTGCAATGGCTTCTTTATTTGAATTACAAACTCAATTAGAAATTGCTTCTAATTTAGAATATATTAAGAGAGAAAAATTTGATAATTTATATGAATCATCAAGAGAAATAGAAAGAATGTTATCAAGTTTTATAAGAACTGTTAAATCAAGAAAACACTAACTTTGTACCTTTAACCTTTGTAACTCTGAACCTATTTTTAACCTTTGCAACTCAGTAACAAATAAATGAGTAAAGAAATAGAAGATAAACTTAAAAAAATTCCCATTATTAATATTTTGGTGCGTCTTGGTAAAAAGATAAAAATTCCAGGATTGCATGGAATGTCTTTATACGACGTATTAGAAATGTATGTAATTGGAATTGTAAAAGGAGCGTTAACAACACGCGCAGGTGGAATTGCATTCAGTTTTTTTATGGCAATTTTCCCTTTTTTGTTATTTGTGTTAACACTAATTCCGTATATTTCTATTGATGGTTTTCAAGACGGATTATTATCATTAATATCAGAAATTTTACCGCCAAAAACATTTGAAGCAAGTCAGTTAGTAATTGAAGATATTTTAAGAAATCAACAAGCAGGATTATTATCATTTGGATTTTTAGCATCTATTTTTTTAATGACAAACGGTGTCAATGCTATTTTTGGAGGATTCGAATATTCATATCATGTAAAAGAAGTAAGAAACGTTGTAAGAGCGTATGTTATTTCGTTAGGAGTTTCTTTGGTAATGGCGTTTTTCTTGGTAATTACAGTTGCTTTAATTATTTTTTATCAAATAGGATTAGACAAATTAATAGCTCGTGGTTGGTTAGATAATGATATTTTCTGGCTTCAAATCGGTAAAGGATTTATATTTGTAGCGATGGTTTTTACCATTGTTTCTATGTTGTATCATTTCGGAACAAAATCAGGAAAACATTCAAGATTCTTTTCTCCAGGAGCAATATTCACCACTATTTTGTCCATTTTTACATTTTACTTGTTTAGCATTTATGTAACTGAATTTTCTAAGTATAACGAGTTATATGGATCAATCGGAACATTATTAATATTGATGTTATTTGTGTGGTTAAATGCAATTATACTTTTATTAGGTTTTGAGTTAAACGCAAGTATTTATAGTTTGAGAAGCAGAAATAAAACTTTTACAACCCCCAAAAAATTATAACTTTTTCACGATATTTGTCCGCGACAATTAACATTGGTCAATTAACATTTATCAATGAACAATAATAACAGGTAATTGATTATTGGTTACTGATAACTGAATACTAAATTATATGAAACCAAGCATCCCAAAAGGAACAAGAGATTTTTCGCCAACAGAAATAGCCAATCGGAATTATATTTTTAATACGATAAAAGCTGCTTTTGAAACATTTGGATTTCAACCAATAGAAACGCCGAGTTTTGAAAATTCTTCTACCTTGATGGGAAAATATGGAGAAGAAGGTGATCGTTTGATTTTTAAAATTTTGAATTCTGGGGATTATTTAAATAAAGCGGATGAGAAATTTTTATCAGAAAAAGACAGTACAAAGTTAACTTCTCAAATCTCCGAAAAAGCTTTACGTTACGATTTAACTGTCCCATTTGCAAGGTATGTGGTACAACATCAAAATGACATTACGTTTCCGTTTAAACGTTATCAAATTCAGCCAGTTTGGAGAGCTGATCGTCCGCAAAAAGGAAGGTTCAGAGAGTTTTATCAATGTGATGCAGATGTTGTTGGAAGTACATCTTTATGGCAAGAAGTTGAGTTTATTCAGTTGTACGACACTGTTTTTAATATGTTAGGATTAGCAGGAACAACGATCAAAATAAACAACAGAAAAATATTATCTGGAATTGCAGAAGTAATTGGAGCAAAAGATAAACTAATCGATTTTACAGTTGCGTTAGATAAGTTAGATAAAATTGGTAAAGATGGCGTTGTAAAAGAAATGCTATCCAAAGGAATTACAGAAAACGCGATTGAAAAAGTAAGTCCGTTGTTTGATTTTTCTGGTTCAAATACAGCTAAAATAAGTTCATTAGAAGCGATGTTACAAACTTCTGAAGAAGGAATGAAAGGCGTTGAAGAATTGCGATTTGTGTGTAATTCTATTGAAGAATTAGGATTGCAATCGGCGACTTTAGAAGTTGATGTTACTTTAGCAAGGGGATTGAATTACTACACCGGAGCAATTTTTGAAGTTGCTGCGCCAAAAGAAGTAAAAATAGGTTCTATTGGAGGTGGCGGAAGATATGATGATTTAACAGGAATCTTTGGAATGCCAGATGTTTCTGGAGTTGGAATTTCGTTTGGATTAGACAGAATTTATTTGGTGTTGGAAGAATTAGGTTTGTTTAAAACTGTTGAATTGCCAAAACCAAAAGTAATTTTCTTAAATTTTGATGAGACTACAGATCTTATCAAAATGAAAGCGATTTCTGAATTGAGAAAAAAGAATATCAAATCAGAATTTTATCCTGATTTAGGTGAAAGTAACAAGCAACAAAAACGACAATGGAAATACGTTACCAATAGAGAACTAGAATTTGTAGTTTCTAAGGTAGAAAACGATTTGTTTACTTTAAAGAATATGAATTCAGGAGAGCAAATAAATTGCTCATTATCAGAATTGATAACAAAAATGAAAGAATAAGTGTTTTTCATTCCTGTGAGGACAGGAATCTAAACTAACATGTTTATGAATTCGCGATTTCTCTGGAATGACAAAAGTTGGTAAGTATACTTGCGTTAGGGATTGAAGTGACATCCTTTTTAATTGTCAGTTCGAGTATCACGCTTTTAGCGTGATGTATCGAGAACAAAATTAAAAAGATACAACGTAAAGCCCGCTCGAACGCCCAACTTTTAATTGAGAAAGAGAGGATGAAATAAAAATAAAAAAATTATAGTTTGATAGTTTTAATTTATAGAGAAACGAATATAATACGTTGCAAACACGTAAATTTGCAAACTAATACAGAATGAAATGTTTGAATTGAATAGCAAAATGAATGACGAAAGAGTTGAAGAAATAGGAGAAAACCACGTTGGTACATCGGCAAAAACGCCTTTACGAGACGATGCGTTTGCTATTTCTAACGAAGAAAAAATTGAAAAAATCCAAAAAAGTGTCAAAGATATTTTAGAAACACTTGGAATGGATTTAACAGATGATAGCTTACAAGGAACTCCAAAAAGAGTTGCCAAAGCTTTTGTAAATGAATTGTTTATGGGATTAAATCCTGCAAATAAACCAGCAGCATCTACATTTGATAATAATTACAATTATGGCGAAATGTTAGTGGAGAAGAATATCGTTGTGTATTCTACTTGCGAACATCATTTATTGCCAATTATTGGTAGAGCTCATGTTGCTTATATTTCTGACGGAAAAGTAATTGGTTTATCAAAAATGAATAGAATTGTTGAGTATTATGCAAAGAGACCACAAGTTCAAGAACGTTTAACCATGCAAGTTGTACAAGCTATGCAAGAAGCTTTAGGCACAGATGATGTTGCTTGTGTAATTGATGCAAAACATTTGTGTGTAAATTCTCGTGGAATTAAAGATATAGAAAGTAGTACTATTACTGCAGAGTTTGGCGGAAAGTTTAAAAATAAAGAAACGAAACAAGAATTTTTAGATTACTTAAAAATGGATACAGATTTTAAGAATATGTAAACATTTTATTTTATAAAATTAGAGAACGCCATTACGAAAGTAATGGCGTTTTTATTATATGTAAAAATCTTTTCTTATTTTTTGAGACACAATTACTTTTCTTACGTTATAAAGATGTAAGGTTAACCAAACAGTATCTTTTTTTGAATCAAAAAGAAATCATACAGCAATGCAAGCAAAACAATTATACAGCTCAAATTGAGGTGTACAATACGTATAAGAATTTGCTGTATAATAGTTGCTATCGGATTTTAAAAAGTAGAGAAGACGCTGAAGATCTTGTACAAGACGCATTTATAAAAGGATTTCAAAAAATAAACCAAGTAAATGATGATGTAAATATAGCGGCTTGGTTTCGACGAATTGCAATCAATTTATGTTTTGATAAAATTAGAAAAGAGAAAAACATTTTTTCGATTGAAGATTCTAAAGAAATAGAATCTGAATTAGAAGAATTTGAGTTTGAGAATACAGAAGAAATTTCGATAGATTATATCAAAGAATGCATCAACAAATTAAAAGAAAAATATAGAGTAATAGTAGTATTGTATATGATTGAAGAGTACAACCATAGAGAGATTTCTGAAATTTTACAGATCAACGAAAGTACCGTTAGAAATCAATATGCTAGAGGAAAAAATCAATTGATAACACTATTACAAAAACACACAAAAAATGAATTTAAAAGAACACATAGAGCAACATAAAAACGAATTTGATTCGGAGCAAATGTCAGCAACATCAGAAGTTCTTTTTAAAAAGAGACTTCAAGGAGAATTACATTCAACTAAAAAATCAAAAGTTGTGTATTTGCGTTTTATTACTGTTGCAGCGAGCATTGTTTTAGTGCTGTCTATTTTCTTTTGGAATCAAAATTCTGGAGTTTCTTCAGAAACAAAAGAAGTGTTGGCCTTTTTAAATAACGAATCAGCAGGAAAACGTTTAGAAGGTGTGTATAAATTTGATGATGAATTTAAAAAAGAAGATTCAAAAATAATAAACACCTTAATTAAAATTTTGCACAATGATGCAAATGCAAATGTAAAAATTGCAACGATTGATGCGTTGCTGAAATTTCCATCAAATGACAATGTAAGAACCAATTTAATAATAGCTTTAGAAAAGGAGAAAACACCTTTAGTACAAATAAAAATAATTAAATCGTTGAGCTTTTTAAGAGAACATCGTGCACAAAAAACTCTTGAAGAAATCATCAACAACAATGAAACATTTCCAATAGTTAAGAGCAATGCAGCCTTAGCTATCAACCAATTAAAACAATAATCATGAGAAATATAAAATCAATAATAGCAATTGCTTTATTAGTTGTTTTTACAGCTAATTCACAAGAAAAGAAAATTAAATTTAGCAAAGGAACCTTGAAAATATGTTCTTCTAAAAACTTTGTCATAGAAGGTTATGATGGAAATGAAGTAATTATTAAAAGCTTGCATGAGAAAAGAAATAATAATTTTGGTTACACATATAACACAAGTCCATCATCAAAAAATAGTAATTATGTTATTGGGAAAATATCTTCTAATAACAGAGAAAGAGTTATAAAAACAGATAGTTTAGTTGTTACAGGATCTCGAAATTTAGTTGTTACAGGATCTCGAAATATTTTTTTTGCTAGAACATATAAAAACAAAAAGAAAGGATTAAAGAGGTTAGGAAAGAAACAAGAAAATAAAGAGTTAGGAATCTACTTTATAATAGCGCAAAAAAACGGCGAGTTAATTTTTAAAGATAAAACTGACGGTCAAGTTGTAATGTTTGGAAATGAGAAATATTCAATTAAGATTCCGAATTCTATTAAACTAAATTGGGACACGAGTAATTGTAAAAAATCAAATCAAAGTCAAAGAGTATTTTATTCAAATAATACATCATCATTGTCTAATTTTAACGGAGAAGTTGAGTTGACTACATCTTTAAGTAATTTTAAATTAACCGACGTTACAGGGCCAGTTTCTATCAATTCAATAGGAGGGAATGTAACGGTAGATTTTGATAAAAAGAAACCTTTAAAACTATATTCTATTGTTACAAATAATGGATTTATTGATATTACCATGCCGTCAAATTCTGATGTAAATGTAGAAGCGAATGGTACTGCAATTTATAGCGATTTAAATTTTAATGTACTTTTAGATACAGAATCTGACGGGCAACAACATATGAAACTAAAACTCAAAAGAGGTAATGTAAAAATGAAGCTAGAAGCTGGTTTTGGAACTATTTATTTGAGAAAGAAGAAATAAAGAAATTTAAAGAGTAAAAAAACCGATGCAACTGCATCGGTTTTTTGTTTTATAAAGGAAAAACTACTTTTTATTTTTTTTTAATCTTCTAATTCCGCTATATATAATCAATCCTCCTAAAAACAAGTTAAATAAAACATAAGTAGATTTACTCTCTGTTTTTAAAGAGAAAATCAGATAATAAATTTCTTGTTCATTGAAGAGAGCATAAATACATTTTATAATAAAGCTTAGCCCAACTACGATGTATATGTATGGAATTGCATTTTTCATTTTCAGTTATTTTACTAAAACCCATTCTCCTTTTTCTATCAAAGGGATGGCTTGTTTATATTTCACTATTTTTTCTTCTCCGCTCATTACATTTTTAATTGTAATACGTTCGTTTCTTCCAATTTTTGGTTGCTCTCTAACTATAGTTTCAACGGGTTCATTTTGTTGCTGTCTAGAATTATTTATTGCTTGTTCTGAACTGTTTTGTACGTCAGCTTTGCTCACATTTAAACGTTCTCTTTTTTGTTGACGCGCTTCAGAAATATTTCCTTGATTAGGAATTTCTCCCTTAAATAAGAAAGATAACACTTCTTTATTTACGTCGTCAATCATTAATTTAAACAATTCAAATGCTTCAAATTTATAAACTAATAAAGGGTCTTTTTGCTCATATGATGCATTCTGAACAGAACTTTTTAATTCATCCATTTTACGTAAATGCGTTTTCCAATTTTCGTCAATAATGGCAAGAGTAATATTTTTTTCAAAATCCTTAACTAGTTCTTTTCCTTCAGATTCGTATGCATTTTTTAAGTTAGTTACAACTTGTAAGCTTTTTACACCATCAGAAAACGGAACTACAATTCGTTCATATTTATCACCTTCATTTTCGTACACATCTTTAATAACAGGAAAAGCAGCTACTGCATTTCTAGCAATTTTATCTTGATAATGAGCATAAATAATTTCGTATAGCTTATCAATTAAAGCTTGCTCATCCATTGATTCAAATTCTTTTTCAGAAAAAGGCGAAGTCATTGAAGAAAAACGAATCAATTCAAATTCGAAATTTTTAAAATCTTTTGATGGTTTATTTTCATTAACAATAGCTTGGCATGTATCATAAATCATATTTACAATATCAATTTTTAAACGATCTCCGTCTAAAGCATGTTTTCTGCGTTTATATACAAACTCACGCTGTGAATTCATAATATCATCATATTCTAGCAACCGCTTACGAATACCAAAGTTATTTTCTTCTACTTTCTTTTGTGCTCTTTCAATAGATTTGGTAATCATAGAATGTTGAATTACTTCGCCTTCTTTTAATCCCATTCTATCCATCATTTTTGCAATTCTGTCCGAACCAAAAATACGCATCAAATTATCATCTAAAGCAACATAAAATTGCGTTGAACCAACATCTCCTTGACGACCAGCTCTACCACGTAATTGCCTATCAACTCTACGAGAATCATGTCTTTCTGTACCAACAATTGCTAAACCGCCAGATTTTTTCACTTCTTCAGAAAGTTTAATATCTGTACCACGACCCGCCATGTTTGTTGCAATAGTTACAACTCCAGGTTTACCAGCTTCGGCAACAATATCAGCTTCTTTTTTATGTAATTTTGCATTTAAAATATTATGTGGTATTCCACGCATTTGAAGCATTCTACCTAATAATTCAGAAATCTCAACCGAAGTTGTTCCTACTAAAACAGGTCTTCCTTGTTCAACTAATTTTACAACATCTTCAATAACAGCGTTGTATTTTTCTCTAGTTGTTTTGTAAACTAAATCTTCTTTATCGTCTCTTTGAATTGGTTTGTTTGTAGGAATTTCTACAACATCTAATTTATAGATTTCCCAAAGTTCACCAGCTTCAGTAATAGCAGTTCCTGTCATACCAGAAAGCTTGCGATACATTCTAAAGTAATTTTGAAGTGTTACCGTTGCAAAAGTTTGTGTTGCGTCTTCGATCTTTACATTTTCTTTTGCTTCAATGGCTTGATGTAATCCATCAGAATAACGACGACCGTCCATTATACGACCAGTCTGCTCATCAACAATTAGCACTTTATTATCAATTACTACATATTCTGTATCTTTTTCAAATAAAGAATAGGCTTTTAATAATTGATTCATAGTGTGAATACGCTCACTTTTAATGCTAAAATCTCTGTATAGTTCTTCTTTTTTTGCTGCTTTCTCTTCTGGTGTATCTTCACTTTGATCAATCTCGCCAATTTTTACACCAATATCTGGTAGTACAAAAAAGTTGTCATTGCTTGTTTTTCCTGATAAATGAATAATTCCTTTATCTGATAAATCAATCGAATTATTTTTTTCTTCAATCACATAATACAATTCTTCATCTACTTCTGGCATCAACTTATTATTGTCTGCCATGTACGTATTTTCTGTTTTTTGAAGAATCTGTTTGATTCCTTCTTGCGATAAAAACTTAATTAACGCTTTGTTTTTAGGAATACCACGGAAAACTCTTAATAATAGAAATCCACCTTCTTTGGTGTTTCCTTCTGCTATTAATTTTTTAGCTTCTGCTAGAACCCCAACTAAATAATGTTTTTGTAACGTAACAATATCAGCAACTAAAGGTTTTAGTTCGTTAAACTCGTGTCTGTCTCCTTGCGGCACAGCACCAGAAATAATTAAAGGTGTACGAGCATCATCAATTAAAACCGAATCTACTTCATCTATAATAGCATAATTAGGTGGTCGTTGTACTAATTCTTCTTTAGTGTGTGCCATGTTATCACGCAGATAATCAAACCCAAATTCGTTATTTGTTCCGTATGTTATATCTGCATTGTATGCTTTTCTACGTTCATCAGAATTTGGTTGATGCATATCTATACAATCAATACTTAGTCCATGAAATTCTAAAATTGGTCCCATCCAAGCAGCATCACGTTTTGCTAAATAATCATTAACAGTTACAACATGAACACCATTTCCTGTAAGTGCATTTAAGTAAACAGGCAAAGTAGAAACCAATGTTTTTCCTTCTCCAGTCATCATTTCTGCAATTTTACCTTGATGTAAAACAGAACCTCCAATTAATTGAACATCGTAATGAATCATGTCCCAAGTAATTTTAAGACCAGATGCATCCCAAGAATTCGCCCAAATAGCTTTATCTCCTTTTAAAGTTACATTTTCTTTAGTAGCAGATAGTTCTCTATCAAACGGAGTAGCGGTAACTTCTATTTCAGTATTGTTTGTAAATCGTTTTGCAGTTTCTTTAATAACAGCAAAAGCCTCTGGCATTAATTCTTCTAAAACAGTTTCAGAAGCCTCATAAGCTTGATCTTTTAAGGCATCAATTTCTTCATAAATAGCTTCTTGTCTGTCTATGTCTGTAGTTAAAGCTTCTTGTTCTAATTCAGCAATTTTTGTATCAAAAGTATTTGTTGCTTTTTTTATTTTTGATTTAAATTCACCTGACTTTGCCCTTAATTCATCATTTGACAATTTACCAATTGCTTCTGCAAAAGCATTTGTTTTTTCTACTATTGGTTGTAATAATTTTAGATCTTTTTGTTGTTTGTCTCCAACAAATATTTTTAAGACCGAGTTTAATATGTTCATTGTATGTGTTCGATATTAAATTTCAATTTTATAAATTGAATATTGATTTATAATTAGTTGATAATAAATAAGTTGGTATTTATAGACAGTAATTACAATTTAGGGTTAAATGTAAACAAAAAAAAAGCCTCGATTGAGACTTTTTTGATGTAAATTTTTGTTAATATTCATCTTCGTTCCAAAGATAATCTTCTTCAGTCGGGTAGTCTGGCCAAATTTCTATAATAGAATCGTAAGCTTCGTCTTCATCTTCAATTTCTTGCAAGTTTTCTGCAACTTCTAACGGCGCTCCTGTTCTAATAGCGTAATCTATCAATTCATCCTTCGTTGCTGGCCAAGGTGCATCTGCTAAATAAGATGCTAATTCTAATGTCCAATACATTTTTAGTAGAGTTTAATTTTCTGCAAAAATAATTTTTTTAATCAGAAAACCAAGTTTTTTTTGATAAATCTGTCAATAAAATAAATGAACTTATTTTTCTTTTTCAGGAATCCACGAAGTTTCCTTAACTAACAAGTCTTTAGACAACTTTCGTGCCAATACAAATAGGTAGTCAGAAAGGCGGTTTAAATATTTTAAAATAACAGGATTAACGGGTTCATTTTCATTTAAAGCAGTTGCTAATCTTTCTGTTCTTCTACAAATACATCTAGCAATGTGACAGAATGACACAGTTTGATTTCCTCCAGGCAAAATAAAATTTGTCATTTGAGGCAATTCTAAATTCATTGTATCTATCTCTTGCTCTAATACTTCAATATTAATTGAGGTAATCTTTGGAATATTTAATCGTTCTTTACCGTTTTTAAGAATTTCTTTTTCTGGTGGTGTTGCCAACATTGCACCAAGTGTAAAAAGTTCGTTTTGAATTCTAATTAAAGAATTGATTGCATTTTTATCAATTTTTTGATCTCTAACTAAACCAATATACGAGTTTAGTTCATCTACGGTTCCATATGATTCTATTCTTAAATGATGTTTGGGAACTCTTGTTCCGCCAAATAAAGCTGTGGTTCCTTTATCGCCAGTTTTAGTATAAATTTTCATTAGATAAAATTACGAATTAACTATTTAAACTCTAATTATAAAATGTTCTTTTTCTTGTTCTTTTCTAAAAAATACAATTCCCCATTGAAATGTGTCTATGGTTACTTTTACTTTTGGATGTTTTTTTATTGCTGACCAAGCGCTTTCCATGTCTTTACTCCAATGAATATCATCAAAAATAAAAAAGCTATCATTATTTATAAATTGAAGACAATGATGAAAGTACTTTAATGTTGCTTCTTTTTGATGATTTCCATCAAAATAAACCATGTCTAAAGAATTTTCAAATTTTAATGTTGATAGTGTTTTGGTAAACTCGCCAATAAGAACATCAATATTTACAAAAGAAAATTTTTCGAATTGTTTTTGTGCAATTTCGGCAGTGTTTTTACATCCTTCAAGAGTCGTAATTTTTGCAGTTGGGTTTCCAATATGTAAAGCTGCAGTTCCAATTCCGAGTGAAGTTCCAATTTCTAAAATAGTTTTGGGTTTAAAATAGTCTGTAGTTCTAATAAGTAAATTTGCTCTTTTAGGGTTTATTCCAGCATATTTTGCAATCTGACTTATTGCTCTTAAATTACTTTTAAAAATTTTAGAGCCAGCACCAAAATCTGTAATTTCAATTTTGTTTTTTTTAAACAGAAGGCTATTTCTATAAAGATTTAAAAGGTTATTGGTAAATGAATTGTTTTTTTTATAAAAACATTTTGTAGTTAAATCATAGACAAAAGGGGAATGAATTCCGTGTTGATTTGTTGATTTAAGAATAAACTTTATATAAGAAAAAACTTTTTGCATAGAAATAATTACAAAATTAAAGGAAAATTATAGGAAGAGCGATATAAAAATTATATTTTTGAGTAATAAATATAATTTTTAGCTCTATGCTTAAACGATTTTGTGTACTTCTCTTAGTTTCTTTTTTAGCTTCATGTATTCCAAGTAAAGATTTAATTTATTTGCAAGGAGAGCCAATAACAAAAAAAAATGTTTATAAATTAAATAACGAACCATATCGATTACAAGTAGATGATGTTTTAACTATTGATTTAAAAGCAGAAGACGAAAAAATTGTAGCACTTTTTAAGAAATCAAACAATATAAATCAGCAAAACGCAAATACTGGTGGTTTTGAAAATGGTACTAGTGCTCAAACAGGATATAGAATTGATAGACATGGTAATATTCGGTTACCAAGAATTGGAGAAATTAATGTATTAGGATATACTACAAAAGAAGTTCGTTTAAAATTAGAAGAAGAACTTTTAAAATACTTTAAAGACAAAGAAACATTTTTTGTAACAGTAAATTTATCAGGAATTAAATATACTGTAATTGGTGAAATTGAAGACCCTGGGCCAAAAGTTATCTATCAAACCAATGTAAGTATATTAGATGCTATTTCTAACTCTGGAGATATAAAAATTACAGGAAATAAGAAAAAAGTTGAATTATGGAGAAATAGAAAAAAATATGTTTTAGATTTAACAAAGGCAACAATTTTTGATTCTGAAGTTTTTTATATTCACCCTAATGATTATATAAATGTCCCAGCTTTAAAACAAAAATCTTGGGGAACAGGAACTACAGGCTTACAATCGTTAACTACTTTAGTGTCTATTTTTACTTTAGTCACTTCTACTATTTTATTAGTTAGAAATTTATAATATTATGAGTAAAAAAGGTTTGTATGAAAGTAATTCACATCAAAATTCAATAGATATAAAATCCTATGCTTTTAAATTACTTGCATACTGGAAATTATTTATCATTACTGTTATTATTGGGTTAATTGTAGCTAAGTTTTTGAATGGTTATAAAGAAAAAGTTTACAGTTTAAGTACCGTAATTAGTGTTAAGGAAGAAAATAATCCGTTATTTTCTACAGGTACAAATATTGCTTTTAATTGGGGTGGAGAAAGTAATGAAATAGGTACCGTAAAAGTAATTTTAAAGTCTAGAACACATAATGAAAAAGTAGTAAAATCATTACAGTTTTATATTGATTATTTAAAAGAAGGAAGATATAGATTAGAAGATGTATATGGTAGTACACCATTTAATATAAAAGTAGAATTAGACAAACCACAACTTTACAATAAACCAATTAAAATAGAAGGAATTGGCGAAAATAAATACAAAGTATCTTTTGATTATGATGTTGAAGGTAATAACTCTTTAATAACATATACAAGTGATATTGAAACAAAAGGAACGGGCAATACATTTTCTAATTACACATCTGATGAAATAAATTTTTCAGGAGAATATTCTTCTGGAGAAACAATTAACTTACCTTTTTTAAATTTTACAATTAATGCTAATTCTATTGGTAATTTAAATGTAGGTGAGTTTTATTTTATTAAATTTGGTAATTTTGATAGTACAGTTAGTAGTTACAGATCTATTAGAGTTACCGATTTAACTGACGGGGCTTCTATTCTTGAATTAAACTTAAATGGCTCAAATAAAAATAGAATTGTAGATTATTTAAATGCATCTGTAAAAGTTTTAGAAAAGGACAAAAAATCTGCAAAAATTGCTTATGCAGAAAACACAAAAAAATATATAGATGATTTATTTGATAGAGAATCAGATAGTTTAAAAATTTTAGAAAAAGCGTTAAGTAAATTTAAATCAAAAAACAACATTTATGATTTATCAGCACAAGGCACTAAAATACTAGATGAAATTACACTTTTCGATTTACAGAAAAGAACAGTAACTAATAATATTGAGTCATTAGACAGTTTAACTAATTATCTTCTTACACATAAAAAATTTATTGATATTCCGGTGCCAGCAATTAGAGAAATTGCAGATGGAAAAATAACAATAGAAGTAGGAGAATTAATAAGCCAAGCTACATTAAGAGAAAAATTAAGAAATGTTGTTACTGATAATCATCCTAAAGTTAAAGATTTAGAGAAAGAGATAGAAACCACAAAAAAAATACTATTAGAAAATATTAGAAACTTAAGAATTACATTTAAAAATGATTTAAAAAAGATTAATAAGAGGCTATCTGTTACTTTAAGTAAGCAAAAAATGTTGCCAGAAAAAGAACAAGGACTAATTGTTTTTGAAAGAAGTTATAACATGTCTGAAGCAAATTATAATTATTTAAAACAAAAGAGTTATGAGGCCGGAACTGCAATAGCAGCTAATGTTTCTGACATAAAAATAATTGATACAGCAAAAGATTTGGGAAATGGACCTATTTATCCTATTCCAAGTTTTAATTATTTAGTTGCTTTAATGTTTAGTTTTGTTCTACCGCTATTTTACATTATTATTACCGAGGTTTTAGATAATAAAATTCATACTGTTGAAGATATCGAAAATACATACGCGATACCTGTACTAGGTGTTGTAGGTAGAAATAATTGGAAAAATAATTTAGCTGTTTTTGAAAAGCCAAAATCTTCTGTAGCCGAATCTTTTAGAGCTTTAAGATCTAACATTAAATTTTTGTTTAATACCAATAAATCAGGTTCTAAATCAAGAACATTACTACTTACATCATCAGTTAGTGGAGAGGGTAAAACAATGATTTCTATTAATATGGCATCAGCATTTGCTTTAAGTGGAAAGAAAACCATATTAGTTGGATTGGATTTAAGAAAGCCTAAAATATTTTCAGATTTTGATTTAGGAAACGAAAAAGGTGTTGTAAACTACTTAATTGGTCAGAGTAGTATTGAAGAGGTTACCAGTAAAACGAAAATCCCAAATTTAGATTTAATTTTATCAGGTCCAATTCCACCGAACCCTTCAGAATTATTAATTAGTGAAAAAACGGATGAGTTAATAAATTATTTGAAGAAAAAATACGATTATATAATCTTAGATTCTCCTCCAATTGGTTTAGTCTCTGATGCGTTAGAATTATTTAAATATTCAGATGCGATTATGTATGTAATTCGTCAAAGTTATTCTGAAAAAGGAATGATGAAGATGATTGATGATAAGTATAAAAATAAAGAGGTTACTAATATTAGTTATGTGTTAAATGATTTTTCTGTACAAGGTAAATATGGCTACGGCTATGGTTACGGCTATGGCTACGGCTATGGCTACGGTAAATATGGAAATGGTTACCATGAAGAAGAAAGTAAAGATAATTTGTTTTCAAAAATTATTAAATTACTAAAACCATAAAACAAAAAGACCTACTAATTAAGGTCTTTTTGTTTTAAGAGTAAAGTATAATTATTTTAAATTTCCAATCATTTTTTCTGGCTTTACCCATTCATCATATTGTTCTGAAGTAACATATCCTAAACGAACTGCTTCTTCTTTTAAGGTTGTTCCGTTTGCATGAGCAGTATTTGCAATTTCTGCAGCTTTGTAATATCCAATTTTAGTATTTAATGCAGTTACTAACATTAAAGAATTATTTAATAATTCAGTAATTCTAGCTTGATTTGGTTCAATTCCTACAGCGCAATTTTCATCAAAAGATGTACAAGCATCTCCAATTAATTGAGCAGATTGTAAAACGTTTGCAGCCATCATTGGTTTAAAAACATTTAATTCATAATGACCTTGAGTTCCGCCAATAGTTACAGCAACATCATTACCCATAACTTGAGCGCAAACCATTGTTAAAGCTTCTGCTTGAGTAGGGTTTACTTTTCCAGGCATAATTGAGCTTCCAGGTTCATTTGCCGGAATTATAATTTCTCCAATTCCTGAACGTGGACCAGAAGCCATCATTCTAATGTCATTTGCAATTTTATTTAAAGAAACTGCTAATTGTTTTAAAGATCCATGAGTTTCTATCAAGGCATCATGTGCTGCTAAGGCTTCAAATTTATTTTCTGCAGTAATAAATGGTAATCCTGTAAATTTTGCAATGTATTTTGCAACTAAAACATCATACCCTTTTGGAGTATTTAATCCGGTTCCAACAGCTGTTCCTCCTAAAGCTAATTGAGATAAATGTTCTAAAGTGTTTTTTAGAGCTTTTAATCCAAAGTTTAATTGAGCAACATAACCAGAAAACTCTTGACCTAGTGTAAGCGGAGTAGCATCCATTAAATGCGTTCTTCCAATTTTCACAACAGCTGCAAATATTTCTGATTTTTTTTGTAATGTATCTCTAAGTTGTTCAACTCCAGGAATTGTAACTTCTACAATTTTCTTATATGCAGCAATATGCATTCCTGTAGGAAAAGTATCATTTGATGATTGTGATTTATTTACATCATCATTTGGTTGAATGGTTTTTTTACCTTCGCCAATAATATTTCCTGCAATTTCATGAGCTCTATTTGCAATCACTTCATTACAATTCATATTTGATTGTGTTCCAGAACCAGTTTGCCAAATTACTAAAGGGAATTGATCATTGTGTTTTTGATCTAAAATTTCATCACAAACTTGCGCAATTAAATCTCTTTTTTCTGAAGTTAAAACACCTAAATCACAATTAGCAAAAGCTGCTGCTTTTTTTAAATATGCAAAACCGTAAATAATCTCAACTGGCATAGATGCAGATGGGCCAATTTTAAAGTTGTTTCTTGAGCGTTCTGTTTGTGCTCCCCAATATTTATCAGCTGGAACATTTACTTGTCCCATGGTGTCTTTTTCTATTCTGTATTTCATTTTTTGTATTGTTTTTTGCTATTACAAAATTACTAAAAGTATCACTATCAGTTATCAACAATAAGAGAAAATACTTGTTTAAAATAATTTTTTATTATTAGTATAAATTGAAAATATATATTATTTTTGTAATATTATTATTTTAAAGAAACACAAATGTTAGATTTTTCAGAATTTTCAGGATTTTTATTATTCATGTTTATTTTTACAGCTGGTTTTTGGTTGTTAATTTTCTTATTAACATTTGTTGTTCCTTACTGGATGATTGGCGCAATGTGGGAGAAAATAAAATTAAAGAAAGAAGCAAAAAAAGCTGCTAAAAAAGAGTAGTATTAAAAACATATAACATAAAAAAAGGTTTGCAAACGCAAACCTTTTTTTATGTTATATTAGTTACAGTATTATTTCCCAAAACCTTCTCCACCTTCTTCAAAATTATTATCCTGCTGTTGTCTTCGTTGTCTCTGGTTTTTCTTTTGATTAAACCTATATACAAAGCTTAACGAAGCTTGTCTTTGTCTCCATTGCATTTCTCCGTAAGTAGAAGAATTTGGGGTGTAAGAATATCCTTTACGTTTTCTTGAGTTTAACACATCACTAATGTTTAATACCAATGTACCATTGTCTTTAAATAAATCTTTACTAAATGCTAAATTTGAACTAAAGACCCCGTCACGTGTGCTTTGTGCATTTCTTTGTGCACCTCTGTAAAACATTGTAACTTGCAATTGAATACTTGCTGGTAATGTAATTCTTGAATTTAATCGAGCATCCCAATTAGAATCTTTATTACCATAGTCTATATTATCTACCATTCCTATAGTTTCAAATCCATAGAAATTAAAAGTACCAGAAAAATTTACTTTTTTGGAGACAATGTAATTTGATGTAAATTCAAATCCATACCTGTCTTCAGATGATAAATTAATTGGAGACCTCACAATTACTGGTACACCATCAACAAAATCGCCTCTTTCTAGACTAATAAATTGATAAATACCAGTTGAATTACGATAATATATTGAAGAATTTATGGTTAACTTTTTCCATTTTTTTAAATACCCAAGGTCAAAAGAGTTTGTATATGTTGGGTCTAAATTAACATTTCCTTTAAAAATATTTGTTTCTGAAGTTCTTGACTCAAACGGATTTAAAAACCAAGATCTGGGTCTTCTTAGTCTTTTACTATAACCAAGTGTAAAGCTTTCATTTTCAGATAATTCATAACCTAAGTTTACTGTTGGAAATAATTGAGTATAGGATTTATCATAGTTTTCATTAGTTGTTAAAAGATTAATTTTTTGATCAGTTAACTCAGCTCTTAAACCTAGTAAATATGAAAATTTATCAAATTTCTTTCCATATTGACTATAAACTGCATACACATTTTGTTCAAAATCTAAATTATTTGATGGATCAAACTTAGGATCTGAATAGGGTACAAAAGGTGAGTTCTTATAATCAGAATTCACTTTGTTTAAATCGGCTTTATAACCTAATTCAATTTGAGATCCATTTTCTTTTGGAAAAACATAATCAATTTGAACCAGTCTTCTAACAGAATTTTGAATCGTATTATTGTTTTCTACAAATGCATTGTTTTGAAAAATACTACCTTTTTCATCCTGATCACTTTTACTGTATTGTAAATCTATTGTTAATTTTTTACCAGTAGCATTTAATCTATTGGTGTAATTAATAGAATACTGAATTGATTTAGAGTCTGACAATTGATTTTCATTTCTTGATCTAGAATCTGTTAGAACTTTATTAGCGTTAAAAATTTCTATATTGTTTGATGTTGTATTTTCTCCATCAGATTTTCTAATAACGATATTTCCTAAAATAGAACTATTATCATTTAGATAATATTCTATTCCAAAACTTGAGTTAATTCCTTTTCGTAATCTATTGTTATTTCTTATTTCATTAAGATAACCTGTTATGTTTTTAGAGTTATCAAAATAAGTTGAATTGTTTAGACCATTTCCAGGACCGTTTCTATAGTTGTAACCAGTATTTGTAAATAAATTAAATTTTTTAGTTCTGTAGTTTAAGTTTGTAGAAATTCCATATTGAGTAGGATCTCCAATAGTTGGGTTAATAGATCCGTTAAAACCAGTCACTTTCCCTTTTCTTAAAATGATATTTAAAATTCCAGCTGTTCCTTCAGCATCATATCTTGCAGAAGGAGAAGTAATTACTTCAATACTCTCTATTGCATCAGCTGGTAATTGACGTAAAGCACTTGTGCCATCTAGACCTACTAAAGAAGAGGGTTTCCCATCAATTAAAATACGAACATTTTCATTTCCTCTTAAACTAACATTTCCTTCAATATCTACACTTACAGAAGGAACATTATCTAAAACATCTGCAACATTTCCACCTTTAACAGTCATGTCTTTACCAACATTATATATTTTTTTGTCTAGGCGAATATCTACTGTAGATTTCTCTGGAACGATAATTATTTCATCAAGTACTTCTCCATCTTCAGATAAAATCACTGTTCCAAGATTTATGTTTTTATCAATGGTTCTATTTTTAAAACTAACAGTTTTAAAAGAAATAAATTCAACACTTATATCATAAGTACCACCAGCAATATTAATGTAAAACTCACCTTTATTATCAGTAACTCCTCCACTTAATTTATTGTTTTTTAAGTTTTTTAGTACAATTGTAGCATATTCTAAAGGCTCTTTAGTGTCTTTGTCAATTACCTTACCAGAAATAGAAAATGTTGCTTTTTGAGTTGTTTTTTGTGCAAAAATTGCAGTTATATTTAGAAGACAGATTAAAGTTAGAATAATTTTCCTCATTAGTTTGTTTGATGTTTAATTTATCATTTATCATTAAAAATTATTAGACAATAAGTTAACAAATAAGTTTAAACAAAGACTTGTTAAACTTCTGTTAAAGAAAAAGAGGTTAAGAAGGTGCTCAAATTGTTAAATAATAGCTGAAATGTTTTCTATAGGTCTTCCAATTACAGCTTTACTACCATTTATTACAATTGGTCTTTCTATAAGTTTAGGGTTTTGAGTCATTGCAGAAATAATCTCTTTTTCTGATAAGTTTTTGTTTTTATAGTTCTCTTTCCAAATAGCTTCATTTTTTCGAACCAACTCTATAGGTTTAATTTGTAATTTTTTAATTACAGATGTTAATTCTTTTTCTGTTGGAATGTTTTCTAGATATTTTACAATTTCAAACTCTTTTCCTGAGTTTTCTAAGATCTCTAAGCCTTGTCTAGATTTGCTACAACGAGGATTGTGGTATATTTTTATCATATAATTTTTTATAAAGTTAAATCTGTTTCTTTTTGTCCGTTTAACATTAAAAAAGCCTTTAAAAAAGCATCAATATCTCCGTTCATAACAGCATCTACGTTTCCTGTTTCGTGAGCAGTTCTTACATCTTTTACTAATTTATAAGGATGCATTACATAGTTTCTAATTTGACTTCCAAATTCATTTTTCATTTTTCCTGCTTCAATATCTGCTCTTGCTTCTTGTCTTTTTTGCAATTCTATTTCGTACAATTGAGATTTCAGCATTTGCATTGCAGTTGCTCTATTATCGTGTTGAGAACGAGAATTTGAACATTGAATTTGAATTCCGGTTGGTTTGTGTGTTAGCTGAACTTTCGTCTCAACTTTATTCACATTTTGTCCACCAGCGCCACTAGATCTAGCAGTGGTTATTTCAATGTCTGCTGGATTTATTTCAATTTCTATAGAATCATCAGCAACTGGATACACATACACCGAAGCAAAAGAAGTATGTCTTTTTGCATTGCTATCAAAAGGTGAAATTCGCACTAATCGATGCACGCCATTTTCTCCTTTTAACCAGCCAAATGCATAATCTCCCTCAAATTCTAAGGTAACAGTTTTAATTCCTGCAGAATCTCCGCTTTGATAATTTAATTCTTTAATTTTAAGACCATTTTTTTCTGCCCACATCATATACATTCTCATCAGCATTTCTGCCCAATCGCAACTTTCTGTTCCGCCTGCTCCAGCTGTAATTTGAATAACAGCACTTAAACTATCACCTTCATCAGAAAGCATATTTCTAAATTCTATTGCTTCTAATAAATTTTCTGTTTTTGTAAATTGAGCGACAACTTCTTGCTCAGAAACTTCATCTTCTTTATAAAAATCTAATAAAACTTGTACGTCTTCAAACAAGTTGACAATTGTATTATAATCGTTTATCCATTTCTTTTTCATTTTTAGCTCTTTCATAAAAACTTCAGCTTCTTTTGGATTGTTCCAAAAGTCAGGGGAGACAGTTTTTTCTTCTTCATTTGTAATCTCTATTAGCTTTTGATCAATATTTAAATATTGCTTTAGCTTAGAAATTCTATCAGAAATATTCTTAATTTGTTCTTGTGTAATCATAGTTGAAGCAAAAATAAGTTAAAAATTGTGATTTAATATTTTATTCAATCTTATTTCTCATCAATATTTTATAGTTTTATAGAAAATCTTTTAACCATGAAAAAACTTACCATTTTACTATTATTTGTTTTTATCAATCAAACGTGTTTTTCGCAATTTTTTAAAGACAATAAAAAAGTTACCAAGTACGAAGGCTATTTTAATTTCTATTACGATAGTAGTAAAGACAAGATATTTTTAGAAATCTCAAAACTTGAATCTGAGTTTTTATATGTAAACGCACTTTCTGAAGGAATTGGATCTAATGATATTGGATTGGATAGAGGAAAACTTGGTGGAGGAGCAGTTGTGTTTTTTAGAAAAGCGGGAAATAAAATTTTATTAATTCAGCCAAATCAAGATTATAGAGCGTTAACAGATAATAAAGAAGAGAAAAAATCGATTAAAGAAGCTTTTGCTAAATCCGTTTTACATGGTTTTATTATTAAGGAAGAAAAAAATGGTGTCTATTTAGTTGATGCAACATCGTTTTTTATGCAAGATACTTTCGGTGTTTCAAATACATTAACTAGGAGTGGAGAAGGAAATTATAATGTAGATAAATCGAGAAGTGCTTTTAATTTAAAAAGAACCAAAGCGTTTAAAAAAAATGTAGAATTTGATGTTTTACTAACTTTTAAAGGAAGCCCGAGAGGAAGAAATTTATGGTCAGTAACTCCAAATGCTTCTGCTGTTACAGTGTATCAGCATCACTCTTTTGTCGAATTACCAGACAACAATTACAAGCCAAGAGTGTATGATCCACGTTCAGGTTCTTTTTCAATGTCTTATATGGATTATTCTACGCCTGTTAATCAATCAATTACTAAACGATTTATTTACAGACACAGATTAGAAAAGAAAAATCCAAATGCAGCCGTTAGTGAAGCTGTTGAACCGATTGTATATTATTTAGATCCTGGAACGCCAGAACCTGTTAGATCTGCTTTATTAGAAGGTGCAAGTTGGTGGAATCAAGCTTTTGAAGCGATTGGTTATAAAAATGCATTTCAAGTAAAAACCTTACCAAAAGATGCAGATCCGTTAGATTTAAGATACAATGTTATTCAGTGGGTACATAGATCTACAAGAGGTTGGAGTTATGGCGGAAGTATTTCTGATCCAAGAACAGGTGAAATTATTAAAGGACATGTAAGTTTAGGATCGTTAAGAATTCGTCAAGATTTCTTAATTGCACAAGCATTGCAAGCTCCTTACGCTACAAATAAAGCTGATGATAAATTTGCTTTAGAAATGGCGTTGGCAAGAATTAGACAATTAGCAGCACACGAAGTTGGGCACACAATTGGTTTTGCACATAATTATATTGCAAGTACAATTAATAGATCATCAGTAATGGATTATCCTCATCCGCAGTTTTCTTTAAAAGAGGGAAAAATTGATTTTTCAAATGCGTATGCAACTGGAATCGGAGAATGGGATAAAGTAACTGTTGCATATTCTTATCAAGATTTTGCAAGCAATGAAGAACAAGGATTACAAAATATCTTAGATGCTGCTTTTGCAAAAGGATTACGATTTATTACCGATCAAGATGCGAGACCAAAAGGAAGCGCACATGCATTTGCACATTTGTGGGATAATGGTAAAAGTGTTGATGATGAATTAAACTCATTATTGGCAATCAGAAAAAATGCCATTGATAAATTTTCTGCGGATAATATTAAAAGTAAAGAACCTTATTCTGTTTTAGAAGATGTATTTGTTCCGTTGTATTTTTTGCATCGATACCAAACTGAAGCAGTTTCTAAAATAATTGGAGGTTTGGATTATAATTATGCAATAAAAGGAGGAAAGCAAGCCATCGTAAAAAGAATTCCAGGTTCTTTAGAACGAAAAGCACTTTCTGCTCTTTTAAAAACAGTTGATGTAGAAACCATTGCAATTCCTACTTCAAAATTAAAATTATTTCCGCCAAGAGCTTTTGGTTACAGAAGAACACGAGAATCGTTTAAAAGTAAAATTGGCGTTGAGTTTGATCCTTACGGAGCGGTTGAAACCGCTTCAGAAATGACGTTAGAATTGTTGTTTCATCCGCAAAGAGCGGCGCGTTTAGTATTGCATAAAAGTTTAGATAAAACACAACTAGGATTAGAAGAATTAATAGACATTGTTATTTTGAATACATTCAAAAATGATGTATACAAAAATAATTATTATCAAGAATTGCAAAATGTTGTAAACGAGCAGGTTTTAAATCAGTTGTTTTATTTGGCAGCAAATAAAAACACCTACAAACAAGTAACGGCAATTGTGAATTCTAAAATAGAAGAAATTGCTTCTTGGTTGCGCAAAAGAAA
The DNA here is from genome assembly GCA_963974245.1 of uncultured Flavobacteriaceae bacterium. Classification (GTDB taxonomy): domain Bacteria; phylum Bacteroidota; class Bacteroidia; order Flavobacteriales; family Flavobacteriaceae; genus Polaribacter. Next base: position 121,454 of record CAXBBY010000003.1, on the reverse strand, counting down.
ATCGAAAGGTGTTCAATTGCAATATGATAAAGAGCTTGTTAGAAGTATTGTTGCATTTAAAAAAGATCCTTCTAAATTTAAAAAAGTACAATCGCCAAAAATTCCAGATGGTTCTCCAATAGGAATGGATTAAGTGGTTAAAAGTTCAAAAATTTAAAAATAAGCAACAATAAAAAATGAGAATAGATTTAATAAGCGATACAGTTACAAGGCCTACAAAAGGAATGTTAACCGCAATGATGAATGCAGAAGTTGGAGATGATGTTTTTAAAAGTGATCCAACAATTAATGCGTTGCAAGATAAAGCTGCCAAAATGTTTGGAATGGAAGATGCGTTATTTTTTCCTTCTGGAACCATGGCAAATCAAACAGCAATTAAATTACATACACAACCTGGTGATAGAATGTTTTGCGATAAGTGGGCGCATGTGTATAATTTTGAAGGTGGCGGAGCTGCTTTTAATTCTGGAGTTACTTCTCATTTAATTGATGGAGAACGAGGAATGTTTACTGCAGAACAATTAGCGTACGCGGTTTCTGGTAGAGCAGACATTCACGCACCTTATTCGCGTTTAGTGTGTATAGAAAATACCACAAATAAAGGTGGTGGCGCTTGTTGGGATTATGATGAACTAAAGAAAATAAAACAAATTTGTATAGAAAAAAACGTAGCATTTCATTTAGACGGAGCAAGATTGTTTAATGCCTTGGTTGCAAAAAATGAAACGCCAACTCAATATGGAGAATTATTTGATACCATTTCAATTTGTTTGTCAAAAGGATTAGGCGCGCCAATTGGTTCTATTTTATTAGGGACAAAAGAACAGATTGCAAAAGCATTAAGAATTAGAAAATTATTTGGTGGCGCAATGCGACAAGCTGGTTACTTAGCAGCAGCCGGAATTTACGCTTTAGACAATCATGTAGAAAGATTGGCTGATGATCACAGAAGAGCAACAAAAATCGGAAGTATTTTAGAAACCTGTTCTTTTATTAAGAGTGTAGAACCAATAGAAACTAATATTGTAATTTTTTATACAAATGATACTATTGATGAAAATGATTTTGTAGCTAAAATGGCACAAAAAAACATTCATTTTATTTCTATGGGTGACGGAAAATTGCGCATGGTTACCCACTTAGATTTTACAGAAGAAATGTTAGATAAACTTAGTATTGAGTTACAAAATATTTATTAATGTAAGTGCTCTAAATTATCGAGTTCTTTGTAATTTTTATTTAATTTTTTAAGCAATCTACCATAAGTGAGTTTATAAAAAAACCAAATAATTAGAAACATGATTAACACCATTGCAGCTGTTGCAATAATGAAAATTGTAATGGTTGTATTTGTATCAACATTTAAGCCTTTCGGATTCAACGCATCTATCAAATGATCTGGCTGTCCTAATAAAATAATCATTAAGACAATATTTGAAATTATAATAGTTCCAAGGTTATAATACACATAGTATTTAACCGTTCTTCTAACAGATAAAATTCTGTTCATCAATCTTTTTGTGCTGTCTGTTATAGAGATAGAGTTATAATTTCTGTAAAACAATACTAAAAAAACTAAAATTACTACATAATGTAAAACCGTTGTTGCTTTTAACAACTCCATTATTTTAAAATCTTTATAAACCTCCATATATTTTTGGGGAACCATAAAGTTTAAACTTGTCCAAAAAATTAACTCAAGAATACCAATAATAAAAATCCATTTTACAATTGATGAAGATTTTGAGTGCGACATCTTGTAAATATCGACGTTAGAAACAGTATTGGTTTCTTTTGGTTGATTTTCCCAAGATTTTTTATATTGTTCTAAATCCATTTTTATGGGTTTAATATGTTTTTTAACTTGTCTTTTGCTCTATTCATTTTAACTCTTGCATTTACTTCTGTAATCCCTAGAGTTTCTGAAATTTCTTTATAAGGTTTGTCTTCTAAATACAAAAAAATTAGCGCTTTATCTATATCATTTAATTGATGAATCGCTTTGTATAGTGCTTTTAATTGTAATTCCTCTGTATTATCGTACTCACTAGATTTTATTCTATAACTAAAATCATCTATATCTTGAGTTTTAATGCTTCTGGTCGATTTTCTATATAAAGAAATTGCCGTGTTTAAAGCGACTCTGTACATCCAAGTACTAAATTTAGAATCACCTCTAAACTTGCTGTAATTTTTCCATAATTGTATTACAACCTCTTGAAACAAATCATTATGTGCATCTTGATTTGTAGTATAGATTCTACATATTTTGTGAACAATGTTTTGATTTTGTTCAAAATCCAGTAAAAATTTAGACTCTAAATCCTTTTGCACTATATAAAATTTGTTAGTTCTTGTTCAATAAGTAGTTCAAAAGTAAATAATGTTACAGAATTACGCTTGTAAATTTTACTATTAAAATGAAAATACTATATTTGTTTAATTAAAACAATTTAGAGTTGAACAATATTAAGACAAGCTTTACAATTAAAGATCTAGAAAATCTATCTGGAATTAAGGCACACACCATTAGAATTTGGGAAAAAAGGTATCAACTTTTTACACCTAAAAGAACAAGTGGTAACGCAAGATATTATGATACTGAAAATCTTCAAAAACTATTGAATGTTTCTTTGTTGAATAAGAACAATTATAAGATTTCTAAGATTGCAAAATTATCAGAAGAATCAATTGTTTTAATAGCTAGAGAATTGGCAAATAAAACTGCATTAGTAGATGATTCTATCAACTCGTTTAAAATGGCAATGTTTAGTTTTGATCAAGCCTTGTTTAATCAAACTTACAATCAATTACTTATCAATAAAACATTTAGAGATGTATTTAAAGATGTGTTTATTCCTTTTTTAGATCATATTGGTTTAATGTGGCAAACAAACACGTTAACTCCTGCGCATGAGCATTTTATTTCTAATTTAATTTCTCAGAAAATTCAAATCAATATTGAGAAAATTCAACAAAACCTATTAGTTGACGATAGTTCGGTTTATGTACTTTTTTTGCCAGAAAATGAAATCCATGAACTTGGTTTAATGTATTTAAATTATGAATTATCATTAAGGAGTAAAAAAACAATTTACTTAGGGCAAAGCATTCCGTTAGATAATTTGAATTCTTTATTGGCAATGTTTTCTAAGGTTAATTTCATATCATCATTTACAGTTGCCCCAGATGATTCAATTATCAATGATTACCTTAACAATATAGATATTAAATTGAAGGACTCTAATCATCAATTTTGGGCTTTTGGAAACCGAACTCAAAACTTAAATACTAACGTGTATAAAACCCGTTTTTTATTTTATAAGAGCTTGATTGATTTGTTAAAAGATTTATAATTTTTTTTGATTTATGTATTTTTGTTTAATTAAATTGTATATTTGTTAAACAAAATGAAAAAACAAATTCACATTATAGGTTCAGGATTCTCATCATTATCGGCTTCATGCTATTTGGCAAAAGCTGGTTTTGACGTTACTGTGTATGAGAAAAATAAGACAACCGGAGGTAGGGCAAGGCAATATAAAAAAGAAGGATTTACCTTTGATATTGGCCCAACTTGGTATTGGATGCCAGACGTTTTTGAGAAGTTTTTTAGCGATTTTGACAAAAAGCCGTCAGATTTTTACGAATTAGATCGATTAGATCCTGCATATCAAGTGTATTTTTCTGAATTAGAATCCATTATTATTTCTGGTAAATTAAATGAAATATTTGAAGCATTTGAAAAAGAAGAAAAAGGAAGTTCTAAATATTTGAAAGATTTTTTAGATGCCGCAAAGTTTAATTACAATACGGCAATTAAAGATTTGGTATATCGACCTGGAGTTTCTCCGCTTGAATTGATTACTCCAGTAACTATTAAAAGAGTCAATCAATTTTTCTCAACAATTAGAACTCAAGTTCGTAAGAAAATAAAAAGCCAGAAGTTAATTCAGATATTAGAATTCCCTGTGTTGTTTTTAGGCGCAAAACCAAGTAATACCCCAGCATTCTACAATTTTATGAATTATGCAGATTTTGGTTTAGGAACTTGGCACCCAAAAGGAGGAATGTATAAAGTGGTAGAAGCAATGACAACACTGGCTTCTGGTTTGGGAGTTGTGTTTGAGACAGATGCAAATGTCGAAAAAATTTGTTTAGATGAAAAAGGTAAAACTACCGGTTTAATTGTAAATGATGTATTTGTAAAATCTGACATTGTGGTTAGTGGAGCAGATTATCATCATACAGAAACATTATTGCCAACAAAATATAGACAGTATTCAGAAAAGTATTGGAGCAAAAAAGTGTTTGCACCTTCGTCATTATTATTTTATGTTGGCTTTGATAAAAAGCTAAAAGACGTTTCACATCATACATTGTTTTTTGATACTAATTTTGATGAACATGCAAGAACAATTTACGATGATCCTTCTTGGCCAGAAAAGCCATTATTCTATGCGAGTTTTCCGAGTATAACAGATGCTAGTTTAGCTCCAGACGGAAAAGAAGCAGCAACTTTTTTAATTCCGCTTGCTCCCGGATTAGAAGATACAGAAGAATTAAGAGAAGCATATTTCATAAAAATTATTGATCGATTAGAAACACTAACAAATCAAGAAGTAAAAAGCAGCATTTTATTTAAAAAATCATATTGTGTAAACGATTTTATTAAGGATTATAATTCGTATAAAGGAAACGCTTATGGTTTGGCAAATATTTTGACTCAAACAGCTTTTTTAAGACCTAAAATAGAAAGTAAAACAGTCAAAAATTTATTTTTTACTGGTCAATTAACAGTTCCAGGTCCAGGAGTTCCTCCCTCATTAATTTCTGGAAAAATAGTTTCCGATTTAATTATAAAAAAACATTCGTATGAAAGAATTATTTGATGAGGTTTCTAGCAATTGCAGCAAGTTGGTTACTAAAAAATACAGTACTTCGTTTTCGTTAGCGGTAAAAATGTTATCACCAAAAATTAGAACAGCCATTTATAATATTTATGGTTTTGTTCGTTTTGCTGATGAAATTGTAGATAGTTTTCATCAATACGATAAAGAAAAATTAATCAATAAGTTTGAAGCAGATTATTATGATGCTTTAGAAGACGGAATTAGTTTAAATCCAATTTTAAATGCATTTCAACAAACAGTTTTTCAGTATCATATTTCTGATAATTTAGTTCAATCTTTTTTAAAAAGTATGAAAGCGGATCTATATAAAACAGCATACAAAACAAAAGAAGAATATGATTCGTATATTTATGGTTCTGCTGATGTTGTTGGATTAATGTGCTTAAAGGTTTTTGTAAATGGCGATTCAGAAAAATACGAGGAATTAAAAAAACCAGCAATGCGTTTGGGTTCTGCTTTTCAGAAAGTGAATTTTTTAAGAGATTTAAAAGATGATATTGAAGGTTTACACAGATCATATTTCCCTAATGTTGATTTTAAAACTTTAGATAATGAATCAAAAAATCAAATTATAAAAGAAATAGAAGAAGATTTTGACGTTGCTTTTAAAGAAGGGATTTTAAAACTTCCTGTTGAGGCAAAATTTGGTGTATATGTTGCATATCGATATTATAAAAGATTATTAAAAAAATTAAAACAGACGCCTTCTTCTAAAATAATGGAAACTAGAGTTAGAATCTCTAATCCGATGAAAATAAATTTATTAGCGAGAAGTTTTGTAAAATATAAACTAAATTTAATATAATGTTTTTTGCTTTAATTACTTTGATAACATTTGTAATGATGGAAGGTGTTACTTGGTGTACACACAAATACATTATGCACGGTTTTGGTTGGTTTTTACATGAAGATCATCATCAGCCAGGTTATCCACATGTATTTGAAAAAAATGATGCTTTTTTTGTTGTCTTTGCTGTACCAAGCATTTTATTATTTTATTTTGGGATTAGACCTGAATTAAATTTTTTATTCTTTATTGGATTAGGGATTTTATGTTATGGAATTGCCTATTTTTTAGTACATGATGTATTAATTCACAGACGATTTAAATGGTTTAGAAACACAAATAGTAATTATTTAAAAGGATTGAGAAAAGCACATAAAATACATCACAAACATTTAGCCAAACCAGATGGTGAATGCTTCGGGATGTTGTTTGTGCCTTTAAAATATTTTAAAAAACACAAAGCCTAATGTATTTGTATTTGCTATTAAATCTTGGCTCTATAAGTATTCCTTTATTGTATTCATTTAATAAAAAAATGAATTTTATTAAACAATGGAAAACTGTTTTTATGGCTATAATTTTAGTAGCAATTTTTTTTATTATTTGGGATGTTATTTTTACTAAAAATGGCATTTGGGGATTTAATGAAGACTATCATTTACCTTATAAAATAGCAGGTTTACCAATCGATGAAATGTTGTTTTTTATCTGCATTCCGTATGCAAGTATTTTTATACATTATTCTTTAGAATACTTTAAACCAAAGGTTTTATTATCGGATAAAATTGTAAACCAAATTACCTATTTTTTATTGATTGTAACCGCAATAACATTGTTTTTTAATTTAGATAAATGGTACACAAGTATTAATTATTCATTATTAATACTTACTTTATTGGTGGCGCTTTTTTTAGCTAAATATATTTTAAAGCGATTTTACATTTCCTTCGTAATAATTTTAGTTCCATTTTTAATTGTAAACGGAATCTTAACAGGTAGTTTTATTCCAGAGCCAGTTGTTTGGTATAATAATACAGAAAATTTAGGAATTCGCTTATTTACAATCCCTATAGAAGATATTGGTTATGCTTTTTCAATGTTGTTTTGGGTTGTTTTTTTAAATGAACAATTCAAGAAATCTAACTTTTTTAAAACTGCATAAAAAATGAAAAACAAATATATTTTATTTTTAATATTTTTTATTGCCAACTTTGGTGCTTTGGGTATTGGAACTATTTTAATGGATAATGGATCAACATCAACTTGGTACACTTCTTTAAATCAAGCTCCTTGGACACCAGAAGGTTGGGTTTTTGGTGCAGCTTGGACAACAATTATGGTGTTGTTTTCATTTTATATGACCAAATTAGCATTACTTTTTAAAGAGAAAAATTCTTTTTTAATACAATTATTTCTAGTACAATGGATTTTAAATGTTAGTTGGAATTATTTTTTCTTTAATCAGCATTTAACAATTATAGGATTTGTTGTAATTATTAGTTTGTGGTTATTGATTGGTTTTTTTACATTCAATTTCATGAAACCATTAAAATGGTACACCTTGTTAATTGCACCTTATTTAATTTGGTTGACAATTGCATCAACTTTAAACGGATATATCATTTTATACAATTAAGAAAATGTATAATATATATTTACTGTGTTTATTTTTAAGCATAAATCTCATCAATAAAAAAGAAAAAATGGAAACAAATAGCTCATTATACAACATAGAAATTAATAGTATTTCTGGAGAAAAAATAAATTTAGCAGACTATAAAGGTAAAAAAATATTGTTTGTAAATGTGGCTTCAGAATGTGGCTTTACACCACAATACGAAGGTTTACAAGAATTATACGAATTGTATAAAGACAAATTAATGGTTATTGGGGTTCCCTCAAATCAGTTTGGCAGACAAGAACCTGGAACTGCAACAGAAATTCAGTCTTTTTGTAAAATCAACTTTGGAGTTACTTTTTTAATTACTGAAAAGGTTGATGTAAAAGGCGATAAGCAACATCCTTTATATGCGTGGCTAACCCAAAAAGAACAAAATGGTGTTAAAAACTCTTCTGTAAAATGGAATTTTCAAAAGTATTTGGTAGATGAAAATGGAAAGTTAATTGATTACTATTTTTCCTTAACAAAACCAATGAGTAGAAAGATTACAAAACATTTAAAATAAATGATTCATTTTTTTAAACACTCAGGTATTTATACGTTAGAAGCATCACAAGAATTAAATATTCCGTTATCAGAAGCGTGGAATTATTTCTCGTCACCAGAAAATTTATCAAATATTACTCCGCCAAAAATGGGATTTCACATCACTTCTAAAGTGGATAAAAAAGCATATCAAGGACAAATTATTACGTATAAAGTTTCTCCATTTCCGTTTGTAAAAACAAATTGGGTGACAGAAATTACCGCAGTAAAAGAACACCAATTTTTTATTGATGAACAACGTTTTGGTCCTTATTCTATGTGGCATCACGAACATTTTTTTGAATCGTTGCCAAACGGAAACACCTTGATGAAAGACAAAATATCCTATAAAATTCCTTTTGGCTTTTTAGGTAGCATTGCACATCCATTATTTGTAAAAAAACAATTGCAATCTATTTTTGAGTACAGAGAAAAAGTGTTAGATACTATTTTTAAATAATGAATGTGTTTTGGTTTCGTAGAGATTTACGTTTAGAAGATAATGTTGCTTTATATAAGGCAACTTTAGAAAAAGAATCCGTAATTCCTCTTTTTATTTTTGACACAGATATTATAAATTCTTTGCCAAAAGATGATGCAAGAATTACATTTATTTATAATACTTTAAAAAAGATTGATACTGAATTAAAAAAAATCAATTCATCAGTATTAATTAAGATAGGAAAACCACTCGAAGTTTGGAAAGAGTTAATTTCTGAATATAAAATCGATAAAGTTTTTTACAACAAAGATTACGAACCCTATGCAATTTCTAGAGATTTTGAAGTTACTCAGTTTTTAAATTCAAAAAAAAATGAAGTTTTTTCGTATAAAGATCAGGTTGTTTTTGAAGAATTTGAAGTTGTAAAAGCTGACGGATTGCCTTATACAGTTTTTACGCCTTATAAAAATAAATGGTTGTCTCAATTAAAAGAGAGTTCAATTTTATCATACAATCCAAAATCAAATTTTTACAACTTTAATACTGATTTTCCTTCTTTAAAATCTATTGGGTTTGTAGAGAGTGAAATCAAAGTAAAACCCTATAATTTATCTTTTTTAGAAGCATATCATTCTGTTAGAGATTTTCCGTTTGTTGATAAGACATCTTATGTTTCTCCGTATTTGCGTTTCGGTTTAGTAAGTGCTAGAAAACTGATTAAAATTGCACTAAAAAGCAATGCAACCTATTTAAGTGAATTAATTTGGAGAGAGTTTTTTATGCAGATTTTATTTCACTTTCCGAAAGTTGTTATTCAGAATTTTAAACGTAAATACAATCAGATTGAATGGAGAAATAACGAGCACGAGTTTCAAAAATGGTGTAAAGGAGAAACTGGTTATCCGATGGTTGATGCAGGAATGCGACAGTTAAACCAAACAGGTTATATGCATAACAGAGTTCGTATGATAACAGCTGGGTTTTTGTGTAAACACTTATTAATTGATTGGCGTTGGGGAGAAGCGTATTTTGCAGAAAAATTATTAGATTATGATTTATCTGCCAATAATGGAAATTGGCAATGGGCAGCCGGAACAGGTTGTGATGCTGCGCCGTATTTTAGAATTTTTAATCCAACAGAACAACTGAAAAAGTTTGATAAAAACTTAGAATACATTACTACTTGGGTTAAAGATTTAAACGAACTTACGTATCCTCAGCCAATTGTGGAACATAAATTCGCTAGAGAAAGAGCATTATTTACCTATAAAAGAGGTTTGAATTTATAAAATTCTACAATTCATCCTTAAAAAAACACAATTCGGTTTCTTTTAATTTTCAAAAATTAATTGTTAGGACATCTTTGTGGTGTCATTAACAATTAAAAACAAGAAATTATGAAAGTATTCACAGCAATTTTCGCATTCGTAGTTGTATTTCAAACAGCAACATTTACAGCTAAAAAAACAAACATAGAGAAAAGAACCATTACAATATCAGTTACAAATGTGTCTAGTGATAAAGGCACAGTAAGTTATGCTTTGTACGATAAAGAAAACTTTATGAAAGTACCAGTACAAACTAAATCGAGTACACCAAAAGGAAAGAAAAGTACGGTAGTATTTACAAATATTAAGCCTGGAAAGTATGCAGTTATTTGTTTTCACGATGCAAATAGTAATAATAAAATGGATTTTCAACCAAACGGAATGCCATTAGAAGATTATGGGGTTTCTAACAATCCTATGAGTTTTGGACCACCAAATTTTGATGAAGCAGAATTTGAAGTATCAGATAAAAATGTAACTTTAGAGATTCGATTTTAATATTGCATTAGGTATTTGAATTATAAGAACTAAATCTATATTTTTAAATTAAACAATAAATGAAAACTCAAAATAAAATAATTACGTCACAAAAGTTTAAAAAGGAATTTATTGTGGCAATTAAGATTACCCTTATTTTTGGACTTTTCTTTTTTATTGTAAATGGAAACTATTCAATAAAAACACTACTGATTACCATTGGTGTTTCTGCAATGTATTCTTTTACATTGGGTTTTGGACAGGGAATAATGAATGATTATTTAGGGGCAAAATGGAGCTGGATAACAAATACAAATGAAAGAGTTATTTCTGGTGTAATAGCAACTATTCTTTACACAGTACCAGTAATTTTACTAATAAATTATATCTTATTTATTCTTATTCAAGGTAATGATGCTAGTTTGTTCTTTAAGTTTCCGATGGTTTGGATGCATATTTTCTGGATTATTTTTTCTTTTGGAGTATCTGCTTTTTTACATGCCAGAGGGTTTATGTTGGAATGGAAAAAAGCTGCCAGCGCAGAAAGTAACAAACAAGAAATTGTTGCAAAAACAGAAACCGCAAAATTTGAGTCCTTAAAAAATCAGATTGATCCACATTTTTTATTCAATAGTTTAAATGTATTAACATCTTTAATTAGTGAAAACCCAAAGCAAGCAGAACGCTTTACAACAAAGTTGTCTAAAGTGTATCGATACGTTTTAGAGCAGAGAAATAAAGAGTTAATTCCGCTTTCAGAAGAATTGCAATTTGCAAGAACATATATGGAATTGTTGCAAATGCGATTTGAAGATGCAATTCAATTTGATATTCCATTAGAAATTAGCAACGAAGAATTAAAAATAGTGCCTTTATCATTACAATTGTTATTAGAAAATGCAGTTAAACACAACGTAGTTTCATCAAGCAAACCATTAAAACTTCGAATTTTTGAAGAAAACGGAGCGTTAATTATAGAGAACAACGTTAATCATAAAGAAGCAATTGGTAAAAGCACAAAAATTGGATTAAGAAATATTACAGATAGGTATCATTTACTAACAAAAAGAAATGTAGAAATTACAAATGATAATGTAACCTTTAGAGTAAGCTTACCATTATTAACAAAAAATAATAATATTATGTACACAGAAGAAATAAAAAACAACAGTTATGTAAGAGCTGTAGAAAAGGTAGAAAAACTAAAAGAATTTTATCAAAATTTAGCATCTTACAGTATTGTCATTCCATTTTTAGTATTCATCAATTTATATACTTCACCACAGTTTCACTGGTTTTGGTTTCCAATGTTTGGTTGGGGAATTGGAGTGTTATTCCACGGATTAGATGTATATAATTACAATCCGTTTTTAGGAAGAAACTGGGAAGATAAAAAGATAAAAGAAATTATGGATGAAGAAGACAATTCTTCTAATTGGGAATAATTTAAACAATAAATATGTAATGGAGTTTAATAAAGAACAAAAGTATTTAAGAGCAAAAAAGCAAGTAGATAAAATCAAAGGTTTTTATGCAAATGTCGCATCATACTGTATCGTAATCCCTTTTTTAATATTTATAAATTTACGACTCGTACCAGAGTTTCATTGGTTTTGGTTTCCGATTTTTGGTTGGGGAATGGGATTAGCTTTTCATGCAATGGATACCTATAATTACAATCCATTTTTAGGAAGAAATTGGGAAGAAAGAAAGATTAAAGAACTGATGGAAGAAGAAGAAAAATACAAACCTAATAACTAAGAAATCATGAAAAACGAAGAGGCAATAAAAGGAATTAAATATATTAGAGCAAAAAAAAGAGTAGAGAAAATAAAAGGATTTTACGTTCATTTAATCGTTTATGTTATAGTTAATATATTTTTAAGCGGAATCATAATTTTTGGTTTAATGAATGATGGTGATTCTTTTGAAGAAGTGCTTCAAAATTTCGGAGTATATTCTACTTGGGTGTTTTGGGGAATTGGAGTCTTTTTTCACTGGTTAGGAGTTTTCGGTTTTAATATCGTTGGTAAAGATTGGGAAAACAGAAAACTAAAAGAGATTATGGAAGAACAAGAACGTAATGCTAAATTTTAAAAAATAATGGAAACAGATTATATGAATGATAAATACATAAAAGCTAAAAAAAGAGTAGAAGCATTAAAAGGGTTTTATAAGCATTTGGCTTTTTATCTAATTATTAACGGATTCTTTATTGGTAGAAGAATTTATAAAGATATTGCTTATGGAGATTCTATTCTAGAAGCATTTACAGAGTTAAGTAATTATCGTTTGTTTTTTTGGTGGGGAATCATTTTAATTTTTCATGCAATAAACGTGTATAAATTCAATTTTTTTGGTAAAAACTGGGAAGAGCGTAAAATACAAGAAGAAATGAATAAAGATAATAAGCGATACAAATGAATGTAATTATTATAGAAGACGAAAAACCAGCAGCAAGAAGATTGAGTAGAATGTTGGAAGAACTGGGAGTAGAAGCAAAGCAAATGCTACACTCTGTAGAAGAATCAATAGAATGGTTTCAGAACAATGAACATCCAGATTTATTATTTTTAGACATCCAATTATCAGATGGTTTATCCTTTGAAATTTTTGAACATATTACCATTTCTAGTGCCATTATTTTTACAACTGCGTATGATGAATATGCGCTAAAAGCGTTTAAATTAAATAGCATTGATTATTTATTAAAACCAATAGATGAAGACGAATTAAAAGCAGCGGTAGAAAAATATAAAAGTCAGCATGTAAAACAAGCAGATGTTCAGTTAAATTTTGAAGACATCAGAAAATTATTAGTAAACCCAATAGATAGAAAATACAAAAAGCGTTTCACCATTAAAGTTGGGCAACATTTAAAAATTGTTTCTACAGATGATGTGGAATGTTTTTACAGCGAGAACAAATCAACCTATATTTATACAACTGCCAATAGAAGTTATTTGCTAGACGGCGCTTTAGAGCAAGTGCAAACCGAATTAGATCCAGAAAAATTCTTTAGAGTAAACAGAACATTTATCGTACAAATATCAGCAATAAAAGACATTGTTGCATACACAAATAGTCGTTTAAAAATCATACTAAATTCGTATTCAGAAACAGAAATTATTGTGAGTAGAGAACGCGTGAAGGATTTTAAGAATTGGATTGAGTAAGAATAATTAGTATGCGGTTTTCAATAGCAGTATGCAGTTAGATTCAAATTAGAAACAAACCTGTCTATTCTCTTTTTCTAAAAATCTAACAGTCTAACAGTCTAGGCTCTTAGCTCTTCAAATTGCTAAATTGTTAAATTAAATCATTGTTATATTACCCATTGTTTAATTATAAATATTTTGTACATTTGCACTCCTTTTTACGAGAACAGATTTATAAAAGGAATTAAAAAGAATAATTTATATAAACATCTCTTGATGTTATTGTCGTTAAAAATCTGAATAACAACAAGATACAAAGTAAATTCAGAATGTCTGAAGAAACAAAAAACACTGAAGAGCAAGTTGTTGCTACTGAAGTACAAGAAACAGCAACTGAAGCTGTTGCAGAAACAGTTGTAGAAACTGTAAATCCACAAGAATTTTTAGAAAACTTTAACTGGCACAAATACGAAGAAGGTATTGAAGCTGTTGATGAAAAGAAATTAAAAGAATTCGAAAAAGCGTTAGAAGGAACAGTAGGTTTCGTAAACGAACGTGATGTAATTGAAGGAACTGTAGTAAGATTAACAGAAAGAGATGCCATTATAGACATCAATTCTAAATCTGAAGGAGTTATTTCTTTAAACGAATTTCGTTACAATCCTAGCTTAGCTGTTGGTGATGTTGTAGAAGTATTAGTTGATAAAAGAGAAGATAGCTCAGGTCAATTAGTGTTGTCTCACAAAAAAGCAAGAGTAATTAAAGCTTGGGATAGAGTTAATAATGCACACGAAACAGGAGAAATAGTTAACGGTTTTGTAAAATGTAGAACAAGAGGAGGAATGATCGTTGATGTATTCGGAATCGAAGCATTCTTACCAGGATCTCAAATTGATGTAAAACCAATTAGAGATTACGATCAATTCGTAGAAAAAACAATGGAATTCAAAGTTGTAAAAATCAACCACGAATTTAAAAACGTTGTCGTTTCTCATAAAGCATTAATCGAAGCGGATTTAGAAATCCAAAAGAAAGAAATCATTGGTCAATTAGAAAAAGGACAAGTATTAGAAGGTATTGTTAAAAATATTACTTCTTATGGTGTATTTGTTGATTTAGGTGGTGTTGATGGTTTAGTTCATATTACAGATTTATCTTGGTCTAGAATCAATCATCCAAATGAGGTTGTTGAGTTAGATCAAAAATTAAACGTTGTAATCTTAGACTTTGATGATAACAAATCTAGAATCCAATTAGGGTTAAAACAATTATCTGCGCATCCTTGGGAAGCATTAAATGCTGACTTAAAAATTGGTGATAAAATAACAGGAAAAGTTGTTGTTTTAGCTGATTACGGAGCATTTATTGAAGTTTCTGAAGGTGTTGAAGGATTAATTCACGTTTCAGAAATGTCTTGGTCAACGCATTTACGTTCTGCACAAGATTTCGTAAAAATTGGTGATGAAGTAGAAGCACAAATTTTAACCTTAGATAGAGAAGACCGTAAAATGTCTTTAGGTATTAAACAATTACATCCAGATCCTTGGACAGATATTACTAAGAAATATCCTGTTGGTTCTACCCATACTGGTACAGTAAGAAACTACACTAATTTTGGTGTGTTTGTAGAGTTAGAAGAAGGAATTGATGGATTGGTTTATATTTCTGATTTATCTTGGACTAAGAAAATTAAGCATCCATCAGACTTTACAGCTGTAGGAGATAAATTAGAAGTTCAAGTATTAGAGTTAGATGTTGAAGGTCGTAAATTAAATTTAGGACACAAACAAACTCAAGACAATCCTTGGGATGCTCATGAAGCAACATACGCTATAGATTCTTTACATGAAGGAACAATTTCTGAAAAGAATGATAAAGGAGCTACAGTAACATTTGCTGATGGAGTAGAAGGTTTTGCACCAACTCGCTTTTTAGATAAAGAAGACGGTGGAAAATTAGAAAAAGGCGATACTGCACAATTCAAAGTTTTAGAATTTTCTAAAGAATACAGAAGAGTAGTAGTTTCTCATACTTCAATCTTTAAAGAAGAAGAGAAGAAAAATGTAAAAGCAGCTGCTAAGAAGTCTGCTGATGCAGAAAAAACAACTCTTGGAGACATTGGCGGATTAGCTGATTTAAAGAAAAAAATGGAAGGTAAATAAACCAACCAACTGTTTAATTCATATTTAAAAACCGTTGCATTTGCAACGGTTTTTTTAGTTTAAAATATTTCTACAATGTTATTACGAGGAATAAGTAACGAATGACAAAGTAATCTGTTTCAATTTTAGAGATTGCTTCGTTGTTCTCGCAATGATGTTCTTTTTTTGTCATTCCCGTGGAAACGGGAATCCATAGAAATATTTAAAAATAGATTCCGCATCAAGTTTGTTTTGTCATTTCGAAATGAGCGTTTTTTTAGCGATTGAGAAATCTCACGATGAGATTCCTCTTCATTCTTCATTGGTAATGACAAATTCGTTAAAAGTATCTTTTTCATAATAACATTTTGTTTTGTCATTCCCGTGAAAGCGGGAATCCATATTGTTTTAAATTGTTTTTGTAGATTCCCAATCAAGTTGGGAATGACACTATTTGCCTTTAGTCTTTCAACTTTTGACTTTATCTTCTTTATCATAACATATTTCTTGGTTTAATTGTGTATTTTTTTTTCGAATACAACAAATTGATTTTTATAAAGATATTACTTTTTTTCTTTTAGCCTAAAGTCTACAAGTTAGCTTTGCCTCTTTGTTACTATGTAACTTTGAGCCTTTGACCCTTTGCTACTTTCATTATTTCTGATCTTTCAACTTTTAACTTTTAAACTTTATAACTTCCTTCTTTTCATTTATCTTTGTTCAGCTTATAAAAAAAGAACATGACATTAATAAAATCTATTTCAGGAATAAGAGGAACAATTGGAGGAAAAACGGCCGATAATTTAACACCTATTGATGCAGTAAAATTTGCAGCTGCTTATGGAGCTTTTATTTTAGAAAGAAATAAAAACAAAGAAAATATTACCGTAGTTTTAGGAAGAGATGCTCGTATTTCTGGTAAAATGATTTCTAGCTTGGTTGCCAATACGTTGGTAGGATTAGGAATTGATGTTGTCGATTTAGGATTGTCTACAACACCAACGGTAGAAGTTGCTGTTCCGTTAGAAAAAGCGGATGGCGGAATTATTTTAACTGCTTCTCACAATCCAAAACAATGGAATGCTTTAAAATTACTAAACGAAAAAGGAGAGTTTTTAAATGGAGCAGAAGGAGAAAAAATTCTTGCTTTAGCTGAAAGTGAAGACTTTTCTTTTGCAGAGGTTGATGATTTAGGAAGCTACACAAAAGATAAAAGTTATTTACAAAAACACATTCAAGAAGTTTTGAATTTAGAGTTGGTAGATGTTGAAGCAATCAAGAAAGCTAATTTTAAAGTTGTGGTTGATGGAGTTAATTCTACTGGCGGAATCTTTATTCCTGCTTTGTTGAAAGAATTAAATGTTGCCTGTGTCGAATTATATTGTGAACCAAACGGACAATTTCCACACAATCCAGAACCTTTAAAAGAACACTTAACAGATATTTCTGAATTGGTTGTAAAAGAAAAAGCAGATTTCGGAATTGTTGTGGATCCAGATGTTGACAGATTAGCGTTGATTTCTGAAGATGGTTCTATGTTTGGCGAAGAATATACATTGGTTGCCTGTGCAGATTATGTGTTGGGAAGATTAGGTGGCGGAAATACCGTTTCTAATTTATCGTCTTCAAGAGCATTGCGTGATGTTACAGAAAAACATGGCGGAACGTATACTGCAAGTGCAGTTGGAGAAGTAAATGTGGTGATAAAAATGAAAGAAACCAACACAGTTATTGGAGGAGAAGGAAATGGCGGAATTATTTATCCAGCTTCTCATTACGGAAGAGACTCATTAGTTGGAGTTGCGTTGTTTTTATCGCATTTAGCAAACAAAAAAATGTCTTGTAAAGAACTACGTGATTCGTATCCAAGTTATTTTATGAGTAAAAATAAAATTCAGTTAACACCACAAATTAATGTTGATAAAATTTTAGAAACGATGGCTTCTAAATATCAACATGAAGATGTAAATACTATAGACGGAGTTAAAATAGATTTCGCTGATGAATGGGTTCATTTACGTAAATCAAATACAGAACCGATTATTAGAATTTACACAGAAAGTACTTCGCAAGAAAATGCAGATGCTTTAGCAAAACGATTTATCAAAGAAATTGAAACTATTATTTTATAAGGAAATTTAGATTATTTCAAATACCAAAAAAATGGATTCATTAGAAAAATATTTCAATCAATTTAGAGATCATATTGTAGGTGTAGATCAAACTTTTGAATCGCCTTACGGAAAGCAACAATTAATTTACACAGATTGGACCGCAAGCGGAAGATTATACAGACCAATTGAAGAAAAATTATTAAATGATTTTGGTCCTTTTGTTGCAAATACACATACAGAAACGTCAACTAGCGGAGCGGCAATGACATTGGCATATCATGAAGCTAGAAATATTATTAAGCGTCATGTAAACGCTTCAGTAAATGATGTGTTAATTACCGAAGGTTCTGGAATGACAGGTGTTGTTAATAAATTTCAACGTATTTTAGGTTTAAAAATTTGTGAAAGTTTAAAAGAACATACAAATGTTCCTGATGAAATGAAACCCATTGTTTTTGTATCTCATATGGAACATCATTCTAATCAAACTTCTTGGTTAGAAACCATTGCAGATGTTGTTGTAATTCCTTGTAATAGTTCTGGTTTGTTATGTTTTGACAGCTTTAAAAAGTTATTAAAAGAATATGAAAGCAGACCAATAAAAATAGCTTCAATTACTGCGTGTTCTAATGTAACAGGTATAAAAACAGAGTATCATAAAATAGCAAAAATAATTCATCAACATAATGGCTTATGTTTTGTAGATTTTGCATGCTCTGCACCGTATGTAGATATCGATATGCATCCAAAAGATAAAGAAGCATATTTAGACGCTATTTTCTTTTCGCCACATAAATTTTTAGGAGGACCAGGAGCCTCTGGAGTTTTAATTTTTAATAAGAAACTATACAAAAATTTGGTACCAGATAATCCAGGTGGAGGAACCGTAAGTTATACAAATCCCTGGGGAGATCGTGATTATTTTGATGATGTAGAAACAAGAGAAGATGGAGGAACTCCAGCTTTTATGCAAACCATTAAAATTGCTTTATGTGTTCAGCTAAAAGAAAAAATGGGAACAGATAAAATACATGATAGAGAAGAGGAAATCAATACTCAACTATTTGCTTGTTTAGAATCAATAGAAAATGTACATATTTTAGCTCCAACGCATAAACATCGATTGGGAATTTTTTCTTTTTATGTAACAAATGTTCATTTTAATTTGATTGTGAAATTATTAAATGATCGTTTTGGAATTCAAACTCGTGGAGGTTGCTCTTGTGCAGGAACGTATGGTCATTTTTTGCTAAATGTAGATCAGCAGAGATCAAAAACTATTGAAAAGCAAATTATTGAAGGTTGTTCAGTAGAAAAACCAGGTTGGGTTCGTTTGTCAATTCATCCAACGATAAAAGACAAAGAAGTAGAGTTTATTTGTGATGCTTTAATAGCAGTTTGTAAAAATGTAGAAGTTTGGAAAAATGATTACGATTATGATACAGTGAATAACGATTACAAACATAAAACGCATTTATCTATAGAAAAAGCCTTAGTAGAAAAATGGTTTGCTAGCTAAACAATACTTTCGTTTGGTGCTTTATCTTTATGTTTAAATCGCTTATGAGACCACAAATAATACGCTGGTTCTTCACGAATTAACTTTTCAGTAATTTCTAAATATTGATCCATTATTTGATAATTCTCAAACTCCTTTGGAGACGTAGTAATCATTTCAAAATCAATCTCATAATAGCCTCTTTTTATTTTTCTAGAACTATAATTAACAACAGCACAGTCAAATTTTTTAGCCAACATCTCTGCCCCAGTATGAATAGGAACTTTAACACCTAAAAACTCTTTCCAATAATACGTTTTTTCTACTTGAGGAGATTGATCGCTCAATAAAATATATAAACCTTGCCTTTTATTTTTAATATTATGCATCATATATTTAATAAACTCAGATGTTTTAAATGCTACAACTCCAAATCTTGATCTATTTTTTTTGATTGCTTTCTCAAAATATTTATTTTCAAGTTTTGTATATGCCGCAAAGACTTCAATATTTAGAACAAATGGAAGTGAAAAAAACCATTCCCAATTTGCATAATGAGCACCTAATAATATAATGCTTTTGCCACTTTCAGCTATTTGATTTATCACTTCAGGATTTTTATAATAAAATCTTTTCTGTAGCTCTTTTTTACTGATAGAAATACTTTTTACACTTTCTATAAAAATATCGGTAAAATGCTTATAAAAACGCTTTCTAATCAACTTTAATTCGGCATCTGATTTAGTAGGAAAAGATAATTTTAAGTTATCTAAAACTACTTTTTTCCGGTATCTAACTACATAAAATAAGAGGTAATAAATACCATCAGAAATAAAGTACAATATTCTAAAAGGTAATTTAGAAAATAACCATATAATTGGGTAAAATAAATAAAAAACGAGTTTATGCATAGGTATTTTTGAATTGCAAATATCGGATATAATTTTATTATAAAGAAGCCAATCTTTTAGATAGTTTTATGTTAAGTTTGTAAGTAAATATATTATATAAAATGAATCAATTTGTCTTAGGAATTATTATTGTTAATGTTTTAGTATCAATTAAAGGCTTTAGTGATTATGCTTTTTTAGATACCTATAAATTTCAAGTTGGAAAAATTATAAGCGGAGAAAAAATACGGATGTTTACTTCTGGGTTTTTGCATGTAGATTGGGTACATCTTGGATTTAATATGTATGCATTGTATTTATTTGGTGATATTGTTGCTAGAATTATGGGAAATATTCCTTTTCTAATTATTTATTTTGGAAGTTTACTTGCGGGCAATTTGTACTCGATGTATTATCATAAAAGAGAGCCATATTATAGTGCTGTTGGCGCATCAGGTGCAGTTTCTGGAATTTTATATGCTGCAATTTTATTGTATCCAGATATGACATTAATACTGTTTCCATTGCCAATTCCAATTCCTGCATATGTTTTTGGAGTTGGATATTTGTTGTATTCAATTTACGGAATGAAAAAACAATTAGGCAATGTTGGTCATTCAGCACATTTAGGTGGCACCATCGGAGGATTTGTGATTGCTTTGGTAATGATGCCAAATCTAATTTCTAAAAATACATTAATGGTTGGTTTGCTAGCAATACCAATTGTACTATTATTACTTTTTGGAAAAAAATTAAAAGAATTATAAATGAAAAAATCGAAACAAATATTTCGATTTTTTGAACGAAAGACTTGGTTCATCTCGATTACGCTCAATACAAGCTTCTCACCCTATATTAGAAGAGGCAATAAAAAAAGACTCCATAATTAAATGAAGTCTTTTGAGCGAAAGACCGGGTTCGAACCGGCGACATTCAGCTTGGAAGGCTGACGCTCTACCAACTGAGCTACTTTCGCATGGTAAAGAGATACAAATATAAGTTCATTTTTCTTTTTTGCAATAGAATATTACATAAAAATGAATAAAAACATACTGATAAAAGCTAACTTTCAGAAAATGAAATGTATAGAATTTTTAACTTTTTTAGGTTTATAGTTTTGTGTTTCAAAAATTCTTATTTAGTAATCCAATGATAATTTATAAAAACAGAAAACCCAAAACAAATTTGTTTTGGGTTCTTTTTTTGTAGCGAGAACGAGATTTGAACTCGTGACCTCCGGGTTATGAATCCGACGCTCTAACCAACTGAGCTACCTCGCCATAATTATGCGGCTGCAAATATAACCTATTTTTGTTTTTTTGCAAGCTAAGTTTTTAATTTTTTTAAAAAGGAATAAATACCTATATTGGCAGCTAAGAATAAGAATAATGAGTAAAATTAAATTTGAATTAGAATTTCCTATTCATGCTTCTCCAAGTATGTTATACACCTATTTTGCAACTCCTGCAGGATTAGAAGATTGGTTTGCTGATAAAGTAAATTCACGAGGTAAATTAGTAACTTTTGTTTGGGACGGTGTAGAAGAAAAAGCATCTATTTTATCAAACAAAAAAGATGAAAAAATAAAATATAAATGGGAGGAAAGTGAAGGAGATGAAACTTATTTTGAATTTAGAATTCAGGTTGATGCCATTACAAAAGATGTTTCTTTAATGATTACTGATTTTGCAGATGATGAAGATGAAGTAGAAGAATCTAAAATGTTGTGGGAAAACCAAATTGATGAATTAAAACATACAATTGGAGCATAAAATAAAAACACATAATTTATAAGGCCTTATAAAATATTTTATAAGGCTTTTTTTATGAAATTATAAACCAAAATTTATCGGTTTTGATGTAATTTTGCTTTTTCTATTTTAAGATGATAATTATGTTAAATTATAACGGTAATCTAATTTATAAGAATAATTTTTTTGTAACAACAAATAATAGAGCGTTTAAATATGGTGATGCCATTTTTGAAACTATTAGTGTTATTAATAACAATGTTGTTTTTTTTGAAGATCATTATTTTAGATTGATGGCTTCTATGCGGATGTTACGTATGGAAATTCCGTTAAAATTTACCTTAGAATTTATAGAACAAGAAATCTTAAAAACAATACCTAATCAATTAGAAAATAAAAATATACGTATTAGATTATCTGTGTATAGAAAAGATGGCGGATTGTACACGCCAAAAACAAATAAAGTTGATTATGTAATTGAAGTTTCTGAGAACACATATCAAACAAAAGATACTTATCAAATAGATTTGTTTAAAGATTTTTACAATTACTCAGGGTTGCTTTCTACCATAAAAACCACCAATAGAATGTTAAATACATTGGCTAGTATTTACAAGCAAGAAAACGAATTGGATAATTGTGTATTGTTAAATGAAAATAAAGGAATTGTAGAAGCAACAAATGCTAATATTTTTGTTGTTAAAGGAAACGAAATTAAAACTCCGGCATTAACAGAAGGTTGTATTAAAGGAATTGTCAGAAAAAAAGTGATAGAAATTATTCAAAAAAATAAAGATTACATAGTTACTGAAACTTCAATTTCTCCTTTCGAAATGCAAAAAGCAGACGAAATATTTTTAACAAACTCTATTATCGGAATTCAGCCAGTTACAAAGTATCGTAAGAAAGAATTTAAAACAGAAATAGGAGAGAAGTTATTAGCAAATTTAAAATTGCAACAAATTATTTTTAAAGCTTAGTTTAACTGAATATCACTTGGTGCATTTGCCCAAATTTTATATTTACCACCTTTTTCTAGTAATTTGTTTTTCCAAATAGTAGTGTTATCTGTAGCAAAAATATTAGAGTAATTATTTTCTGAAACAAACCAAGAATCGGTTTTCAATTCATCTACTAATTGATTGCTATCCCAGCCAGAATATCCTAAGAAAAAACGAATATCACTTACTTTTAATTCTTGATTGTTTAACAACTCTTTTAAAGCATCAAAATTTCCGCCCCAAAAAATACCATTTGCAACTTCTACGCTGTCAGGAATTAACCCAGGAACTTGGTGTACAAAATACAAGTTGTCTTGTTCAACAGGTCCGCCTTGATATACAGGAAAAGCACACGCTATTTCTGGAACCAAATCGTTTACGGTAAAACTTAAAGGTTTGTTTAAAATAAAACCAATAGAATTCTTTTTTGTATGTTCAGTTAGCAGAATTATTGATCTATTAAATGAATTGTCATTTAAAATGGATGGTTCTGCAATTAATAATCTTCCTTTTTTTGGTAAAAGTATATTCATAAAATATAATGGTTATCTCTTTTTAAATATAACAACTTTTTAAGCAATAAAAAAACTCTCCTAAATAATTAGAAGAGTTTTTAAATACAATTTTTTGTATTTTTAGTTTACTGAACTACTTAATCCAGCACCTGCTTTAAATTTAACTACATTTTTAGCAGCAATTTGAATAGTTTTTCCTGTTTGTGGGTTTCTACCAGTTCTAGCAGCTCTGTTAGATACTGACCAAGTTCCCCATCCAACTAAAGATACTCTTTCTCCGCCTTTTAAAGCTTTAGTAACGTTAGAAGTTAATGAGTCTAAGGCAGCTTTTGCTGCAGCTTTAGAAATTCCTGCGTCAGCAGCCATTGCATCGATTAAATCTGATTTGTTCATGATTTGTAAATTTTAAAAATTAATTGATCTAATATTTTTCGCTTAACTAAGCTTAACAAATATAGCAGGAATAAGGGTTCGTGCAAGAAATGACCTTAAAAAACCTTGTTTTTGTTAATAAAAGAGGTGAAATTGTTAATAACCAAAGCAAAAAAACGGTTAAAAGAACAGAAACCGCATCAATAAAGGGTTAAGCCATTTTTGAATTTGATGAAAATTGGAAGCCATTTAACAGGTTTTGGGTCTCCATTTTCTTCTTTCCAGCTAGTTTTATTTCATCAATAATTAAATATCCGTTCAAAACAGCAACTTTTAAGACTTTTTTTGTGCTTATTATTTTACCAATAGTATCAGTATGTTTTACAAACTCTTTAGAAACTTTATATAATTTTGCGGTCGTTTCTGTGTCATTAGTATGAATAGTTGTCCAAGCAGCAGGATACGGATTTAATCCACGTATTTTATTATAAATATTTTCCAAACTATCTGTCCAATCAATTTTACAAGTTTCAGGAAACAATTTATAAGCAGTTTTTTCTTCTATTTCTGGTTGTTTTTTAAGAATAACATTATCTTCTTTTATAAGTTGTAGCGTTTCTAAAACTAAATCTGCTCCTAAATGCATTAATCTGTCATGTAATTCGCCAACAATTTCGTTGTCTCTTATAACAATTTCTTTTTGAAGAATGATTTCTCCTGTGTCAATTTTATCATCAATAAAAAATGTGGTTACGCCCGTTTTTGTTTCACCATTAATAATAGCCCAATTAATTGGTGCTGCTCCACGATATTCTGGCAATAAAGATGCGTGTAAGTTAAAGGTACCAAATTCTGGCATTTGCCAAACTACTTTTGGCAACATTCTAAAGGCAACAACAATTTGCAAATTGGCTTTTAATGCAGTTAATTCATCAATAAAATTTTTACTTTTAAGATTGGTTGGTTGTAAAACAGTTAAGTTTTGTGAGACCGCATATTTTTTAACTGCAGATTCGCTTAACTTTCTTCCTCTTCCTGCTGGTTTGTCTGGAGCAGTTATTACACCAACAATAGTGTATTTGTTTTCTACTAAATGTTTTAAAATGGTTACCGCAAAATCTGGAGTTCCCATAAATACAATTTGTAAATCTCTCATTCGTTAAGGTGATATTGATTAAAATTATTAATGCTAATTTTTTCTTCGGATAAAAGCTGTTGCAAATTTACTAAAACGGTCTTTTCTTTGCTCGAAATATGTTGGCAGATTTCTTTTGAAGTTGCCGTTTTGTTTGATGATAAATAGGTGATAATTTCTTTTGAAATATCTTGATAATCATTTTTTTTTGCTAAACAAACATCACAAATACCACATTTATTGAATTCTTTCTCGTTAAAATATTTTAAAACTTGGATACTTCTACATACAGCATCATTTTCTATAAAGGCAACTAAATCTGTTGCTTTTCTTATTTTTTGTTTGATGTATTTCTGAATATTTTTAGAAATACTATTGATGGTTTTATCATCTTCTCGCGGAACTAAAAAATAAATTTCGGCATTTTCAGTTGCTTTTTTATACGCAATCATTTTCTCTGCTTCTAATTTTGTAAGAATGACAACAACTTGTCTAGAAAGTAAGTGTGCTTTTTTTGCCAACCAAAATTCATTTATTTTTGTTTCTTGCTCAAAAATTCCGCCATAACTTCTCAATAACAACTGAATTAATTTTGTTGTGTTAGAATCTGATTTAGAATACTTTAAAACACGATTGCTACTTGTTAAAAATTGCACAGTAGATTTTTTATTATAACTGTCAGAAATTTGAATTATTCCATTGGTTTCTAATAAATTAATTGTTGTTGCAACTTTGTTAGCCGGTACTTTATATTTATCAGAAAACTCAAAAAGATTAAACTCAAACGCTTCTTCATTAATTTCTCCATTTGCAATTTGAAAGTGCGAAAAAATACTTTTGTAAACGTGTTTTATTTCTGCAATTGTAGGAAAAGCATTCTCTAATCGTTCTTTATAAATACGAATATCGTTTTTATTTACTAGCACAGCAGAAAATGATTTTTCGCCATTTCTACCAGCTCTTCCAGCTTCTTGAATGTAATTTTCTATACTATTTGGCAACTCTAAATGGATGACAACTTTTACATTGTCTTTGTCAATTCCCATTCCAAATGCATTTGTTGCTACAATAATGGGTGTTTTCTCTGAAATCCAATTATCAAAAGCTTTTTGTTTCTCAGATGAAGATAATCCACCGTGATAATAACTTGCTTTAAAATTATTTGCATTTAAAAAGGTTGCAATTTCTTTCGTTTTATTTCTACTGCTTACATAAATTATTATTGGAGCTTTTGTTTTTGTGCAGATTTGTAAAAGGCGTCCTAATTTATCTTCCAAAGAAAAAATCTGATAGGCTAAATTATCTCTGTAAAAAGATTTTTTAAAAATGATTGCATCATCAATTTCTAAACTATCAGCAATATCATCTAATACTTCTTTTGTTGCAGTTGCGGTTAATGCAATAACTGGAGTTGCGGGTTTTAAATCTTTTAAAATTTTAATATTTCTGTACGATGGTCTAAAATCGTGTCCCCATTCAGAAATACAATGCGCTTCATCAACCGCTATTAAATTGACATTTAACTGTTTTATTTTTTCTTGTATAAAAGGAGATTGTAATCTTTCTGGTGAGAGATATAAAAACTTATAATTACCGAATCTGATATTATCAAACAAGGTAATTAAATCGTCTTGTGAAGTGCCAGAAGCAATTGTTGTGGCTTTAATTTCTTTGTTATTTAAACTATCAACTTGATCTTGCATTAAAGCGATAAGTGGAGAAACTACAATACAAATTCCGTCTTTTACCAAAGCAGGAATTTGAAAACAAATAGATTTTCCGCCGCCAGTTGGTAATAATACAACTGTATTATTATTTTCTAGAACGGCATTGATAATTTTATCTTGTGGTTCTCTAAACGAATTATGATTCCAATACTTTTTTAATATTTTTAAAGCAGTATTCATAAATCATTTTTAATTGCATTTAAAATATAATCGGTTCTTTCTTGAATTGTTCCAAAAGGTACAATACTAATTTTATATCCAATTTGTTGGTATGTTTTTTTTAAATGATGATAAATTTTAACAGCTTCTTCAAAACTCTCGTATCGCTCATTATCAGAGGTGTATATTTCTTTCCAAGGCGGAAGCATAAATACTTTTGTATATAAGTGTGTCGTGCTTTTTTCAATAAAATGTGGTGGATAATCGGTATTAAAAAATTCTAAATATGCATGTACATCTGGAATTCCACGATCAAAAAAAACAAATTTTTCTGTTGATTCTTTAGCGTCTAAATATTGTTTTTCTCTGCCTTCTAACAACAAATTGCTAAACAATAAAGGATCTGTTAAAAACAACTGATCGATTCCTTTTTTTTGAGCTTCTAAAGTAACTTCTCTAGAAATTTCTGGTTTGCAATGAAATCCTCTAGAAATTAATTCGTTTAAAATAGAAGATTTTCCTGTTCCTGGCCCACCAATAAGTACTATTTTTTGTTGCATTTAGCAAAAATAACAGATTCTGATTATAAAAATAATAATATAATGTAATTTTGTAGAAATAATAAAAATAGCGATAAAATTAAAAGCATGACTAGTAAAAAAGAATTCTATAAAAATCTAAAAAATAGTTTAGATGCTACAACTAAATTTCCATCAGAATATTTATATAAATTTATTGTACCTTCTAAAGGAAATCATTTTATGGAAGTTGAAGATGTTTTTAAAAATAAGCTAATTAAAATATCTTCAAAAGAATCTAAAAATGGTAACTATGTAAGTGTTTCTATAAGAATTAAGTTAAACTCTGCTGATGAAGTAATCTCTTATTATAGAAAAGCAGAAAAAATTGAAGGAATTATCTCTCTATAAATTAAAATATAAATGAAGATCAAAATTATTACAATGCTATTTTTAGCAACCTCTTTTGTTTTTTTTGCACAGAAAAACTCTGATATATTGTTTAGTGTTGATGGCACAAAAGTTTCTGTATTAGAATTTAAAAACATTTATGAGAAAAACTTAAATGTTATTGAGGATAAAAATCAAAAAAACATTAAAGAAAATTTAGATTTATATATTAATTTTAAATTAAAACTAAAAGAAGCATATCGTTTAAAATTAAATGAAACAAAATCTTATAAGAGAGAAATAGAAACGTATAAAAATCAATTAATTGCTCCGTATTTACAAGATACAGCTTATTTATCTAAATTGGTTAAAGATGCGTATTATAGAACAAAATATAAGGTTAATGTGAGTCATGTTTTAGTAAAAGTTGCAAGAAATGCAACTCCTGCAGATACTTTAATTGCGTATAATAAAATTCAAAAAGCAAGAAATGAAGTGTTGTCAGGTAAAGATTTTGATAAAGTTGCACTTGCATATTCAGACGATCAATCTGTAAAAAATAATTTCGGAAATGTGGGTTATTTTACAGCATTTAAAATGGTTTATCCTTTTGAAAATATTGCTTATCAAACAAAAGTTGGCGAAATTTCTAAACCATTTAAAACTAATTTTGGATATCATTTTTTAAAAGTTAATGATTTGCGATTATCTGAAGGAGAGGTTGAAGTTGCACATTTATTAATTACAGATCAATCTAACAAAGGAAAATTTAAAATAGATAGCATTTATACTAGTTTAAAAAACGGGGCTAATTTTAATCAATTAGTTTTACAATACTCTAACGATAAAAGTACCGTTACAAAAAATGGAAAATTACCAAAATTTGGTGTTGGCAGAATGGTAAAACCATTTGAAGTAGCCTCTTTTAAATTAAAAAGGGCAAACGATATTTCAGCGCCTTTTAAAACGCAATATGGTTGGCATATTGTTAAATTATTAAATAAACATCCTGTTAAATCATTTAAAGAAAAGAAGAAAGAGTTAACAGAAAAAGTTAGAGCAAGTGGTGGCGCAAGAATGTCTGATTTGCATGTTTTACAAAGGTTAAAAAACGAATATAAAATTGTAGAATTTGAAAAAGCTCTAGCAGTTTTTAATTCAGAAGGAATTAGAGCTTCTAAAAAAGATACTTTACAGCAAGTAATTTTATCAATAAATAACAAAAAAATTAAGCAAGCTGTATTTTTTGATTATATTAGAAACAGAAGACATAAACCTATTACTGTTCTTTATAATGAGTTTGTTAATGAAGAAGTATTAACTTATTTTAAAGAAAATTTAAAATATACAGAACCAAAATTTGCAAACAACTTAAAAGAATACGAAGAAGGATTAATTGTTTTTGATTTAATGAAACAAAAGGTTTGGGACAAAACAACAAAAGATACTTTAGGTTTAAAAAACTATTTTTATACAAATAAATCAAAATACTCTTTTAAAGAATTGCCTAAAAATAAAGGACAAGTAATGAGTGATTATCAGGATTTTTTAGAGAAAGAATTAATTGAGAGATTGCGAAAAAAATATCAAGTAAACATAAAAAAAAGAGTACTAAAAAAATTGATACAATATTATAATTCTAATGAATAAAAAACTAGCTTATTTTTTTACAATCGTAATTTTTTCTTCCTGTCAATTTTTTGATTTTGGGAAGAAAGTTACTACTTTAGAGAAACCTATTGCAAGCGTATATAACAACTATTTATACAGCAAAGATATTGAATCTTTAATCCCCAAAAATGCATCTAAGAGTGATAGCATTCTTGTTGTAAAAAGTATTATAAATACTTGGGCAATAAAAGAATTGTTAAAACAAAAAGCAGCTGAAAATCTTACTAATGAAGAAAACACTACATACAACAAATTAGTACAAGATTATAAAGAGAGTTTATTTGTAAATGGATATAAAGAGCGGTTAATTAAGCAACAATTAGATACTGTTATTTCTGAAGAAGAAATAGATGCATATTACAATGCTAACAGTAGTAACTTTAGACTTAATGAAGAACTTATTAAAATTAAATATTTACATTTTGGTAAAAATTTATTAGATAAAAAAGAAATTATAAAACATTTTAAATCGGATGATGAAGATGATGTAACTGCATTAGAAAATCATGCGTTAAATTTTAAAGCAATCAACCTAAATGATTCTACTTGGATTAAACTAGAAGATGTTTTGTTAAAAATTCCAAAATTTAAAGAAGAACCTAGAGAATATTTGTTAAAAAAAACCAAATACATACAAAAAGAAGATTCTTTAGGGTTATATTTGGTGGCTGTAAAAGATGTGTTAAAAAGGAATGATATTGCTCCTAAAAACTATATTACTCCAACCATAAAACAATTAATTTTACACAAAAGAAAACTAGAATTAATAAGAGATATTGAAAAAACGTTAATTAACGATGCAGTTCAGAACAAAAATTTTAAAGAGTATTAATAATCCAGTATTTATTTTTATCATGGCTTTGTTTTCATTAACAGCACAAGCACAAATGAATAAAATAGATGGAGTAGATGTTGTTATAGGAAAAAATGTAGTATTAAACTCAGATATTGCAAAGTTTAAACTTGATATAGAGCAACGTAGCGAAGGAAAAATTAAAATTTCTGACTGTGAGATGCTAGAACAATTAATGTTACAAAAATTACTTTCACACCATGCAGTTATTGATAGTGTATTAGTAACAGAAACAGAAGTTAATTCGGCCGTAGATAGAAACATCGCTTTTTTTACACGAGAATACGGTTCGGTAGAAAAAGTAGTTAAACAATATGGTTTTAATGATTTAAATGATTTAAGAACAGAACTTTTTACTATTGAAAAAGAAAATGCTTTAGTTAGAAAAGAGCAAGAAAAAATAAACGAAGGAGTAGATGTAACCCCAGAAGAAGTTAGAATTTATTATAACAGTTTAAAAAACAATAATGAACTTCCAGAATTTCAAGCTGAGATTGAATTGGCACAAATTGTTCTATATGCTAAACCCACAGAAGAAGAAAATAATAGAATAATTAAAAAATTATCTGAACTTAAAAAAGAAATTGAAGGCGGTGCAAGTTTTAAAATGAAAGCGATTTTAAATTCTGACGACCCATCTGTAACGCAAAATGGAGGGCAAATGTCTGTTACAAAAGAAAGCCAGTTAATCAAAGAGTTTAAAGAAGTTGCATTTTCTTTAGATGTTGGTCAAGTTTCTGAGCCGTTTGAAACATTATTTGGGTATCATATTATTCAATTACATCAACTAAAAGGTAATACAAGAATTGTATCTCATATTTTAATGCAGCCAGAAATTTTAGATTCTAAAGTTCAAGAAGTAAAAGAAAAGGTAGAAAAAATAAGAAAAGATATTATTGACGGAAAAATTACTTTTGAAGAAGCGGTAGTAAAATATTCTGAAGATAAGGATACAAAAAATAATGGAGGAATGATTGTAAATCCATACACTAATGAAACCCGTTTTGAGTTAACAAGAATGGATCCTTCATTATACGCTAGAGTTATTAATACTAACAAAGGAGAGATTACAGAGCCTTTTTATGATGAAACTCAGCAAAATGAAAAAATGTATAAAATTATCTATATGAAAGATAGAGCACTTACTCATAAAGCAGATTTAGTAAATGATTATGTTAAGGTTCAGAAATTGGCATTGCAAAAGAAAAAAGAAGAGAATATTACTAAATGGGCTAAAAATAAAATAAACGACACTTACATTAAAATTAGCGACATATATAATAAGTGTGAGTTTCAAAAAAATTGGAGAAAAGAAAACTAATAATTAATGTCTGACGTAGCTGCAATTGAACAATTAGTAGAAAAAACAAAGCTGCTAAAAAAAGAAATATCAAAGGTAATTGTTGGTCAAACAGATGCAGTAAATTTTGTATTGCTTTCTGTTTTTTGTGGAGGGCATTCTTTATTAATTGGTGTTCCAGGTTTAGCAAAAACATTACTTGTGCATACAGTTTCTGAAGCGTTAGGTTTAAATTTTAAAAGAATTCAATTCACTCCAGATTTAATGCCTTCAGATATTTTAGGAAGTGAAATCTTAGATGAAAATCGAAAATTTACCTTTATAAAAGGTCCAATTTTTAGCAATATAATTTTAGCAGATGAAATAAATAGAACTCCGCCAAAAACACAAGCAGCTTTATTAGAAGCAATGCAAGAACGTTCTGTTACTGTTGCAGGCCATCATTATAAATTAGAACTCCCTTTTTACGTACTAGCAACTCAAAATCCAATAGAACAAGAAGGAACATATCCGTTGCCAGAAGCACAATTAGATCGGTTTATGTTTTCTATTAATTTAGAATATCCAACTTTTGAAGAAGAAGTTGAAGTTGTTAAAAATACAACTTCTAATGATTTTAAGGAAGTAAATTCTATATTTACAGGTACAGAAATTTTAGAGATTCAAAAATTAATTAGAAAAATTCCTGTGGCAGATAATGTTGTTGAATATGCTGTTTCTTTAGTTTGTAAGACAAGACCAAACAGAGAGAAAGCAACTGAGTTTATAAATAATTATATAGATTGGGGAGCAGGACCGAGAGCATCACAAAATTTAATTTTAGGAGCAAAAGCTTATGCCGCAATTAATGGAAAATTTTCCCCTGATATTGAAGACGTTAAAGCGGTTGCAATACCAATATTATCACATAGAATTGTAAAAAATTATAAAGCAGAAGCAGAAGGAATTACTATTTCAAAAATTATATCTTCTTTATTGTAAGAAATTATTTTTTTTGTAATTTTTATTAAATTAATTGTTCTCTATTGCTTTTACTTCCTCTCTGTATAAATCAACTTTTCCTTTTAAAAGAATAGCGATTACAGTAACGTCTTTATCTTGAACTTTTTCTGGCAAATCAATATATAATAACCCAGGAATGTTACTCCAATATTGTTTCCCCACTATTTTATGAGAAAGTTTAGTTCCATTGCCAACAACCCAAATTCTGTTTACTTTATTCTTTAACCCTTTGATTAATAATGGTCCATTTGGTTTATTATCTACATACAAATACAATGTGGTTTTGTCTTTAGATAAAGCTGTGTAACCATTAAAATGACCATGAGAAATTCCAGCTCTTGTTCCATAAATTGCTTCTTTGTGTTTGTTTGTCCAACGCCCAATTCCTTTTAAAATTTTAATTTGTTTCTCAGGAATTGTTCCGTCTGGTTTTGGTGCAATATCTAGCAATAAATTTCCGCCCATACTTATACAATCTACTAAAATTCTAATGAGCTGATTTACTGTTTTGTAGTCTTTATCATTAGGTTGATATCCCCATGAATTATTCATTGTCATACATAATTCCCAGAAATCATTTAACGGTTTTGTAATTGGTACACCTTGTTCTGGCGTTGCATAATCACCATAACCTTGCAATCTAGAATTGATAAATGTATGTGGGTTCTTTCTTAATAATAGCTGTCTAATTTCTTTTGCTTTCCATTTGTCTGCAGATTGTTCCCAATCACCATCAAACCAATACAAATCTGGATTAAATTCTGTCAACTCTTTTAATTGCCCAAAATTGAATTTTGTAAACGCTTTCCATTTTTTATCATTTTTGGTGTATTTTGTTTTTGTTCTTGTAAAATTTGGATAATCAGGGTGTGACCAATCTAATAACGAAAAATATAATCCAACTTTTAAGTTTTCTTTTCTAGCAGCATTTATAAAAGGCGTAATTAAATCTCTTTTAGCTGGTGTTTTTTTAACAACACTTAAATCGTTTTGTTTTGTATTCCAAAGCGCAACTCCGTCATGATGTTTTGTAGTGATTACAGTATATTTTGCGCCACTTTCTTTAATTAGTTTTGCCCATTTTGTAGGATTGTAATTTTTAGCTGTAAATCTGTTTAATTGTTTCATATAATCTGTATATGAAATGTAATTGTTGTAAAAAGACCAAGATTCGTCTATTCCGTTAACAGCATAAATTCCCCAATGAATAAAAATACCAAGTTTTGCATCTTTAAACCATGCTAATCGTTGTTGTTTAAGAATTTCTTTAGTTTGTGCATACGATTGAAATGCTTGAAATGAAAGGAAAGTAATTAAAATAAGTAGAATTTTCTTTTGAGAATTCATTGTAATACATGGTTTAAAATATTACTCAAGATACTCAAAAAAACTAAATACATTTCCGCCATATTTTTTAGCATAACTAAAATTTGGATGTGTAGAAATATCGGTGTGTTTAGAATGTTCTATAATTAACAAACCATCTTCATTTAAAATGTTTCTATCAAAAATAATTTCTGCAATTTTTAAAAACTGTTCCCTTTCAAAATCATAAGGAGGGTCTGCAAAAATAATTTCTGCTTTTAAAGGTGTTTTTTCTAAAAATTTATAGACATCACTTTTGTAAGTATTTATGTTTAAATCTAGCTCTTTAGAAACGGTATTTATGTATTTTACACAACCAAAGTGTTGATCTATACTGTAAATAGTTTGTGTTCCTCTAGAGGCAAATTCAAAACTAATATTTCCGGTACCAGCAAATAAATCTATTACATCTACATTTTCGAAGTAATAATTGTTGTTAATAATATTAAACAAAGACTCTTTTGCCATATCTGTAGTTGGCCTTACAGGCAAATTTTTAGGAGCAGATAATCTTTTTCCTTTATGTTTTCCAGAGATAATTCGCATTTAAGGTAGCGTTGTATAATGTGAGTGATTAGAAATGCTTTCTTCTTCATTAAAGAAAGGAATATTTAGCTTGATAAAATCTACATTTCTAATATATTGATATGTAATCTGGTAAATTTCTGAATCCTTTTCTATATCGCCAATAAAATATAATAAAAATGTTTCTGGATTTAATTGTAATTGTTCTGCTGTAAATAAAATGTAATAAATAAAATCTTCTTTGGTAGTAAATGAAAAAGAATTATAAAAAATTAGTTTCGAATTTTTAATAACAACGATGTCAAAATTTGTAGCAGCAACATTTACAAAAAATTGGGTTTCTGTGTTGTTTTTTGAATGCAGTATTAATTTATCAATTAATACTGTAGAATGGTGTTTGTATTCAAATTCTCCAAATTGCTGAAATAAATAATTGTTAATATTTATGTAAGGTATATATACATTCTTAATGTCAAGCTGAGTTAAACTATCATAAGCAATAAAATCATTTTTTAATGTTTTTATATTGTAATCTAAATATAATTGCAATTCATTTTCATTAAATAAAGCGGTAGGAACAAGTGTAGATAAATTATTTTGATGAATTATGGTAACGGTTTCAAAATTTTGTTGCAAGATTTTAAATTGATTAAATAACTCTTCAATTTTTGATACTAATAATTCTGGTGTTGTTACAGAATTTTCAAAAGTATGTGTAGTAAAATGCTGTAATTCTTTTGTCTCAGAATTACAGATACAAAAAGAAAATCCATCCAAACTAAATTGGATGGATATTTCTTTTCTATAATTTTCTTTTATAATATTATTTATCGTTTTTTGCACGATCGTTTTTATCATAATGTGGTGGCCAGTTACCTCCAGTTGTTACTTCGCTTAAAGAACCAACAGAAATAAACTCTCCTTTAATTTCGTCTGAAGTTCTTACTTCTAATTCTTGTTTTACTAAAGAAGCATCCATTCCTTTTAAAACATCAATTTTATTTGCTTTAGCAAAAAAGACATCAACCTGTACATTAAATTTATCTACTTTTCCAATTTCTAAAGAAAATTCTTTATTCGTTCCAGGAACTTTTGCCATGTTTTTATAATCTCTTCCTGTAAACCTATCCAAAACAGGTTCATAACCAATAGTATCTGTAACTCTTTTTTCTACAGGAACCATAATTTTTTGCCATCTAGTACCTTTATTTACCATTTCTACAACAGTTGTAGTATTTGTTAATGCTAACTGTGCAGTATCTATAAACTGAATTAAACCACTAATACTTTTTGAATAGACGCCAGTAACTTCTTTATGAGCAATTTCTGCATCTCTTATCATTTTTAGCTTATCAATAACTTTAGCATAAATAACTTTTTTGTTTTTATCAAAATTAATTGGCTTCATAATACCATCATATATTTTCCAAGTTAAAAATACTGCTAATAAAAGCAATACTATAGAAACAATAGGTCTTAATTTTAAGGGAAGGTATTTTACAATTAAAAATGCAACAGCACCAGTAATAATAATAGCGGCAATAATAGTAATTAACATTCGTATCGTTTTTAAATGAGTATTCGCAAATCTACAATTTTTTTTTAATGATAAAAATTTTTATGCATAAATCAATCGCTATCTTTGAAATTTGAATTTATATGATAAAAACCAACGTAGATTTTTATAAAGAACTTCTTCAAAAGTTCCCTTTCGAACCGACAATTAAACAACAAAAATTGTTAGATCAATTGTCAGATTTTATATTTGACAACAACAATCGTGCCTTATTCTTGCTAAAAGGATACGCTGGTACAGGTAAAACAACAACAATTAGTACAGTTGTTAATTCTTTATGGAAAGCGGGTAAGAAATCAGTTTTATTAGCACCAACAGGAAGAGCTGCAAAAGTAATTTCTGTGTATTCTAAAAAGCAAGCTTTTACAATTCATAAAAAAATATATTTTCCAAAGAAACAAAAAAACGGATCTGTAGATTTTGTAATTCAACCCAATAAACACACCAATACTATATTTATTATTGATGAAGCTTCAATGATTCCAGATAGACCAAGCAATGCAAAACTATTTGAAACAGGTTCTTTGTTAGATGATTTAATGAATTATGTGTATTCAGGAAAAAATTGTAAAATCATTTTTATTGGCGACACAGCGCAATTACCACCAGTAAAATTAAATGTAAGCCCGGCTTTAGAAGCAAGAACGCTAGAATTAGAGTATCATAAAGATGTCACAGAAATAGAATTAGATGAAGTGATGCGTCAGCACGAAAACTCCGGAATTCTTGCTAATGCAACATATTTACGAACGTTAATACAGCATAATTCTACAGATTTTCAATTCGATTTAAATTTTCCAGACATTATTAGATTAGAAGATGGTTATGATATAGAAGACGCCATTACATCAGCTTATGATAATATTGGAGTAGAGGATACAGCATTTATTGTTCGCTCTAATAAAAGAGCAAATTTGTACAATCAACAAATTAGAACCAAAATTAGAGGACAAGAAAATGAAATTTCTACAGGTGATTATGTAATGGTTGTAAAAAACAATTATTACTGGCTTAAAGATTCATCAGAAGCAGGTTTTATTGCCAATGGC
Organism: uncultured Flavobacteriaceae bacterium; assembly: GCA_963974245.1. Lineage (GTDB taxonomy): Bacteria > Bacteroidota > Bacteroidia > Flavobacteriales > Flavobacteriaceae > Polaribacter. Next base: position 84,591 of record CAXBBY010000003.1, on the reverse strand, counting down.
GATATTTGCGAAATTACAAGAATAAATTTCATAAAAGAATTATACGATTTTCGTTTTGCAGAAGTAGAAATTAGAATGATAGATTACCCGAATCAAAAACCTTTTGAAACCGTATTATTATTAGACACACTTTCTAGCGAATCTTCTTCATTATCCTATGAAGAATCAAACAAATTATATCAAGCAGTTAGAGAAGATTTTGCACATGAAAAATCTAAATACAAACAATTATTAGCGGTAAAAAACAACAAGTACTTTAATGCTTTACAGATAAAATTTTCATATGCTATGACGTGTCATAAATCTCAAGGTGGACAATGGAAAACGGTTTTTGTTGAGCAACCATATTTACCAGAAGGAATTAATATAGAATATCTTCGTTGGTTATATACAGCAATAACACGAGCAGAAGAAAAGCTATATTTAATAGGTTTTAAAGATAATTATTTTACAGATTAATTAAAATAATATCCAATATAAATACTTCCGTAAGAGTTGGTTTTTGAGGCTCTTAAACTTTTTAATTTTTTTGTGTGATAAGTGTATGTGTATCCATATAAAAAACGTTTTCTGTAGTAGCGATATCCTAATTCTAGCGAAAAATAAAATGGCATTACATCAAATGTAACAGGACTTGACTTATTTAAAAAACTTCCTTGTATTGTTGCATCATAAATAATGTAATTTAACATTGGTTTTACAAAAACAAAAGATTCTTTTTGGCTAACAGAAGTTGTATTTAAATTTGAATTAAAAGCCACCGAATTAAAAAATGATTGTAAGTTATTGAATCCGATTCTAGAATAAAATCCTGTTGAAAAATTTGTAAAAATAGTACCAACTTTTAATGAATTATAACTACTAATGTCAACTATATTAGAACTAATTTTAGAAAAATAATGTAAGTAACTTGCATTAAAATTTATTGCGAAAGCATTCTTAATTTGATATTTCCAACCTAAAGGTTTTGGAAAATTATAAATAGTATGTATAAAAGTTTGTAATTCTTCACCCATACCATTAGGTCCTATAGCACCTACTTCTAAATCTGTAGTAAATATATTATTAGATTTGTAAAACCTACTGATCCCAAAGTTTGCATAAAGATATCCAGCAAAAGGTCTATCTTGAGAGCTAGCAGTTATTAATGTAGATCTTGATGGCGTAAACATCAATTGTCCCAGTTGAAATTTGTAAATTTTCTTCGGTAAATCTATTGTAATATCGTTTTTGATAGTTCTATAAGTTAAAAACAAACCATTGGTATAATAACCATCTCTTATTATTGAGGTATATAAATCATTTTCAGAAATAAGACTAATTTCTTTTGAATAATTATTCTGAGCAGTACTTAAAAAAGTAATACTTATAAAAGAAAAGAAAACAAAAAAACGCATGGAAACAAATATAAAATTTATTAGGAGATATCTTTCTTTTTTGAGATTAAAATTTTGTAACTTTAAATTTGGTTAATTTTGAATTATTAGTATGAATGAAAATGAATTATTTACCCTTAAAGAACTTAAAAATATAAGTTCAAGAGAAGAATTATTAGATAAAATTAAAAAAAAGAAATCACTTTATAAAAAAATTGAAACTACCTTTTTGTATGAAGAAGAGTTGCGAAATTTACAAATAGAATTGGTGAAATTACAACGTCATATTTTTAATGAAAAAAAACGCTTAGTTGTTTTATTTGAAGGAAGAGATGCTGCTGGAAAAGGAGGTAATATTAGACGTTTCACTGAGCATTTAAGTCCGCGATCTACAAATTTAGTTGCGTTAACCAAGCCAACAGAAATAGAAAAAGGACAATGGTATTTTAGACGATATATCAAAGAGCTATCTAATCCTGGAGAAATGGTTTTTTTTGATAGAAGTTGGTATAATAGAGCAGTAGTAGAACCAGTTATGGGTTTTTGTACAGATGAGCAATATGAACGATTTATGTTGCAAGTTCCAGAATTTGAACACATGTTATATGAAGACGGAATTGTAATTATAAAGTTTTGGTTTTCAATATCTAAAGACGTGCAAAAAGCGCGTTTTGATTCACGCATACAAAATCCTTTAAAAAGGTGGAAATTTAGCCCTGTTGATCAAAAAGGGCAAGAATATTGGGATACATATACGTATTATAAAGAACAAATGTTTAGCAAAACACACACAACATATTCTCCATGGATTATTGTAAAGGCAAATGATAAAAAAGTGGCACGATTAGAGTCTATGCGTTATGTATTGTCTCAATTTGATTATCAAGGCAAAGATAAAGCGTTAACAACTTTGTTTCCAGATCCTAATATTATTATGCGCTATTATAGATCATCCAAACAATTAGATTTTTAATTATGGATACAAAAAATATAGAAATTACAGAAGAAGATGTAATTAAGTTAAATTCAAAAAAAGGTTTATTGGCAATGTTATCTAAAGATCCAATAAACTTAGAAAGAGCTGTTAGATATGTTGATTATGAAAAAAAATTAAAAAAACTGCAAGTAGAATTAGTCAAGTTACAATCTTGGGTAATAAATAATAATGAACGTGTAATTATAATTTTTGAAGGAAGAGATGCTGCTGGAAAAGGTGGCGCAATTAGAAGAATCACAGAGAAAATAAATCCACGTCATTTAAAAAAAGTTGCTTTACCAAGACCAACCGAAGAAGAAAAAACACAATGGTATTTTCAACGATATGTAAATCAATTTCCAAAAGCAGGAGAAATTGTTTTTTTTGATAGAAGTTGGTATAATAGAGCAGTTGTAGAACCTGTAAATGGATTTTGTTCTCAAGAAGATTATGAAATTTTTATGAGTCAGGTAAATGGGTTTGAAAAAATGATTTTAGAATCAGGAATTCATATGGTAAAAATGTATATGTCTATTTCTAAAAGAGAACAAGCCAAACGTTTTAATGAAATTAAAAAAGATCCATTAAAACAATGGAAAATGACTCCTGTTGACGAGAAAGCGCAAGAATTATGGGATGATTATACAACCTATAAAAAAGCCATGTTCGAAAAAACAAATACAGAAATTTCTCCATGGAAAATAATAAGAGCAAATAAAAAAACAGAAGCAAGAACAACTTGTATCAATTATATCTTGAAAAGTATTCCTTATGATAAAAATATTAAAGTATAAATAGTATTCCTTCAGTTTTATTCACATCAATCAAAAGAATCTATTTATTTTTGCGAAATAAATAGATAATTTTTTAAATTATAGAAATGAATTTTATTGTTGGAGATTTTGTAGCTGTTTTAGACGATATTGTAAAAGGAACCATTACAGGTATTAATGATACTCATATATTGATTAAAGATGATACCGGAATGATCTTTAGTTATTTGCCTTCTGAACTTGTAAAGGTTGATGAAAACCAACACCAGTTGACTGCATATAGCGAAATCAACAATCAGTTTTTACAAGATAAAATTGCTGAAAATCCCAAAAAGAAATCTCAAAATTTTTCAAAAGCAAAAAATGAAGTCATTTTTGAAGTTGATTTGCACATCAATCAATTGGTGAATTCTACAAACAGACTCGATAATTATGATATGTTAACAATTCAGTTAGAAACTGCAAAAAGAAAATTAGAATACGCAATTCAAAAAAGAATTTCTAAAATTGTTTTTATCCACGGAGTAGGAGAAGGCGTTTTAAAATCAGAATTGGTTTATCTATTTAAAAAATATGCTGTAAAATATTACGATGCTTCTTATAAAAAATATGGTTTAGGAGCCACCGAAGTAGCTATTTTTCAGAACCCTTTATAATACCTATTTTTACCAAATGGAAACCATTTATTTAGATAATGCTGCAACAACTTCTATTGATAAAGAAGTGATTGATATTATGGTTCAGTCGATGCTGCATAACAATGGAAACCCGTCTTCTACACATCAATCTGGGCGTAAAGCAAAATCATCTGTAGAAACTGCTAGAAAAAATATTGCCAAGCATTTTAATGTAACCGCAAGCGAAATTATTTTTACTGCTGGCGGAACAGAAGCTGATAATTTAATTCTGCAAAATGCGGTTACAAATTTAGGTGTAGAAGTAATTATCACTTCAAAAATAGAACATCATGCAGTTTTACATACTTGTAATTTTTTAAAGAACACACATCAAACAGAAATTGTTTATGTAGATGTTGATGAAAACGGAGATGTAGATTTAAAACATTTAGATAGACTTTTAGAAAAGTATCAAGCTCAAAAATGTTTGGTAAGTTTGATGTATGTAAATAATGAAATCGGAAATTTATTACCGCTAAAGAAGGTTTCTGAAATTTGTAAAAATCACAATACCTTATTCCATTCTGATACTGTGCAGGCAATTGGACATTATCAAATAGATTTACAAAAAACGCCGGTAGATTTTATTGCTGCAAGTGCGCATAAATTCCATGGACCAAAAGGCGTTGGGTTTGCATATTTTAAAAAAGGATTTGGAATAAAGCCAATGTTGCACGGCGGCGATCAAGAAAAAGGAGCACGTTCTAGCACAGAAAATGTACACAGTATTTTAGGAATGGAAAAAGCCTTAGAAATTGCCATTTCTACTATTGATAAAGACACAAATTATTTATCAGAATTAAAGAGTTATTTTATTTCTGAATTAAAAAGAAACTTTAAAAATGTTGCTTTTAACGGAAATTCAGAACACATTGATAAAAGTAGTTATACCATTTTAAATGTTCGTTTTGCAATAGCAAACGACATGTTATTGTTTACTTTAGACTTAAATGGAATTGCAGTTTCTGGCGGAAGTGCTTGCCAAAGCGGAAGCAGTAAAGGTTCTCATGTGTTAGATGAGTTGTTAGATGAAACAGAAGCAGATAAAATATCTGTCCGATTTTCGTTTAGTAAAAACACTACAAAAGAAGAAATTGATACAACTGTTTTAAAATTAAAAGAGCTCCTTAATTAAGGAGCTCTTTTAATTTTTAGTTAGTAATACTTACTTTCTTAGAGGAAACTCCTTTGTCAGTAAATATTTTTACAATATAAATTGAGGAAGCTAAGTTGCTAATAGAGAATCTATTTTCAAATTTAGTTTCAACGTTTTTCCAAGAGTTCACTTTTTTACCTAGTAAATTGTATAGTTCAATTTTATCAATAGTTTGATTGTTGTTATTTTTAATAACGAGTTCATTATTTTCATTATCAGAATAAACAGTTACTTTATTTAAAAGAGCTTGATCATCAACTCCTAAAGCTTTACCACCAAAAATTAAAATAAATCTATCGTTATAAGTACCTTTTGCTAAATTTAAAACTTTTGGGTTGTTTAAATTAAAGATTTGACCTGTTAGTAAATCTACCAAATAGATAGTATAATCAGCCATATTTTCTTTTTCATCAATCATTAATTTAACAGGCTTATCAGTATCAATTATAATTCCTAATGGTATTTGTAACTGTGCACTTATTTCGCCCACACCAGCAATTATTAAATTACTTTCTATTTCTGGAAAATTCCAAAATACATCAGTTTCTTGTAAATCAAAAGTTTGACTATCAAATCCACTTTCGTAGCTAAAGGTATTTCCTGCTTTAAAATTAATTCCTAATTGTCTGTGTATTTCTGTATTTGTAGCATTGGTGTAATCAAACCCTAATTTAAAATTAGGAAGTGCTTTTTCTGCTTGTCCTTTAAAGAAAATGTTATCAGTTCTAGGCTTTCTTTGAGAATTTTTAAAACTAAAAGTACCTCCTTTATCAGAAGGAGCAGAGACAAAAAATCCTTGTCCAACGGCTATATATTGTGTTGGTGCTGTATAAGTAGATTGCCCAAGACCAGCAGTACCTACTGTTACAGAATTTGCAGCAACACCCATTGCTTCATTTCGTTGAGAATACCCTCCAATATATCCGTACTTACCATGACCTTCAACTTGAACATCCGTTGTTGTACTTTCTCCTTTGTGCTCCCAGAAATATAACGTTCCGTCGATTACAGCACTATTATCTTGAATAAATAATTGGCTATCTAGTGTGCTAGGATACGGATTACCAACTAATGAAGATGAACCAGAACTTACAGTTTTTGTATATGTACCATCATTTGGCGTACCAATAAACGTATAGTTTTGTGGCACTCTACCAGTACTTTTCATAATATAGCCTTCAGAGACATTTATAGTATTGGTGTGCCCTTTTTGCACCCAATCATCTCTGGTAGTTCCATTAAAGTAAGAGAAGATCCAATAACTAGCAATTTTTATAGGATCAGTTTTCTCTCCATTTAAATCACTAAACTGTGTGTATGGTTTAAATACAATACTTTTTGCTGTTGATGTTTCTGAAGTAGGAGTAGTTCCATCATACATTATTTCACCTACTTTAAAACTTGTATTCCCTAATGATTTTACAACAGGTGATGTCCAATAGTTATAACGATATACATTTGGTAAAAATGATTTTTGATCTCTATACAGTTTTCCAGTTCCTTGTACATTAGAAACACCTGTATGGGTTTGCACAAGTTGTGCAGTACCAATTAATCTAATTTCACCATCTAAAATTAGTTGACCACTAAATTTTATAAATTTATTGCTGTTAACAACCAATTTAGAATTTGGTTTTACCCATAAACATTTAACAGTTGCGCTATTTGATAGGATAGCGTTTCTTGCGGTTGTTTCTGCATCTATCACTAATACTTTAGACGCATCTACTGTTCCATCTGTTTCAGTTGGTGAAGAGTTTCCTCTTGCTCCACCTTTCCAGGCATTTGAATCGCCATTCCAGAAAATACCAAGTACTTCAGAATAGGTAAAATATTTTGTACCATTAAAATCATAATTTGCAACATAATGAGAAACACCGTTAATAGTTCTTGTAGTTACAGGAATGTGTTTTACGTTGGTTGTAAAGTTGGCATCATCGGCAATTTTTAAAACAATTACTTGTGAAGTAGGTGTAGTTAAAGCAGCATCTATAGTTGCTTGATTAGCAGCAATTTCTACAGAACCAATAGAACCCGTTTCTACAATTTTCCAAACTCTATCTAACTGCAATTCATTTTCACAAACTAAGGTAACAAAAGAAGTATTTGTGTTATTTACTATAGATCCGTTACTACCCCACATTAAGAAAGACTTATTAGAATTAATAGAATTATTATTACTAGCATTATTGGCTGCTATAGTACCTAGACCAATCGTTACTAAAGAATTTGTATTGATAGATTTTGATTGCTTTTGTAATAAAAACATTCCGTCATCACGCCCAATCCCAGCTACATCATTATGATAGGTACTGTTCGCAACAGTGTTCCACACTTTGGTAGTTAGATCGTTTAGAATATAATCTCCTTCCGTACTAGTGTTATTATCTATCTTACTTAAAGTAATTCCATATTTAATAGCTAAATACGATTGTATTTGTTGTTGTCTTGTAGCTGAAGGTGCAGATGTGTACACCATTAACTCAGCAATTTGACCAGTTAGAAAACCTCCATTAGCACTCTGACTACCAATAAAAGCATTTCCATTATCTCCACCAAAAGTACCTGAGGTATTATTAGTAGCAAGTCTTTGACCTCCTCTATAAATAGCAGTTCTTTGACCAGAAGGAGTACTTGCAGCAGTGTTAGAAAACCCAGCATTCCAAAGATTAAATTGATTATTTGTGCCACCCCAAGCAGAGGTTAACGTATTTCCACCTACTCCAGGAGTAAAGGAAAGATTATCCCCTGTGTTTGGTGCTATTAATGAAATAACATTATTCCCATCAACATCATGAGCAAAAATGTATGCATTTGCTGTTCCTGATGTTCTTTTGCTTACTGCATAAATCCAAAGAGAAGAATACGCATTAGTAGCTGTGTTTCCAAAAATACCATTTGCTATTGTTAATCGTTGATTGGTACCATTGAATGATACTGTTTTGTTAAAGTTTAATCCATTTGAATTAATTGTTGGTGCATTGTTTGGTGTTGCATTCTGTGGAGTTCCAGCTTGATCATTCCATGCAGTTACTGTTGTTGTACCAATTAAACCAATATCTGGACGTAACCATAAAATATTACCAGGAGAAACAGGTGTTGTTCTATCATCATCAATATCACGATAATCAACATCATTGTAATTTGTAGCTGGAGGAACTGTACCATTGGCTAGATTTACATCAGAATCTAAATCTGGTAAACCTGTAGCGGGATCATTAATTCCATCATTGACAACGTAACCATCTGTGGTAGTACCATGTTCAAAAGCATCATCTAAACCATCGTTATCTGCATCTAAGCCTAGTAGTGTATTTGCATTTCCATTTTCTAAAATATCATTAACTCCGTCACCATCAGAATCTGCATCGAGATAATCAGGTGTTGCATCTGCACTGTTTCCGGTAATTGTATCAGTATTTACAGGAGTTAAACCATTAGAGCCTGAGCCATCTACGTTTCCATTAGGAGTAGCATCGTACGCATTGTCTAAGCCGTCACCATCAGAATCTGTACCGGAAGGAGCAACATAACCAACGGTTGATTGTGCTTCTATATTATCTGGAATTCCATCATTGTCTGAGTCGATGTCAAAAGAATCTTTAATTCCATCACCATCAGAATCTGCATTTCCTTCAACAGAATCTAAAATACCATCGTTATCATCATCTATATCTATAGAATCTATAATACCATCATTATCATTATCTAAAATCACAGAAATATCTCTGTAGTCTACATCACCTGTAGAATTACCATCGTTATCTGCATCTAATAAATCGTTAACAGGATTGTTTATTTCATCATTTACATCGTATGCTTCTCCAGCTGTTGCATCCGCACCTTCCCAAGTATCAATAAGTCCATCACCATCAGAATCTGTAGCTGAAATAGCACCGTTTGGAGTGATGCCACTTTCTGTAATATGATTGTCTAAAATTCCATCTCCATCAGAGTCTGTATCTCTATAATCTGGAATGCTATCTCCATTATTATTTAATGTTGTATCAGTATTTGGAAGTGTTAAACCTGTTGGATTAAAGGTATCATTACTTTCATACGCAGAATCAACTCCGTTTAAACCAACACTCCCTGTTGGTGCAACATACCCTTGTGTAGATTGTGCTTCTACATTATCTGGAATTCCATCATCATCCGCATCGATATCTAAATAATCTGGTGTTGTATCTACGGCAGTTGTAATTGTTGGAGTAGTGCCGTTTGAGCCTGAAGCTCCTTGTGTTGGAGTTGCATCAAAGTTATCATCTAAACCATCGTTATCTGCATCAATACCTGATAATACTTTTGCTCCAGTATTTGGTTGTGATTCTATAATGTCTAAAATACCATCGCCATCTGAATCTAAATCTAAGGAGTTGATAATTCCGTCTCCATCAAAATCGCACCCCTTTTTAGATTCAAAAGAAATCCGAGTTGATGTCCAAGTTTCTGAATCGGAATAACGAACTGCATCCATCAATCCAGCATAAAATCCAGTAATACCAGAAGCATTAGCATTTTGTACTTGTCCTCCTAATCCACCATCGTCTGTATGATTTCCTAAATTGGTAAAGCCTGCAGTTGCAGAAGCAGAAGAAACACCATCAACATAAACAATCATAACCCCATTATTAAATGTAGCAGCTACATGATGCCATAAACCATCAACCGTTAAAGCTGTTGGGTGTGTGATGTCAGTTTGAGAACCAGCACCACCTAATCTAGCAGACATAGTTAAGGTTCCATTATTTAGCCAAATAGCTAAACCATTGGTACCGCCTCCTTCTTCATGAATAATTCTTGTTCCAGTAACAGAAGTCGGCATGATCCATGCAGAAAAACTTACATTGGTGTAAGGCAATTCTTCAAAAGCACCATCTTGGCTATATCGTATAATATCTGAAGTTCCATTGAAACTAGCTGAATGTGTTCCTTGAATAGCTGTAGTAGAAAATGAAGGTGAAGTTCCTAAACCTCCTCGTTCATTATGCCCATTACCAGACACATCATTGGTGTTGTTATCAAGTGACCAAAACGCTTCTACAGTCCCTTGAAATTGCGCAGTAGGTGTTGTGCAATTATCTTCTACAGTATCTAAAATACCGTCATTATCATCATCTATATCTAGAGAATCTACAATGCCGTCGCCATCTGTGTCTGTTCCAACTAACGTATCTCTGTAATCTACATCTCCACCAGTAAGTACATCTCCATCAACATCTATTAACCCAGTTGTTTTTGGAGCTGTAATTCCATCATTTACAACAAAACCATCATTTGTAGTACCATGTTCATAAATATCGTCTAATCCATCGCCGTCTGAATCGGTTCCAAAAGAGCCAGCAGTTATTGAGCTTAAACCTTCTGCGCTATCTAAAGTACCATCGCCATCAGCATCCTGGTCTCTATAGTCTGGTTCTGTATCTCCATCTGTATTTACTAATGTGTTAGATAAACCAACGGCATTAAAATTATCAGTAAAATCATACGAGCTACTCAAACCATTTTTATCTGAACCAGTTACTGCAACAAAATTTACATAACCTGTGGTTGTTTGTGCTTCAATATTGTCTGGAATACCATCATTATCAGAATCGATGTCTAAATAATCTGGTTTGTTGTCTTTGTTTGTAAAAGAAGCTCCGTTATCTGTGTTTACAGGAGTTAATCCTGTTAAATATGCAGAGTTTACACCATTGTTAGCTGCATAAGTTGCAAAAGAATCAGCATTAGGCGCAATATAACCAGCAGTAGTTTGTGCTTCTACATTGTCTATAATACCATCGTTGTCTGAATCGATGTCTAAACGATCTACAATTCCGTCACCGTCTGTGTCTACATCAATACCACACCCAGAGTATGATAAAACAGTAGCCTCTATAACTTCTATTCTACCACCATTTCTTGAAGTCATTTCAATCTGCAGGTATTGAGTATCAGCAGTTAAAGTGTAATCGAAGGCAGTCACTCCAGTTCCTCCAGCTATAGCAGTATCATTTATGGTTTGAGGATTTGTTCCTCCTCCTAAATTTACTGTGCTATTTGGTAGTTGAGCTAAACGTAGTGTTTTATTGTTGTCGTTATTTTTCCATAAGTGAACTCTGATAACTGTTGTTGAAGGTATTGAACTTCCTAAGTTAACAATGAGGTATTCTCCAACTCTATTTAATGAAATACCATTATCGGCAGTTAAATCAGTGTCATTTATCAATGGGAATTGTCCAGTACTTACTCCATTTCCACCTCCGCCAGAAACTACACCAGCTACAGGTGATTGAGGGACTGTTATACAACCAGTTTCAACAGTATCTAAAATACCATCGTTATCATCATCTAAATCTATAGAGTCTGGTACTTTATCACCATCTGTATCTATACCATTTACATCATCTCTAAAATCTACATCACCACCAGTTGTAACGTCATTTGGAGTTTCTGTTTCTGCTAATTGTATTGCGGTATCTGTTAATCCGTTTGTTGCATCATAATTAGAAATTCCATTTGTAAATGCTGCATCTGTATTGTCTATATTATCGTCTAATCCATCACCATCAGAATCAGAACCACTTAAGACATTTCCAAGTCCACTTTCTTGTAAATCTGAAGTACCATCGTTATCAGAATCTGAATCTCTATAATCTGGAATAGTATCTAAATCTGTATCTACTAAGGTAATTCCCGAAGGCGAAAAAGTATCAACATTTTCGTATCTAGCATCTACACCATTTTTACCTACAATACCTGTAGGTAAATTATTTTTATAATCTAAAGTTGTATGTGACTCCACGTTATCTGGAATACCATCATCATCTGCATCGATATCTAAAAAATCAGGTTTAAATAACGATGTAGAATCACCATCTGTATTTACTAGGTTTGTAGTACCATTTGATCCAGGTGCTCCTTGAGTTGGAGTAGCATCAAAATTATTATCTAATCCATCATTATCAGAATCAATACCAGATAGAGAAATAGCACCTGTAGATGGTTGCGATTCTATAATATCTAAAATACCATCGTTATCTGAATCTAAATCTACATGATTTGGAATTCCATCACGGTCAAAATCATACGCATCTGGAAATCCATCTCCATTTAAATCTGAATAGTTTGTGTTTGATCCATCTCCGGCATTACCGTTATCAAAATTGTCTAAGTAATTAGGAAGGCCATCACCATCTTCATCACCATTAAAATCTAAAGTACTTGGGTATTCGGCTGTGTCTAAAATCCCATCATTATCATCATCTATGTCTTCATCGTCATAAATACCATCTCCATCAGTATCTAATCTAACTAACGCGCTTACTGCATCTACAGAAATATGTATTGTTTCAACAAGGGGTAAAGTACCAACAGTACCATCAAAACCAGAGTTTTTACCGGGAAAAATTGTGAGCGTTTCGCTAGTGCTTTCCGCAACAAATATAATTGCTTTAGTTCCCCAAGTATCGTGTGGGATATCTATAATGGTTCTTCTAGGATTGCTTCCAATTATAATATCGAATGCATCTATATATGTACCAGCATAAGCCTGGTCGTTATTATCACCACCATCACTATTAGTTTCGGCAGTCATTGTATGAATTAGTAGTTTATACATTCTACCAACTACTAAGCCAGTCATGGTAGTAGTTACATTTTCTTCAATTGAAGTAGAGCTACCAACATCACGAAGTGTAATCCAACGTACATTATTGTTAGGAGGGAGTGGAAGTTGAAACTTCCAAGTAGCTCCCCAACCAGCAGTTGGGTTACCACCTGCTTGATTTCTATTTGAAATATCAGGTGTTCCATCTTTATTTGGATCTGCATCTGACCAACCTGTAGGGGTACAGTTACCACAAATAGCTGCAGAAGTACCTGTTCCAGGAATTGATTGTGCATTAACTTTAATACTAAAAAACAGTACTATTAGAGGAAATATAGTAGTTAATACTAATTTATTACTAATTCTTAGCTTCATAAATTTTTGTTTTTTTAATAAAGTTCTTTATTTTAAGAAATGAAAAATCGTCTTAAGTTAAAGATAAAGTTACAAAAATACAAAAAAATGACTGTAATTTATAATTTTTTTAAATCTCGAAAATTATACTTTACTTCCCAATACAAAAATTACCAAAAATGTGACCTAAAATATCTTTATCAACATCGTATTCTCCAGTAATATTACCCAAATGACGTAAACATTCTCTAATATCTATAGAAAATAAATCTGTAGAAATTTCTAAATCAATTCCTTGTTGTACAGAAGTAATTGCAGTTAACGCATTATTTAATGCTTCAAAATGACGAGAATTGGTAACAATGGTTTCGTTATTACTTAAAGCACCTGTGTTAACTAATGAAGTTAGCTCTTGCTTTAAAGTATCAATTCCGGTTTTATTTTTTGCTGATAAAGGAATTAAATTTTCAATTTCGTTTTCTAAAACAGAAGCTTCTTCAAAAGAAATTAAATCTATTTTATTGGCAACAACAAGCAATCGTTTATTTGGAAAACGATTTTTAATCAATAAAATTTCTTCTTTTCTCTTTTCTCTTTTCTCTTCACTTGGATTTATAATAAAAATAATTAACTGCGCATTTTCTGCTTTTTCATAGGCTTTTCTAATTCCGATACTTTCTACAATATCTTCAGTTTTTCTAATTCCGGCAGTATCAATAAACCGAAAAGCAACACCATCAATTATGATTTCATCTTCAATGGCATCTCTAGTTGTACCAGCAATTTCTGAAACAATTGCTTTTTCTTCGTTTAAAAGTGTATTTAAAAGCGTTGATTTACCAACGTTTGGTTCGCCGATAATGGCAACCGGAATTCCATTTTTTATGGCATTTCCAAAAGCAAAAGAATCAATCAAACGTTTTAAAACAGTAGTTATTTGTGAAACTAATTCTTTAAATTTTGTTCGGTCTGCAAACTCTACATCTTCACCAGAAAAATCCAATTCTAACTCTATCAATGCTGCAAAATCTAATAATTGTGCACGCAATTCTTTCAATTCATTGGTAATTCCGCCACGCATTTGCTGAATTGCCATTTGATGACTTGCAGCAGAATTTGAAGCAATTACATCGGCAACAGCTTCCGCTTGACTCAAATCCATTTTTCCATTCAAAAAAGCACGCATTGTAAACTCACCATTATCAGCCATTCTACAACCATTTTGTAAGAATAATTGAATAATTTCTTGTTGGATAAAAACTGAACCATGGCAAGAAATTTCAATCACATTTTCGCCTGTATATGAATTAGGGTTTTTAAAAACGGAAACTAATACTTCATCTAAGATTACATTATTATTTATAATATGACCTAAATGAATGCTATGCGATTTCTGATTATTTAATGTTTTTCCTTTTTTTACAGATTTAAAAAAAGTATCTACAATTTCAATCGATTTTTCGCCTGAAAGACGAATCACAGAAATAGCGCCAACTCCAGATGGAGTAGCCAATGCAATAATAGTTTCGTTTTGAATCATGTGACAAAAATACGGAAATTATTATTGAATTGCTTGTTTGATATAGTCTTCATATTCATAAAAAAACAATTCAAATTGTTCCATGTTTTCAACAAAAAAATCAAAGCATTCTTGCCAATAATCTTTATTATAAATGCTAAATTTATTTGGTAATAAAACATAGATGCGTTTGATGATTTTACCAGAATCTAATTCGTAATGATTGTCAAAAATGACATCAGAGAGATATTCTTGGGTTAAAATATTTTTTAAAGATTGGATTTGTTCAAAAAGCAATTCGTTATAAATTTCATCTGGATGCTCAATATCTAACACAACCATTGCCTTTTTTTGCTCGGCTACAAATTTAAAAGAAAACCCTTTTATTTGTGTATTGTATTTGATCCATTTTCTTGGGAATGATTTTCCGAATGAAATCCAAAAATCTTTTCTGAGCTGAGAAGCTTCTTCTCTACTAAACATTTATTTTTATTAGTTTCAAATTCAAGAGTGTAAGTTTCTTCCCTTTGGGAAGATTAAGGTGGGATTTTACCCATGAACTTTCGCTTCAGTTCCACGGTTTCGCATCATTTCTGCTTCAAATGCTAATAAAGAATTCCATTGTACATCAACCAATTCTCTATCTTGATATTCGCGCGCAAAACCTAAAAAAATGGTATAATGATTGGCTTCAGAAACCATTAAGTCGGTATAGAATTTAGACAATTCTTTATCTTCCATATTTTCAGAAAACACTTTAAAACGCTCGCAGCTTCTAGCTTCAATTAGCGCAGCAATTAATAAACGCTGAATTAAAGCTTCAGTTCTATCACCAGTTTTTTTAAAGAATTTTTGTAATTGAATTGCATACTCATTTTTTTGTTCTCTGCCCAAAACCATTCCACGTTTTACCATAAAATCATGCACCATTTTAAAATGCTCCATTTCTTCGATAGCAATTTCGCTCATGGCTTGTACCAACTTGGTTTCTTCAGAATAATTTATAATTAGAGAAACTGCATTTGATGCTGCTTTTTGTTCTAAAAAAGCATGATCTGTAAGTATTTGCTGCAAATTATCTTTTGCAATTTCTGCCCAAGAAGTTTTAGTTTCGAACTGTAATCCTAACATGATTTTTTAAAAAATTTAACTACAAAATTAAGGATTATTTAAGAGTAGATTGCTTTTAAATACTTCTTTTTTTTTATCTTTCCGTTTCTATATTTTATAAACTATGATAGAATTAGCAGGAATTGTTATTTTAGGGATATTTGCACAATGGGTAGCTTGGAAATTTAAAATTCCAGCAATTTTACCATTAATTTTAATTGGTTTACTAGTTGGCCCAATTGCCGCTGAATTCTTAACCGAAGATGGTTCTAAATGGATTGAACCCATTTGGAATGGTAAAAAAGGATTATTTCCTGGTGATGGATTGTATTATTTTGTTTCTCTGGCAATTAGTATTATTCTTTTTGAAGGAGGCTTGACATTAAAACGTGATGAAATTAAAAATGTAGGTCCATCAATTACTAAATTAATTACAGTTGGTTCTGCGGTTACTTTTTTTGGAGCTGGTGTTTTGGCACACTATTTATTTCATCTAAGTTGGGAAATTTCTTTCCTTTTTTCTGGATTAATTATCGTTACTGGACCAACTGTAATTACACCAATTCTTAGAAATATACCGTTAAAAAAAGATGTATCAGCAGTACTAAAATGGGAAGGAATATTAATTGATCCAATCGGAGCTCTAGTTGCCGTTTTGGTATTTGAATTTATAAGTGTTGGTGGCGGAAGCGGATTTACAAAAACTGCATTAACAGAATTTGGTAAAATAATATTATTTGGTACTTCTTTTGGATTTACATTTGCGCATGCGTTAGCATTTGCAATCAATAAAAAGTTAATACCTCATTATTTATTAAATGTGGTTTCATTATCAACAGTATTATTAGTTTTTGTTCAATCAGAGGTTTTTGCTCATGAATCTGGTTTATTAGCTGTTGTTGTAATGGGAATGGTTTTAGGAAATGGAAAATTAAAAAATATAAAAGAATTACTGTACTTTAAAGAATCGTTAAGTATTTTACTAATTTCTATTCTATTTATATTGTTAGCTGCTAATATTGATATTAAAGATTTAATGCTACTTTATAATTGGAAAACAGTTGTTTTGTTTGTGGTTGTTGTATTTGTAATTAGACCTATTGCTGTTTTTTTAAGCACGTATAAATCAAAATTAAAAACCAACGAAAAACTATTTATTAGTTGGGTAGGACCACGCGGAATTGTAGCTGCAGGAATTGCATCTTTATTTGGAAGCAAATTGTTAAGAGAAGGCGTAGAAGGCGCAGAGTATATTACACCTTTAGTTTTTATGATTGTGCTTGGAACCGTTTTATTGAATGCTACTACTGCAAGAATATTTGCTAAAATTGTGGGTGTGTTTTTAACGTCATCAGACGGAATTTTAATTATTGGTGCTTCGCCAGCATCACGATTAATAGCTTCTTATTTAAAGCAAAATGATAGAAGAGTTGTTTTGATAGATAGCAATCCAAATCATATTAAAAAAGCAGAAGCAATAGGATTAGAAGCAATTGAGGCAAGTGTTTATGACGATGATTTATCTGAGAATATTGAACTTAATGATGTTGGATATTTGATGGCATTAACAGGAAGTTCTGTGATTAATGAATATGCTTTGTCAAAATATGAGAAACACTTTGGAGAGCAAGGTGCGTTTCGTTTAATTTCTGCAGACGAAATGAAAAACTCAGATAACAACACTCCAGAAGTTGGCTTGTTTTCTCATACAGATGATTTTATTAATTTAAGTGAAGTTGTAAGAAATAATCCAAAAGTGAATGAAGTTGAAATAATTTCTAATGAAGATTATATCAATAAAATTGGAAAACTAAATGCAGAAATTGGTTCAATTCCAGTTTTTGTAAAAACCAATGACGGTGTTATACATATCATTTCTTCTTATTCAGAAAAAATGAATGTTGAAAAAGGAAACATGTTGATATATGTAGGTAAAAAATTAACGTTTTAAGTACTCCAATTTTTTATAACAAAAAGAATAAAAAAGCTACTACTTTTATGATGAAATTATTTTTTGTAATCTGATACCAAAATCAGCCATTGCTTTAATCTCTTTTACTCCAGCTAAACGCTCTTTCCCAAGAATTAACAATCCGTTTTTTGAACTTTCAATATGGTAATATGTGTTACTTTCAAAGAATAAAATTAATTCATCCGTAAACAATTCTTTTATTTTTTCTTGATTTTTTCCAGATAAATAGAAGCGTTTAGAAAAATCTGGATGATTTTCTATTTCTATATCTTTAAAACCAGTAAAATGATAAATATATTCAAAAAAACCTTCTTTATCTAAAGTGAATTCGGCAATTTCTTTATCAAGTTTAATATAAAACATACTTGATCTAATAACTTGTTTTGCAATCATTTCTCCTTCAGAAAATTCAACATCAAACAAAAAACATTGATGGTTAGAAATTATGTTTGAAACATTATTTATGGTTCTGGTTTTAAAATAACCAAAAGTTGGTAATTCTGTAATTTCGTTTATTTGTACTTGTAAGTAATCCCAATTTAATTCGGCACTAATTTTTTGCAATGATTTTTGGCGTTTTGTTAAAACCCCTTTTTTAGGCTTGATAAAATCTGGAATATTTTTACGCAAAGCAAAAGGATGTTCGCTACGAGTAGAGTAGTTGTCTAAACCAATTATTTCTAAATGTCCGCCTTTACGTTTAAAGGTTTCTATATAATTATTCATGTTTTCCATTACAGAATGATCTACAAAATCACACAAAGAAAAATCAATAATAACATCTTCGTTTTCAGGAACTTGATTTAATTTAGATTTTAGTTTTGTGTAGTTTAAGAAACTTGAAAAATTATCTACACTAACAAAATATTTATCATCTTCTTTAAACATTAAAACATTTGGTTTTAGAAGATTTCTTACAAATAGCATAATGTCTTTATTAATTATTACATGAATAATAAATGTAGAAATAATTCCGATTATAATACCAATAATTAAACTTGTAGAAATGGTGGTAATTAAAGTGATTAAGAAAATTAATAATTGTTCTTTTCCTATTCTAAATACTTTCCTAATATTTTCTGGAGACGCTAATTTATAACCTGTATATACTAATATAGCTGCTAATGCTGCTAAAGGAATTTTGCGTAACTCGGTTGCAAATAATAAAATAAAAAGAACTAAAAATGCTGCATGAAAAAAGTTTGCAGAACGATTTGTAGCCTTGTTATTAACATTTACAGAGCTTCTTGCAATTACGGTAACAACATTTAATCCGCCTAAAAATCCACTTATAACAGTTGCTAAACCTAATGCTCTAATGTCTTTATTTACATTAGAACGTCTTTTTAGAGGATCTAACTTATCAACAGCTTTTATACTTAATAAGCTCTCAATACTAGCAATTAATGTAATACTAATTACAGCACTTATAAAATCAAGCTCTAAAACTTTATCAAAATCTGGAAAGGCAAAATTAGACAACACATCATTAGGCAAAGTTATTAGAAATCTTTTTTCTATTGGATATATTGCTTCAGAAAAGTAATCGAAATAATAATACATTCCAACAGTTAAAACAACAATCCACATTGGAGCCGGAATTAACTGAAAATATCGATTTCTAATTTTACTGTAAAAAACCATAATTAAAAAGCTAACAATACCAACAGATCCAGCATAAAAAACACTCATATTATCTGTAGTTAAATAGTATTTTATACCTTCTGGAATATTTGAAATTAGCTTAATAATACTTCCTTTTGCATCTAAATTACCTAACATTACATGAATTTGTTTAGCAAAAATCCCAATTCCAATTGCAGCTAACATTCCTTGTATTGCAGATGATGGAAAGAAATCTCCTAAAGAACCTAATCTAAGAAATCCAAGAATAATCATAATAATTCCAGAAACTATAATTGCCGCCAAAGTATATAAGAAACCTTGTTGCATATCGCCATTTCCAAGTGTCGTAATAGCTGCTAAAACAACAACAACTAAACCATTTCCGGGTCCAGTAATAGTAACGTTAGAACCTCCTAAAATTGCAGTGACAATTCCACCAATAATTGCCGCGATTATACCAGAAATTGGGGGAGCTCCAGAAGCTAAAGCTAAGCCTAAACCTAATGGTAATGCAATTAAAGAAACCACAAAACCAGAAAAGATATTTTTAGGAATATCTCTTGCAAATATTTTAAATGAATTTGCTTTAGCCATCTTATTTAACAATTAAAAGGTCGGTTGGTAATTCTGATAAAATATATTCTATATCGTGCGGAAAAATTCTATCAATTAATTTTGTTTTTAATGGAGCGTTCATAATTAGCAAATCTGCTCTTTTTACTTTTGCATAATGACCTATAGAATATCCTCTTCTACCAAATATACTCTGAATTTTTAATGTAGTTTCTTTACAATCAATTTCGCTTAATATTTTTTCTACACGTAGGTCTTCTCGTTTTTTTATACGCTCTTTAGCAATGTTAGTTTTGCGTAAAGAAGTATCATCATTTACTTTTATATCTAATTCTGCTTGGCTAATTTCTTCTACAATTGTTACCCTTTTACAATCTAATAAGTTACTAACTTTAAAAGCAGTTTTAATGGTATCTTTTGTTTTTTTGTCTTTTAAACCATTAACAATAATGTGTTTACAAGGAACTCTTATTACCGAAGGTTTTATCAATAATAAAACAGAACAAGGTGCTTTTCTTGTTAATTTTCTAGCAATAGACCCAACATAATATTTAAATAAATTTTCTTTTTGTAATGCACCTAAAATTAACAATTCTATTTGTTCTTTATTACAAGTTTTTAAGATAACATCTACAGGTTTTCCTTTTTGCCAAATTGTTTTTATTGGTGTATTTAATTTAGGAACTTCATCTAACAATGATTGAAGTTGCTCTTCTTTATCAGTTGTTTTATCTCCAACATGAACACCAACCAACTCAGCCTCAAAAATATTCGAAATCCGTACGGCTTCAAATAAATTGGCTTTTAAATTTGGTGAAAAGGCAATACCAAATAAAATCTTCTTGAATACTTTCAAAGGCTTAAATTTTTAAGATGTTTAAAGATAAATAAATAGTGGTATCAGAGAAGCTTTTTCTGTGTTAATAACGTTATACGTCTAATTTAAATACGTCCTTTAATTTTGCTAATGTTGGATTTTTCTCTAGTAATTTATCATATTTTTCTTTCTTAGTATATGCAAATTTTTTGGTAACTGTTTCATTTACAATTATTGAGAGTTGAATGGCATAATTATTTAAGGCAGTTCTTAAATGTTTTATGAGTTTGGGTTTTTCTTTTTCTATTTGATCTTGCATTAAAGTATTAGGCAAAGTCAAACTAATAGTAAAATTATCTTTTAAAACCGGAAGATCAGCATTAAAAGATGCTGCAATACTTTGCTGGCCTCTTTTAATTAATGTGGTGTGATATAATTTCCAAACTTTTTCAAGTTCTTTTTGTGTAAATGCATCTTTTGGATGATTATCATAATTTTCATCTAAGACAACTTCTTTTTTTTCTTCTTTCTTAATATGAACACTTTTTAAAGATAATGAAGAAGTTCTTCTAGTAACGTTTTTAAGAATTGGCTTTGGTAAAACTTTTTTGGTTGGAGTTTTTGGTTCTTCTACCTTAGCAATTGTCTTTTTACTTTCTGTAATTTTTACAATTGATTTTGCAGCTGGAGAAAGTGAAGTAAAAAATGTTGCAGGAATTATGTAGTTAGCTGACTTTTTTTTTTCTCCATCAAAATTGATAGAGGCAATTTGCATTAAAGTTAATTCTACCAGTAATCGTTGATTTTTACTTGTTCTGTAACTTAAATCACAATCGTTTGCTTTGTTAATTGCAGCAACTAAAAATTGTACACTTGCTTTGGTAGATTGTTCTAAATATTTCTTTTTTGCAGCATCACCAACTTCAAGTAATTCTATAGTTGCTTTATCTTTTGCAACTAATAAATCTCTAAAATGAGAAGCCAACCCATTGATAAAATGATGGCCTTCAAATCCTTTGGATAAGACTTCATTAAAAGCAACTAAAATTCCTGGAATTTTATGTTCAAGAACTAATTCTGTAATGTTAAAATAGATATCATAATCTAGTACATTTAAATTTTGAGTAACGGCTTCTCTTGTTAGCTTTTTGCCAGAAAAACTAACAACTCTATCAAAAATTGACAAGGCGTCTCTCATGGCTCCGTCTGCTTTTTGAGCAATAATATGAAGCGCATCATCATCCGCAGAAACCCCTTCTTTTTCTGCAATTATTTTTAAATAATTTTTAGCATCTAAAACACTAATTCTCTTGAAATCAAATATTTGACAACGAGATAAAATAGTTGGAATTATTTTATGTTTTTCTGTGGTTGCTAATATAAAAATAGCATGTGCTGGCGGTTCTTCTAATGTTTTTAAAAAGGCATTAAAAGCTGCTTGAGAAAGCATGTGAACTTCATCAATAATATAAACTTTAAAATTACCTGTTTGAGGTGGAATTCTAACTTGTTCGGTTAAACTTCTAATATCATCAACAGAGTTATTTGATGCAGCATCTAATTCGAAAATATTAAATGCAAAATCTTCATCTGTAGCAATAGTTCCTGCCTGATTTATCTGTTTTGCTAATATTCTTGCACAAGAAGTTTTACCAACACCTCGTGGTCCTGTAAATAATAATGCTTGTGCTAAATGATTGTTTTTTATAGCATTTTCTAACGTATTGGTAATTGCTTGTTGACCAACAACATCGGCAAAAACCTGAGGTCTATATTTACGTGCAGATACTATAAACTGTTCCATTAAAACGAATAATATTTAGGTAAACAAATGTAAGTAACTCGATATAGTTTTACAACTAATCTTGTATTCGGATTGCTAAAGTTTTTAACAATTGTACAATTTCTTTTTATCTTACGACCAAGTTTAAAAATAGAAATCAATTTTATGAAATTTATCAAACCTTTATCAGCAGTAGTTTTTACTTTTTTATTCTTTTTTTTGATGAGTTTCTCAAACCCATTAGAACAAACAACGTTATACAAATCAGAAAATCAAGAACTTAAAATAGCCTATTTTGCAAGTGGATGTTTTTGGTGTGTAGAGGCCATTTTTGAAAGTGTTGATGGAGTAGAAGATGCTGTTTCTGGATATGCTGGCGGATTTACTAATAACCCAACATATCAATCTATTGGAACAGGAAGAACAGGACATGCAGAATCTGTTGCTGTATATTACAATCCTAAAAAAGTGAGTTTTAAAACGTTGGTTAAAGTATTTTTTGGTTCTCATGATCCAACAACAAAAAATGGGCAACATCCAGATTATGGTACTCAATACAGATCTATTGCATTTTATACAAGCGATTCTGAAAAAGTAATTATTGAAAAGTATATAAAAAAACTTAACGACTCCTATTATAATGGTAAAATTGTAACAGAAGTTACGAAGTTGGTGCATTTTTATCAAGCTGAAGAATACCATCAAAATTATGAAAAACTGAATCCAAATAATTCGTATGTTAAGAATGTTTCTATTCCTAGATTAAATCGATTTAAAAAGAAGTTTCCTAAATTATTAAAAAGAGAAGCATTAAAACATTAGTTTTTTAAAAAACAAAAAGCGTTGCCTTTTGGCAACGCTTTTAAATGTATCCTTAATACACAATAAAGTATAAACGAAATCTAATTATACAATATTTTTAATTACTAATTTTTTATTGGTCTTCTAATAATACATATTGCACATACATTCTATATGCTCCTGGTTCTGCAAAACTTTTATTTCTATTACTTGCGGCACCACCAACTAAAACTGTATTGGCATTTGCACTAGCAACAATGTTTTCTGCAACGGTTGCATCTGAGTTATAAGCATTTGGAAAAATAGCTGGATATCCAGGTAATATTCTATAATCAATTTTATAATAAAAGTTTGGATCTTTCTTTTTTATGTTAGAGTAAAAGCTCCCAGCAGGCATATAATCTTTTTTATCTCCACTAGAAATTCCGCTTTGACCTGCAATATATTTTCCACTTCTATTTGGCGGTGTTGCAGAGCCGTCAGCTGCAACATATAAACTATTACCAGCACTTGATCTAAAAGGATTTGCAAAATCTTGACTATAATCAGGATATGTAGCTAAACTTCCTTCAGTTGCTGTGTTAATTTGACTTTGTTTAATTTCTAATAAGCTAAGTGGTAAATTTGCAACTGAATTTACAGTTGAACTATAACTTTTTTCTTGTTCCCAAAATGTATTTCCGTTTGGATTATTTTTTGTAGTTCTGCCAACAGCATATAAATCCCATTTAACAGTAGAAGTTACTTTTAAAATGGTTGCTGCATTTTTTACAATTCCGTTTGCAAGTTCTTTTTTGTTGTTAAAAACAAAATTAATTTGTTCGGGCGATGTCATTTCTAGTTGTAATACAGGTTTTAAATCCATTACAAAAGAAACTCCTGTTTGACTACTTTTTTGAGCTTGGATTACTGTAACTATTCCTATTAAGAATAAACTTGTTACTGATTTTGATACATTTTTCATAATACACATGTTTAAGGATTACTATTAATTTTTACTTTTTTGTTAATCCATCCTATAGCACCTGCTCTTAAGAACAGATGCCGCCTAGGAGGGGTTAACATCTTTATTCTCAGTTTAATAATTAGGATTAACTAACTATTACTACTGACGATTTTTATATAATTTTTAATTGAAAAACGATGCTTTTAACAATTGCTAATACTGTAGGGACTCAATTAGCAACATCACATTTTAGGGATTCTGTGATTCGTCTTTTTTGACAATAAACCGGACTAAAATTTTTATTTAATTCAAAAATTAAATTTTTTGTATCCAGTTAATAATCGTGTCTGTTGCTTTTTTATCAATGTTATAAATAACATTTGGTTGCAAAACGCCAGCGGTTAAATAATGATTTAAATTCTTCATTACTTTTACCGTTATTAAGGGGTTATTATATTTTTTTAATAAGCGAACTTCTTGTGTAGGGTTTACAAACTTATCATTAGTACCAATGAGATAAATGGTCGGGATTTGAAGCTGCTTATAAACAGTTTCATAATCTTGTTTAAAAAGATTAATGTGCGTTAAGCTCCAAAATTTAATATCATTAATATTAAAACCTTTTTCTTTGATGATTTTAATTCCTATTTCTCTAATTTCGATATCACTTTTATTTTTATTCTGATTCGTAATTTGTATTAATGTATCTAATAGCGAAAGAGTTTCTTTTTCAGATTTATTTTTGATTTTGTATTGTGGTAAGGTGGTTATTTGATATTTAGAAGCATTCGAAAAGTTTTTTACTGGCGATGCAATCTCTATCAGAAAGTCAACTTTTGTTGTTGAGTTTTTACTATTATTGGTAGCAATAGCAGAAGCCATTCCTCCTAAACTGTGTCCGAGAACACCAACTTCTTTGCCTTTAAGTTCGGGTAAAGATTTTAAGTATTTTATGCAATAAGAAACATCATCTGTTAAACGATCTATTGCTGAAGTAAAATGACCTTCAGATTTTCCAACTCCACGCTCATCATAACGATAAACAGCAATATTGTTTTCTAATAATGCCGCCGCTAATTTATAATGTGAATATCGGGTGTCTTTTCCTGAGCCAGGAATTATAATAACAATTTTTTTGTAGGAGGTTTTTGGTGTAAGTAGAGTTCCAGATAAATTAATATTATCTGTATAGTTAAAGAAATCTATATCTTTTGCAGTATAGTTTTCTTTACTTTTAATTTCTCTTTCATGAGAAAATATGATTTGACCATTAACAAATGTACACACCAATAGGAATGTCATTACAATGATTTTTTTCATAAAATTTAAAATATAAATACGATTTTACATTGTATTATATCTTATTTAGGTTAGTGGGTAGTACTATTAATGACGAATTTTAAGGGAATTCATCTGATAAACTAGGGTTGTTTATCGTTTCGTATTTAAGGGAGTATTAGGAATTTGAATTCCTAAATTAAATTCGGTGCAAATATATACTTTTTATTTTTAGAATAAAATAAAAATTTAACTAAGAAAAATGGGCATAAAAAAACCGTTACTATATAGTAACGGTTTTTATTTTTATCCCCTATAAATTTCTTCGTACAGGTCTTTATAAACCTCTTTTATTACTTTTCGTTTCATTTTCATTGTAGGAGTTAAATGACCAGCATCAATAGACCATTCGTCTGGAGTTAATTTAAATTTCTTAATAGTTTCCCATTTTCCGAAATTTGAATTACAAATAACAACTTCTTCTTCAATTCGTTGTATAACTTTTTCATTTGTAACGAGATCTTTATTATCGCCTAAAGTGATATTATGAATTTTGGCCCAATCTCTTACGAACACAAAATTTGGTTGAATAATTGCTGCTGGCATTTTTTCATTTTCGCCAACCACCATAACTTGTTCAATAAAACGTGATTGTTTAAGTTGATTTTCAATTAATGCAGGAGCAACATATTTTCCCCCAGAAGTTTTAAACATTTCTTTTTTACGATCTGTGATTTTTAAAAAGCCATCTTTAGATACTTCGCCAATATCTCCCGTATGAAAATAATCACCAGTCATAACTTCTGCAGTTTTTTCCGGATCTTTATAATACCCTAACATAACGTTTGGTCCTTTTACCAAAATTTCTCCATCTTCTGCAATTTTAACTTCTACCTTATCTATAATCCTACCAACTGTACCAACTCTAAAACCTCCATTATTTTGATCATTTACAGATACAACAGGAGAGGTTTCAGTTAATCCATAACCTTCCATAATTGGCATTTCTGCTGCCGCAAAAAAACGTGTTAATCTTGGTTGTAAAGCTGCACTTCCAGAAACCATTAAATCTAATCTACCACCTAAACCTTCTTTTATTTTTGAAAAGATTAATTTACGTGCTAAATTTAATTTTTTCTCATACCACCAACCGTTTGCTCCATAAGGTTCGTATTGTAAACCAATTTCTATTGCCCAATAAAATAATTTTTGTTTGATTCCTTTTAACTCGGATCCATTACCATAAATTTTATCAAAAACTTTTTCGTATAATCTAGGTACAGCAGTCATTACATGAGGTTTAATTTCTTTTAAATTATCACTCATTTTTTCAATAGATTCTGCAAAATAAATTTCTACACCACAATATTGATATAGATATAAAATCATTCTCTCAAAAATATGACAAACGGGTAAAAAACTCAATGCTTGACTTTTACCACTAACTAATGGAACTCTTTTTTCGCTAGCCAACACATTAGAAACAATATTTCCGTGAGATAACATCACGCCTTTTGGTTTACCGGTTGTTCCAGAAGTATAAATTAAGGTTGCTAAATCATCAGAAGTTACTGCTTTTTTACGTTCTTCAACTTCAGGTTGATTACTTTCGTCTTTTCCAAGTTCCAAAATATCGCTCCAATGATGTTCACCTTTAATATCATCAAACGTATAAACTCCTTTTAATTGCGTGTTTTCTTTTACTTGATTTAATTTTTCTAAAACAGTTGAATCAGAAACAAAACAATAGGTTGCTCCAGAATGATTCAACACATATTCATAGTCTTCTTTAGAAATAGTTGGGTAAATAGGTACGTTTTGAGCGCCTAATTGTAAAATTCCTATATCCATAATATTCCACTCAGTTCTGTTTGTGGTTGATATGACTGCAATTTTATCATCTTTTTTTATTCCCAAACGTAATAAGCCACGACTAATTTGATTTGCTTGGTCTACATATTCTTTAGTAGTTATCGAATACCATCTATTATCTTTAAAAGAAGTAAATGCTTTATCTAATTTGTATTTTTCTAATTGATAATATGGGAAATCGAATAACCGTGTAATTGTTGATGACATAAAGTACCTGTTTGAAAGTAGTGCAAAGTATAAAAAAAACCTTGATTTTACAAGAGAATTCTACAAGTTAGTATTTTAAGAATTATAAATTTTTTGAAACAAATGGTTGTATTTTTTTTTGATATTTTTACGTTTCATTTTCATGGTTGGCGTTAGTAAATCATCTTCAATTGTCCATTCTTCTGGGGTAATTTCAAATTTTTTAATTTTTTCCCAATTACCGAAATTTGCATTACAAGTATCTATTTCTTTCTGTATTCTAGAAATTAAATTTATATCTGTTGCTACATTTGTAATGTTGAAGTTCTTTCTTTTTGCCCATTCCTTTACAAAATCAAAATTAACTTGTATTAATGCTGCTGGCATTTTCTGACTTTCTCCAATAACCATTACTTGTTCTATAAAACGAGATTGTTTTAAAATACTTTCTAAAGCAGCCGGAGCAATATATTTACCACCAGAAGTTTTAAACATTTCTTTTTTACGATCTGTAATTTTTAAAAAGCCATCTTTATCTAACGTTCCTATATCTCCAGTATGTAAAAACCCGTCAATAATCGTTTTGTTTGTTAACTCCTTGTTTTTGTAATAACCTAGCATTACATTAGAACCTTTAACTAAAATTTCTCCGTCATCAGCAATTTTAACTTCAATATCTTTTAATATTTTTCCAACTGTACCCACTTTAAACCCACCGTTTCTTAAATCGTTAATAGAAACTCCTGGTGATGTTTCTGTCATTCCATAACCCTCAAAAATCGGAATTCCTGCTGCAGTAAATATGGTTATCAAACGTTCTTGTAAAGGAGCGCTTCCAGAAACCATAAAGTGTAATTGGCCACCTAAAGCTTCTTTCCATTTACTAAAAATTAGTTTTCTAGCTATTCTTAATTTAAAATTGTAAAAAGTAGAGTTTTGATTGTATGGTTTGTATTTCTCGGCCAAAGCTAAAGCCCAAAAAAAGAGGCCTTTTTTTATTCCAGATAACTCACTTCCTTTAGAAACAATTTTATCAAAAATTTTTTCTATCAACCTTGGAACAACGGGAATGAAATGTGGTTTTATTTCTCTTAGATTATCTCCGAGTTTATCTATCGATTCTGCAAAATGAACTTCAAATCCCATTAAATGATAATAATAAGAAGCAAAACGTTCAAAAATATGATTAATTGGCAAATAACTGACAACTCTATGATGATTGCCTTTTAAATCTAAAGCGTCTGCGCTTACAAGTGTATTTTCTACTATATTTCTATGTGATAACATTACGCCTTTTGGCGTACCAGTTGTACCAGAAGTGTAAATAATTGTTGCTAAATCATCAGGTTTTACAGCTTTTTTAAGCGCTTCAACTAAAGATTGATTTCCTTCTGATTTCCCCAATTTTAAAAAAGTCTTCCAATTGGTTTTAACATTGATTTCATCAAAAGTAAAAACACCTTTCAACTGTGTTTTCTCTTTAATGGCAGTTACCTTTGATAACAATTCTTTATCAGAAACGAAGCAATAAACAGCATCCGAATGATTGATAATATATTCATAATCTTTTTCTGCCAATGTAGGGTATAACGGAACGTTTTGTGCGCCAATTTGCAAAGCCCCAATATCTAAAACATGCCATTCAGGTCTGTTATTAGAACTTATTACGGCAATTTTATCATTAGGTTTTATGCCTAAGTTTAATAAAGCTCTACTTGCAATATTTGCTTGTTCTAAAAATTGTTGAGTAGATATCGATTTCCAATTATTCTCTTTTTTAAAGACGTAACATTTTTCTTGTGGAAAATTTTCTTGTTGCTGATAAATAAAATCAAATAATCGTTTTGAGTTGCTCATATTTAAAATATTGAAGCAATATAAATAAAAATGCGTTATCTGAAGAGATAACGCATTTGTATATATTTAAAAAGGTTTATAATAAGCTGACTTTATTTTAATAAAGCCAGCTTTTTTAAGAATAAGTCAGCCCCTAATCTCACTTAAACTATATTATAATATCTTTTTCAGGGATCATAATTACCTTCGCAAGATATATAGTTATTAGTTTAAATTCAATAGGTATTTATACGTGTTTTTTATTGGTAACTAAATTTTTCGCCATTAATACTAGCGTATTTTGAGTCAATATCATATTCTACATGCATTCCAGAAATTTCAAATTTACCATTCACATTTACATATTTAATATCTAAATTTTCTTCAAAACGAGTTTTATTAAATGACACTCCATTTTTAAATTTTGCATATTTAAAAGTTGCTGTTTCTTTAAAAATAGCATTTGAGAAGCTTATATTTCTATTAAAAACAGCGTATTTAAATGTTGATTCTTCATTAAAAACTGTATTTGAAAAATCACTATTTCTATTAAATTTTGCATATTTAAATGTAGAATCGCCATTAAATTTGCTGTCAGAAAAATCGGCTTTTGTACTAAAGTGAGAATATTTAAAAAAAGCCATTTCTTTAAAAATACAATTTTTGAAAATTACATCATCTTCAAAATTTGCTATAAATGTATAACCAGAATTTTCTTCATGTATATATGCAAAAACGTTGTCTTCAAATGTGCAATTTTCAAATGAAATTTTCTGATCAATTTGTTTTTCTATTTTGTTATTAGAATTATTATTGCCCCACCAACTCCTTCTTTTTTTTGGTAATTTATCTAATTGTTCATCCATAAAAGTAAAATCTAAAACACCTACAATTGTTGCGTTTTTGTATGTAATATTTTTACCTTTTTTAATGTCTCTCATAATATCTGAAGCATTAACTTTTGTTTGTGCTACAATTGAAACTGTTAGTAAGAAAAAGACTAGTATTCCTGTAAGTTTTGTGATTTTATTCATAATTGATTCTTATTTGTTTATGTAAAAGACAATGCAAAAAGTAATATGTGACAGTTTGATATAAAAAATTAATTAAAATTTAATTGAACTTTGTCTTACTTATTAATATTTTCAACCCAGTTTTTAGCATTTACAAATGCTTCTAACCAAGGTGAAACCTCATCTTTTCTTCCTTGCGGATAATTTGCCCAGTTCCATTGAAAAGTAGAACGCTCAATATGTGGCATCATTACTAAATGACGACCTGTTCTATCGCTCATCATTGCCGTATTAAAGTCAGATCCATTTGGATTTGATGGATAATCAGCATAACCATATTTTGCAACAATATTGTAGCTTTCTTCAGGTTCTGTTAGCTTAAACTTTCCTTCTCCGTGAGAAATCCAAACGCCTAAAGTACTTCCTGCTAAACTCGATAACATCACCGAATTATTTTCTTGAATTTTAACAGATGTAAACGCACTTTCGTGTTTTTTAGAATCGTTATGTAGCATTTTTCCGTGAATTGTATGTTCTGGATGTATCAACTCTAACTCCATAAACAACTGACAACCATTACAAATTCCGACAGATAAAGTGTCTTCTCTTTTAAAGAAATTATTGATAACAGTATGTGCCTTTTCATTGTATTTAATCGCGCCAGCCCAACCTTTTGCAGAACCTAACACATCCGAATTTGAAAATCCACCAACAGCTCCTAAAAACTGAATGTCTTCTAAATTTTCTCTACCAGAAATGATGTCTGTCATATGCACATCTTTTACATCAAATCCAGCTAAGTACATCGCATTTGCCATTTCACGTTCTGAGTTAGATCCTTTTTCTCTAAGGATGGCAGCTTTTGGACGTTTTCCGTCATTACGAGGAGTTTGCGACGAAGTAATCTCATTACTATTAGCAGATTGCTTCGTTCCACTCGCAATGACATCTTCTAATTTCCCTGTAAAATGAGTTGGAAATGTATATTGCAATGGCTGATTTGTAAAGTTTTCAATTCTTGCTTTTGCCAATCCGTTTGCTGTTTGTTTTTGATCTAATAAGAAAGAAGTATTGTACCAGACGTTTCTCATTTCAGAAACTGATAATGAAAATTTATCAGCATTGTTTTTTATCGAAACAATTCCTGAATTGTTTGCGGTTCCAATAGTGAAAAAGGCAATATTATTTCCTGATAAAATGGTTTCTACTGAAGCATCTGCTTGAAAAATAATTCCAGAGTTTTCAGCAAACAACACTTTTATAGAATCTTCTTCATTTAAAGAAGAAATATCATAATCTGCTCCTAAATTGTTGTCAGCAAAACACAATTCTAATAATGTTGTAATCAAACCACCAGAAGCAACATCGTGTCCTGCCTTAATTTTATCATCTTTAATTAAATTTTGAATTGTATTAAAAGTATCTTTTACAAAAGCGGCATTTTTTACATCTGGAGCTTCATTTCCAATCGTATTTAAAACTTGATTGAAAGAACTTCCACCTAATTTAAAATCGTCTTGAGAAATATTAATATAGTAGATATTTCCACCACCAACTTGTAAAACAGGTTCTACAACTTTGCTGATTTCATTACAATTTCCAGCAGCAGAAATAATAACGGTTCCAGGAGAAATAACATCTCCTTCAGGATATTTTTGTTTCATAGAAAGCGAATCTTTTCCTGTTGGAACATTGATTCCTAAATCGATAGCAAATTGGGATATTGCTTTTACGGCTTTGTATAAACGCGAATCTTCACCTTCATTTTTACAAGGCCACATCCAATTTGCAGACAATGAAACACTTTTTAAATTATCTTTTAAAGGCGCCCAAATAATATTGGTTAGAGATTCTGTAATCGAATTTCTACTTCCTGCTTCTGGATGAATTAACCCAGAAATAGGCGAGTGCCCAATTGATGTTGCAATACCCTCTTTTCCTTTGTAATCCAACGCCATAACGCCTACATTATTCAACGGAATTTGTAATGACCCAACACATTGTTGCTTGGCTACTTTACCACCAACACATCTGTCAACTTTATTTGTCAACCAATCTTTACAAGCAACTGCTTCTAATTGCAATACTTGCTCTAGATAATCATGAAAATTATCTAAAGTATAGTTCAATTCTTGATAATTTCTAACGATTGTTGAATCCGTCATGATGGTTTTTGGAGAACTTCCAAACATATCATGCAAGTCTAAATCCATTGGTTTTTCTCCCGTAGTTTTAGATTTAAATGTAAAACGATGATCGTTGGTAACATTACCAACAGTGTACATTGGTGAGCGCTCACGCTCTGCAATTCGTTGAAGTGTTTCTATATTTTCTTTTCCAATAACCAATCCCATACGTTCTTGAGATTCATTACCAATAATTTCTTTTGCTGATAACGTTGGATCTCCAACTGGTAGCTTATCTAAATCGATGTTTCCACCAGTTTCTTCTACCAATTCTGATAAACAATTTAAATGTCCGCCAGCACCATGATCATGAATAGAAACAATAAAATTTTCTTCACTTTCTACCATTCCGCGAATGGCGTTGGATGCTCTCTTCTGCATTTCTGGATTTGAACGTTGAATGGCGTTTAATTCAATTCCGGAAGAAAATGCTCCAGTATCTGCAGATGAAACTGCTGCGCCTCCCATTCCAATTCTGTAATTATCTCCACCAAGAATTACAATTTTATCGCCAACTTTTGGTTTGTCTTTTATAGCTTGATTTGCTTTTCCATAACCAATTCCACCAGCTAGCATTATTACTTTATCGTAACCCAATTTTCTTGGTTTTGCATTACTTGAAGCAGCATTTTCTTCGTGTTCAAAAGTTAAGACAGAACCACAAATTAATGGTTGCCCAAATTTGTTTCCGAAATCTGATGCTCCATTACTTGCTTTAATTAAAATATCCATCGGAGTTTGATACAGCCAATCGCGTTCAGTCATTGCTTGTTCCCACGGGCGATTCTTTTCTAAACGAGAATAGGAAGTCATATACACCGCAGTTCCAGCTAAAGGTAAAGAACCTTTTCCGCCAGCTAATCTGTCTCTAATTTCTCCTCCAGAACCTGTTGCTGCTCCATTAAATGGTTCTACAGTTGTTGGAAAGTTATGCGTTTCTGCTTTGATAGAAATGACAGATTCGTACTCTTTAATTTCGTAGTAATCTGGTTTGTCTGCACTTTTTGGCGCAAACTGTTCAACTCTTGGACCTTTAACAAAAGCTACGTTGTCTTTGTAGGCAGAAACAATATCATTTGGATTTGCTTCTGAGGTCTTGCGAATCATCTTAAATAATGATACTGGTTTCTCATCACCATCAATTATAAAGGTTCCGTTAAATATTTTATGACGACAGTGTTCTGAATTTACTTGACTAAATCCGAATACTTCAGAATCTGTTAGTTTTCGGTTTAATTTTTTCGTTAAATTTTCTAAATACACTACTTCTTCATCATTCAATGCCAATCCTTCTTGCTGATTATAAGCAGCAATATTATCAATTTTTAGTACTTTTTCTGGAGTTACATCAACCGTAAAAATGGCTTGATGCAAACTTTCGAATTTTTGAGAAATCATGGGATCAAAAGCAGAAAATTCTTTTGTTGAAGCAACAAACTCTTCAATTCTAATGATTCCTTTAATGCCCATATTTTGAGTAATTTCAACGGCATTTGTACTCCAAGGAGTAATCATTGCGGCACGAGGACCAATAAAAAAAGCGTCGAGAGACGCCATGTTTATTTTAGGTTGATTGCCAAAAAGCCAATTTAATTTGTTACTGTTTTTGGTAGATAATTCTTTTGCTGTTTGAACGGCAAATACTTTGCTGTATTGGTTTCCAAAGAAATGAATCATTTAGTGTGTGTTTGTATGTTGTTTAAAATGCAAATTTAATACAAATCCTTGAATTTCTTCTTTAAAAATTATGTTGATTTAAAGAGTTATACACGATGTTTTAAACAAAAAAAAAGCGACTCGAAAGTCGCTTTTATGAATTTAGTTTTTTATGAGTTTCTGTATGCTTGTGCCTTTATCAGATATTAATTTGATAATGTACAAACCGTTGTAAATACCGTTTAGATTAATTGTTGATGTTGGATTTGAAATAGATTTTATTTCTTTTCCGTTGATTGTATATATCTTTATTTCGTTTATTTTAACAGAAGAAGGATTTACTATGTTTAAGTAAGAACCGTTTGATGGATTAGGATACAATTTAAACAAACCATTGTCAATTTTCTCTACACTTAATGTTGCAGTATGACTTCCAATTCCGTCAAAAGTATTTGCAGGAAAACTATCCCATTCATTTGCATCATAAGTTGCATTTGGTGTTGAAATAGTAGCTTTTCTACGTAAAGTCATATTTTCATAATCTTTACTTGTATTATTTTCTTGTCCAACAATATCTATTAACACCCCATTTTTAAATAAACCAACTGGATCATTTCCATTAAAATTTACTGGTGAAGCAAACATATAAGGAGCGCTAGTATTACTTGGAACAATCAAATCAGCATTACTTGTTAATGTAGCATCTGAACTACCACCGTGTATAATTACAAAAACATCATTTGATATAATACTTGTATTTGCTGAATTTACTAAAAATTCTGATTTATTAAGTGGTAATTCATCAACCCAAGAACCCCCGTTAGATTGTTTTTTAATTGAGTATGTACTTAAGTCAATAGAAGCACTTGTTAAGTTTACAATTTCTATGGCTTTGTTATTTCCACCATTTGGTTCTACATATTCTGATATAAACAATTCTGTTACACCATTAGAAGAACCATCTGTAGTCGTAACATTTACAGCAGCACTTTGTGCAGATTTATTATCGGCAGCATCTTTAGCTAAAATGGTAACAGCATATGTTGTAGAAGCTGTTAAACCTGTAACAGTATATGTTAATTCAGTTGTTGTTGAAGCTTTAAGAGTTCCATCAACAAAAACATCATAACCAATTACAGCAGTATTGTCAGTAGATGCATTCCAAGTAATTTTAAACGTTGTACCAGAAATATTACTTGCCACAATATTTGTTGGTACACTTGGAGCTGTTGTGTCTGGTAAAGTTGTAGCATTTACAACCGTACTTTTTGCTGATTTATTATTGATAATATCTTTCGCTTCAACAGTAAAAGCATACGAAGTATTTGTTTTTAAGCCAGAAACAGTAATTGTTGTATTTGCTGTTTGAGAAGTTAAAACATCATTTACATATACATTGTAACCAGTTACACCAACATTATCTGTAGAGGCTGTCCAAGATAAATCTACAGAAGTTAAACCAATATTACTTGCAACAACATTTGTTGGAGCAGTAGGAGCTTCAGTATCAGAACCTGTGTAAATACCCCAAGTATCTTGTGCAGAATTTCCGCCCCAAATTCTAGTAGCCAAATATGGATTGTCTATAAAAGGGTTTCTGTTTCCTTGTGCTGTTGTATTATTTGTTGTGTCTTCGTGATATGTATTACGTTTTTTTTCTAAATCAGAAACAGGATCTTCTACATTCCATTGTAAAAATAAGTCAATCATATCATCTGGTGTAAATTGTTTGTCTCCAATACCAACACCAGTAGGTAAACATTGATCGCCATAACGTACATACATATACATTACAACTCTAGCAACATCGCCTTTCCATTCATCACCAGGAAACCAAGCATTTGTATTTGGTCCAGATGGACCTGCGTAAGTTACCGAAGAAAAACCAGAAGGAATTCCAGAACCAGCGCCAAATTTAAAATTGTTTCTCGTAGAATTTCTAGTTCTATCTGCTGGTCTTAAATTGTGTGCATCTGTTCCAGGACCTGGATTATCTGTTGTTAAACTTGGATTTGCAAGAGATTTAGAATATACATGTTCTCTGTTCCATCTAAAAGAATCACCACTTCCTGTGTCTTGTAAAGTATTAGATCTGTACAAATCGTTGGTATCATCACTATCAGTACCATTTTCCCAACCGTAAAATAATATTACTTCATTGGCATTGGTTAGATTTGCATCTGTAATTTTACTCGCTGTCCAAATATCTGGCGAGTAATCTAGTTTTCTAGTATGGGTGTTTGTAATTTTTGTTGCTAATGCGTTTTTTAATTGAATACCAGTTAAAGTTAAGTCAACATCGCTGTAATATGATTCTTGCGCAACAACAACAGCTGATGCTAAAAAGCACACAAAAAAGAGTAATTTTTTAATCATGTTATAAATTTTTTAAACGTTAAAAATTATTTCTTTTTCAGCAATTTGAATTTCAAAATTAGCAATAATTTATGAAACCGTATTTTTTTCTAATAATGCCATGTAGAATCCATCATAGCCAGATTCTGAAGCCAATATTTTTTTGTCGGATACAAATATAAACTCTTTTCCTGATTCTGATGTTAAAAACTGTTTTACTTGTTCTTGATTTTCAGATGGAAGCACCGAGCAGGTTGCATACACTAGCTTACCGCCAGGTTTTACCATTTTAGAATAACTTTGCAAAATATCTTGTTGTATCGCTTTGATGTTGTCTATAAATTCTGGTTGTAATTTCCACTTAGAATCTGGATTTCTTTTTAAAACACCTAAGCCAGAACAAGGAGCATCAATTAAAACTCTATCTGCTTTGTTGTGTAATTTCTTAATTACTTTGGTAGAGTTTATTTCTTTTAAATCGATGTTGTGTGCTTTATTTCTTTTTGCTCTTACTTTTAATTTACGCAATTTACTTTCGTAAATATCCATTGCAATAATTTGTCCTTTGTTTTGCATTAATGCTGATAAATGCAGTGTTTTTCCGCCAGCACCAGCACAAGTATCTATTACTTTCATTCCTGGTTGCACATCTAAATATGCAGCAACTAATTGAGAAGAAGCATCTTGAACTTCAAAATATCCTTTTTTAAAAGCGTCAGTTTTAAAAACATTTGCTCTTTCTACCAATTTTAAAGCATCAGGATGATTAGGAAGTGTTTCTGTAAAAATACTTTCTTGTTCTAATTCTTTTTGTAGTTTTTCTTTAGTAATATTTAAAGTATTTACTCTTAAAACAACGTCAGCTTGTTTGTTTAAAGCGGCCATTTCTTTCGTCCATAATTTTTCTCCTAATTCTTTAACACAAATTTCGTCCATCCAATCTGGAATAGATTCTCTGTATTTTCTTATTTTAGAAAGCTCATCAAATCTCCCTTTTATTCTTCTGGTTGGAGTCTCTTTAATTTGATTCCAATCGGGTAGTGGTATGCCCTTTAACACACACCAAACAGTAAACAATCGCCATAAATTTGGTCTATCAAAAGGTTCATTTACGTTTGCAATTTCTGCATATAAACGTTTCCATCTCACAATTTCATAAATTGTTTCTGCAACAAATTTACGATCTCTGCTTCCCCAACGTTTGTCTCTCTTTAGTGCCTTTTCTACTGCTTTACCAGCATATTCTCCTTCATTAAAAACATCGCGCAAGCTATCGATTACGGCATATGTTAAATTTCTGTGTAGTCTCATTTATAGAATATTAATCACTAAAAAGTTGTAGTTTCTTAGGACTTACAAATGTAAGAATAAAGCTGATATTAATTTTTCTTTTTAGTGAAATCTGTAAAAATTACTTTTCTACGTTTTTCTATAAGGTAAAACGAGATATAAACGCCATCTTGAGTGTTTTTTAATTTTAGTGGAATATTGTTTCTTGTAATTTGTAATCTACTATTTAAAATACCTTCATCCATTGTAATTATATAATCTCCAAAAGGTAAATAAAACTCGAAACGACCATTATTATTTGTTAATGCGCTATATACTTTTTTACCAATTGTTGCACTAATTTTTATTCTTGATAGATCCATTGGAGTTTTTTCTGCAACAGCAATTTTTTGTCTGTCTAATACAACATCTCCATACACTTTTACACCTCTAACAAAAGGAACATAAACGATATCGTCTTTTTGAATGATTATGGTACTGTTAATGTTTGGAAACCAACCATTTAATTTTTCTAATGAAAAAGCATCAAAATCATATTCATCTTTTAATAAATTTAGCATTGTAGCTTCTCCATTAACATCTGTTAATACTTCTTTTTTATTTATTTTTAAAACCACATTTTGTAAAGTTGTTTCATCATTATCTCTAATACCATTTCCATTAACATCTAAGAACGCAACAAACTTAGCTGTTGCAGCTGTTCTATCTACAAATGGAATAGGAATTCCAAAATCTTTTTTAAGGTTAAAATTTAAATTAAAATTAGTGCTCGATATTTGATTTGCACCAGTAAATAGATCTCCAGATTGATTATCAATAGGATTATAAACAGAACTAAAATCTCTAGTTGTAAACGTGTAATTGGTGCTTACCCCAAAACGCCATCCAAAATCATTAAAGAAATATACAGTTGGATAAACTCCTAAAATATGGTTGTTAAAGACATTGTTATAACTATAAATAACATTAGATTCTATTACTAATTTTCTATTTGGAAATAGATATTGATTTTGTGCCGAAATTCTTATTGATTGCGGCGTAATAAAGTCATTTAATGCTTGTTGAGAAGTTAGTGACGAAAACGCTCCCATATTATAATTTACATTAAAATTCCAAGTTCTAAATCTTGTTAAAGAGGATAATTCGAAGTTAAAATAATCTTTATTGTCGGCATTGTTTAGTACCGGTTTTGTATAACCTGCTTTTATATATAATGAGTTAATAAATTGTTTTTCGAAATTGTAATTAGAAAAACGAAATGTTAAACCACGATTATAAATAATACTATTTGGAAAATTTCTATACTCGTAAAATAAGCCAGCTTGATAATTTCCCGTTTGGTTATTGGTATTAAAAACTAAATTATTAAAAAAAGATTTTTGTGAATAGTTTTCATTCCCTGTAATTATATTAAAATTAGCAGATTGTTGATAATTGTTTGAAAGAAAAGCAGTCCATTTATTGTTAATTGTAAAGGTAGTTCTTTGGTTTAAATAGAATCTACTAAAACTACCATAGCTAAAATTTTTGTCGTTAAATCGTGTACTTAAATTATATTTAAGTCTTTTATTAAAAAAGATTGATGTATAACTAACACCAAGCAATAATCCGTTAGGATTAAAAAACACAGGTGCATTGTCTATTTTTTTATTGGTAACAGAACTAATTAAAGAAACACTATGATTTTGATTTATTCTAATAGAAGGTTGTACAGATAATACATTAATAATTCTGTTAGAAATACTATTAATATTTCTGCCAAGCTGCGTTTTTATTCTAACGTCTTCATTGTAATTAAAATTATGCCAAACACCAAAGTTTATTGAGCTATTAGAGGCTGCAAATCCGTTTGAATTAACATAAAAAGCACCAAGTTCATGCGTGTCATTAAATCGATAAGAACCTTTAACACCATAACCAGAACTAGAAACACCAATTATGTTTCCGCTTATTTGCCCAATTTCTATAGTTTTTTTATCATCAAAATAACCAACGTACCAAGGAGCATCATTTAAAATATTTTGTGTAAAATAAGAATTACTATAACTAACATCAGTAGAATAAACTAAACTAGCAGTTTCGTTTATTTGTTTAAACCCTCTTAAATTTAAAGATAAAAATGAACGTTCACTTAAAATGTTTTGTGCGCTCATAATAACCGTTAAAGGTAAATATGGATATCCGTAAGGATTTGCTTTTACTTCGTTTGGTAATTTTATAAAGTTTACTTTTGTTCTTTTTTGTAAAGAATATTTATCTGATCTAGGTTCTCTACTATTAATAATTAAACTATGAACTTTTTTGTCTCTTACTTTATTTGGGTTATAAGTGTTGTAAGAAATTCGTCTATAATTTCTTTTATTCATATCTTTAAAAGTAATGATATAATCAAATAATTTTTTTTCTCTAGCTTCTAAGCTAAAAGTAACATTTGGGTTGTTAATTACCTTATTTAATGTGTCTGACAAGAATAAATCTTTCTTAGGAATAGAATAGTTTACAAATAAATCTTGCTTGTAATTACCAGAATTATTTATTTGAAATTTAAAGCGCTTATTATCTTGATCATTTTTAAGATAAATGTTATTAGTTTCTGTAAGTTCTATATCCCAAGCAACTTTCTTTTTTGTTTTTAAAGAAAAATAATTATTAGCTAATTGTTGCTGTTCTGTGCCTACTATAAAAGAATTTATAATGATTTCTGTATTTCCATTCACTAATTTAGTTGGACTAATAATTATAGGAACTATCGTTGTATCGTTTTGTTTTATAATGTATTTTTTTTCGGCATCATCAATCCTCGTCCAGCCACCAGGAATTAATAAATCTGTGGTAAAAGTTATTGGTTGTTTACCTAAATTAACAACTTTTAAAACGTTTGAAACAATTTGTCCTTGTTTTAAATCAATTTCATTTCTTACAAATTTTGATAAAATATTTCCAGTTCTAATATAAGGCATTGTGTCCAAAACCTTTGAAGTATTTACAAAATCAGAAATAATAAAACTATTTTCATTTATAGAATCTTTTAAAAGTAAATCTTTGTTTGCATTTGCATTTGTAGTAATTTCGGTAGAATCGTTTTCTTTAAAGAGATTATCAACTTTAGACTTAGCAATACTATTGATAATAGAATCTTGTTTTCTTTTAATTTCTTGTTCTGTAAAAATTTTAGTTTCTGCAACGTTGATAGAATCTTGAATTCTTTGTTTTGCTAAAATTGAATTGATTACTTTGTTTATAGAATCTTGTTTTGTTTTTGTTAAGTCTGCCACATTTATTCTTGTGAATGATGACTTAATAGAATCTTGTTTTCTTTTTGCTTCTTTTTGTAATGCAATAGCATCATTTAAAGATTGGTTTTTTAATTTGGCTGCAATAGTTGCTTTAGCAATTCTAATAGAATCTTGAATAAATTTAACTTTTCTATTGATATCTGCCAGAACAATAGAATCACTTCTCCTTTTTGCATTAAAATTTGCTTTAGCAATTCTAATAGAATCTTGTATGTATTGTGCTTTTCTTATAGATTCTACTTGCCTAATAGAGTCTAATTTTAATTGTGCAGAAAGATTAGATTGAGCAATTTTAATA
Organism: uncultured Flavobacteriaceae bacterium; assembly: GCA_963974245.1. Taxonomy (GTDB): domain Bacteria; phylum Bacteroidota; class Bacteroidia; order Flavobacteriales; family Flavobacteriaceae; genus Polaribacter. Next base: position 43,275 of record CAXBBY010000003.1, on the reverse strand, counting down.
GAATCTTGTCTTAATTTTGCTCTTCTAATTGCATCAAACCGATCTAAAGAATCTCTTCTTTTTTGGGCAAGAATATTGGCTTTAGCAATTCTAATAGAATCTTGCTTAAACTGAGCAATTCTATAAGCTTCAATTTGTTTTACAGAATCTCTTTTTCTTTGAGCTACTAACTTGGCATTTGCAATTCTTATAGAATCTTTTCTTAACTCAGCAATTCTAATAGTTTTTAATTTATTTAACGAATCTTGGCTTTTTTGTGCAGCAATATTTGCATTCGCTATTTTAATGGAGTCGTTTCTAAGTTGTGCTTTTCTTAGGTTATTTGCAACGACAATAGAATCTTGCTTTCTTTTTATAATGCTATTTGCTAAAGCAATTTTAATAGAATCGTTTCTTTGTTGAAGTACTTTAACTTTATTGGCAATTATAATAGAGTCTTCTGCACTTCTGGCAAGATTTTTTGCTTTGGCAATTTTAATAGAATCTAATCTTAGTTTCTTTTTGATTCTGTTTTCAACAAGTCTTATAGAATCTTTTTTCTTTTGTGCATTTCTAGCCGCAACTTTGTTGGCTTTTACGAGTTTTAAAGAATCGTTTCTTCTAATGATGGCATTTATTCTTGCTTTTCTTTTATCAGCGTTGCTAAGAACTTTTGGTTTTATTATGGTGTCGCTATTTGTTCGAATCCTATCAGTATTCTTTACAATCTTAATTGAATCATTTTTAATAAGATCGTTAATAACATCTTTCGCACTTTTTTTATAGAAATTTAAAATAGAATCAAGTTCGGCAATTCTATTTGTTAATTCTCTTGAGTTTTTTGCTGTAAGCACAGCTCTTCTTTTTAACAGATTTATAGAATCTGTTTTTGAAATAAGTTCTTTACTTTGATATTTTGTTTTTGGTATAAAAAGAACCGTATCTTTTTTTTGTGAATACCCAATACTAGCCGAAAATATAAGAACTAATAAAAGTAAGGTCTTGTTGTGTAAATTTAGATGGTTGCTATTTTTCAAAACATTAATTCACTTCTTCTAGTCTAAATTTAATATTTAATCTATAAACACCTGGGTTAAATTTAAATCCAGGTTTTAATCTTAAATCTACATCAAAACTATATTCATTATAGTTGGTTAAATAGTTTCCTGGACCATTTACATTCTTTGTTCCATTGGCGTTGCATGATCCTGCAGGTACAATTACTTGTGGCACCATTTCCTCAATAATATTTAAAATATCATTTACATCTGTAAAAGATCTAAAACCTGTGTTTAGTGGGGTTCCACAATTATTATTAACTCTAACTTCTAAATCACTTATTGATGGTTTTAAAGCATTTCCATTACCATATAATGTGATTTCTTCCCATTTATCAGCTAATGTCCCTGCTCCAGAATTGTTTTCTATAAACATTCTTAATTTCCAAGAACAATCTAAATCTACTGGACTTTTATTATCTACTCTTACTCTTAATCTTGCAACACTTAGCAAAGTAATACCTGAATTGTAGCTAGAAAAATCTGTAAAAGTAAAGTTTGCAGCAACAGTTGCGCTAGATTGTAATTGAACAAGACCACAATGAATTTGAGCATAAAAAGCACTACTAACTAATAATAAGATAGTACTAAATAAAAGTTGATATTTCTTTTTAAGATGTTGCAAAATTTAGTGTAATAAATAAGGATGTAATTTACTAATTACATCCTTATTATTAAATATTAAATGATGTTTTTTTATTGATCTTCTAATAAAATGTATTGTACATACATTGTATAAACTCCGCCTTCTGCATACGAATTTGCAGTACCAGAAGTTATTAAATCTTCAGCAGTAGTACTATCTGCTTGAAAAGCGTTAGGGAAAATTGCAGGTAATCCTGGTGCAATTCTATAATCCATTACATAATAAAAGTTAGAAGAAGTTCCAGAGTTGTTTAAATAAGTTCCAGCAGTCATGGTGTCTCCAGTACCAGTTGTACCTGCATGACCAGCAATATATTTATTATCGATTCCTGGGGGTGTTGCAGATCCATCGTCATTTACAAATAAACTATTGTTACCTGTTGCTGCAGCAGTTGTTGTAGAAAATGATGAGCTATAATCAACTACACTTGTACCAGCTGTTCCGCCAGAGTTTGCTCTACTTTGTTTAAGTTCTAATAAACTTAAAGGTAAATTTGCTACTGAGTTTGAAGTTGCTCCGTAACTTACTTGTTGATCCCAAAATCTGTTTCCAGTTTGTGATCTACCAACTGCATATAAATCCCAGTTTACTGTAGCGCTAACCTTTAAAATTGTTGCTCCAGGTTGCGTAATACCAGCTTGGTATTCTGAAATTTCATCGAAAACAAATTCAATTTGGGTAGGTGTTGTCATTTCTAATTCTAACACCGGTTGCATATCTAAAGTTATAGATACATCTTTTTGGTCAACTAACTGAGCATTTGCAGAAAATGCAAACCCAATCAAGATGACTGTCGATAATAATTTTGAAAAATTTCTCATAATAAATAATAATTAAGGGGGTTAATAAAATGTTTGTTAAATTTAATTAATTTCAAATTCTAGTTTAGCAGCCTGAATTTCTTCAGAATCTTCATAATCTAAGACTCCAACTGCCAAATATTTTCCTTTTCCTAAACCTTTTAGAGAAAAACTAAAAACTCTAATTAAGTCAGGAACTATTGTAAATTTTTTAACTTTTAAACGTTGTTGAACACCTGTATCTAAATTTGTTAAATCTATATAAGATGTGCAATATGCAATTCCGTCTCCAGTATTTTGAACTTCTAGATATAAAAACTTAGAATCATTTCCATTTTTTAACTGAAAATCTTTAAATTCAATTTTATTATCTATAACATTAGGTGGATTTTGATACGCAAAAATCCCAAAAGCAAATGTGGGCACAACACCTAAAGCAACAGTATTAGAATTAGTATTAGGGCTTATTAAAGATTTTCTTGGAGCAACTTGTTCTACCATTAAAATAGCCCAAGCAGCTTTATTGCCTTCAGCTGTATTAGGCACACTCACAGTAACTTTTACTAACTTTTTCTCAAATGGTTTTAATTCAATAAATGTTGGAGAAACACTTAACCATTTAGATAATGAATACCTTCCTTTACCAGCTTGTAAAAAACTACTTTTCCCTTTGCCATTCATGTCAAAATCATACATATTAACATTAAACTGCTTTGGTGTAGAAGTGCTATTATTTACTGTAATGTCGTAAGTTTTTATCTCACCAGGTTTTTGATTGAAGTGAAAATGGGCTGGTGCAACAGAAACACCCGTAGATTTACGAGCACTATTAGTTTGGTTCGATTTGTCCTGACCATACGTAAAATGGGCAGAAATTAATAATAAAATCGAAACTAGTCTTAGGGATAACTTAGTTTTTAAGGGCATTTTTATTATTTTCTAAGTTCCAAATAAACAAATAATATTTAGAACTACCAAATTTCTTATTAGAATATATATCAATCTAATTATGTACTTTCGTTATTCTAAAAGGAAAAAGCATCAACAATTGTTTAATTTAAATAAACCAATTACCTATATAAAAGGAGTAACAATGAATAGGGCCTCTGTGCTTTATCAAGAATTACAAATTAAGTATTGTAATGACTTATTGCAGTTATTCCCTTTTAGATATATTGATAAAACACAGTTTTATAAAATCAATCAATTACAAGATAGTGGTGCTGAGGTACAAATTGTTGGAAAAATTACCCATATTAAAACAGTACAACAAAACCGTGGAAGCAGGTTGGTTGCTACATTTATTGATGAAACTGGTTCAATGGAATTGGTGTGGTTTAAAGGTGTAAAATGGATTAAAGAGTCTTTAAAAGTAAATACACCTTATGTTATATATGGTAAGCTAAATAGTTTTAACACTTCGTTTTCTATGCCACATCCAGAAATGGAATTGCTTTCTGAGCATAAAAAGAAAGCACAAATAGCAATGCAATCTGTTTATCCATCTACAGAAATATTAGGAAAGAAAAGTATTAGTAATAAAGTAATAAGAACATTAGTACAGAATCTATTTATTGAGCTCGATGGTAAAATAAACGAATCATTATCAGAAACGTTTATCCATCAATATGGATTGATGTCAAAAAAAGAGGCGTTGTTAAATGTTCATTTCCCGAAGAGTCAAGAAAATCTAGCAAAAGCCCAATATCGATTAAAGTTTGAAGAATTATTTTTTATTCAGTTGCAACTCATCCGAAAGAAAATCATCCGAAAATCTAAATTAAAAGGATATGTTTTTGAAAGCGTTGGGAAAAAATTCAATGATTTTTACAATAACAATTTACCGTTTAATTTAACCAATGCACAAAAACGTGTGTTGAAAGAAATCCGTAAAGATTTGGCAACCGGAAACCACATGAACAGATTGTTACAAGGCGATGTTGGTTCAGGAAAAACAATCGTTGCTTTATTAACCATGTTGTTGGCAATTGATAACAGATTTCAAGCGTCTTTAATGGCGCCAACAGAAATATTAGCAACACAACATTATAATGCAATCGTTGAGTTGTTAAAAAAGAGTACTATAAAGGTAGCCTTATTAACAGGTTCTGTAAAAGCGAAAAAACGAAGAGAAATTCATCAGCAATTAGAAGACGGAACATTACATATATTAATTGGAACACACGCATTGTTAGAAGATAAAGTGATTTTTAAAAATTTAGGAATCGCAATAATCGACGAGCAACATCGATTTGGAGTAGCACAACGTTCTAAAATGTGGAAGAAAAACGAATTGCCGCCACATATTTTGGTGATGACAGCAACACCAATCCCAAGAACTTTAGCAATGTCTGTTTATGGTGATTTAGATATTTCTGTAATTGATCAGTTACCGCCAGGAAGAAAAGAAGTGAAAACGGTACACAGATTTGATAGTAACAGATTGGCGGTTTTTAAATTTTTAAGAGACGAAATAGCAAAAGGAAGACAAGTGTATGTTGTATATCCGTTAATTAAAGAATCTGCCGCAATGGATTATAAAGATTTAATGGACGGATATGAAAGTATCTCTAGAGATTTTCCAATGCCACAATATAAAATAAGTATTGTACACGGAAAAATGAAACCAGCAGATAAAGAATATGAAATGCAACGCTTTGTAAAAGGAGAAACGCAAATTATGGTAGCAACAACGGTAATAGAAGTCGGCGTAAATGTGCCAAATGCAAGTGTAATGGTTATTGAAAGTTCTGAGCGTTTTGGATTGAGTCAATTACATCAATTACGTGGACGCGTTGGACGAGGAGCAGACCAAAGTTATTGTATTTTATTGTCTGATGTGAAATTATCTGAAGATGCAAAAACGCGCTTAAAAACGATGGTAGAAACTTCAGACGGATTTAAAATTGCGGAAGTTGATTTAAAATTACGTGGACCAGGAAATATTATGGGAACGCAACAAAGTGGTGTTTTAAATTTAAAAATTGCTGATATTGTAAAAGATGCTTCAATTTTGGTTGCTGCAAGAAACGCTGCTATCGATTTATTATCGGATGATGAAAATTTATCGAAACCTGAAAATAGTGTAACTTTAAAAACCTTTATTCAACTTCAGAAAACAAGTGGTTTGTGGGCAAATATTAGTTAGTAGATTATGCTAAAATATTCTAATTGCCAAATCTGTGCTTTTATCGCTTGCTTACTGGTTGTTTTGTCCCAAATTGGATAGACTCTAAAACCTCTTTTTCCATCTTTTTTTTCGGTGGATACAATTCCGTGTTTGATTAAAACTTCTTTTGAAAATTTAAATACACCTTTTTTTTTATCATTTTTTACTTTGATGTAAAAGAAATTGAAATCATCAGTGTGTTTGTGAGGTTCTGTAATTCCGTTTGCATTCCGTTTCCAGCACGTTACAAACTGTCCGATTTTCTTCGGAGTAATTTTTGCAGTTCTTTCTATGATTTTGATTCCATCTAATTCATAAGAACACGCGTTGTATGCTGTACTTTCTATATTTTCTCGATAATTGGCAATTTTCATAGAACAAATAAAATCATTTCAAAACCAATGCTGTCCATTTTTTTGGATTTTCTAACATCGGAAAATGTCCGCAATTTTCTATCCAATACAATTGGTTATTTGGAATTTCTGTAGCCAATAATTCAGCAATAACTTTAACGGCAACTGGATCTTCTTTAGCCCAAATTATCTTGGTTTCAATTTGAGTTTCTTTTAAAGCACCAATCCAACGATTCCAGTGTGTATAACGTTGGTTGATATAATCACTAATTAAATGAATGACCTTTTTACCATTATTATATTCAATTTGTTGCCACATTTGTTGCAATTCGTTCTTAGTAACTTTTGTTTTATCAAAATAGACGTTGCGTAAGTTTTTGCTAAAAATAGCGTAGTTGGTCAATTTTGCTACATACTTTCCGAATTTTCCTTTTAACAACTTCTGAATTGTTCGTAACTGAGACAACTCAATATGCATGCTTCCGTTACAAAGAATTAGTTTGTCAATTTGTAAATCAATTTCTTTGTTGTTGTGTCTCGCTAAAATTTCGGTAGCAACGCTGGTTCCGTAATCATGTGCTAATAAAGTAACATTTTTTAAACCCAGTTGTTTCCAAAGTTGCAAAGCAATTGTTGCTTGATCTACTAAAGAATATGAATAATTTTGTGGTTTATCAGAAAATCCAAAACCTACATGATCGTGAATAACAACGCTGTATTTTTTGCTTAACTCGGGTACTACTTTGTAATAATCGTATGATGAAGTTGGATAACCGTGCAGAATAATTAATGTGTCTTCTGGGTTCTCGACGACACTCGAACTAACATTTTTATCGGTATCAATAACAAAGATGTTATGATTATTTACTTTAATAAAGGAACCTTTTTTTTTCCAATCGGATGCTGTCATAATTCACTAAAAATTCTGTTTACAATGTAGTGAAATTTACGTAGTTTTGAATTGCAGTAATTTTGACGAATGTCAGTTCGAGTGTCACGCCTAAGCGTGATGTATCGAGAACTATTATAAACACGACTTCTCGATACAACTTTACTCATTATCAATCGTAAAACCACTCGAAGTGACAGTGAACTTCATAGACGTCATATTACCAATTCCCATTCAGAAAACCTTTACTTATTCGGTGACGGAAGCAGAAGCTGAATTTCTGCAAAAAGGAATGCGTGTTGCGGTTTCTTTCGGAAACACAAAAATGTACACGGCGCTGGTTTTAAAAATTCATCAAAACAAACCAGAATTGTACGAAGCGATTGAAATTCTACAAATCTTGGATGAGAAACCAATTGTAACTGAAATTCAGTTGCAAAATTGGCAATGGATTGCTAGTTATTACATGTGTTCTTTGGGTGATGTTTACAGAGCTGCGTTGCCATCAGCATTTTTGTTAGAAAGCGAAACGATTGTTTTAAAGAATGATGAATTTACAGAAGAAACTGAATTGACTGATGATGAATTTTTGATTTTTGAAGCCTTGCAACATCAATCACAATTAACCATTCATCAAGTTGCTGATATTTTAGGAAAGAAAAAAGTTTTGCCAATTATCAATGCTTTAATTCATAAAAAAGCAGTTTTTGTAAAAGAAGAAATTTACGAACAATACAAACCAAAAATGGTAAAATATGTTCGATTAAATGCTCAATATACTTCTGATGAAGCACTACAAAATTTATTGTCAGAATTAAACAGAGCAAAAAAACAACGAGAAGCGGTCTTAGGATACTTTCAATTATCCGCAGATAAAAAACCAATAAAAGCCAAAGAGTTAGAAACAAAAATTGGAGTTTCCGCAGCCGTAATTAAAGCCTTGGCAGATAAAGGTGTTTTTGAATTGTATGAAATTCAGACTGACAGAATCAATTTTAAAGGAGCTACAAACGATTTAAAAAACTTGAACGAGTTTCAAGAAACTGCTTTATCAGAAATAAAAACTGCTTTTGAAGAAAAAGAAGTGGTTTTGCTGCACGGAATTACTAGTTCTGGTAAGACAGAAGTCTATACAAAACTGATTGAAGACAATTTAAAATCAGGAAAACAAATCTTGTTTTTATTGCCAGAAATTGCGTTAACCACGCAAATTATAACACGATTAGAAGCTTATTTCGGAAATCAAATTTCGGTGTTTCACTCCAAATATTCTATGAACGAAAGAGTAGAAGTGTGGAATAATGTGTTAGAAAACAAACAAAAAGCACAAATTATTTTAGGCGCAAGATCTTCTGTTTTTTTACCCTTTTCTAACCTAGGTTTAATCATTGTTGATGAAGAACACGAAACTTCGTACAAACAATTTAAACCTTCGCCACGTTATCACGCAAGAGATACAGCAGTGGTTTTGGCGCATCAGCACAAAGCAAAAATTTTATTGGGTTCTGCAACTCCGTCTTTAGAAAGTTATTTTAATACACAAAACGGAAAATATGGTTTGGTGGAATTAAACCGGCGTTTTGGAAATGTACAATTGCCAAAAATCGAACTAATCAATATCAAAGAAAAACATCATAAAAAGAAAATGAAAGGTCACTTTTCTGATCGTTTACTTTCAATGATTTCTGAAGCTTTGGAAAATAAAGAACAAGTAATTTTATTTCAAAACCGACGTGGTTTTTCTCCAGTAGTAGAATGTACAACTTGTGGTGTTGCGCCGCAATGTCCAAATTGTGATGTAAGTTTAACGTTTCACAAATACAGAAACGAATTAAAATGTCATTATTGTAATTATCAACGTGCTATGCCAAATAATTGCGCAGCTTGTGGAAGCAATACACTAGATACAAAAGGTTTTGGAACAGAGCAAATTGAATTAGAATTGAAAGAAATTTTTCCGACGTATAAAATTGGAAGAATGGATTTAGATACAACTCGTGGAAAACACGGTTATCAAAAAATAATTGGTGCTTTTGAAGCACAAGAAATTGATGTGTTAGTTGGAACACAAATGTTGTCTAAAGGATTGGATTTTGAAAATGTGTCTTTAGTCGGAATTTTAAATGCAGATAATATGTTGAATTTTCCAGATTTTAGAGCACACGAACGTAGTTATGATATGATGGTCCAAGTTTCTGGACGTGCAGGAAGATCAAAAAAACAAGGAAATGTAGCGATACAAACCTTTAATCCATATCATCAAATATTGCAACAAGTTTCTACCACAAATTATGCAGAAATGTATAAAGAACAATTACAAGAACGCTGGCAATATCAATATCCACCATATTTTAGATTGATAAAAATTACACTAAAACACAAAGATTATATAAAAGTTGATAGCGGAGTTAATTGGTTGGCAAAAGCCTTACAAAATGTATTTAGAGAACATGTTTTAGGACCAACCGCGCCAGTAGTTTCGAGAGTTCGGAATCAATATATTAAAAACTTAACGATTAAAATTCCGCCAAAACAAAACTTAGCAGAAACGAAAAAACACATCGAAAAAATTAAAAACACGTTTCAATCTGTAAAAGAATTTAGACCAATTCGTTTTATTATTGATGTGGATGCACAGTAGTTTAGTTAATAGTGAACAGTGACCAATTATCAGTTATTAGTTGTCATTCCGAAAAGAGGAACGATTGAGAAGTATCATTATTGATGCTTTGTTTGTTGAAATTTATCCAGTCGTAGAAATGAGAGGTTGTAGTTTCAGTAGCAATCATTTTTATGAAATAGATCAACTTAAACTCAACATTCAAAACTAATCACTTAAAATTGATTTACTAACTGTTACAAATCATTCAAACAAACGTCTTTATAGTAGTTTTATTCAAAAAAATCATTTTTTTAATATTCGTAAGCAACCATTTTAGAACTATTGTAGTCTATATATTGTAAGACGTTTAAAAATCATCAGTCTGGATTGAAAATTATACCATTGCATAATCAAACAAATCAGCTAATTATTGATGCCATCAAACAAAAAAGAGAAGCACAACAAGAATTGTTCGAGTTGTATTCTCCTAAAATGTTGGGTGTTTGCAGACAATATGTAAAAGATTTACATCATGCAGAAGATTTAATGTTATCTGGGTTTTTAAAAGTTTTTACAAACCTTTCTAAGTTTAAAAACGAAGGAAGTTTTGAAGGATGGATTCGAAGAATTATGGTAAAGACGTGCATTTCGTATTTGCGAAAAAAGAATCCTGTACAATTATCGGACGAAGAATATGTGTTTCATAAACAAGCTATAGATAGTTTAGAAAATACAGAATTACAAGACATTCAGAAGTTAATTGATGAATTGCCAACAGGTTATAAAATGGTATTTAATTTATACGCAGTAGAAGGGTATAAGCATGCAGAAATTGCAGTAAAGTTAAACATTACGGAAAGCACCTCTAAATCGCAATTATTTAAAGCGAGAAAATGGCTACAAGTACAGTATTTAAGAATGAATAAAACAGTAAATGGAGACAAATAATATTGATAAAATTGTTAGCGATTCTTTAGAGTCTAGAACAATTAAGCCTTCAAATTCTTCTTGGGAAAGATTGAGTAACCAATTAGATATTGCTCAAGAAAAGAAACGTAAAAATTGGTTTTTATATGTTGGTTACGCTGCGTCAGTTCTACTAGTAGTTTCAGTAGCTTTTTTTATGAATACTAATAACGGTATTGAAACGATAATTCCAGAAAAGATTGTTACATCTCCAATTATTGATACAACAAAATTTGTAAAACCAACGCTTAATAATACAATTCCTACGGAAACAGTTATTGTAAAAAATGATAAAGCAGAGGATGATAAATCTCAAAAAAACACGATTCTAAAAAAGAAAAAGCCTCAAATTAAGCACGCAAAAATAATTGAGAAAAATCCAATTGTAATTGCAGAAAATATAACCGATATTAAAAAAGAAACAAAGAACCCGTTACAACAAAATCGAATTATAATAGATAGTAATTTGTTGTTAAAATCTGTAGATCAAACAGAAACGAAAGTTGCAGAAACGAAAGTTAATATTCCAAAAAAAGGAAAGAAATATTTTCAGAAAAGTAGCATAAAAATTAATAGTGATGCTTTGCTATATGCAACGTTAAACCCGGATAAAGATATTAATGATTACTATAAAAAATACAATATTGATAGAAATGATGTGTTAAAAAAGATTCAAAAAGAAATCAATAAAACAAACTTAAAGATTGATGCTGCTACTTTATTAACAAGTGTAGAGAAAACGATTGATGAGGATACTTTCAAGAAAAGTTTTATGCAAGTTGTAAAAGGTAAAATTACAGGATTAGCAACTGCTATTGCTAATAGAAATAACTAAAAATAGAATCCAAACGGATACATAAAATATCATCTAAATAGATAAAAAAATGAAAAAAATACTACTTATATTAGTGTTGTTTTGTACAACGATTGCTTTTTCTCAAGAGAAAAATTTTGAAGACGAAGTAAAAAAAATCTCAAAGAGAATTGAGTTAATTACCAAAACAGAAAAAGCCTCTTTAAAAGAAAAAGTAGAAAAAATAAACAAGCAATTAGAAGCGAAGGAAATTACTTCAAAAGAAGCACAACGATTAAAAAAAGAAGCTGCAGATTTTCATGCAAAAGTTATTTCAGATAAAGTTGCAATAGAAGAAAAAAAGTTGCAATTATTAGTGCAAGATAAAGCAAACGGAAAAATTAAAGGCGTACAAAAAGAAACTGATTTTGATGACAAAGAAGATTCTTTCACAATCGGACGTAAAACATTTAGAATTCAAGTTAGAGATAATGAAAATTATGACTCAAGAAGAAATAGAAACTTGAGAGAGAGAAAGACTAAATGGGAAAGTAAAGGGAAAAGAAATAGAAGTACAACTTCTCAATTTGTATTTGCTTTAGGTGTTAATAATGTATTAATAGACAATCAATTGTCTTCTTTAGATACGTCAAATTATCAATTTTGGCAATCGCATTTTTACGAACTAGGTTGGACGTGGAAAACAAGAATGGATAGAGAAGCATCTAAGTTATATTTTAAATATGGAGTTTCTTTTTTATGGAATAACTTAAGATTAAAAGACAATAAATATCATGTTGCAAATGGTAAAATTACAGATTTAGTAGTACATCCAGAAAAATTATCAGAAAGTAGGTTGCGTCATGTTCAAATGAATTTTCCAGTTCATTTTGAATGGGATTTTTCAAGAAACGGAGAATATTCTGATGGATATAAAAGAGACAGAACAAATCAATCTGTACGATTAGGAATAGGAGCTTTTGCAGGTTTTAAATTAGGAACTCGTCAATACATAGAATATACAGATAGTAACGGAACTAAAGTAGAGGAGATGCAAAAAGACAACTTTAATATGAATATTTTTAATTATGGTGTTAGTGCTTATTTGGCTTATAGAAGCACAGGTTTTTATGTAAAATATGATATGAACCCGTTATTTAAAAACACAAAAATTAGAAATATTTCATTAGGAATTCGTTTCGATTTTAATTAATTTTTTCCTGCCACAAATTCACGAAATATAATTTTTATCTGTTCGAGCGGAGTCGAGAACTCATATAAGACTGACTTTAATATCATCTCGACTCCGCTCGATATGACATTTAGTTTTTATAGATGTGACATTTAGTTTTTATAAAAGAGTTCGTGAATTTGTGGCAATTATTTTCCCTGATTTTTCTCCCATTCTTTTCGCATATCGGTAGATAAAGTTCCAGTTCCATCATGTTTCCATCCAGGAGGTTTTAAAAAATATTTAAGTTTATTAAACACAGATGTTTTAGAAGTAAAAACATCTTTTAGTAAACCAAACCATTCTAAAAAAGCAACTTTAACAGGGTTAAAAGTATTGATGTTTGTTGTTAATCCATACACAGGTTTCTCTACTTCTGGCTCAAAAGATCCAAAAAGACGATCCCAAATAATAAAAATTCCAGCATGGTTTCTGTCTAAATACTGCGGATTTGTAGCGTGATGCACTCTATGATGACTTGGAGTGTTGAAAATAAACTCAAACCATTTTGGCAATTTATCAATCAATTCTGTGTGAATCCAATATTGATATAACAAACTAATAGACATTTGAACCAAAATCATTACTGGATGAAATCCAACTAAAACCAACGGAATCCAAAAAATAAAAGAAGTAAAACTTCCTGTCCAAGTTTGTCTTAAAGCAGTACTTAAATTATATTTCTGCGAAGAATGATGCACAATATGACTCGCCCAAAAAAAACGATTTTCATGGCTTATTCTGTGAAACCAGTAATATGCTAAATCTTCTGCAAAGACAACTAGAATCCAAGCCCACCAAACAAAAGGAACTTCAAACAAATGAAACGAATTATAGACTAAATAAAAAACCGCCAACACCATTGTTTTACTAATTAAACCAATGGCAACATTTCCTAATCCCATGGCAATAGAAGTAGCGGCGTCTTTATATTCATACTCTTTCATTTTAACCTTTACCGTTAAAATAACTTCGATAATAACGGTGGCAATAAAAACGGGTATTGCGTAATGAATTAAGTTAGGGAATTCTGGTATTTGCATCTGCTATTTATTTGTTACGAAATTAATACAAATTTTATAGATAAAATATGTATTGTTTAATGAAAAAAGTCACTATATTTGCAGCCTTAAAAATAATTTTAAACAATTACATATGAATCATTACGAAACTGTTTTCATTTTGAATCCCGTTTTATCTGATACTCAGATAAAGGAAACAGTACAAAAGTTTAATGACTATTTGGTTTCTAAAGGTGCCGAAATGATTTCAAAGGAAGATTGGGGCTTAAAAAAATTAGCGTATCCAATCCAAAAAAAGAAAAGTGGATTTTACCACTTATTAGAATTTAAAATCGCAGGAGAAGAAATTTCTTCATACGAACTTGAATTTAGAAGAGATGATAGCGTTATGCGTTATTTAACTGTTAAATTAGATAAACATGCTGCTGCTTGGGCTGAAAAGAGAAGCGCACGTGTAAAATCTGCTAAAAAATAAGGATATGTCGTCTATAGAGCAACAAGCAAAAGGAAATAAGCAGGGAGAAGTAAGATACTTAACTCCGCTAGACATTGAAACTAAAAAAGAAGCAAAATACTGTCGTTTTAAGAAAAACGGAATGAAGTACATCGATTATAAAGATGCTGACTTCTTAATGTATTTAGTAAATGAGCAAGGTAAAATTTTACCTAGACGTTTAACAGGAACATCATTAAAATATCAACGTAAAGTTGCACAAGCTATCAAACGTTCTCGTCATTTAGCTTTAATGCCATACGTTGGTGATATGTTAAAATAAAAAAGAAGAAGCATTATGGAATTAATATTAAAACAAGACGTAGAAAATGTAGGTTTTAAAGATGATGTTGTAACTGTGAAAAACGGTTATGGTAGAAACTTTTTAATCCCACAAGGACATGCAGTATTAGCGACTTCTTCTGCAAAAAAAGTATTAGCAGAAACATTAAAGCAACGCGCTTTTAAAGAAGCTAAAATAATTGCAGATGCTACTAAAATAGCAGACGCAGTTAAAGGTTTAGAAATTAAGATTGCATCTAAAGTTGGTACAGGAGACAAATTATTTGGTTCTGTAAATAACGCAGATGTTGCAGCAGCAATTGCAAAAGCAGGAACTGAAATAGATAGAAAATTTATTAAAGTTGCTGGTGGAGCAGTAAAAAGATTAGGTAAATACAATGCATCTGTAAGATTACACAGAGCAGTAATTGTTGAAATTACTTTTGACGTTATTGCAGAGTAAACAATCTTTATAATTATATATAAAACCTATCAATTCATTTTGATAGGTTTTTTTATTTTTGCATAATAAACACACTCATGAAATACAGACAACTTACCAAAGAACAATTTGAATCTTTACACGAAGAATTTGCACTTTTTTTAGCATCACAAAGCATTGATGTAAAAGAATGGAAACAATTAAAGAAAGATAAACCACAAGTTGCAGAAGAAGAGATGAACGTGTTTTCTGATGTTGTTTGGGACGATGTTCTAACAAAAACAAACTATCTAGAACACTTTTCTAAACAGAGCATAAACCTTTTTAAATGCGATGAAAAAGAGATTCATAGAATTTTTGTGAAAATAAATAAAGACATAAATTTATTAGAGCAAGAAGGTTTTGAGTGGTTATTGTCTAATCCAACAGATGATGCTGTTGAGTATTTTAACGGAACAAAAAAATACGCTTTAGAACGAAATACAGAGATCTTTGATTTGATAGAAAAAGGAAGCTCTATTTCTAAAGGCGAATTGCACGAGTATTTTAATCGATTAATTACAAAGTAATTCTTTTGCGAGATTTCTCGACTCCACTCGAAATGACATAAAAATTAAGTTTTTAATAATTCAATCAATTTTTCCGTTCCAGAAGTTGCAACTTCTTTAATAATTGTTAAATTATTGTATTGATTTTCTGTAATAGACGGTTTTGGGTCAATAAAATATATTTGAGTTGTTGGTTTTGTATAGTTGATTAAACTTGCCGCCGGATATACTTGCATAGAAGTTCCGATAATAACCAAATAATCTGCTTGTAAAGCGATTTCTGCTGCTTTTTCTAACAACGGAACATCTTCTCCAAACCAAACAATATGTGGTCTTAATTGCGATTTTTCTTCACACAAATCACCCAACACTAAATCAGTTTTCCAATCATAAACTAAATTTGAGTTTTTAGTGCTTCGTACTTTTAATAATTCTCCATGTAAATGAATAATGTTTGAATTTTCTGCACGTTCATGCAAATCATCTACATTTTGAGTGATGATATTTACGATAAAATTTTTTTCTAATTCTTTTAAATTTAAATGTGCTTTATTGGGTTGTACAGTTTGTAATTGTTTTCTACGTTGATTGTAAAAATTCAATACCAATTCTGGATTGTTATAAAAACCTTGCGGAGAAGCAACTTCCATAATATCGTGACCTTCCCACAAACCATCAGCATCTCTGAATGTTTTGAGTCCGCTTTCTGCACTAATTCCTGCACCAGTTAACACCACTATATTTTTCATCATCAATAAATGTAAGCTAATTATAAGATATCATAAAGGTCGAATTATTATTTTTTAAATTTATCTAAATCAATAAAATTCTTGTTCTTGATACAAATTTGTTCATACTTCACAAATTCACTCGAACTGATAGAATTTTTATAGTATGTTTGTAAAAAGTATTTTTAAACCTATGATTGATATCGAGTTTTTAAACTTTCTAGAAGATTTTGTAAGTGAAAAACGAAAAGAAACGTTTCATAAAGTTTTAGAAAATAGAACACGGCATTTTACAGTGGTTTTAGAAGATATTTTTCAGCCTCATAATTCAAGTGCGGTTATCCGAAGTTGTGATATTTTCGGATTGCAAGATGTGCATATTATTCAGAACAAATATTCGAGCAAAGTCTCGCGTCATGTAGCAAAAGGATCACAAAAATGGTTGAATATCAAAAAATACAATCAAACTGCAACAAACACGCAAGATTGTTTAGATACGTTGCGGAATAATGGGTATCAAATTATTGCAACAACGCCACACAACGATTCTTGTGTATTGCATGAATTTGACATTACAAAAAAAGCTGCTTTTGTATTTGGAGTAGAAAAAGAAGGCGTTTCTGAATACACAATGAATCAAGCTGATGGATTTTTAAAAATACCAATGGTAGGTTTTACAGAAAGTTTAAATATTTCTGTTGCTGCAGCTATTATTTTACAAGATGTTACCACAAAATTAAGAGCATCAGAAATCGATTGGAAATTATCGGAGAAAGAAAAAGAAATCTTGTATGCTGATTGGATTCAGAAATCGATAAAAAGTATTAAAAAAATTACTGAGCGCTATCAGTTGTCAGTTAACAGTTAACAATTATCAGTTTTCAATCTTTTCAACTCTTTAATTTTGACTCATATATTTCAATCCATTGTTGCGGTGTCATTTTTCGCATCAACTCACCAATTAATTCATACGGAATATCGTCCATTTTTTTAAAACGAACACAACTTTTTCCCATATCTAATTTGCGTTTGCAATGTTTTGGGTATTCAGTAGTAAACCAATCAAACATTTCTTTACTAGCATAAATTCCGCTATGATATACAGCTACAAAATTTTTCTGAGAAGCAATACTTAGAAAAGGTAATGGAAGTTTAGGGTCGCAATGATATCCGTCAGGATACAAAGAATGTGGTACTACAAAGCTTGGGAAATTGTAATTGATTTGCTCCACAAAACCTTTAGGTATATTTTGTTCGATTACATTTCTTAGTTTGGTAATAACTAATTTTCGTTCTTCTGGTAATTGATTGATATATTCGTCAACAGTATTTGCTATATATTTCATTAGTTCTAATTTATAAAAAATAGTTTAGATATTAAATAATTGTAAAGAAATAACATCAAAAATAATTTTATGTATATTTATTGACCATTTTAACTTTAAAGAAATCGAAAATGAAAATCAAACTATTTACCAAGCTTTTTTTTGTTTTAATCTTATTAGTAGCAACTACAATCGTTGCTCAAGAAAAGGTTGATGAGAAAAAAGATTCAACCAAAGTAGCAACTAAAGAATTGCCGCTAGAACCAGAACGAAAATTGTCATTCAATACTCAACAAGGAACTTGGATGTCTTTGGATGTTCATCCCAACGGAAAAGAAATAATTTTCGATATGATGGGAGATTTGTACACCATTCCTATTTCTGGAGGAAAAGCAACAAAAATCACCAACGGAATGGCGTATGACGTGCATCCGAGATATAGCCCAAACGGAAATTCGATTGTATTTATTTCTGATAAAAGTGGTTCAGATAATTTATGGATTCGAGATTTAAAGACAAACGAAGAAACACAATTAACAAAAGATAAAAATCAAAAGCATTTTTCTGCAGACTGGAGTCCAGACGGAGATTATATATTGGGCGTAAAAGGTAGAAGAAATATTAAACCCTATTTATATCATAAAGATGGTGGTTCTGGTGCAAAACTAATTTCTGCCCCAACTAATTTAAAAGTGATTGATCCTGCTTTTGGTGCAGATGGAAGATTGATTTATTTTTCTGCAAGACGTAACGCTTGGAATTATAACGCTCAGTTACCACAATATCAAGTTATGACTTTTGATCGTAATGATGGTTCTACAGAAACTATCACTTCTAAATATGGTTCTTCTTTTACACCAACACTTTCTAAAGATGGTAATTGGTTAGTTTTTGGAAGTCGATTTGAAGATAAAACAGGTTTAATTCTAAGAAATTTAAAAAATGGTGAAGAAAAATGGTTGGCATATCCAATCCAAAGAGATGATCAAGAGTCTATGGCAACATTGGGTGTTTTACCTGGAATGGATTTTACTCCAGATAGTAAAAACTTAATTACTTCTTATGGCGGAAAAATATATTCTATTTCTTTAACCACTAACAAAGCTACTGAGATTCCGTTTAATGTTGATGTAAATATAGAATTAGGTCCTAGAGTTTCTTTTAAATATCCAATAAGTGATGCTAAAGACGCTTTTGTTACACAAATTAGAGATGCTGTTCCGTCTCCAGACGGAAAAATGTTAGCTTTTACAGCGTTGAATAGATTGTATGTAATGGATTTTCCTAACGGAAAACCAAAACGATTGACAAAAAATGATTTTACAGAAGCACAACCAGCTTGGTCTCCTGATAGTAAAAACTTGGTGTTTACAACCTGGAAATATGGAGAAGGACATTTGTATAAAGTAAATGTTTTTGGTAGAGCAAAAATTGAAAAACTTACCAACGAATCTGGGTTTTATACAAATCCTGCTTGGTCTTATAATTCTGATAGAATTGCATTTTTAAAAGGAAGTACACAAGGTTTTGAAGATGCAATTGGACCTTCAAATCCAGTAAATGAAATCGCTTGGATTTCATCAAATGGTGGAGATGTAACTATAATAGACAGAACAAAAGGAAGATCAACTATTCATTTTGCTAAAATTAACGATAGGATTTATTTAAACCATGGAAGTAAAGGGTTAATTTCTATTCGCTGGGATGGAACTGATGAAAAATCACATTTAAAACTTACAGGAATCACAACTTATGGTTCATCAGATATTTTTGGCAAAGATCATAATATATTGCCAAATGAAATTGAAGGTTGGAGAGAAAATAATAAAGCTTCTAAGCCTCAAGAAATTAAAATTTCACCAGATGGAACAAAAGCACTAGCAAAAATAAATAATGATGTTTATTCTGTACTGATTCCTAAAATAGGAAAAACACCATCAATTTCTCTTGCAAATGCAGATAAAGCTGCTTTTCCTGCTCAACAATTAACAATAATGGGAGGAGAATTTCCAGCTTGGTCATCAGATAGTAAAAAAGTACATTGGTCTTTAGGAGCAAGTCATTTTGTATATGATTTAGATAAGGGAGCAGTTTTTTTAAAAAAACTTGCTGCTGATAAAAAGAAAAAAGCCAAAGAAAAAAAATCAAAGAAAAAAGAGGATGATAAAAACAAAAAATCAAAAGAAACTCTAAAGTTTAAAGCAGATGAGTATTTAATAAAAGTTGGATATAAAAAAGCAACTCCAAAAGGAACAATTTTACTAAAAGGAGGTAGAATTATTACAATGAATGGTGGCGCTAAAGTTATTGAAAATGGAGATGTTTTAATTGTGAATAACCGAATTCAAAAAGTAGGAAAATCTGGAAGTTTCAGCGTACCAAATCGTGCTAAAGTAATTGATGTATCTGGTAAAACAATTACACCTGGTTTTATAGATACACATGCGCATATGTGGCCAAATTGGGGAGTTCATAAAAATCAAGTTTGGATTTATTCTGCAAATTTAGCGTACGGAGTAACAACAACTAGAGATCCACAAACTGCAACAACAGATGTATTAACCTATTCTGATATGGTTAATGCAGGAATGATGCATGGTCCAAGAGTTTATAGTACGGGTCCAGGAGTTGGTTATTGGGCATATAATATTAAAAGTTTAGAACACGCAAAAGATGTTTTAAAACAATACAGCCAGTATTATAACACTAAATATATCAAAATGTATGTTGTTGGTAACAGGCAACAGCGTCAATGGGTGATAATGGCTGCAAAAGAATTAAAGTTAATGCCAACTACAGAAGGTTCTTTAGATTTTAAAATGAATATGACACAATTATTAGATGGTTATCCAGGACATGAACATTCATTCCCAATTTACCCAATTTATAAAGATGTAATAGAAAGTACTTCGTTTTCTAAAATGGCTGTAACTCCAACATTATTAGTTTCTTATGGTGGTCCTTGGGCAGAAAATTATTATTATTCAAGAGAGAATCCATATCACGATAAAAAAATGCAATATTTTACTCCATATGAAGAATTGGCAAGTAAATCTAGAAGAAGACCTGGATGGTTTATGGATGAAGAACATGTATTTCAAAAACATGCAGAATTTATGAAAGATTTAGTGGAAGCTGATGGTTTAGCTGGAGTTGGTAGTCATGGTCAATTACAAGGACTTGGTTTTCATTGGGAACTATGGTCTGTTGCTAGTGGCGGAATGAAGAACTTAGATGCTTTAAAAGTAGCTACTATTTCTGGAGCTAAAGCTTTAGGTTTGGATACAGATTTAGGAAGTATAGAAGAAGGTAAACTAGCAGATCTTTTAATTATGGATAAAAATCCGTTAGATAATTTAAGAAATACAAATACACTTAAATATGTGATTAAAAACGGAGTTTTGTATGATGCGAATACATTAGATGAATTGGCACCAAAGAAAAAGAAAGCTCCAGTTTTTCATTGGCAAACAAAGAAACCAGTTGATTTACCTGGAGTTAAAAAGTGATATTTATACAAAAGCCTCATTTATAATGAGGCTTTTGTTATTTTATTAGAATATCTTTCTTATAAATTATGAATGCAATTGAAATTTATTTTGACACAAAATCAACATGGAAACCTAAATTAGAGCTTCTAAGGAAAACACTTTTGTTAACAAACCTAGAAGAAACAATTAAATGGGGAATACCAACCTATGTATATAAAAATAAAAATATTGTTGGGTTAGCAGCTTTTAAAAATTATTGTGGTTTGTGGTTTTTTCAAGGAAGATTATTAAAAGACACTCATAAAGTTTTAATAAATGCGCAAGAAGGAAAAACAAAAGCAATGTTGCAATGGCGTTTTTTTTCTTTGGATGAAATTAATGTTGAACTCATTAAAGAATATGTTTTAGAAGCGATGAGTAATGTTGATGAAGGTAAAGAGATTAAACCAGACAGAACAAAGAAGATACTTGTGATACCAGAAATCTTTCAAAATGCACTAGATATAAATGAAGAGTTTAAATCAAAATTTGATACGTTTTCTTTAAGTTGTAAAAGAGAATATGCAGATTATATTTCTGAAGCTAAAAAAGAATCGACGAAGCAAAATCGTTTAGAAAAAATTATCCCAATGATTTTAAACAAAGTAAAATTGTACGATGCATACAAAAAGTGCTAATTATTTAATAATTACCTTTTGAATTATAGCAACAGAATCACAACGCTTTACATACAATTGAATATTCTTTAAACTATCTTTTCCAGTAACTAAATATTCTGGACATGGTTTAATTCGTGCTTTAGAAAAATTAACATCACCATTTTTAAAAATAGCATTTACAGTAACAGAATCTAATTTTTTTTTTGTTAAAACTTCTTGTGCTTCTGGAGTATATACTTTTTCTCTAATGCGTATTGTTTTAAGGGTTCTTGCATCCATTCCGTAATCAAAAGAAACCCCTTTGCCAGTCCAAATAAAATAGACAACTATTGCGCCAATAGAAAATCCTAATAAATAATATATAATACGTTTAGGTAAACTCATTTTTTAGTAATTAACGATTGCAAAATTAGCGGTATTTTCTGAATTTATCTAAGAATTACTCTTTTCTTATTAAAGAAAAATGAGAAGAATACGTTGCCGGTTTTCCTTGAAATAAAAAGGTAACGGTAAACCAATAATCTGTTGACGGTGCTTTTGTGCCATTTTTATAACTTCCGTTCCAACCTTCTCCAGATGGCTTTATTTGAGTAATTAATTTACCAGACCTATCATAAATACTTATTTCTGCTTCAGGATGATTTTTTAAATCTTGAAGATTCCAAGTTTCATTTTCTCCGTCATTATTTGGCGTAAAAAAGTTTGTATGTTTTATTACTTTAAAATCAATTACAAGAGGATTACTACAAATACCAGATGTGTCTTTTACATAAACAGTATGCGAACCATATTCTAAATTGTGAAATAAATTACTTGTTTGATACGAACTATTATCTAAACTGTAAACATAGCTTCCAAAACCTTCTTCTATAAAATCGATTCTAATATTTGCTGGTGCAGAAAAAGGACTTGTTAAAAAGGTAACTTTTGCTTCTGGAATCGATGCTTTTACAACAACTTGTGTTGGTTTGTAATTACAATCTGCACCAACATCAGGAGTTAATTTTGTTGTGGTAACTGTGTAAGTTCCTGCTTTTGTAGCTGCATAATTAGAGCCAGTTCCAACCAATTGATTATCAAAAAACCAATTTACCCTAAAAATTGATGGATCTAAACCAGATTGTAATAAAAACGGATCGTTGGTTTGTTTTGTCTCTGCATCAACACAAATAATTCCGCCATCAATAACTAAATCTAATAAAGGATGAATTGTTAATTCAAATTGCGTTTCATCAGAGCAGCTTTCATTACCAATTGCGTTTGCATTCACATAAATTGTTTGTGTACCTACATCTGTAATTGTATATTCTGACGGATTAATTAGATCTATTTTATTTGGTTGTCTATAGTAGTTAATAACGTTTCCAGACAACGTTAAATTTGGCAACGTGTAACTTTCGCAACTTTCTATATTTAAATATACAGGCAATTGTGGAGTTGTAGAAATTGTAATGGTAAATTGATGTTCATCGCTACAGAAAAAGCGGCTTCCGTTTTCTAAATATACATATAAAGTTTGTGTAGCAGTAATTAGATCACCAGCATTTAACTGTGTTCCTTGTCCGCCAGATTCTGTAAAATAATTACCATTTGTTAGTGCTGGCAACTTATAA
This sequence comes from uncultured Flavobacteriaceae bacterium, assembly GCA_963974245.1. Lineage (GTDB taxonomy): Bacteria > Bacteroidota > Bacteroidia > Flavobacteriales > Flavobacteriaceae > Polaribacter. The sequence continues at coordinate 20,186 of CAXBBY010000003.1, read as the reverse complement.
GAATCACATGCAGCAACATCTGGAGGTGAATCTACTTTTACCCCTAAAATATGAATAGTAAAAAAGGCTTCGTTGTTACAGGCTTTTAAGTCATCATATTGGTTATAAATATAAATTTTTTGTGTTGATGAAATAATATCACCAGCATTTAATTGTACTCCTGTTCCGCCAGTTTGTGTAAAGTATTTTCCATTTGTAATTGTAGGTAATGTATATGGATCACAACTAAAAATATCTGTAAAACTATTTATTGGTGGTAGCGGTCTAACTTCTACATTAAAACTTGTTTCGTTTGGACAATTTCCATCAAAATTATAAATATAAATCCTTTGGGTTGATGTTATTATATCGCCTGCATTTAATTGCGTTCCCGTTCCGCCTGTTTGGGTAAAATAATTTCCATTTGTAAGAGCTGGCAGACTCATTGGATTGTCAACACAAGTAATAAAATCATTTAGTAAATCGACTGGCGGAATTGGATTTATAGCAATATTAATTGGAACATCATCTGCACAACCATTATTTGTTGGGGTATAAAAATAAATGGTTTGAGAAGTTGTAATAATATCTCCAGTATTTAATTGCGTCCCTTGTCCGTTAGATTGAGTAAAATAACCTCCAATTTTTTCATTTGGAATAGTATAACTTCCGCAAGCTGATGTATTTTTATATACACTTGTATCAATAATATTTATAATAAAAGAAGTTTCATTTGAGCACGTATTTGCATCTACATTATAAATGTAAATTTTTTGAGAAAAAGTAATTAAATCTCCAGCATTTAATTGTGTTCCTGTTCCGTTTGTTCCTGTAAAATAATTACCATTTGTTAAATTAGGTAAAGTGTATGTTAAACAAGTAGTTATATCTGTTGAAGAATCTACCAAAGGCAACGGATGAATAATTAAATCAAAAGGAATATCTGTACATTTAACAGTATCAAAATCTGAGTAATAATAAATTCTTTGATTTGTAGTTATTGAAGTTCCAGGAGTAATTAATTGTCCCGTTCCGTTTGGACCATTTAACTCTGTGTAAAAAGAACCATATTCTAGAGTTGGTACAATAAATTCTCCACAATATTCTGTGCCCATTGTAAATTCTTCTACAATAGTAATTGTAAATCTAGTTTGATTAGAACAACCATTTTCTTCAGCATAAATATATAATTCAGTTGTAGTAGAAATTAGATCACCAGCATTTAATTGTGTTCCAGTTCCGTTTGGTCCAGTAAAATAATTTCCAGCAGAAAGACCAGTTAAAGTATAACTAGTACAAGCAAAAACATTATTTAAATCTGAAACAGGAGGAATTGGATTAACAGTAACGTTAAAATCAGTAATATCAAAACATTCTACATTTCCTTTTTCCATTAAACGAGACCAAATAGTAAAAGAGTTTAGATTTTGAGGAAAATTATATTGACTTGGATTTACAATTGCATTGGTATTGTTTTGAGCATCTTCTAAAGATGTAAAAAATAAGATAGTATAATTTACTGGATTTAAACCATTTAAAATCTGTGAGTTTACTTGTGTAGGAAGATCAACAATTGAATTATCACAAACTGAAAAATTTGCAGGTTTTGTAGCAGTAATTATATTTGTACTCAATAAAAAATTTATGCGTTGTGTACATGAGTTTGATGAAATAACATTTGAAATTCTTCCATATATTCTTGTTCCTGCTGTACTTTGATAATTTGTTATTTGATTTTCTGGTATCGGAATATTGTTATTAAAATTGTCTAAAGATGCAAAATATTGCAAACTATATTTTGCTGTATCTAAACCTAAAGTGTTGATATTATTTTGCGTTAAGTCAAAAACTGTAGCAGCACCATTATCACATGCAACTAGATCGGGTGGATTAATAATTGCCAATTCTGTTATTTCAATACTATCAAAAATTATACAGTTTGTGTTTTTATTGGTAATAGATAGTTCATAAGTTCCAATTTCATTTGTGATTAGAGTTGGGTTTGTTGCTCCTGTAATTATAGCGTTGTCTTTTTTCCATTCGTAAGTATAATCAGCAGTGTTTGAGAATTTAGAATCTAAGGTTACAGTCTCTCCAATACAAATTGATAGATCATCACCTAAATCTAAAAAATTACCAAAACTACCTGCTTCAATAAATACAGCAGAATCGTATTTTGAATCGTTGTAGTCTCCAATTACCAATTTTATTTTATACGGATTATTAGGTTTTATAGTTGCAGAAGCATTCATTACAACGGTATTTCCTCTCATATTTATTGCTGATGTTGTTGGATTATTTACATTGTAATTTCCAAATAATTGTGGATTTACAGAATTACACGAAGAATTGTATTGATTGTCTCTAATTTCTTTTACAGAAATTGGATTTCCCGTTGTAGGCACAACGGCTAAATTAATTTTTTCTCCAGTTACCAAATCGGTTAAAATAAATGCAAAAACATCACTAAAACCACATTGCCACTCACCATATTCGTTTGATGAAAATAAAAAATTGAAACTAAATTTGGTTGATGGCGGTACAAAATCAAACTCTAAAAAAGCGACATCTGTAATTGTAGAACCTTGACCAGATAGACTACTAATTTGCTGTAAATCTACATCTGAATTTGTATTAACTTGGCTATCTAAATTTGTTCCGGTATAACTTCCTTGAGTGTGTGTTGCAATTCCACTTCTAATTAAAACACCTTCAGAAATAGGAAATACAGAACCATTTTGATTAAAATAAGCAACAGATTGATTGGAAGAAATACTCACATTAGAAACAGCAGCACATGAACTACCAATTAATAAATTGACTAAATCGTTTGAAGTTCTGGTGTTATCAACCGTAATAGATTGTCCAAAAAATTGGAGAGAAATATTGAAAAAGAAAAAGAAAATGAGAGATTTCTTTAAGTTCATTAATTATTGTTGTTTAAAAAAGATGATTAAATGATTAGCAAGTTAATGTCTCTAAAAGGTAAATTAAACCAATCAGCAACTGTTTTACTTGTTAAAATTCCGTGGTAAAAATACATTCCGTTTCGTAAACTTTTATCAAAACGAGCTGCATTTTCAAACCCTCCTTCTTCAGCAATACTTAATAAATATGGAGTAAAAATGTTACTTATAGAAACCGATGCTGTTCTTGCATATCTAGACGGAATATTTGGTACACAATAATGTGTAACTCCGTGTGCAACAAATGTTGGTTCGCTATGCGTTGTAACTTTTGATGTTTCAAAACACCCACCACAGTCTATACTAACATCAACAATTAAAGCACCATCTTTCATTTGTTCAACCATATCTTCTGTAACCATAATTGGTGAACGATTTTGTCCTCTAATGGCTCCAATAGCAATATCGCATCGCATTAATGCTTTTAACAAGGTTTTTGGTTGTATGGTTGATGTATAAATAGGGGTATTTAAACAATGTTGTAATCTTCTTAATTTAGTAATTGAATTGTCAAATACTTTTACACGAGCTCCTAACCCTAAAGCAGAACGCGCAGCAAATTCGCCAACAGTTCCAGCGCCAATAATAACAACATCCGTAGGAGGAACGCCACCAATATTACCAACCAGCAAACCGTTACCATTGTTGCTGTTACTAAGCAATTCTGCAGCAATTAATACAGAAGCTGTTCCAGCAATTTCACTTAAAGATTTTACAACCGGATAAAACCCATGCTCATCTTTTATATAATCAAATGCAAAAGCTGTAATTCTTTTTTTGGCAAGTGTTTCGAAGTATTTTTTTGATTGTGTTTTTAATTGCAACGCAGACAATAAAACACTTTGCGGTTTTATGTATTCTATTTCTTTTAAAGTTGGAGGAGCAACTTTTAAAATGATATTACACCCAAAAGCTTCTTCTACATTGTACGTTATTTTTGCGCCAGCTTCAGAATATTCTTTGTCATTAAAGTTGGCTGCATTTCCTGCGCCAGTTTCTACAACAATTCTATGACCGTGAGCAGTTAACGCAGCAACTGCATCTGGAGTTAAACAAACACGTTTTTCTTCGAATTGTGTTTCTTTAGGTAAACCAATAAATAATTCTCCTTTCTGTTTTTTAATTTCTAGCATTTCTTCTTGCGGAAGTAATTCTTCTTTGCTAAACGGAGAATATTGGCTCATATCTTATTTTTTAATTGAATATTTCGAAAACCATTTTCTAAAACAGAAATATGTATTTCGGTGGACTCTAAAGGTAGTAAATTTTCGATATTCTGCGGCCATTCAATTAAACACCAAGCATCGGAGTAAAAATAATCTTCAATTCCGATGTCGTACGCTTCGGTTTCGTCTTCTATTCTGTAGAAATCAAAATGATATACAATTTCATTTTTTGAAGTGTGATATTCATTCACCAATGAGAAAGTAGGAGAGTGGGCAACATCTTCAATTCCTAATTCTTTGCAAATTTCTTTTATTAACGTTGTTTTACCAGCGCCCATTTCTCCGTAAAAAAGTATCGTTTTACTTTTTGTATGAGCAATGATTTTTTTTGCAATGTTGTTGAGCTCAGAAATTGAATAGGTTTTGTTCATAAAACAAAAATATACTTTAATCTTTATTTAAAAAATTATTTTTCTTCCAAAAACTAATAATGAATATTCATTTTTTTTAAAGAAACACAACTATTATAGAATGTTTAAGGAGTTTTTAATAAAGCTAAATACACACCTTGTTAATAGTAATTAAAAAATTTAAGCAAATTGCCTATATATTGGATTGATAATGTTAAATACATTTATAGTGTACTATTGGTCTAAATATTATTTATCCTTTAGTATTAAATAATTAATAATTTATAATACCCTCCATATTATGAAAAAATTAGTAATTACTCTCTGTCTTTTGTTTGGACTTTTTGGTTACGGGCAAAATAATATCGAAATTTCTTTACAACAAGATGTAAGATTATTCTTAGTAGGAGATCAAAAAGGAAACTCTCCTTTAACCATTAACGTGTTATCTAAAATCGAAGTTCCTGTTTACAATCTTGAAAGTAGTCATTTTTCAACCTATATTTCTGTAGAATACGCCGATTTAATAGGTAAAAATTTTAAACGTTATGCTCTTGGAGCAGGATATATTGTTAATAGTATTTATAGAAGAATTGGTGCTGGTATCTATGTAGGTATTGGTAAAATTTATAGACAAGAAAAAGGTTTTTTTAGCTATAATGTTAGTGGAGAACTCAATTACAGAATAAATGATAAATTAAAATTTATTGCTACACAACAACTTACACAAAGAACAGATTTAAAAAAACTATATAACTCAAAAAACGAATATGTTATTAGTGGTTTTATTGGATTGAAATATAGTTTGTAAAACTCTATGAACACTTTATTATAAATAAAATAAAAAAGGGGATTTAATTCAAGGGGATGGAGTTGGTTATAGAGATTAGGGGTCTCTGTAACCTTCTCCATATTTTATTTTTTAACAGACGCTCACGATTTTATTTATGAGAAACTAAGTAGGTTTATGAAGTAAGGTAAAAGGATAATTACATAATCAAATAAATTTTAAGTATCTTACTTGGAATTATTATATAAATAATTTGAAGAAGTTAATTTAATATTCAATCATTTTGGGATACTCTTAAATTATGAATTATAATCAAATTGCCATCCTATTTTTACAGGGCTTTTTAGTAGTCTTTGTTATACTTTTATTATTTCGTCATCGAAAAAAGTTAGGTATTGGAGTTCTATTAGCTTGCTTGGGGTTATTCCAATTTGTACAAGTATTTTTATCGAGTGCTATTTATGTTTCAATAACTAACAATTTTATTGTTTCACCTGGCTCTTCAATTTTTTTTACTGCAACTCTTTTTGCCTTACTAATTATCTATATAAAAGACGATGCAGGTGAAACAAAAAAAGCAACCTATGCTTTGTTTATTGTAAACATACTTATGGTAATTATATTAAGAACATTAGGTTGGTATTTTAATTATACATCAACTGTTAACCTTTTAGAAGTAGCTCCGCCAGTTTTATATACTAGCTCTAAGGTTTTATTAGTTGGTACAATAGCATTATTTTTAGACTCGTTACTAATTATCATCATTTTTGAATTTATATCTAGGAAAGTGCGCTTTTTATTCTTGCAAATTTGCATAACGATGTTGATTGTTCTGAGTTTTGATACACTGTTTTTTTCAACATTAGCTTTTTGGAATTATGAGAAACTACATACTATTATAATATCAGCCTTAATATCTAAAGGAGTTTTTACTTTTTTTTACAGTATTCTATTTTATGTGTACTTAAGGTATTTTGACTACACAGATAAAGAGTTGGTTTACATTAAAATAAAAGACGTATTTAGACCTATTAGTTATAAACAAAAGTTTGAAACAGCAGTAAACATTATTAAAAAGGCTGAAGAAGAACGTGAACAAGAGTTAATTAGTGCAAATAACGAAAAAGAAAAGAGAATTAAAGAATTAGAACTTTCTAAACAAGAGCTTCAAATTACTTTAGAGTTGATAAAGGAAAATGAGTACTGGTTAAAAGAAGCCGGTAGAATGGCCAAAATTGGTTACTGGAGATATGATAAGGTAACCGATACAATTTTTTGGTCTGATGCAATTCATGAAATGTATGGAAATGATATTGAGAAAGGTGTACCAAAAATTGAAGTAATTCTAGATGTTTTTAACGAAGAATCTAGAAAAAAACTCATAAAAGCAACAGTACTTTTGGCGAATGAAGGAACTCCTTATGAGATTGATTTAAAAATAACCAATTTTAAAAATGAAACTCGTTGGATACGAAATATCGGTGAGCCCATATATAATGATAAAAACGAAATTATTGGTAGAAGAGGCATATCTCAAGATATAACAGAACAAAAAAGAAAACAACAAATATTAGATTATCAACAAAAAAAATTACAAGAATTAAATAGTAATTTAAACGAGGCTCAGAAACTAAGCCACGTTGGTAGTTGGAAATGGAATATGACAACAGATGAAGCTGAATGGTCTGATGAAATGTATAATATCTACGGAGTCTCTAAAGAGAGTTTTTATCCTTCAAACGAAAATGTATCAAAAACCATATTACCCGAAGATTTGTATAAGATAGAGCAAGGTATTAGTTCTCTCTTAGTTGATAAAACGTTTGTTCCTTTTGATTTTAGAATAAAGCGACCATCTGGCGAGATAAGAAACTTGTATATAATGGCTCTTGAAAGAAAATCTCAAGAAAACCTTTTCGGGGTTACCAAGGATATTACAGAGCAAAAGAGAATTGAAGAAAAAAATTTATTAATTACAGAACGGTATAAAAACATATTTAACAACTCTACAGCTTCTATTTGGGATGAAGATTTAAGCTTGTTAATAGCACAAATTAATGAACTTAAAAAACTTAAAATACCAAATATTAGAGTCTATTTAGAACAGCATCCTAAGGTGTTATTTTCGCTTGTTGAAAAAATAAAAGTAAACAAAGTAAATAATACAACTTTAAAACTATTTAAGGCAAATAGTCATCAAGAGTTTTTTGAGAACATCCAATATACATTTGGATCTGGATCCAGTAAAGTATTTGCAAAGTTTATAGAGTCTATATGGAATAATAAGAAAACATTTACTTCAGAAGTAAATTATAAAACCCTTAAAGGAGAAGAGTTTGCTGCGGTAATTTCAATTCCTATTCCTCAAACAGCAGTAGAACAAAAAACAGTACCAGTTAGCAGTCAAAGTATTCAAAGTATAAAAGAAGCTGAATCTGCAAAAAAAGAATCTTTAAATAAGTTAAATGAAGCTCAGAAATTAGCGAAAATTGGAAGCTGGGTGTTAACTCCTTCAACACAAGAGGTAGAATGGTCAGAAGAGGCTTTTAATATTTTTGGTTTTAATTCAAAAAAAGGTGTTCCAGATTTTGAAACACAGCTTAAAGTAATTCACCCAGAAGACAAAGAGCTTGTTACAGAGTCTATTAGACTAGGGAAGCCTTTTGATATTGAACACAGAATTATTCAACTAGATGGAGCTGAAAAATGGATTAGATCTATCGGTAATCCTATTTTAGGAGATGATGGTACTGTAATTAATTTAACAGGTAGTTATCAAGATATTACTGTTCAAAAAAGAAATTTAGCAGAAATTAGAAAGGCAGATGAGATGTATCGTTTGTTAACGGATAATTCTTACGATTTGATCTGTTTACACGAACCAAATAGTTCGTTTAAATACATTAGCCCTTCTGTGAAAAACTTATTGGGTTATGAGCAATCAGAGTTTATAGGAAAAAAAATATTTAATAAAGTGCATTCAGATGATATTAAAATTCTGAAAAAAGCAATCGGTAAAAATAGCTTTAAAGGCACAGTTACAGATGCTTTTTCTATTAGAATTCGTCATAAAGAAGGGCATTATGTTTGGTTAGAATTTTTATCATCACCTGTTTATAGGGATAAAAAAATTAACTATTTTGTAACATCCGCAAGAGATATTACACAGTGGGTACTAGCTAAGAACGAGATTCAAGATTATCAAAAATCACTTCAAAGAATGACCACTGAAATGACTTTAATAGAAGAAAAACAAAAAAAAGAAATTGCTTCAAATATACATGATTATTTAAGCCAATCTTTAGTTGTTTCTAATATGAGAATTAATGAGTTGAGAAAAAAATCAACCTTTAAAAAAATTGATAAAGATTTGAGTTTTATTGAAAAACATATTTCTGAAGCTTTAGAAAATAGCCGTAAAATTACATACGAACTTTCGCCACCTGTCTTATATCAATTAGGTATTATTGATGCATTAAATTGGTTGCTTGAAGATGTAGAAGCTACTCACAATATTGAATGTAGAATTAATAGTAATGTAAACTATATTAACTTAAATGAAATGAAATCAATTTTATTGTATAGGTGTGTACAAGAATTGTTAAAAAACGCTATAAAATACGCTAAAGCAACTTTATTTATATTTAAACTTGATAGAAATGAATTAGGTATTAATATTATTCTCACAGATAATGGCGTTGGATTTAATACTTCTTTATTAAATAATCATAGAAGCCATACAGGTTCAGGTTTTGGACTATTTGCTGTGCAAGAACGTGTACGAAATATACAAGGAGAATTTAAGATAACATCAAAAATAAATAAAGGAACAACTGTAAAAATATTTATACCTTTAACAAAATGACATATATAAACGAAATTAAAATATTATTAGTTGATGATCATAAATTACTTAGAGATGGTCTAAGAACTATTATTGAGAAAAGGTCTAATATGCACATCATTGGCGAAGCTTCAGATGGTAGAGAGGCTATAAAAATAGCTTCAAAACTACAACCACATGTTATTGTTATAGATGTTGCAATGCCTGGTTTAAATGGCATAGAAGCAGCAAAACAAATCCATAAAGCTCAGCCAGATATAAAAATAATAGGTCTTTCTATGCATTCTGGTAAGCAATTTATACAAGGTATGTTTAAAGCTGGTGCTTATGGCTACTTGCTAAAAGATGGTGATTCTGATGAATTGATTATTGCAATTAATTCAGTCATTGAAGATAAAAAATATCTCTCAAAAGACATCGATCAAGAATATCTTAAATTACTTAAAAGAGGCGAGGAATTAGAAAAAGGTATATTAAGCTCTAGAGAGAAAGAAGTATTGCAACTAATAGCAGAAGGTAAGTCGTCTAAAGAAACTGGAGAGCTATTGTTTTTAAGCCCAAAAACTGTTGATGTTCATAGAAATAATATTATGAAAAAAATAGAATTATATACGATTCCAGAATTAACAAAATATGCCATTCAAAAAGGGTTAACTACGTTAGATTTTTAATATTTTAATAAAATTACTCTGTTTTTAAAAAAATAACAAATTATTAAGTATTTTACTTACATAGATATAAAAAAATGTATCTATATTTACACTCCTCCAATTATTTTTTTACTCCCCCATTATTTTTTTACTTAACAAATAAAAAATTTAATTTGAAATTAGCACAAAATAATCTATTAATTGTGGAGGATAATCCTATTATTAGAAAGAAAATATATACTAAGGCTAATGAGCTTGGTAGTTTAATAAATATACAGTTAACGGAATCTTTACAAGAGGCTATTTCATTTTTAAATGAAACGAACTTTAAAATAATTACACTCGATTTGAGGTTGCCAGACGGAAATGGGCTAGAGTTATTAAAATGGCTTAAAGAAAATCCTGCGGATACAAAAGTTTTTGTTTTTTCTATGAGTACGGAACTAAAACAAATTTGTTTAAAATACGGAGCATTTGATTTTTTTGACAAAGCTAAAGATTTTGATAAATTAATTGAAGCTATTAAAACCAATAGCTAAAATATAGACAAAATATTAATGGATTGTTTTCATGTATTTTTTGAGTTTGAATCCTGCCTTGCTCCTCCGCTAAAGCTTCGAGCGGCACGCGGACGCAGGAATGATAAGAACAAATTTTTATATAAAGGAATTATTATTTTTAAAGGAAAAAATAACTTACTTCGCTTCATAAATCGCACACGGAATAATCATTTCTTCTAAAGAAATTCCGCCATGTTGGTAGGTGTTTTTAAAATACTTTACATAATGATTGTAATTGTTCTGATACGCCAAAAACAAATCTTCTTTTGCAAAAATAAATGAGCTGTTCATTGCCGTTGTTGGTAAAAAAATATCTTTCGGATTGCGAACGGCATACACATCTTTTTCGTTATAAGTTAAACTTCTACCAGTTTTGTAACGTAAATTAGAACTTGCGTTTTTATCGCCAATTACTTTTGTTGGATTTTTACAATTAATCGTTCCATGATCTGTAGTAATAATTAATTTCTGTCCTAATTTTTGCGCTTTTTGAATAATGTCTAACAAGGGCGAATTTCTAAACCAACTTTCTGTTAACGATCTGTACGCTTTGTCATCGCCAGCCAATTCTTTAATCACTTCCATTTCTGTTTTTGCGTGAGAAATCATATCTACAAAATTATACACAATAACCGTTAAATCGTTTTGCTTGGTTGCGTTGTAATTATCAGCTAATTCTTTTCCGTTTTTAAGATTGGTGATTTTGTAATATTCGTGTTGTATTGGTAGGTTCAAGCGTTTTATTTGCGCTGATAAAAACTCGTTTTCGTACAAGTTTTTTCCGCCCTCATCGGTGTCATTTTTCCAAAATTCTGGATACATTTTTTCCATTTCAGAAGGCATCATTCCTGAAAAAATGGCATTTCTTGAATATTGAGTAGCTGTTGGTAAAATACTAAAAAACGATTCTTCTTTTTCTTTCTTAAAATGATTGTTGATGTACGGTTCTAAGACTCTAAATTGATCTAAACGTAAATTATCAATAACTACTAATAACGTTCCGTTTTCTGAAGTTTTCAATTCAGGAAACACAACTTCTTTTAATAAAGTGTGTGAAAAAATAGGTTTGTCATCTGACGTTAAAAAATCTTCGTAATTCTTTTTGATGAATTTAAAAAATAATGTATTGGCTTCGTTTTTCTGACTTTCTAAAATGCCTAACATTCCGGCATCGTTAATATTTTCTAACTCTAATTCCCAATGCACTAATTTTTTATAAATATCAATCCATGCTTCGTACGAATTTACCATTGCTAAATCCATAGAAATTTTTCTAAACTCTTGTTGGTAATTCGAAGTCGTTTTATCAGAAATTAATTTAGAATGATCTAAGTTCTTTTTTAAACTTAACAAAATCTGATTCGGATTTACAGGCTTTATTAAATAATCAGCAATTTTAGAACCGATTGCTTCTTCCATAATATATTCTTCTTCGCTTTTTGTAATCATTACAACAGGAAGATTTTGTTGTTTTTGTTTGATTTCTGCCAAGGTTTCTAAACCAGAAATTCCTGGCATATTTTCGTCTAAAAACACAATGTCAAAATTTTGTTCATCAACCAAATCAATCGCGTCAGCGCCGTTTGTACATTTGGTTACATTGTAATTTTTATTTTCTAAAAATAGAATATGAGGTTTTAATAAATCTATCTCATCATCAACCCATAAAATTTCTATTTTTCTCATATGATTTGTTTTAAGTAATTGCTAAAATACTTGAATTTGTACTTCTTCTTTTGATATCATTGTTAAATAAAAGTGAATGCTTTTTAGAATTTTATTTCCTTGCAACTAAATATCAATAACAATAGTATATTTGCAGAACAAAATTGTACAGTTTGAAAACTTCAAAAACCAATAAACTCAAAATATTGAACGACCCAATTTACGGTTTTATTACAATTCCGAATAGTTTAATTTTTGATATTATAGAACATCCTTATTTTCAACGTTTAAGACGTGTAACACAAATGGGATTTTCTAATTTAGTGTATCCAGGCGCAAATCACACACGTTTTCATCACGCAATTGGTTGTATGCATTTAATGCAAAAAGCGGTAAGAGTTTTGCGTTTTAAAGAAATAGAAATTTCTGTTGATGAGGCTAATGCCTTGTATATTGCTATTTTGTTGCACGATATTGGTCACGGAGCTTTTTCCCATGCTTTAGAAGATAGTATTGTAAACGGAATTAGTCATGAAGAGATTTCGTTGAAATTTATGAAAAAACTGAATGAAGAATTTGATGGAAAATTAAGTTTGGCAATCGAAATTTTTGAAGGAAAGTATGAAAGACGATTTTTTAATCAATTAATATCAAGTCAATTAGATATTGATAGATTGGATTATCTTAAAAGAGATAGTTTTTATACTGGTGTAAAAGAAGGTAATATTAGTTCTGATCGGTTAATTGCCATGATGAATGTTTTTAAAGACGAACTAGTGATTGAAAAAAAAGGAATTTATTCTGTAGAAAACTTTTTAATTGCTCGCCGTTTGATGTATTGGCAAGTGTATTTGCACAAAACAGGTTTAGTTGCAGAAAATATGTTGGTTAAAATTTTACAGCGTGCTAAAGAATTAGCAACGCAAAATGTTAAATTACCAGCTACAAAAACAATGCAGTATTTTTTATACAATCAAATAACAAAAGAAAATTTTACTAATGAAACGTTGGAAATTTTTTCTAAACTAGATGATTATGATGTGTTATCTGCAATTAAAGAATGGGCTTCACATTCTGATACAATTTTATCAAAATTATCTATTATGATTATGAATCGTAATTTACTGAAAATAAACATTCAAGATAAAGAATTTGCAAAGCAAGAAGTAAAAAAACAAAGAGAAAAATTAATTTCAAAATTTAATATAGAACCAACATTTGCACATTATTTTGTTTTTGAAGGAACTGTAAGTAATCAAGCATACAATACTAGCAATCCTATAAAAATAGTATTTAAAAATAATGTAACTATCGATATTGCTTCAGCTTCAGATCAGTTAAACTTACAAGCACTTACAAAACCTGTAAAAAAGTTTTATTTGTGTTATCCAAAGAAAATGTAATTAGCCAAATCCTAAGAATTTTCATACTTTTGCAGACAATGAATTTTACAGCGCAACAAATAGCAGAAATTTTAGAAGGAGACATTGTTGGGAACCCAAATGCAGAAGTCTCTAAACTATCTAAAATTGAAGAAGGAGAAAAAGGAAGTCTTACTTTTTTATCTAACCCAAAATACAATCCATATTTATATACAACAAAAGCATCAATAACTATTGTTAATAAAAGTTTTACTCCAGAAAAAGAAATAGAAACCACGTTGATAAAAGTAGAGGATGCTTATGCAGCTTTCTCTAAAGTGTTAGAATTTTATAATGAAGTAAAAAATAATAAAACAGGTAGAGAGCATCCTCACTTTATTTCTTCAACTGCATTGATAGGTTCTAATGAATATATTGGTGCTTTTGCTTATATCGGCGAGAATGTTACCATTGGAGAAAATGTAAAAATTTACCCAAATGTGTATGTAGGAGATAATGTTGTTGTTGGAAATAATTGCATTCTTTTTTCAGGTGTTAAAATATATTCTGAAACTCAAATAGGCAATAATTGTGTATTACATTCTGGAGCTATATTGGGCTCAGACGGATTTGGTTTTTCGCCAAATAAAGAAGGTATTTACAATAAAGTTCCTCAAACCGGAAATGTTATTATAGAAGATTATGTTGATATTGGTTCTGCAACTACAATAGATAGAGCTACTTTAGGTTCTACAATCATAAGAAAAGGGGTTAAATTAGACAATCAAATTCAGATTGCTCACAATGTAGAAATTGGAGAAAATACAGTAATTGCTGCTCAAACAGGAATTGCAGGTTCTTCTAAAGTTGGAAAAAATTGTATGCTAGGAGGGCAAGTTGGAGTTTCTGGACATATAATTATTGGAGACAATGTGAAAATTGGAGCTCAATCTGGAATTACTAAAAACATAAAAAATGACCAAGCTGTAAGCGGTACGCCAGCTTTTAGCTTTTCTGATTTTAACAAGTCTTATGTATATTTTAAAAGATTACCAGAGTTGGTAAAAACAATAAATAATTTAGAAAAAACAGTAAAACTCAAAATGAATAATGATGAGTAACAAACAACAAACAATAAAAAGAGAAGTTAGTCTTTCAGGAGTTGGATTACATACAGGAAATACTGTAAAAATGACTTTTAAAGCAGCTCCAATAGATCATGGTTATGCTTTTGCTCGTGTAGATTTAGAAGGCGAACCAATTATTGCTGCCAAAGCAGAATATGTAGTGAATACACAAAGAGGAACAAATCTTGAAAAAAATGGAGTTCAAATTCAAACTTCAGAGCACGTGTTAGCGGCAGCTGTTGGTTTAGGAATAGACAACTTATTAATTGAAATAGACGCTTCAGAACCACCAATAATGGATGGGTCTTCTAAATTCTTTGTAGAAGCTTTAGAAAAAGCAGGAATAGAAGAACAAGATGCAGAAATTAAAGAATATATCGTAAAAGATATTATTTCATACAGAGATGATGAGACTGGAAGCGAAATTATTTTAATGCCTTCAGATAAATACGAAATAACTACAATGGTAGATTTTGGTACTAAAATTTTAGGAACTCAAAATGCTACATTACAAAATATAGCAGATTTTAAAGAAGAAATTGCAGCAGCTAGAACGTTTAGTTTTTTACACGAAATTGAAATGTTGTTAGAAAATGATTTAATTAAAGGTGGAGATTTAAACAATGCCATTGTGTATGTAGATAAAGAATTATCTGATGTAACAATGAAAAGATTAAAGAAAGCCTTTAAGAAAGAAGATATAGCTGTTCAACCTAACGGAATCTTAGACAATTTAAATTTGCATTGGGCAAATGAAGCTGCAAGACATAAATTATTAGATGTAATTGGTGATTTAGCTTTAACAGGAATTCGTATAAGAGGAAAAGTTATAGCAAACAAACCAGGTCATTTAGTAAATACTCAATTTGCTAAAAAACTGTCTAAAATTATTAAATTGGAGAAACGGAATAATGTCCCTCAGATAGATTTAAATCAACCTCCATTAATGGATATTCATCAAATAATGGATATTCTTCCACACAGACCACCTTTTTTATTGATTGATAGAATTATAGAATTGTCTGATAAGCACGTTATTGGGATGAAAAATGTTACAATGAATGAGAATTTCTTTGTAGGGCATTTTCCTGGAGCACCAGTAATGCCAGGAGTTTTACAAGTAGAAGCAATGGCACAATGTGGTGGCGTTTTAGTATTGAGCACAGTTCCAGATCCAGAGAATTATTTAACATATTTCATGAAAATGGATAATGTAAAGTTTAAGCAGAAAGTGCTGCCTGGAGATACATTAATATTTAAATGTGAATTAATTTCGCCAATTAGAAGAGGTATTTGTCATATGCAAGCGTATGGCTATGCAAACGGAAAACTAGTAGTAGAAGCAGAGTTAATGGCACAAATAGCAAAAAAATAAAAGTATGAATCAACCTTTAGCATATATACATCCTCAAGCGAAAATTGCAAGAAATGTTGTTGTAGAACCATTTACAACAATTAATAATGATGTAGAAATTGGTTCTGGAACTTGGATTGGTTCTAATGTAACCATCATGGAAGGAGCAAGAATAGGAAAAAATTGTAGAATTTTTCCTGGAGCAGTAATTTCTGCAATTCCACAAGATTTAAAATTTGAAGGCGAAGATTCTCTTACAGTAATTGGAGATAATACAACAATTAGAGAGTGTGTTACAATTAATAGAGGAACAAATGATAGAGGGAAAACTGTTGTAGGAGATAATTGCTTAATTATGGCTGCAGCACATATTGCACACGATTGTATTGTAGGTAACAATGCCATTATTGTAAATGGTGTTTTGCTCGGTGGACATGTAACTGTTGGCGAATATGCAATATTAGGAGGATTGTCTGCAATACATCAGTTTATTCATATTGGAGATCATGCAATGATTTCTGGAGGATCATTAGTTAGAAAAGATGTACCACCGTATTCAAAAGCAGCTAAAGAACCCTTGTCTTATGTTGGAATTAATTCTGTCGGATTAAGACGAAGAGGTTTTACGTCATCAAAAATTAAAGAAATTCAAGATATTTACAGAATTTTATATCAGAAAAATTACAATACTACACAAGCTATTGAAATTATTGAAGCTGAAATGGAAGCGACACCAGAAAGAGATGAAATTATGCTGTTTATTCGTAACTCTCAACGAGGAATTATGAAAGGATATACAGCTGGATAAATAACATAAAAAATTAAGAAAATAAATGGCAACAACATCAGATATTAGAAACGGATTGTGTATTAGATACAATAACGATATTTATAAAGTGGTAGAATTTTTACATGTAAAACCTGGTAAAGGTCCAGCATTTGTAAGAACAAAATTAAAAAGTGTAACTAACGGAAAAACAATTGATAACACTTTTCCTGCTGGAAGAAAAATAGATGATGTTCGTGTAGAAACACATAAATTCCAATTTTTATATCATGATGGTGAGTTTTATCATTTCATGAATGAACAAGATTATTCTCAAATACGTTTGTTGGAGGCTGCATTAGATAACCCAGGATTAATGAAAGAAGGAGAAGTCGTTACAATCATTATCAATTCTGAAGATAATATGCCTCTTTCTGTAGAAATGCCAGCTAGTGTAATTTTAGAAGTAAAACACACAGAACCTGGAATTAAAGGAAATACAGCAACTAATGCTACAAAACCTGCAACTGTAGAAACAGGAGCAACGGTTAATGTTCCTTTATTTATTAACGAAGGTGATAAAATAAAGGTAGAAACTACGAAAGGTTCTTATCAAGAGCGCATCAAAGAATAAAAATAGCAATAAGTATTAAACTTTGAACTTAGGTAGGCATTTTTGTTTAAACCAAACAGCTAAATACCAAAAATGAAATTCAACAAACCACAGACTTTACAGCAAATAGCTTCGCTTATAAAAGTTAATTTTGTTGGCGATAAAAACTTTGAAATTCTTGGAATCAATGAAATTCACGTTGTAGAAAAAGGAGATATTGTTTTTGTAGATCATCCAAAATATTATGATAAAGCGTTAAAATCTGCTGCAACAACAATTTTAATCAATAAAAAAGTGGATTGCCCAGAAGGGAAAGCATTGTTAATTTCTGAGGATCCTTTTCGAGATTTTAATACAATTACGAAATATTTTAATCCGTTTATTGCATCAAAAATTAGTATTTCTGAATCGGCAATAATTGGAGCGAATACCGTAGTTCAACCAAATGTCTTTATTGGAAATAATGTGCAAATCGGAAGGAATTGTGTCATTCATCCAAACGTCACAATTTATGATAATTGTATCATTGGAAACAATGTAACAGTTCATGCAAATACCGTTTTAGGAGCTGATGCTTTTTATTATAAAAATAGAGAAACAGGTTTTGATAAATTAATTTCTGGTGGTAGAGTTGTTATAGAAGACGATGTAGATTTAGGTGCATCTTGTACAATTGATAAAGGAGTTACTGGTGATACAACAATTAAAAAAGGAACCAAAATTGACAATCAAGTTCATGTTGGACACGATACCGTAATTGGCAAAAAATGTTTGATAGCCTCGCAAACGGGAATTGCTGGTTGTGTTATTATTGAAGATGAAGTTACAATTTGGGGACAAGTTGGTACCAATAGCGGAATTACAATTGGTAAAGGAGCCATAATTCTTGGTCAAACAGGTGTAACAAAATCGGTTAAAGGAGGAAAGAGTTATTTTGGAACACCAATTTCAGAATCTAGAGAAAAACTGAAAGAAATGGCAGGAATTAAACAATTTTTAAAAGAACAAAAAAACAAATAATTTTAGTGCAAAAATCTTTTTCTGATAACAATCAAAGAACTATTTTTGTGGTGTTAAAATAATTGGTTATCCAATTGATATAAAACTTAGATTAAACAAAAAATAATGAGCGTTTTAGTAAATAAAGATTCAAAAATTATAGTACAAGGTTTTACTGGTAGTGAAGGAACTTTTCATGCGGGTCAAATGATTGATTACGGAACGAACGTAGTTGGTGGAGTTACTCCAGGAAAAGGCGGTCAAGAGCATTTAGGGAAACCTGTTTTTAATACTGTTGCAGATGCTGTAAATAAAGCAGCAGCAGATACTTCAATTATTTTTGTACCGCCAGCTTTTGCTGCGGATGCAATTATGGAAGCTGCAGATGCAGGAATCAAAGTAATTATCTGTATCACAGAAGGAATTCCTACTGCAGATATGGTTAAAGTTAAAGCGTATTTAGAAAATAAAGAATGTAGATTAATAGGTCCAAACTGTCCTGGAGTTATTACTCCAGATGAAGCTAAAGTTGGTATTATGCCTGGATTTATCTTTAAAAAAGGAAGAGTTGGTATTGTTTCTAAATCTGGAACATTAACGTATGAAGCAGCTGACCAAGTTGTAAAACAAGGATACGGAATTACAACTGCAATAGGAATTGGGGGAGATCCAATTATTGGAACAACAACCAAAGAAGCAGTTGAATTATTAATGAATGATGATGAAACGGAAGCTATTGTAATGATTGGAGAAATTGGCGGTCAATTAGAAGCCGATGCTGCTAAATGGATTAAAGCTGATGGAAATAGAAAACCTGTTGTAGGTTTTATTGCTGGACAAACTGCTCCTGCTGGAAGAACAATGGGACATGCTGGTGCAATTGTTGGAGGAGAAGATGATACTGCACAAGCAAAAATGAAAATTTTAGCAGAAAATGGAATTCACGTTGTTGAATCTCCTGCGAAAATTGGAGAAATGATTGCAAGTGTTTTAAAATAAAATAAAATGTCAGTTCGAGCGGAGTCTAGAACTATTCATAAATAAATAGTAAATTCCCGCTAACTTAGTGGGAATTTGTATTTAAATAAATATACTAAATCTTATAATATGAAATTATTAGAAAATAAAACAGCCATAATTACTGGAGCTACAAGAGGAATTGGAAGAGGAATTGCAGTGATGTTTGCACAACAAGGTGCAAATGTTGCGTTTACTTACAGTTCTTCTGTTGATGCTGCAAACGCATTAGAAAACGAATTAAAAGTATTAGGCGTAAATGCAAAAGGATATCAATCGAATGCTGCTATTTTTGATGCTGCTCAAGAATTGGCAGCCGATGTTTTAAAAGAATTTGGTTCTATAGATATTCTTGTAAATAACGCAGGAATTACGAAAGATAATTTGTTAATGCGAATTTCTGAAGCCGATTTTGATAAAGTAATCGAAGTAAATTTAAAATCTGTTTTCAATTTAACCAAAGCAGTAATTCGTCCGATGATGAAACAACGCAATGGTTCTATTATAAATATGAGTTCTGTGGTTGGTTTAAAAGGAAATGCCGGACAAGCAAATTATGCAGCTTCTAAAGCAGGAATTGTTGGATTTTCTAAATCTGTCGCATTAGAATTAGGCTCTAGAAATATTAGATCTAACGTAATTGCGCCAGGTTTTATTGAAACAGAAATGACAGGAAAATTAGACGAAGCAACAGTACAAGGTTGGAGAGATGCCATTCCGTTAAAACGTGGTGGAACACCAGACGATATTGCAAATGCTTGTGTGTTTTTAGCTTCTGATATGAGTGCTTATATTACTGGGCAAACATTATCTGTTGATGGCGGAATGAGCTAATAAAAGATTGTGAGTTCGAGCGCAATCGAGAATATAAATTAAAAAAAACCTGTAAAGAAATTTACAGGTTTTCTTTTTTTAATAA
>CAXBBY010000002.1:0-282949 GCA_963974245.1 uncultured Flavobacteriaceae bacterium | reverse complement strand
GTACAGGCGGAGAGACTCGAACTCTCACACCTTGCGGCACTAGATCCTAAGTCTAGCGTGTCTACCAATTCCACCACGCCTGCATTTAAGGATTGCAAATATAAACATTACTGATAAATTGCAAAGAAGTTCTTTAGGAATTTTAGTATTTTTGATATTCATCAAAAAATTATCATGCAAAACATCAAAAATTATATCAATTCTAACAGAGAACGTTTTATCAACGAATTAATAGAAATCCTTAAAATGCCTTCTGTAAGTGCAGATCCGGCATTTAATCAAGATGTATTAAATACTTCTGAAGCCATAAAAATATTTTTAAAAAAAGCAGGTTGCGATACTGTAGAAATTTGTGAAACTCCAGGATATCCAATTGTGTACGGGGAAAAAATTATTGATGCGAATTTACCAACTGTTTTAGTATATGGGCATTATGATGTTCAGCCAGCAGATCCAATAGAATTATGGGATTCTCCACCTTTTGAACCTGTAATTAAAGCTACAGAAATTCATCCTGATGGAGCCATTTTTGCTCGTGGAGCTTGTGATGATAAAGGACAAATGTTTATGCATGTAAAGGCATTAGAATATATGACATCAACAGGGAATTTACCTTGTAATGTAAAGTTTATGATTGAAGGTGAAGAAGAAGTTGGCTCAGAAAGTTTGTCTTGGTTTGTAGAGCGCAATCAAGATAAATTGGCAAATGATGTTATTTTAATTTCTGATACTGGAATGATTGCAAACGACATCCCGTCAATTACAACAGGATTGCGTGGATTAAGTTATGTACAAGTTGAAGTTACTGGTCCAAACAGAGATTTACATTCAGGTTTATATGGTGGCGCTGTTGCAAACCCTATTAATGTTTTGACAAAAATGATTGCTTCTTTGCATGATGAAAATAATCATATTACAATTCCTGGTTTTTATGACAACGTTGAAGAATTATCTACAGAAGAAAGAGCCGAAATGGCAAAAGCTCCATTCTCATTAGAAAATTATAAAAAAGCATTAGACATTGATGCGGTTTATGGCGAAAATGGATATTCTACGAACGAACGCAATTCTATAAGACCAACTTTGGATGTCAACGGAATTTGGGGCGGATATACTGGTAAAGGTGCAAAAACGGTGATTGCTTCAAAAGCATTTGCGAAAATTTCGATGCGTTTGGTGCCAAATCAAGATTGGAAAAAAATTACAGAATTGTTTAAAAATCATTTTGAAAGTATTGCTCCAGCTGGCGTTACAGTGAAAGTAACGCCTCATCATGGCGGACAAGGTTATGTTACTCCAATTGACAATATTGGATATAAAGCGGCGAGTAAAGCTTATGAAACTACTTTTGGTAAAACTCCAATTCCACAACGAAGCGGAGGAAGTATTCCAATTGTTGCTTTGTTTGAAAAAGAATTAAAAAGTAAAATCATTTTAATGGGATTTGGGTTAGATTCTGATGCGATTCATTCGCCAAACGAACATTTCGGGATTTTTAATTACCTAAAAGGGATTGAAACAATTCCATTATTTTATAAATATTTTACAGAGTTGAAAACCAAATAATTAACTGTTTTTTAACTCAACCCAACATTGAAATAAAATACATTTATTTAAACTAATTAATACTTAATCAATGAGAAAATTACTTCAAAAAGCTGTTATGGCTGCTTTAATACTACTACTTTTATCGGCTTGTGATTCTACTGAAAAAAAACAACGTACTGCAGAAGATTATAAAAAGGCTACCAAGTTTATGCAACGTAGTTGGTACGGAATGGTCTATAATCAAATTGGTTCTCAAAAATGGACTGATGATAATACGCTTGTTTATTCTAAAAAAACAAAAAATGGCATTGAATATATTTCTGTAAATGCAAAAACAAAAAAGAAATCAATTCTTAAAGATTATAAAACTCTTAAAACAGAATCGAAATATGGAAAAGCAACTAGAAACGAGCATGTTTCTCCAAACGGAAAATTAGCTGCGTACATCGATAATTATAATTTATGGGTACGAGATTTATCGACCAATAAAAAAACACAGTTAACTTTCGACGGAAAAAAAGATTATGGCTACGCAACCAATAATGCAGGTTGGATAAAATCTGACAATGCTGTTTTAAAATGGTCGCCAAATTCTGATAAAATTGCAACATTTCAGCAAGACGCTCGCGGTGTTGGCATGATGTATTTAACAACCACCAATGTTGGTCATCAAAAATTAGAAGCATGGAGACATCCTTTGCCTGGAGATAAAACTATTTTTACGATAGAACGTGTTATTATCGATTTAGGAAAAAGACCAAAAGTGGTGCGTTTAAAAATGGATAAAGATTTTCAAAGAGGAACAACTACAGATCATATTGCTGGTCGTGGAGGAGAATTATTAGATGCGCAATGGAGCAAAGACGGTTCAAAATTCGCATTTGTCTCTGGATCTAGAGATCATAAAGAAGCACATTTACAAATTGCGGATACCAGAACAGGTAAAGTAAGTTCAATTCACAAAGAAGTTGTTGACACCTATTACGAATCTGGTGTAAATGCCGAAAACTGGAAAGTTTTATTTGACTCAAACGAATTTATTTGGTATTCAGAAAAAACGGATTGGGGACATCTTTATTTATATGATTTAAAAACTAAAAAGTTAAAAAATCAAATTACTTCTGGAGATTGGATTGTAAGAGAAATTCATCATATTGATAAAAAACAAAGAGAAATTTATTTTATCGCTGGAGGAAAAGAAGAAGGAAATCCATACCACACGTATTTATATAAAGTAGGATTTGACGGAAAAGGATTGACAAATTTAACTCCAGATAAAGGAACACATTCAGTCAATTTTTCTCCAAATATGGATTACTTTGTAGATACTTATTCTACAACTGATACTCCGCCAATTTCAGTATTAAGAAACAACAATGGAGAAAAAATTGCAGATTTAGAAACTGCAGATATCACAGAATTAAAAGCGCAAGGATATAAAGATCCAATAGAATTTAATGTTAAAGCTAGAGATCATAAAACAGATTTATACGGCGTGCTATTTCTTCCTAGTAATTATAATGAAAATGAAAAATATCCTATATTAAATTATATTTATCCTGGACCACAATCTGGTTCTGTTGGATATTATGGCTTTAGACCTGTCTGGAGAGATTTTCAAGCTGCGGCAGAATTAGGTTTTGTTGTTGTTGCAGTTGATGCTCAAGGAACGCCAGGAAGATCAAAATCTTTTCATGATTTCTATTATGGAAACATGGGAGATAACGGAATTCCAGATAATATTGCAGCAATCAAACAATTAGCAGAAAAATATAAAGGAATGGATATTGAGCGAGTTGGAATTTATGGTCATTCTGGTGGTGGATTTGCTTCTACTAGAGCTGTTTTTGCATATCCAGATTTTTATGATGTTGCGGTTTCAGGATCAGGAAATCACGATAACAGAAATTACGAAGCCGATTGGGGAGAAAAATGGCAAGGTTTATTGGTTGAAGGAAATATGGAAGGAAAAGGTGATGGAACAACCAACTATGACAATCAAGCAAATCAATTACTTGCCGGAAATTTAAAAGGACATTTGTTAATTACGCATGGTTCTATTGATGATAATGTTCCGCCATCAAACACCATGTTAGTTGTTGATGCTTTAATTAAAGCTAATAAAGATTTTGATATGATTCTATTTCCAAACCAAAGACATGGTTACGGAAATATGACCAATTATATGACAAGAAAACGTTGGGATTATTTTGTTACGTATTTGCGTAATGAAGTTCCACCAAAAGAATTTGATTTAGCAAATTTTAAATAAATAAAAAATTTACTAACACCAAAACAAATTCTGTATAAAAAGTCGTTTTTTAATTTATTTATTTAACTAATTATATAAAAGTTATCTAATACTAGAATCGTTTATATTCTGTTTCAAAAAATCCTCCTTCAATATTTTTTTTAGATAGAAAATGACTTCTTCTGCATTCTCTTTTGTAAAAACTAGTGGCGGCTTTATTTTTAAGACATTGTGATCTGGTCCATCGGTACTCATTAAAATTCCGTGATCTTTCATTCTATTTGCCAAATAATCGGTTTGTGCTGCTAACGGATTTAAATTAGAATCTACCAACTCAATTCCAAGAAACAATCCTTGTCCGCGGACATCACCAATAATTGGAAATTCTGTCGCTAATTTTTTTAATTCAGTTTTTAAAAATCCGCCAACTTTTAACGCATTTTCTTGTAATTTTTCTCGCTTTACGGTTTTTATAACTTCGGTAGCAATAGCACAAGAAACCGGATTTCCACCAAACGTATTAAAATATTCCATTCCGTTTGCAAAAGCATCAGCAACTTTTTGTGTACAAGCAACTGCCGCAACAGGATGACCGTTTCCTAACGGTTTTCCGATGGTGACAATATCTGGGACTACATTATGCAATTGAAATCCCCAAAAAGTTTTTCCCAAACGTCCACAACCAGTTTGCACTTCGTCAGAAATATAAATTCCGCCTGCTTTTCTAACTTTTTCATAAGCTTTTGCTAAAAACCCTTTTGGCAATTCAATTTGCCCGCCACAACTAATGATGGGTTCAATGATAAACCCACCTACATTTCTTTCTTTTTGCTGAATGTTTTCAATACATTTTTGAACTTCTTCTGCATATTCAGAAGCGGTATTTTCTCCTCTATATTTTCCGCGAAAAGAATCTGGTAATGGAAATATGTGCGTGTATTCTGGAGCGCCATTTCCGCCTTTTCCATCAAATTTATAGGATGAAATATCAATACACATATTTGTATTTCCGTGGTAACCAACTTCGCTAGCAATAATATCTTTTTCTCCCGTAACTGCTTTTGACATTCTAATTGCCAATTCGTTTGCTTCACTTCCAGAGTTTACAAAATGCAACACATTTAACTCTTTCGGTAAGGTTTCCATCAATTCTTTGGCCAATTCGTTGATGTTTTCATGTAAATACCTCGAGTTGGTATTGATCAACGCCATTTGTTCTTGTCCTGCTTTTACAACAGTATAATTTTCGTGACCAACATGTGCAACGTTGTTTACCGTGTCTAAATATTTATTACCGAACTGATCCATTAAATATTGACCAGCGCCACGAACCATTTTAATTGGAGTATTGTATTGTAAACTTAAACTTTTACCTAAATGTTGTTTTCTGTAATTGATGATTTCATCATTAGAAATCATCGTATTTTTTTGTAAACCTTCTGATTTAAACAATGCATTTGGATCTGGACATACACTTTTCCAAACATCAATCTGGCTTAAATACCCAACTCCGGGATAATCAATTTTATAATCGAATAAAGATAGCATTACTTGAAAATGTAAATGCGGCGCCCAATTTCCGTTTTCTGGATAATTGGCTAATTCAGCAATTTTTTCTCCTTTTAAAATGATGTCACCAACTTTGTGCTTTGTTGCACTTTCAACTGTATTATGTCCGTATAAAGTGTAGAATTCAAAAGTTGTTGTTTTGTGTTTTAAAACCACCAAACCTCCATATTCTTTTTCTCCAACATCATTTACAGCAATCATAATTTCACCATCAAAAAGTGCATGAACTGGTGTTTTTTCTGGCAACCAATAATCAATTCCTAAATGAATACTTCTGCTTTCTCTTCCATTATTACCAACTTTGTTATAAGCGGTAGAAGTATATAAAGCTCTTGGTTCTAAATATCCGCCAGCGATAATTTTAGTCGGAACTTTTTTTTGTAATTGATCAATTTTAAACTGAAATAACTCCAAATTATTAAAGTCTTTTTGATGTCCAATCCATTTGCTAGAAACACTTAAATCAATATGATGAATTTTATTTTTATCAATCGTCGGAAATAAATCAGAAAGAAAAAAAGTGTTTTTTTTGCTCCAATTTTTGAATTTTTCTTGATTTGGATGTGCTGTAAATCCGCAAGCATTTCTAAAACTATAAAGTGCAAATTCTGGAGAAATTTGATGCCATTTTTTTAAAACCTTCCAAGCAGGTTCTTCACTAATCCATAAATATTCATTGTCTGGTTCATCAATTTTACTCATTGCCGCTCTTGTAACAATAATTACCAAACGCATAGCAATGGCATTGTATAAATGCACTAATTCATCTTCTAATAGCGGGAATGATGAATGATATCCTTTTACGAATGCAAGTGATGCATCCAAAACATCAGTATGTCTCATAACGCCATAAGCACAAAGAATTGCTACATCATTAATAGTTTGTGTGTATATTGCGTCTCCATAATCAATTGCTGCTTTTGCTTTTGGATGTAATATATCTTGTGTAACAATAATATTATTGTCATTTGGATCATTATGAACAACACTTTTCCGAAGTTTAGAATAGGATGTTTGATGTGCTTCAAACTGATTTTGAAAATGAACGAGAATCTCTTTTTTATCAGATTTAAATAAATGCAGCTGTTTTTTTGTCCAAAGAGATTGAGCAATATCCCATTCAAAATTGTAATGCGCTTCAGGATGATCAAAACCTTGTAAGACTTTTGTTAATAAACCACATTGTTTTCCCAAACTAAAGCGAAAGTCTTCTAATTGCGGATTCACAGAACCCCAAACTTTTCCAGAAACCCACGTAAGTAATCTTACAGAGCGTTGGTTGTCGTACTCATCTATAATTTCAGAGATTAAGTTGTTATTCTTATCTTTAATCGGTTTTGGAGCGATTAGATTTTTACTCTCATTTTTAATAAATTGTAATAAATGTTGCTGAAATTCAAGATATTTTTTGTTTTCTTTTGGACGTGAAATTTTTAAGATAAAACCTTCTTTATTAGTTACTTTTATCCTAAAATTAAAATCGACATAACCAGGTAACAAGGAAGCATTTCCTTTAATACCATAAAGTTCAAAAAGAATCTTCTCGGCTTGTTGAATTGATATTTTTATTTGATTGTACTTCATTTAATATTTTTATAATAATAGTGTAAAAGCTAGGTAATATACAATTACTTTTTAGTTTTCTTTGTAGCTTTGAATTTAGAAAATAGAAACATGATTATACAAGGAAATATTGTTGATATCCAAAATAGAAGAATATTTAAAGGAGAAATATCCGTTGAAAACGGAAAAATTACTTCAATAAAAGAAACAAGTCATACTATAGAAACCTACATTCTTCCTGGTTTTGTAGATGCACATATTCACATAGAAAGCTCGATGTTAGTTCCGTCCGAATTCGCAAAAATTGCTGTTATTCACGGAACCGTTGCAACAGTTTCTGATCCGCACGAAATAGCCAATGTTTTAGGCGTAAAAGGTGTTGATTTTATGATTGAAAACGGAAAGAAAGTTCCGTTAAAATTTAATTTTGGAGCACCATCTTGTGTGCCCGCAACATCTTTTGAAAGTGCTGGAGCAATAATTGATTCAGATGATATTAAGTTGATGATGGAAAATCCTGATATTAAATACTTGGCAGAAATGATGAATTATCCAGGAGTTTTGTTTGATGATGAAGAGGTTTTAAAAAAGATTCAACATGCAAAAAACAATCAAAAACCTATTGACGGTCATGCGCCAGGTTTAAGAGGAAACGATGTTTCTAAATATATTGCTGCGGGAATTTCTACCGATCACGAATGTTTTACGTTTGATGAAGCGCAAGAAAAGTTGCAGAAAGGAATGAAAGTAATTATCAGAGAAGGAAGTGCTGCAAAAAACTTTGAAGCGTTGATTGATTTATTACCAGAACATTTTGAAAACATGCTATTTTGTTCTGATGATAAACATCCAGATGATTTATTATTAGGTCATATCAATCAATTGTGTGAACGTGCAATTGCAAAGGGAATGAATATTTTTGAGGTGTTACAAGTTGCTTGTGTAAATCCGGTAAAACATTATAATTTAGATGTTGGTTTGTTGCAAAAAGATGATTTTGCAGATTTTATTGTCGTTGAAGATTTGCAAAAATTTAAAGTGTTAGAAACCTATATAAATGGCGAGTTAGTTGCTAAAAATGGACAATCATTTGTAAAATCTGTTGATTTTGAAGTGCTCAATAATTTTAATACGGATTTTAAAAATAGTTCTGATTTTGAGTTTAAATCAATGGCAAAAAAGATAAGAGTTATAGAAGCCTTGGATGGCGAATTAGTAACTAATGAAATAAAAGCAGAATCATTAATAAAAGAAGGAAACTTAGTTTCTAATATTGATAACGATGTTTTAAAAATGACGGTTGTAAATCGATATAAAAATGCTAAACCTTCAATTGCATTTATCAAAAATTTCGGAATTAAAGAAGGTGCTATTGCAAGTTCTGTTGGTCATGATTCTCATAACATTATTGCCGTTGGAGTTTCGGATGAAGCAATTTCTAAAGCCGTAAATTTAATTATTAAAAATAAAGGTGGTGTTTGTGCAGTAACGACATCCGAAGAAAAAATTGTTTCGTTGCCAGTTGCCGGAATTATGAGTGATAAATCAGCAATTGAAATCGGGAAATCGTACGCAGAATTAGATAAAATGGCAAAGAAAATGGGAAGTACATTACGAGCGCCTTACATGAGTTTGTCTTTTATGGCGTTGTTGGTAATTCCGTCTTTAAAATTAAGTGATAAAGGTTTGTTTAATGGAGATTCGTTTCAGTTTACTTCGCTAGAAATAGAATAGTTTGTCATTGCGAGTTTACGAAGCAATCTTATTTTATTTTTAGAGATTACTTCGTTATTCTTCCTCGTAATGACGCTTAATTTAATCTACTATTCATTACTTTTGCTAACATCAACAAAAATACAATTATGAGTTTACAACAAGATTTAGAAGAAAGAAGCGGAAGTCAATGCGAATTATGTACTTCAAAAGATAATTTATCAATTTATGAAGTAAAACCAACTTCTACTGTTGGTGGTAGTGGAGTTGACGGAAGTTTACTTGCTTGTGAAACTTGTGTTAATCAGATTGAAAATCCAGAAAACACGGATGCAAATCATTGGCGTTGTTTAAACGACTCTATGTGGAGCGAACACAGAGCTGTAAAAGTGATTGCTTGGAGAATGTTATCCAGGTTAAGAAACGAAGGTTGGCCGCAAGATATGTTAGATATGCTGTATCTAGAAGATGCAGATTTGCGTTTTGCTAAAGAATCTGGAGATCATTTAGATGATAGTGAAAAAATTATTCATAGAGATGCAAACGGAGCAATTTTACAAGCAGGAGATTCTGTAGTATTGATAAAAGATTTAAAAGTAAAAGGTTCTAGTTTAGTTGCAAAACAAGGAACAGCGGTTCGTAGAATTTCTTTAGATCACGAAAATGCTAAGTTTATTGAAGGAAAAGTAGGTCCAACACAAATAGTAATTATTACAGATTATGTAAAGAAAATGTCTGAAAAAGAGTAAGAGAGATAAAAAATAAATTGTCATTGCGAAAGAAGTATGACTGAAGCAATCTCTTAATCTATTGAGAGATTACTTCGTTACACTCGTAATGACGTTATATAGACATTACAACATTTTTTGCTGTTTTTTATAAAAAGAATCTGCTTGTAATTGCATCAATTCGCGTGCTTTTTTTCTTTTATAGTTGTAGATTTCTTCTTCTTCAGAAATATCTTCATATACTTTTTTATTAATGATAATATCTGTGTTTAGCAATTCGTTTCGTTGATCTACTTTTTGAGCAACCCAGTTTTTAATGGCACTTTCTTCGTCTTCTAATTTATAATCATATTCGCCTTTTGGAGCGATTAGTTTTGCTAAAATTGGAGAAGTTTCTATTGCCAAAAATAACAAGAAAATAAAAAATGAAGGAATAAAAGGCAATTTTCCTAAGGCATTAATTCGTGCCATTAATCCATCAAAATTGGTAATGATAGGTTGTGTTTTAGATTCTTGATTTTTTTGTGAAGTAACCAAACTTGCCAAATGCGCTTCTTTAAGTTGAATCTTATTTCTGTTTGCAATTTTTAAATCTTTTAATTCTACCAAAGCAGCGTCGTGTTTTTGTCTTTTTTCAGTGTAAACAGGTCCTTTTCCAATCAATAATGTTCCTTTTCGTCCTTCTGCTTCAGAAATATAGGTTTCGTACAAAGCATCAGTTTCGTTTTCTTTAGTAATAATTTCATTTTTTAGTGACGCTATTTCTTCATTGGTTTGTTTAATTTCTGGCGTGTATTGTTTTGCAATCTGAACTTTATTATCTAAGGTCATTTGGTTTTTTTCTGTTAATAAAACCTGATTGATTTCTTTCTCAAATAACTTTAATTCCAGCGGTTTAGAAATAACAACGGCAATAATAATCGCCAAGATAATCCGTGGAGTTGCTTGTGCAAATTCTTTCCATTTATTGTCTCTCTTTTTAATTGTTGAAACGATAAATCGATCTAAATTAAAAATCAATAACCCCCAAATGATTCCGAAAATTCCGGCAATAAAGTAATTGTCAAAAACAGTAAACAAAGCATAACTCGCTGCAATTGTAGCCATAATAGATGTAAAGAAAACGGTGGCGCCAATTCCGACATACTTGTTTTGTTCTCCATTAGAGCAATCGTTAATAATAGTAGTATCTACACCAGAGCAAGAAAGAAAAAATCGTTTTAACATAGTTGTTGTTTTGTGTCAGTTCGAGTGAATTTATGAGGAACGAAAAAGTTTGTATCGAGAACTATTAATTAAGACTTCTCGATACAATTTTCTCATGAAATCTAAAATTACTCGAAGTGATATTCATGTATTTATTATTAGAACGATACTTTAAAGAATATGTTACATAAAAAAGCCACTCATTTATGCTGAATTTGTTTCAGTTTTGAGTGGCTTTAAATTATTGTTGTTTTCTTGGAGGTGGAGGCGGTGGTGATTTTTTAATTTTTATTTTCCACAATTTGTAAGCTTTGTTGTACCTATTGATTTCCTTTTTTGTAGCATTCTTTTTTAAAGGTGGAGGCGGTGGAATTAATTTAATTCTTTGTTTCTCTTTGTACTCTTCTAGCTTTTTATTTATTTCTTCTATTAAGACAATTTCTTCCACTTCCTTTATTTCTATAACTTCTTCAACAATAGTCTCAGCTATTTTTTTTAGTTCTTTTACTTCAATAACCTCTTCAACTTCTCTTATTATTGGAGTTTCTACTACCTCAATAATTTCAATTTCTTCTTCAATTACAATTTCTTCAACTTCTTCCAATTCCTTTACTTCAATAACTTTAGGAGTTTCTTCAATTTCTTTTACTTTAATTTTTACAGGTTTTGGCGGCGGCGGTGGAAGAACCCTAGAAGGTTTTGTTACTAGCTTCTTTTGAGATGCATTCATTTTGCTATATAATTCTTTTAAATACACAACATTTGCTTTTCTGTTTTTGCTTGTTCTTTGTATTCTGTCTGCTAATTTTTTATAGGTAAAAACAAGATCCATTTTTGGCGGTGGTGGCGGAATTATTTTTCTAATGTCTGTTACTGTGTTTTGCTGTTTTTTTGACATTTCTTTATATAAGGCGATCATTTTAATAACATCTTTTTGTTTGTAAATGTTATTTGATTTTTTTGCAGTATCAAATAATTTTTGATACTCTTTCATACCTTTGCGAGAAAGACTCTTTTCTTGTTTTTTAACTTCAATTACTTGAGGTTTTTGTTTCTTTTGTTGAGCCTCAACTTTTTGTGAAAAGGCAAAAATGAATCCAGTTATAAGCGGTATAATTGCTAGTTTTTTAAATAAGATTTTTGTTTTGGAACTCGGTGTTGTCATCATAAGTAATCTTTTTTTAGTGAGTGAATAATTTAAATTACTGGCCAAGTAAATATTGTTGTTCTGAGCAGTTGTTTTTAATAACAAATGTTGATACTCAGTTATGTTTTCATGTAGTTTTATTACAGCATCATCAGCTAGAAATTCATGATTTAACTGTACTGCTTTTTTGTAAAATTTAAATATTGGAATAAACCAAAATACAATCTGCAGCAATTCAATAAAGAGTACATCTAAAGAGTGTTTTTGTTTTACATGCGCTAACTCATGTGTTAAAATATATTGTTCTGAGTTATCGTTTTTGAATTCTTCTTTATTGATAAAGATGTACCTTAAGAAGGTATGTGGTAAAACCTTTTCTTTTAACAGTATTATCGTTGCAGAATAATAGCTAATTTTTTCATTCCTTCTTGTTTTTGATAGTACTTTATGTATGTTTTTTCCAAAATAAGTAAATAATAAAAAGGTGATTAATAGATATAGCCCAACCAAATAGCTTTGATAAGATATTTCATTTACTGCATTTATTGCATCTGCTTGATTAATTATAAGTTCTTGTGCAATAGGTTCAACAAATTCTGTAGGAGCAACGGTAATTATAAAACTAGGGACTAGAAATGCAAAAACAATACTTCCTAATAAATAGAATCTGTTAAATCTGTGCATTTTTTCTTTTTCTAACACTAAGTAATAAAAACCTAGAAATAGCAGCAAACAAAAAGTTGTCTTTAATAAATATAGTAACATCTTATTTCTTTTTAATTTGTTGATCTATAATAGTGCGTAATTCTTCTAATTCTTCTTTCGATAAATTAGTTTCTGATGTGAAAAACGAAGCAAATTGCGGAGCAGAATCATTAAAAAAGTTCTTAATTAATCCGTTTACATGCTTTGAGAAATAATCTGTTTTCTTCACTAAAGGAAAATACTCTCTCGATTTTCCGTACAATCTATAATCAATAAACCCTTTGTCATTCATACGCTTTAACAACGTTGCAACAGTTGTGGTTGCTGGCTTTGGCTTCGGAAAATCATTTAATAAATCTTTCATAAAAGCTGTATTACGTTTCCATAAATATTGCATTAGTTGTTCTTCGGATTTTGATAATTGCATTGCTCTATGTTTTTAGAATTAACTCTACAAATGTAGAAATAAAATTTGATTCTACAAGTGTAGAGCTTAATTATTTTAAAAAATTCTTTTTCATACATTTGTTAATATCAAAAAACGAACCAATAAATTTTTCTAAAATGAAAAGAATACTAATCCTTATAAGCATCGTTTTAATAGCATCTTGCGCGCCAAAAAAATTCAATCAAAAATGGTTAAAGGCAGAAGCACCTAACACTTTTAAAGCTCGTTTTGAAACCACAAAAGGAAATTTTGATATTGTTGCCAGAAGAGCTTGGTCCCCAAAAGGCGTTGATAGATTATATCAATTGATCAAAAATGGCTATTATGATGATGTTGCAATTTTTAGGGTTGTGCCAAATTTTGTTGCTCAATTCGGAATTCATAATGATTCTGTTATCAACAACAATTGGAGAAAATACGGAATTGATGACGAGCCAGTATTAGCAAAAAATGAAGTGATGTCAATTGCATTTGCTAGAGGTGGAGTGAAGACGAGATCTAATCAAATTTTTATCAATTTAAAAGACAATCACAGGTTAGACAAATTAGAATATTCTGGTGTAAAAGGTTTTCCAGTAATTGCAAAAGTAATTGCAGGGAAAGAAAATGTTTTAAAGTTTTATGATGGTTACGGAGATACATTAGGAAGAAAACAAGATTCTATTTCTCAATTTGGCAATGCCTATTTAAGAGAAAAATTTCCGAAAGTAGATTATATTATGAAAGCTTATTTTATAAAGTAAACAGCATTTAAATTACATTTTAAAAATCAATCACCGTTTTGTAATCTTGAGCTTTTCGGCTTCGGTTAAGGTAAACTAACTATACTACTATCTTCATTCAAAACTATCCTCGAATTAATGACTTATGCACGTTTGAGTGATTTTCTGAAAAATTAAAATATAAATCTTACATTTATAACCATTAATAATCAAAACCAGAATGTTATGCGTAAAATTCTTTTTGTACTAATCGCTTTCTCTTTATCCTTAACTTCTTTTTCTCAGAAGAAAACAACAAAAAAAAGCGCCAAATGGGATGTCAATAATCCTCATAATGATTGGAAATACAATTCGTTTACTTTAAATACCAATGAAGGAACTTGGATAAACTTAGATGTGAGTCCAGATGGAAAAACCATTGTATTTGATTTATTAGGAGACATATACAAAATGCCCATTTCTGGAGGAAAAACAACTATTTTACGTGCTGGTTTGGCATATGAGGTACAACCAAGATTTAGTCCAAACGGAAAATATATTTCATTTACTAGTGATGCAGAAGGAGGAAATAATATTTGGATAATGACCGCTGATGGGAAAAATGCAAAATCAATTACCAAAGAAAAATTCAGGTTGCTAAACAATGCGGTGTGGACACCAGACGGTAAATCTTTAGTTGCTAGAAAACACTTCACTTCTACTCGATCAGTTGGAGCCGGAGAAATGTGGCAATATCCACTTTCTGGTTCTGCAGGATTACAGTTAACCAAAAGAAAAAATGATCAACAAGATGTAAATGACCCCTCGATTTCATCAGACGGAAAATATTTATATTTTGCAGAAGATATGTATCCTGGAGGTTTTTTTCAGTACAATAAAGACCCTAACAAACAGATTTATATTATAAAGCAATACAATTTTAAAACAGGAAAAATAAAACAAATTACTGGTGGACCTGGTGGAGCCGCAAGACCTGTAGTTTCTAAAAACGGAAAATTATTGGCATTCGTAAAACGTGTAAGAACAAAATCGGTTTTATATATTCACGAATTAGAAACCGGAAAAGAATGGCCTTTATATTATGATTTAAACAAAGATCAACAAGAAGCTTGGGCGGTTTTTGGTGTATATCCTTATTTTACATTTACAAATAATGATACTGAAATTGTTTTTTGGGCCGGAGGAAAAATCAACAAAATAAATATCGATACAAAACAACTAACAACCATTCCTTTTCAGGTAAATGAAAAAATAAAACTAGCAAAAACACATCGTGTAAAAAGAAAAGTTTTTGAAGAAAATTTTACTTCAAAAATGATTAAGGACGTAAAAACTTCATCTGATGGAAAGTGGATTATATTTACATCTTTGGGTCATATTTATAAAAAAGAATTACCAAACGGAACTCCTAAAAGAATCACAAACTTAACAGACTTTGAAGCTGAACCAACCTTTTCTCCTGACGGAAAATCAATAGTGTTTGTTACTTGGAATGATGAAAATTTGGGGGCGATTTATACTATTAACACCGACGGAACTGGCTTGCAAAAATTAACTATTAAAAAAGGAATTTATAGAACTCCTTCTTATGATAATTCTGGAACTAAAATTGTTTACAGAAAAGAAGGTGGAAATGGAGATCAAGGGTTTGATTACTCTAAAAAAACAGGAATTTATATTGTAAATACTAATGGGAAAAGTTTGAAAAAGATTGCTGACCGTGGAGAATTTCCAATATTTTCACCAAATAACAAAAGAATTTTCTTCCAATCTGGAGGTTCTTTTATGGGTGGCTTAACAAAACGTTTAAAAAGTATTGACTTAAATGGAAAAAATGAAAGAAGCCATTTTGTGTCAAAACTAGCCAATAAATTAGTACCAAGTAAAGATTTTAAATGGATTTCATTTATCCACTTACACAAATTATATATTGCTCCATTTGTACATAACGGAAGTGAAATCAATTTAGATGGAAATACAAAATCATTTAAAGTTGAAAGTTTATCTAAAAACGCAGGAATCAATTTACATTGGTCAAAAGAAAGCAATAAAGTTCATTGGACATTGGGTGATGAATATTTTACTAAATCTATTGTAAACAATACTACAAATCCGTTTGCGAAGACTAATTTAATTGCAGATTCTGGAAACAGAATTAAAATTGGATTGACTGCAAAATCGGATGTTCCTGAAGGTAGAATTGCATTTACAAATGCGCGATTGATTACGATGAAAGGAAATGAAGTTATTGAAAACGGAACCATTGTTGTTTATAAAAATAAGATTGAAAAAATAGGAAAATCTAGTTCAATACGCATTCCTTCTGATGCTAAAGTTTACAACATGAAAGGCAAAACAATTATGCCTGGAATTGTAGATGTTCATGCACATGTTGGAGCTTTCAGAAATGGATTAAGCACACAAAAACATTGGCAATTTTATGCAAACTTGGCATATGGAGTTACAACTTCTCATGATCCTTCTGTAAATACAGCGGCAGCATTTACTTTAGAGGAACTACAAAAAAGCGGCAAAACTGTTGGACCAAGAATGTTTTCAACTGGATTTATTTTATATGGTGCAGAAGGAGATTTTAAAGCAGTTGTTAATAGCTTAGATGACGCACGTTTTGCCATTGCTAGAACAAAAGCTTTTGGAGCAAAATCAGTTAAAAGTTACAATCAACCAAGAAGAGAACAACGTCAGCAAATTATGCAAGCAGCAAAAGAATTAGGCGTAAATGTGGTTCCTGAAGGAGGTTCAAATTTCTTTGTAAATATGAGTATGATTTTTGATGGTCATACAGGAATTGAACACAATATTCCAGTTGCTCCACTTTACAAAGATGTTCAATCTCTTTGGAAAAACAGCAAAACAGGGTACACACCAACCTTGGTTGTAAATTATGCAGGAATGAGTGGTGAATATTATTGGTATCAAAAATCTAATGTTTGGGAAAATAAAAAACTACTAAAATATACACCTAGACATGTTGTAGATCCACGTTCAAGACACAGAATAATGATTCCGGATGAAGAATATAACAATGGACATATATTGACTTCAAAAAGTGTAACTGCATTGTCAAAATTAGGTGTAAAAGCTAATGTTGGTGCTCACGGACAATTACAAGGATTGGGTGCACATTGGGAATTATGGATGTTGCAACAAGGCGGAATGTCTAATCATGAAGCTTTAATTTCAGCTACAATTAACGGAGCAGATTATTTAGGAATGGATGACGAAATTGGATCATTAGAAAAAGGAAAGTTAGCCGATTTAATTATCATGGATAAAAACCCGTTAGAGAATATTCAACATACAAATACAATTTCTTACACCATGATTAATGGACGTTTGTATGATACAAGTACTATGAATGAGATTGGAAATTACAACAAAAAGAGAAGCTCTTTTTATTGGGAAAGTGGAAACTACAATCAAGGAGTTCCTTTAAATTTAGAAACCAATAGTTTTACGATTCCAACATGTAGTTGTCATTAATCAAAACAATTAATTATGGGAAAAATACTATTTCTTATTGCAGCTTTTTTGATCCTTTCTTCTTGTACAACCTCAACTGAAGAACAGGGCAAAAAAGACATTTTAGCAATTATAGACGCACAACAAATTGCTTGGCCTAAACACGATTTAGAAGGATTTATGCAAGGTTATTGGAAATCTGATTCTTTAAAATTTTATGGTAGTAATGGTGTTACGTTTGGTTGGGATAAAACCTTGACTAATTACAAAAAAGGGTATCCAACTTCTTATTATTCAGGGACTTTAAATTTTAAAATTAATCATATTTCAAAGATTAATAAAAACGCTTATTTTGTTATGGGAGAATATTATTTAAAACGTAAAGTTGGAAATGCAAATGGCGAATGGAGAATTATTGCTGATACTTCCTGTTAAAATTTTCTATCTGGATGAAACGGATTTAAATCTAAGCTTATTTTTTTACCTGAAATAATTTCAGAAACCAATTTCCCAGTTGCTGGCCCTAAACTCCAACCCATCATTGCATGACCAGCTGCAATTGTTAAATTTTTACATTTTGATGATTTTCCAATATATGGCAAGCCATCTGGAGAACATGGACGCAAACCACATTCTGCTGTATCTTTTTCTTTTTGTAAAATTTCTAGTTCATTATAAAATTTCTCTGCAGCAGTTGCAATTGCGTTTACTCGAACTGGATTTATCTTATGATTGATTCCTCCTATTTCCATCGTCCCAGCAAAACGTGTAAAACCATTCATTGGGGTTACGGCAACTTTTGCCTCGCACAATACAGCCGGAATCGTAATCTTAGTTTCTCTTTCTACATTAATTCGATATCCTTTTCCTGCTTGAATTGGTATGTTAATGCCAAATTTCTTTGTCAATAAAGAACTCCAACTTCCTGCTGCCATTACAACTTCATCGGTTTCAAAACTAGCTTTATTTGTAACAACGCTTTTAATTGTTTGATTTACAACCACAATGTCTTTTACCTCTTCATTTGAAAATATTTGTACGCCTTTCGTTTTTAAATATGTAATCATTTCTGGCATAAAATCTGACGGAGTCATATGTGCATCACAATCAAAATAAACTGCGCCTTTTACATTTAAATTTGCATTTGGCTCGTACTTTTTAATAGCCTCAATAGTTGTTAAATGCTCTGCGTGTAATCCTACTTTTAAAGCTTTTTCGCCAAGTTTCCATTCGTGCTCACCAACTTTATCTGATTGATAGTACATCATCAAGCCTTTTCGTTCGTAATGAAAATCAAAATCATCAGAAGCTTTTAAACCTTCATACAAATCTCTACTGAATAAATTAATGTCTTTAATTACGGGAATTGAAGCTGCTACTTTTTTTGCATTGGCAGATTTTTTAAACGCCCACGCCCATTTTAAAAAGTCAGAATCTAATCTTGGTTTTACATAAAACGGACTGCTAGCATTGAACATCCATTTTATTCCTTGCGTAATAATTCCTGGTGAAGCCAAAGAAATAATATGACTTGGCGTAATATAACCCGCATTTACATAAGAAGCTCCATTTGTAAAATCTGATTTATCGATTACAGTAACTTGATGTCCTTCTTTCTGAAGGTAATAAGCAGCACATAACCCTATAATTCCACCACCAATAATTACTACTTTTTTACTCATTTCTTTTGCACTTTTTTTATACTAAAATCTTGAATTAAATTACTTGAAACCCATGTGCGTACGGATCATCTTCATCATCAATTATAATCGTATTATATCCATAAATTTTTGCCCAACCTTTAATACTTGGAATAATTGCAGGTTTTCCATTTAATGTTGTTTCTTCTTCTACACAAGCTATAAATTTACTTCCGATAAAACTTTCGTGGATAAACTGTTCTCCTTTTTTTAATTTTCCTTTTGCGTGTAATTGTGCAATTCTTGCTGATGTTCCTGTTCCGCACGGACTTCTATCAATTGCTTTATCGCCATAAAAAACAGCATTTCTTCCAGATGATGTTGGATCAATCGGATTGCCTGTCCACAGTAAATGTGTTACATCTCTAATGGTGTCGTTTTCTGGATGAATAAACAAATCTGGATATTTCTCATTAATTCGATCTCGAACAACTTGAGAATATTGAATAATCTTACTTGCAGTAAAATCGTGCACGCCAGAAAAGTTTTTTTGTGGATCTACAATTGCATAATAATTTCCACCATACGCAACATCAAAAGTAATTTCTCCTAATTCTGGGCAATCAACTGTTAAATTTTCTGCTGCCAAATAACTTTTTACATTGATTAATTTTACCCAATCTACTTTTTTACCTGTTTGTCCGTATTCAATATTCACCAAACCAGCCGGTGCTTCCATTTTAATTTTTCCAGGAACTTTTGGTATAATTAATCCTTCTTCAATGGCGATTGTAATTGTTCCAATAGTTCCGTGTCCGCACATTGGCAAACAACCCGAAGTTTCTATAAATAAAATAGCGAAATCGTTTTCTGGATTGTGTGGTGGAAACAACATACTTCCACTCATCATGTCATGTCCTCGAGGTTCAAACATCAATCCTTTTCTGATCCAATCGTATTCTTTTAAAAAATGCTGACGCTTTTCACTCATGTTTTTACCAACCAAGTTTGGTCCGCCACCAGCAACAACTCTTACCGGATTTCCGCACGTATGTGCATCCACACAAAAAAACGTTTTTCTACTCATTTTTTTTAGCATCAATATATTTAAGTATTCTATTTTCTAAAATGGATAATGTTACAGTTCCTTCTTCTAAAATTACTTCATGGAAATCTCGAATATTAAATTTTTCGCCTAACTCAGCTTCCGCTTTTTTTCGCATTTCACGTATTTTAATTTCTCCCATTTTATAAGACAATGCTTGTCCTGGCCAAGAAATATAACGATCTGTTTCTGTTCTCACTTCATGTAAAGACAGCGCTGTATTCTCTGCCAAATAATCTAATACTTGCTGGCGTGTCCATCCTTTTGCATGCACTCCGGTATCAACAACCAATCTACAAGCTCGCCACATTTCATACGTTAATTGACCAAATTTTTCGTACGGAGTTGTATAAATCCCCATTTCATCAACTAAATATTCTGAGTACAATCCCCAACCTTCTCCAAATGCTGATAAATATAAATTTCTTCTAAATTGCGGAATTGTTTTTGGCAATTCGTTATTCAAAGACATTTGTAAATGATGTCCTGGGACAGCTTCGTGCGCTGTTAAAGCCGGAATTGTATATAAAGTTCTGCTTGGTAAATTATAGGTGTTTACCCAATAAAAACCTGCCGAAGTTTCACTTCTAGAGCCCGAATATCTTCCGCCAGTATAATTTGGTGCAATTGCAGCAGGAACAGGAACTACTCCGTAGGGTTTTCTTGGTAATGTTTTAAAAAACTTAGGCAATTCTGCATCAATTCTTTTTGCAATATCTCTTGCAAACATTAGTAATTCTTTTGGGGTTTTTGCATAAAACTGATCATCCGTTCTTAAAAATTTTAGAAATTCTGCAAACGTGCCATTGAATTTTAAATCTTTGATAATTTGTTCCATTTCGGCTTTTATTCTAGCCACTTCTTTCAACCCAATTTGATGAATATCTTCTGCTGTATATTTTGTACTTGTTGTGTAATAATTAATTCTGTTTTGATAAAATTCTTTTCCGTTTGGAGTGGTAGAAACTCCCAAACCTTTTCTGGTGTTCGGAAAATATTCATCTTCAAAAAAAGTTTTAATTTTCTTATACTGATTTATGGCATTTTTTTGGACACTAACTTTTGCTGCTCCAAGAATTGAATCTTTTAATGCTGAGGATAACAACGTTGGCAATTTATAAAATGGTTTATAAAATTCACTTTTAGTTACATCAGAAACAATATGTTTATCATAGGTTTTTTCGTACTCGTTAAAAACCGCTTTTGGTTGCGAAATCCCTTTTTTTACTCCAGCTCTTAAAAGTGCAATATTATAATCTACTCGTTTTGGTAAATTCTCTAATTGTTTAAAATACTCTTTTACTTGTTTTTTGTTTTTAAAAGTACGGTTTGCCATTTTACTTAAATTCAAATGAAAAGCAGATTCGTTTGTAATTGGATTTAGGTACATTTTAAATGTATGCGTATCTATTTTATCTTGTAAAACAAAAAGCAATAACTCTTGCGAAATTTTATCCGTTTCAGACAGGTTTTTTGTTGCAACTTGCTGTAATTCTACTTTTAGATTTTTAGCAAATTCCGCTTCAGCTTGATAATATTTAATGGTGTTTTCTACAGATTCATTTCTTTTAAAATCATATTCTCTATGCTTTTCATAAGTAGCAATTAACAATTTTAGTTGTTCGCTTGAAGAAGTTTTTTTACAAGCTACAAAGCTTACTAATACTAAAAATCCAAAGAGTTTTATGATTTTCATATGTTATATTTTATCTGTTGTTTTTACTCCATTTACATTTCTTAAAATGTGTAATGGATTTTCGTTTTTCAACTCGTTTGGCAATAAATTATTTGGCCAAGCTTGAAAACTAAATGGTCTAACCCAACGTTTTATAGAATCTACTCCAACTGCAGTGAATCTTGAATCTGTTGATGCCGGATATGGACCTCCGTGTTGCATAGACGGACATACTTCAACTCCTGTTGGAACGCCATTAAAAATAATTCTTCCAACTCTATTTTGTAATGCAGATATAATTCCATAATTTGAAGAAAGCTCAGATTCAGTTCCGATAATTGTCCCTGTTAATTGCCCTTCTAATTGGTGTAAAATTTGTTCTAATTGTGCTTCATTTTCACATTCAACTAATAAAGAAAACGGGCCAAATACTTCGTGATGTAAAGTTGGATTTTCTAAAAATATTTTTCCATCAACTTTAGTAACTATCTGACGCCCATAATTGCTTTTAACATCACCAGAAAAATCTGCTAATACTTCAATTCCATTTTGAGAAATTGCTTTTGCTTTATTGCCATTGTATGCTCCAACAATATTTGGATGCAACATACAAGTTGGTTCAATTTTTACAATTTCTTCTGCCAAAGTTTGTGCAAATTTATTCAATCCATTTCCTTTAATCCCTAGTAACAATCCAGGATTTGTACAGAATTGTCCTGATCCCAAAGTAATTGAACCTGCATAAATTTTTGCCCAATCTGTAGCTTTTTCTTTTAATGCTTCTGGTAAAAATACTACTGGATTTATACTACCCATTTCAGCAAAAACCGGAATTGGTTCTGATCTTTTTGCTGCGGCATCAAACAAGGCTCTACCTCCTCGAATACTTCCTGTAAATCCAACTCCTTTTACATTCGGATCTTGCACTAATGCTTGTCCAACTTCAATTCCGCTACTATTTAAATTAGAAAATACGCCGTTTGGCATTCCAGTTTTTTTAGCAGCTTTTATTACGGCCGACGCAACTAATTCTCCAGTTCCTGCGTGCATAGGATGCGATTTTACAATTACCGGACATCCTGCTGCTAAAGCTGCTGCGGTATCTCCGCCAGCAGTAGAATACGCTAACGGAAAATTACTTGCTCCAAAAACTACAATTGGTCCTAAAGGAATATGCATTTTACGTAAATCTCCTTTTGGCATTGGTTTTCTTTCTGGTTGCGCAGTATCAATTGTTGCTTCTACCCAAGAACCTTCTTCAACGTGAGTTGCAAAAGCTCTTAATTGTCCAACTGTTCTACCTCTTTCTCCCATTGCTCTTCCTGCTGGTAACCCAGATTCTGAAGAATACATTTGAATCAGCGATTCTCCCAATGCTTCAATTTCTTCAGCAATTGCTCTTAAAAAAACAGCTTTTTCTTTTCCTGATTTTTTAGAATAGATTTGAAATGCTTGTGCAGCTAATACTGTTGCTTGTTGTATTTCTTTTGATGTTGCTTCAGTAATTACAAAGGCATTTTCTGTATTTGTTTGTGGGTTAAACGTTGCAAATGTTTTTGTTCCTGTTGCAGAAAGTTGATTTCCTATATAATTTTTTCCTGTTATCATTTTGATTGGATTCTTTTTAAATGTGATGCTATATCAACGGGTTTAAACACCACTTTTGTTGATACTGGATATTTTTCTAATAATGCTTTTGGTCTGATTGGCCGTTGTGTAAAATCACCGCCACAATTGGAACAAACATGTTGTAAAACTGTATTTACGCACTCTTTACAAAAGGTGCATTCAAACGTACAAATCATTGCCTCTTGAGAATCAAATGGCAATGATTTATTACAGTTTTCGCATGTTGGTCTAATTTCTAACATGATTTTATCTACTATTTTTCTTTGTAGTTAGTTGTTTTGTGTTAGTGATTGAGGCATTTGTTGAAGCTCTTTTTTATGTGTTTGTTTTTTTTTACACGTAAAAAAAGCGACTGCCGAAAGCACGACCTTTAGGGAACACCCAAATTAATTTACAAATTTTTATACGCTGGCAATGTTGGTCTTGTTTTTAATCCGTCTTCTATAATTGCTAAAACTTTTTTTCTTTCTTCACCAATTAAAGGCAAACGAGGCTCACGAACATTTTCTGTTCCAATTCCTGTTGCTACTTCTGCCAGCTTTATATTTTGTACCAATTTAGTATTAATATCTAACTCTAGCAAAGGTAAAAACCAACGATAAATTTCAATTGCTTCTAGATTTCTTCCAGCTTTTGCTAAGCTATAAATTGCCACAGTTTCAG
This sequence comes from uncultured Flavobacteriaceae bacterium, assembly GCA_963974245.1. Taxonomy (GTDB): domain Bacteria; phylum Bacteroidota; class Bacteroidia; order Flavobacteriales; family Flavobacteriaceae; genus Polaribacter. The sequence goes on along the minus strand of CAXBBY010000002.1, from coordinate 259,154 downwards.
CAGGAAATGCACAAACCAAACCAGCAACCCAACCATCTGCTCCCATTAAAATACTTTCTAACGCCAACGTATCAACTCCGCATAAAAGAGCAAAACGGTTTTTAAAACGATTCTTAAACCTCGATATGTTTGAAATATCTCTGGTAGATTCTTTTACCGCTTGGATGTTTTTACACTCAGCTAATTCCTCAAACATATCTAAAGTAACTTCAATTCCGTAATCTACAGGATTGTTATAAATGATAATTGGCAAAGAAGTACTATTTGCAACTTTCTTAAAATAAGTAACTGTTTCTCTATCATCAGCTTTGTAACGCATTGGAGGCAACATCATTAATCCTTCGGCTCCGTATTCTTTTGCCAATCTTGCCGCTTCAATAGCGTCTTTGGTTGATTGTTCTGCAATGTTGATAATTACAGGAACTTTTCCTTTTACAATTTCTACTGTTTTTTCTATTAAAATTTTCTTTTCTTCTGCTGTTAAAGTACTTGCTTCTCCTAAAGTTCCGCCTAAAATAATTCCGTTAACACCAGCATCTAATTGTGCTTTGATGTTTATTTCAAAATTTACTAAATCTAACGTGTCATCATCAGAAAATTTAGTGGTTACTGCTGGCATCACACCATTCCATTGTATGTTCATTGTACTTGTTTTTTTACAAAGCTACATCAGTTTTCTCTTTTTTGATTTCCTTATATTATCGATATATAATACTTTATTAACTTAATTTTAATAAAGAACTTTATTATAGAGTTAATTTTAGCATATATTTGTGCAATTACTAATTAAAAGTGAGATACTGAAACAAGTTCAGCACAGATGAAAGTTTTACCATTTAAAATTCCGAAGTCGAAAGATGTTGCATTGATTTATCAAGATGATAAAGGGGCTTTTTTTTATGATAAACTACATCAGCATGAAGAAATTCAATTATGCGCAATTGTGCAAGGCGAAGGAAGTTTGGTGATTGGAGATTCTATAAATGAATACAAAACTGGAGATGTTTTAATTATTGGAAGCAATGTCCCACACGTTTTTAAAAGCGACACTTCTTCTGGCAAAACTTCTTTTATGCAAACATTGTTCTTTACCAAAACATCTTTCGGAGATGGTTTTTTTGAATTGGGAGATTTTGCTGAAATGCAATCTCTTTTTAAAATAAGTGAATCTGGTGGAATTGTAACGAGTACTAAAACTAAAATTTTAGAACTCTTTTCTTCTTTAAAAAATGCATCAAATTTTGAGCGATTTATTATTTTCTTAAAAATTGTTCGTGAATTATTGAACGCCGAAATGAAACCGTTATCTAAATTTATTTATCAGAAAAAATATTCTGATAACCAAGGAAAACGCATGAGTAATATTATGGAATATACCATGAATAACTTCAATAAAGAGATTGATTTAGCTACGATTGCAGAGATTTCTAATATGACATCGAATGCTTTCTGTAGATATTTCAAGCAGCGAACCAATAAGACCTATTTTCAATTTTTGATTGAAGTTAGAATCGAACATGCATGTCGATTGTTAAAAAATCATGATGCGTTGATTGCTGAAGTTTCTGAAAAATCTGGATTTAAAAATATTTCAAATTTTAATAGAAAATTTAAAGATAACAAAGGAATTACGCCTTCTAAGTTTCGAAGTTTACATTAATCTTTTAGATATCTCGACTCCGCTCGATATGACAAAACTATAAGTTTCTTTTTGAGAGATTCCTCAATCGTGCCTCTTTTCGGAATGACATTTAAAGATTTTCTAACTCATCTTTCAACTTTTTAGTCAATCCTTTTACAACCAAGTCATACGAATGAGCTATCAACTCAAAAGCAAAAGTATCAGAAACATCGTTGTTTAACGCAACAGTATTCCAATGTTTTTTACTCATGTGCCAACCTGCATTTATACTTTCGTATTCGCCACGCAACTCTTCAGCCCAATCTGGATCACATTTTAAATTGATGTTCGTTTCTCCTTTTTCCCAAGAATTTAAACCAACCAACGCAAACATTTTTTCCATGACTTTAAAAACCAACGTAACATCATCAAACGGAAAATGTTCGGTAACGCCTTTTTTTGAAATACAATATTCTCTAAGTTGTTCTATGTGCATGATATAAACTTTGAGTTAAAGATACGGTAGTTTTGAAAAATAATTTAGCTTGTTTCTAAACTTGTTTTTAGATAACTTCGCTAACTCTGAATATAATTCATTAAAACGGAATCATATTCTTAACATTGGGAGTAATGTAACCTAACTGAAAAAGAATGAACTTAAACCAAATAACTGTTCCGTCATTAGATTTAACAAAGTCAATCCCCTTCTATGAAAAATTAGGAATGAAATTGATTGTAAAAGCTCTTCCTCATTATGCACGATTTGAATGTCCAAATGGAAACTCTACTTTTTCGATTCATCAAACGGAGAAATTACCTCAAGGAGATGGAATTTATGTGTATTTTGAGTGTGAAAATCTTGATAAACAAGTTGAGCAATTGAAACAGAACGGAATTCAATTTGACCTGAAACCGACTGACCAAAGTTGGCTTTGGAGAGAAGCGAGACTAAAAGATGTTGACGGAAATCAACTGATATTATTTTATGGAGGAGAAAACCGACTGAATCCACCTTGGCGAATAGAAAACGGAAACTAAATAAAACACTACACGCAACAGTGTATAAAAATAATGCTAAATTTAGTCCTTAATCCAAACGGATAGCGCTTTTGCTAGCTGCTGATTTTCCTTCGGAAAATCCTCACTACAAAACCGCACTATCCTTAAACGTAACGTTAGAGAGCCTCCATAAACTCCTTCAAAAGAGCCAAACTTTCTGCTGGGTTTTCTTCCATAGGAACATGACCAGAGTTTTTAAGAATTACTAATTTAGAATTTGGCAGTAAACTGTCCATTCGTTTTCCGTTATCTAACGGAATCCACAAATCATTTTCTCCCCAAAGTAGTAACGTTTCTGTTTCAATACTTTTTAACTTCTCTAAATTTGCAGTATCGTCTAAGTTAAAATCCACTTTTGCTCTATCTATAAAAGCTTGTCTGTTTCCTATTCTCAAAGCCATTTCGTGATAACGTGTAATCAATACATCCGTTATTTTAGAATCATCTGCATACACTTGTTTCATGTTGTCTTTAATGATCGCTTTTGGAGTGATGTATAAAAAAAGTGAATTTAAAATTGGCGTTCTTGCCATTCTGAAAATCCAAGGTTGTGGCTTATTTGTTGGTAAACCGCTTGCATCAATTAAAACCAATTTTTTAACTTTTTTAGGATATTCGGCAGCAAAATCCCAGGCAATATTTCCTCCCAAAGAATTACCTGCCAAATAGAAAGTATCAACATTGATTTTTGATAAAAACTGATCTATAAATCGAGTATAATTTTGAATTGAATAATCTCCGGTAGAATTTGGCCCTGTTAAACCAAAAGCGGGTAAATCCATTCTAATTACTCTGTAGTTTTTTGAGAGTTCTTTTGTCCAATCATCCCAAGTATGTAATGAAGAAGCGGTTCCATGAATTAACACAATTGGTGTTCCTTTTCCTTCATCTCTGTAATGCACTTGCATTCCGTCGATTTCTATAAATTTAGAATGTTCATTTGCGTATTTCTCTTTCAACACTTCCACAGGAATATCAGAATACACAGCACCTTTTATTAGAAGAATTACTACAACTATTACTGCGTAAAAAATATATTTTGTTGTCTTCTTTTTCTTCATAAATTATTTGATAATTTCATACAAAACAGGCTTACTCGGCGTTGCATCATTTTCAAAAGGTGCAATCATTAAATTCAGTAAATATTCACCATCTTCAATAGAGTTTGGCACGTAAATAAGCTCTGTTATTGTTGCATCCATTCTTATTTTTCCTGAAGTATTCCAAAAAGCATTGTGAGATAATAATTTACCATCGTCTCTTTCTTTATCTACAGAAGGTAAATCGATTAATAAATGCTTAATCCCTTTTTCTTTTAAATAAATTGCAGCTTCTTCTAACAAATAAGGTGGATTTGTGTTTGAATAACGCATCTCTTTTTTATCAGATAAATTTGGCAAAGTTCTAATTACAATAGCGTCTCTTTTTTTATTTTTTAATGCTGTTTTTAGTTGTTTTTCTGAAATAACAAAATCTCCATTTCTACTTTCTGGCGCAACTGTAACTACTTCTGCAAGAAAAATAAAATATTTTAAATTGGTATTAACTGAATGTGCTTCTTCTGTAATATGCCCAACACATTCTGTGTGTGTAATATGCGAATGTGGATTAAAATGAATGCTGTTAAAGTTTACAACTGCACCTTCAGAAACCTTGATTTTTTCTCCTTCAAATTCTACTGGAAGAATGGTTGGATCATCAACATACCAAGCATTTACATTTTTTTTTGACATATCAATAGGAATTGAAATATCTAAAGGATTAGATATGTTAACCTCTATCTTTCTTGAATTATATTCTATTATTGCTTTCATGCTGAGCTTGTTTATGCTGAATTTATTTCAGCATCTTATAATTATGATACTACAATTCCAAATATACTTTTTTTAATTGAAAATTTTGTGATTTTATCAAATTCCATTTCCAATCTTTTTTCCAATTTTTCAATTGTTTTTCTCTTTTAAACGCATCATGAAAATTTGAATATTTTTCAAAATACAGCAATTCATTCACATTATACTTTCTAGTAAATTCTGTAGCTTTTCCTTCTATATGAAGTTCAATTCTTTTCTTTAAATTCTTTGTTGCGCCAATATATAAAACCGTTCTATTTTTATTCGACAGAATATATAACCAACCTTCAATCATAGCATTTTTTTTGAAGTTAGGGTTTAAAGGTACAAAAACTAAGTATTGTCCATTCTTGAAACTAGTTCAATATGATTTAGGTAACTAATTAACAGATCCTGAAACTAGTTCAATGTAATTTAGATAACTAATTAACAGATCCTGAAACTAGTTCAATGTAATTTAGGTAACTAATTGACAGATCCTGAAACTAGTTCAGGATAAATAAATCTGATGCAATTCCATCTGCTAAAAATTTACCTTTTTTTGTAGTTTTTAGAAATTCAATGTCATTACGAGAAGGAATCGACGAAGTAATCTCTTTATCATTAAAAGATTGCTTCGTTTCTCTCGCAATGACAAGTAAATCTTGTTGAATAAATTTTTCTGCGGATGCTAATAATTGGTTTTTATAATCGCTTCCGAATTCAGCTTCAATTTCTGCTAAAGAAACTCCCCAAATAGTTCGCAAACCAGTCATAACTGCTTCATTAAACTGATCGTTTTTTGACAACTCTTCCGTTTCGTTTGGCAACTTATTTTCTAAAATTGATTTGATATATTTTGTATTATTAGCAACATTCCAACTTCTATGTGTTTTGCTAAACGTATGAGCTGATGGACCAATTCCGATATATTTTTTTCCTTTCCAATAACTGGTATTGTGTTTTGAGAAAAAATTTGTTTTTCCAAAATTAGAAATCTCATAATGCACAAATCCTTGCTTTTCTGTTTCCTCAACTAAAACATCAAAATGTTGTTTTGCCAATTCTTCATTTAGCGGTGGGTATTTTCCGCTTTTAATAAACGAATCTAACGCTGTATTTGGTTCAACTGTTAGCGCATAACTAGAAATATGATTGATTCCAAAATCAAAAACAATTTGTAAATTTTGTTTCCATTTTTCGATTGTCATATTCTGAATTCCGTAAATTAAATCAACAGTAATATTATCAAAGCTGCCAATGGCAGCAGATAGACAACTCTTTGCTTCTTCTGCGTTGTGCGCTCGGTTCATGAGTTTTAAATCGTCTTCAAAAAAAGATTGAATTCCTATGCTTAATCTATTAATTCCGACTTTCTTATAATCTTCAAAAATAGTTCTCGACTCCGCTCGAACTGACATTAAATCATCTGGATTTGCTTCTAAAGTAATTTCGGGATTTTCAATTACTTTATAGTTTTTATAGATAGCACCAATCAACGATTGTAATTCATCTGTCGATAATAAACTCGGTGTTCCGCCACCAAAATAAATGGTTTCAATAGTTTCGTCTTGCAATTCGTCTTTTCTAATTTCTAACTCTTTTATCAAACAAGAAACCAACTCATCTTTCTTTTTCAGTGAAGTAGAAAAATGAAAATCGCAATAAAAACAAGCTTGTTTGCAAAACGGGATGTGAAGGTATATGCCGGACATGGATCTGTTATCAGTTATCAGTTATCAGTTATCAGTTATCAGTTATCAGTTATCAGTTATCAAAAATAAATTTCTTAGGAACTTCGATCTAACAATATTCACAGTTTAATGATAATTGTTAACTGTTTATTGTTCATTGTCAATTGCCTAATTTTTTAGGATTTTGTTTCACAAAAGCACTCCAACCTGTATAACTTTTACCTCCAACAACTTTTCCTGCATTGTAAAAATGACAAACGGCTGCTGCCAAACCATCGGTTGCATCTAAGTTTTTTGGTAAGGTTTTTAAATCTAACAATGATTTTAACATCAACGCAACCTGTTCTTTACTCGCATTTCCGTTTCCAGTAATTGCCATTTTAATTTTCTTTGGCAAATATTCTGTAATCGGAATTTCTCTTGACAATCCTGCTGCCATTGCAACTCCTTGCGCTCTTCCAAGCTTCAACATCGATTGCACATTTTTACCGAAAAATGGAGCTTCGATAGCAATTTCATCTGGATTATAAGTATCAATCAATTCGATAGTTCTTTCAAAAATTAGTTTTAGTTTTAAATAATGATCGGTGTATTTGGTTAAAATCAATTCGTTCATTTGAATAAATTCCATTTTTTTACCAATGATTTTAATTACACCAAAACCCATAATTGTAGTTCCTGGGTCAATTCCTAATATAATTTTTTCGGTTTTCACAATCGCAGATTGTTTTATTATTTATTAGATTGTCATTTTCACAACGATTATTTATTACTTTGCATCAATGCAAAAAACGTCTTCACACAAAACTAAGCATTTCTTTGCGCTCGTTATCAAACTTTTTATAGTTATTGGTTTTGGGTATTTTATATACTTAAAACTAGCAGAAAACGAGCAACTAACTTTTTCTGTTTTTTATACTAATTTGATTAAAAACAATGTTTTTTCATTAAAAAATGTTCTTTTACTACTATTATTTACTTTTTTTAATTGGTTTTTCGAAATATACAAATGGCATTTATTAGTCAGTCAAATACAAAAAATTTCTTTTTACGAAGCTGCAATTCAAAGTTTGGCTTCTTTAACTGCGTCATTAATTACTCCGAACAGAATTGGAGAATACGGAGCAAAAGCATTGTATTTTAAAAAATCGTTTGGAAAAAAAATTGTAACGTTAAATCTTATTGGGAATTTATCTCAACTATTTACTACAATCTTTTTTGGAATTATTGGTTGCTTGTATTTATTTTTTAATTTTAATATTGAATTTGATTTTACAAATATAATTTTCTTTGTACTTTTTTTCATTCTACTATTTATAATTATCTGGTTTATAGACAAGAAAGGCTTAACTGTTAAAGGATATTCAATACAATCTTTTAAAAATTTTATAATAGGCTTTCAAAAAAAAACACTTCAAAAAGTTGTGTTATTTTCTGTACTTCGATTTCTTATTTTTTCGCATCAATTTTATTTTTTATTGTTGACTTTTACTGTTAATATAAATTATGTTGATGCGTTAATGAGTATTTTTTCCATATATTTAATTGCATCTATTATTCCGATGTTGTCTTTATTTGATGTGCTTGTAAAAGGCTCTGTTGCGCTATTTATTTTTTCGTTATATGAAATTAATGAAGCAAGTATTTTAGCAATTGTTTTATTAATGTGGATTTTAAATTTTGTACTTCCTAGCATTGTTGGAAGCTATTTTGTGCTTACTTTTAATTCTAATAAATTATTTCAACAAAAAGAATGATTCTCATTAGTATTCTGTTTTACAGCTACATCGTTTGCATTCTTGCATTTATTATTGGATATCATAAAGTTAACGTATTTAAAAGCACAACTACCTCAAATAAAACTGCTTTTACTGTAATTATTCCTTTTAGAAATGAAGCTAAAAACTTATCAAAATTATTAGATTCAATTCAGCAATTAAAGTATTCAAAAAACTTAGTTGAATTTCTTTTTGTTGATGATGATTCTACAGATAATTCGATTGAAATTATCAATTTTTACTTTGAGCGCAATCGAGAAGCCTCACATTTAGGTCTCAACTCTGCTCGACCAGACATTAGAGTTTTAAGCAACAAAAGAGTCTCTAATTCCCCGAAAAAAGATGCAATTACAACAGCGTTAAAAGACGCAAAAAACAATTGGATTATTACTACAGATGCAGATTGCATACTTCCAAAAAATTGGCTAAAAACCATTGACGCTTTCATTCAACAAAACAATTGTAATATGATTGTTGCTCCGGTTTCTTATGAGGCAAATTCAACATTTCTACATCAATTTCAACATTTAGAATTTTTGAGTTTACAAGCAACAACTATTAGCAGTTTTGGGCTGAGAACTCCGTTTTTAGCTAATGGAGCTAACTTAATGTACAGAAAAGATATTTTCGAAAAACTAAATGGTTTTGATGGAAATAACGCTATTGCGAGTGGTGATGATATTTTCTTATTAGAAAAATTTTTACGGTTTTATAAAGAGAAAGTTCAATACTTAAAATCTAAAGATGTAATTGTAAAAACATTTCCTGTAAATTCTTTTCCTGAACTTATTGAACAACGCATTCGCTGGGCTTCAAAAACAGCAAATTATAATTTAGTAGTTGGAAAAATTATTGGAGTTATTGTTTTAGCAGGAAACACAATTATTGCATTTGCTCCTTTGTTTGTTTTATTAAAAATAATGAATTTTAAAACTTTTATTTTTTACTTTTTATTAAAGCTTTTGTTTGATTATTTATTGCTAAAAAAAATGGCCCTTTTCGAAAATAAAAAGATTGATTTTAAAGCCTATCTTAAAAGTAGTTTTGTGTATCCATATTTTACAATATTAATTTTTTTAAAATCAATTTTTAGTAATTATCAATGGAAAGAACGGACTTTTAAAAAGTAATTTAAGACCATATTTTTGAGATGAATTCTTCAGCATTCATCCATATATAAACTATAATTATTAATAATATAACAAATATAATTCCTCTTTTTGGATTTGATTTTTTTCGCCCTCTTAATCTTCTAAATTCTAACTTTTTTTCTTTCATACTATAAAAATTATTTTATCTTTTTAGTTCCTCTTAACATTTCTCTTTTCCCTGGTGGCCCATCAAGCCGGTCAACATAAAAACCAACTTCTTGCAATGCTCTTCTTACGCTTCCTTTAGCAGAATAAGTTACTAAAATTCCGTTTAATTTTAACGCATCAAACATTTTTTTAAAAATAATTACTGTCCATAATTCTGGTTGATGTTCTGCTCCAAAAGCATCAAAATAGATCAAATTAAATTGATTAACATCAGAAATATCTTTAAAATTTTGCTTTCTTTTTGTCAACCAAAAATTAGAATAAATTTTATTTTTTTCTTCCCAAGAACACGTATGCATTTCATCAAAAAAAAATTGTTGCTTTTCCGCTTTTAACTCTGAAACATAATTTAGTTTAGAAACCTCTTCTTTTGTTACTGGATATGCTTCTACTCCAACATAATGTATTACTTTTTCTTTCTTTAAAGATTCTAAAAAAGTTAAGAAACAATTTAACCCTGTTCCAAAACCAATCTCTAGAATAGAAAATTCTGTTTTAGAAATTGCATCAAATCCATATTTTAAAAAAACATGTTTTGCTTCTTGAATTGCACCATGAGTAGAATGATAATTCTCATTCCAATCTGGCAAATGAATGGTTGTTGAACCATCCGCTGTTATTTTAATTTCTTTTTTTATGAACAAAACTTGTTTAAAATTGTTATTTATAGGCTGTAAAATTCAGAAGAAAAAATATTTATTTTAATCGATTTTTCATCAATTTAATTTTAACATATTTACTACAAATGTAAGAATTTAAACAATAATACTCCATTATTTCTACGTTAAGAACGTGATAAAAACGTACCTTTGCAGCATTAAATTTTTGATACAGAATGAATTCAACTATAAAAATAGAACCTATTCAAAACTCTAGAATAGCTTCAGTAGATTTTAACAATTTACCTTTTGGAACTGTTTTTTCTGACCACATGTTTGTATGTGATTATAAAGATGGAAAATGGCAAAACCCAACAATAAAAGCTTATGGTTCTATTGAATTAAATCCATCTGCAAAAATTTTTCATTACGGACAATCTATTTTTGAAGGAATGAAAGCCTATAAAGATACGCAAGGAAATGCTTTATTATTTAGACCTATAGACAATTATAAACGTTTAAATAAATCTGCAGAACGTCTTGTAATTCCACAAATTCCTGAAGATATCTTTATGAATGGTTTAAAAAAATTATTAGAAATTGATAACGCTTGGATACCAACAAAAGGGGGAAGTTCTTTATACATAAGACCTTTTATTTTTGCTACAGGAAACGGTTTTCACGCATCACCAGCAACAGAATATAAGTTTATAATTGCAACTGCTCCTTCTGGTGCTTATTTTGCCGGAAAAGTAAAGGTTTTAATCGAAGAAAAATACGCAAGAGCTGCAAATGGTGGCGTTGGATTCGCAAAAGCTGGTGGAAATTATGCTGCGCAATTTTACCCAACACAATTAGCTGTTGAAAAAGGCTATAATCAAGTTATTTGGACAGATGACACAAGTCATGAATATATAGAAGAAGCTGGCGCGATGAATATTTTTGTACGAATAAACGACACCTTAATTACAAGCCCAACTTCTGATCGGATTTTAGACGGAATTACACGTAAAAGTGTTTTACAGATTGCAAAAGATAATGGAATAAACGTTGAAATTCGTAAAATTACAGTATCTGAAGTTGTTGAAGCTGCTAAAACAGGTAGTTTAAAAGAATTATTTGGAGCTGGAACCGCAGCAGTAATTTCACCAATTGCTGGTTTTGGTTTTAAAGGAGAAGATTTTGACTTACCAGAATTAGAAAATTCGTACGCTTCTCAATTAAAAAAGAAAATTACAGATATTCAAACAAATAAAGTTGAAGATCCTTATGGATGGAGAGTTCAATTATAGTTTTGTTCAAATAAAATAATGAAAAGCATCAATCTAAGATTGATGTTTTTTTTTGTAGCTTACAGTTTTAAATTTTTCCTAAAATGAAATTGAAAATATCAGCATTACTTTTTATCTTTTTTGTAATTGGCTGTAAAACAGAAAAAAAATCAACAGAAATAATTGAGTTAGAAAAACCTCAACAGTACATCACCGTTTTAGGAATCGCTCAAGATGGTGGTTATCCACATATAGGATGCCAAAAAGAATGTTGTATCAATTATTATAACAGAACCAATAAAAGAAAAAGTGTGGTTTCTTTAGGTTTGGTTGATTTAAAAAACAAACAAAAATGGTTATTTGAAGCTACTCCAAACATGCATACTCAATTAGCAGATTTAGAGCAAAATCATTTAAAAAACGATAAAATTATTGATGGCGTTTTTCTAACGCATGCACATATTGGTCATTATACTGGCTTAATGTATTTTGGTAGAGAAGCTTTAGGGGAAAAAGGAACAAAAGTGTATGCAATGCCAAAAATGAAATCCTTTTTAAAAAAAAATGGACCATGGAGTCAGTTGGTTTCTTTACAAAATATTGCGTTGCAAAAATTACAAAAAGATTCTACAATCGTGTTAAATAACAACTTAAAAGTAACTCCATTTTTAGTGCCTCATAGAGATGAATTTTCTGAAACTGTTGGTTATAAAATTGAAGGAACAAACAAAACAGCGTTGTTTATTCCAGATATTGACAAATGGTACAAGTGGAAAAAAAATATTATTGAAGAAGTTAAAAAAGTAGATTATGCTTTTTTAGATGCGTCTTTTTTAAAAGATGGAGAAATTAGCAGGCCGATGTCAGAGATTCCACACCCATTTACTTCCGAAACAGTTGCTCTGTTTAAAAATGAATCTTTAACAACAAAAAACAAAGTGATTTTTATACATTTTAATCATACAAATCCAACATTACAAGAAAACAGCAAAGAACGAAAAGAAATCGAAAAACTAGGTTTTAGGTTTGCTAGCGAAGGTAATAATTATGAGTTGTAATTTTTACTTTCTCACACTCCAAATTTCGTGCATTGCAGCTCCTTTACTAGAAAAACCTTTATGATTCCATGTTCCGTCTTTTAAAGTATAGTCAAAAGTTAAGCTAATTCCTGCTTTAGAATCATCTCTAGAAAAAAACTCTATTTTCTCTTTATATTTTCCATTAATGGTTGTGTAAGTTCCACCACCAGTTCCCATAAATTTTTTGGTTTTGGTATTGTATGCAATCCATTGAAAACGAGTTCCTGATAAAACTTTCATTGTTTTTCTTGGTCCTGATGTATCTCGCATTTGCTTTTTCCCATCTCTAATTCTACCAGACATCAACCAAGCTCCTTGTAATTTACCTGGAGTTCCATTATCAATTTTTTTCAGTTTCATATCACTACCAACAATTTCCATTTCAGAATTTGTGATACTAACTTTAAAACTTACTTCTGTTCCAACTCGTTCAGGATTACTTGAATCAAATTCAATTTTCTCAGTCATGGTATTTCCAGATAATTTCCAAGAACCTCCATTGGTGGTTATAAATTTCCCTGAGTTGGCTTCGTATTTAGTTATTACTTGATAGCCTTCTGCAAAAGTAACTACTGTTTTTATTTTTACGCCTTTTTCAGATTCATGATATCCTTCCCAAGCTCCAATAAAACTTTGTGAACTTGCACTTACAGATAGTAAGACACAAATTAATACAACATATATTTTTTTCATAATTCTCTATTTTTATTTTTTAAACTTCTACAAATATATTACTTTTTACTTATCTAAAATACTAGCAATGTTCGGTTTAAAATAATTTGGTCCTTTTAACACTTTCCCATCTTCACGATAAATTGGTTTTCCATCTCCTCCTAACTTACTCATATTACTGCGTTGAATTTCATTAAAAACTTCTTCAATTTTATCTTGCATTCCGTGTTCTATAATCGTTCCACATAAAATATACAACATATCACCAAGTGCATCAGCAACTTCTACTAAATCATTATTTTGGGCAGCTTCAAAATACTCTTCGTTTTCTTCTTTCATTAAATTAAAACGCAGTAGATTTCTATCTTCTCCAATACTTGCTATTGGCGAAGTGTTCATGTTTAATTTAAATGCTGTGTGGAATTCGTGTACTGCTTTGATTTTGTTTTTCATGTGTTTTGATTGTCTTTTCTTCTTAATTTATGTTTTTGCTAATTATCTTTAAATGAGATATAATTGAGAAATATTTTAGTGCTACTTCATGAGATTTCTCATCACTCCTATCGTCGTTCTGTCGAAATAAGATTTATGTTGCTTTTTTAAGCAACCAAGCTGGAGCTATTTTTAATACAAGTGCAATGATTGCCCAACGTTTAGAAATGTATGCCACTCTTTTTTTCTTTTTTATTGCTGAATAAATTTGAGTTGCAGCTTTATCTAAAGGAACCATCCAAAAAATATCATCGCCTAAAGCCATTGGTGTATCTACAAATCCTGGACGAATATCTGTAATAAAAACTTTTTTAGATTTTATTGATTTTGTTTTGATATACAAACTTTCTAAAAATGCTTTTTGAAACGCTTTGGATGAAAAATAATCTGGCGCTGCTCTATTTCCTCTGATAGATGCTATAGATGAAATACCAACCAAATGTCCAAATTGCTGCTCTTTAAATAGTTTATACGCCAAAGAATACAACTTTGTAACTCCTAATACATTTGTGTTAATTGTTTGGGCTAATAAATTCCATTCTAATTTTGGATTTACAAATCCAACTCCAGAAGATTGCACAATTAAATCTACCGTTTTAAATTCTGCTACAATTTCATTAAAGATATTCTCAACATCTTCTATTTGTTGAATATCGTTTTGTTTGACTAAAATTTGATTTGGGTATTTATTTTTTAATTCTTCTAAATTTTTTATTCTTCTACCAGTTATTGCAACTTTATAGTTGTTTTTAACCAATATTTCTGTTAGAGATTTTCCGATGCCAGAAGTTGCTCCAAAAACAATAGCTGTCTTCATTTAATTTGTATTTTTGTATAAAAATACAAATTTATGTTTACCAATGGTCAATTAATTTTTGCTGGATTTTTTATTGTTGCTTTTATTATTTTAATGATTTGGAGTTATAGAAAGGATATTATCAACCATAAAAAATATTATAAAAACACCGCATTAAAAGTTGGTTTTTGGATACTAATTGCTGTTGCAATTTTTAGTTTTATTAGAATCTATAGTAAAAGTTAACTTATCCTTTTTGTTTATTCAATTTTCTAATATTTTTAACTCTACTCCACGCAATCTTGTTTCGTAGCGTATATAACGTAAAGCATCCAATATCTAGCAGAAAATAAAACAAACTAATTCCACTTGGTGCATTATTACTTGGTAAAAAATCGAAAACACCAAATGCTGTATCTGGCCATTTCCACGCTCCATAAGCTGGTCCACCAATTTCTAACCCAGCAACAATAATATACATTGTTAAAAAAAACATTCTGTCTTTTGGTCTATTAATTAACAAAGCAAATACACCTAATGTCATAATAAATCCAAAGACATCATTTAAGAAAAGTAAATATCCTAATGCAAATAATGAAATAAAAATATACATAATCTTCTCTAAGGTCTTATGATGTTTTCTAACTACTGGCGCCTTAGAGTAAACAAATACTCTTGCATATATTGCTGCGTGTCCTAATGGAACATACAGAGGCACATTTCCTAATCTATAGGTGTACATTCCTAAATAAACTGAAAAAAAATATTCTCCAATAAGTCCTAGAAAAACTCCATAAATCATTAATTCTCGAACTCTTTTTACTGATCTAAAATACATCCAAAAAAAGCCTATTATCATAAATATGTTGATCACAATTTGATTGTACTCAAAATATTTAGCTAAGTGAGTACTATCTAAATATAAAGCTGCTACAGCAAGAAAAAACAAGCCTATTTTACGATTAAATAGTTTGATTACTTTTTTTAAATCTGATGTTGGAATTGAAGAAAAGTTCATATTTTTTTTAATAACAAAAACAATTAGTTGTATGATCATTAACCATTCCTGTTGCTTGCATAAAAGCATACACAATGGTTGATCCAACGAATTTAAATCCGCGTTTTTTTAAATCTTTAGAAATTTCATCTGACAACTGAGTCGTTGCTGGGACATCTTCTCTTGTTGTAAAAGAATTAATTATTGGTTTTCCATCAACATAGTTCCAAATAAATTTTGAAAATGAACCAAATTCTTTCTGAATTTCTATAAATAGTTTTGCACTTGATATGGCAGATTTTATTTTTAACTTATTGCGAATAATTCCTGAGTTTTGTAATAATTCATCAAATTTATCTTGTTGGTAATTGGCTATCTTATTATAATCGAAATTATCAAAAGCTACTCTAAAATTTTCACGCTTTCTTAAAATTGTAATCCAACTTAATCCTGCTTGAAAAGATTCGAGTACTAAAAACTCAAACAACCTTGCATCATCATACACTGGTTTTCCCCATTCATTATCATGATATTCAATATATAATGGATCTTCATTTACCCAAAAACATCTATTCTGCATTTAATATTTTATTTTTATTGGCTTAATTTCTTCTTGTCTTCCGTTCACAAACTCATGTTTTCCGTTTCCAAAAAAACCTGCCTCTTCTAACATTATTCTAATATTTTTTTGCCATTCTTTTATGGCAACAGTAACATTTAATTCTATTGCATATACAGTGTTTTTATGCAGCGGGTAATCTCCGTTAACAGGAACGCCATCTTGAGAATCCCACATGCCAATTGTTGTTCCGGCACTGTGACCAAAAAGCCCCAAAGGATGAGAATATATTGAAGGTCGCAGTCCTTCCTTTTTTGCTTGATTTAAAGAAGCTAATAAAATTTCATTTCCCGTTTTACCTGTTTGCATATTGCTTGTTAAAATATCTTGTAAACGATTTCCCTTTGCAAACGCTTCTGCTAAAAATGTTGGAACTTCTTTTTCATCTTTCCCTAAAACATACGCATGTTGCTGACAATCGGTATTTAAGCCAAGATAACTAATTCCGAAATCGCAATGCAATAAATCTCCTGGTAAAATCACCTGATTACTTTTGGCTTTTGAAAACGAGTAAATATGAGATTTTAGTGGTTCTTTACTTCGTTGGATATCTATCGTTGGATGAAACCAAGTTGCTAAACCTAAATCCGTAACTTTTTGACGCATCCACCAAATCACATCATCTGTAGTAGTTTCTCCAGGTTTTATTATATTGTTTGTAAATGCTTCATCAATAATATTGTGTGTAATTTTTACTAAATCTCTAAACAACTCCATCTCTTTTGGAGTTCTCGTTTCTATCCAACCAATTGCTAGTTTTTCTGCTGAAACAATTTTCTTTTGATTCGTTTTCGATAGATTTTCTACAAACTCATCATAATCTGTTTTTACCAATCCGTCTGCCAACGCAAAATGTTTTGAAATATTTACGCCAATTTTTGTCGGGTTTCTTTCTTCTATAATTCTATTTAACGCTTTCCATTGATTTGGTTCTTTTTCTTTATTCCATGCCGATTTAATATTATTACCAACATCATATCTAGCAACTGCCAATTTTTCGATGGTGTTTTTTTCTTTATTTCGATAAAAAACTAAGATGGTTCTTCTTCTTGCATTTAACCAAACAGACGGCAACATGGTTTTTATTACTGGATCTTCGTTGTATTCTCTTGAGATTACAACCCACATATCAATATCGGTTTTATCCATCAATTTAGGAAGCAAATTATTAAAACGATCTTCAATAATTTCGTCTCGCACAATTGCTCTCTCTTTTTCGTTTAAAATGTTGTAATTCGGTTTTTTAATTTCTTGCTGATGGCAAGAAACAAGAACATTAACTATAAAAAATAGAAATATAATTTTACGCATGTTGTATAAGTTTAATGTTGAAATTTAATGTTAAAACTCGGATAAATCAATATTTTTTAAATTATTTTTTAGACCTTCACTAAATAATTTACTGATTATGAAACAACTAAAATTTTATACATTTCTTATCACTTTTATTTTATTAGTTGTTGGTTGTGGTTCTTATCCAACAAAAAACAATACAACAGCAAAAGAAGAACCTGTTGTAATTGCTAATGAAGCATTACAATATGAAATTATTATTATTGATATTGGCTTTAATCTTTATTTAAACACCATTGCAAAACCAATGTCCTATTATTCAATTTCTTACTTAGAAAACAAAAACAGGTTGTATGTTTTTACATGGAATAATAGATATAGAAATCCTCAACAATTTGATTCAAACATCTATGAAAACTATATTGATTATGATGCAAACACCAAATATGGCCTTGAAGTAAATTATAAATTGTATTGGTACTTTAAATTTGCAGAACAGAAATATAAAATGAAGCTTACAAATTAACTAAATATTTCTTTTTTTATAACAGATAAAACTATAATTATATTTGTTTTTTTCATCAGCAGAAAAATCTTCTCGAGAAATTTCTTGCCAAATTTCTGTATCTATTTCTGGGAAAAACACATCTGCTTCAAAAGCATGATGCACTTTTGTAATATCTAATCTATCTACTAAATCAGAAGCCATTGCTTGCTTGTAAATTTGCGCTCCACCAATAATAAAAATGTGCTTATCTTCTTTAGCAACTTCTATTGCTTTTTCAATACTATCAACAACAATACATCCTTCTGCTTTGTAATTTTTATTTCTCGTAATAATAACCGTTGTTCTATTTGGCAAAGGCTTTCCAATGGATTCAAACGTGTTTCTTCCCATTAAAATATGATGTTCAGAAGTTACTTTTTTAAAGCGTTTTAAGTCGGCAGGTAAATGCCAAATTAAATCGTTGTTTTTTCCTAATGCGTTGTTATTTGCTATTGCTGCAATTATTGTGATTGTATTCATATTAAACTGCAACTTTTCCTTTAATATGTGGATGTGGATTGTAATCTACCAATTCAAAATCATCAAAAGTAAAATCAAAAATTGATGTAATTTCTGGGTTGATTTTCATTTTTGGCAACGATCTTACTTCTCTAGATAATTGCAACTCTAATTGTTCTTGATGATTGTTATAAATATGAGCATCGCCAAATGTGTGAATAAATTCTCCTGCATCGTAACCACAAACTTGTGCTATCATCATGGTAAACAAGGCATAACTTGCAATGTTAAAAGGAACACCTAAAAAGATATCTGCGCTACGCTGATACAACTGACACGATAATTTTCCGTCTGCTATATAAAACTGAAAAAACGCATGACAAGGAGGTAAAGCTGCTTTACCATTTGCAACATTTTCTGAAAATGAAACAGAAGTATCTGGTAACACACTCGGATTCCAAGCAGAAATCAACATTCTTCTAGAGTTAGGATTATTTTTTAACGTTGTAATTACTTCTTGTAACTGATCAATATCATCGCTATTCCAATTACGCCATTGATGTCCGTAAACTGGCCCTAAATCTCCATTTTCATCAGCCCAAGAATTCCATATTTTTACACCATTTTCTTGCAGATATTTAATATTTGTATCGCCATTTATAAACCATAATAATTCATAAATAATCGATTTTAAGTGTAATTTTTTAGTCGTTACCATCGGAAAACCTTCACTTAAATCAAAACGCATTTGATATCCAAAAACACTTTTAGTTCCAGTACCAGTTCTATCTCCTTTTTCGTTTCCGTTTTCTAAAACGTGCTTCACTAAATCTAAATATTGTTTCATCGTTGTAACTTATAAAGTCTTACTGATTTTTCTTGTCTGGTAAAAATAAAAAAAGCTTCAATTCTTTTGGTTGAAGCTTTTTAAAAATATTGAAAAGTTATTAACTAAATTATTTTAATGAGCTATAGATTCTTTTATTTCATTTGGATTGTGTTTGTGCTTAAACAAAATAGCAAAAGCAATCGCAATTACTAACGAATAGATAGCAAAAGTAAGCCAAATACTTTGCCAATCTTTACCTGCTGCTGTAGTAAAAAATGTATCAATAAGATAACCACTAACAACACTTCCAAAAATAGCTCCAAAGCCATTAGTCATCATCATAAATAATCCCTGAGCAGAAGAGCGAATTTTAGAATCGGTAGAAATTTCTACAAATAAAGAACCCGAAATATTAAAGAAATCGAATGCCATTCCATAAACCACACACGACAAAATAATCATCCACAATCCATCACTTGGGTTTCCGTATGCAAATAAACCAAATCGTAAAACCCAAGCAACCATACTAATTAACATTACTTTTTTAATTCCATAACGTTTTAAGAAAAATGGGATTGCTAAAATAAATAAGGTTTCGGATATTTGAGAAATCGACATAATAATGGTCGAGTATTTTACAACAAAAGAATCTGCATATTCTGGAATTAACTTAAAATCATCTAAATAAACATCGCCATACGCATTGGTTAACTGTAAAGCCGCACCTAAAAACATACTAAAAATAAAAAACAATGCTAACTTGTAATTGGCAAACAGTTTAAACGAGTTTAACCCCAATAATTCGATGAGTGATGTACTCTTAACTGTTTTCCCTTCTGGGATACATTTTGGCAAAGTAAATGAGTAGATTCCTAAAAAGATAGCTGCAACTGCAGCAATATAAAATTGATTTGCGGAAGCTTTGTTACCTGATAAATTGGTAATCCACATAGCTGCAATAAACCCAATGGTTCCCCAAACACGAATTGGAGGAAAATCTTTTATCACATCCAATCCTTTTTTCTTTAATGAATTATAAGCAACTGAGTTAGATAATGCAATGGTTGGCATATAAAAAATCATTGCGACTAAAATTACCCAAAAAAAGGTAATCGGATTATCAACAGCTGGTACATAGAATAGTGTTAACCCTCCAAGGATGTGTAATATTCCAAATAATTTTTCTGCATTTATCCATCTATCAGCAATAATTCCACAAATTGTAGGCATAAAAAGAGAAGCAATTCCCATAGTAGAAAATATGGCTCCAAATTGAGCGCCGTCCCAACCTTTAGTACCAAACCAATAATTTGCTACCGTTATTAGCCAAGCTCCCCAGACGAAAAACTGAAAAAAATTCATTATTATTAATCGAAATTTAACTGTCATAAGTTTATCGTTTTTTTAGATTTATTAAGAGCGTTTACTTATTTCGTCTCTAATTTTTGCCGCCAGCTCGTAGTTTTCATTTGCTACAGCAGCATCTAATTCTTTGTATAATTCTTTTAAAGATTTTTGTTTTGGAGCTTCTTCAGAAGTTTCTGAAATAATTTCTGCCATTAAATCATCTGCTTCTAGTCCAGGCTCATCTAAAGATAATTCCTCTTCAACTTTTAAATAAATTCCAGCTTTATCTAAAATAGTTTCATAGGTGTAAATTGGTGCATTAAACCGAACTGCAATTGCTATTGCATCAGAAGTTCTTGTATCTATAATTTCTTCTACACCATTCTTTTCTGAAATTAAACTAGAGAAGAAAACGCCATCTACTAATTTATGAATGATTACCTGCTTGATATTAATAAAATATCTGTCTGCAAAAGTTTTAAATAAATCGTGTGTGAGTGGTCTTGGTGGTCTAATTTCTTTTTCTAAAGCAATAGCAATAGACTGTGCTTCAAAAGCGCCAATAATAATCGGCAAAGTTCTATCTCCGTCTATCTCACTCAATACCAACGCATAAGCTCCGGTTTGTGTTTGACTATAAGAAATTCCTTTAATTGTTAGTTTTATCAAACTCATTTAATTTCAATCATCATAAAAAGAAAAAAGGCTGTCTAAATTGGCAAAACCTAAATTTAGACAGCCCTTTTATGGGCACAATTTACTAAAAATATTGAGTTGACTTCTAATTTATTTTAAAAGATAAAAATCCAACTCACTTTTTATTAAATAGTAGTTATTTATGCTTGCTTAAAAGCTTTTAACTTTTCTATCAATGTTGGTACAACTTCAAAAGCATCTCCAACTATTCCGTAATCAGCAGCTTTAAAAAATGGTGCTTCTGGATCAATATTAATAACCACTTTTACTTTTGACGCATTAATTCCTGCTAAATGTTGAATGGCTCCTGAAATTCCGATTGCAATATATAAATTAGCCGCAACTGGTTTTCCGGTTTGACCAACATGTTCTCCGTGTGGTCTCCAACCTAAATCAGAAACAGGTTTTGAACACGCTGTTGCAGCGCCTAAAACGTCTGCTAACTCCTCAATCATTCCCCAGTTTTCTGGCCCTTTTAATCCTCTTCCAGCAGAAACAACAATATCTGCATCTGCAATTGTTACTTTTCCAGTTGCTTTGTCTAAACTTACAGATTTTACTCCTAAATCAGCATCAGAAATCTGAGCATCAAAGTTTTCTGTGGTTCCGTTTACTGCATTTTCGTGAACTCCATAAGAGTTCTTTGCCAAGCCAATAACTTTCGTTTCTGTTGTTATTGTTGTGTTAGAAAATGCTTTGTTAGAAAATGCTTTTCTTTTTACTGTAAAAGGACTTGTTGAACTCGGCAAAGCAACAACATTTGATGCATATCCTGCATTTAAATGTACTGCCACTATTGGCGCTAAATACAATCCGTTTACACTAGAATCTATTATTACTGCACTTGCATTTTCTTTTTCAGCAACTTGTTGCAATACTGACGCATATGCTTTTGCATTAAATATAGATAATTGTTCATTTGAAACAGAAACTACTTTTTCTGCTCCATAAGTATATAATTGTGAAGCATCTACTACATTAATTGTAATAGCTACAACATTTGTACCTAATTGTTCTGCTACTTTTTTACCGTATGAAACGACTTCAAAAGCAGATTTTTTAAATTTTCCTTCCGATGAATCGGCAAATACTAAAACTGACATATATTTTTAAGGTTTTTAGACTTTTTTATTTTTAAATTACTTTGGCTTCGTTGTGCAATAAATTGATTAACTCATCAATATTATCTGCATCCACTAATTTAACAGCGCCTCTTGCTGCTGGTTTTTCAAATGATGTTGAAGATGTTTGCGATGCAATATCAACTGCTTCTACAACTGATAATGGTTTTTTACGTGCCATCATAATTCCTCTCATGTTAGGAATACGTAGATCTTTTTCTTCAACCAAACCATTTTGTCCTGCGACCACTAAAGGTAAGCTTGTTGATAATTTTTCACTACCTCCTTCTATTTCTCTAACAGCTGTAACAGAAGTATTTTCAATTTCTAAACCGATACAACCATTTATAAAATTAAAATCTAAAAGCGAAGCTAACATTCCAGGAACCATTCCACCGTTATAATCAATAGATTCTCTTCCTGCTAAAACCAAATCATAACTTCCATTTTTCACAACCTCAGCGATTTGTTTTGCTACGAAAAACCCATCAGTAGCATCGGCATTTACTCTTATTGCATCATCGGCGCCAATTGCCAAAGCTTTACGCAATGTAGGCTCTGTAGTTGCATTTCCAACATTAACAACTGTAACAGTTGCTCCTTGTTTTTCTTTAAACCACATGGCGCGAGTTAAACTAAATTCGTCATACGGATTGATTACAAATTGCACACCGTTTGTATCAAACTTAGTGTCATTATCTGTAAAGTTAATTTTGGATGTGGTATCAGGTACATGACTGATACAAACTAATATCTTCATCTATTTTATTTTTGAAAATTATTTCATTATTTATCGCTACGAATTTATGACTTTTTTTTTAATTTACTATGCATGCATAGTAAATTTTTTATCAAAATTGCCGTTAAAAGCGATAATGAATAAAAAAAACGCTATTTAATCTTACAATTGTATGTAGTACTATTAATTTTTATATTTTTGCTACACTTAATTTAAGAAGAAATTAAAGAATGAAAACAGTTCAATTTAGAGAAGCGATTTGTGAAGCAATGAGCGAAGAAATGCGCAGAGATGAAAGCATTTATTTAATGGGTGAAGAAGTTGCAGAATATAATGGTGCTTATAAAGCTAGTAAAGGAATGTTAGATGAGTTTGGTGCAAAGAGAGTAATTGATACTCCAATTGCCGAACTTGGTTTTGCAGGAATCGCTATTGGATCTGCAATGAACGGAAACAGACCGATTGTAGAATACATGACGTTTAACTTTTCTTTAGTTGGAATTGACCAAATTATAAATAACGCAGCAAAAATTAGACAAATGTCTGGTGGCCAATTTAATTGCCCAATTGTTTTTCGTGGACCAACTGGTTCTGCTGGTCAGTTAGGAGCAACGCATTCTCAAGCTTTTGAAAATTGGTTTGCAAATACGCCAGGTTTAAAGGTAATTGTTCCTTCAAATCCTTATGATGCAAAAGGTTTATTAAAAGCCGCTATTAGAGATAATGATCCTGTAATTTTTATGGAATCTGAGCAAATGTATGGTGATAAAATGGAAATTCCTGAAGGAGAATATGTGTTGCCAATTGGAGTTGCAGAAATAAAGAGAGAAGGGACTGATGTAACCATTGTTTCTTTTGGAAAAATTATAAAAGAAGCGTATAAAGCAGCTGAAGAACTAGCAAAAGAAAATATTTCTGTAGAAATTATTGATTTAAGAACTGTTCGTCCGATGGACCATGATGCAATTATTAAATCTGTAAAAAAAACAAACAGATTGGTTGTTTTAGAAGAAGCTTGGCCATTTGCTAGTGTTGCTTCAGAAATAACATATAGAATTCAAGATGAAGCATTTGATTATTTAGATGCTCCAATAAAAAGAATTACAACCGCAGACACTCCAGCACCGTATTCGCCAGTACTCTTAGAAGCTTGGTTACCGAATAGTGGTGATGTTGTAAAAGCTGTAAAAGAAGTTTTGTACAAATAAATCATTAACTTTTACGTTATAATAACTTCATCGGCATAAAAGTTGATGAAGTTTTTTTTCTTATGAAGAAATTTATACTTACTTCCCTCTTATTTTTTTATGTAGGGATTGCATTAGCTCAAACAAAAGTCCGTGGTTATGTTTATGACCAAGACGGTGATCCACTTGCTTATGCAAACGTTTTATTCAAAGGATCTATAGAAGGAACAACAACTGATGAAAATGGACTTTTCTATCTAGAATCTAAAAAGACATGGCAAGTATTGGTCATTTCTTTTATTGGATTTAAACCTCAAGAATATGATTTGCCTAAAAAGACAAATTATAATTTGAAGTTTACTTTAGAAGAAGATTCCAATACCTTGAATGAAGTTGTTATTGTTACTGGAAAACAACCGAAGAAAAACAATCCTGCGATTGATATTTTACGTAAAATCTGGGAAAGGAAACGTCAAAACGGAGTCAAACAATTCAAACAATACAAATACAATAAGTATCAGAAAGTTGAATTTGACTTAAATACTATTGATAGTGCTTTTAAAAAGAAAAGATTGTTCCGAGGAATGGAATTTGTTTTTAAGAATGTAGATACTTCTGACATTACAGGAAAAACATACTTACCTGTTTTCTTGAATGAATCTGTTTCCGAAGTTTATGGAGATAATACCATTAACAAAGTAAAAGAAATTCTCAAAGGAAATAAAAACACTGGCTTCAGTAACAATCAAGCAATCATTGATTTTATAGATGACTTGTACAACGACTATGATGTTTACGATAATTACATCAAATTTTTCTACAAGAGTTTTGTTAGCCCATTGTCTAAAACTGGAATTCAGAATTACAACTATTATTTAGCAGATAGTGCTTTTATAGAAAACAAATGGTGTTATAATATCATTTACTATCCTAGGAGAAAAAACGAGTTGACATTTAAAGGAGATTTCTGGGTAAACGACAGTACGTTTGCCATCAAGGAAATTAATATGCAGGCTTCAAAAAATGCCAATATTAACTGGGTAAAAGATATTTATATAGAGCAAGAATTTGATATTTTAAATGACTCTGTATTCTTATTAAAAAGGGATTACTTCCTTTCTGATTTCGCTTTAAATAAAAGAGAAAAATCGAAAGGTTTGTATGGAAAACGTACAACCCTGTATAATAATTATGAGTTCGATAAACCTCTCGATCCGAAGTTTTATGATAAAAAGGAATACGATATAAATGATAGTGTTAACAATCAATCTGAAGAATTTTGGGAGAAAAACAGGATTGAGAAACTAAACAAAGACGAACAAGGGATTTATACATTATTAGATACTTTGAAAACAGTGAAGAAATTCAAACGTCTGTACAATACTATCGCAACATTATCTTCAGGCTATTATGAGTTTGACAAAGCAAACATTGATTACGGTCCTATTTTCTCAACATTTGGATTCAATGATGTAGAGGGCTTACGTCTAAGAGCCGGAGCAAGAACATACTTTGATTATAATGATCCTTGGAGAATAGAAGCATATACAGCTTACGGATTTAAAGATCGAAAATTCAAATACGGGATACAAGGGAAAGCACTTCTAGATAAGAAAAGTAGATTGATTATTTCTGGAGGAAACAGACGTGATGTAGAACAAATTGGAGCAACTTTAACTGCCTCTACAGATGTTCTAGGAAGAAGTAATGGATCATCTTCTATTGTTGGAACTGGACAAAACAATCGACTAACAAACATCAATCTTTCTAAATTAAGTTTACAGGTCGAACCTCTACGAAATTTTGAAATTAGTTTATCTGGAAGTTATAAAACATTACGTTCAGCTTCAGAAACATTTAGTTTAGATTATCTTGATGCAAGTTCTCCAACTGGAATATCTTCTCAAGTAAATCAATTTGAAACGATCTTTACTGCCAACTATTTCCCTGGAAGAAAAGTTTCTGGATTTGGTGTAGAGAGAAATACAAATACCGATAAACTAAGAAACATCTTTTTACAATTAACGAGAGGTAGTAAAGGTCTTTTTGATAGTGATTTCGATTACACAAAAGTTCAGTTTGCTTATACACAACCTTGGTTTGTTGGTGGTTTTGGAAGGTTAAAAACATCTTTAGAAGCAGGGAAGACTTTTGGTGATGTTCCTTTAAGTTTATTGAGTGTTGTTCCTGGGAATCAAACATTTTTTGCATTTTTCAATACATTTAATCAATTAGATTTTTACGAATTTGTTACAGACACGTATGCAACCTTTCATTTAGAACATAATTTTAATGGCCGTTTGTTTGCTAGAATTCCATTCTTAAGGAAATTAAATTTAAGAACCATCATAGGGTTTAGAACTGCTTGGGGTCAATTGTCAGATGCCAATAAAGCATTAAGTACTACAGGAAACCCTGTTGAACTTCCATTGCAAGCTCCAAATAGCAAACCATATTATGAATACAGTATTGGAATTGGGAATATCTTAAAAGTACTTCGGGTTGATTTTAACTTTAGAGGAAATTATTTAGACAATCCTGGTGCACGTAAATTTGGAATTACCTTCGGAACTGGATTCTTATTTTAAACTCTAACCATCCAAAAAGATCCCGGTTCTCTCGTTTTTTGACTTGCAAGAACTGGGCATTTAGCATGTATTTCTTCACTATATTGATGATGTAAATGATTTACAGCACCTATTATTTTAAAATTAGAATTACAGGTTAAAAAAGCTTCTAACAGATATTGTTCGTTCCACAATCTGTGATCTTTCAAAATCCAATTGTCTGGATAATCTTTAGGAGTAAAAATATCATGAACATGAACCAAAACTCCTTTTTTAATTTTTGGTAAAATTTCTAAAAACTCAAATAAAACATCTCCTTGGGGTCTAATAATATGAGAAGAATCTATAAAAAGAATGTCATTTTCTTCTAGAATTTCAAAAGCATTCATGTCAACATCTTCTACTTTTTCACGAATTAGATTCACATCCAATTCCTTCAACCAAGGCATCTCATAAGGTTCAATACTTGTATGATTGCATTCATAAGAATTATCTAACTGCTTATTTTTGTTCATCGCCTTTTGAGCGATTAATGTAGAATGCCCGCAACCAATTTCTATAAAATTCTTAGGTTTAAAATGACGAATCATATTATATAAGTACTCAGCATCTCCAGACTCAAAAGAATTGTTATTAAAGAAAAACGCTAACTCTTTTTCTTTATTTAAAGGAATTTGTAATATCTCATCGTTAAAATCAAACTTAGAAAGTAAAGTCAATTGTTCCTCTATATTAAGATCAACCCCAGGTAAATTTCGATCTTCTCGCAAAGAGGTTTCTAGATGTTTTTTAGGGTTCACTAAAGGTTGATAATAATGATCTGGAACAGGAAGAACTCCTAATTTCATAAATATCCAATCAGACAACTTTCCTATGCCTACAATTCTTATAAATTTCAACCACAAAGTAGCAAGAAATGTAAACGGAAATAAAATCTCTGAAAAAATTAGCAATAACTTTTTAATATTCTTTTTCATTTTTAAATCATTGAATCATTGGAGTGTAAACTTAACAAATATTCAACGAAAACAGAATATTACTTTAAAGCGTTTTAAAATGTAATTACATTGTCAGAATCACTCATATTTTGTAAATTTGCCCCCCAATTAAAAAGACATGAAAACATTCGACGTTTTAATAGAAATTCCAAAAGGAAGTAGAAACAAATATGAGTATGATTTTGAGTTGAAAAAAATTCGTTTTGACAGAATGCTTTTCTCTTCAATGATGTATCCAGGAGATTACGGTTTTATACCAGAAACATTAGCATTAGATGGAGATCCATTGGATGTTTTAGTAATGGGAACTGAACCAACATTTCCAATGTGTGTGATGGAAGTTAAACCTATTGGAGTGTTTCATATGGCAGATGAAAAAGGTCAAGATGAAAAATTAATTTGCGTTCCAGTTACCGATCCTATTTGGAATACATATAATGATATCACAGATTTAAATCCACATAGAAAAAAAGAAATCACACATTTTTTTCAGGTTTATAAAGATTTAGAAAAGAAAAGAGTTGATGTTGGTGGTTGGGGAGATGCTTCAGAAGCGTATGAAATTGTTGATAAATGCATTGATAGATACGAAAATAGCGAGCATAAAAAAATCGGAAATTTTAAAATCTAAATCATCTGATTTTACTTAAAATTAAAAAGCCTTACAATCTATTTGTAAGGCTTTTTCTTTCTATTTGATTTTGTTATCTTTACGCCCGTTAAAAACTAATCAAAAACAATTTAAAATATGGGATCAATGATGATTTACATGCCAATAGCGTTGGCTGCATTAGGATTAATTTACATGTTAATCAAAAAATCTTGGGTACTTAAACAAGATGCTGGTGATGGAAAAATGAAAGAAATTTCTGACCACATCTACGAAGGAGCTCTAGCTTTTTTAAATGCTGAATATAGATTATTAGCAATATTTGTAGTAATAGTAAGTGTCGCTTTAACAGCCGTGTCTTTTATAGTACCAACAACGCATTGGTTAATAGTAGTTGCTTTTATTTTTGGAGCAATCTTTTCTGCTTATGCTGGAAACATAGGAATGAAAATTGCAACCAAAACAAATGTTAGAACAACGCAAGCTGCACGTACTAGTTTACCAAATGCTCTTAAAATTTCTTTTGGCGGTGGAACAGTAATGGGATTAGGTGTAGCTGGTTTAGCTGTTTTAGGTTTAACCGGGTTTTTCATCATCTTCTATAATTATTTTATGGGTGGAGCAGATGGAACTTTTTCTGTGGGCAGCATGACTATCGTATTAGAAACTTTAGCTGGTTTTTCTTTAGGTGCTGAATCTATTGCATTATTTGCAAGAGTTGGTGGAGGAATCTACACAAAAGCGGCAGATGTTGGAGCTGATTTAGTTGGTAAAGTAGAAGCTGGAATTCCTGAAGACGACCCAAGAAATCCTGCAACAATTGCAGATAATGTTGGAGACAATGTTGGTGATGTTGCTGGTATGGGAGCAGATTTATTTGGATCTTATGTTGCAACTGTTTTAGCTGCAATGGTTTTAGGAAATTATGTGATTAAAGACATGGGCGGAAGTATTGAAGATGCTTTTGGCGGAATTGGACCAATCTTATTACCAATGGCAATTGCGGGTGTAGGAATTATTATTTCTATTATCGGCACCATGTTGGTAAAAATTAAAAGTAACAACGCCAAAGAATCTCAAGTGATGAGAGCATTAAATATTGGTAATTGGACATCTATTGTTTTAGTTGCTGTTTCTTGTTTTGTTTTAGTAACTTGGATGTTACCAGAAACTATGAACATGAACTTCTTTGGAGAAGGTTTACAAGAAATTTCTTCAATGCGTGTATTTTATGCAACATTAATTGGTTTAATCGTTGGAGGAGCAATTTCTTCTGTAACAGAATATTACACAGGATTAGGAAAACCTCCAATCTTAAAAATTGTACAACAATCTTCTACTGGTGCAGGAACTAATATTATTGCCGGTCTTGCAACAGGAATGATTTCTACATTCCCGTCAGTTTTATTATTTGCTGGTGCAATTTGGGCTTCTTATGCTTTTGCAGGATTTTATGGAGTTGCTTTAGCTGCTTCGGCAATGATGGCAACAACTGCTATGCAATTAGCAATTGATGCTTTCGGACCAATTTCTGATAATGCTGGTGGAATTGCTGAAATGAGTGAACAAGAATCAATCGTTAGAGAACGTACAGATATTTTAGATTCAGTTGGTAACACAACTGCTGCAACAGGAAAAGGTTTTGCAATCGCTTCTGCTGCTTTAACATCATTAGCTTTATTTGCTGCATATGTAACTTTTACTGGAATAGACGGAATTAACATTTTTAAAGCGCCTGTTTTAGCAATGTTATTTGTAGGTGGAATGGTTCCAGTAGTATTTTCTGCTTTGGCAATGAATGCTGTTGGAAAAGCTGCCATGGAAATGGTAAATGAAGTAAGACGTCAGTTTAGAGATATTCCTGGAATTATGGAAGGAACTGGAAAACCAGAGTACGATAAATGTGTTGCAATTTCTACCGAAGCTTCTTTAAGAGAAATGATGTTGCCAGGTTTATTAACTATCGGATTTCCTTTAATTATTGCTTTTGTTCCAATGTTATTCGGAATGGATAATTTAGCAATTGCTGAAATGTTAGGTGGTTATATGGCTGGAGTTACAGTTTCTGGTGTACTTTGGGCAATCTTCCAAAATAATGCTGGTGGAGCTTGGGATAATGCAAAAAAATCTTTTGAAGCTGGTGTTGAAATTAATGGAGAAATGACATTCAAAGGTTCTGAAGCGCATAAAGCAGCGGTAACTGGAGACACAGTTGGAGATCCTTTTAAAGATACGTCTGGACCATCAATGAATATTTTAATTAAATTAACATGTTTAATCGGATTGGTAATTGCTCCGATTTTAGGAGGTCATTATGTTGAGCCGGTTAATTCTGATGTAAATGTAAATGTTTGGATTGATAAAGACGGAACGAAACATGAAGTAAAAGGAAACTTTACATTTGTTGCAGATAATGATGGAAATCACAACACAAAAGAAATGAAGGTTGAAATGAAAAAAGGTGAAGGTAATTTAGTTACTGCAACTGTAACTACTATTTCAACAATTAATGGTAAAAAAGAGGAAACTAAAAAAGAATTTAAAGGAACTGAAGCTGAGGTAAAAGCTAAAATTGATGGTTTACATAAAATGGATGGAGATCATTCTAAAATGAAAAAAATCATCAAAAAAGAAGTTCACAAAGAAGAAAAACATGAAGAAAAGCATGATCATTAATTCTTGAATTCAATTCGTAAAAAAAGCATCTCAATTGAGATGCTTTTTTATTTCAATTCAAATTGTATTTTATCTTTTGTAGTTTTTTGAGCCAAAATATTTATTGCTTCTTCAGTAAGTTGTAACACTCTTGGATAACCACCAGTTACTTGACAATCTCGCATTAAAATAATTAACTCTCCAGATGGTGTCAATTGCACAGTTCCTGGTAAAACGCCAGAAGTTAAAATAGGTTTTAATTGATTTTTAAACACTTCTTTTAATCTATATCCTACTCTATTGTTATCATTTGAAATTGTAAATTGAGTTTCAATTAATAGCTCTTGTTCCGTTTTTGACAACAACTCAAACTCTGGCCCTTTACAGCAATTTATACATTTTGCTGTGAAATTATGTTCCTCAATTTTAATTTTTGATAACGTTTTTTTATTTTCTGATGTAGTTGAATTTATTTTTATTTGATCTCCTTTTTTAAGAACAAAACTTGTAGTTATTCCTTTATAAAAACTTTTACTATTAAGCACAACTTCTGATGAAATTCCTCCCAGAATACTCAAATAGGTTCGAACTCCAAATATTTTTTTACCGAATGACAAAACTGAACCTTTTTTAACATCTAAAACTGAATTCATGGATACTTTTTCTCCATCAATTGTTGGGGTAAAATTTGCCCCAGTTAAACAAATTTGTAAACCCTTCTCAAATAAAAACTTACAGCCACCAAAAGTAATTTCTATGACAGCCTCTTCTAAACTATTATGCAATAATTGATTTCCAATTTTAGTAGCATATGAATCCATAACTCCAGAAACAGGAACGCCAATATGTGCAAAACCCGATCTTCCTAAATCTTGAATAGAACTATATATTCCTGAATTTAAAACTGTAATCATTATATCTTTTGTAATTGATAGTTTTTGCCTTTTACTTGATTTTTTATGTAATTAAATTCCTCAAAAGAAACGCTTTTGAAAGTAATTTTATCACCTGCTTTAGCAAAACAGGGATGTTGGTTTTGTACCTCAAAAAAAGAAATTGGTGAGTTTCCAATAATATTCCATCCGCCAGAACTTTGATTTGGATAAACGCCCGTTTGATTCCCACCAATAGCAACTGCACCTTTTGGAACATGTAATCTTGGCGTTGCTTTTCTTGGAATAATAATTTGTTCATTCAATCCGCCCAAGTATAAAAAACCAGGTAAAAACCCGATAAAATAAACTGTATAAATTGTTTCCGTATGTAATTGAATAATTTCTTGTGTACTTATTTTTATTGTTTTTGAAATTTCATCTAAATCAATTCCAAATTGTTTATCATAGCAAACAGGAATTTCCCAATGTGCTATTTTTTTCTTTTCGATGAAAGATTTATGTTGGTATAATTCTTTTAAAAAAGCAATTTTTTCGATTGAATTTATGAGCACAAAATCATATACAAGTAATATCGAATTATAACCAACAATACAATCTTTTAGTTCTAGCTCTTTTTCAATTTTGCTTTTAAAATTTAAAATATCATTTAAGATAATTTCACTAATTTCAGAAGACCATTCAATTAAAATAGCGCTGTCTCCATAGGTTTTATATGAAAGGTGGAAGTTAGACAACTTGAATATTTTGAATTTTTAATAATGCTGTTACTTCTTGCAAAATTTCGAGAGCATTTTGATTATCGCCATGAATACAAAATGTATCTGCTTTTATTTTTATCAATGAATTTGAAATTGATTTAACACAATTATTCTGAATCATATTTAATACATGCTCATACACTTTTTTGGGGTTCGAAATAATTGCATTTGATTCAGTCCTAGAAACTAGAGACAAATCATTATTGTAATTTCTGTCAGCAAAAGCTTCGTATTTAATCTTGATGTTGTTTTCAATTGCTACTTTTTCAATCTCTGAATTATACGGAACATATAAATAAGCGTTCTCTACATATTTTTTAATAGCATTAACAAAAACTGTTGCTACATTTTTATCCTTAGCTATTAAATTATATAAAGCTCCATGTGCTTTAATATGGTGTAATTTAACATTCTTTCTATGCAGTCGTTCTAGAAAGAAATCTAATTGAACGACAATATTTTTTTGTAAATCTTCATCAGAAATATTCATCATTTTTCTTCCAAAATTTTCTTTGTCAGGAAAAGATGGATGTGCGCCAATCTTAACATGATGGTCAATTGCTAATTGAATGGTTTTATCAATCGATTTTTCATCTCCAAAATGACCTCCACAAGCAATATTACAAGACGAAATATACTGCATTAAAAGATGCTCATTCTCTACTCCTTCTCCAACATCACAATTAAAATCTATATGTTTCATTTATAGCATATTAAAAACTTTGAGTATTCCTTTTAATCCAAGAAAAACGGTTCCAATAACGATAATTAATCCAAAAACATTTTGCTTTTTTGAATTCACATAAGTACCTAATACAGATTTTTTATTCATAATCCACAATAAAATTCCAGCTATAATTGGTAATAACATTCCGTTTGCAACTTGTGCAAATTTTATAATTTCAATTGGTTTTAACCCAAATGATGAAAAGAAAACTCCTAGTGCTAAAACAATAATCCAAACGGCTCTAAACTGTTTTGATTTTAATCCAACGTTCCATCCTAAACATCCTTTTGCTACATAAGCGGCAGCTAATGGAGCTGTAATTGCAGAAGTAATTCCTGCCGCAAACAATCCAATTGAAAGAAAATATTTTGAAAACTCTCCATAAAGTGGTGCTAATCCTTTCGCTAAATCTGATGCATTTGAAATTGTGCTGGTTTGTATTCCTGCTGCAGAAACCATAATTGCCATAGAAACCAATCCTCCCAAAATTATTGAAATAATGGTGTCTTTTTTAGCAAATGAAATATCTTCTTTTTTCTTCCATCTTTCTTTAACTAATGAGGCATGTAAAAACAAATTATATGGAACAACTGTAGTGCCAATTAAACCAATTATTATTAATAAACTATTATCAGGAAAACTCGGAATAAAAGTTCCTTTAAAAATTTCTGAGAGATTTGGTTTTGTTATAATTGCCGTAATAACAAATGAAATACTCATAATTAAAACAAGTGTAACTAATACTTTTTCAAGTACTTTATAATTACCGATGTACAATAAAACAAAGGCAATAACACCAACAAGCAAACTAATATTGTTTATAGAAAATGCCCCTATATTAAACTCTGATTTACCCAAAATAGTTTCAAGACCTAAAACTCCTCCACTAATATTACCTGCTTCATAAGATGCATTACCAACTACAATTGCAGCTAAGATTAATAATGTAACAAACTGTTTTAAAAACGGGATTTTAATTTCTTCTCGTATGACTTCTGACAATCCTTTTTGAGAAATAATTCCTAATCGCGCCGCCATTTCTTGTAAAATAATAGTTGTAAAAATAGAAAGTACCATTGCCCACAACAAGTTAAAACCGAAATTAACTCCGGCAATAGTAGCAAGAGTAACTGTTCCTGGGCCTATAAAAGCTGCCGCAATTAAAGTTCCTGGACCAATATTTTTAAACCAATTTTTTATCATATATAGTAAACGTTGATATTCTATAAAAATAGGAAAAACAATCCATAAAAAAAGCACCTCAAATGAGGTGCTTTTTTTACGAGTATATTTTACATTACACTAGTGGTCCACCAGCCATAATTTCTTCATTAGCATAGTCTTCAAAAGACTTAAAGTTCTTTTTAAATGAGTCTGCTAATTTTTGAGCTGTTTTATAATACCCTTCATCATTATTCCATGATTTTCTTGGATTTAATACATCTGTAGGTACATTTGGGCATGTTCTTGGTTGGGCTAATCCAAATACAGAATGCACATGATAATTATCTTTATTTGCTGCTTCTAAACTTCCGTCCATTGCGGCAGTAATCATCGCTCTGGTGTATTTTAATTTCATTCTACTACCAATTCCGTATGGTCCCCCAGTCCAACCGGTATTTACTAACCAAACTATAACTCCAGCTTCTTTCATTTTGTTGCTTAACATCTCTGCATAACGTGTTGGGTGTAACGGCATAAATGGTGCACCAAAACAAGCAGAAAAACTTGGTAGTGGTTCTGTAACTCCAGCTTCTGTTCCAGCAACTTTTGCAGTATAACCTGAAATAAAATGATATGCTGCTTGACCAGGAGTTAATTTTGAGATTGGAGGTAATACTCCAAAAGCATCAGCAGTTAAAAAGAAAATATTTTTTGGGTTTTCTCCAATTGAACCTGGTTGAATATTATCAATGTGATCAATTGGGTAACTAACTCTTGTGTTTTGTGTGATTGAAGTATCTTCAAAATCTACATCACCATTTTCTTTCAAAATTACATTCTCTAGAATTGCACCTTTTTTAATTGCATGAAAAATGTCTGGTTCTTTTTCTTCAGTAAGATCAATTACTTTAGCGTAACAACCTCCTTCAAAATTAAAGACCGTATTTTCATTTGTCCAACCGTGTTCATCATCACCAATTAATTTTCTATCTGGATCTGCAGACAATGTTGTTTTACCTGTCCCAGATAATCCAAAGAAAATTGCAGTATCTCCGTCTTTACCAACATTTGCAGAACAGTGCATTGGTAATGTGTTTTTAAATACGGGTAAAATAAAATTCAATGCAGAAAAAATACCTTTTTTAATTTCTCCAGTATAACCAGTTCCACCAATTAAAGCTATTTTTTTTGTAAAGTTTAAAATTGCAAAGTTATGTTGTCTTGTTCCATCAATTTCTGCATCAGCCATAAAACCTGGTGCATTAATTACAGTCCATTCTGGAGAAAACGTTTTTAATTCCTCTATTGTTGGTCTAAGAAACATATTGTGAGCAAACATGTTACTCCATGGATATTCATTTACAACTCTAATATTTAGTTTATAATTTTCGTCTGCACAAGCATAGCTATCTCTAACAAAAATTTCTTTACCTGATAAGTATTCTGTTACTTTATCATATAATTTATCAAATTTATCTGCATCAAAAGGAATATTGATATCTCCCCACCAAACTTCATCTTTTGTAATATTGTCTTTTACGATAAAACGGTCTTTAGGTGATCTTCCTGTAAATTCTCCTGTGTTAACAGCTAAAGCTCCTGAAGAGGCTTCAACTCCTTGTTCTTTTTCAATAGTTGCCGCATGTAATTCATCTGATGTTAAATTGTAATGAAATGTTGCTTTTGTAATTCCTAAACTATCTAGTGAAATTGATTTTGAATCAAGATTTACCATGTTTAAATTTTAAGTTATTTATTTAGTTGTGTTAAATAATAAGGAACAAAAATACAGATTATTTTTACAATGGTTTATCCTTTTTATATTTTTATCAACTATTTATTGTTGATTTCTTTTTGCAAAACTAATTGCCATTATCAACCAACCTATCATTAAAAACAATCCACCTAAAGGAGTAACAAACCATATGCTTTTCGCTGAAACTTCTAGTAATTGAATGGCATAAATGGATCCAGAAAAAAGCAAAATTCCAAGATAAAACAACCTGCTTATTCTCTTTTTTTGTTTTTCAGAAAACCCTTGATACATGTTCACAAAAAGCAATACTAGTACATGATACATTTGATAGCGAACTGCGGTTTCAAAACTATTCATGCCTTCTATTGTTAAAGTTTTTGACAACGCATGCGCTCCAAAAGCTCCTAAAATGATTGTTAAGATTCCTAATACTGATGTTATTGTTAAATTTTTATACATTTTTTTGATTTTTGTTTTATTTTAAACTTTTATAAATGAATTGTGTATTTTAGCTAACTATATTTTACCAATTCATAATCGTAAAATTAGTTATAAAATAATAAAATGAAAAACATATTAATTATTGGAGCT
This sequence comes from uncultured Flavobacteriaceae bacterium, assembly GCA_963974245.1. Taxonomy (GTDB): domain Bacteria; phylum Bacteroidota; class Bacteroidia; order Flavobacteriales; family Flavobacteriaceae; genus Polaribacter. The sequence continues at coordinate 222,386 of CAXBBY010000002.1, read as the reverse complement.
GGAAAATCTAGTTCTTCTCTTATAAAACATCTACTTGACAATTCTATTAAAGAAAATTTACATGTAACTATTGGAGACATTTCAATAAAAGAAGTAAATAAACGGATAGAAAAGCATCAAAATTTAACTGTAATTCAACTTGATGTTTTTAATAAAACTCAAAGAGAGACTACAATAAAAAAAGCAGATATTGTTATTTCAATGTTGCCTGCGAGGTTTCATTTAGAAGTTGCTAGAGATTGTATTAAGTACAAAAAAAACTTGGTAACGGCTTCTTATATTTCTGATGATATGAAAGCATTAGATGCCGAAGTTAAAAAAAACGGCTTAGTATTTATGAATGAAATTGGTGTAGATCCAGGTATTGACCACATGAGCGCAATGCAAGTAGTCGATAAAATTCATGCAAAAGGCGGAAAAGTTGTATTGTTCGAATCTTTTACTGGCGGATTAGTTGCTCCTGAAAGTGATACTAATTTATGGAATTATAAATTTACTTGGAACCCAAGAAATGTAGTTACTGCTGGTCAAGGTGGAGCAGCAATGTTTATTCAAGAAGGAACTTATAAATACATTCCGTATCATAAATTGTTTAGAAGAACAGAGTTTTTACATATAAACGGAAGTGGAAAGTTTGAAGCTTACGCAAATAGAGATTCTTTAAAATATCGATCTATTTATGGGTTGGATAATATTCCTACGATGTATAGAGGAACCATTAGAAAAATTGGTTTTTCGAGAGCTTGGAATACGTTTATTCAATTGGGAATGACAGACGACACTTATACAATTGAAGATTCAGAAAACATGAGTTATCGTGATTTTACGAATTTATTTTTAGCATATAGCCCAACAGATTCAGTAGAATTAAAATTACGCTCCTATTTAAAAATTGACCAAGATGATGTCATGTGGGAAAAATTAATTGAATTAGATATTTTTAATCCGATGAAAAAAATTGGTTTAAAAAATGCTACTCCAGCACAAATTTTACAAAAAATATTATTAGACAAATGGACACTTTCTGAAGACGACAAAGACATGATTATTATGCATCATAAATTTGGTTATGAATTGAACGGTAAAAAACATCAAATAGAAAGTAGCATGGTTACAATTGGCGAAAACCAAACATATACTGCAATGGCAAAAACCGTTGGTTTGCCTGTTGCAATTGCAACATTAAAAATATTAAACGGAGAAATAAAAACTCCAGGTGTTTTAAGACCTATTTCTAAAGAAGTCTATGAACCTATTTTAAAAGAGTTAAAAAGTTTCGGTGTTTCTTTTACAGAAAAAGAAGTTCCTTATTTAGGATATAATCCTGAGAATGTAATCGGATAATGAAAAAGAAATGAGTCTAAATGCGGTTTTGCTATTTTGTGAAATCGCATTTTTTATATTACATTTTTAAATAAAAATCTTTTGTAAGATTGATGTATTCTTCTGTGTAATGATGTCTTGAAATTTCAATTATAAGTTCTTCTTTTTTAAGTTCTTTTTCCTGAAAAGAAAAACACAGTAAACTTCTTTTGATTTCTGAAGTTGCTGTTCCTTTTACACGACAAACTCTTTTCAGTAATAAGTTATTTTGATGTGCAACTTGGACGAAATTATCTTCTTCCTTAAAGGGTATAACTACAGAAAATTCTCCAACATCAGAAAGAATTTTTGATACTCCAAGTATTAAATCTTCAAATGTTAATGAAGAAGTAAATCTTGCTTTGTTTCTAGATTCATCATCCGTTTCGAAAGCATCAGAATAAAATGGTGGATTAGAAATTACTACATCATATTTTTCTTCTTCATCTTCCATTTCGTTCGTAAATTCTTCAAAAGACGAGTTGTAACAAAACAACCGATCTGACCAATCGCTTAATTCAAAATTATCGACACATTGTTCGTATGCATTTTCATCAATTTCAATTGCATCAATTGTAAATGCATCTGAACGTTGCGCTAACATTAGTGCAATAATTCCAGTTCCTGCACCAATATCTAAAATTGTATTTGGATTATTTTTTAAAGAACACCAAGCTCCCAGTAACACAGCATCAGTTCCTACTTTCATCGCTGTTTTATCCTGGTGAATTGAAAACTCTTTAAATTGGAATGGTTTACTCAATATATTATCTAATTTTAAAACAAAAATTCTGCGAAAATCTACGCAGAACTTTTAAAGCTTTATATTCTTAAATTTTTTACTGTCTAGCAGAGAGGAAGGGATTCGAACCCTCGATACGTTGCCGTATACACACTTTCCAGGCGTGCGCCTTCGACCACTCGGCCACCTCTCTAAAAAATTAATCTGCTAAATATAATTCGATCAATCCTTTTGGAGTTTCAACTTCTATAACGCTGTTTTCTCTATCAACTTTTTTGATAAAATTATCAATCATCGGAATAAAAACTTCTTTATCTCCATTTTTAATTTCAAATAAAGGTTGTGCTGTTTTATCGTTGATTCCTTCAATAGTTCCTACCAATCCGTAATTTACATCAACCGCTTTAAACCCTATAATTTCATGATAATAAAATTTATCTCCAGATAATTTTGGCAATAAATCTAAAGGCAAATATACATCTGCTTTTAAAATACCATCAGCTTCTTCTTCTGTGTACATATCTTCAAACTGAACACGCAATTGATTTCCTTTTTGAAGCAAACTTTTTTCAATAAAAAATGGAATCAGATTATTGCCTAAGTCGACAAAAATTGATTCCATTTCTTGATATAATTCAGGTTCGTCAGTATCTAATTTGATAACCACTTCACCTTTAAAACTATGTTTTCTAACGATTTTACCTACATAAAAACAATCTTCTTTACGCATATCGTTAAAATTGAATTACTCTGCAGTATTTTCTTCAGTAGTTTCTTCTGTTGCAGTTTCTGCATCTTCAACAACCTCTTCTGTTGTAGCTTCTGCAGCAACTTTTTCTGCTTCTAATGCAGCTTCAGCAGCTTTTTTCTCTGCAACAATTGCAGCTTCAGCTTCTTTAGCAGCATTAACACGAGCTTCGTTTACAGCTTTTTCTGCAGCTAATGCAGCAGCTTTTGCTTCTTCTTGCTCTTTTGTCAATCCATCTTTTTTAGCAGTAATTCTACCAGCTTTTTCTTCTAACCAAGCAGTAAATTTTGCTTCTGCTTGCTCTTCAGTTAAAGCTCCTTTAAGAACTCCACCAGTTAAATGATTTTTCAACATTGCTCCTTTATAAGATAAAATTGCTCTCGCAGTATCTGTAGGTTGTGCTCCGTTTTGTAACCATTTTACAGCACCATCAATATCTAAATCGATAATTGCTGGATTTACATTAGGATTATAAGTTCCTAATTTTTCTAAGAATTTACCATCTCTTTTTGCTCGAGCATCAGCTGCTACGATTGAATAAAATGGTTTTCCTTTTTTACCGTGTCTTTGTAATCTAATTTTTACTGACATTTTTTGTTAATTTTTTAAGGTTCTCGACCTCGATTATTAAAATTCTTATTATCTCGTAATAAGCGGGTGCAAATATACAAAAATCTTTTTCAAAATAAATTAGAAAAACAATTAAAAATCAAGGAATTAAAATCAATAAAAACAAGAATTTAATTGTTGATAAAAGGATCGCGCTTTCTATTATTTATGTGAATATGAATTTATATTTTTAAGACATGAGCGAATACGACTATTTATTAAAAGAATTAGAGAAAATTAAAAATGGAGAAGATTCCTTTTTAGGATGTGATGGCGGAAATATAAATGCAAAAATTTGGTTCTGCGGAATAGAATTTGGAGGAACCCCAGAAGAAATGAATACTTATTATAAAGATTATATAATACCTAATATTAATGATGAAAATAAAATTCCTTATCGAAAAAAATATACAGGAAAATTTTTACAATCTCCATTTGACAGGTACCTAACAATAATGTATTTAATACTTCTAAAAGGATATAACTTTGACAAAAACGAAGACTCAAACTTAATTTCAAATGTGTTAAAAAGCGAATTATACAACAAGGATTCAGAATCTTTTAAATTAAACTTGTTTCCAATTGCAAAGAAAAATGTTAGTTGGAATAAAAAAATTGAAGAAGAATTAAAAGTCGATAGAAATGAGTACTACTCAACACTTTTTAATAAAAGAACTAAATTCTTTAAAAAAATTATTTCAAGATTTACTCCAGAAACTATCATTTGTTTTTCAACAAAAAACTACTCAGATCTATTTATAAAAGCTTTTTTATCTAAAAAAAATAAAATTGAGTTTCAATATGATATTTTTATAGACAGAAACAATAAAGAACATTTTATAAAAATAATCCACTACAAAAAAACAAAATATATCATAATGCCTTTTCTTGGAATGGGAAATTTAACTAACCTTGAAGATGTAATTAACATTTCAGAATTTATTAAAGAGAACTACATCAATTCATAAAGTGAAAATATTTTTTGTTGATAAAACAAAACAAATACTCAATACAACCTCACAACATTTTTCTACTTTTACATAATTGTTTACACAGCTAAACAAATCAACAAATAAACTTCTTTTATGTATTTAATTTTTGATACCGAAACAACGGGCTTACCTAAAAGCTGGAATGCTCCAATTACCGATACTGATAATTGGCCAAGATGCATTCAGATTGCTTGGCAGTTGCATGATAAATTTGGAAATCTATTAGAGCATAATGATTTTTTAATTCAGCCAGACGGATTTAATATTCCGTATGATGCAGAAAGAATTCACGGAATTTCTACAGAACTTGCACAAGAACAAGGAATTTCTTTAGCAGAAAGTTTGCACTTATTTAATGAAGCATTAAAAAAAACCAAGTTTATTGTTGGTCAAAATGTTGGTTTTGATCTCAATATTATGGGTTGTGAGTTTCATCGCTTAGGTGTTGAAAACAACTTAACTAAATTACCAATTTTAGATACGTGTACAGAGAAAACGGCTTTGATATGTCAACTTCCTGGCGGAAGATATGGCAAGTTCAAATTACCAACTTTAACAGAATTACACAAACATTTATTTGGACAAGACTTTGCAGAAGCACACAACGCAACTGCCGATGTTGAAGCAACTACACGTTGTTTTTTAGAGTTGATTCGCTTACGGGAGTTTACCAAAGAAGAATTAGATGTTGATGAAAGTTATTTTCAAAATTTCTCTGAAGCAAATCCAAAACCAATTCAGGTAATCGGTTTAAAACACATCAACCTAAAAAAGGAAAGTAAAAAAATTAGAAAACGTGATGAGGCAAAAAAAGATGCCGAAACTACAGCTGTTTCTACCAAAAATATTGCATCCTTAGAAGGTGTTCAGTTTGCGCATTTGCACAATCACACGCAGTTTTCTGTACTACAATCTACCATGCAAATTGGCAACATTGTAAAAACAGCCGCAAAAGATAACATGTCTGCAATTGCTTTGACCGATACTGGAAATATGATGGCGGCTTTTCATTTTGTAAGTGCTATTTTAAATCATAATAAAGCTGCCGAAACAAAAAATAAAGAATTAGAAGCTGATGGTGAAACGCCAACCGAAACTATTTTAAAACCTATTGTTGGTTGCGAATTTAATATTTGCGAAAATCATTTAGATAAAACTAAAAAAGACAACGGATATCAAGTTGTTTTATTGGCGAAAAACAAAAAAGGATATCACAACTTAGCAAAAATGTCGTCCATCGCATTTGTAGATGGCTTTTATTATATTCCTAGAATTGACAAAGCAATTGTAGAAAAATACAAAGAAGATATTATTGTTCTTACAGGGAATTTATATGGAGAAGTTCCTAGTAAAATTCTAAATATCGGCGAAAAACAAGCAGAAGAAGCATTGCTTTGGTGGAAATCGATTTTTAAAGATGATTTTTATATCGAATTGATGCGTCACGGACAAGAAGATGAAAAAATCGTAAACGAAACCTTGTTAAAATTCTCTAAAAAGCACGACATAAAAACCGTTGCAACAAACAACACTTTTTATTTAGAAAAAGAAGATGCTAATGCACATGATATTTTATTATGTGTAAAAGACGGAGAAAAACAAGCTACACCAAAAGGGCGAGGAAGAGGATATCGATACGGTTTGCCAAACGATGAATATTTTTTCAAATCTTCTGAACAAATGAAGCAATTATTTGCCGATTTACCAGAAGCGATCTCAAACATTCAAGAAGTTGTAGATAAAGTGGAGCCTTACACATTGGCAAGAGATGTTTTATTACCTGCTTTTGATATTCCGACAAAATTTCAAGACTCTCAAGATTTAGTTGACGGAGGAAAAAGAGGAGAAAACAATTACTTACATCATTTAACTTATGAAGGTGCAAAAAAACGATATGGAGAAATTACAGAATCTATTGGAGAACGTTTAGATTTTGAATTATCTGTAATTGAAAAAACTGGTTATCCAGGATATTTTTTAATTGTAGAAGATTTTATTAGAGAAGCTAGAAACATGGATGTTGCCGTTGGTCCTGGTCGTGGTTCTGCTGCTGGATCTGTAGTTGCCTATTGTTTGTGGATTACCAATTTAGATCCAATTAAATACGATTTACTTTTTGAGCGTTTTTTAAATCCAGAACGTGTTTCGATGCCAGATATTGATATTGATTTTGATGATGAAGGAAGAGGGAAAGTAATGGATTATGTAATCAACAAATACGGATCTAATCAGGTTGCTCAAATTATTACTTACGGAACCATGGCTGCTAAATCTTCTATTAGAGATACAGCAAGAGTACTAGATTTACCACTTTTTGAAGCTGATAGAATTGCAAAGTTAATTCCTGGAATGAAACTAAGCAAAATCTTTTCATTAAGCGAAAAAGAACTAAAAGAAAAACTACGTTCAGAAGAAATTGAGCTGGTAAACGAGCTTAAAAAATTAGCTGACGGAAATGATTTAAGTGCAGAAACCATCAACAAAGCAAGGGTTTTAGAAGGCTCTGTTCGTAATACCGGGACCCATGCTTGTGGTGTAATTATTACACCATCAGACATTACAAATTTTGTTCCGGTTACACTTGCCAAAGATTCTGATATGTATGTAACACAATTCGACAACTCGGTTGTGGAAAGTGCAGGATTATTGAAAATGGACTTCTTAGGGTTAAAAACGTTAACCTTAATTAAACATACCGTAAAAATTGTAAAAGCAAAACACGGAATTGAATTAGATCCTGAAAATTTTCCGTTGGATGATAAAAAAACATACGAATTGTTTCAACGTGGAGAAACCGTTGGAATTTTTCAATACGAATCACCCGGAATGCAAAAACATATGCGGGCTTTAAAGCCAACGGTTTTTGCCGATTTAATTGCTATGAATGCGTTGTACAGACCTGGACCAATGGAATATATTCCGTCGTTTATCCAAAGAAAACACGGAACTGAAGATATTGAGTATGATTTACCAGCAATGGAAGAGTACTTGGCAGAAACCTACGGAATTACAGTCTATCAAGAGCAGGTAATGTTATTGTCGCAAAAATTAGCAAACTTTACAAAAGGTGAAGCCGATGTGTTGCGTAAAGCAATGGGGAAAAAGCAAGCTTCTGTGCTTGCTAAAATGAAACCGAAATTTATTGAGCAAGCAAGTAAAAATGGTCATGATGCAGAAAAATTAGAAAAAATATGGAAAGATTGGGAAGCGTTTGCTAGTTATGCATTTAACAAATCTCACTCAACTTGTTACGCTTGGATCGCCTATCAAACTGCTTATTTAAAAGCGCATTATCCAGCAGAATATATGGCTTCGGTATTGTCAAATAACATGAACGACATTAAATCTGTATCTTTTTTTATGGAAGAATGTAAACGTTCTGGTTTAACAGTTTTAGGTCCAGATATCAACGAATCGTATGCTAAGTTTTCAGTAAATAAAGATGGAAATATTCGTTTTGGAATGGCAGCAATTAAAGGTGTTGGAAGTTTGGCTGTAAAAGCAATTATTGATGAACGTAAAAAGAATGGGAATTTTGTTTCCATTTTTGATGTTGCAAAACGAGTAGATTTACGTGTTGCTAATAAAAAAGCTTTTGACGGATTGATTTTAGCCGGCGGATTTGACTCTTTTAAAGACTCTCATAGAGCACAATATTTTGCTTTAGATGAAAAAGGACAAACTTTTATTGAGAAAGCATTACGTTACGGAAATAAATATCAAGATGGAGAAAATTCATCACAAGTTTCTTTGTTTGGAGAAGCGTCAGATATTCAATTACCAGAGCCTATAATTCCTGAATGTGAAACTTGGAGCACAATGGAAACATTAGGAAAAGAAAAAGAAGTTGTTGGTATTTATATTTCTGCACATCCGTTGGATGATTTTAAAAATGAATTATTCTTTTGTAATGCTAACTTATCTCACTTTAAAGAAGATATCTCTAAATATGTAGGAATGAATTTAACTTTTGCAGGAATTATTACCGACGTGCAACACAGAATTTCTAAAGCAGGAAAAGGTTGGGCAACTTTTTTTATAGAAGATTATTATAACAATAATGAGTTTCGGATTTTTGGAGAAGAATATTTAAAATTTAGACACTTTTTAGTTCCAAATTCTTTCTTATTTGTAAAAACAATAATTAAAGCTGGTTGGGCAAATAAAAACACAGGAATTGTTGGAGAACCAAGATTACAGTTTACCGATGTAAAATTATTGCACGATACTATGGATGATTTGTGTAAAAAAATCACCATTCAAATTCCTGTTGATGAGGTAACAGAAAACAACATTAATAACTTGCAGCACTTATTAGAAACCAATCCTGGCAAACAAAGTCTCTATTTTACCATTTGGGATGAAAAAGAAAAAATAGAGCTGAATTTGCCAAGTAGAATTCCTAAAATTAAGATTACAAATGAGTTGTTAGCTAAACTAGAAAAAGAACAAGTTGCTTTTAAATTAAACTAACTCATTCCTGCCAAAATAGCCAATCCTCCAAACATAAACAAAAACAACATTGCAATTATAAAATAAATTATCATTAAAAGCAGTGACCCTTTTGCCCAGTTTTTCTTATTGATTTGTGTTCCAGAATCAAAAGCCCAGATAAGCACTAAAATAAATCCTATAATTGGTATTGATGCTAAAAAAAGAGTTAATGCCCATTCTTTATAAGACATTACAGTAGCATTTTGTTGTTCTGATAAATTTTCCATTTATTCGTTTTTTATAGTTAAACTCAAATATACATTTTTATCTGCTCTTTTTCAATTGTTTACAAAATATGCTTTCATTATATTTAGTATATTTATCCCACTAAAAAAATTATAAGGATGAATGCTACGTTAAAAAACATACTTGCAGTAATTGTAGGTTTGATAATTGGAAGTATTGTGAATATGGGAATTATTATGATTAGTAGTTCTGTGATTCCTCCACCAAACGGAGCTGATGTTACTACAATGGAGGGCTTAAAAGAAGTGCTTCATCTTTTTGAACCAAAACATTTTCTATTTCCGTTTTTAGCTCATGCTTTAGGAACTTTAGTTGGAGCAATTGTTGCCAGTAAAATTGCAAAAACCAAAAAGAAAACAATGGCCTTAGTTGTTGGATGTATCTTTTTAATATTCGGAATTACAAATGTTTTTTTATTAGCTGGACCAATGTGGTTTAATGCCGTAGATGTTATTTTCGCTTATATTCCAATGGCTTTATTAGGCTATAAAATCTCGAATTCTAAAGAGTAATTAATTGGTGCTTTCTCTAAAAAGATTTTCTAGATTTTGATTTTGGGTATTTAATCCTAAAATTTTGAGTCCGTTTTCTTGTGCAAAGTCAAAAACAACAGAACGCATATCTTTATCAGAATTAAAGGTTAAAAACCACGTGTTATCGTAGTTGTTTTTAAAAGAAATCAAATTTGGTAGTTTTTTAATAAATTGTTCTTCTAGTTTAAAATCAAATGTTACTTCTATCACCTGATTCTGATTTGTGCGAACATCTTTCAGCAATTTATCTATAACAATTTCTCCTTTTTTAATGATGATTACTCTATCACAAACCGCTTCTACTTCTTGCATAATATGTGTAGAAAATAGCACGGTTTTATCTTTTCCTATTTCTTTAATCAATGCTCTTATATCTACTAATTGATTTGGATCTAATCCTGTTGTTGGCTCATCAAGAATTAAAACTTCTGGATTGTGCAATAAAGCTGCAGCTAAACCAACTCTTTGTTGATAGCCTTTAGATAATTGTCCAATTTTTTTATGAACTTCTGGAGTTAATCCTACTTTTTCAATAATTTCTGCAACATTTTCTTTTGCTACTTTATAAATGGATGCCTGAAATTGCAAATATTCTTTTACATACATTTCTGCATATAACGGATTGTTCTCTGGCAAATAACCAATACTTTTTTGCGCTTCGATCGGGTTTTCTAGTACGTTAATTCCGTTTACTAAAACAGCACCTTCTGTTGGGTTTATAAAACCAGTTAAGATTTTCATCATCGTAGATTTTCCAGCACCATTTGGCCCTAAAAAACCAACAATAGAACCTTTTTCTATCGAAAAATTAATATTATTTAACGCTTTTTGAGAGCCGTAAACTTTGGTTACTGAAGAAACTTCTATAGACATAAATTAGAATACATATTTTTATGAGAACGATACATACTTTTTAAAGTTGTAGAATATAAATAATTAATCAATCATAATTTTTTTAGAAACACGATTTTGTCCATTTTCAATTTTTAAAATGTATAACCCTTTTGCAACTGATTGATAATTTAAAGTCTCATTAAATGTTGTTCCTGATACTTTAAATGCTAAACTATTTATTTTTCTTCCTCTAATATCAAACAATTCGACACGAATTTTATCAGAAGATTGTAAATCAAAACTAACCGTAATTAATCCTTTAGAAGGATTTGGGTATAATTTAAAATCTGTAAAGATTTCATCATTTACAGAAGCCACTTTATCAATAGAAAAATTTGCGGCATTTACATTATAAAAAAGATTCCCTGCAGCCTCTACTTTTATTCTTGCCTGTGTTGTTGTTATATTTGTTAATGTAACTTGTTCTGTTCCATCATTTGGTGTATTTGAAATTAACACATTCGGAAAAGTCATTCCTCCATCTGTTGAAAGCAATATATTTACATTAGCTGCATTTACAGGAGCAACTGATGTATTTGCAACATCCCAAGTAATGGTTTGTGTAGAGTTGCCATTTAGTGTAGTTGCTGTGGTTTGAGAAGTCACTAAAAAAGGTCCAGAATTTCCATCAACTGTAATTTTTATATCATCTCTACTTGTTGCTCCACCATTTAAAACATTATCTCTTACGGTTAAAGAAAAATTCATTACTCTAGCTACAGAAGGAACAACTTCCCATTTTGATGTTGTTTTTCCTACTAAAACTGTGTCTATTTCTGGAAGATATCTATTGGGTGATGTTGAAGAAGGCAAAGTTCTAAACATTGGACCAACTGTATTTGTTGCAACTGGTGGCATTGTTGCTGTTTGATTATCTATTTGCTCCCAATTATATGTTAATGAATTGCCAGAATCAGCATCGGTTGCAGATCCTTTAAGTACAAAAGGAGTAGATTTTGGAATTGAAAAATCGCTCCCAGCATTTGCAACTGGAACACTATTATTTGTTGTTGATACAACTCCACAAGTTGTATTTGTAGTTACAAAACTCCACATTTCTGCAATACTAACAGCATGAAAATAGGCATCGCTATTATTTTGAATACTTGGGTTACACCAACCTGCATAACCCATTATTGTAGAACCACTTCCGGGTTCTACTGCTGTACTATTATTCCTGTTACAATCTTCATTATTTTGTGTATGGCTAGCTCCAAATTGATGTCCAATCTCGTGTGCTAAAACATCAATATCAAATGAATTGCCAATTGGCGAATTTTTAACTGAAGCTCCAAGACCTTTTTCTCCAGAGACACAAACTGATTTAAAACTAGCTGCACCACCATCTTTAGCAGAATCGCTTGCCCAGCCAAAGGTATGACCTATATCGTAATTAGTATCACCAATAACTGCATCACATTTTTCTTGAGATTCATCTACCAATGTCGATATATCATCAATCGTTAATCCATCTGTTGCTCCATCTAAAAAAATAATATTTTCATTGTTTGTTACAAGCTTCATGGTAACTCCTAGATCTCTTTCAAAAATTCCATTTATACGTGTCATTGTTGCATTTATAGCTGTAAAAACTGCTTCTTTTTTTTCTGCATCTGTTGCAGTTACCGAAATATTTTGATTGTTTAAATGAAATTGAGAATATTCACCCGTTGCAACAATTGCAAGTCTGTAAGTTCTTAATTTTGCGTCGTTTGAATTTGCTTTTTTCTGAAAACTTCTTTGGTTAACTTTTGATATATTCTCTTTAATTATACATTCAAAATTAGATTTTGAAACGTTCTTTTTATAATACCCAATTGCTGTTTTTTTATCTTTTGTATAGGGATCAATTAAATACATTGGATACTTTCCAGAGGTAATCATTGCATGGAAACCTACTTTAGAGTTGCTAAAACGAACTCTTGCTGTTGCATCATCAATTCCTACTCCAACATACGATTTTATGGTTGGGAATTTCTTCGCTAATTCATCCGAAAAAACAGAAGCTTCTTTTATTAAGAAACGTTGAATTCCGTTTGGAGTTGGCAACTCAATAATTGTTTCTTTATCTGGAGAAATAATTAATTTTTTATTTACCAAACTCTTTTTAAAAGTAAATAACTCGTAGGATGTTGGTTGTGATTCTCTATACTCTAATGTTTGTGTTATACTTCTTGTTTTGATTTCTTTTTTTGTCCAAATATTTTGTGAAAACATAGAAAGAGAAACAAAAAAGAAAAATAAGAAGTAAAATTTGTAGTATTTTTTCATTATTAAATATATCTAAAATTAGTTAGGCTTAATAGTAAATATTACCTACAAATGTAATTAAATATTTATCTTTGCACTTTACAATTATGAATAAAAACATTCTACTCAAAAACTTAGGTATTAAAGATTACAAGGAAACTTGGGATTATCAAACCGAATTATTACAAGAAATTGTTGATCAAAAAATCAGTAATCGAAAAAATAATGAATCTATAGAAACCAAAAATCATTTCATTTTTGTAGAACATCCGCACGTTTATACATTAGGTAAAAGTGGCGATTTAGAGAATTTATTATTAAATGAAAAGCAGCTAAAAGAAAAAGGCGCTACTTTTTACAAAATAAATCGCGGTGGTGATATTACCTATCACGGACCAGGGCAAATTGTAGGATATCCTATTTTAGATTTAGAAAATTTTTTTACAGACATTCATAAATACCTGCGTTTCTTAGAAGAAGTAATTATTTTAACTTTAAGTGATTATGGTTTAAAAGCCGAAAGAAGTGATGGAGAAACTGGTGTTTGGCTAGATGTCGGAACACCTTTTGCCCGTAAAATTTGTGCAATGGGAATTCGTTCTACACGCTGGGTTACCATGCACGGTTTTGCTTTAAATGTAAATGTGAATTTGGGTTATTTTGACAATATTATACCATGTGGAATTAGAGGAAAAGCCGTTACTTCTATGGAAGTTGAATTGGGTAAAAAAATTCCGTTAGAAGAAGTACAAAGAAAAATTTTAATAAATTTTAATGCGTTGTTTGGTGTTGAAGCTTTTAAGCAAAGTTTGTAATTTACTTAGAAATACTAAATGATTTAAAAAATGCTTCTGCTACCTCTTTTTTGTATTTCTCTTTTTTTGCAAACACCATAACTTGGTATAAATACAATCCTTTAGAAAATACTTTATACTCTACCATAACATCATTATTTAAATTTAGTATTGCGTAAATACCTTTCGTGTTCTTTTCTTTAATGTTTTTCTGCTGAATAATTGTTCCTTTAAGTGCTGTCTTAAAGGTTAGAATAGACGCTTTTAATAAATCTGAATTTCTTTTAGGTTTATTTTGCTGTAAGCTACTGGAGACTGCAAAAAGCATTTCTTTACTTCTAAATGCTGCTCTATAAATAGTACTGCTTTTCTCTTGTTTAACATCTTCCGTAACTTCTCCGTAAGCAGTCATAGAAAAATTACCTAGATCTGATGTATAGGTTTGTGCTTTTTCTTGTGCTATTATTTGAAGCCCAAAAAACAGCAAAACACTTGTTAAGAGTATTTTTTTCATGTTTGACAAAAAAATTGGTGTACGTAAATATACTAATTTTAATTAAAAAAAAACGAAATTAGTTCTTAACTAAAAATAAATTAGAATTATTTTTCTTCGTTAAAATACACTTTATAAAACTTCATTTTTTTCTCTTCATCATAACCGCGTTCTAAGTGTTCTGAAGCCGCATCTGGCGCATCAACATCTAATTTAATTTCGATATTGGTATCCAATTTTATAATGCTTTTTATCTTACTTTTTTCTTTCTTTAACACTACATCAGAAACTTCAAAATTATTTCTGATTAAAACATCATTTAAGGTTTCAAAATGCTTTTTATAATCTTCAAACAATTCTTTTTTCTTGTCTTCTTCAAACATTTCTTCTTTAAATGCATGATAATCTACAGATTCATTTTCTTTAAAATAATCTACTGTATTTGCTAAAAACTGACTTTGTTCTTGCTTGCCAAATTCTGGTTTTATCACTTCTTCTGAAAACTCTTTACACAATTCTAAATAACTTTGTGTATGTTGATTTCTGTCATCAGCATATTTTACCGACAAGAAATTTTTAATCCAATATTGCGCATCATATTGATTGTTATCTACACTTAAAACAACGGTTCCTTCTGCATCTGTTGTATTTAAAATCAAACAACCTTTGTCTATTTTTTTTGTACTAATTCCTTGCTGAACAGCAACATCAAAACTATTATCCTCTAAATACGTTTGAAAAAAATCTGTTTTGTTTTCAACTTTAAAAACACCAATTGCTTCGGTTAACACATCTTGATATTCAATTCCTTCAATCAATGCGATAATAACATCGCCTTTTTTAATTTGAGCAGAATTAGATTGCTCGTACAAATGATTTACAATGTTTTTAGAATTTTCTATAAATGAATTTTCATCCTTAAAAATAGACGTTGCATAATTATTGATTTCGTTTAAACGAATATCTGCATGATGGCTAAAACGAAAACTTTGTGTTAAATTTACAAACGGTTTTAATAAAAAAGGGATCATTAATTGATAACTATCTTCATCAAATCGGATTAAATTTTCTGAAAAAACATTTTTCCCACTATTGTATTTATTTGCTACTTTATGAATGATACATTTAGTAATTTCTGCACGTGTTCTTTTAATCATCTTGTAAAATTAGAGTGGCTAAAGTAGTTGAAGTTTTTAAAAGTAAGTAATAATATTTTTGTTGATTATTAACAATTACAACTTCAGTTTTAATTGCTCTGGAAGCAAGCGAAACGTTTTTCTGTGATAACTGGTAATTCCGAATTCTCGAATTGCATTTCTGTGCTGTTTTGTTGGATATCCTTTATTTTGTTTCCAATTATACATCGGAAATTCTTGATGAAGTTTTTCCATAAATTCATCTCTATACGTTTTTGCCAACACAGAAGCTGCTGCAATACTTAGATATTTTGCATCGCCTTTTACAATGGTTTTATGCGGAATATCTTTATAGGTTTTAAACTTATTTCCATCTACAATTATAAACTCTGGTTGGATTTCTAATAGTTCAATAGAACGTTTCATTCCTGTTATAGAAGCTTGCAATACATTCATTTTATCAACCTCCTTTTCATCTACAAAAGAAACACCAAAAGCAATTGCTTTTTGTTCTATTATTGGTTTTAATATCTTACGTTGCTTTTCAGTTAATTGCTTAGAATCATTTAAAAAAGGATGTGTGAAATCTGTAGGCAAAATAACAGCAGCGGCAACAACTGGACCACACAAACATCCTCTTCCTGCTTCATCTGTTCCTGCTTCTAAAATTTTTCCGCTGTAGTTACTTTTTAACATCAATACAAATTAACAATTTTAGAAGAAATTATTCATCTTTATTTCCGTTTAAAAATTTTACATTTGCTGTATCAATCATTTTAAATGAAAAAACGTTTTTTTAGTTGTTGTATTATTATACTATTGAGCATAAATGTAGTTTATTCTCAAAAAAGAGCTGAACTGAAAACTTATCAATTAGATTCTACTTTTATCAATAAAAAAACAACTCTTATTAAATTAAGCGGTAAAACCAACTACAAAGACTATAAAATTATTTCTTTTAAAAAAGATACCACGTATATTGATACTACGTTAACAATTTTAAAAGAATACACCTATAATTTTTTAAGAAAAGACAATTTTGAACTGCTTGCTTTTGATAATCAAGGACAAACTTTTAACAATTTAGGGTACGATTTTACAAATCAAAACTCATTACCAACTATTGGAATGAATGCAAAACATTTTAATTACGTATCCAAAGAAGACATTAATTATTATAAAGTTCCGACGCCAACATCAGAAATTTTATACAGAACTGGCTTACAACAGGGGCAGGTTTTAGAAACTTTATTTACCTTAAATTTTTCTGAACGATTTAATGTGGGTATTCTTTACAAAGGGTTGCGTTCTTTAGGAAATTACAGAAATTCATTATCTTCTCAAGGAAATTTTAGAACCGTATTTAGCTATCAAACTAAAAATAATCGTTACGCAATTAGAGGACATATTGCAATACAAGATTTGATGAATCAAGAAAATGGCGGATTAACAACAACTTCTTTAGATGCGTTTAAAAATAATGATCCTAATTTTTTAGATAGAGGAAGATTGGATGTAAATTTAGAAGGAACTGAAACAATTTTAGAAGGAAATCGGTTTTATATTGAGCAAGATTATAAATTGTTTTCTTCTAAAGACAGTTTAAAAAATAACTTTACCAATTTAAAACTTGGACACACATATACATACGAAACCAAAAGTTATAAATTTACCGAAAACACTTTAAATACTTCTTACTTTGGAAATGCAAATGTTATTGCTGGTTTTACAGATGTGGTTGAAAACAAATTCATTAATAATCAATTATTTTTAGAATTTAACTCAAAATATATTTTAGGTACTTTTAGAGTAAATACTGGTTTAACAAATTATAATTACGGATATAATACCGTTTTAAATTCTACAATAAACACAATTACAAATCCAAAAATTAAAGGTTCTGCAATTTCTTTTGGCGGAAATTGGAATGCAACAATAAAAGGTTTTCAGTTAAATACTGCTGCAAATATTATACCCGGAACTGGAAGAATTTCTGGTTCAAATTTTTATAGTGAAGCTATTTTTAAAAAAGATAGCTTAATCACTTTAAAAGGAAGCATTTCTCTCAATTCTAAATCGCCAAACTTTAATACCATTTTATATCAAAGTGCGTACAACAAATACAATTGGCAAAATGATTCTTTTAAAAACATCAATACTAGAAACATCGCTTTTGGATTACAATCTAACTTAATAAATCTAAAAGCAAGTATTACAAATATTGAAAACTACACCTATTTTGATGAAAACTCTAAACCAAATCAATCTGGAGAAAATGTTACCTATTTAAAAGTAAAAGCAAATAATGAGTTTAAATTTGGGAAGTTTGCATTAAATAACACACTTTTATTTCAGCAAGTAAGTAGTGGAAAAGATGTATTTAGAGTACCAAATTTTGTAACGAGAAATACTATTTATTATTCAGATTTTTTGTTTGAAGGAAAGCCGTTATTTTTACAAACAGGAATTACCTTTAAGTACCTCTCTGAATATAAAGCAAACGCCTTTAATCCGTTGTTAAATGAATTTACAGTTCAGAATACTACAGAAATTGGTTATCCAACTTTTGATGTTTTCATCAATGCGCAAATTAGAAGAACACGTATTTATTTTAAGATTGATAATGTAACTTCTGATTTCACAAATAAAAATTATTTTTCTGCACCCAATTATCCTTACAGAGATTTTGTAATTCGGTTTGGTTTGGTTTGGAATTGGTTTATATAATTATTAAGAATAATTTTTCTTAAACCAAACTTTTCTCCATACTCTTTTCAATACTAAAAAAGTAACTTGTTCAGATAATTGGGTCATATCACTTACTTCTAATTGTTTTATTTTATCTTCGGAAATATCTATGATGTAAAGCAAATTTAAATAATCAGAAAATTGGTTTTGTATGATATTGAGTATTGCTTCTTGAAGTGTTTTTATTAGCTGATTAGGTTGTGTATTTTCAGGTATGACTATTTCAATATTTGCGCGCATAAAATCCTTCTTCAATTGGTTTATTAAATTATGGTACAACTGATTTTTTTCAGAAGTTGAAATAATCTCTTGTATCGTTTTTAATTTCATAGAGAGTAATCGTAAATAAATAGTCACAACAAAACTAGACAATCCACAAGTTATCGTTTTTCTTAATAAAATTAATACGGATTCTATTTTGAAGTTAATTGCCTAATTTTTATATTAAATGCAGCAAAAAACAATGTCATAAATGGACTTAGCCAGTTAAAGACTGCAAATAGTGCATAATCAAAAACGGAAACACCTAGTACTCCAGAGTGATATGCGCCACACGTATTCCAAGGTATTAATACAGAAGTTACTGTTCCAGAATCTTCTAATGTTCTACTTAAATTTTCTGGAGCTAAGCCTTTGTCTTTGTACGCTTTTGCGTACATTTTACCAGGAACAACAATCGCTAAATATTGATCTGAAGCTGTAATATTTAATCCAATGCAAGTAGCTACTGTACTTGCAAATAACCCAAATACTGAATCGAAAAGATGTAACATAAAACTACTAATTCTAGCCAAAGCTCCAATTGCATCCATAATTCCACCAAAAACCATGGCACATAGAATCAACCAAATAGTTCCCATCATTTTTGCCATTCCGCCAGCAGTAAATAAATCAGCTAAAGCAACATTATCTGTTGCTACAGAAGTTTCAACTGTTATTGCTTTCATTATTCCTTTATAAGCAGAATTAAAATCTAACTCTTTTACTCCAGCAATTTGAGCCACAACATCGGGTTGAAAAATCAATGCAAAAACTCCGCCCAATAACGTTCCTGCTAATAGAGCAATTAATGGTGGTGTTTTTTTTATAATTAATACGATTACTCCTACCGGAACTAAAAACAACCATGGACTAATATTAAATGCTTTGTTGATATCTACTAATAACGAATTCGTATCAGCTTGCCCAGATGCTGTTTGTGTAAAACCTAAAATTACAAATACAATTAAGGTAATAATAATTGTAGGAATCGTAGTAATAGCCATGTATTTAATATGGGTAAACAAATCTGTTCCAGCCATTGCTGGTGCTAAATTTGTAGTGTCTGACATTGGTGACATTTTATCTCCAAAATAAGCTCCAGACAATACCGCGCCAGCTGTCATTCCTAAAGATATTCCTAACGCTTCTCCAATACCAATTAAAGCAATTCCGACGGTGGCTGATGTTGTCCAAGAACTACCCGTTGCAATAGAAATTACAGCACTTATAATTAAACTAGCTGCTAAAAAAATTGTTGGATTTAACACTTGTAAACCATAATAAATCATTGCTGGAATGATACCACTTATCAACCAAGTACCTGCCAACGAGCCAACCATTAATAGAATTAAAATTGCTGATGATGTTGACTTAATATTTTCGGCAACTTCTTCAATCATTCTTTCAAAAGACACTTTGTTTCTAAAACCAACGATTGCAGCAACTGCGCCACCCATTAATAAAATAAACTGATTACTTCCACTTAATGCATCATCACCAAAAACAAAAACATTATAACCTAACATTCCTATTAAAATTAAAACAGGAAATAAAGCTTCCCATATATTTAGCTCTGTGTTTTCAATTATTTTCTGGTCTTCTATTTTAATTTCAGAAATATTTTTCCCGTCTAACATTGTATTAAATTTTTGTGGTGTAATGTTACGATTTTAGAAGAAGCTATGCAAACGAAAAAAACCTGAAGAATTCTTCAGGTTTTTTGTTTTATTTAAAAAGGTTCTTACTTACAAAATCCCTACCTCTTTCATACAAGAATTCATCATCTGATATGTTCTTTCAATTTCATTATCTAACCCGATAGAAAAACGAATTAACCCTTCTGTTAAACCCATTTCTTTTTGTTCTTCTTCAGAAATTTCTGAAGAAGTAGAAGTTCCTGGAGCAGAAAATAGTGTTTTGTAAAAACCTAAACTTACCGCTAAATAGCCTAAGTTTTTTTCTTGCATCATTTCCATTAACTCATTTGCTTTCTCTAAAGAACCTGCATCAATAGTTAACATTCCGCCAAAACCATATTCTTTATTCATCATACTTTTAAAAACTTCATGTGACGGATGTGATTTTAATCCTGGATAGACTGTTTTTAATCCATCAGCTTCAAATTTCTCAGCCAAGAAAGAAGCATTTTTACTATGTTGTTTCATTCTAATATGTAGCGTTCTCATGTTCTTTAAAATAGATGCCGAACGCAAAGAATCCATTGAAGAACCTAACAACATACTAGCTCCGTCAATTACACTTTTTTGAGAATTTACAAATTCAGAAGTTCCACAAACTACACCGCCCATCGTATCCGAAGAACCGTTGATAAATTTCGTTAAACTGTGTAAAACAATATCAGCTCCGAATTGAACTGGAGAAATTGACAAAGGCGAAAAAGTATTATCTACAACTAATTGTAAATTGTGTTTTTTTGCTAAAGCGGATAATGCTTTTATGTCTGCAACTTCCAATAAAGGATTGCTAACTGATTCACAATAAATCATTTTTGTTTCTGGAGTAATTGCTGCTTCAACAATAGCAATTTTTGTAATATCTACAAATGAAGTTTCAATTCCCATTCGAGGCGTAAAGTTCTTTAAAAAAGCGTACGTTCCGCCATAAATAGTTCTACTAGAAACAATGTGATCTCCGTTACCACAAATTTGCAAAATAGTAGGTGTAATTGCTCCCATTCCAGAACCAGCAACATTTGCTGCTTCTGTTCCTTCCATTGCAGCCAATGCTTCTCCTAAATATAAGTTGCTTGGTGATGAATGACGAGAATACAAATAACACCCATCAGTATTTCCTTCAAAGGTATCGAACATGGTTTTTGCTGATAAAAAAGTATAGGTTGATGAATCTGAAATTGATGGATTTACGCCTCCGAATTCTCCGAAATATTGTAAATCTTGAATGTTATTTGCTGGTTTAAATTTCATAATCTTTTATTTTATAAAACAAAGGAACAACTATATAGAATATTAATCAAGCTATTTAATAAAATATAGATTATTTTTCTATTTTTATTATATATTATAAATTTTAAAACTATTTTTTATTAAATTTTTAACATCAACTAGAAAAATATTCAGTATGAAATTAGATAAAATAGATAAAAACCTGATTCATCTTTTACAAAAAGACAGCAAACAGACTACAAAACAACTTTCTCTACAATTAAACTTATCTGTAACAGCCGTTTATGAACGAATTAAAAAATTGGAGAAAGAAAATGTAATTAAAAATTATGTGGCGATTGTCAACAAAAACAAAGTTGAACGTTCATTTTTAGTTTTTTGTCACATAAAATTGATTCAACATGCTAAAGAATATGTACGTAATTTTGAATCGGAAATTTTAAAACTCCCAGAAGTTTCAGAATGTTTTCATGTAAGTGGCGATTATGATTATATTCTAAAAATTTATGTAAAAGACATGGAATCTTACAGAGATTTTATGATTACCAAACTTACCGCCATTAAACATATTGGAAGTACACACAGTATTTTTACAATTGGAGAAGTAAAAAATACAACTGCAATTAGCTTATAAATTAAAAACCCAAAACTTTTGTTTTGGGTTTTTAAAAATGTTTTAATAAGAAATTTATTTTGTAGTTTTTACTTCAAAAGATAATTCAACCAAATCGTTTACAAACTTGTCTTTTAAATTATCAAAGAATTTCTTTGATTTATATTTTACATTAAAATCTGCTCTATCAATATTAAAGTTGTCACTTTTAAACACATAAATTCCATCAACTTCAGAAAATGTTGCAGGAATTGTAATGCTTTTTGTTACATCTTTAATGTTTAAGTTTCCTGTTACGTCTAATTTATTACCATTCTCTTCTATTTTTGTAATTACAAATTTAGCTGTTGGATATACTTCTACCTCAAAGAAATCAGCAGACTTTAAGTGTCCTTCAATTTTTCCTGCTCCTGGTTTCCCTTTCATATCTAAATCTGTAATTGTGTTCATATCAACTACAAATTCTCCTGCAGTTATTACACCGTCTTCAATTAAGATTCCGCCACTTTTTAACGTAACCGTTCCGTTATGTTCTCCTGTTGGTTTTGCTCCTTTCCAGTTTAAAACTGATGCAGTTAAATCTACATTATTTAAGTCTGAAGCTGTTTTAATTACCTCAACTTCTTCCTTTACTTCTACCTTCTTCTTTTCTTTACAAGAAACCAATACAGCAGAAAACACAATTGCTAAAATTATTAATTTTTTCATTTTTATTTGTTTTATTTTTATGAGTGGCAAATATAGATTATATATTTTATTTTCCATGGAAAATATTTTATTTTTTACTTAAAAAATTGTTAAACCTTATTCTCAGTATCGATAATAATTGTGACAGGGCCGTCATTTAGCAATTGAACTTTCATGTCTGCACCAAATTGACCCGTTTGTACTTTTTTTCCAATTTCTTTTTCAAATTGATGTACAAATTGTTTGTAAATGGGAATTGCTATATCAGGTTTTGCAGCCTTTAAATAACTTGGTCTATTTCCTTTTTTTGTGCTTGCTTGTAATGTAAACTGACTCACAACAATTGCCTCTCCATTTATCTCTAACAAAGATTTGTTCATTACGCCTTTTTCATCATTAAAAATTCTAAGGTTTGCAATTTTTTTTGACAACCAACTAATATCTTCAGACGAATCATTTTCTGCAATTCCTAACAACAATAAAATCCCGTTCTTAATTTCAGCAATTTTAATATTGTTTACAGTTACACTAGCTTGTTTAACTCTTTGAATTACCACTTTCATTTAATCTTCGTCTTGGTTTTCCCAAAAATCGGTTCTATAATTCTCTTCTTCTCCAGCAATAATTTGCAGGTAACTTTTATAACGAGAATAGGAAATTTCTTCGTTTTCAACAGCATCTTTTACAGCACATTTAGGTTCTTCTACATGCAAACAATTGTTAAATTTACAATCGTTTTTAACTGCTAAAAACTCTGGAAAATAACTATCAACTTCTTCTTTTTCCATATCTACAACTCCAAAACCTTTAATTCCTGGAGTGTCAATAATTTTTGCACCAAAAGATAAATCGAACATTTCTGCAAACGTAGTTGTGTGTTGTCCTTGTTTGTGTTGATTCGATATCTCTTTGGTTTTTAAATCTAACGTTGGTTCAATTGCATTTACCAAAGTAGATTTCCCTACTCCAGAATGACCAATAAACATGCTTGTTTTACCAATCATTAATTCTTTTACAATACCTACATTTTTATTTTCAGTTGCAGATACCTCTATACATCTATAATCAATTTTTTCGTAAATATCTTTTAGATAAAGTATTTCTGCCCGTTGTTCTAATTCGTAAGAATCTATCTTATTAAAAACTAAAACTGTGTCAACAGAATAGGCTTCTGCGGTTACTAAAAACCGATCAATAAACGTTGTAAATGTTGGTGGGTTATCAATAGTAATTAGCAGAAAAACCAAATCTACATTTGCAGCAATTATATGTGTTTGTTTTGATAAATTTACCGATTTACGGATGATGTAATTTTTACGTTCATGTATTTTATTAATGATACCTGTTTCGGTATCATTTTTGGTTTCTATTTCAAAATCTACAACATCGCCAACAGCAATCGGATTGGTACTTTTAATGCCTTCAATTCTAAATTTACCTTTCATTCTACATTCGTAAAACGAGCCGTTCTTTGCCTTTACTAAATACCAACTTCCGGTTGATTTATAAACAATTCCTCTCATCAATACAAAGTAAGTAAATTATCATTTAAAAAAATGTATATTCGTAATTCATTTTAAAATTTCTATACAATGAAAAAACTATTATTATCCTCTTTTATTTTATTCTCGCTTGCCTTATACTCACAGACAAGCCTTTACGAAAATCCTAAATTTGATGAAATTGCAAAAAATCACAAATCTTTAGGAATACTTCCTTTTAAAACCACAGTTGAATTAAGGAAAAAAGACATGGCCAAAATGTCTAAAGGAGAGCTGGCTAAATTAGAAGTAAAAGAAAGCGAAAGCATACAATTATCAATGTTTTCTTGGTTTTTGAAACGCAAAACAAAAGGAAAAATGCAAACTATTGAAGTGCAAGATCCAAAAACCACAAATGCACTTTTAAGAAAAAGAAACATTACCGAAAAAAATATAAAAAAATATACTCCTAAACAGTTAGCAGATATTTTAAAAGTTGATGCTGTTATTATGGGAGACTATAAAACAACAAAACCAATGTCAAATGGCGCTTCAATTGCTTTAGGTTTGCTTGGTGGATTATGGGGCTCTACAAACACTGCAACAATAAATATGAGTGTTTACAACAGAAAAGATGGCGTATTACTTTGGAATTACAATAAAAAAGTAAGAGGAAGTATTGGAACAGATTCTGATGATTTGATAAATACTTTAATGCGAAAAGCTTCGCGACGACTTTCTTACACAAAGAAAAAATAATAAAAAAGCCACAAATTCAGCAATAATTAGTGAATTTGTGGCTAAATAACCTATTTAAAAATTATCCTTTAATAATCTTTTCTTGATGATTAATAGATTCTTGGTGAATTGCTTTAAACATTTTTAATACAAATTCTTCACTCAACCCTTCGTTTTCTCCTTCTAAAATCATATTTCCTAAAATTTCGTTCCAACGTCTAGATTGCAAAACAGCAACGTTTTTCTCTTTCTTAAGAACTCCAATTTTATCGGCAACTTTCATTCTTCTTCCCATCATTTCTATAAGTTGCGCATCTACAATATTAATTTGTGCTCGCAAATTATCCAACGATTGTCTATAACCAGAATCTGTTTCTGTCGTTTTTCTGATTTTTAAATCTTCCATAATTTGCTTTAACTTTGTTGGCGTAACTTGCTGTGCCGCATCACTCCAAGCATTTTCTGGATCAAAATGAGTTTCTATCATCAATCCATCAAAATTTAAATCTAATGCAGTTTGAGAAATATCAAAAACCATATTTCTTTTTCCTGTTATATGTGATGGATCACAAATTAATGGCAGGTCTGGAAATCTATTTTTGAATTCAACGGTTATTTGCCACTCTGGAATATTTCTATATTTCGATTTTTCATAGGTAGAAAAACCCCTGTGAATTGCACCTAAATTTTTAATTCCTGCTTTGTACAATCTTTCAATTCCTCCTAACCAAAGTGCTAAATCTGGATTCACAGGGTTTTTAACCAACACAATTTTGTCTGTTCCTTGTAAAGCATCAGCAATTTCTTGCATAATAAAAGGCGAAACTGTAGAACGCGCTCCAATCCACAATAAATCAACATCGTGTTCTAACGCTAATTTTACATGTGCTGCATTGGCAACTTCTGTACAGGTTTTCATTCCTGTTTCGGTTTTTACTTTTTGCAACCATTTTAAACCAATTGCGCCAACGCCTTCAAACATTCCTGGTCTTGTTCTTGGTTTCCAAATTCCGGCACGGAAATAATTTACATCAGAATCTTTTAATTCGTGTGCAATTTTTAAAACTTGCTCTTCGGTTTCTGCACTACAAGGTCCTGCTATTACTAGTGGGTGATCTAATTTCATGTCATCCAACCATGTTTTTAATTCTTTAGTATTTTCCATTTTTATACTTTTTTGTGCTTTTTATTTGATGCCGTTTAATATTTGTTTGATATGATTTGTACTTTCCATTTCGTTATAAATTTCTGTAAAATCATTTTGTTCCATCAACGTTTTAAATTGCTGAAGGTTATTTATATACTCTTCTAATGTTTCAATAACATTGGTTTTGTTTTGCTCAAAAATGGGTGTCCACATTGCAGGAGAACTTTTTGCCAAACGTACAGTTGATGCAAATCCACTTCCAGCCATGTCAAAAATATCTCGTTCGTTTTTCTCTTTATTAATTACTGTTTTCCCTAACATAAAAGCACTAATATGTGATAAATGCGATACATACGCAATATGTTTGTCGTGAGATTTTGGGTCCATATAACGAATACGCATTCCTAATTTTGTAAAAATTTCTAATGCTTTTTCTTGTAATTTAAAAGCTGTTTTTTCTACTTCGCAAATAATATTTGTTTTTTGATTGAACAATCCTAAATGTGCTGCAGTTGGTCCAGAAAATTCTGTTCCAGCAATTGGATGTGTTGCTAAATAATTTCTTCTTTTCGGGTGATTTTCTAATACTTTACAAATCTGTTCTTTTGTTGAGCCAACATCCATCAGTAAACAGTCATCATTAATCAAATCTAATACTTTTGGAATTACTTCTAATTGAACATCAACCGGAATAGACACAATTACGATGTCTGCAATATTTACATCTTCTAATTTTGCTTGATGTTCAATTACACCAATTTCTAAGGCTTCTCTAAGATGTTTTTCATTTGAGTCCATTCCGTAAATTATCGCTTCTGGGTAGTTAGATTTTATATCCAACACCATGCTTCCTCCAATTAATCCGACTCCTATTACAAATACGTTCATTATTCTTTTACTCTTTTTAGTGAGATTCCTCTTCGTTCCTCATTCGGAATGACAAAGTATCTTTATTTTGCCTTTTGCTTAAAGCATATTGCTTATAGCCGACCAATTGCTTCTTTAATTACTTCTTTTGACACACATAATGAAAATCGAATATATCCTTCTCCGTTTGATCCAAAAACGGTTCCTGGTGCTATAAAAATATTGTGGTTATATAAAATATTATCTGTAATTTCTTCGGATGTTTTTCCTTTAGGAATTTTAGCCCAAACGAACAATCCTGTTGAGTTTTTATCATACGTACACTGCAATTTATCTGCTAAATTCCATACTAAATTTCTTCGTTCCTGGTATTCTTTATTCTGATTTTTAAACCAATCATCCGATAAACGCAACGCTTCAATTGCGCCTTTTTGAATTCCGTAAAACATGCCAGAATCCATATTACTTTTTATTTTTAAAATTAGGTTTAAAAAATTACTATTTCCCAACACCACTCCAACTCGCCAACCTGCCATGTTAAAGGTTTTACTTAATGAATTTAATTCTAAAGCAATTTCTTTTGCACCATCAACTTGTAAAATACTTAACGGATTATCATTTAAAATAAAACTATACGGATTGTCATTTACAATGAGTATTTGATGCTTTTTCCCGAATGCTATCAACTTTTCAAAAGTTTCTTTTAGCGCATTTGATCCTGTTGGCATGTGCGGATAATTTATCCACATAATTTTTACTTTTGATAAATCTAACTTTTTTAATTCATCAAAATTTGGTTGCCAATGATGTTGTTCGTCCAAATTATATAAAACAGGTGTTGCTCCAACCAATTTTGTAACCGATGTATAGGTTGGATATCCAGGATTAGGAATTAATACTTGATCTCCTTCATTTAAAAAAGCCATCGAAATATGCATAATTCCTTCTTTACTTCCCATTAAAGGCAACACTTCATTTTCAGGGTTTAAAGCAACTTTAAAATTCTGTTTGTAAAATTCTGTAATCGCATTTCTCAATGCTGGCAATCCTTGGTAACTCTGATATGTATGTGCAGAAGCGTCATTAAAACTTTGTTGTATTGCATCAATTACTTTTGATGGTGGTTGTAAATCTGGACTTCCAATTCCGATATTAATAATCGGTTTTCCTGATGCAGCCAATGCTCTAACTTCTCTTAGTTTTGTTGAAAAATAATATTCTTCTATGCTCTCTATTCTTTTTGCTCCTTCAATCATTTTCTTCCATTTTTTAAGCTCCTAAAACTTTAAATTCTGATGCCATGAGTTCTATTATTGCGATTGTATTACCATAAAAATCTCTAGCAACTTTATGATGATTTGAACCTTCGGTTCCTTGTATGGCAATTTTTTTTTTCATTTTAAGCATAAAAAAAGCCTCGAATTTCGAGACTTTATAATATATTATTTTGTGTTAACAATATGGTACGAAGTCTCAACTCTTATAAAAAAAATAAAAGTAAAAATAGAAACCTTGCCAAGCGTTTTGTAACATCATTGTTATTTTTGTTGTACGAGACAAATCTAAAAATTAAATTAGTATAAACAAACTTTTTAGTAAAAAAGTGCAGCTATTATTAATTTTGAATAAAAACTAGTTATTATGTGACAAAAAAGCTTCTCAAAATTGAGAAGCTTTTAAACTTTATAAAAATAATCCAAATTAACTTCTTACTTCTTTAATAATGTCTAACGATTGAGCAACTAATGATGTAATTTTATCAAAATCATATGCTCCTTTTTCATTTTTCGTAATTAATTTCGATCCCATTCCAACACAAGTAACACCAGCATTAAACCAAGATTCAAGATTTTCTTTTGTAGGAGAAACTCCACCAGTAGGCATAATATTTGTCCATTGACATGGTCCTTTAATTGCTTTTACAAAATCTGGTCCATATATACCACCTGGAAATAATTTTACTATTTCACAACCTAATTCTTCTGCTCTAGCAATTTCTGTTAATGAACCGCATCCAGGAGACCATAATACTTTTCTTCTATTACAAAGTAATGCAATATCTTCTCTTAAAACTGGAGTAACTATGAAATTTGCTCCTAATTGCATATATAATGATGCTGCTGCACCATCAGTAACAGAGCCTACTCCCATAATCATTCCTGGTAATTTTTTAATTGCGTACTTGGTTAATTCACCAAAAATCTCATGAGCAAAATCACCACGGGCTGTAAATTCCATTAATCTAGCTCCACCATCATAACACGCTTTCAACACTTTTTTACTTACTTGAAGATCATTATTAAAAAACAAGGGTACTAATCCTGTGTCTTTCATCACAGTTGCTACTTCAATTCTAGAATATTGTGCCATAATCTTTAATTTTATCGAGCTACGCGCCCAGAAGCATCGCCTCCCATTAATTTTTCTACTTCTGCAACGGTTACTAAGTTTGCATCCCCTTTTATAGTGTGTTTTAAACAAGAGGCAGCTACTGCAAAATCCAAGGCGTTTTGGTCATCTTCAGGGTATTTTAACAATCCATAAATTAAACCTCCCATAAACGAATCTCCACCACCAACTCTATCAACAATGTCAGTAATTTGATACTGTCTAGTTTCGTACATTTTAGAACCGTCATATAAAACTCCAGCCCACGTATTATGTGATGCTGAAATAGAACCTCTTAAAGTTGTGATTACTTTTTTTGCTTTCGGAAACTTTTCCATCATTTGTTTACACACAGATAAAAAAGCTTCTGCTTTTACATCGTGTCCATGTTTGTGAACATCTAAGCCTTCAGGATGAATTCCAAAATGCTTTTCAGCATCTTCTTCATTTCCTAGAATAACATCGCAATAAGATGTTAATTCTGTCATTATAGCTTCTCTATCTCCATCATAATTCCAAAGTTTAGCTCTATAATTTAAATCCGTTGAAACTGTGATTCCTTTTGCACTTGCAGCCTTTACTGCTTCCAAACAAACATCTGCAGCTCCTTGTGAAATTGCAGGGGTAATTCCTGTCCAGTGAAACCATTCTACACCTTCAAAAACTGCATCCCAATCAATCATACCAGACTCTATTTCTGCAATTGCCGAATGTGATCTATCGTACACCACTTTAGAGCCTCTAGAAACAGCTCCTGTTTCTAAAAAATAAATCCCTAAACGGTCACCGCCGTACACAATTTTGTCAACTCCAACTCCACGTTTACGCATTTCCATCATGGCACATTGGCCAATGTCATTATTTGGTAAACGTGTAACAAAATCTACATCTACTCCATAATTTGCTAATGAAACAGCAACATTAGATTCTCCACCCCCATAAACTACATCAAAATTGTTTGCTTGTGAAAACCTCAAAAACCCTTGCGGGGCTAACCTTAACATGATTTCTCCAAATGTAACTACTTTACTCATCTTGTACTTATTTATATTTTATATTCCTAAAGCTTGTCCACCACCAATCTGAATTGTTTCTGCGGTTATAAAAGATGCATCTTTACTTGCTAAAAAAGAAACCACACCTGCAACATCTTCTGGCTGACCTAGTCTTCCTAGCATAATATTATTTGCCCAAGAAGCAAATACTTCAGGTTTTGTTGCTTTAATTTGTGCATGAAAAGGTGTATCAATTGTTCCTGGAGATACTGCGTTAACTCTAATTCTGTATTCGGCTAAATCTTTTGCCAAAGCTCTAGTTATTGCATGAACACCTGCTTTAGATGTTCCGTAAACACCTGCTCCTGGACCACCGGCAGTCCAAGCTGCATTAGAGGTATAATTAATAATGGATGGATGTTCTCCCTTTTTTAAATATGGTATTGCTGCTCTTGAAGCAAAAAATACAGAATCAAGATTTAATGCCATAACAAATCTGTAAAAATCAGTAGTCATTTCTTCAAATCTAGATCTACCTCCTAATCCGCCAGCGTTATTTACCAGTACATCAATTCTACCGTACTTATCTCCTATTTTTTTAATATTTGATGTTACTTGTTCTTCATTTGTTACATCAAAACCGTAATACTCTGCAGTAATTCCTTCATCCGTAAGTTGTTTTACTCGTTGATTGCCAGTTTCATCTTCTATACCATTTAATACAACAGTATATCCGTCTTTTCCTAATCTTTTAGCTACTTCAAAACCAATACCACCAGTAGCACCAGTTATTATTGCTACTTTACCTTTATTTTTATTCATTATATTTGTTTTTAATTTTTTAATTTTATATCTACTACTAATTTTACTTTTCTAATTAAAAAGAAAATAGACAATACAGCTAATACCACAGATACAGTAATAGCTATAAATGCAGGAGTATAAGAACCTCCGTTTGTTATTCTACCAATAAACCAGTTCATGATTATAGGTGAAAAAGCAGCCACAGTCCCAGCTAACCCTGCTAACGTTCCTACTGAAGGTCCTCTAAATAAATCGCTTGATAGTGTTTGAATATTACCGATAGCAAATTGGAAACCAAAAAGTGCCACACCTGCTAAGTAAATGAATGTCATGTAATTAGAATCATTTACAAATAATATAATAGAAACAAAACCAATTATTATTAAAAGACTCCCTAAAACAATACTTGCTTTCCTACCAATATCTATTGAAGTACGTTTTATTATTGTTTCTGTAAAAATACCCCCTAAGATTCCACCAGCTGCTGCCATTAGATAAGAAATCCACATAGTCTTTCCTATTTCCTCTATACTCATATCAAACTTAGCGTGTAAATATATTGGCATCCAACCTGCAAAGAACCACCAAATTGGTTCAATGAAAAATCTACATAATAAAACTCCCCAAGGTTGTTTATAACTAAGAATTTTGGGAACACTTAAACTTTTAGCACCATCAATAACAACATTATTATTTTCAACTCTATCGTTAAGTAACATACTTCTTTCCTCTTCTGTAATCCAAGGATGATCTTTGGGTTTAGATTTATTTATGATTAACCAAGGAATAACCCAAAGCAACCCTAATATACCTAATATTATGTATGTGGTTTTCCACCCAAATTGAGCATATAGAAATACAATAATGGGCGCAGCTACTACATTACCAATAGAAGCTCCAGAATTAAAAATACCTTGTGCTAATGCTCTTTGTTTTGCTGGAAACCACTCCCCATTACTTTTTACAGCACCTGGCCATAATCCTGCTTCTCCAAGACCAAGTAATCCACGCACAATAGATAATGAAACAACCCCTCTAGCCAATGCATGAAAAGCCGCCGCTGCAGACCATACAATTATTGAAATAACAAATCCTATTCTAGTACCTATTTTATCATATAGTCTTCCTGATAAAAATTTACTTGCAGCATATGTTATCATGAAAACGTTAAGCATTAAAGCATAGTCTGAGTTGTCCATTCCAAGATCTTTACCCATTTCTGGCCACAATAATGCAAAAGCTGTTCTATCAATATAATTGATGACTGTAGCCACAAAAATTAGTGCTATAATCCACCATCTTAATCCTTTTAATTTCATATTAAGTGTGTTTTATCAATCACAAATGTGTGATTAAATGAATTTTAATATTTTGTTGATTTTGTAGTTGACTTTACTACATCTATCAGATAACAATTATTTTTATTAATAAATAGTTCCCTCAGAATATTTCAATATAATTTATTGGGTATGTGCAAACCCATTTACGTTAAATATTATAGCAATATTGATATAATGTTTTAAAATGTACTTTCATTTTCTCTTTTGCTAACTTTGGATTTTGATCTACTATAGCGTTATAAATATCTTCATGTTCTTGAATTCCTTTTATAGAAAGATCATCATCACAAACATGATATTTTTTAAAATTTGTTATTATTTCTGGTGTGATAATTAACATAAAAGTATTCATAGAACTATTACCACAAGCTTTTGCAATTGCTAAATGAAACAATAAATCTTCTTGTACAGCATCTTCACCAGCCAATGCTTTTTTTGAATAAGCTTCTAGTGCTTGTTTAAGTGTTTTAAGATCTTCTTCGGTTCTTCTAAGAGCAGCTAATCTTGCAGTTTTTAATTCTAATAAAATTCTTGTTTCTACTAATGATTTAAAATCTGGCTTTTCTAATCTCAAAATATCCTCAATCATTCCATTCATGGCAATAACACCAATATTTGCAACAAAAGTACCACTCTGAGGAATCGATTCTAACAAGCCATAAAATTCTAATTTCTGAATCGCTTCACGAACATTACCTCTACTTACTCCAAGTTTTTCAGAAAGCATTCTTTCTGAGGGTAACTTATCTCCAGGCTCTAAATTCTTATGATTAATTAAATCTCTTATATTAATTATAATAGAATTTTGAGTCTTTTGATTTTCGTTTAATGTAAGTACTTCTAACTTCATTTTTATTAATTTTCTACTAACTGGTTAACCAAAATTTATATGTTAAATATAAAAAAACTTATTGTATAAGATAACATTTAATGAGAAACTTCTAAAGAGTAATATCTAACTTTAGAAAAAGCTCCTTTATCTTTTGTTGACAAGTAATTACCTGCTTTAAAATAGTTCTCAAACACTCCCCATTTTTCTATATGAATTCCTTTATAGACTTTAGATTTACCATTTAACAATACTTCTAATCTTCCTTCAGAAGCCTTTACTTCAAGAGTAAATTTACCAAAACCAACATATTCTGAAAATGTATAACCATTATCATCTTCCCAAGAAGATGTATATAAAATATCTTTACCAGTATCTCTTTTGTTCTTTAAAACTTTTGTTTTAACTCTAATTTGACCTTTTTCCCAATAAATTTTTAACATGGGCGGCGCATTATTATCTTTTTGACCTATTAATACCTTTTGATCATTTGTTAAACGACCATGAATTTGCATAATAATAGTTTTATGATACTTATTTTTTACATCTTTAGAAATTGCCCCCATAGATAATTCTCCTTTCATAACACCACCTTGTTTAAAGGTCCAATTTGTGTTATTATCACCAGGAATCATTTGCTCTCTTAATTCTGTTCTAGAATACGATGTATTTGCAGTAGTAGAATTTGGATAAGTGTAAAACACCAAAGCTCCGTTGATTGAATCATTATACATAAATGGTTTTAATGTAGCATTTGCTGCATAATTTAATATTTCTGGAGGTGAAACTTCAGTTGGTTTACCAATTGGAAGTGTTACTTTCCAATGAGACAAATCTATATTGGGTAATATATAAGACCTCTCGATAACTTTCATATCATCAATTGATTTATTTTGACAACTAGTAGCTGCTACCGTCATTAAAAAAAATACAAAAGTTATTAAGAGTCTTTTTTTATTATACATATTAAATTAATTAGCTGTAATTGTTACAGAATCAACTTGTATTTCTTCATCTCCATTATTATATAAGAATCCTTTGTTGTCACTTGGAGTTCCATCTCCGCCAATACCTCTTATAAATAACGCAACACTAGTGTTATTACCAGCATTAAATGTATATGTATATTCAGTATAATCTTTATTTCCTGGGTGATTTAAAGTCTTCGTTAAAAGGTTGTTTGCTGCAGTTTCCATTTGTGAAACTGATTCATAACCAAATCCATCTTGTGGAAAATCTTCTGTTTTTGTATAATAAGTTGGAGAATAACCACTTTTATAACCAGAACCAGCTAAAACTCTTGTTTCTAGAACACTAGGATAAGAGCCGCCCGTAGATGAATCAAAGCCAACAACTATTTTTATTGTATAATCTGCGTTTGGTGTAACTTCAAATTCTTGATATGCTGCATCTTGCTCATCATTATCAAATTTAATAACATTATTAGATCCTCCATTACCAGATGTAGATTCACCTTGAGAACCTAAACTCTTATTAATCCAACCAGAACAAGCACAATCAGAGCCTGAAGATTTTGGTAATTTTGTAAAATCAAAGTTAATTAATGTAGGATCTGGAGTAACTGCAGCGATGGGTTTTACAATCACTATAGATTCTGTTTTAGTACTTTTAACTTCCAAATTATCAGTTGCAGTTAATGAAACACTATATGTTCCTTCACCTGGAAATGTATTAGTCGGTTCAAAACTTGTAGATGTATTACCGTCTCCAAAATCCCAAGAATACTTAGTTGCACTTGAAGATTGATTAGAAAATGAATACACTTTCCATACATCACCAGCTCCGATAGATTGTGTCGCTGAAAATTTTGCTTCTGGTGGTGTTTTATCTGGAATTGAACCAGCCTCAGGTAAAATGTTGTTTTCACATGATTGCAATGTGATAATTAGTAAAGCACTTATAAGTCCAATAAACGTACTTTTAATACTTATACTTTTTTGTTTTTTAACTATTTTTCTCATAATTAATATTTTAATATTGTCAAATTTGTTTTAGTATCCAGGATTTTGAGAAAGTTTTCCATTACTTAAACCTATTTCTACTTGCGGAATAGGTAATAATAAATCTGTAGAAGAAAAACCTAAGCCATTAGCTGTAGAAAATGCTCCTAGAATATTTTGAGCTTCTCCAAAACGAACTAAGTCAAATAACCTTTGGTTTTCAAAAGCTAATTCCACTCTTCTTTCATTTAACAAATCCATTTTTGTAATTGACGTTACTGGAGTATTAATTCCTGCTCTCATTCTAACTTGCTTAAAAGAATTAATAGCATTTGAACTTGTTGTTGATGCTCCTCCTGCTAAAATAGCTTCTACATGCATTAATAACACATCCGCATAACGCAATACAATCCAATCATTTCCTGCTGACGTAGGGTCAGATGAAGTAACTGGTATTCCTAAATTAGTATCTCCGTTTGGTAAATATTTTACAACTTGGTATTGACCAGCTTGTCCTTGATCTTCTCTATAAGAAAATAACTTTCTATTACCACCCATTGCATCAATAGCTGTTCTTGCATCTGCAGTTACATAATTTACTCCACTACCTCTTCCTACTGAGTTTAACCATTCTGCAGAAAAATTTTGACTATCATTGTTAACTCCTGCTAAATAACCAACTGAGTAAATTACTTCACTATTTCCTTCATTATAAAAGATATCTTTAAAATTATTCTGTAAAGAAAACCCTCTTGATGGATTCATAATACTTTCACACAGACTTTGTGCCTCACCGTATCTTCCTAGAGTTAAAAACACTTTCGCTAAAATCCCTTCTGCTCCTGCTTTAGATGCTCTATCTTTATAAGTATCATCTAAATTATCCTTTGCAAATTGCAAATCAGTTACAATTAGATTATAAATCGTAGATTTTGCAACTCTTGTAAAAGCAGTTTCTTTATCTAACGGAGAAATTACTTTATCAACTAGAGGAACATCTCCGAACAATCTTACTAAGTTAAAATATGCATATGCTCTTACAAATTTTGCTTCAGCTTCAAACTTAGCTTTAGCACTTGCCGATGCAGCATCTAAGTTTTCTAATATGGTATTTGCTCTATAAATTATGTTATAGTAGCTTCTATAATAATCAGCTACAATTCCGTTTGTAGATTCAACAGTATAGCTTTCAAACTGCGCTGCCTCTCCTTCGCTACTTTTAGTTCTAGTATTATCGCTTCTCATTTCTGTTA
This sequence comes from uncultured Flavobacteriaceae bacterium, assembly GCA_963974245.1. GTDB lineage: Bacteria > Bacteroidota > Bacteroidia > Flavobacteriales > Flavobacteriaceae > Polaribacter. Next base: position 186,057 of record CAXBBY010000002.1, on the reverse strand, counting down.
AGTAAAACTCAATTTGCACTCCATGATTAAGCGTAGATCCTGTAATTTTCAGAGCATTAACACCCTGAATACCATCATACATATTAACTACGGCAGCTTCAATTTCTGCTTCTGTTTTATAAAAACTTTCTGAATTAAACCCAGATGTTAATTCTGGTGATAGAAATGTTTTTTCACAAGAAGAAACAAACATTGCTAATGCTATTAATGTTACTATTTTTATTTGTTTCATAATATTTTCTATTTATAATTATAGTTATTAAAATTCAATATTTACACCCATTGATATGGTACTAAACACAGGTGAACCTGCTCTTTGATAACCATAAGTTGTTGAACTTGTTGTATTAATTGATTCTGGATTAAACCCAGTATATCCTTTCGCAGTTAAATACATTAAGTTTTGAGCAGAAACATACAATCTTGCTTTCGAAAACTTAAGTTTAGACAACATATCTTTAGTAAAGTTAAATCCAATATTTACATTTCGTAAAGCAATATATGATGCATCTTGAATGATTGAATTTGTAAATATTTTTTGTTTGATAAATTGTTGATTTGGAGTTGTAGAAATAAAATCTTGTGCACTATTAAATTGGTTAAAAATATATTGATCTCCCATATTTCTAACTTCAGCTCCAAAACTTCCTTGAAACATAAAACTAATATCAAAGTTGTTAATTTTAAAATCATTAGTAATACTCCAAACTAAATCTGGATATGGATTACCAAGAATCGTTTTATCATCATCATCAATTAAACCATCACCATTTAAATCTCTAACATATACATCTTGTGCATTTGCTCCTATTGGATGATATGGATTAGAAATATATTCTAATGGAATTTCTTTATCAACTACCCAACCATAAAATGATGAAATTGGATTTCCTTGTAAATTAATCCATTCTGCAGCTCTTTTAGAATCAACATTTTGAATTTGCCCGTTTGAATCTGCAAAATCAGTTAGCGTATTTTTATTTTTTGAAGCTATTAATGTTGATGACCATTTAAAACCTTTAATATTTATATTTTTTGTTCTAAACTCAACTTCGATACCTTTATTTTCTACTTCTCCTAAATTTACTAATGCATTTGTAAATCCTGTTGTAGAAGATATTGGATTGTATAATAGTAGTTGATCACTTGTTCTTGTATAATAATCTATAGATCCAGATATTCTGTTGTTAAAGAATCCAAAATCGATTCCTGGATTAAACTCTATTTGTCTTTCCCAAGTTAAATCAGGGTTTGCAATATTTAATGGATTTACAACCAATGCAGAATTTCCACCAGATACACCCGTTTTAGTATTGTCCAAAATTGCTAAATATGGATAATTATCTACCAAAGGATTTCCTGTTCTAAAAGCATTATTACCAGTAACACCGTAACTTACTCTTAACTTTAACTTATTAATGTATTGGTTATCGACCAAAAAATCTTCCTTTTCAAGATTCCAACCTGCAGAAACCGCCATAAAATTACCATATTTTGTGTTTGGTCCAAATACAGAACTTCCATCACGTCTAAAACTAAACGAAGCCAAATACTTATTATCATAAGCATAATTTACTCTTGTAAAATAAGACATTAATGTATTTACATATTCATATTGATTTTGATTTGTGATACTTGCAGCAGAACTAATAAAAGGAGAAGAATCATCTTTAAAAACTGAACCCTGAATACTTTCATATTCTACTCTTGTTCTTTCTGCAGAAAAACCTAATACAGCATTAATTTCATGTTGATTAATTGTTCTACTATAAGTTAAAACATTGTCAGATGCCAAGTGAAAAGATTTTCTCATTGTACTGTCTAACCTCGAAGCACTTGCACCATTTCTGCTAGATAATACACCTTGATATCTTGACCCTCTAGTTTGTTGATAATCTCCAGAAAAACTAGTTTTAAAATTTATACCATCAGCAACTTTATATTTAGCATATAAACTTCCAAATAATTTTTTTCTAAATTCTCTTCTGTTTCTTTCTAAAACTTTTGCAGCAGGATTTGTATTTGACGTATTACTAATATCTGTTCCACCTGATGCAACTGGCACACCATTTACCAAGTCATAATCATCAAACATACGCTGTATAGCATAATCACCAATTTTTGCGTTTGCATACTTCCCGCCGTCTCTTAATCTATTTACAAACCTTATTGTATTTGCATCTAAATATAATGGCAACCAAGATGGTTGTCTTAAAATATCATGTGTAGAACCATCAAATCTTCTTTTATTTGTATAGGATGGCGAAACACTAACTCCAACGGTCAATTTTTTGTTAACTTTATAATCAGCTTGTAATTTTAAACTGTATTTTTTATAGTCGTCTGTTAGTAAAACACCTTCATCATGTAAATAATTTAATGCCGTACTAAATTTTAGTTTTTTATTACCTCCTCTAGCACTAAAAGACTGATTGGTAATAGCCCCTCCATTAAAGATGATATTTTGCCAATTATTATCTACACCTAATAATTGTTTGTATTTAGTCCTATCAGACAAAACACCATTTGCTGCCAATTCTGCTTTTGCAGTTTCTGCAACTGTAAAGTAATAAGAATCACTTTGTCTAGCAGTTTTATAACCAGTGTAGCTACTAAAACTATATTTTGTTTTACCTTCTACACCAACTTTAGTTGTTATTAAAATTACACCATTACCTCCTCTAGAACCATAAATTGCTGAAGAAGCTGCATCTTTTAAGATCTCGAAAGAATCTACATCGTTCATATCTAAAGATCCTAAAAAGTCTGAATCTACAACGATTCCGTCAACTACTATTAAAGGACTTGAGTCTCCGGTAATAGAACCAGTTCCTCTAATTCTTATCGTAGGTGCAGATCCTGCTTCACCTTCAGTTGCCTGAATGTTAACACCAGAAACTTGTCCAACTAAAGCATCATCAACTCTAGAAACAGCAATTTGATCTAACTTTTCATTTTTTACTTTTGATATAGCACCTGTTAAATGCGACTTCTTTTGTGTACCATACCCAACAACAACAACTTCATCTAAAACGTTACTATCTTCTGATAATACAACATTTAAAGTCTTTTGATTTGTAACTGTAATTGATTTTGTTTCATATCCCAAAAAAGAAAATATTAATACATTTCCTCTTTTAACCCTTATAGTATAATTACCATCAAAGTCTGTAGAAGTTCCTGTAGTTGTATTTTTAATTACTACTGAAACTCCTGGTAATGGAGAGCTATCTACTTGAGAAGTAACTACACCTTTTATTGTGTAATCTTCTTGAGCAAACAGTGTAATGTTCATTAGCATTACCACAAGCAATACTATTTTTGATTTAAAATTCATAATAATAATTTTATGTTTAAAAGTGTAAATTTTATTAATCTTGTATTTGTTAGATTAATTTTTCGCTTTTACATAAACTTTAAATACAATTACAAAATCAATGAATAATTCTATTGTTTTTGTACTTTTGTTTTACTTATACTTAATTTAAAGATTATGTGTTAGTTTATACTTCCCTCAGAAGAAGTATTTTTTAAAAGGATAGGTGTGCACCTATCCTTTTTGTGTTTTAATTAATTCAAAAGTTTATTCATACAGTATTTGATTTGGTTTGTTTCATTGGTTTTCCAATCTGGTTTACCAGTTTGGTTTACCAAATATAATTATATTTTTTAACTATGCAAATTTTATCGTAAAAAAATATAATAATCTCATTCTGAGGTAGTCAGTTTTACAAAATATATAATTACTCCATAAAATCTTCTCTTATCGGACTAAAAACGTCTATAAGCATACCTGCTTCTGTGCAAACAGCTCCATGCAATACGTGTGGCGGAATGTAAACAGAATCTCCTCCTTTTACAATTTTAGTAACATCACCAATAGAAAAGTTAAACGATCCACTTTCTACATAGGTTACTTGTGAATGATGGTGTTCATGTTTATAGCCAATTCCTCCTTTATCAAACGACACTTTAACAAGCATGATTTTATCATCATAACCCATAATTTTACGTTTAACCCCTTCTCCAATAGTTTCCCATTCTTGATTTTCGTCTAATAAAAATTCTTTACTTGCTCCAAATGATTTCATTTATATCTATTTTTATATTAATTAAAGTGATAAGAGCCAATCCAAGTAAAGCTCTTATCATTGATTTTTAAATTATGTGTTGTTTTTTTGGAATTATCACTATTTGAAATTAGTAGATATTTTTCGTTTTCGCTTTTCAAAGTAACTTTTATCGCAGTGTACTTCTCATCAGAACTAACAACTTTTATAGCTTTTATCGAACTATAAGCATTCTTTGCCAATTCAGTTACTGGATTATACCTACCGTGAGGTTCAATTACACTTGCATACACAGTATGTTTTACATTCTTTTTTCTTAAAATAATAGCTGGATCATTTCTTAAATTAAAGTTTGGATCATTCGCTCCAATCTTAGCAAAGATTAATTGATCTTTTTTTTCTGTTGCAGAAGTAATGGTATAGAATTTTTTATGACTGAGCCACGTAAATTGCAATCCATTAGAATTGAGTTTTGCATCACCTTCGTTCCATAAGTGTTGATATCCGTTTTTCTTTCCTAACGGTTCAACTATTTTTGGTTTAGAGACTTTAACATTGGTAGAAATAATTTGACCCAAATAATAATACGGTAAATCATATTGATTTTTAGAATCAGCATCAATTTTAACAACATCAATTACGAAAGGATTTGTTCCATCATCAGAAATAATTGCCATTGTTCTATGAATTTTAGTGCCTGGATAAGCATTACTCTCTTTAGCACTTGCTATTTGAATTGCTGGATTTGAAGCATCAAAAAAATATTTTTCTGAATGAAATTTACTACCGGTAGCAAATTTTCCATCAAAATGAGACGTTTCATTTTGGGTAATTGTGTTGTGTGCTATCGTTTGTTTTGCCCAAGTTGTATTTTCTTTTAAATAACCACCGCCATTTTTTTGTTCAACATTTACAAAACGAGCCAATCCATAATCTTGAATTACTTCTTCTCCATTGTAATACATAGAAAAAGATAATTTGTCAAAATGGCCATGACTTAAACCATGCGCAGAGTATTTCATTACTACTGCTAATTTTTCTTCTGTACTATTGTATCTTAAAATTCCAATACCTCCTTCATCTCCATTAGCACCGTCGGTTAATTCAATTGATTTTTTTACGAAAGGTTTTTCTTTCCCTTCTTTTAGACCAATTGCTACAGATAAACCTGTTTCATCTAATTGAACTTTATTTTGTTTTTTTGCAATGGATAACAGATGCGGTTGTTGACCTCCAAAATAATAAGCAATATCAACTGCAGAAACTAAAGAGCCTGTATAATAAGACATTCCTTTCTGACCGTCATTTAATGGAAAAAATTCGCCATCATCGTCTGTTAAATTCATTAAAGCATCTACCGCTTTGATGAGTAAACCATTTTTATATTCGAAGATTTTTAACTCTGGTTTTTTGGTTTGTAAAGCTTGTGCAAAAATTAAAAAAGGATACATTGCATATCTCTGATAATAAGGTCCTTCTGTATAATATCCATCTGGAGAAAAAGGTTGATCTAAATTTGCAAAGAAACCAGCTTTTTGTCCTTTCTTTTTTATAAAACCACCATCATTATCTCTATCATCTTCTTTAATATTATCTGTCTTTAAACCATATAACGCTCTATTAACAAGCTCATCATCATTCATCACTAACCCAATCATACCAACAGCAACATTTCCCCAAGTACTATGATTGTGAATTCTATTAAAAAACTGAGGTGTTTCTACGGATAAAAAATCTGCATAGGGTTTAAATAAGTTTGTATTTAAATAATTTTGTTCATCTTTTGATAACCAATCGTAAATACAATCATACGCTTGACTTGTATATACCAGCCAATTTGAATCGTTTAAACTTTGCCAAAAAAACTTTCCTCTAGCGTAAGACCTAATTTGTGGGTGTCTATCAAAAGTTGGGAATAGCTTTGCATATTCATATAACATCTCTTTTATGAAAATAGCATACTTTTCATCTCCTAAAATTTGAAATAACACACCCGCTTTTTGCATCGTAGCATAATTTTTTTTATGCTGAGTATGTGTATAGCCACCAGCCATGTCTTTTGGCATTGGAACTTGAATTCCTAACGAAATTTCTGCATCTACTTGTTTTTTTGTTTCGGCCAAAGTTTTATCGAAAATTGGAATTGAGCCTAGATTTTTTTTAATTTTTTTAACCCCATTTGCGGTTAATATTAAATTAGGGTGTTGTAATTGAGAATTTGAATTTGTTTTAGAAGTTGATTTATCATCGCATGACAAAACAGTTAAAACTGTTAAAAGAATTAGCATGTATTTATTCAATATTTTTTTCATCTTTATAAATTTTCTCTCTTTTTTGTTTTATTGATTAGGTATTTTACTTTCTCCAACCGTTGCCTTTTTAAACCAAACCTCTGCATAACTTCCGTTAGCATACTGTTTAAGTATATCTCCGTTATAAGTTTCAGATTTAGTACTCTTACCATTGGCTTGATTATAAGCTCCTTGCTTAAAAAATTGTTTTTCGCCAGCGTAGGCATTTTCTCTTTCTTCACTAACCGCTCTTCTTGATGAATAGTTATCTATAACCTGTTGTGGAATTTCTGCTTTTGTTGCAAAATCTGACTTTAATAAATTTTTTGTAAATTTTATAGTTTTGTGTCCTTTACTTGTAAAAGTAAGGTACATAATACCATTATAAACATTTACTTCGTAGCTAAACTCTTCTCCTAAAGCAATACCGTTTTCTGGTTCTTTTGGATATGTATTTGGTTCTAAACCAACAACTGAAAAATCATATCCCCAAACTGCTGAAGAATAATCCCATCTTCCAGAATTATCTCCTTTAGTGTTGATTTCATAGTTCCAAAAAACAGATCCTTTTGTATGTCCTGGGAATTTTTTATAATAGATTTTCAACGGTTCGTTTTTATGCCCTTCGTCACTATGAATTTGCCCAATTACAACAGCATATGATGAAGCAGCTCTTGCATCTCCTGTAGTAGAAACGTGTTGTACTTTTAAGGTTCCTGTTAATTTTCCACCAGTTTCTGGTATCCAACGTTTTTTTTCACCCAATTCTGTCCTTGTATTTTTTGATGTTTTTGAAGTAATACCAGAGTTTGGTGTTTTATAAACAACCCAATCTGTTTTTCCATCATTTTTAACATAAAAAAAATCTTTTTTCTGGTAATTTTCCAAATCTTCAACATAGGTTCCATCACCTAAAAGAATTTTCCATTGATTCATAAACGGAATCACATCACTTGGGTATTTTGTTTTAGAATCATTTTTACAAGCAAAAATTACTAAACAAATAACTAAAGTAAATACTGTTTTTTTCATTTTTTGAATTGATTTTCTCCTGAATAGATTAATACATTAATGTCATTACTAAATTTTCTTCAGTTTTAATTTTTCCAGAATTTATTAAAGTATTGTTAGATTCCGTATTATTTTTTGCGCCCCATAAAATGGCAACAAACTTAACTTTGTTGTTTTTAAATGTGTTGTTATTAATGTGTACATTAACAATTCCTCTATGGTTTAACAACATTTTATTTTTCTCTTTTACACCACAATTTGTAAACGTACTATTGGTTACTAAAAGATTTCCACCAATGGTAGATTCATCATAACCACCTCTATAATAATCTATAACGTTTTGTTTAACGTTGTTAAACTTACAAGAATCAATCGTTAAATATTCTGTATTGTAATCTCCTCTATCATTGGTTTCTTCAGAAAGTTCAATACCGTTTTCACAATTAGAAATTGAAGTATCTTTAAAAGTAATTGCTTCTGCAAATGTTTGTTTGTAGGCTTTTAAAACATACTTAAAATTACTGATTTCACAACCAAAAACTGATAAACCAAAATGATTGAACATATTTTCTTTTAAACTTGCGAAAGCTTGGTTAGATCCATTTCCAGTAAGAATTACATTTTTTAAAGTTAAAATTCCGTACGGATTTAATTCAAAAGCTGGAGTGTTTTTTACTCCTTTAAAAACTATTTCTGCTTTTTTATCAGAAGCAGATTGAATGGTAATATTTTTATTGATTACTAATGATTTTGAAACCACAAATTTTCCTTCACTTAATGAAATAATATCACCACTATTTGCTTCAGCAATTTTAGCAGAAAGATTATCTTTATTAGTAACCGTTATTGTTTTAGCAACATAAACTGGGACTTCACTAGAATACCAAGTTGGACCATATTTTTTATTATCTAAAACTTTCGGATCTTTAATTTCACCTTTTATTGTTGCTCCAATTGAATTGTTTTTTGCTCTTGAATTCCCTACTAAATCCGTTGTAATTACATCAAATCCAAAACCGTTAAAAGGTTTTATAGCTTCAGGAATATTTTTAGGTGTAAACAAATAATCATTCACTTCTGATAACTCAAAACTTACTGGTTTTATTCGTTTTTCATCTTTAAAAGCAACTCCTTGATTGTTTATAATATTACTTTTAAATTTTACACCATCTGCTTTATCATGCTCAATAATTGGGTTTGGGTCTCCAACTGAATTGTAAATTACATTGTTTGCAACTACAGTTCTAATAGGTCTTGCAGATCTAATTTCTGATTTAGGCAACACAGCACTTTGCGCAATATTTGTTCCAACTCCAAATTGCCAAGGCGATTTACAATCTACATACGTATTGTAAGCAACCACAACATCTGTTACTTGATTGTATCTGTTTAAAGGCGATTTTGGAATTCCGTTCATAATTGCTAACGGACTTCTAAAATTCTTGCCAATAATTTTGTAGAAATAATTATTTACAATCCAATGCCCCGTGTTTACAATTCTAATTCCTCCATAATTTTCATTTTCTCCATCACCAATAAAATAGTTTCCATCAATCATTGTATAATTACCATGACGCGTTACAACAGATCCTTCACTTTTATAAAAAACATTGTTTTTGATTTCGTTGAAATTCGTTTTACTAGAAATTATTTCTACTTCTCCATTACATTCTTCAAAAAAGTTGTTTGCAATTGTTGTGTAACTAGGACTCATAGATGTAAAACTACTTCCTAACTGTATTGTTTCTCCTCTTGCTCCACCTTTTCTTGGTCTTGGTCCAAAATGATTATTTACAATTTTATGATAGTTATTAATGCTTTGATTCCCTTTTAAATCTACTCTAACTGTTGGTCCACCATTTGTTTTCCCTGCAATATAACAATGGTCTAATTGATTGTATCTGCCATAAAATTGCACCCATAAATCTTCACTATCTCTTTGTAACTTATTAAAATCTATAATTACACAACTGGTAACTCTACAGTTATTTGCAACGTTATCTTTATCAATTCTAAAAGCAATCACATTTCCTGTTGGCGAATAGCCTTTTCTAAAATACAAACCGCTAACCACTAAATATTCACCTCCAAAAGACAAGTTAGAAACACCTTCAATAAAAACTTTTCCTTCTGTTTCTGCTTCTATTGTTATCGGATTTTCCTTTTCTCCATTTGCAGCAAATTTGATTTCAACATCTTTCCAAATTCCATTTTTCATGATAATCTTATCACCAGGAACAGACTTTTCTATTGCTGTTGCTAACTCTTTTTTATTAGTTACAAATGTGGTTGAGGTTGTTTTGGTTTGACAAGAAATCATCAGAAAAAAGATTCCTAACCCGGCAGCTATTGTATTGATTTTAAGTTTCATTTCAAAAAATTATAAATTGGTTTACCAGTTTGGTTTACCAAATATATGTATATTTGTCTAGTAAACAAATATTTCTTCTTATTATTCAGTAATTTAACACAGAAATGAAAAGAGTATCGTTAGAAACAAAAGAAAAATTTAAACAAGTAAGTACCGCAACTATTGCCACTTATTTGTATAAAAAAGGATTGAGAAATCAATATATACAAGACGTTTATCCCTTAAAAAAAGGAAAAGAGAATATGGTTGGCAGTGCTTTTACGTTAAGGTACATTCCTGCTAGAGAAGATAGAAATCCAATTTCTATATTTCAAAATAAAGAGCATCCACAAAGAGTAGCAGTTGAAAGCTGCCCTGAAGGATCTGTATTGGTTATAGATAGCAGAAAAAATGCTAAAGCAGCATCAGCAGGGTCTATTTTAATAACACGGTTAATGAAAATAGGTGCTGAAGGCATTGTAACCGATGGTGGATTTAGAGATTCTAGAGAAATTGCCGAATTAAATTTTAAGTCGTTTCATCAAAAACCTTCTGCTCCAACAAATTTAACTTTACACGAAGCAATGGACATTAATATACCTATTGGATGTGGAGATGTTGCTGTTTTTCCTGGAGATATTATTGTTGGTGATGATGATGGTGTTATGGTAATTCCTCTTGAAATTGCAGATGAAGTTGCAGAAGACTGTTTGCAAATGACACAATATGAGAATTTTGTGTTAGAAAAAGTAAATAATGGCGCAAAAGTAATTGGATTGTATCCCTTAATAGATGAGTCTATTAAAAAAGAATTTGAAGAATGGAAGAAAAAATAATCTTTTAAACAAACAAAAAAAGCTTCTCAATTTTTGAGAAGCTTTTTGCGGTCTGGACGGGACTCGAACCCGCGACCCCCTGCGTGACAGGCAGGTATTCTAACCAGCTGAACTACCAGACCGTTGCTCTTAGCATACTTACCTTGCGATAAGCGAGTGCAAATATAAGTCGGATTTTAGTATTTGCAAAAGAAAAAGAAAAAAAATTACAAAAACTTTCTTCGGCTAATTAAGTAGCTTGTTAAAACGGTTTCGAAGCCTTCATTACTATTTACCGGAACATACTCTATTTGATATTGCAAGCATTTTGTTTTCAGCTCATTAAAATAGTTTTTTACCGATTTTTGATAGACTTCTTTTATGTTTGAAGCATAAATATTAAGCTCGTTTCCAGTCTCTACATCAACAAATTTTTTGGGTGAATTTTCAAAATCAAAATCTAATTCGTGTTGTTTATCATAGGTATGAAACAAAACAACGTCATGTTTGTTGTATTTTAAATGACGTAAAGCATCAAACAAAGCTTCTTTATCTGTAGTTGTTTGAAACATATCTGTAAACAGAAAAATTAACGACCGTCTGTGAATTTTTTCAGCAATTTCATGTAAAAATCGATAAGTTTCTGTGGTTGATGTTGGCTGTGAATGTAACAACTTTTCTAATTGATGTAAAATCATTTTCCGGTGTCGGTCACTTCCTTTCTCTGGCGCGTAATATTCATAAGAATCAGAATAAATACTTAAACCAATTGCATCTCGTTGTCTTTTTAAAATTTCTGATAATGAAGCAGCTGCAACCGCTGCAAAACCAATTTTATTTAAGTGTCCATAAGTTTGTTTTTCAACAACTGGATAATGCATTGATGCAGAATTATCAATAATAATATGGCACCGAAGATTGGTTTCTTCTTCGTACTTTTTAGTATATAATTTTTCTGTTTTCGCAAATAATTTCCAATCTATATGGCGTGTACTTTCTCCGTTGTTGTACAATTTATGTTCAGAAAACTCAACCGAAAAACCATGAAACGGACTTTTATGCATTCCGGTAATAAAACCTTCTACTACTTGTTTTGCAAGGATTTCGATGTTACCAAGAGCGTTATGTTGTAATTGATTTTCTAAATTCATAATTTAATTTCTTGCGCTCTAAATAAATCATCAACAGTTTGTAACAATTTCATTTTTAAAATCGGGTTGTACGTTGGGTGTTCTTTCAAAAAAGCTTGAACAACATCGTAAGCTTCTTTAGAACTATATTGTCCAACGGAACTACTTAACCATCTTTTAGGAAAAAAAATATCTCCAGTTAACTGTACTTCTTCTAACTTATTTAAAATAGGTTTTACATACTTTACAGCTGTTTTTTGTCTTAATGGATGATGAATATTGCTCAATGCAGATTGCACCCAAGATTCTTTCTCTCTATTTTCTTTCTTTAAAAGTGATTCCATAAAATAATCTCTTACTTGTTCATCATCAGACAAAGAAGGTAATAACCATTTAAAACGTTCTAATCTATCTGGATTGCTAATTCTTTTTAATTGCTTTTCAAGGATTTCTTTGGATTTTACATGCTGATAAATTGCTAATTGAGTTGCTATACCTGCATAATCGTTTTCGTTTAAAAAGAGGCTTTTTATGTTTTTCTTTTTACTCCAAATAGCGTACAAAACTTCTTTCCCTTTTTTTGAAACTGCTATAGAACGATACAAACCAAACAAAGTTCTTTTCATATTTGCAGGAATATTAGATTCTAGAAGTTTTAATACTTTTTGCTCTAATATTTGCTGATTTTCTGCTCTTTGTTTTTCTGTAAAAAACGTCCAATAAATAGTTGCAATTCTTCCTGAAAGATAATTAGAAATCAACTCGTTTTTCTCTAGTAACAATCCGTTTAAAAAAGTAGTAAAAGCAGCATCTGCAATTACTTTTTTATTTAAAAAATTTTCATATAAATTAATGTAGGCGTAACCTCTCGCCAAATCGTCTTTTATGTTTTTATACGAGTTTATTTTATTGATTTGTATTGGAAAAACTCCATAGCCAAAACCATTATAATTATAAATAACTTGTAACGGTATTTCTAAGCCAACTACTTCTTTAAAATCAAATTCTTTATCAGAAATTGTAACATCCAATATTTTTATTTGATCAGCATATACAAATCCAATTTTAAAGGATTGTGTCCATAATTTTTCTGTATCATCTTCTGCTTTTTGATAGATTTTAAACGAAGTAATTTTTCCGTTTTCGTAATTTATTTCGTCTGAAATAATTGGCCTTCCAGAGTTATTTACCCAAACTTCGCTCCATTCTTTAATATTTTGTGACGATTTTTTATCTAAAATAGTTACCAATTCATTCCAATCTGCATTTGCATTTGCATAGGTTTTTATGTATTCTTGAATTCCACTTTTAAAAGCATCTTTTCCTAAAATATTTTCTAACTGACGCATCATAATTGGCGCTTTGTTGTAAATAATTCTTCCATACAAAGAACCTGCATTTTTTAGATTTCCCAAATACTGTCTAATGGCATTTGTTCCTTGGGTTCTGTCTTCAGAATAAGCACTCGGATAATGTGTCATTGCAAATTGCAACCCGTGATTTACCTCTGGAAAAACTGGATTCATTATTTTATCTGCCATAAAATTGGCAAACACTTCTTTCATCCAAACATCGTTAAACCATTTCATGGTTACCAAATCTCCAAACCACATGTGAGACGTTTCGTGAGCAATTAATTTTGCTCTTCCTAGCTTTCTATTTTTGGTTGCATTTTTATCTAAAAACAAACTAGATTCTCTATACTGAATGGCACCAACATGCTCCATTCCTCCATATTGAAAAGGCGGAATTGCAGCAAAATCCATTTTTTGAAACGGGAATTGATATGCTGTATAATTTTCTAAATAATCTATTGCTTGTTGATGAATTTTAAATATTTGATTTACACTTTCATCAATTTTCTCTTGATTGTTTTCTCGATAAAGAAAGCGCATATCAAAAGCGCCTGGATTTTGAATTGTTTCGGTAAATTTACCCGCAACAAACGAAAATAAATAGGTACTCATTTTATCTGATTCGATAAAACGATGTTCTGTAAAATCCCCTTTAGGAATTTGTTCTTTTTCAAAAGCTCCAGATAACATTTTCCAATCTTTTGGAGCAACAATTGTAAGTGTATAATTTGCCTTAATATCTGGTTGATCAAAACTTGGAAACAACGTACTTGCTCGATCTGGAACTAGTAGTGTATATAAAAAGTCATTATTTCTATTTAACGATAATTCTCCTGCAATAAAATCAATTTCAATACTATTTTCACCTTTTAATAAATGCTTTTTTAAAATGATGATATGTTCATTTTCATGCACTATTTCGGTTTCTTCTCCGTTTACACGAATTGCTTTTATGTTTGATTTCTTCTCGTTAAAGTCTAAAATTAAATCCTGTTTTAAATCTGATAGTGTAGTTGTAATTTTTAGCTGACTCGGAATTACTTCTGCTTTTGTTTTTGGAATTTCAAACTTTAGTTGATAGGTAACATTTGAAACTTGTTGTTTTCTGTAGGTAGCTAATTGCAATGAAATTCCTTTTTCTAAAAACGCTTTAGGAATTGATTCTTCATCACAAGAAATAAAAAGAAAGAGAATCAAAAAAACAGAAATAATTGGTTTCATATAGAATAGGTTTAAGTTCTAAAAATAAAAAAAGGTTTGACCAACGCCAAACCTTTTCCTATATATTAAAATTGTTAAAACAATTTGTTTTTACATTGCTGCATCAATTTTACTTGTGTATACATTTTTAGGTGCAACACCAACTTGCTTATCTACAACTTCTCCGTTTTTAAATACTAAAACTGTAGGAATATTACGAACTCCATATTTTGCAGCAAATTCTTGATTGGCATCAACATCAACTTTACCAACAATAGCTTTACCCTCATATTCTTTATAAATTTCATCAACAATTGGCCCAACCATTCTACAAGGTCCACACCAAGCTGCCCAAAAATCAACCAAAACTGGTTTGTCAGATTTTAATACTACTTCTTCAAAGTTTGCATCTGTAATTTCTAATGCCATAATATTTATTTTTAAGTTGATTATTCTATTTTACTCTACAAAAGTAATCAAATATTTTTCTTTACCATTTATAAAAAATTACTTTTTACAATAGAAGTATCAATAGTTTTTATATTAAAAAACTGCCTTAGCAATAGCCTTAATGTTTGATGATTTCCCCATAGAATAATAATGTAAAACAGGAATACCTGCTTGCAATAATTCTTTAGATTGTTGAATTGACCATTCTATTCCTACTTGCCTTACCGCTTTATTATCTTTGCATTTTAGAATTTCATTAATTAAATTATTCGGCAAATCGACTTTAAATCTATGTGGAATTAAATTCAATTGTTTTTTTGTTGCTATTGGTTTTAATCCCGGAATTATTGGCACAGTAATTCCTTCTACTCTGCATTTTTTAACAAAATCAAAATATTTTTGATTGTCAAAAAACATTTGAGTAACAATGTAATTTGCACCATTTTCAATTTTTTGTTTTAAAAAATGAATGTCAGAATCTAAACTCGGAGCTTCCATGTGTTTTTCTGGATATCCAGCAACACCAATACAAAAATTAGTTTTTGAAGAATTTAGCAACGCATCATCTAAATATTTTCCGCTATTTAAATCCTGTATTTGATTCACCAATTCTAACGCAAATTGATGTCCTTCTTTTTCTGGTTTAAAATATGTTTCTGTTTTTACTGCATCGCCACGAAGCGCAACTACATTATCAATTCCTAAAAAATCCAAATCAATTAAAAAATTTTCTGTGTCTTCTTTTGTAAAACCTCCGCACAAAATATGTGGCACAGCATCTACTTGATATTTATTCTGAATAGCAGCACAAATCCCAACTGTTCCTGGACGTTTTTTAATAACTTGTTTTTTTAACAATCCGTTTTCTAACTCTTTGTACGTATATTCTTCTCGGTGATATGTTACATCTATAAATGGCGGATTAAACTCCATTAACGGATCAATATTATCAAAAACAGATTGTATGTTTTGCCCTTTTAAAGGCGGTAAAATCTCAAATGAAAACAATGTTTTTCTGTTTGCTTTTTTTATATGTTCTGTTACTTTCATGTTTGTTAAACTTTATTTTTTGGTGTTACCTTTCAGGTCGCGCTTTTCACTATACCTGCCTGCCGGCAGGCAGGTCTTTTTATTGACAACTTTTCGACTGCGCTCAAAGAGACAACAAAAAGGATGTCGTTTCAATCGCTAACGCAGTTTTACTCTTCAACCAAAACTGGATGCAACCATTTTCTTGCTTTCTCTTTTGTAATTCTTTTTCTGTTTGCGTAATCTTCAACTTGATCGGTGGTGATTTTCCCTACACCAAAATATTTTGCTTCTTTATTTGCAAAATAATAGCCAGAAACTGCAGCTGCAGGCCACATCGCTAAACTTTCTGTAAGTTGTATTCCTATTTTTTCTTCTACATCTAATAAACTCCAAATAGTTTCCTTTTCTAAATGATCTGGACAAGCTGGATATCCTGGTGCTGGACGAATTCCTTTATAACTTTCTTTGATTAAATCGTCATTGGTTAAATCTTCATTAGCCGCATAACCCCAATGTTTTGTTCTAATTTGTTTGTGTAAATATTCTGCTAAAGCTTCTGCAAATCGATCGGCAATTGCTTGCGCCATTATTGCATTATAATCATCTTCTTTTGCTCTGTAACTTTCTGCTAATTCTTGCGCACCAAAAATACCAACACTAAATGCGCCCATATAGTCTTGTTTGTTTGACTCTTTCGGGGCAATAAAATCTGCCAACGCATGATTTGGAATTCCTTCTCGTTTTTTTAATTGCTGGCGTAAGGTTCTAAAAACGGCGATTTCTTTTCCTTTCTTTTGGATAGAAATATCATCGTTGTTTATAGAATTTGCTTCAAACAAACCAAAGATGGCTTTGGGTTTCAATAATTTTTTTGCAATGATTTCTTGTATCATTTGTTGTGCTTCTTCATACATTATTGAAGCTTGTTCACCCACAACCTTATCGGTTAAAATAGCTGGAAATTTCCCATGCAAATCCCAACTTCTAAAAAACGGGGACCAATCTATAAATGGCAACAATTCTTTTAAACTTAATTGCTCTAAAACTTGAACTCCTAATTGATTTGGTTTCACAATTTCAGAAGTTTTCCAATCAATTCTATATTTTCTTTTTCTGGCTTCTTCAATAGAAATATATGATTTTTCTTTCCCTCGTTTTAAAAACTTGGTTCTGAATTCATCATAATCTTTTTTCATTTTGGTGACATATTCTTTTGATGATTTTTTATTCAATAAATCACCCACAACAGTTACCGCTCTCGATGCGTCATTTACATGAACCACCGCATTTTTGTATTGCGTATCAATCTTTACAGCTGTGTGAGCCTTAGATGTTGTTGCTCCTCCAATAAGCAACGGTAATTCAAAATTTTGACGTTGCATTTCTTTTGCTAAATACACCATTTCATCAAGTGATGGTGTAATTAATCCAGACAAACCAATGGCATCAACTCGTTCTTTGATTGCGGTTTCAATAATTTTTTCTGGCGGAACCATCACACCTAAATCAACAATTTCGTAGTTGTTACATGCCAAAACTACACTCACAATATTTTTACCAATATCATGCACATCGCCTTTTACAGTTGCCATTAATATTTTTCCTACTGGTTCTTGTTTATCTCCTTTTTCTGCCTCTATAAACGGATTTAAATAACCAACGGCTTTTTTCATAACACGAGCAGATTTTACTACTTGTGGCAAAAACATTTTCCCTGCTCCAAACAAATCACCAACCACATTCATTCCAATCATTAAATGACCTTCAATCACTTCAATTGGCTTTTCAGCTTCTTGCCTTGCTTGTTCAATATCTTCAATAATAAACGCATCAATACCTTTTACTAAAGCATGTGTAATTCTGTCTTGTAACGGATTTTCTCTCCAAGATAAATCCAACCCTTTTTCAACTTTTGATCCTTTTACCGTTTCAGCAAAATCTAATAACCGTTCTGTTGCATCTTCTCTTCGGTCTAAAATAACATCTTCTACTCGTTCTAATAAATCCTTTGGGATATCATCATATACTTCTAACAAAGCTGGATTTACAATCCCCATATTCATTCCTGCTTGAATGGCATGATATAAAAACACAGAGTGCATTGCTTCTCTTACTCCATCGTTTCCTCTAAAAGAAAAAGAAACATTACTGACACCTCCACTAACACTAACGTTTGGTAAATTTTCTCGAACCCAACGTGTTGCTTCTATAAAGTCAATGGCATTTCTTCTATGTTCATCCATTCCTGTTGCCACAGGAAAAATGTTTAAATCAAAAATAATATCCTCAGATGCAAAATGGACAATGTCCACCAATATTTTATAAGAACGTTTTGCTATTTCTATTCTTCTTTCATAATTATCTGCTTGTCCTTCTTCATCAAAAGCCATTACAATAACCGCCGCTCCATAACGCTTAATTTTTTTTGCTTCCAAAATAAATTTATCTTCTCCTTCTTTAAGTGATATTGAATTTACTACACATTTTCCTTGAACAACTTGCAATCCAGCTTCAATAATTTCCCATTTTGAGCTATCAATCATAATAGGCACTCTACAAATATCGGGTTCGGCAGCAATCAAATTTAAAAAACGAACCATTGCTTCTTTTCCATCAATTAAACCATCATCAAAATTAATGTCAATGATTTGTGCACCACCATCTACTTGATGACGAGCAATGTCTAATGCTTCATCAAATTTCTCTTCTTTTATTAATCGCAAAAATTTACGAGATCCTGCTACATTTGTTCGTTCTCCAACATTAATAAAATTACTATGTTCATTAAGAATCAAAGGTTCTAAACCTGATAGCTTCATGTATTTTCTCCCCTCTCCAACCTCTCCCCAAGAGGAAGAGGCTTTTTCAAACTGCTTATTTTTATCTTTATCACTCATTTTAAAATGATGTTATTTTTTTAATGATTTAAAACTCGAAAGGTTTTAAAAACCTGACAGGTCTCCTTTTTAATTTCCTAAACCAGCTTCCCTTCCCTTTGGGAAGGGATTGAGGGATGGGATCTAGGTTTGTATTTAGCGGCAATCTTCGCAATAACACGAATATGTTTTGGACTTGTTCCACAACATCCTCCAATAATGTTAATTAAATTTTTCTTTAAATATTCTTCAATTTGTTCTCCCATTTCTTCAGGTGTTTCATCATATTCTCCAAATGCATTTGGTAACCCTGCATTTGGATGTGCAGAAATTGCAAAATCTGTTTTATTTGCAATTGCTTCTAAATGTGGTTGTAATAAACTGGCTCCTAATGCGCAATTAAACCCAACAGATAATAATGGAATGTGAGAAACAGAAATTAAAAAAGCTTCAGCTGTTTGACCAGACAATGTCCTTCCAGAAGCATCTGTAATTGTTCCACTTAACATCACAGGAATTTCAATATTTTTTTCTTCTTTTACTTGTTCAATTGCAAACAAAGCTGCTTTTGCATTTAAAGTATCAAAAACAGTTTCTACCAATAACAAATCGGCCCCACCATCAACCAGCGCTTCTACTTGTTGTTTATAGGCAATTCGTAATTCATCAAAAGTTACTGCTCTATATCCTGGATCATTAACATCTGGAGACATACTTGCAGTTCTGTTTGTTGGTCCAATTGAACCTGCTACAAAACGAGGTTTATTTGGTTCTCTTTTTGTAAATTCATTCGCAACTTCTTTGGCTATTTTTGCTGATTGATAATTCAACTCATACACCAAATCTTCTAGTTGATAATCTGCCATCGCAATGGTAGTTCCAGAAAAAGTATTGGTTTCTATAATATCTGCACCAGCTTCAAAATATTTTGCATGAATCTCTTTTATGGCTTGTGGTTGTGTTATAGAAAGTAAATCGTTATTTCCTTGTAAAGGCGTTGGATACTCTTTAAATCGTTCACCTCTAAAATCTTTTTCTGTAAATTTATAGGCTTGCAACATCGTTCCCATTGCGCCATCTAACACAAGGATTCTTTTTTGGAGTTCTTTATAAATATTAGGCATTTTTTAGCGCTTGTTTTAAATCGTTTATAATATCGTTTACGTGTTCCAATCCGAATTCTAATATGTCTTTAACAATAATAAATTATACTTTTTTGCTGCTTTTTCAAGAATCTCAAATCTAAAATATCTACTACCAGATTTGTTGGAGTTTCTGCGTATAAAACTTTTAACATGTAGTTGCTTTAACTCCATTTTATTTTTTATTGATTCTGTATAATCAAAAGTCAAATGCATCAATAAATTGATGTACTTACTAGAAAAATGTTAAAAAGAGTTATTACAATTACTCGTCAGTAATTGTTTTTTGAGTTATCTATCCAATTTCTGATAAATGAATCTGAAATTAAGTAGAATTTAGCACCTTCTTCACTAAGTGTAAAGGGTTGCTAAGGCTTCAACGGGTCTAATCCCTCCGCCTTTCTTGATAACATTGTCAATAAGTTATTGAACTTTCTGAGCACAAATATTCAATAAGTAAAAGTTAATAACCAAATTTATTTTTACTTATTTTTAAAAATATTATATGGTATCGTTTTGCTGTTACATTTTTAAGCGTACATTTGCAGTCAATATTTCGAGGAAAAATTTGAACTGATTGCAACCTCAATAAAAAAAGCTAAAGCAGTAATTATCTACTTCTTTTTAGCGACCAAGCAATCTTTTTTCATTTTTTAAAAACAATTTAAAAAGAAAAATATGTCATATTTATTTACTTCTGAATCTGTTTCAGAAGGTCATCCAGATAAAGTAGCTGATCAAATTTCAGATGCTTTAATTGATAATTTTTTAGCTTTTGACGCTGATTCAAAAGTTGCTTGTGAAACTTTGGTAACAACTGGTCAAGTTGTATTGGCAGGAGAAGTAAAATCAAAAACGTATTTAGATGTTCAAAAAATTGCACGAGATGTAATTAACAAAATTGGATACACAAAAAGTGCATATATGTTTGACGGAAGTTCGTGTGGAGTTTTCTCTGCTATTCATGAACAATCTCCTGATATTAATCAAGGAGTTGATAGAGCAAACAAAGAAGAACAAGGCGCAGGAGATCAAGGAATGATGTTTGGTTACGCAACCGACGAAACCGAAAATTATATGCCTTTGGCGTTAGAGTTATCGCATCGTTTGTTAATTGAATTGGCAGAATTAAGACGTGAAAATAAAGACATTACCTATTTACGTCCAGATGCAAAATCTCAAGTAACTATTGAATATTCTGATGATAATATTCCGCAAAGAATAGATGCCATTGTAGTTTCTACTCAGCACGATGATTTTGATAAAAGTGATGAAGTGATGTTAGCTAAAATTAAATCTGACATTGTAAACATTTTAATTCCGAGAGTAATTGCAAAATTACCTGCGAATATTCAAACATTATTTACAGATAAAATCACCTATCATATTAACCCAACAGGAACATTTGTAATTGGTGGTCCACATGGAGATACTGGATTAACAGGACGTAAAATTATTGTTGATACATACGGAGGAAAAGGTGCACACGGTGGTGGAGCTTTTTCTGGAAAAGATCCTTCTAAAGTTGATAGATCTGGAGCGTATGCAACAAGACACATTGCTAAAAACTTAGTTGCTGCAGGAGTTTGCAAAGAAGTTTTAGTACAGGTTTCTTATGCAATTGGTGTGGCAAAACCAACAAGTATCAATGTTGAAACCTACGGAACATCCACTTTAAATTTAACAGACGGAGAAATTAGTAAAATTGTGGAAAGTATTTTTGATATGCGTCCTTATTTTATTGAACAACGTTTAAAATTAAGAACTCCAATTTATTCTGAAACTGCTGCTTATGGACACATGGGAAGAACTCCAGAAGTAAAAACAGTAACATTTTCTAATCCTATGGGAGAAACCGTTTCGCAAGAAGTAGAAACGTTTACTTGGGAAAAATTAGATTATGTTGATAAAGTAAAAGAAGCGTTTGGTTTTTAAAAACTAGAACACAATATATTTAAAACCTCAAGCTTGTTTGTTTTGGGGTTTTTGTTTTACTAACCTTTTTTGCTTTAAAAAAATTGCTCTATTAGAAATAATTTAGTTTGTTTATAAAATCATTTTTGGGTAACTTAGCTCTTATTCTGAAATGGTTTCAGTATTAAAAACGCTTAATTTATTTCTGTTAAAATTGGCGGAAAAAAAATTCACGATATCACCTTATTTAAATGGCATTTATAGACTATTATAAAATACTTGGAGTTAAAAAAAACTCAACCGAAAGTGATATTAAAAAGGCGTACCGAAAATTAGCCCGAAAACATCACCCTGATTTAAACCCTAATGATAAAGAAGCTGAGAAAAAATTTAAAGAAATAAACGAAGCCAATGAAGTATTGAGCAATGCTGAAAATCGAAAAAAATATGATAAGTACGGTGAGGATTGGAAGCATGCAGATGAAATTGAGAAAGCAAGACAGCAACAACAATCACAAAAAAGATATCAAAATCAGTCAACTAACGATTTTTCAGATAGCGATTATTCAGATTTTTTTGAATCTATGTTTGGGGGTCAAGGAAAGAGAAAAAATAATGTTGGTTATAAAGGGCAAGATTACAATGCAGAATTACATCTTACGTTAAAAGATGCATACACAACCCATAAACGCACGTTAACAATTAATGGTAAAAATATTCGTCTTACGATTCCTGCTGGTGTTAAAAATGAGCAAGTAATAAAGATTAAAGGACAAGGAGGCAAAGGATTAAACAACGGCCCAAATGGCGATTTGTTTATACGTTTTTCTATTCAAAATCATTCCAAATTTAAACGAGATAATAACAATCTCTTAAGCACTTTAGATATCGATTTATACACGGCAATGCTAGGTGGTGATATTACTATTGATACTTTTGACGGCAAGGTAAAATTAAAAATAAAACCTGAAACTCAAAACGGAACAAAAGTAAAACTAAAAGGAAAAGGTTTTCCTGTGTATAAAAAAGAAGGTGATTTTGGTGACCTATACATTACATATAATGTAATATTACCGACTAAGCTTAACACTAAGGAAAAAGAATTATTTAATCAACTAATTAAATTAAGATCAACATGAGTTTAGAAAACTTTATCCCACTTAATCAATTGTGCACACATTATAGAGTTGAAATGTCATTCTTTACTAATTTGAATGAATTTGGTTTGATTGAAATTATAACGATAGAACAATCTCTCTTTGTCCATAAAGATAAGGCGAGTGATATTGAAAAAATTATACGAATACACAATGAACTTGATATTAATTTAGAAGGAATTGATACAATTTTTAATTTATTGGAAAAAATAAAAAAGTTGCAATCTGAGTTAATCACTACAAAAAACAGACTTAGATTGTATGAAGATTAATCTGTAGAATTTAAAAGAGCTGCTCTTAAAAGTTTAACCTATCCTATAAAATATTCACTTATATTATTTTTTAAAAATAACTCCTTTTAATTTTTTCATTAGCTTTTTCTTAATATCGGTTGGGTACGAGCGTTCTCCCATAAATACATCGGTCATTGCTTCACTAAATCTATTTCCGTATTTTTTCATTAAAAAATTTCTTGCCTTTTCGTTTTCATAAAAAAGCTTTGACAAAAACACTCCTGTCTTTAACTCGGGAAGTAATACTTCATTTAACTTAGCATTGTATATTTCTTCTGTTTTAACGCTATTAAGTTTACTTTCGATCAGAGATTCTGCTGCCATTATACCTGTTAGTATTGCATTAGAAATTCCTTCAGCTGTAACAGGATCTGCAAAACCAGCTGCATCACCAACTAACATTACATTTTTTCTGTAAAAACCATCCTCTCTTGGTGACACTGGTATTTGAAATCCATGAAACTCTTCATTAACAACTTTTGTGATTCCTAAAGTTCTTAAATATTCTTTATAGTGTTTTTTTAAATCAATTTTTGTTCTTCTTGCTGATGCAACTCCAATAGATAAATGATTCTTTTTTGGAAAACTCCATCCATATCCAAGCGGTACGGCATCAAAATCAAATCTAACTTCTTTTGATAATCTGTCAAAATCTTCTGAAGAAACTTCAACTTCATATTCTAGTGCTGGAATTAAATATCTTGTTTCTTCCCAACCTGTAAGTTTTGCTGTTGGACTTAATGCACCGTCTGCTGCGATTACAAATTTTGATTTTACATCTCCTTGACTAGTATGAAGTGTAATATCTTCTCCAAAAGTGATGTTTTTTAACTTGTGGTTTTCTAATAATACAATCCCTGCTTTTTTTGCTTTCTCAACAATTAAATTATCAAAATCATCACGCATTATCATACTAATAATGGGTTCGTCTCTTTTAGGAGATAAATAAATTCCTGCTTTATCAAAATTCACATTAATTTTATAAAATTCACGCTCTACAACAGAACTTACATCAAAAGGCATTTTTCTTCTACCTCTAAATACAAATCCACCTCCGCAAGTTTTATATCTTGGTAATGTTTCTTTTTCAATTAAAACTACAGAAATTCCGTTTTCTGCCAATTTCAAAGCAGCTGAAGCTCCTGCTGGACCACTTCCTATTACCGCCACATCAAATGTTCTCATTCTTTAAATTTTGTCAAATATAATATTTAAAAAAACAAAATTTAAACTTATCATCAAATTAATAATTATAAGTTATATTTTACACTAAACACTATAAACCTTGGTTGTATTACATAAGTAGAAGTACTATTAAAAATAGCGTTGCTATTGTCACTATTAATAGAAGTGGTGTTAAAAGCGTTTGTCATTTCTAACGAATATTCCAATTTGCTATCTTTCTTTTGATAGATTAAGTTTAAATCTAAAAAACTATAATTATTTAGCGTTCTAGTTTCATTTTTATAATTATTATAAGTATATCTAGAAGTAAATGTAAAGTTTTTTAGAAATAAAATATCTAAATTTAAATATGGACTGTGTGTATAAAACTTATTTATATTTCCACCTTGATTGTAGTCATTAATGATAGCATTGTATCCAAGATCAAAATTTGGAGCAGTTCTAAAATTAGAGCTAATTCCTACTTTATATGTTTGAGAAAAACTCTTCGAATCTCTTTCTTCTTCAACTCTAATTGGTGGAGTATTAGAATTATTGTCTGTGTCTCTTAAAGAAGCAATTGTACTTGTAGATCTAGATAACGAAACCGTTGCACCTAAAGTTCCTTTAATTTTACCAATTGTTTTTTGCATATTAGCAGAACCCGATAAAGATTCGTTTGGGAAAGCCGAATTTATAGAGGTAGATATTTGATCTACCCCAACTGGCAAAATACTTCCTGTTATAGCGTTTATTCTTTTATTATAATTAATTGATGCAAATACGTTGGTATAATTAAACATATTAAAACTAAAATAATTTAATCTAGCATTGTGAGAATAAGAACTTTCTAAGTTTCTGTTCCCAGAATACAAACGGTTATAATTGTTAAACACATACCCTTGTGCAACACTATTAATATCAGTAAAACTAACTATTTTACTATAAGACAAACGTAACGATTCAGATTTTTTTAATTGCAATAATATAGATGCACTTGGTAAAAACTGACTAAAATTATCGTCTCTAACTGTTCCTAATTGTGTGTTTTTAGCAGAATACAAATGCAATGTTCCTCCTTGGGTAAAAGTAAAAATTCCTGTAATAAATTTATATTCAAAACCTGCATATAAATCATTAAAATCATAGGCTACATCATTTAGTGTTGATGGAGTTGTAATTGCATTTTGTGAACCATTTAATGTTTCAAAAATACTAGAATTAAATTGCTGATTACTTATTGTTGCACCAACATTAAAATTGATGTTACTCTTAGAATTTATTACGTAATAATAATCTAATTTAGCGTCTAACTTGTTTGTTTTTATACGTTTATTTTGTGAAACATCAAATGAAATTCCGTTTACTGGAGCTGTTAATGTTAACAAATTAGCAAATGATAGTTGTTGTAAATTTGCATTGTAAAAAGGATCTTCGTCTTGCCATAAATGTTGTGCACTTAACGCAAAAATATTTTTCTCATTTAATGTATAATAATAATTCAAATTCTGATTGATAGAAAATGGATTTTGATTTTGTGCTTGAAGTATATTTCCAGGTATTTGAGAAGATGTAAATAATTGATTCTCTTTTTGATCAGAAATTTTAGCAAAAAAATCGTAATCAAACTGATTGTTTAAATTTGGTCTATAACTAGAGCTTAACTTAAACAGTCCTAAATTAGAATTTTGTGTAGAATTACTTGTTGTGCTTTCTGTAAATGCATTGTTTATATAATTTCTTGTGCTACCTTGTTCTAATTCGGTTTTCGTTGATGAATAAATAGCAAAACCACTTAAATCTAATGTTTTTTTAGGAGAATAACTAAAATTAGCTGCAGCAAATTTAGAGTCAATTTCTTTTGCTCTATTATTTTGTAAAGTTAAAAATCCAATATCTGAAGATGCTACATTAAATCCTGTTCCCGAATTTCCACTAGGTCTAAATCCGCCTGTAAACCGAAAATAATCTCTTCTTGTAAATGGCATTTTACCAATATTATTAATATCCGTTATTAAATTAATACTGTATTTTGGATTGTAATAAAATAACTTTGGGTTTGCAACAAATCTATTATCTCTACCAACACCTGCATTAATTTCTCCAAACCAAAAATTCTTTTTGCCTTCTTTTAATTTGATGTTAATTGCCAAATTATCAGTATTATCTTGAACTCCTTTAAGCTGTCCTACTTCGCTAAAGTTCTTTAATATTTGGACTTTATCAATTGCATTTGCTGGAATATTTTGTACTGCAATTTTAGAATCACCATCAAAAAAATCTTTCCCTTCTACAAGTACTTTTCCAACTTTCTTTCCTTCTACTTCAATTTCTCCATCAGAATTTACTTCAACTCCAGGTAGTCTTTTTAAAACATCTCCCAATTTTTTTTCTGTACCAACTTTAAAAGAATCTGCATCATAAACTAACGTATCTCCTTTTATAGAAACTGGAATTTTATACGTTATATTAACTTCGTCTAATGTATTATCTGGCATTAAAATAATATCTTTAATAATATCTTCTGATTTAGTATTGAGAACAATATCAGAAGTTTTATTACCAATATAACTCGCTTTAATACTATATGATGTATTTTCTTTTAGAGTTAATTTATAATTCCCGTTAGCATCTGTAAATCCGTAAGAATCTAGAGCGTTTGTTATTTTATTTAATGCAATTACGTTTGCCATTTCTAAAGGTTCTCCAACGCTATCTTTTACAATACCGGTTAGTTTAATTTGGGCATTAGAAACCCCAACAATCAATAAAATGATTGCAAAAAAATATTTTTTCATAAAAAGTTGATTTTAATTTTTACCCTCTGCCTCTGCCGCCTTGACGGTTTCCTCCTCTACCTCTAAATTGCTCGCGCATTTCATCAGTTTTTTTCTTTACAATTTTATTGTATTCTTCTCTAGTCACCTTTTTTCCTTTTTTAGGCATTTTTAAAGTCACTTTTTCTTCTGGATTTAGAGTTATTTCTGTACATAAAACAGTTGTTGTACCTGCATTTACTTCTAAAATTAACCCAGGCAAACCCCAATATTCTCCTGGGCCTTGACTCACAGGTATTTGCGGCGTGTACCAAGCAGTAACAATCATTGTTTTTGGTTTTTCTTCTTTCTTTTCTTCGGTGTTATCATTTCCTCTTCTACTAAAAGATGATAAACTAAATGGATCAACTTCTTTAACTAGTGTAGCTTTATAACAAATGTAATTTCCTATTTTTTTGGTTTCTGCTCCAAGTTTCCAATCTGGTTTTGTGCCACTTTCTGTAATTAAAAATTGTTTTCCAAAAAATTCTGATTCTTCTAAAACAATTCCTTCTTTTGTGTTTTTATATTTTAATCCGCTACCAAAACTCATCATTCCACCAAATCTACTTCCATCTTGTCTTCCAGGAGCACCTAATTTTGCTTCCTCTTTATATGTAGATTCTGTTTGATTAAAGTTTAAAACAAATGTTTTTTCTAAAAACCCTTTCATTCTTTCTGCAATACGTTTTTTTTGATCTTCAGACATTTGTCTTCCGCCAAAATTCATATCCATTGTTGTTTTAGACATATAAACTGCTTTTCCTTGAAAGTTTTTTTGTGAATTTGCCGTTACAGTTAGTAACGCAAAAAATAGAATAAAAAGTGATCTCATTTTTAATTGATTTAAATAAATTATTCTTCTAATGTGAGTTAGACATCTTAATTTATAAAAGGTTTAATAATTAACCACCAATTCTTATTTCCACACTTTCTACACTATTTCCTTTGCTGTTTCTTCTTGTTTTAAATTTCTCCATCATTTCTTTGGATTTTTTATCCATAATTTTTTTATATTGTTTTTGAGAAACAACTTTTCCTTTTTTTGGCTCTTCTATTTTAATTTTATCAGACGGATTCATTACTATTTCTGAACAAATAATTGTTTGTTTTCCTTCTCTTATTTCTAATATCAACCCTGGCAGTCCAGAGTAATTTTCTGGCCCATTGCTAACTGGAATTGTTGGTGTGTACCATGCTGTTGTAACAACATCTACTTTTTCTTTTTTCTGTGTTACTTTTCCGTCTTCTACATTCATATTTGTTCTTTCTTCTTGCCTTGTATATGTTGCTTTATAGCACGTATAGATTCCAATATTTTTTGTTTCATCAGACAGTTTCCAATCGTATTTTGGTAATGTATCTTTTATCAAAAAACGTTTTCCCATAATTTCAGTTTTGTTTACAAAACGATTTTTCTTTGTGTTTTTGTAATAAACATCATTTCCTCCGCTAGAACCCATAACCATAACATTCATCCCATTTGCTGGAATTCCTGCTGGAGCAGATAACTTTTTTTCTTCTTTATAAATGGATGCGTTTTTATCAAAAGTTAACACAAAAGTTTTTTGAAATTGTTTTTTCATCATTGCTTCAAACTGCGTTTTTTGAGCATCACTCATTGTAGAGTTTTTCCCTCCAATTTTTATATCCATTTTTCGATGGGTTTTATAGGTTGCTTTTCCTTGAAAATTTTGAGAATATAAACTTTCAGCAACCACTAGTAATACAATTAAAATTTTAGTTTTCATTGGTCTTATTTTTATCAATTATTTTTATGAGTCCTTTTACTCCTTTTTTAGCTTTCACTATTAGGTTATCTATATTTTTACTTTCTCCACTAACAGTAAAAGACCCTTTCATTTTATTCTTTGAATTTAGAAGGTCAAATTTAAAAATCAGTTGTATTTGTTGTTCGGTTGAATTAAAGGCAAAAAGTTCTTTTGTAGTTTCCCAATTAATCGATTTAAAATCGGCTGAAGAATTTACCGAAAACGTTAATGATGTAATCTTAGTTTGAATTACACTACCCTTTTTATTTGTGTTTTTTACTTCTTGTGCATTTACTGCCACAATGCAAAAAACGATTGCTAGAAAGAATATTTTTTTCATCTATTTTGGGTTAATTTAACGATACAAATATGAAACTTTAATAAATACTGTTAGGTTAATAAGTGTTAACGTGTGTTAATTGATAGATTATTATATCTCATAACTACTTACCTTTGGGTTATGAATACAAAAAAATATCGTTGGTTATTATATGTAATTTCCTTAACAATTATAGCAACAATTTCTGTACAAATTTTTTGGAATTACAAAAATTACCAACAAAATAAACAACGTGTTTTAAATGAAATACAAATAAGTTTAGACACTGCTATAGAAGAATATTTTGCAGACATTGCTAAAAATTCTAGAGTTGCTTTTTTAGACACTTCTTCTGACAGTATAAGCTCATCAAAAAAAATGAAAGCTTTTTTGTCTAAAGTAAAATTAGATACTTTTTTTAAAAAATCATCAGTAGAGAAGAAAAGTTTAAATTTAAAGCATTTTACTATTGAATCTTCAGATATTAAAGGGATAAGTATTTTTAAAGGTAAAAAAGTTGATAGTATAGATCGGTTAAAGGGATTTGCAAATAAAATAATTATTTCAATTTCGCAAGATTCTATTGAGTTTGATAAATTAAATCCTTATTTTGAAAAAGAATTAAATCGTAAAAAAATAATGCTTCCTTTTAGCTTTATACATTATCAAGATGATTCTATTAAAAAAGAATTTTTCTCAAAAAATGTAAAGTGGAAAGGAGACATTAAAATGTTTTCAAAATCTACCTATTTAAAAACCAATGAAAAACTGCAATTATTAATAAACAATCCTAATAAAGAAGCACTTAAAAGAAGTTCTACCGGAATTTTATTATCCTTATTTTTATCGTTGGCAATTATTTTATGTTTATTTTACTTGTTAAAAATCATTAATAAACAAAAGGAATTAGCCGAAATTAAAAATGATTTAATTAGCAATATTACACACGAATTTAAAACACCAATTACTACAGTTTCTGCTGCAATTGAAGCTATAAATACTTTTAATGCAATCGATGATAAAGAAAAAACAAAAAAATACCTTGCTATTTCTTCGTCACAATTAAAAAAATTGCATCAAATGGTAGAAAAACTATTAGAAACTGCAACGCTAGACAGCGAAAAATTATTACTCCAAAAAGAAGAAATTGATGTAGTTTCTTTAGTAAAAAACATTGCTTTAAAAAACGACTTTAATTCAGAAAAAAAGAGCATTCAATTTGCTAGTAGTGCAGATAAATTACTAGTTTACTTAGATCCTTTTCATTTCGAAAACGCTATTTCTAACTTAATAGATAATGCACTAAAATATGGCGGAAACGAAATTGAAGTTCATATAAATCGCGTGCTTGATACGTTAGAAATTACTGTTGCAGATAACGGAAACGAAATTGAAAAAAATCAACGAGAAAAGATATTTGATAAATTTCATAGAATTCCGAAAGGAAATACGCATAACGTAAAAGGATTTGGAATTGGATTGTATTATACCAAAAAAATTGTAGAAAAGCATGATGGTAAAATTCAATTATTACCAAGCTTAACCAATACAATTTTTAAAATAACTTTGCCAATATGAGTTCTAACATAAAAATTGTTTTAGCAGAAGACGAACCTAGTTTAGCCCAAATTATTAAAGAGAGTCTAGAAACCAGAAATTTTGATGTTTTTTTAGCAAATAATGGGATTGAAGCGTATAATTTGTACAACTCAAAAAAGCCAGAAATTTTAGTATTGGATGTAATGATGCCTCTTAAAGATGGATTTACATTAGCAAAAGAAATCAGAAAAGAAAACAAACACATACCAATCCTTTTTTTAACCGCAAAATCGCAAACAAAAGATGTATTAGAAGGATTTAAAAATGGTGGAAATGACTATTTAAAAAAACCTTTTTCGATGGAAGAGTTGATTGTTCGGATTCAATCACTATTAAATAGAAATGATTTAAAAACTGATATAAATAAAATCAACATTGGTAATTATATTTTTAATCATACAAAACAAACTTTAGAATATAAAGAAAACCTTATTTTACTAACCCACCGAGAATCAGAACTACTTTTACTCTTATCTCAAAAGAAAAACGAATTAGCAGAAAGAACTTTTATTTTAAAAAAGCTTTGGGGCAATGATGATTTCTTTAGTGCCAGAAGTATGGATGTTTTTATAACCAAACTTAGAAAGAAATTAAAGCAAGACCAAAACATCCAAATAATAAACGTTAGAGGATACGGTTTTAAATTGATTTGCTAAAAGCATTGCTAATTCTAAAATTTGATTAACTTTATCGACCCTATTCAAACCTTTTAGAAAAAATAAATTATGCATGTAGCCATTGCAGGAAATATTGGAGCAGGTAAAACAACTTTAACCAAATTATTAGCCAAACATTACAACTGGAAACCTCATTTTGAATCTGTTGAAGAAAATCCGTACTTAGATGATTTTTATGGAGAAATGGAACGCTGGTCCTTTAACTTACAAGTTTTCTTTTTAAATAGTAGATTTAGACAGATTTTAGAATTAAGAGAAACAGGTAAAAAAATAATACAAGACAGAACCATTTATGAAGATGCACATATTTTTGCGCCAAATCTTCACGCAATGGGATTAATGACCAATAGAGATTTTCAAAACTACAGTTCGTTATTTGATTTGATGGAAAAATTAGTAACTCCGCCAGATTTATTAATATACTTGCGTTCTAGTATTCCTACTTTAGTTGGGCAAATTCATAAAAGAGGAAGAGACTACGAAAACTCTATAAGTATTGATTATTTAAGTCGTTTAAACGAACGTTATGAAGCTTGGATTTCTACCTATAAAAAAGGGAAATTATTAATTATTGATGTAGATAATTTAGATTTTGTAGATAATCAAGAAGATTTAGGGTATGTTATTGACAGAATTGATGCTCAAATAAACGGGTTATTCTAAACAGAAATAAGCAAAAAATAAAAAGCCATTTACGAATATAAATGGCTTTTTGCTTTTTTGATAGAAATCCCCCAATACCTATCGGAGTGCAATTTACAAAAAATAATTGAAACTTTTTCAAAAAAAACAACACATTAAAAAAAAGTCATTCTCCTTGCTTAAAAAGCACCATTTTATAAATTAAAAAAAATAAATCTTTCTTTTTGTAACATAAATTAAAAATTACACGTATAAAGATATGTAGAGTACTATTAACCTTTAATAAAACCACTTTAAATAGATGAGACAACTAAAAATTACCAAGCAGGTTACCAATAGAGAAACTGCATCATTAGATAAGTATTTACAAGAAATAGGAAAAGTTGATTTAATTACTGCCGATGAAGAAGTAGAATTAGCACAGCGAATTAAAGCAGGAGATCAAATCGCTTTAGAGAAATTGACAAAAGCTAATTTACGTTTCGTTGTTTCGGTTGCAAAACAATATCAAAATCAAGGTTTAACCTTACCTGATTTAATTAATGAAGGTAATTTAGGATTAATTAAAGCTGCAAAACGTTTTGATGAAACTCGTGGTTTTAAATTTATCTCTTATGCTGTTTGGTGGATTCGTCAATCTATACTACAAGCATTAGCAGAGCAATCTAGAATTGTACGTTTACCGTTAAATAAAATTGGGTCTATTAACAAGATTAATAAAATGTACGCTTTCTTAGAACAAGAACATGAGCGTCCTCCTAGTCCAGAAGAAATTGCCAAAAAATTAGACATGACCATTAACGATGTTAAGGAGTCTATGAAAAATTCTGGCCGTCACGTATCTATGGATGCACCATTAATTGAAGGAGAAGATTCTAACTTATACGATGTATTAAATTCAGGTGAATCTCCAAATCCAGACAGAGCATTGTTGCACGAATCTTTACGAGTAGAAATTTCTAGAGCTTTAGAAACACTAACTCCAAGAGAAGCAGATGTAGTAAAATTATACTTTGGTTTAGGAGAACATCAACCAATGACTTTAGAAGAAATTGGTGAAACGTTCGATTTAACTCGCGAGCGTGTTCGTCAAATTAAAGAAAAAGCAATTCGCAGATTAAAACATACATCAAGAAGTAAAATTTTAATGACTTACTTAGGTTAATCATTATTAAAACTATAAAATTTAAAACTCTTGAATTCATTTCGGGAGTTTTTTTTTGAAGCTATTTCCTGCTTTTCGTTGTATCTTTTTATTACTGTCATTGTGAATCACGCTTTTTCTGCGTGATGTGGCAACCTCATAATTAGAAACAGATTGCTTCGTTCCTCGCAATGACGCTTGTTTATATTGGTAATAAAAAGGATGCCACTCCAATCAGGGCTAAACCTGTCTATACACTTTTCTGTTTATCAAATAAAGTCAATTTTTCTATGTGTCTATGTGGTCGCCTTTTTTAATAAATTATTGTTGCATTTTTAAGAGATTGGGTCGTTCCATACAATCACAAATTAATTACCTTTGCAAAATAACAACACAACAACAAACAAATGAACAAGTTAATTGCACCTTCAATTTTAGCGGCAGATTTTGCCAATTTACAACGCGATATAGAAATGGTAAACAATAGCGAAGCCGATTGGTTTCATATTGACGTTATGGATGGTGTTTTTGTGCCAAACATTTCTTTTGGAATGCCAGTTTTAAAAGCGATTTCTAAACATGCTACAAAAACAATTGATGTACATTTAATGATTGTAGATCCTGATAGATATATCCAAACTTTTGCAGACTTAGGAGCAAATATATTAACCGTTCATCACGAAGCTTGTACGCATTTACATAGAACAATTCAAGCTATAAAAACAGCAGGAATGAAAGCTGGTGTTGCTTTGAATCCGCACACGTCAATTGCCGTTTTAGAAGATGTAATTGCAGATTTAGATTTGGTGTGTATTATGAGTGTCAATCCTGGTTTTGGTGGGCAATCATTTATCGAAAATACGTATAAAAAAGTAAGTCAATTAAAACATTTAATTGAGTTTTCAAACTCTAATTGTCAAATAGAAATTGATGGCGGAGTAACAGATCAAAATGCAAATGCATTAGTAGAAGCTGGTGCTGATGTTTTAGTTGCTGGCAGCTTTGTTTTTAAAAGTGAAAATCCTACAGAAACAATTGCACAATTAAAAGCAATTTAGTTTTAATAAATAAATTTTAAGAAGCCGAAGTTTTTTAACTTCGGCTTCTTTTTTGTTTAATACTGCTCTAATAAATAATTTAAGACATCTGTTGTTGTAACAATACCAACTAACTTATTATTATCTACTACAGGTAATGCATGAAATTCGTTCTTCGCTAAAATTTCAACAACTTCTTTTATTGTTTGTGATGAAGATACAGAAACAAGGTTTTTAGCCATTACTTGTTCTATACTTAACATATTATATACAGCAGTATCTACATCACTCTCATCACTTCCGTAAGCATCCACAAAACTAACACGTAGTAAATCTGTTAAACTTAATAATCCTATAATATCATCGCCACTTACAACAGGAATATGACGAATACTATTTTCATTAAATAATTTTTCTGCCTCAACTAAATTATTGGTATGATTTACTGTAATTAAATTAGTTGACATAATTTTCGATACTAATTCTCTTCTTTTCATCTTAGATTGTTTTAAATTCTAGTACTAATTTCCAACTAAAAAATTACTTTTTATATGACAAAAATCACTTTATTTCCTTTAAATTTGAGTTAACTTATACTTTAACTAAGTCCATAACTGTTAATAACTTTATATGAAACAACTATTTGTAACAGGAGTTTTTCTTTTCATGTTTATCAATTTATCATTTTCTCAAGATAAACCTGCTTACCAACTTTTTAATCAGAAAGGGAAAATTACCAAGTATAATAAAATGATTAGAGATCTTGTAAAAAGCGATATGGTCTTTTTTGGTGAATATCATACAAATCCAATATCACATTGGTTACAAATAGAAATCGCTAAAAGTTTTTATGAAAAAAAAGGAGCTAAATTATTTTTTG
Source organism: uncultured Flavobacteriaceae bacterium (assembly GCA_963974245.1). GTDB lineage: Bacteria > Bacteroidota > Bacteroidia > Flavobacteriales > Flavobacteriaceae > Polaribacter. The sequence goes on along the minus strand of CAXBBY010000002.1, from coordinate 150,921 downwards.
GTGCCGAAATGTTTGAAAATGGAAACCAATTAGTTTTAGATGAATATTTAGCTGGATTTTATGATGAAAAAAAATTGCTCCCAGAAATTACACAATTATGGAGCAATTATAAAACAGATTACAAACCTTTGGTGGAGTTTGCTAAAGAAAAGAAACTACGTTTTATTGCAACAAATATTCCAAGAAGATATGCGGCAATAATTAATAAAAAGGGAATTAGTGCTTTAAAAGAGTTAAGTCCACAAGCATTAGCAATGATTAGTCCAGATTTAGAAAAGTTTTTTGATCCTAAAGTAAAAGCATATGCAGAAATGGCTGGTAAAATGGGAGGTCATGTTCCGCCAAACATGTTAAACATTCAAACTGCTCAAGCGGCAAAAGATGCTACAATGGCTTATTTTTCTTTAAAAAATTTTAACCAAGGTGATTTATTATTTCACTTTGAAGGATCGTATCACTCAAATTACAATCAAGGAATTATTTGGTGGATTAACAAAATTAAACCAGATTTAAAAATAACTTCAGTTACAACTGTTATGCAATCTGAATGGAATAAAATGACCGAGGAAGAAAAAGCTACCATTGCAAATTACACAATTGTAGTTGCTGATAATATGACACAAACAAATAGATAGCTAATCGATTATTTAAAAATTAAAAAAGCAAGTAAAATCATTTACTTGCTTTTTTAATTGTGACTCCAGAAGGATTCGAACCTTCAACCGTCAGAGCCGAAATCTGATATTCTATCCAGTTGAACTATGGAGCCTTTTTTAATATTTCTTTTAAATAATCTCTGCCAATTCCCCATTTAAGGTGTTTCTCTCTTTTTCTTGCTTCAACTCTACTGAAAACTTTCTCAGAGTAAACTAAAACCCATGGCAAATAAGCTTTTGTTGATTTTGTTTTTCCGCTATTATGCTATTTTAATCTTTTCTCAATATCTTTTGTAAAACCTTTATATAATCTTGAATCTTTTTGACTTTGAATTACATAAACTACAAACATATAACTTGATTTTTTAAAAAATATTAATTAAAAAAATCTGATATCCCCTGCCTGCGGCAGGCAGGTATCCAGTTGAACTATGGAGCCATTATTTAATTTAAACTAAATTCTTTTTCACTAAAGTAGAAATTGTTTTTCCATCAGCTTGACCAGCTAATTTTTTTGAAACCATTCCCATTACTCTTCCCATATCTTTCATTCCGCTTGCGCCAGTTTTTTGAATTGCTGCAATCACAATTTTTTCAACTTCTTCTTCCGATAAAGCTTCTGGTAAAAATTGCTCTATAATTGCTGCTTCTGCCAATTCTGGATCTGCTAAATCTTGTCTTCCTTGTTCTAAAAAAACTGCAGCACTATCTTTACGTTGCTTAACTTGTTTTTGTAAAATTTTCATTTCTTGATCTTCCGATAATTCACTAGCAGCTCCATTTTCAGTTTTTGCTAATAAAATAACAGATTTAACTGCTCTTAATGCTTGTAAAGCAACAGTATCTTTCGATTTCATTGCTGCTTTTAGTTGATCCATTATTAATTTTTCTAAACTCATGTTTTCGCTTTTGAGACTACAAATATAGGCATAAAAAAAATTCCTAATCTCTTAGGAATTTTAAAAAAATAATCAAGTAATTTAGGGAATAGTTGATTACTTTTTTTTAAAATTATTAATCTACATTATCGTGTAAAAACGAGTTATTAGATCGCAATTGTACATCATCATTTGCATCTGTGCTTAAGGTAGTTTTAGATTTACTCAAATCAGAATTTACCTCATCTAAATCTACACCCAATCTTTTGTAAGCTGGCTGCTTTTCAATTTCATCAATGTTTTTATGTACTTGATCTGCAAATTTATAATTGAATCCTTTCATTTTTTGACGACGTAATTCTGCTGTTTTTTCTAATTCTGAAATTGTAATACTTAATGGAGAAATTTCTTCTGAGATAGTTTCAATATCTTCAATTTCTTTTACTTTTTTTGTTTTCACAGTAAATGTTAACTCTTCATCTTCTTCAACAACGGTTTCTTTTTGTTGATGTAATAAAGAACTTTTTCCGATAGTTGGTTCAGTTGTAAAATCTTCTAAAACATATCTTTTTTCAACAACGTTAGTTGCATCTGCAACAATTTCAGTTACGTCATTTACTTCAATTTCGTTCACATCATCAATAGACAAGTCAAAACGAACTTCTGTTGGTTCTGGCTTGATTTCTTCGTAACTATTTAACGGCAAGTCAAACAATGTTTCTAGCTGCATTGGAGCTGGCTCTTCTTCAACTAGTTCTTCTACAACTGGCGTTGCATTTGTTATGATAAAATCATCGTCAGAAATAGTTTCTTCTTGAATCTCATCATAAATCACATCAATATTGTTGATGAATTTTGTTGTAGGAGTTAATGTTGTTTTTTCTTCCACAACATCTTCTTCTAAAACATGTACAATTTTAGCTTCTGGTTTAGTTGTTATTGGAGTTTCTAAAGCACTTGATTTGGTAACTGTTTTTTCAGAAAAATCATAGGTTGCTTTTTGTTCATCTTCTAAGGTATGAATGATTTTTTTAACTTCTGTATTTGTAATTGTACTTTGTTGATCTGCAGCAAAACCTGTCGCTACAATGGTTACAGAAATGGCATCTCCTAACGCTTCATCTTCACCGATTCCCATAATAATATTGGCATCATAACCTGCTTCAATCTGAATGTAATCATTTATTTCACCGATTTCATCTAAGGTCACTTCATCCACACCAGAAACAATTAACAACAATACATTTTTGGCTCCAGTAATTTTATTATCGTTTAATAACGGAGAATCCAACGCTTTTACAATTGCATTTTTCCCTCTATTTACACCCGATTCTTTTGCAGAACCCATAATTGCTGTTCCGCTATTAGAAAGTACTGTTTTAGCATCGTGTAAATCAATATTTTGTTTGTAGTGATGTGTAATTACTTCTGCAATTCCTCTTGCAGCGGTAGATAATACTTCATCTGCTTTAGAAAAACCTGCTTTAAACCCTAAATTGCCGTAAACTTCTCGTAGTTTGTTGTTATTAATTACAATTAAAGAATCTACGTTGTTTCTTAATGTATCAATTCCAATTTGAGCTTGATTTGAGCGCATTCTTCCTTCAAATTGAAATGGCATTGTAACAATACCAACTGTTAAAATATCCATGTCTTTGGCTATTTTAGCAATAATTGGTGCTGCACCAGTTCCTGTTCCACCTCCCATTCCGGCAGTTATAAAAACCATTTTGGTTTGCGTGCTTAGCATTTGTTGAATTTCAATCAAACTTTCTTGTGCTGCTTTTTCACCAACTTCTGGGTTTGCGCCTGCACCCAAACCAGATGTTAAATTTGCTCCTAATTGAATTTTATTTGGAATAGAACTATTCTCTAAAGCTTGTGCATCTGTATTACAGATTACAAAATCTACTCCTTTAATATCTTGCTGAAACATGTGGTTTACAGCGTTACTTCCTCCACCACCAACACCAATTACTTTAATAGTATTTGATTGTGATTTTGGCATTTCAAATGAAATGTTATCGAATTCATTGCTCATAATAACTTTTCTATTTTATAGGGTTTATATAATATTATTCTCTAATTCTTTATTCTGCGTTGTCTAAAAATTCTTTAAACCGTTCTGTAAATTTGTCAAAAAAAGATTTTCTTTTTGCAGCTGGTTTTTCCTCTTCTTCTGTTTCATTTGAAACTCTTTCTTTAGAATTTTCTATTTCTTCTTCAGGCTTTTTTTCTGCTACAAATTCTTTTCCTTCTTTTTCTAATCCTTCCATTAACAAACCAACTGCGGTTGCATAAGACGGACTTGATAATGAATCATCTGAATCACCTGCTAAATGTTCATTTGGATACCCAATACGAGCATCCATTCCTGTAATGTATTCTACTAACTGACGTAAATGTTTAAGCTGTGCTCCTCCACCAGTTAATACAATTCCTGCAATTAGTTTTCCTTTTACAGTTTCGTGTCCGTAATTTTTAATTTCTAAATACACATGTTCAATAATTTCTTGAACTCTTGCGTGGATTATTTTAGATAAATTTTTTAATGTAATTTCTTTTGGCTCTCTTCCTCTTAAACCAGGAATAGAAACAATTTCTGTTTCTTTATTTTCTCCAGGCCACGCAGAACCAAACTTTATTTTTAATAATTCAGCTTGTTTTTCTATAATAGAACACCCTTCTTTAATGTCTTCAGTAATTACATTTCCACCAAAAGGAATTACAGCTGTATGACGAATAATTCCGTCTTTAAAAATGGCTAAATCTGTTGTTCCACCACCTATATCAATTAAAGCAACTCCTGCTTCTTTTTCTTCTTGACTTAAAACTGCTGATGCCGATGCTAGTGGTTCTAAAGTGATATCTGATAAATCTAATCCTGCGCTTTTTACACAACGTCCAATATTTCTGATAGATGAAACTTGCCCCACCACAACATGAAAATTTGCTTCTAATCTTCCACCATACATTCCAATTGGTTCTTTGATTTCTCCTTGGCTATCAACTTTAAATTCTTGTGGTAACACATGAATAATTTCTTCTCCTGGAAGCATTACCAATTTATGAACTTGATTTACCAAATTATCAATATCATCTTCATCTATTACCTCATCTGCATTATTTCTAGTGATATAATCACTGTGATGTAAACTTCTAATATGTTGCCCAGCAATTCCAACAACCACATCTTGTATCTTATGTCCAGAAACACTTTCTGCTTCATCTACAGCTTGCTGGATAGATTGTATTGTTTGCGTAATATTACTTACAACACCTCTTTTTACACCTAAACTTTTAGCTTTACCAATACCTAAAATTTCTAATTTATTGTATTCGTTTTTTTTACCAATCATGGCAACAATTTTGGTTGTACCAATATCAAGACCTACTGCTATTTTATTGTTTTCCATCTTGTTTTATTTTGCGCACACAACTTGGTTGTGATATTTTAAATTTATTATTTTGTACTGTTCAATCGTTTTATCAACATAAGCTTTATTATAAAACGCCTTTAATTTTTTAAATTTTATGTTGATTTCTTCTAAAGAACCAAATTCGATTTTATATTGCCCGCTTCTAACGCTTAAAACAAATTCATTTTTCTGCGTTTTATGTATGCCAATAATCTCTTTTTTTAGAAAATCATCCGCTAAAATTACATTTACAAAACTTGTAAATTGTTGTAAATTTTCTTCACTTATTTTTCCTGTTATCAACAATACTCTTGCAGAGTAATTATCTGATAATGGCATTTTAAATCCATGTTTATCAATATAGTAAGACGAATTATTTGTTTTAATTCTAGCGATTGGCACGCGTTGTTTTACTATCGTTTTTAAAATACCATCTATGGTATAAAAAACGTTTGCATTTTCTATATATGGATTTGAAAGCACTTCGTACTCCAAACTTTGTAAATCTATAACAGATTTTGGTTGGTTTACAAGCTCTTTGTTATTTTGTATTAACAATTTATTAACCATTTCTTGTGTTAAAAAATCATTCGCACCTTTTGCAAACTCAATAGCAATATTTTTAATTTTTTTATTCGAATTTTTAACCGAAGAAAAACTATACAAAAATGCTAAAGACATTATTAATACTATAGAAAATAGATATGTTATTATTTTATTCACTTAATTTAATTGTTTTTGTTTTAGTTCTTTTACAACATCATTTATCAATACACCAATATCTCCAGCACCAATCATTACAATAATTTTTGCTGACGATACTTTAATCTCAGTAGTTATATTGTTTTTTGTTACTAATTTTTTGTTTTTTGAATCGATTTTACTCAATAACCAAGCAGAATCTACACCTTCAATCGGCAATTCTCTTGCCGGATAAATATCTAACAACAAAAGCTCATCAAATTTTGAAAGTTCGGTGGCAAAATCATCAATAAAATCTTTGGTTCTACTAAATAAATGTGGCTGAAAGACAGCCAATACTTTTTCATTCGGGTACATTTCTCTAACCGAATTTTCTACCGCTTTTATTTCTGTTGGATGATGTGCATAATCATCAATCAAGACGAAATCTGGTGTATTAATTTTGTATGAAAATCTTCGCTGAACTCCTTTAAATGTTTTTAATTGTGTTTTAATTAATTCTAATGAAATTCCATATTCGTTTGCCATTGCTAAAGCAGCTAAAGCATTCATTACATTATGTTTTCCTGGCAAATAGAGTTCAATTTCTTTAATGGTTTCTGTTGGTGTTTGTACATCAAAAATGTATTTACCGCTTTCTATTTTAATATTATAGGCTTTGTAATCTGCATCATCATCAATTGCATAGGTCAATCCTTTTATAGGTAATCCTTTTGCAACAATTAATTTATCGGACACTTTGTTAGAAAAATCGTTGAAAGATTTTATCAACTCTTTATGTTCTCCGTAAATATCTAAATGATCTGCATCCATAGAGGTTATACAAGCAATATCTGGAGATAATTGTAAAAAAGAACGATCGAATTCATCTGCTTCTACAACAGATATTTTATCTTCTCCTAAAATTAAATTAGAATTGTAATTTTCTGCAATTCCGCCTAAAAAAGAAGTCGCTTTGCTTGGCTGCATTATATGACCAAGAATCGATGAGGTTGTTGTTTTTCCATGTGTTCCTGCAATTGCTAAACAAAAAGTATGCTCAGTAATTTTTCCTAAAACTTCTGCTCTTTTTAAAATGGTAAAACCCGCTTCTTTTAAATAATTATATTCTACATGATTCTTTGGAATTGCTGGTGTAAACACCACCAATGTTTTCTCTTTTGATAGAAAATTTAATGGAATATTCTCTTTAGCATCTTCAAAATGAATTGCAATTCCCAATTCTTCTAAACCACTTGTAATGTTTGTTTGCGTTTTATCGTAACCCGCAACGTTTTTCCCACTCGCTTTAAAATAATGCGCAAGAGCACTCATACCGATTCCGCCGATACCAATAAAATAAACATTATGTATGTTTTTTAAATTCAATTATTTAATAGTTTTTCTATCTCGTTTACTATTTGACTTGTTGCATTTGGTAGTGCCAATCCTTTTATATTTTCACTCAAACTTTGTTGCTTTCCTTTATCTTTCATCAACGTTTCAAAAACAATCGGAAACGTTTCTAACTCACTTTCTTTCAATAAAATTGCTCCGTGCTTATCTGCAATAGATTTTGCGTTTTTTGTTTGATGATCTTCTGCAACATTTGGCGACGGAATAAAAATTGTTGGTTTGCCAACAATGCACAATTCTGAAACCGAACTTGCGCCGGCTCTAGAAATGATAACATCTGCTGTAGCATACGCCAAATCCATTCGGTCTAAAAACTGATGCACCTGTACATTTTCTTTTTGATTGTACTTTTGATATTCATCAGCATATAATTTTCCACATTGCCAAATAAGTTGCACATCTTCATTTTTAAAAAAATCTAATTGCTCTTCAATTAATTGATTGATTCTTCTTGCACCTAAACTTCCGCCTAAAATCAAAATTGTTTTTTTAGTTGCATCTAACTTAAAAAACACTTTTGCTTCTTCTGTTTTATGATGAATTGTCAATAGATCTTGTCTTACAGGATTTCCTGTTTTTACAATTTTATCAACAGGAAAAAATCGCTCTAAATGATCATAAGCCACACAAATTGATTTTGCTTTTTTACTTAATATTTTATTAGTAATTCCTGGATACGAATTCTGTTCTTGTATCAAAGTCGGAATTCCTTTTCTACTTGCAACTATTAATGTTGGCCCACTTGCAAATCCACCAGTTCCAATTGCTATTGTTGGTTTAAATTTTCTAATGATTCTAGATGCTTTCCACAAACTACTTATCAATTTAAAAGGAAAAGACAAATTTTTTAAAGTCAACTTTCGTTGAATTCCAGAAATCCACAATCCTTTTATTTCATAACCAGCTTGTGGAATTTTTTCCATTTCCATTTTATCTTTTGCTCCAACAAACAAAAATTTTGCTTCTGGATAACGTAATTTTAATTCATTCGCAATCGCAATTGCCGGATATATATGTCCGCCAGTTCCACCTCCACTTATTATGATGTTAATCGATTGCTTCATGTAAAATATCTAAAGGATTATCATCTAAAATTGTTTCTTCAGTTTCATCTTTTGATGCACTTACACTTAAAATCATTCCAAGTGCAAAGCAGGTCATCCAAATTGATGTTCCTCCGCTACTAATTAACGGCAACGTTTGCCCCGTTACAGGAAATAAATTACTCGCAACTGCCATATTTATCATTGCTTGAAAAATAATTGGCAAACCAACACCAATCACTAATAAAGATGCAAAAGTTGTATTGGATTTTTTTGCTGCTATTACAATTCTAAATAGTAATAAAAAATAAACAAATATTACAGACAATGCTCCTATCAATCCGTATTCCTCAACAATAATTGCATAAATAAAATCGGATGAAGATTGTGGTAGAAAATTCTTTTGAACACTTTTCCCTGGGCCATTTCCAGTTAATCCACCCGTAGCAATTGCTATTTTTGCTTTGTTTACTTGATAACCTTCTACTCCATCACTTTTCGAAAAATTTTCTATTCTACTTTGCCACGTAGCAACACGGTTTGGCATTGCATCAGGAAATGCTTTAACTGTTAATACAAATAGCGTTAGAAAAACAATTCCGATCCCTAATATAAATCCGATATATTTCATCGGATATCCGCCAATAAAAACCAACAGAACTATCATTGTAAAAATGATTGCTGTTGTAGAGAAATTAGCTGGTAAAATTAACATCAAAACAAAAGCGATTGGCAACCATAATTGCCATAAACTTTCTTTAAATTCTATTTTTTTTTCTTTGTTTTTAGCTAAATATCTAGCTACATAAACCATTAAAATTAAACCGGCCAATGTTGATGTTTGAAAGCCTACTCCAACAAACGGAATGCGAATCCATCTACTTGCATTTGCGCCGCCAATAGTATTTCCTTGAGATAAAGTGTAGATTAACAATAAGATAACAATTGGTAATAACAGCACAGAACCACCACTAAAATATCTGTACGGAATTTTATGAACTCCATAAATAATTATAAAACCCATGAATAATAAAATCATGTGTTTAATTAAATAACCAAATGTAGAACCTGTACCTACAACATACACCAAATTTGTACTTGCGCTATATACTGGCATAAACGAAAAAATTGCCAATACAGTTACAATTGCCCAAATGGTTTTATCTCCTTTTATATGTTTAAATAGGTTTCTCACTGATATTTATAAAATTGATCTTACTGCTTTTTTAAATTGTCTTCCTCTATCTTCATAATTATCAAACAAATCAAAACTTGCACACGCTGGCGACAACAAAACAGTATCTCCTTTTGATGCTAATTTCGCAGCAACTTTTACTGCTTCTTCTGCACCTGCAGTTTCAACAATAATATCTACAACGTTGTTAAAAGTTTCAATAATTTTTTTATTGTCTATTCCTAAACAAACAATTGCTTTTACTTTTTCTCTTACCAATGGCAATAAATCATGATAGTCATTTCCTTTATCGACTCCTCCAACAATCCAAACCGTTGGATTATCCATACATTCTAATGCATAAAAAGTAGCGTTTACGTTTGTTGCTTTAGAATCGTTGATATATTGAACTTCTTTTACTTTTTGAACATTTTCTAAACGATGTTCTGCGCCTTCAAAATTTGAAAGACTTTCTTTAATTGTTTGCTTTCTTACTTTTAGTAATTGAGCTGCCATAGCCGAAGCTATAGCATTTTTTACATTGTGTTTACCTTGTAGGGTTAGGTTTGATAGTGGCATAGTAAATTCTTCTGTATTTATTTTCGTTATTATTTTATTTTCTTTTAAAAAAGCGCCAAATTCTAATTCTCGTTCTATCGAAAATGGAATTAATTGTACTTCTGTTTTATTTTTTTCTAACCAATTTTGTATTGCTATATCATCAGCATCATAAATTAGATAGTCTTGTTTTGTTTGGTTCTTTGTTATACTAAATTTTGATTCTACATACTTCTTAAAATCGTATTCATATCGATCTAAATGATCTGGTGTTATATTGGTAATTATTGCAATATGTGGACTAAAATTTTCTATTCCGTCTAACTGAAAACTACTCAACTCTAACACATACAAATCATAGTTTTGTTCTGCAACTTGTTGCGCAAAACTGTCTCCAATATTCCCTGCAATTCCAACATGCAAACCCGCTTCTTTTAAAATATGATGCGTTAGCAATGTTGTTGTTGTTTTTCCGTTTGATCCTGTAATTCCAATTATTGTTGCATCTGTAAATTGACTCGCAAATTCTATCTCTGAAATTACTGGAATTTGCATTTTTATCAATTTTTGAACCAACTCAACTTTCTCAGGAATCCCTGGACTTTTCATCACCAAATCAGCATTTAAAACGTTTGTTTCTGTATGTTGATTTTCTTCAAATTCTATCTCATTATGTAAAAGAACTTTTTTATACTTCTCTGCAATTGCTCCTTTGTCTGAAACAAAAACTTCATAGTTTTTTTTCTTTGCTAAAATGGCGGTTCCAACACCACTTTCTCCTCCACCAAGAATCACTAACCTCTTCATTTACCTCAATTTCAATGTTGCAATTGTAAATACTGCTAACAGAATTCCAACAATCCAAAAACGCGTTACGATTTTACTTTCGTGATATCCCGATTTTTGATAATGATGATGTAATGGCGACATTTTAAAAATGCGTCTTCCTGCTCCAAATTTCTTTCTTGTATACTTAAAATATCCTACCTGTAAAATCACTGACATGTTTTCTACAACAAAAATTCCCGCTAAAAAAACCAACAACAATTCCTTGCGAATTGCAATAGCAATTACAGCTATAACTCCTCCAATTGTTAAGCTTCCTGTATCTCCCATGAAAACTTGAGCTGGGAAAGCATTGTACCAAAGAAATCCAATTAAAGAGCCTGCAAAAGCCAAAATAAAAACGGTCATTTCTCCAGAATTCGGAATGTACATTACATCTAAATAATCTGCAAAAATGATATTTCCAGAAACCCAAGCAAATACCGCCAGTGTAATTACAATAATTGCTGATGAACCTGCGGCTAAACCATCAATACCGTCTGTTAAATTTGCTCCGTTAGAAACTCCGGTAACAATAAAAACAACTACAAAAATGAAAATAATCCATGCGTAGGCTTCATATCCATCACCTAAAAAACTCAATGCTTTTGAATATTCTAATTCGTTATTTTTTAAAAACGGAATGGTCGTTTTAGTAGATTTATGAGCATCCCCAAAAACTTGTTTTCTTCCATTTTGTTGGACAATTTGCTGATCTGTGGGTAATTGTTCTTTTATAGTTACATCTGGATGAAAATAAAGCATTGAGCCAACTATTAAACCTAAACCAACTTGACCTAACACTTTAAATTTTCCGCTTAAACCGCCTTTATCTTTTTTAAATATTTTTATATAATCATCTACAAAACCAATAAAACCCATCCAAAGGGTTGTAATAATTAATATAATTACATAAATGTTATCTAATTTTGCTAATAACAACACCGGAATTAATGTTGCCAAAATAATAATAATTCCTCCCATTGTTGGTGTTCCAGATTTTTGGGATTGCCCTTCTAAACCTAAATCTCTAACTGTTTCTCCAACTTGTTGTTTTTGTAAATAATTGATAATTCTTTTTCCGTAAATCGTTGAAAACAACAACGAAAATATAAAAGCCAAAGCTGCACGAAATGTGATAAATTGAAACACACTTGCTCCTGGAAAATTGAATTGACTCTCTAAATATTGAAATAAATAATATAACATTCTTACTTATTTAATTGAATTAAACATTCTGTAACAACTTCTAAATCATCAAAATGAAATCGTTCTCCATTTATTTCTTGATACGTTTCATGACCTTTTCCTGCTACTAAAACAATGTCTCCACTTTCAGATAATTTACATGCTGTTTTTATAGCCTGCTTTCTATCAACAATTGATAGTGTTTTTGCTAAGTTTTCAGAACTAACTCCAACTTCCATTTCATCAATAATTGTTTGTGCATTTTCTGTTCTTGGATTGTCTGATGTAAAAATTGCATGATTGCTTAATTGCGAAGCAATTCTCGCCATTTTTGGTCTTTTTGTTTTATCTCTATCGCCACCACAGCCAACGACAGTAATTACTTTTTCGTTGCTCGTTTTAATATCTGTAATGGTTTCTAACACATTTTTCAATGCATCTGGTGTGTGTGCATAATCTACAATAGCAGTAATTCCTGTTTTAGAAATTGTATATTGAAATCGACCACTTACGCTTTCTAATTCACTTGATAATCTTAAAATCTCAAGTCTTTCTAAACCACATAATTCTGCAGTTCCAATAATTGCTAATAAATTATACGCATTAAATGTTCCTATCAGTTTAGACCAAATTTCTGTTCCGTTAACTGTTAATAAAGTACCCGACATTCTTTTTTCTAATACTTTACCTTTAAAATCTGCAAGAGTTTTTAACGCATATGTTCTTTTTGTTGCTTTGGTATTTTGCAACATTACAGTTCCGTTTTTATCATCAATATTTATCAAAGCAAAAGCCGATTTTGGTAATGAATCAAAAAATGCTTTTTTAACATCTCTATATTCTGCAAATGTTTTGTGATAATCTAAATGATCGTGAGAAAGGTTCGTAAAAATGCCGCCTTCAAAATGTAATCCGTGTGTTCTTTTTTGATGAATTCCGTGCGAACTTACCTCCATAAAACAATACGCTACTTTTTGATGTACCATTTGTTGTAAATACGAATTGATAGTGATTGAATCTGGCGTTGTGTGTGTTGCATTGTATTCTATTTCGTCAACAATAACTTTTACTGTGGATAGCAACCCAACTTTAAAACCTGCTTTTTTAAATAATTGATACAATAAAGAAGCAATGGTCGTTTTACCATTTGTTCCGGTAACTCCAATTAATTTTAATTTTGACGATGGATTGTTAAAATAATTTGACGCTGAAATTGCCAACGTACTTTTAGCATCTTGCACCTTTATGTAAGAAACATTTTTAGCAATTACTTCTGGTAATTCTTCGCAAATAATTGCTGATGCTCCTAATGAAACTGCTTTTTCAATAAACAAATGACCATCGACTGTTACTCCTTTTTGGGCAACAAAAACATCGTTCGATTTCACTTTTCGAGAATCAAACTGAATTGAATTGATTTCAATATCTGTTGACCCAAGAACTTCTTCGATTGATGTTTTATATAGTATGTCTTTTAAGTTTCTCAATTTATTTATGATAATTTCAATAAGATTGTATCTCCTTTTTTAAACTTTGACCCTTTGTTTATTGATTGTTTTACAACACTTCCAGTTCCATCAAATTTCACTTTAAGTCCTAAATTTTCTAGTAACGAAATAGCGTCCATTCCAGACATACCGTTTACATCTGGTACAACATTGTGTTCTTTTTGTACGTGTTTATAATACTCTTGATATTTTAAATCTAAATCTGTAATTCTTGGCTGATTAGTAACTTGTTGCACATTAATTGGTGTAGTTGTATATATTTTTTGAGCAATTTCTTTAAAAACTGGAGCAGCTACTGTTGCTCCATAATATCCTTTCTTTTTGTTTGGTTCATGAATTACAACAATGCAAGAATATTTAGGGTTATCTGCAGGAAAAAAACCAGCAAAAGAAGCAACATATAATTGACTAGAATAATGTCCTTTTATTCTTTTTCCTTCTTTATCTGTATATGTATCTATCCATTTTTTTGCAGTTCCGGTTTTACCAGCCATAGAAAAATTTGGAGAATAGATGTTATCTGCTGTTCCTTTTACAACAACATTTTCCATTACTTTTCTTATCTTTTTTATGGTTTCTTGACTTGCAATTCTTTCTTTAATAATTACTTTCTTAAAAACTTTTTCGGTTTTATTTTGTACTCGCAATTCTTTGATAAACCGTGGTTTCACCATTTCTCCATTATTAGCAACAGCGTTATAAAATGTTAACATTTGTAATGGCGTAAGAGAAACTCCGTAACCCCAAGCCATCCATTCTAAAGAAATTTTATTCCAAGGGTTTCTTTTGTTTCCAGGGTACGGAATAAATGGCGTTCCTTCTCCTTGAATTTGTAATCCTAGCTTTTTATCTAAACCAAATGATCTCATTTTGTTTACAAACTTCATTGGTTTATCATCATAATATTTCCTAATCAATTTTACGATTCCAACATTAGAGGAAACCTCAAAAACTCTAGCAGCAGATATTTTTCCATAACCACCACGATGAGAATCTTCTACTTTACTTCCGTGCAATATTAAAATTCCATTTCCTGTATCAACAACTGTAGATGTATCTATCACTTTATCATCTAAAGCAGCCATTAAACTTGCCAATTTAAAAGTGGATCCTGGTTCATGAGATTCCCAAACCGCGTAATTTCTTTTTTCGTAATATGTTCCTTTTGATGTTCTTCCAAGATTTGCGATTGCTTTAATTTCTCCAGTTTCAGTTTCCATCACAATTGCCGAACCGTGTTCAGCTTCAAAAAACTCCATCTGTTTCAATAATGCATGGTGTGTAATGTCTTGAATATTAACATCTATTGTTGTAATAACATCTCTACCATCTATAGGTTCTTTTTCGTTTACATCATTTATTGGTTTCCATTGCCCTTTTGCAATTTTCTGCTTTAATCTCCAACCATTTTCGCCTTCTAAATATTTCGCATATGCTCCTTCTATTCCTGCTCCACCTCTATAATCATCATAACCAATAGTTCTTGCAGCAATTTTTCCGATAGGTCTAACTCGTATTGTTTTTTGTTCAGTAATAAAACCGCCTTTGTAAGGCCCTAATTTAAAAATGGGAAACTGTTTTATTTTCGTATAATCATTATAACCTAAGTTTCTAGCGATCAATAAATACCTGTTTTTTCTTTTGCGAGCATTTCTTAATTTTTCTTGATAATAAGAAGTAGGCTTGCCAAGTAAAGCTGATAATGAATTTGATAAAGCCTTGATGTTTTTTTCGAAAATTGAGCTTTTTATTGCAACCAAATCCATACGGATTGTGTACTTATACATTGATGTTGCTAATAAATTACCGTCAGCTGCATACACATTTCCTCTATTAGAAAAAATAGTATCATTTTTTACGGTACTTTCAACAGAAAGTTTTCTGTATTTATCGC
The DNA here is from genome assembly GCA_963974245.1 of uncultured Flavobacteriaceae bacterium. Taxonomy (GTDB): domain Bacteria; phylum Bacteroidota; class Bacteroidia; order Flavobacteriales; family Flavobacteriaceae; genus Polaribacter. Next base: position 135,681 of record CAXBBY010000002.1, on the reverse strand, counting down.
CTTGTACATATTGGATATTTATAATGCGCCCAATAATAACGATAAAAAAAAGCGTCATTAAAGCAGTGACTATATATAGTTTGTTTAATATGCTCTTTTTAATAGTTGCCAAGGTTAGTTTTTATTTCTGATGATTTTTATTTTTTGTGGAGACGTTTGTGAAGGAAATATTCCTCTAGGTCTTACTTTCTGTCGGATGTTTGATTCCATTTTCATTCGCATTAGCATAGTTCCAGTATCTACGTATTCTGCTCTTAATTCTCTTTTCTTTTTATTTAATTCAGAAATTTTAATGACTTTTCTATTAACTCTATCTGCACTAGAAATCATAAAAAGCGCCAATGCAACAACAAAAATGATAATCCTCCAATTTTTGAATGCTGAAGCATCAGTAAGGAAACTTCCACGCAATACATCGTAAATAGTTCTTTTTACTTTTGCCATAACATTATTTTAATGTTGCTACTCTTAATTTAGCGCTGCGAGCCCTGTTGTTCATCTTAATTTCAACTTGGGTAGGCACTATTAATTTTCCAACTTTTTTTAAGGGTTCAAATGTATTACCGTAAAAATCTTTATTGGGCTCGCCGCTAAATAATCCTGTTCTAATAAACCTCTTCACTAATCTATCTTCTAAAGAATGATAAGAGATTACACTTAATCTTCCGTCTTCTTTTAATAAATCTGGAATCTGATTTAAAAATTCTTTTAATACTTCTAACTCTTGATTTACTTCTATTCTAATAGCTTGAAAAATCTGAGCTAAAATTTTATGTTCTTTTGCCTTCGGCAAATGCATTTTCAAAACTTCTTTTAACTGAAAACTAGTTTCAATTTTCTCTTCTGTTCTTGCTGCTACAATGGTTTTTGCTAATGCTCTTGCACTTCGTAACTCACCATATAAAAACAACACGTTTGCCAATTTCTCTTCATCATATTTATGTATGATTTGACTTGCAGAAATTTCACTTTTCTGATCCATTCTCATATCTAAATCCCCATCAAATCGTGTAGAAAAACCTCTCTCTGCTACATCAAATTGATGTGATGAAACTCCTAAATCAGCTAAGATTCCATCTACTTTCTTTACTCTATAAAATTTTAAATACCTTGCTATGTGTCTAAAATTTTCTGCTATGAGAACAAAACGTTCATCATTAATCTTATTTTCTTGTGCGTCTGGATCTTGATCAAAAGCAAATAACTTTCCGTCTTTTCCTAAACGACTTAATATTTCTCGAGAATGACCTCCACCGCCAAACGTTACATCTACATAAATTCCGTTTTCTTTAATCTCTAAAGCATCAATGCTTTCTTTTAATAAAACCGGATCATGATAACTCATCTACATCTGTATTACCCATCACCTCTTCTGCCAACTCAGCAAAATCTACCGCTGCATCATTAATAGCATTCTCATATTTGTCTTTGTCCCAAATCTCGATAATGTTAACCGCAGAAGACAAGACAACTTGTTTTTCTATTTTTGCGAATTGACACAAATCTTTTGGTATCAATAATCTTCCCGAAGCATCTAACTCAACCACTTTTACACCAGCCGTAAACCTTCTGATAAAATCATTATTCTTTTTCACAAACCTGTTTAATTTATTGATTCTGTCCATCATCAAGTTCCATTCTTTCATCGGATATAACTCCAAACAAGATTGAAAAACCGCTCTTTTAATAACAAACCCTTCAGATACAACAGGCAATAACTGCTTCTTTAAAGCTGATGAAAACATCACTCTTCCTTTAGCATCGGCTTTGCATTCGTATGTGCCTATTAGATTCATTATTTACTATTTACTTCTCAGTTTGATTTTCAAAAGTAAAAAATATTTACCACTTTTTACCACTTTTTACCACTTTATTATAAAAAATTAAATTTTACATAAAATATTGACTCTTTTATAGATACAATTAAAAATCTAGCTTTTGTATAAAAATGAATATGTGCTAAAAAAAAACTACATTTGCCACAAAGTCAAATTAGTTTAAACCATGACAAAAAACTTAATTACTGAAGGTAAATTTACGTATGCAGAAGCTGGAGAAGGACAAGCGATTGTTATCTTACATGGGTTGATGGGGGCATTAAGCAATTTTGATGAAACTTTTAATCATTTCTCTAAAAAAGGGTATAAAGTTTTAATTCCTGAACTACCTTTATATTCATTACCACTATTAAAAACCAATATTAAAAACTTAGCGAAATTTTTAAATAATTTTATCGAGTTTAAAAATTTAGAACGTGTAATTCTTGTTGGAAACTCTTTAGGTGGTCATATTGGATTGTATTTTACAAAGCATTACCCTGATAAAGTAAAAGCATTAGTACTAACTGGAAGTTCTGGACTCTACGAAAACTCTATGGGAGATAGTTACCCTAGAAGAGGAGACAGAGGATATGTTACTCAAAAAGCACGTGATGTTTTTTACAATCCCGCTATTGCAACAGAAGAATTGATTGATGATGTTTATGTTGTAATTAACGACAGAAATTCTTTAATAAGAACGTTGGCAATTGCAAAAAGTGCCATTAGACATAATATGGCAAAAGATTTACCAAAAATGACACAGCCAACTTGTTTAATTTGGGGAAAACAAGATAAAGTTACCCCTCCAGAAGTTGCTATTGATTTTGATAAACTTTTACCAGATTCTGATTTATTCTGGATAGATAAATGTGGTCATGCAGCAATGATGGAAAGACCAAAAGAATTTAATGAGGTTCTTGACAAATGGATAACTTCTAGAAATATCTAGCACAAAATGAAAATTAAATCTGCAGAGTTTGTAATGAGTAACACCAATGTTACAAATGCACCGAAAGACAGAATTCCAGAATACGCTTTTATTGGTCGTTCAAATGTTGGCAAATCTTCTTTAATCAACATGTTGATGGAGCGAAAAGATTTAGCAAAAACTTCTGGAAAACCTGGAAAAACACAATTAATCAATCATTTTAAAATAAATGAATCTTGGTTTTTAGTGGATTTACCCGGTTATGGTTATGCGCAAATTTCTAAAAAGAAAAGAACCATTTTTCAGCATTTTATAGAAAACTATTTTAATGAAAGAGAACAATTAGTTTGCACATTTGTTTTAATTGATAGCAGACACGATCCTCAGAAGATAGACTTAGAATTTATGCAGTTTTTAGGTGAAAATCAATTACCTTTTTGCATTGTGTTTACCAAAGCAGATAAATTGGGAAGCTCTAAAATAAATAATCAAATTGCCTCTTATAAAAAAAAATTACTTACGTATTGGGAAACGCTTCCTGAATCATTTTTAACTTCATCAACAACAAATCTTGGAAGAAAAGAAGTATTAGATTTTATTGATAATGTAAACGTTGATGTTGCTGATAATTTCAAATAACAGTCATGTTATCTACCAAAGAAAATTTACAAGTTTTATTTGAAGACAATCACATTGTTATTGTAAACAAACGCGCTGGAGATATTTCTCAAGGTGATAAAACAGGCGACAAACCTTTAAGTGATGTTGTTAAAGCATACATCAAAGAAAAATACAACAAACCTGGTGACGTTTTTTTAGGTGTTGTCCACAGATTAGACAGACCAACAAGCGGCGTTATTATTTTTGCAAGAACATCAAAAGCTTTGGAACGTTTAAACAAAATGTTGCGTGATAAAACCATTAAAAAAACATACTGGGCGGTTGTAAAAAATCAACCAACAAAAGAACAAGATACTTTAACTAATTTCTTAAAAAAGAATCCAAAAAATAATAAATCTACTGCGTATTCTAAAGAAATTGACGGAAGTAAAAAAGCAATTTTACATTATAAAACCATCAAAAAACTCGATAATTATTCGCTGTTAGAAATCGATTTAGAAACGGGTCGTCATCATCAAATTAGATGTCAAATTTCTGCAATTGGCTCGCCAATTAAGGGCGATTTAAAATATGGTTTTAACAGAAGTAATAAAGATGGGAGTATTCATTTACATGCTCGCAGAATAAATTTTACCCATCCAGTAAGTAAAGAAATTATTCAAATAACTGCTCCAGTTCCAAATGATGTAATTTGGAAAGCATGCACTTAATTTTGTATATTGAGGCTTAATTCATTTTTAAATGAGAAGCCTAAAATTTCTAACTGTCTTTCTACTTCCATTGTGTGTGTATTTTTCATTTACAATGCATGGTTTAATAACCTATTTACCTTTATTATTTTCTTTTGCATTAATTCCTTTGGTCGAGTTTTTATTTAAACCAACTTCTGGTAATTTTTCAAAAGAGCAAGAAAAAAAAGAAAAGGAAAATAAAATTTACACCTATATTTTATACTTAACAATTCCTATTCAATTGTATTTTCTATTCTTATTTTTTGATGTAATTCAAGAACCTGGACTAAAAACTTATGAACTTGTTGGTAGAATTATTGGAATGGGGCTTTTAAGCGGAACTATCGGAATTAATGTTGGGCATGAATTAGGTCATAGAAACAACAGATTTGATGAATTTTTAGGAGAAATATTATTATTAAGTTCAATAAACACTCATTTTTTACCCTATCATAATGCGGGGCATCATTTAAACGTTGCTACACCAAAAGATGCAGCAACTGCTAGAAAAAACGAATGGATTTACACATTCTATATTCGTTCTCATTTTACAAGTTATTTACAAGCTTGGCAATATGAAAACAAAAGGCTAACGCTTTCTGAAAGAAGCTGGTTTCACTATCAAAACAGAATGATAATCTACACTTTGTTAAACATCATTTTACTTGCATCCATATTTTATTTCTTCGGATTATTTGCTCTACTAAGTTTTATTGCAGCTTCTGTAATAGGAATTTTATTATTAGAAAGTGTAAACTATATTGAACATTACGGACTTTTAAGAAAACAAACCGAAAGTGGCAGATACGAAAAAGTAAAAAGAACACATTCTTGGAACTCAGATCATGTTATTGGTAAATTAATGTTGTTTAATTTATCGCGTCATTCAGATCATCATTATAACGGCAGTAAACATTATCAAATATTAAAATCATTACCCGAAAGTCCACAAATGCCAACAGGTTATCCAGGCATGGTTATACTCGCATTAATTCCGCCATTATGGTTTTCTATAATGAATAAAAAACTACAAGAAATTTAAGATTTATGAATATTTCGCAAATTGTACAAGAGCAAAAAACATATTTTGCTTCACAACAAACCAAAGATATTTCCAACAGAAAAAAGCTTTTAAAAAGTTTACTTTCAGAAATTATAAAAAGAGAAAAAGACATTGTAAATGCTTTGTATGCAGATTTTAAAAAATCTGAATATGAAAGTGTAATGACAGAAACTTCTATTGTAATTTCAGAATTAAAAAGAACCATAAAAAACATCAATGCTTGGGCAAAACCACAAAGTGTACTACCCGCGTTTTTAAACTTTCCGTCTTCTAGTAAAATTTACAAAGAACCTTACGGAATAGTTTTAGTAATATCTCCTTGGAATTATCCATATCAATTAGCATTTGTTCCTTTAATTGGCGCAATTGCAGCAGGAAATACAGTTGTTGTAAAACCATCTGAATTAACACCAAATACAAGTAAAATAACCAAAGAAATTATTGAATCTGTTTTCGATAAAAACTTAGCAAGTGTTGTTGAAGGTGGTGTTGACGTTTCTACCGAATTATTACAGCAACGTTGGGATTATATTTTCTTTACTGGAAGTGTATCCGTAGGTAAAATTGTTGCCAAAGCAGCTGCGCAGTTTTTAACCCCAGTTACGTTAGAATTAGGCGGGAAAAATCCGTGTATTATTGATGAAACTGCAAACATAAAATTAGCCGCAAAAAGAATTGTTTGGGGGAAATTAATTAACGGAGGTCAAACGTGTATTGCGCCAGATTATTTGTTGATTCACGCTTCTGTAAAAGACAAGTTTGTTAACTACTATCAGAAAGAAGTAACGAAAGCTTATGGTGATAATCCAGAAAATTCAAAAGATTATCCAAGAATTGTAAATCAGCGGAATTTTGACAGATTAGCATCCATGTTAGAAAATGAAACCTTTTTAGTAGGTGGAAAAACAAACCGTGAAGACAATTATATTTCTCCTACTTTAATTGATGAACCGAGTTTGGATAGCGAAGTAATGAAAAGTGAAATTTTTGGACCAATTTCTCCTGTTATTTCTTACAGAAACGAAGAAGAAATTGAAAGAATAATTTACAACTACGAAAAACCTCTAGCACTTTATGTATTTTCTGGAAATAAAAAATTTGCAAATAAAATGATTGCCAAGTATTCTTTTGGTGGCGGAACCATTAACGATACAACCGTACATTTTGCTAATCATAATTTACCTTTTGGTGGCGTTGGAGAAAGCGGAATTGGAAGTTATCACGGAAAACAAACTTTTAATTTGTTTTCCCATAAAAAAGGAGTTACAAAAAGATACAATTGGCTCGATCTTCCGATGAGGTATGCTCCTTATAAAGGGAAATTAAAGACATTAAAAACCTTCATGAAATTATTTTCATAAAATCTTATATGACAAACGAAAAAACAGTCTCAGAAGCTATAAATTATAGACGTTCTGTTAGAATTTTTGATGCAGAAAAACAATTAGACACTTCTCTAGTTAAAAAATGTATTGTGCAGGCGAGCCTAGCCCCAAATAGCAGCAATATGCAGTTGTGGGAGTTTTATCACATCACTTCAAAAGATGTAATTGACAAAATTGCGCCTTTTTGTTTCAATCAAAATGCTGCAAAAACAGCGCAACAATTGGTGGTTTTTGTTGTCAGAAAAGATTTATGGAAACAACGCGCAAAAGCTAATTTGTCTTTTATGGATTCCGTTTTTGGAAATAACAATCCAAAATCTGAACAAAGTAGTAGAGAAAAAGTAGCCAGAAATTATTATGGGAAAATTATTCCGTTTGCATACGCAGATTTCTTCGGGATTTTAGGTTGGTTCAAATATTTACTAATTTTAATTACAGGGATTTTTAGACCCATTTACAGAGAGGTTCGTCAAAAAGATATGCGCATTGTTGCTCATAAATCTGCAGGATTAGCTGCGCAAAATTTTATGATAAGTATGGCGGCAATAAATTATGATACGTGTCCAATGGAAGGTTCAGATACTTGGCGCGTAAAACATGCATTAGATTTACCTTTTGCAGCAGAGATAAACATGATTGTTTCTTGCGGAATTAGAACAGAAAAAGGAGTTTATGGAGAACGTTTTAGAATTCCGTTTGAAGAAGTTTATAAGGAAGTATAAAGTTTTTCGTCTAAAATATAATGAACAACAAGTTATTCTTAATTTTGTTCACAAATTAGATAACCTTTTATTGGAAGACAAAAAAGGTTCTGAAAACTAGTTCAACATAAAATGAAAAAATCTCTTTTAGCAAGAAATAACGACTTAGCAAATACAGAACGTCAATTAGAAATTTTATCAAACGGAATTTTTAAAGACGAATTGCCAACATTTGCTAATAAAATTAAGGAAACAAATCTGTTTCCTTTGCGTCCAAAAAAGTTAGAAATTTTACAAATCAATTTGGGTTATATGTGCAATCAAGTTTGTACACATTGCCATGTTGATGCTGGTCCTGACAGAAAAGAAATCATGACAATTGAAACCATGAAGCAATGTTTGGATGTAATTAAAAATACAGGAGCACACACGTTGGATTTAACTGGTGGAGCTCCAGAAATGAATCCAAATTTTAGATGGTTTGTAGAAGAAGCTAGTAAAGCTGGAATTAAAGATTTTATTGTTCGTTCTAATCTAACAATCATTTTAGCCAATAAAAAATACCACGATTTACCAGAATTCTTTAAAAAACACAACGTTCATGTTGTTTCTTCAATGCCACATTGGACAAAAGTTAAAACTGACAAACAACGAGGTGATGGTGTTTTTAATAAATCGATCAAAGCACTAAAAATGCTTAACGAAGTTGGCTACGGAATTGAAGGTTCTGATCTAAAATTAGATTTAGTTTATAATCCATCAGGCGCATTTTTACCAGGAGATCAACAAGCATTAGAAAACGATTTTAAGAAAGCATTAAAAGATGATTTTAAGATTGATTTTCATCATTTATTTGCGATTACAAATTTACCTATCAGCAGGTTTTTAGATTATTTAATTGCGTCTGAAAACTATGAAGACTATATGTTTGCGTTGGTAGAATCTTACAATCCTGCAGCAGTAGAAAACGTAATGTGTACCAATACGATTTCTGTGAGTTGGGATGGTTTTTTATACGATTGTGATTTTAATCAAATGTTAAATTTAAAAGTAAAATCTAGTGTAAAACACATTTCAGAATACAACGAAGAAATCTTACAAAATAGAGATATTATCATCAATCAACATTGTTATGGTTGTACTGCTGGCGCAGGAAGCAGCTGCCAAGGAATAGTTGCATAAAACAGTAATCAATAGCTAAAGAAATCAAAATTTATGAGCGATAAAAGTAGCCAAGAAAAAAAAGTTAAGAAAAAAGACTTATTAATTGTATTTGTAAAAAATAGTATTCTTGGGAAAGTAAAAACACGCTTGGCTAAAACCATTGGCGATGTTGGCGCTTTTACTGTTTATTCTGAATTGATTGCTATTACAGAAAGTGCATCAACAAAAATTGCAGCTGATAAACACATTTATTATTCTGATGTAATTATTTCATCTAAATGGGAAAGCGACAAAAAATTTGTCCAAAAAGGTAAAGATTTAGGAATTAGAATGCAAAATGCTTTTCAAAATGGATTTGAAGAAGGGTATAAAAACATCCTTTTAATTGGCTCTGATTTACCTGACATCTCTAAAAAAATTATTGCTTCAGGTTTTGAGAGTTTGGCAAAAAATGATGTTGTTTTTGGTCCCGCTGAAGACGGAGGATATTATTTAATTGGAATGTCAAAAATGAATACTTCCATTTTTGAAGACAAACCTTGGAGTCATCCTGAATTATTATCAATAACTTTATCCCAATTAAAAGAGCAACAACAATCTGTTGGATTGATAGAAATACTAAACGACATCGATACTTTTAAAGATTTAATAGCATCAGATTTCTATAAAAATAATCCGAAGATTAAAGAAATTATTGAACTAAAAAATACTGAAGTAAATTCAGCATAACTATGAAAAAACAACAACTTAAAGAAACTATAGCATATTTAAAATCTGTTGGAATTACAGCTCCAGAAGTTGGAATTGTACTCGGAACAGGTTTAGGGAAATTGGTTGATGAAATCGACATTGAAAAAGAAATTGCCTATGCCGATATTCCAAATTTCCCGCAAGCAACGGTTGAGTTTCATTCAGGGAAACTAATTTACGGAAACCTATCTGGTAAGAAAGTACTTGTAATGGCTGGTCGTTTTCATGTTTATGAAGGCTACAATCTTTGGGAAGTAACTTACGGAATTAGAACTATGCACGGATTGGGAATCAAAAATGTATTGATTTCAAATGCCGCAGGTGCCATCAATTTAAACTACAAAAAAGGAGATTTGATGCTGATTGAAGATCATATCAATTTGCAAGGAAGTTCCCCGTTAGCTTTTAAAGGCGCAAATGATTTTGGAAATATTTTTGCAGACATGTTAGAACCGTACTCTAAAAAAATAAATACACAACTGCAAGAAATTGCCAAAGCAAACGACATAGATTTAAAAGTTGGCGTTTATACCAGCGTGGTTGGACCGCAATTAGAAACAAGAGCGGAATATAGAATGCTACAAATTTTAGAAACAGATGCTGTTGGAATGAGTACAGTACCAGAAGTGATTGTTGCTAAACAATTAAACCTGCCTTGTGCCGCTATTTCTGTGTTGACAGATGAATGTAATCCGAAAAATTTACATCCTGTTGATATTACAGAAATTATCGCTGTAGCGGGGAAAGCAGAGCCAAAAATGATAGTATTATTTAAAGAATTAATAAGAATATTATAACGTCATTCAGAACGAAGTGAAGGAATCTCATCAAAAGATTGCTACGTCATACTTCTTCGCAATGACATATTAAACAAAAATATGAGTTACCTAGAAACCACACATAATGTTTATAAAGAAGCAGCGTTAACACCAGATATTGGTTTGTGCTGTACAACAAATCCGATTTGGGAATTACCAGGATTAAAGATCCCAAGAATTATGCAAGAAATGAATTACGGATGTGGTTCTACTGTTCATGCAAGAGATTTAACGAACAATCCAAAAATGCTATACGTTGGTGTTGGTGGCGGAATGGAATTGTTACAATTCGCTTATTTCAACAGAAATAAAGGCGGCGTAATTGGGTTGGATGTTGTGGATGAAATGTTAGAAGCATCTCGCAAAAATTTTAAAATTGCAGAAGAGCAAAACGATTGGTTCAAATCTGATTTTGTGGATTTACGAAAAGGAGACGCAATGAATTTGCCTGTTGAAGATAATTCGATTGATGTTGCTGCGCAAAACTGTTTATTCAATATTTTTAAGTCAGATGATTTAAAAAAAGCCATTGAAGAAATGCACCGAGTTTTAAAACCTCATGGACGTTTGGTAATGAGTGATCCTACTTGTGAACAACCAATGAATAACGAATTACGTAACGATGATCGTTTGCGTGCTTTGTGTTTGTCTGGTAGTTTATCTATTGCTGATTATGTAAAAGCATTGACTGATGCTGGTTTTGGAACAATAGAAATTAGAGCAAGAAAACCATATCGAATTTTAGATCCAAAAAATTATCCGACAGACGAATTAATTTATATCGAATCTATTGAAGTTGCCGCAATTAAAGATCCAATGCCAGAAGATGGCCCTTGCATTTTTACTGGAAAAGCAGCCATTTATTATGGAGATGATGATTATTTTGATGACGGATTAGGACATACGTTATTAAAAAATCAACCATTGGCAATTTGTGATAAAACTGCAAAAGCATTACAAGATTTAGGAAGAGATGACATTTTCTTTTCTCCTTCTACGTTCCATTATGATGGTGGTGGATGTTGTTAAGCAAATAATCAAATTTTTCAAAACCAATAATAATCTCTAAATTCGTTAAAAATTGACTTTGAAAAATGACGAATACTTATTTGAGTTGTATTAAGTTAGTATTCATACTAAAAAATCCTGCAAAAATTGAACTATCTACAAAAATTAAAGATTACGTGATTAAAAATGTAACTTTGTATCTCAAATTTCACTAAAAAATAAATGACTAATAAAGAGGAACAAAAAGTAAGTGATGGCATCAAAATAGTTGTGTCTGATTTGATGGACAGAGTTATGAATAAAGTCTTGGTAACAGACCCATTCATAAAAGAGAAACACCATTCAAGTAAACCACTTTATGCTGCACTTGTTCCTGACGAAATATTTAAAGGCTCTCATTTTGAAAGACGTTTTGTTACGCCTTTTGGTGGTGTTTGGGAAAAATTGGCGAAAGTAGTAGCAAACGAATATCACGGACATTGTGAAATGGGAAAAACAATAACAGGAGAAGTTGGTGCTGAACGATTGAGAAGAATACAAGAAGTTTTAAACAAATTAGAACACAAAAAGAAAGGTAAAGACAAACAAAAGCCTGATTGGGATATAGAACTAAAATATATTTTAGAAGGTGGAGGGAAACCAATACCTACAAGTGTAGTTTGCGACATTTATTTTGAAAGTAAAAAGACTAAAAAAAAATATGCTTTTGAACTCAAAGGACCTTTACCTAATAGCGACCAAACAAAAGTAAGTAAAGAAAAAATGTTTAAACTTTTAGCAATGTCACCTTGCAAAGTTGATTTTGCTTTCTATGCACTTCCTTACAATCCTTATGGCAAAAAAGAAGATTACAATTGGAGTTTCCCAATGAGATGGTTTGATATGTGCAATGATGAATCCGTACTAATTGGTAATGAATTTTGGGAATTAATTGGAGGAAAAGGAACGTATAATAACTTTATAAATGAAATTAACAAACTTGGTTTAGAATACAGAGAAAGGATATACAAAGAGTATTTAGGAATTGACCCGCCAGAAGGCTACAAAGACATAAAACTTCAATAAAAGTAAACGATATGAAAAACAAATTTACTTTTATCGACCTATTTTCAGGAATTGGAGGATTTAAAATGGCTCTATCAAACAATGGAGGGAATTGTATAAACTTTAGTGAAATAAACAAAGATGCAGTAAATACATACTGTGAAAATTACAATGAAAGTTTTGATAGTAATTTAGGGGATATTACCAAAATTAAAGAATTACCAAAACACGATATTTTAACAGCAGGAGTTCCTTGTCAAAGTTGGTCAATAGCAGGTAAAAATTTAGGCTTTGATGATGACAGAGGTCAACTATGGAATGACACTATTTATTTGTTAAAGCAATCTCAACCTAAAGCATTTATATTTGAAAACGTAAAAGGTTTAGTTGACCCAAGAAACAAAGAATCATTTTCATACATTTTAGATAGAATTAAACAAGCAGGATATTATGCAAAACATTATGTCATTAATTCTTTTGATTATGGTGTTCCTCAAAACAGAATTCGAGTTTTCATAGTTGGTTTCAGAAATAAAAAACACTTGGACAATTTTAAATTACCAAAACCAAATGAAAACAGAATCAAACTTGCAGATATTTTAGGCGTTAAATTACCTAAAGTAAATGATGAAAAAATTACTCAAAAAGATTTATTTGGAAATCCGATTGTAAATAGACAAATGAGTCTTTCAAGTAAAAATGGATTTAATGATTACTTTTTGTTTAACGACTTAAGAAATGGACATACAACAATTCATTCTTGGGATATTTTAGACACGACAGAACGACAAAAAGAAATTTGCTTACTTCTTTTAAAAAATAGAAGAAAAAGCCAATTTGGAAAGTTAGACGGAAATCCACTCTCTTTAAAACATTTTAAAAGTTTAGATTCATCAATTACAAAAAAAGAATTATCAAAGTTAGTAGATTTAGATATTTTAAAAGAACAAGAATATCAATTTAAAATAAATGATTTTAAAGATTCAGAACTAACCGAAAATGAATTAGAATTGCTATCAAAAGAATCAAATGCAAATCTAATAATGGACGATTTAAAAACTCATAGACCTTTTAAAATCAAAAAAATATCGATAAGCAATACTATTGAAACTTTGAAAGAAAAAGGAGTAGTTGAATGTAGTGAAATTAGATATGACTTTAAAAATACAAAAATCAGTAGTGGATTATTTGGAGTAAATAGAGTATTTCTACCAACTTCTGACGTTTTTCCAACTTTAGTTGCAAGTGATACAAACGATTATGTGACTTTAGCAAATTTAAGAACTGACAATCACGAAACGTACAAACAAGACTTTTTAGATAAAGTTTACTTTTCTGAAAATTACAGAAAGATAACTAAAGAAGAAGCTTGTGTTATTCAAGGCTTTCCAAAAAATTTTAAACTTCCAGAATCAAGAGCAAGATGGATGAAATTAATAGGTAATAGTGTATCTGTTTCTGTAATTGATATGCTTGCTAAAACAATAGCTAAAACTGGAGTATTTGACGAAAGTAAGAATGAAACTGAACGAATAAAAAAGTACGAAATACCATCAACACATATAAAAAATAGCAGAGTTAGTGCTTTAACTCAAGCTAAGTGTTAAAGCTTGGCTTATCCCAACTATTTCTGTGAGCAATTCCTGTTTTCTTCCGCCTAAATAAAAAAACTAAAGAGAAAGAAAAGATTTATTTTAAAAATACTGTCCAATTCCAAAGACTAAACCTTTACCTTTTCCATCGGTGAGTTCGAAACCATAATCAATTCTAAAAATGGCATTGAATATTTTTTTATTAATTATTCGTACACCAACACCAGAAAAAACTTTGATGTTTTTCTTTTTGGTAAAATCACTTAATTCACCACCTGGTGTTCTCCAAGTTCCGAAATCTGTAAACACATTAGACTGAATTACAAAAGAACCTTTTTCTAGAATGGTGTGTCTGTATTCTGTATTGTATACAATACTTCCGGTCCCTCTATCAACCAGAATTCCAACACCACGTAAATTTACATTATTGTCTAACGCAAATGGCGCAAACGGACTTTTGGTATTTGTTGACAAGCCTACTCGTAATCGATTTGCCCAATTGCCTTTTTCGCCAATGCGTTTAAAGTAAAAAAAATCGTTCCAAGCGATAAAAAAATCGTTTTGAGAATTGCTTTTTGAAATCACCATTTGCACATACAATTCATTTTTAAAACCACTAATGTACTGATAGAAATAATCTAAATTATCGTATAAGTAAACAGCTTTTATTAAAAATTTATTGATGTTTAATTCTTGTGGAATTGTTGCAGACCTAATTCCGTTTTTATAATTATATTTTTCTTTAAAGAAGTTAACTCCCAATTCTAAATGGTTTTTAAAATCCAACTCATACATCAACATGGTTTCAAAAGAAATATTTTGATATTTATAATTAGCAGAACCATTATCAAAATACAAAGGCTCTTCACTTATCCAATTTGTATGATTTACAGCCAATCCTAATTTGTTTGAAAACAAATATGGCGCTCTAAAATTGATTCCGTAAGAATGATATTCGTTGTTTTGATAAAAGCCGCCAAAAGCCATATTTCTTCCTAAAAAGTTATAATCATACAATCCAATTTTATACGCAAATTGTTTGTTAGTTGTTGTCCAAAAATTTACGGCAGGAATTAATGTTTTGTTTTCTTCTATTTGAAAAAAGATATTGTACGTGTTTTTTGATGCTTTAAAAACCTGATAATATGCGTGAGAAATTGCTGGTAATTTTTTTAATCTTTTTACATCATCATTTAAAACAATTGAATCTAAAACAGATCCTTCTTTGGTGAGTAAAAATTTTTCTATTACACTAATTTTTGTTTTTTTTAAGTCTTTAACCTTAACATCAACAATGTTATTTTCTTGCGCAACTAAAAGGGTTGTTAAGAAAACTAAAAGATAAAAAAGAATATTTTTTTTAATCATTACTGAATTGAAAATCGTTTTACGATAATCAAATTTACCCAATTATCTAAACTTACTCCCATCAAAGTAAAATTATAATCTGAACCCACTTCTAAAGTTAGTGGTTTTTTTGTAGTTATATTTAAAACAACATTATTTAACAAGTAATATTGAAACCATGTATCGTAGGTATAAGTTCCTGATAATAAGTTATTATTAATGTCAGAAATTACTTGAAAGTAAATTGCATTTTCTTTATAAATTCCGTCTTGCCAAGTAAATTTAGGAGATGTATTTTGTGTAAGATCTATTGCAACTTCATTGATCCATTCTGTTGGTTTTGCTTGATGTTTTAACCGAATTGGATTTGACTTATGTAGTTTTCCGTTTGTTTTAAAAGTAATAATTGACCAAACTTCTTTGGTATCATTTCTAACATAACGCTCTAAATAACCATTAAAAACACCTTCTTTTGGTAACACTCTTCTTTTGTACAATGAAAAATCTTTTTCATTTACGGTAGTGTTTTCGGTTTCGAAATATTGAATTTCTGTTGCTCCTAAAATTGGATAATAAAAAATATATGAAATTGAAGTATCAAACTCATCACTAGCAGCGCAAGCAATTACTTGATCTGCTAGTAAGCCAGAATTTAAATTTAAATATTCTTGTAAATTTTGTGGTATTAAAACAATTTTTTCTTTAGTGCATGAAATAGAAAAAAGGAACACGAGAATAAAAATTGTTTTTTTTATCATTCAGTTTATCTTTTAAAAGTAATTACTGGCAGCATCGAATGATTGCTTAGATCTTCTGCAATGCTTCCTTCAAAGATATGAGATAATCCTTTTCTCCCATGCGTACTAATGGCAATTAAATCTGCGCCAATTCTTTCTGAAAATTTTAAAATTCCTTTTTCAATGGTAACCTCACTTTCAAAAGTAATTTCTTTTAATTTACTAATATCTTGACCTGCTTTGGTTAAAAAGTTAGCTGCCAATTCTTTCATCTCAGTAGAAGTTTTGAATTTATCATTTGGTAAGTTTACATATAATAAATGAACTTCAGCTTCAAAAAACTGCATCAATTTTAATACTTTTTCATAAGCAGGAATTGCTTTTTCAGAAAAATCGCAAGCATACACAACGTCTTCAAAATTTAAATTAAACAATTCTTCTTTTAAAATTAAAACTGGAATATCTGAAAATCTGACAACTTTCTCTGTGTTAGAACCCACAAAAAGTTCTTTCACACCACTTGCTCCATGAGAACTTATGATTATTAAATCTGCTTTTTCTTCTTTTGCAATGTCATTTATTTCTCTAAAAGACAAATAATGTTTTATAATTGGAGTAACTTTTACATCTTTTAAGTAGTCTTTTTTCAAAAAAGATTTAAACCTTTTTTCTGCTAATTTTAAATAAAAAACAGATTGTGTTTGTATTTCAATTGCGCTTTCACTTAATGATGCAATACTAATGTCTAACATGTGCAACGCAATAATTTCTATATGATGTCTTTTCGCTAAAAGTGCTGCAGCTTTTAATGCAAACTCTGAATGATCAGAAAAATCTATAGGTACAATAACTTTTTTCATGATAAATAACTTTTGGATAAAAACAAATTTAAGTTATTGACACAAGGCAAATTATAACATTTATCATGTTTTGATAATTTTATGATTTTAATTGATTTTATACAATTTCTTAATTAACGTTTCTGTTGGTTTATTTTGTGGTGTAAATCTGTTGTTATTCTCTCCGCCAACTTTTTCATGATTATGATACCATTTCCAAATAAAACCACCGGCAAACCATTGTTCTTTCCAAAACTGATTATAAATTGCTTGTGTAGCATTTTTCTGAGCTTCTAAATTAACGCTTCCTTCTAATCGATTAGATTCCCATGGTTTTTTACCGTTAAAATCGACACTTCTATATCCAAATTCGGTAAATAAAATTGGTTTTTTAAATTTTTGTTGAATTTCAATTATTTGGTTTTTATGAGGTTTCCATCCTTTTTCAAAATCTAAAACAGATGGTGTTTTTTTATCACTTAAAGGAAAATAAGCATCTACTCCAATATAATCTATTTGATTCCAAAATGGTACTCGTTTAAATTCGTCCCAATTTGCTGCGTAGGTTAATTTGCCTTTATATATCTTTTTAATTTTTACTATTAATTGATTCCAGTATGTTGGTCTTTTAATCACAAATTTTTCTAATTCGGTTCCGATACATAAAATATCTGCATTTGTTTGCTGAGCAATATCAGCAAATTCTAATATAAATTTCTCATACGAGTCTTCAAGAATTTTCCACTTTTCTTCAGAATCCATATCAATAAATCCTGTATATAAACCTCTAGAAACCCACAATTGTGGTTTTAGCATTATTTTTACATTGTTCTTTTTAAATTCTTTTGCGTAATGTTCTAGTCCTTTTCTTGTTTCACCAAACCATTGTCTTTTAGAATTGTAAATAATTTTTGGATTATTTAAGTCTCTAAAAAAGCCAAAAGGCATTAATGCAACATAGTTGCTATTAACATTTAAAACTGGTTTAATATGCTTAGAATCTATTGCTGCTCTAGAGGCTACAAAACTTATTCCGTTTATCTTTTTTGATTGCCCGCTCAAAGAAAACTGAATAAAAACAACACAAAAAATCAATAAAAATTTGGTTTTCATAGCTCCTAAATTATACTATTTTTTAGAATAACGCTCTCAAACCTATGTTAAATGTTTGCCCTAAACCATTATCTGTTCCTCTTACAAAATTTGTATAAATGGTTTCTATATTTAAAATGTTTGATAGTTGATATTTTGCTCCAAAACCAAGTGCTGTATAATCTTGAGTAAAATCTCCAAAACGTTGAGAATGTTGTGCCAATCCTAAAATAGTAAACTCAGAATTCGGAAAATAACTTAGAAAAATTCCTGGTGCAAAAACAAATGTATTGTTTGCAAAACTTGCCTCATCGCCAAAGTTATATTCTGTATTTAACTCTGCAAATAATTGCCAATCATTATTTTCGAAACTATAATCGTAAAAAAAGCGATTCTGAAAAATCCATGCTGTTTGATCAAGATACACTCCATTTTCAGTTTCATTTTTTACCAAAGGGATATGAATTGCAGATTGAATAGAGAAATTTCCAACATTTTTAAAAGGTTGAAATTTTACTGCTGGTGCAAACGAAGTAATTCCTTTTCTTTCTGTAGCTGGGTCATCTGTTAAACTAAAAACTGATAATGCTTGTCTGCCTCCAATTGTGTTTGAGCGAATCTCTATAATTGCACCAACATTAAATCTATTGTCTTCAGATATTCCTGTAAAAACATCTATAGTTGATGTAAAAAAATTTGATCTTCCGTTTAAATCAGTTTTAGTATTTCCTTTACTATTTGCAAATTTTGTTTGCGTATATAAATTATTAAACCATTTAATATCCCATTGTCCTTTACTCAATAATTTAGAAGGTGTGTAAGTTTGTATATTGCTTTTTGATATTGTATTATCTTCTTGTGAATAAGTATTACTTACTAAAAATAGTGTACATACAATTAGTAAATTAGAAATTCTATTTCTCATGTTTTATATTTTTTAACGAACTCGATTTCTAAGTCGAGCAAATATTTAATTGTTTACAAACTACTAAATAATAACTTTATTAATAACCATTCTAAATTAAATAATATCTTTAAGTTTGTAACTTACATCTCGACAGAACAGATTAGTCAATAAACAAATTTATGGAACACATTGTTATTATAGGAAATGGAATATCTGGTGTTACAGCTGCCAGGCATATCAGAAAAAAATCAGATAAAGAAATTACAATAATTTCTGCAGAAACTGATTTTTTCTTTTCTAGAACTGCATTGATGTATGTCTATATGGGACACATGAAATTTGAACATACACAACCTTATGAATCTTGGTTTTGGAAAAAAAATCGCATCAATCTTAAAAAAGGATTTGTGTCAAAAGTACATTCTAAATCAAATGAGATTGAATTTTCTAATGGAGAAAAATTAGCCTACGATAAACTAATTATTGCAACGGGTTCTAAACCAAATAAATTTGGTTGGTCAGGACAAGATTTGAATGGAGTTATGGGAATGTATCACAAACAAGATTTAGAATCTTTAGAAAAATATGCGCCCGATAACAAAACGTGTAAACGCGCTGTAATTGTTGGTGGCGGATTAATTGGAATTGAATTGGCAGAAATGCTGCATAGCAGAAATATTCCGGTTACTTTTTTGGTACGAGAACAAAGTTTTTGGGACGGCGTTTTACCTGCGCAAGAATCGTCAATGATTAATCAGGAAATTTTGAATAATCATATTGATTTACGCTTAGGTGTGAATCTAAAAGAAATTAAATCTGATGAAAACGGAAATGTAAAATCAATAGTTATTGCAGAAACCGGAGAAGAAATTGAATGTAATGTTGTTGGTTTAACCGCGGGAGTTTCTCCTAATGTAGATTTTCTAAAAAATTCTGAATCGGGTACTGAGCATAGTCGAAGTATAGAAATTGGTCGTGGCGTAAAGGTAAATCGCTTTTTAGAAACAAATATAAAAGATATCTATTCGATTGGAGATTGCGCAGAACAACACGAAGCAATTGGGCAAAGAAAACCGATTGAAGCTGTTTGGTACACAGGAAGAATGATGGGCGAAACCGTGGCGCAAACAATTTGTGGAAATAAAACAGAATACAAACCCGGGCATTGGTTTAATTCTGCTAAATTTTTTGACATTGAATACCAGACTTATGGATGGGTTTGGGCACAACCAAAAGAAAACGAAGCTCGTTTTTATTGGGAACACAAAAGTGGCAAAAAATGCATTCATATTAATTATGATAAAAACACCAAAGAATTTATCGGGATTAACACCTTCGGAATAAGAATGAGGCATGAGTTTTTTGATTTAGTTCTTACAGAAAAACGCACAGTAAATTATGTCTTAGAACATTTAGCCGATGCCAATTTTGATCCTGAATTTTACAAACTACATGAAGCAGAAATTGTAGCAAAATTCAATCAAGAAAACAATACAAACATCCAACTAAAAAAGAAAAGCTGGAAACGGATTTTTAGCATATAAATAAGTATGAAAATAATTAAAAATATTGGGTTATTAATTTCCTTATTAGGATTTGCTGTTTTTACTATTAGCATTTTTACAGGTTCTAATAATGTATCAAAAGAAACTTTTAATGCTTGGGCCAAACAGAAGGTTAAGAGCGAGTTTTTTATTAAAAAAGCTCAAACAGAAATTGTAAATAAAGAATTAACTTCTGCAGAATTATCTAGCAAAATTTATCAACTAGTAAAAGAATCTAATGCTTATTATAAAAGTCAAAAAGAAATTGCTTGGGACAAAATTATTTATTTAAAATGGAATAAAACTTCTAAAGATTTTATTTATCCATTAACAAGAGCTTCTGCAACAGGTTGGGTTTCTAAAAACCAAAATTTGTTTTTCTTTTTAACTTTTGGTCTTGCTATTTTAGGCGGAATTCTGTTTTTTGGTGCAGATTATAAATTATTAAGTTCTACTGGAATAAAAAATAATGGAATCTTTCAACATTCTGCAACAAACAGAGGTTACTTAGGAATGATTGCTTTTGTCTTTTTCTTCGGGTTCTATGTTATTTTATATTTCTATCCAAACTATTTAGTAAACCCTATTCTTTCTGTAAACCCTATAAGTAAAGGGTTAAACGGACAAGAATCTAGCCAATGGTTTTTATATGGATTTATGTATAGTTCGGTAATGAGTGTATTTGCTCTTAGAATGTTTATTAAATACAGACAAAATAATTATCAATTAGTTAGAACAGCTGTTGTATTGTTTTTTCAAATTGCATTTGCTTTTTTAATTCCTGAAATATTAGTTGCCTTTAACAAACCTTGGTTCGATTTTAAGAATGCTTTTCCACTAAATTATTCGTTCTTTTTTGATTGGAATTTAGACAACCTTTTAAGTAGTGGAAATTTAGGAGTTTTTATGTTGGTTTGGGGAATTGCATTAACCTTAATCATTGTTCCTATAATGGTCTATTTTTACGGGAAAAGATGGTATTGTTCTTGGGTTTGTGGTTGTGGTGGATTATCTGAAACTTTAGGAGATCCTTACCGTCAATTATCTAGTAAATCTTTATTTTCCTGGAAAATAGAACGCTGGTTAATCCACGGAGTTTTAGTTTTTGTTTTATTGATGACAGCAGTAACATTATATACTTATTTTGCTGAAATAGAGAGCTGGAAAAAAATTATATTTGGCATTTCTGCTTATGATATACAAACCACTTATGGCTTTTTAATTGGTTCTATTTTCTCTGGTGTAATTGGCACAGGATTTTATCCAATTCTAGGAAATAGAGTTTGGTGCCGTTTTGGTTGCCCTTTAGCAGCTTATATGGGATTAATTCAGCGTTTTAAATCTCGTTTTAGAATTACAACAAATGGCGGTCAATGTATTTCTTGCGGAAATTGTTCTACCTATTGTGAACAAGGAATTGATGTAAGATCGTACGCTCAAAAAGGCGAAAATATTGTTCGTGCTAGCTGTGTTGGTTGCGGAATTTGTTCTGCTGTTTGTCCGCGTGGCGTGTTAAAATTAGAGAATGGTCCAGAAAAAGGGCGTATCAATCCAACAGAAATTTTATTAGGAAATGATGTTGATTTAATGAAATTGATAAATGACAAACAATAGCAGAAACAATCGTATTTTTGTTACGGATTTTAAAAAGAATTAATGTCAATAATCAAAGTTATCATCCCTGCTTTTAACGAACAAAATTCAATTGCAAAAGTTATACGTGATATTCCATCAATAGTTGATGAAATTATTGTCGTTAGCAACAATTCTATTGATAAAACTGAAGAAAATGCTAAAAACGCCGGAGCAACTGTTTTACAAGAAAACCGAAAAGGATATGGTTTTGCGTGTTTAAAAGGAATGGATTACATCGCTTCGACTTCGATCAGCGACCCAAATAAAAAACCAGACATTATTGTTTTTTTAGATGGCGATTATTCTGATTATCCAGAACAATTGACAGAATTAATAGATCCAATTCTTAATGAAGACATTGATTTTGTAATTGGCGCAAGAGTAAAACGACTACGTGAAGAAGGTTCTATGACACCTCAACAAGTATTCGGAAATTGGTTAGCAACGTTTTTAATGAAACTCTTTTTTGGCGCAAAATTTACAGATTTAGGCCCTTTTAGAGCAATTAAATATGATAAATTGTTAGCGTTAAAAATGGAAGACAAAACTTACGGCTGGACGGTTGAAATGCAATTAAAAGCATTGAAACAAAATTTAACGTATGTAGAAATTCCGATGAAATACAGAAATAGAATTGGCGTTTCTAAAGTTTCTGGAACGGTAAAAGGAAGTGTTATGGCAGGAATTAAAATTTTAGGTTGGATCTTTAAATATAGTTTTTAAATGATTTTTGTTGCGTACATTATAATCGTTGTTTATTCAATTGCTTTGTTGTTAATTTTTATGTACGCTTTGGCACAACTTAACCTTCTTTTTAACTATTTAATAGCACAAAAAAAAGAAGATTTTTCTGAAAAATTTGATTTTTCTAACCCAAACGAAATTCCGTTTGTAACCATACAACTTCCTGTGTACAATGAACTCTATGTAATGGAGCGTTTGCTAACAAATATTGTGAGGTTAAAGTATCCAAAAGATAAATTAGAAATTCAAGTTTTAGATGATTCTACAGACGAATCTGTTATTTCTACATCGAAACAAATAAAAGAACTTCAAAAATCTGGAATTGATATTAAACACATCCAAAGAACAAATAGAAAAGGATTTAAAGCAGGTGCCTTAAAAGAAGGTTTAAAAAGTGCAAAAGGAGATTTTATTGCCATTTTTGATGCTGATTTTTTACCAAAAGAAAATTGGCTGTTAGAAACCATTCCGTATTTTAAAAACTCAGAAATTGGCGTTGTACAAACGCGTTGGAGTCATATCAACCGAAATTATTCTACACTTACAAGAATTCAAGCTTTTGCGTTGGATGCACATTTTACCTTAGAACAAGTTGGTAGAAATAGTAAAGATCATTTTATCAACTTTAACGGAACAGCTGGCGTTTGGCGTAAAGAATGTATTTATGATGCCGGAAATTGGGAAGGTGATACATTAACCGAAGATTTAGATTTAAGTTATAGAGCGCAGTTAAAAAACTGGAAATTCAAATACTTAGAAAATATTGAAACCCCTTCTGAATTGCCAATTATTATTAGCGCGGCAAGAACACAACAATTTAGATGGAACAAAGGCGGAGCAGAAAATTTTCAAAAAATGGCAAAACGTGTTTTGTCTAATAAAAAAGTTCGTTTTAAAACAAAAATTCATGGATTGTTACATTTACTAAATAGCACCATGTTTTTAAACGTACTAATTGTAGCTGTTTTAAGCGTGCCAATGTTGTATATAAAAAATGAATATGAACATTTAAAAAACTACTTTTATATGATGAGTTTCTTTGTAATAAGTTCTCTCATATTTTTTATTTGTTATTGGTTTATGTACAAAAATATTTATGGCAAAGGTTTTAAAAATTTCTTAAAATATATTGCTACTTTTTTTACCTTTTTTTCTATAGCTATGGGGTTTTCTTTACATAATTCTATTGCCGTTTTAGAAGGTCATTTTGGTAAAAAAAGCGACTTTATTAGAACTCCCAAGTTTAACATCAACTCCGTAAAAAACAGTTGGGAAAGCAATAAATATATTTCTAAAAAAATTTCTATTCATGTTGTTTTTGAAGGATTGTTAGCCTTGTATTTTGCGTTTGGAATGTACAGCGCTTTTGTGGTTGGAAATCAAGGTGGAGACTTTGGTTTATTTCCATTTCACTTAATGCTATTATTAGGGTTTGGATATGTGTTTTTTAAATCTATTTTTACTAAAGCATAATGATTGTAAGCAGAAAAAATACAGAATTTATAATTGTAATAACTCTCACAATCATTCTCTATTTTTTGGTTGCTTTTTATCTAGAAAGAACACAATTTTCAATGATGTTGTTTTTATATGTTTCGCTTTTTGCAACATCATTTTACATTTTAAAAAAAGGAAAAGAAAACACGAAGTTATTAACGAGTTTATCCATTTTATTTCGGTTGATTTTTTTGTTTTCAATTCCAAATTTATCACAAGATTTTTACCGTTTTATTTGGGACGGAAGAATGCTTTTCGAAGGATTAAATCCGTATTTGTATTTACCAGAAAACTTTATCCATCAGCAAGAATTTCCAATAAACCAAGCAGCAGAAATGTATGCCGGAATGGGAGCTTTAAACGGAAGTAATTACACCAATTATCCACCAGTAAATCAATTGAGTTTTTACATTGCTGCCCTTTTTGCTGGCAACAGCATTTTAGGTTCTGTAATTGTGTTTAAACTTCAACTTATTTTTGCGGATATAGGAATTATATACTTCGGAAAAAAGTTATTAAAAAAACTACAATTACCAATTTATCATATTTTTTTATATGCTTTAAATCCGTTTATAATAATTGAATTGACAGGAAATATTCATTTTGAACCTGTCATGTTATTCTTTTTAGTTTGGAGTTTGTATTTGCTTTTTAAACACAAATGGATTTGGGCTGCATTTTTATTAGCTTGTTCTGTTTCTGTGAAGTTAATTCCGTTGTTGTTTTTACCGTTGTTTTATCAATGGTTTGTTAAAAGCCCTCCCTACTCCGCTCTAGATGACAAAAAGATGTCCGTTCGAGCGGAGTCGAGAATAAAAGGGCTTTTGAAATTAATCTTATTTTATGTAATTATAATTTCAACTTCACTCCTCTTTTTCTTACCTTTTTACACTTCAGGATTGATTGCCAATTATTTTAACTCTGTTGGATTGTGGTTTAGAAGTTTCGAGTTCAATGCGAGTTTTTATTATATTTTTAGAGAAATTGGCTACTTGTTTAGAGGTTATAATGAAATTGCTATCATCGGAAAAATCATTCCGATGTTAACAATTGTGTTTTTAGGAATTATTACTTTTTTTAGAAAAAATAAAAGCCCAAAAGAAAATATTACAGCATTACTTTTCGGATTGTCTTTTTATTATTTTACAACAACAACCATGCATCCGTGGTATTTAGCAACTTTAGTTTTGTTGTCTGTTTTTACCAAATATCGTTTTCCAATTGTTTGGAGTTTGGTAATTATATTGAGTTATCAAGCCTACTCTAATCTTCCTTGGAAAGAAAATTTATGGTTTATTGGATTGGAATACACCATCGTTTATGGATTTTTAATTTGGGAATTGTTTTTTAAAAATCATCATAAGAAACAGTACTTTGACGCTCACGATTCACATGCAATTTCGTAACATCAGGGCGGGAATAATGTCCGACAACATCAAAATTTTGACGTTCTTCTAGCACACGATTAAAATCTAAAGTTTCAATAATCAAACCTTCTTTATTAATCACTGGTTCCACCAACCATTCTCCGTTTGGTGACGCAATACAAGAACCTCCGTTTGCTAAAATTTCTGGCGCATCTTTTATGATTTTATCAAAATGTGGCGTTTCTTTTGGAAAATCTGACTTTGCCATTAAACTAGAAACTGAAATTACAAAAGAACGAGATTCTCTTGCAATAAAACGTGTGATATCTTTGGTATTATGATCACTTCCTGGCCAAACTGCAATGTGTAAATTTTCTCCCAAACCATACAAAGCAGTTCTTGGCAACGGCATCCAATTTTCCCAACAATTCAATCCACCAACTGTAAATTCTTTTAAAGGATGTACTTGTAAACCATTTCCGTCTCCAGGCGCCCAAGTTAAACGTTCATCAAAAGTTGGTTGTAATTTTCTATGTACAGATTTAACTTCTCCTTCTTGATTGATATACACCAATGATGCATAAATACTATGTCCGCCTCTATTTTCTGCACGTTCCATAATTCCTAAATAAATAGAAATCTGATGCTTTTTTGCCAATTTACAAACCGAATTTAATTCGCCTTTTTCTATCGTAATAGAATTACGAACATAATGAGCATGGATTTCTTTTTGAACTTTCGAATCCCATTCTGCGCCGTTTGTTAAAGCAATCCAAAATGGATAACCAGGCAATAATGCTTCTCCAAAAACAATGAGTTCGCAGTTTTCTTTTGCAGCATCAATGATTAATTTTTCAATCTTTTCAATTGTCCTTTCTTTGTTCAACCAAACTGGTGAAATTTGTGCTAGTGCTACTTTTAGTAAATTATTCTTCATCTTAATTGATATTTACATTTACCACCAATCCCTCATTTGCTCTTACATTAAAAACAGTTTCGTCTTCAAAAATTAAATACTGTCCTTTTATACCCACTAGCTTTCCGGTATAAGAATGCTGTTTTACCAAATTCAAACTTTTGGGTTTTAGCGGATATTTATCCACCGGAAAATTTAGGTTGGTTTCTGTATTGTTTTCTATAAAATATTCTTTTGCTTCTTCAGGAATGTATTGTGCTAATTTGTTTCTCCATTCTACTAAATTTTCATCAACAATATCATTCTTTAACATCTTTCGCCAATTGGTTTTATCGGCAACAAATTCTTTTAAAGCAACTTCTGTAATTCCGGCTAAATATCGATTTGGCACTTCAACAATTTCTATCGCTTCATGTGCTCCTTGATCTATCCAACGTGTTGGAACTTGTTGTTTTCTAGTAACACCAACTTTTACATTGCTAGAGTTTGCCAAATACACAATATGCGGTTTTAATTGCACTTGTTTTTCGTAGGCTAAATCTCTGTCTTCAATTCCTAAATGTGCGGTGCTTAATTCTGGTCTCATAATCCAATCGCCAGCAGTTGGAGTTTCAAAAAAACAACTTTTACAAAAACCTTGTCGGTAAATTTCTTTGTTTAAATGACAATTTAAACACTCGTGTTTTACAAAGGTCATTGTAATGGTTTTACCTAATAACTGATTCATATTTAAGAAGTCGTCACCCAATTCTAAATAATATTGAATGATCTCTAAATTTTCGGTTGGCATTTTTTTTAAGACTCCTTGATATTGCATACAACTATTTTTAGTATTTTTAACTCCGTTGACAATCAACAACAAACAAACTTACTATAAAAAAGCAAGTTTTAAGAATTTTGTATTCATAAATTAAACGAGAAACTAACCAAATGGCATTTCCTTTAGTAAACTCAATTATATCTTGGTTTTTAAAGAAACGAAAGCATCAAATGGAGTTGTTTTTAAAATATCCTTTAGATGTTCAAGAAGAATTATTGTTTCGTTTATTGAATACTGCAAAAAATACTGAATTTGGTAAAGAGCATTATTTTTCATCTATCAGAGATTATACAGATTTTACAAATGCTGTTCCGATTCAGAAATACGAAACTTTTGAGCCTTTAATAGAACGTTGCAGAAGAGGAGAGCAAAACCTTTTTTGGCCAACTCCAATAAAATGGTTTGCAAAGTCTAGCGGAACTACAAATGCCAAAAGTAAATTTATTCCTGTAAGTGATGAAGCCCTAGAATATTGTCATTTAAAAGCCGGAAAAGACATGTTGTGTTTGTACATTAACAATAATGAAGACACGCAATTGTTTACCGGAAAAGGATTAAAGCTTGGCGGAAGTTCTGCAATTTATGAAGACAACAATTCATATTTCGGAGATTTATCTGCAATTATTACAGAAAATCTTCCTTTTTGGGCAGATTTTAGTTCTGCACCAAGCCAAGAAACTGCATTAATGAGCGAATGGGAAACCAAAATGGATGCTATTGTAGAAGAAACCATTCATGAAAATATTACCAGTTTAGTTGGTGTTCCAAGTTGGATGTTATTATTGTTAAATCGGGTGTTAGAAAAAACAGGAAAAGATACTATTTTAGAAGTTTGGCCTAACTTAGAAGTCTATTTTCATGGCGGCGTAAATTTTAATCCTTACAGAGAACAGTACAAAAAACTGATTCCGAAAGCCGACTTTAAATACTACGAAACCTATAATGCTTCTGAAGGTTTTTTTGGATTACAAGACAGCAATAATTCGTTAGAATTATTGTTAATGTTAGATTACGGAATCTTTTATGAATTTATTCCTATGGATGCTTACAACGGAGAAAATTCGAAAACAATTCCGCTATCCGAAGTGCAAAAAAATGTAAACTACGCAATGGTAATTACTACAAACGGTGGTTTATGGAGATATTTAATTGGTGATACTGTAAAGTTTACTTCTACAGATCCGTATCGCATAAAAATTACTGGAAGAACTAAACATTTTATCAATGTTTTTGGCGAAGAATTAATCATTGAAAACGCCGAAGAAGCATTAAAATTAGCTTGTGAAAAAACAAAAGCTGTAATTACAGATTATACGGTTGCTCCTATTTTTATGGAAGGAAAATCTAGTGGCGGACATGAATGGATAATTGAATTTAAAAAAGCACCAAATAACTTAGACTATTTTACTGAACTGTTAGATACCTCATTAAAAGCTATCAATTCTGATTATGAAGCAAAACGTTATCATAATATGACATTGGATTTACCTAAAATTCATGTTGCTAAAAAAGGATTATTTTACAATTGGCTAAAGAAAAAACAAAAATTAGGCGGACAACATAAAGTGCCAAGATTGTCTAATAAAAGAGATTTTGTTGAAGAATTATTAAAAATATCTGTAAACCAACAAAGTGCACATTTATAAACGAATTTTGTTCTTGGCAACTACAATTCTAAGGTACACTTTGTTTTATTAGTTTACTTATTAATTAAACGAGTTAGTATTAAAATTGTAACAATTAGCAATTACACTTTTCGCTCCACAACGTAATCAATCATTTGCAAAAGTGAATCTTTGTAAGGAGAATCTGGATAGTTTTCTAAAATGGTCAATGCTCTGTTTTTGTAGTCGTTCATTTTAGAAATGGTGTATTCAATTCCGCCATTTTCTTTTACAAAAGTGATAACTTCTTTTACCTTTTTTTTGTCTTTATTGTATTTTTTTACCGAATTGATAATCCAGTTTTTGTCTTTTTCAGAACACGTATTTAAGGTATAAATTAAAGGCAAGGTCATTTTTTGTTCTTTGATATCAATTCCAGTTGGTTTACCAATTTTATCATCAGAATAGTCAAACAAATCGTCTTTAATTTGAAAAGCAATTCCGATATATTCTCCAAATTTTCTCATTTGTTGAACCGTTTCTTGATTTGCACCAACAGAAGCAGCTCCAATTCCACAACAAGCTGCAATTAAAGTTGCTGTTTTTTTACGGATAATTTCAAAATAAACTTCTTCAGTAATATCTAATTTACGTGCTTTTTCTATTTGTAATAATTCGCCTTCACTCATTTCACGAACCGCGATAGAAATCAATTTTAACAAATCAAAATCTTCGTTATCAATAGAAAGCAACAATCCTTTAGATAATAAAAAATCGCCCACTAACACAGCAATTTTATTTTTCCATAAAGCGTTTATGGAAAAAAAACCTCTTCTTCTATTACTATCATCAACCACATCATCATGCACTAAAGTAGCAGTATGAATCAATTCTACAACAGATGCTCCGCGATAAGTTCGCTCATCAAAACCGCCGTCAGAAACCATTTTTGCAACTAAAAAAACAAACATTGGCCGCATTTGTTTTCCTTTTCTACGAACAATATAATAGGTAATTCTGTTTAGTAACGGAACTTTGGTAAGCATCGATTCTTTGAATTTCTCTTCAAAGAGTTCCATTTCGTTTTTAATAGGAAGTTTTATTTGCTCTACAGGTTTCATTTATGCTGAACTAGTTTCAGTATCTTTTGTAAAAATAGGAAATATAAACAAGACCTCACAGGTTTTTAAAACCTGTGAGGTCTAAAATTTTATTAAGATTTATTTGCCAATTGACCACAAGCTGCATCAATATCTTTTCCTCTAGATCGACGTACATTTACTACAATTCCGTGCATTTCTAAATTAGAAATATAATTGTTGATTGCTTGCGGACTTGCTTGTTGAAATTCACCATCATCAATAGGATTGTATTCAATTAAATTTACTTTACACGGCACGTAACTGCAAAACTGAATCAATGCTTCAATATCTTCTTTACGGTCGTTAATTCCGCCCCAAACAACATATTCGTAGGTAATCCTTCGTTGTGTTTTTTCGTACCAATATTCTAACGATTCTTTTAAATCTTTCAACGGAAACGTTGCATTAAACGGCATAATTGAAGTTCTCACTTCATCAATTGCAGAATGCAAAGAAACGGCTAAATTAAATTTTACATCATCATCTGCCATTTTTTTAATGATTTTCGGAACACCAGACGTAGAAACGGTAATTCTTTTTGGCGACATTCCCAATCCTTCTGGAGACGTAATTTTTTCAATCGATTTTATCACATTATTGTAATTCATTAAGGGTTCTCCCATTCCCATAAACACAATGTTAGATAATTTATGATTGTAATACAATAAACTTTCTTTGTTGATTGCTGCAACTTGATCGTAAATTTCATCAGGATTTAAGTTTCGCATTCTCTTTAAACGAGAAGTTGCACAAAACTTGCAATCTAAACTACAACCAACTTGACTAGAAACACAAGCTGTTGTTCTTGTATCTGTAGGAATTAAAACAGATTCTACGACCAAACCATCGTGCAAACGAACCGCATTTTTTACGGTTCCGTCTTTGCTACGCTGAATATTATCAACTTCAATATGATTGATGACAAAGTTTTCTTGTAACATTTCTCTTGTTTCTAAAGAAATGTTTGTCATGTCTTCAAAAGAATGCACCACTTTTCCCCACAACCATTCGTACACTTGATTGCCACGAAAAGCTTTATCACCATTTTCTACAAAAAAATCTCGTAGTTGATCTTTGGTTAATGCGCGTATGTCTTTCTTTTTTTTCACTCTGAAAAATTAAGTTGTAAAGTTAAAATAAAAAACTGGTAGCTTAAAAAGTACCAGTTTTTCAATTCTTGAATTTTTTAATCTTCAAATTATATAATCAACATTGCATCTCCGTAAGAAGAGAAGTTGTATTTTTCTTTGATTGCTACTTCGTATGCTTCCATTACAAAATCGTAACCACCAAAAGCGGCAGCTTGCATTAATAAAGTAGATTTAGATTTATGAAAGTTTGTAATCATACAATTTGCAATGCTAAATTCGTGAGGAGGAAAAATAAATTTATTTGTCCAACCTTCAAAAGCATTTAATTTTCCGTTTGATGAAACAGAAGATTCAATTGTACGCATAACTGTTGTACCAACAGCGCAAATTCTTTTTTTGTTCTTTAATGCATCATTAATTCTTTTTGCTGTTTCATTAGAAATAACAATCTGTTCAGAATCCATTTTATGTTTCGATAAGTCTTCTACTTCTACTGGAGCAAAAGTTCCTAAACCAACATGCAATGTAACTTCAGAAAAATCTACGCCTTTAATTTCTAAACGCTTCATTAAATGTTTAGAAAAATGCAAACCTGCTGATGGTGCTGCAACAGCTCCTTCATGTTTTGCATAAATGGTTTGATAACGTTCTGTATCAGATTCTTCTACGGGTCTCTCAATTTCTTTTGGTAAAGGAGTTTGTCCTAATTCCAATAATTTTACTCTAAATTCTTCATAAGAACCATCAAATAAAAATCGTAACGTTCTTCCTCTAGAAGTTGTATTGTCTATAACCTCTGCAACCAAACTATCATCATCTCCAAAAAATAATTTATTTCCAATTCTAATTTTTCTTGCTGGATCTACTAAAACATCCCACAATCTGTTTTCTTGATTTAATTCTCTTAACAAAAACACTTCAATACGTGCTCCGGTTTTTTCTTTATTTCCAAACATTCTTGCAGGAAATACTTTTGTGTTATTCAAAACCATAACATCACCTTCATCAAAATAATTGATAATGTCTTTAAACATTTTGTGTTCTATAGTTTGTTCTTTTCTATTTAACACCATTAAACGAGATTCGTCTCTATGTTCTGCTGGAAATTTTGCCAATAATTCATCTGGCAAATCAATATTAAAATGCGATAATTTCATGTAGTTTTTTTCTAAGAATGCTGGCAAATATACAACATCAGAATAGGCGTTGTCAAGTGTTTTGCGGTTTAATTTAAATCGAGTCTATTTGAAAACCAATTTGTTGCAAGTCTTTCCAAAAATTTCGATACGATTTTGTCACCACATTTGCATCTAAAATTGTTATTGAAACTTTGATTGCTAATGGTGCAAAAGCCATTGCCATTCTATGATCTTTATAGGTTTTTATGTCAATATTTGGGTTGATTTTTGTAGTTTCTTTCATCGTTAAACTTTCATTTGTCACAGAAATTTGTGCACCTAATTTTGTCAATTCATTTTCTAATGCAACCAATCTGTCTGTTTCTTTAATTTTTAATGTATGTAAACCTGTTAAAACACAATTAATTCCTAATCCAAAACAAGTAACAGCTATCGTTTGTGCTATATCTGGTGCATTACTCAAATTTTGAATTATGCTTTTTGAATTATGAGTTTTCTTTTTAGTTAATACTATTGTATTTTCCTGGAACATTGTTGAAACCCCAAAATGTTGATAGATTTCTGCCAAACAAGAATCTCCTTGCAAGCTATCTTTTTTATAAGATGATAATTTAATTTCGGAACCAACAGCACTCAAAGCAATAAGGCTGTAGAAATACGAAGCCGAACTCCAATCAGATTCTACAACTATCTTTTTTATAATTGAAGAATTAAAAGGTTGAATTGTTATTTTATTTTCTACAAAAACTGCTTCAATTCCAAGTTCTTGCAATAAACATAACGTCATGTTTATGTATGGAATCGACGTGATCTTACCTAACAATTCAATTTCTAAACCATTTGGTAAACTCGAAGCGATCAGCATTAAAGAAGAAATATATTGACTGCTAACATTTCCATTTATTTGAACTTTATCTTTAGTAAGTTTTGTGCCTTTTATTCGAATTGGCGGATACCCAATTTTATCTTCATATGAAATAGTTGCGCCTAAATCTTGCAATGCATTTACCAAAATTTCAATTGGTCTGTTTTGCATTCTTTCAGAACCTGTTAACACAACTTCTCTTCCTTCTTGGATTGAAAAATACGACGTTAAAAATCGCATTGCAGTTCCGGCATGACCAATATCAATGGTTTCATCAGAAGAATTTAACGCTTTTTCTAAATATTTGGAATCATCAGAATCTGAACTATTTTCTATCTCTAAACCATCAATTAATTGTTGTAAAATCAACAATCTATTCGATTCACTTTTAGAACCAGAAATAGTAATTTCTGCGTTTATTTTTGTTTTATTTGTTGATAGATGAAAAATCAAAATTAAATTCGTTAAAAATTTGTAATTTTAGAAGCCAATAACCAAACTTATATTTATGAAAAAACTAATTTTATGTGTGGCGATACTACTAATTGCTACTAACCACAAAGTTAACGCACAAAAGAATACCACCAAATTTTCTGAAGAAAATTATAACGCAATAAAATGGCGAAATATTGGTCCTTTTAGAGGCGGAAGAAGTGCCGCTGTTACAGGTGTTCCTGGAAAATCAAATTTATTTTACATGGGTTCTACAGGTGGTGGAGTTTGGAAAACTACAGATGGTGGAAATTCTTGGTCAAATATTTCTGACGGATTTTTTGGCGGATCTGTTGGTTCTGTTGCCGTAAGCGAATGGGATAACAACGTAATTTATGTTGGAAATGGAGAAAAAACAGTAAGAGGAAATGTTTCTTCTGGAGACGGAATCTGGAAAACAGTTGATGCAGGAAAAACTTGGAAACATATGGGTTTACCAAATTCTAGACATATTCCAAGAATACGAATTCACCCTAAAAACGCTGATATTGTATATGCTGGTGTGATGGGAGATTTATATAAATCTTCTGATGAACGTGGAGTTTATAAATCTACAGATGGTGGAGAAACTTGGAGAAAAGTATTATTTGCTAACAAAGATGCTGGTGTAGTTGATTTGATTATCGACCCAAGTAATGCACGTGTTTTATACGCAACAACTTGGAATATTAGAAGGACACCTTATAGTTTATCAAGTGGTGGAGATGGTTCTGCTTTGTGGAAAAGTACTGATGGTGGAGAAACATGGAACAACATTTCTGAAAACAAAGGATTGCCAAAAGGGATTTGGGGAATTAGCGGAGTTACCGTTTCTCCAGTAAATTCTGATTTTGTTTGGTTGTTAGTAGAAAATAAAGATGGTGGAGTTTATAAATCTGAAGATGCTGGAAAAACATGGAAACTAATTAATAGTGAGCGTAAATTAAGACAAAGAGCTTGGTATTATACACGCTTATATGCAGATACAAAAGATGAAAACATCATTTATGTATTAAATGTAAACTATCATAAATCTACAGATGGCGGTAAAACGTATAAGACTTTTAACGCTCCGCATGGCGATCATCACGATTTATGGATTGCACCAGAAGATAATCAACGAATGATTATTGGTGATGATGGTGGCGCACAAATTTCTTTTGATGCAGGAATCAATTGGTCAACAATGAACAATCAACCAACTGCTCAATTTTACAGAGTTGTAACCGATAATCATTTTCCATATAGAATTTATGGAGCGCAACAAGACAACTCTACAGTAAGAATTGCTCACAGAACTCAAGAAAGATTTATAACAGATAAAGACTGGGAATCTACAGCTGGAGGAGAAAGTGCTCATATTGCTGTAGATCCAAACAATAATGATATTGTTTATGGAGGAAGTTATGGAGGATTGTTAACTCGCGTAAATCATAAAACCAGAGATAGAAGAGCTATTAATGTTTGGCCAGATGACCCGATGGGGCATGGAGCTGAAGATTTTAAATATCGTTTTCAATGGAATTTTCCAATTCTATTTTCTCCAAATCAAAAAAACAAATTATACGCTGCATCAAATCATTTACATGTAACCTATAATGAAGGACAATCTTGGGAAATTATCAGTCCAGATTTAACTAGAAATGATCCTAAAACTTTAGGCCCTTCTGGTGGACCAATTACCAAAGATAATACTGGAGTTGAATACTACGGAACTATTTTTGCCGTAGCAGAATCTCCAACAGAAAAGAATCTAATTTGGACAGGTTCTGATGATGGATTGGTTTATGTAACAAGAGATGGTGGTAAAAACTGGAAAAATGTGACTCCGAAAAAAATGCCAGAATGGATGATGATTAATTCTATTGAAATAAATCCATTTAAAAATGGAAGTGTTTATATTGTTGGAACAAGATACAAATCTGGCGATTACAAACCATACATCTACAAAACAGAAAACTACGGAAAATCATGGAAATTATTGGTTAACGGAATTGGAGATGAAGATTTTATAAGAACATTAAGAGCAGACCCAAAGCGTAAAGGTTTATTATATGCTGGTACAGAAAGAGGAATGTATATTTCATTTAATGATGGGAATAATTGGGAAAAATTTCAATTAAATTTACCAATTGTTCCTATAACAGATTTGGCGATTAAAGATGATAATTTAATTGCGGCTACCCAAGGTAGAGCTTTTTGGATTATTGACGATTTAACACCAATTCATCAATTAAGAAACAACACTTTAAAAGAAAAAATTACGTTGTTTACACCAAAAGCGAGTTATCAATTAAGCGGTGGCAATGGAAGAACTTCCAAAACACAAGGAACCAATCATCCTGGTGGAGTTTCGGTTTATTTTAATGTAAACGAGTTTTCTAAAAAAGATACTGTTTCATTATCTTTTTATGATGCTTCTAAAAAAGTAATTCAAAAATTCAGCAATCATCCAAATGCAAAAGAAAACGAGAAAAAATTAGCTGTTAAAAAAGGTAGTAATGTTTTTTATTGGAACATGATGTATCCTGATGCCAAGAAAGTGAAGGGAATGATTCTTTGGTGGGCTTCTTTAAACGGCCCAATGGCATTACCAGGAAACTACATCGTTGGTTTATCTGTAAATAAATCTACGTTAGAAAAACCATTTACTATTTTGAAAAACCCCGTGTCTGAAAATTCTTTGGCAGACATGAAATTGCAATTCGATTTTATCAATGACATCAACACAAAAGTATCAGAAATACATAAAGCGTTGATTAATGTTGGTAAAGTAAAAGCGCAAATTAAAACATTAAAAAGTTCGATTAAAGACAAGCAAAAACATAAAGAGTTAATTGCTTTTGCAAACGATTTGACAAAGAAGATTACAAAAATTGAGACAACTTTGTACCAAACAAAAAGCAAAAGTGGTCAAGATCCGTTGAATTTTCCAATTCGATTAAACAACAAATTAGCGCATTTAAACTCGTTAACTAGAATGGGAAGTTATAAACCAACTGACCAAGCAATTGCTTTTAAAAATGAAATTGTGAGAGATATTGACAAAGAATTATCAAAGCTTTATTTGTTGTTTAATAACGATGTTAAACAACTAAATCAGAAAGTAAAAGACAGCCAAATTGATTTAATTCAATTAGATAAATAAAAATAATTTTATTGTCTATTCGAGCGAAGTCGAGAACTTATCAAAGTTAATTTTTTATGTGCATCTATACTCCGTTTGATATGACATTTTAAAACTAAAAAGAGGCTTTAAAAAGCCTCTTTTTAGTTTATTTTGTTTTTTTAATTGCTACATATAATCCATAAACAAAACTAAGTACTATTTTAAAACCCCAAAAGCGTTGCCATTTTCCATCTGTAAAATTAACTTCATTTACTTTTACAAAATCACCCGCAAAAATGTCTCGCCAACTATTCATAAACAAAGAGATTACAGTTACTAAAATTAAAAAAGGAATTGTTATTTTTAATACGTTTGTCCAGAAACCTGGAGATTTCATTTTTTCTAATAAAGTCATTATTGTAATTTTTTATTGTTTTGATGTCTATCGTGATCTCGTGTTGTTTTTATTTCTAATTTTTTTTCAAAAGCGGCTTGTAAATCAATTCCTGTTTGGTTTGCTAAACACAAAGTTACAAACAAAACATCTGCCAGTTCTTCTCCTAAATCTTTTGCTTTATCAGATTCTTTTTCACTTTGCTCTCCATAACGTCTTGCAATAATTCTTGCTACTTCTCCAACCTCTTCTGTTAATTGCGCCATGTTTGTTAATTCGTTAAAATAACGAACTCCATGATTCTGAATCCAATCGTCAACTTGCTTTTGTGTTGTTTTTATTCCCATGAATATTGGTTTTGTTTTGAAATACAAAGATACAATTCTTTATATATATTTTGTTTCATGCTATTGAATATGATAACTTAGCTTCATCCAAATTTGGAAAATGTATCCATATCATAACAAAATAAAACAGCGAATTAAAAACAACGAACTTGTTCGATATGAATATGTAGAGAAATACAATTCTATAAGCCCATGTTTATTATTACATTTTTCTACTGAACATAAAATAAGACCAATAAGAGAACATCGTTTTAAAGAATATGAAATAATTTTAAAGTAGTTTTAAAAACTCATTTCTAGAAATTTCTCTTGCACCTAAACTTGCCAAATGATTATTATACACTTGACAATCTATCAATTTGTAATCGTGGTTTTCTACTAAGTGTATAAAAGCTAATTTTGATGTATTGCCTACTAAACTAAACATACTTTCTCCACAAAAAATTCCATTTCCTAAATCAATTCCGTACAAACCACCAACCAATTCTTTTTCCTTTCGGTCGGAATCGGTAAATCTCCAAACTTCTATTGATTTTGCGATTCCTTTTTTGTGTAAGTTGATGTATGCTTGTTCCATGTCATCGGTGATCCAAGTCCCAAAATCATCTTTTCTAAGAATGTGTTTGCAATTGAAGATTACTTCATTAAAAGCGGTATTTTCTGTGATGATAAAATCATTTTTTTGAATGATTTTCTGCATCGATTTAGAAATTTTTAATTCAGAAGGAAACAACACCATTCTTTCTGGCGGACAATACCAAACAATTGGATCGCCTTCAGAAAACCACGGAAAAATTCCGTTTTCATACGCCAATTTTAAGCGTTCTTCAGACAAATCTCCACCCAAAGCAATCACGCCTTCTTCTGAAGCAGTTTCGGGTTTAGGAAATTCTAATTTTTGAGTAAGCCAAATCATTTTTCAAAAATATTAAAAATAAAAAAGCAACCAAATTTGGTTGCTTTTAAATTAGTGTAGTGGGTTTTCTAGAAAGGTAAATCGTCTGGCTCTGCAGAAGTTGTTGTATCTGCTGGCTGAAACTGATCTACCGGAGGTAAATCTTGTGGCGCTGCAGCTTGCATTGCTTCGATTCTCCAACCCTGTATCGCGTTAAAATATTTTGCAACTCCTTCTGGATTGATCCATTCTCTACCACGTAAGTTGATAGAAACTTTTACATCTTGTCCAACTTTATAGCTGTTTAACAAATCACATTTGTCTTGTACAAATTCAATTAGAATCATTTGTGGATATTGCTCGTCAGTTGTTACAACTAATTCGCGTTTTCTAAATCCGCTAGTTCCAAAAGTTTGTTCTGCGTTAATTAATTTAATTTTTCCAATTACTTCCATGTCTTATTTTATTTTATTAAAAGTACTTTCCATGCACTTTCTACATCATTTTTTTCTAAAAAGGCTTTGGCAAATGTATGTTTTTTTGTGGTTTCTAACCCAATAAAATGCGGATTGACTTTTGCAAAGTTATCAACATCTTGTTGATTTGGCATCTCTTCTACATTTCCTAAAACACCAAAATTATTTCCTGTTAAAATTTTACTTTCTCTAATTTTTGTCGGAATTGCATCTACTCCAATTCCTAAGGTAGAAATTGGTTTAGGGATTTCGAAAAACCCTTCTTTTGCTCTCGAATAATAACTTCCGCCAGCTCTTGCTACCAAATCTATTTTATGCTGATCAATGGCTCCATTTTCATCCAAAATAGCTTCATCAATATGTAGTTTTACAACTTCACAAATAATTAAATTCCCTGCGCCACCTTCATTTCCTAAATGGATAATTTCATTTACTTTACATTCAAATTGCACTGGAGATTCTGCTACTCGAAATGGCTTTACAACATCAGATTTTAACATTGTAAAACCTGCTTTTTCAAATTCATTTACGCCTTTTTCATATTCTGCACTACTTAAAGACATTTGTTGAACAATATCATAATTTACTACATTTACGACCACTTCTTTGGTTTCCATCGCATTTTCTAACGTATGCTTTGTTGTATTCCCTCGGACTCTACGAGCTGGAGAAAAAATTAAAATTGGCGGATTTGCACTAAACACATTAAAAAAACTAAATGGTGATAAATTAGGATTTCCTTCAGCATCAATTGTACTTGCAAACGCAATTGGTCTTGGCGCAATGGCGCCTAATAAATATCCGTGTAATTTACCTGTTGATATTTCTTTTGGATCTATAGAAATCATTTTTATCTTTTTTAATACTGTAAATATACTATCATTTTATAAAATGGGTTATGTTACAATATAGATTATATTTGTAATAGATGAGATTTTTTAAAAACACTATATTAACCAAACGAATAGTCATATTTGTCTTATTTATTATTGTATCCTTAATTCTTTGGAATACTTATATTTTCTTTCTAAAATTTAAGCAAGAAGAACGCGCTAAAATGGAAATATTAGCATCTGCAATAAAAGAATTAGCAACCAATACAGATTTAAATGCTAGTGTTAATTTAGAAACAAAAATTTTTGAAAACATTACAAATATTCCATCAATACAAGTAAATAATGAGGGTTTAATTAGTTCTTGGCGCAATTTAGATTCTACAAAAACGAGTAACCCAAAATATTTACAATCTCAGTTAAATATTATGAAGGCTCAAAATGAGCCCATTGAAATTAATTATTTAGGAGTAACTGAATATGTATATTATCGAAATTCTGATTTATTAGACAAACTCACTTATTATCCAATTGCATTAATCTTAATTTTATTGTTGTTTTTAACGATAATTTATATGTTGTTTTCTTCTAACAAAATTGCAGAACAAAATCGTCTTTGGACAGGTATGGCAAAAGAAACTGCGCATCAAATTGGCACACCTTTATCTTCATTATTAGGTTGGATTGCCATTTTAAAAGCAGAGAACATTAGTGAAAAATATATTGATGAAATAGAAAATGATGTACATCGCTTAAATATTATTGCCAACAGATTTTCTAAAATTGGTTCTGCTCCAGAATTGAAAAAAAATGAAATTGTTTCGATTACAAGAAAGTCTTTTGACTATTTAAAAAGAAAAAGTTCTAAGCAAATTTCGTTCGAGTTTAATGCTGATGAAAGTGAATTATTTTCTAATATCAATGTAGAATTATTCGGTTGGGTGATTGAGAATTTGGTAAGAAATGCCATTGATGCTATGAAAGGAAAAGGAAGTGTTTCGCTAACAATTTCTGAGAAAAGTAAAGCAATAGAAATTATAATTACTGACACAGGAAAAGGAATTTTAAAATCGCAATTTAAACAAATATTTAAACCTGGTTTTACGACAAAAAAACGTGGTTGGGGTTTAGGTTTATCGCTTTCTAAACGTATTGTTGAAGAATATCACAACGGAAAAATATTCGTAAAAAAATCTGAACCTAATAAGGGAACAAGTATTCAAATTTTGCTCTATAAAGCTTAAAAATTATTTCTAATTTCATCAGCAAGTTTTACAAAATCTTCATGTTGCATTTTTAACTTTTTATTGATGAAATTCATATCAGAAACTCTATTAATCGGAATTAAATGTACGTGTGCGTGCGAAACTTCCAATCCAATAACTGCCATTCCAATTCTATTACAAGCAATTGTTTTTTCTAATGCTTTGGCAACTTTATAGGCAAATTGCATTAAACCTAAATACGTTTCGGCATCTAAATCAAAAAATTTGTCCACTTCTTTTTTAGGAATTACCAGCGTGTGCCCTTTTGCATTTGGATTGATGTCTAAAAAAGCATAAAAATGTTTGTCTTCTGCTATTTTATAAGATGTAATTTCTTGGTTGATAATTTTTGTAAAAACACTACTCATAACTTATAAAATCTTAATGAATTTCAAAGATAAAAAAAAGCAGTAACATACATAGGGATCGTTACTGCTCTCTTAAATATTTAGGAGATATTCTTTTTAATTTGATAATTCTTTTTCTAATATAATTCCTCTTTTAAACAAGATATTATTTTCTAAATGAATGTGTTTATGTAAATCTTCCTCAAATTCTTTTAACATAGAAAATGCAACTCTATAGGTTGTACAAGCATCTGAAGGAGGCGTATAATTATCTGTTAATTCTGCAATTTTTCTAAAACGTTCTCCTTCTACATCGTGTTCGTGATGCATCATTTCAATTGGATT
Organism: uncultured Flavobacteriaceae bacterium; assembly: GCA_963974245.1. Lineage (GTDB taxonomy): Bacteria > Bacteroidota > Bacteroidia > Flavobacteriales > Flavobacteriaceae > Polaribacter. The sequence continues at coordinate 94,288 of CAXBBY010000002.1, read as the reverse complement.
TTCTACGGTTCCAAAATTTGGTTTTTCATAAACTCCACCTTCTTTTTTCAATTTTGCTAGTTTCTTGAAAAACGGAAATAAAATTAATTCTTCTTTTTTCATGTGTGTTGTTAAAGCATCTGCAGCACCAAAAAATAAATCTCTTACTTCTAATAATTCTGGGTGTCTATCTCCATGAACTTTACTAACTTTATCTAAGTATTGCTTAATTGGAGAAATACTTTTTTCTACATACGTATGATGTGTTTCTACAACATAATCTGATAAAAAATCTATTCCCAAATTTTGATATAAACTAGATTGATCTTCTTTGGTTTTTAGTTGATTTTCTAAATCTTCTAAAACTTTCTCTAAACTGATTCCTTTTTTTTCTGTAACTGTTGCTAAACTTCTGTTACCGTTGCAGCAAAAATCTATTTTATATTTGCTAAAAACGGCTGCGGCATTATAATTCTCTGCTACAATATCGCTTACTAATGTGTCTGCTTGTAATTTCATAATTTATTTATTTAAGACATTTTTATCATTGATTTATTTTTTAAGCTCTTTTTAACCAAGTAATTCCATTGTCAATTCCAATTGCTAAATCGTATAAATTGGTGTTTTTTAACATTGATTTTAATTCTGTTCGTACTTTTACAAACTGATCGTGAACAGGGCAAGGAAACTGATCATCACATTGTTTTAAACCCAAACCACATCCGTTATAGATTTTATCGCCATCTAAAACGGTTACAACATCTGCTAAAGTTTGTATTTTTAAATTTTCTTTAGCAATTAGAAATCCGCCCGTTGGACCTTTTGTAGATGCTATAATGTTTGCTTTTGATAATTGTTGTAAAATTTTTGCTGTAAATGCCGAAGGAGAATCAATTTCTTGTGCAATTTCTACCAAACTAACTTTTGTGTTAGAAAGAGAACTTTGTGCTATAAACAGCACTGCTCTTAAACCATATTCGCAAGATTTTGAAAACATATATTCCTTTTTTACGCAACAAAGATATTTAATATTTATATAAAGGACAAATTTATCCTTTATTATTTTTACTCAAAAAAACCTCGTCTAAAAAGGCAAGATTTTAAAGTTACTTCAATAAATATTATCTAGAAATCTCTATAATTTCAAACTTCATGATTCCGTTTGGAACTTGAATTTCTGCAATTTCGCCAACTACTTTTCCTAACAAACCTTTTCCTATTGGAGAATTTACAGATAACTTACCATTTCTAACATCAGATTCAGAATCTGCCACTAACGTGTAGGTAAACTCCATTTTATTGGCTGTATTTTTAATTTTTACCACAGAATGAATTAATATTTTTGACGTGTCTAATTGAGATTCATCAATAATTCTTGCATTAGAAACCACATTTTTTAATTTAGCAATCTTAAATTCTAAATGAGATTGTTCTTCTTTAGCTGCATGGTATTCCGCATTCTCACTTAAATCTCCTTTATCACGAGCATCTGCAATTTCTTGCGTAACTCTTGGGCGTTCTACATGTTCTAAGTGCTCTAATTCTTCTTTTAACTTTTTAAGTCCTTCTGGCGTATAATATGATATATTACTCATAATCTTTTCATTTAAAATATAAAATCCCATTGCCGTTTTATCAGAATGAGATTCAGCTACAAATGTACAAAATATTTGTAACTTGCCATCGTTTAAATATAACACAACATTTAAAGATGAAAAAACTCCTTTTTGCTTTAGTAGTAATTCTAGTATTTAGTAATTGTACATCAGGCTCACAAAACAACGATTTACTTCCTTACATTGAAATAAATGAACCCGTAGATTTAAGTTTACCTGAGTTTATAAATTTAAATGTTCCAGGAAATTGGGCTTATGGCCCAGGAGGCATTAAAGGGATTATTATTTATAATTTAAACGGTAGAGATTTTAAAGCTTTTGAACGTGCAGCACCTCATCTTCAACCAAGTGCGTGTTCTCAAATGGTTGTAGAAAATGGACTAAGGATGAAAACGCCATGTGATGATAGTGAATTTAACATCTTAAATGGTGCACCTTTAACAGCTGGAATTACCTATTCTGCTAGAGAGTATTTAGTAACCAATTTAAACGGAACCGTTTTACGAATCACTAACTTTTAGTAGTTCTAAATCAAATAGATTGTTATTTTTGTAGGGACAAACACAACAAAATTAATATAGTGAAAAATTACTTTTCTTCCGATTTTAAATTAGGCGTTTTAGGCGGCGGACAATTAGGGAGAATGTTACTTGCCGAAACTCAAAAATATGATATTTACACAGCTATTTTAGATGCTTCTTCGGATGCTCCTTGTGCACAAATTTGCAACGAATTTCATGTAGGTGATTTATTAGATTTTGATGCTGTTTATAACTTCGGAAAATTAGTTGATGTTCTAACCATAGAAATTGAACACGTAAATATTGATGCGTTATATCAATTGGAAAAAGAAGGATTGAAAATTTATCCGCAACCATCAGTAATTGAAACAATTCAACACAAAGGAAAACAGAAAGATTTTTTTGTTGAAAATAAGATTCCTACTTCGCCTCATCAACGATTTGTAACAAAAAGCAAATTAATTACTGTTTTTGAAAGTAACAAATTTCAAATTCCTTTTGTATGGAAATCTGCACAATTTGGTTACGACGGAACTGGCGTAAAAGTAGTTCGTACCAAAAACGATATTCAAAATTTATCAGATACAGATTGTATTATTGAAGAATTAATTCCGTTTAAAAATGAATTGGCAGTAATTGTTGCTAGAAATGTTGATGGAGAAATTAAAACATATCCTGTGGTAGAAATGGAGTTTCATCCAGAAGCAAATCAAGTTGAATATGTAATTTGTCCAGCGAGAATTGATGATTCTGTGGCAACAAAAGCAAGAGAAATTGCGTTAAAAGTGGCAAAATCTTTTAAACATGTTGGTTTATTAGCTGTTGAACTATTTCAAACAGAAAACGATGAAATTCTAGTCAATGAAGTGGCGCCAAGAACGCATAATTCTGGACATTATAGCATTGAAGCGAGCTACACAAATCAGTTTGAACAACATCTAAGAACAGTTTTAAATCTTCCTTTAGGAAATACCGATAGCAAAGTTGCTGGAATAATGGTAAATCTGGTTGGTGAAGAAGGTTTTACTGGTGATGTAATTTATGAAAACATTGAAAAAGTATTACAGATTGATGGCGTTACTCCGCATATTTACGGAAAGAAAACAACAAAACCTTTTCGTAAAATGGGACATGTTACCATTGTAGATACAAATATTGACAACGCAAGAAAAACAGCTCAAAAAGTAAAAGAAACGATTAGAGTTATAAGTAAATAATACGTCATTACAAATTTAAGTGAAGTAATCAAAAAACAAATTACTTCATTTCATTCACAATGACTAAAACAAAATTAAGAGTAGTAATAGAATTTAGAATTTTCGCAAGTTAATATGGACCCAGGTAAAGTTATATTTTATAAAAATGAAAATGGAAAAACTTCTATTGAAATAAATTTAGTAAAAAATACTCTTTGGCTTTCTCAAAAAAAAATATCAGAATTATTTGATAAAGATTCTGACACAATTGGGCTTCACTTAAAAAATATATATTCTTCTAATGAATTAAATAAAACAGCAACTACCGAGGATTTCTCGGTAGTTCAAAAAGAAGGTAATAGAAAAGTGAATAGAACAATAACACATTATAATCTTGATGCAATTATTAGTGTTGGATATCGTGTAAACTCTAAAAAAGGAACACAATTTAGAATTTGGGCGACCACTATTTTAAAAGAACATCTTACTAAAGGATATTCTATAAATGAAAAGCGTTTAGAACAACTTCAAAAAACAATTCAACTTATTCATAGAACTTCTAAAATATCTTCTGAAGCAATAGATTTATTAGCAATTTTATCTGATTATTCATCAGCATTAGATATTTTAGACAAATTTGATCATCAAACTTTAACAAAAAACGAAGTTAATACTGCTGTTTCTTACAAGATTGAATATCAAGAAGCAAAATTTGCAATTCATAAATTAAAAGTAAAATTTGGAGGTTCTAATTTATTTGGAAATGAAAAAGATCAATCTTTTAAAAGTTCTATTGCAACTATTGATCAAACTTTTGATGGAAAAGAATTATACCCAAGTATTGAAGAAAAAGCAGCTAATCTCTTGTATTTTGTAGTAAAAAATCATTCTTTTAGTGATGGAAATAAACGAATTGCCGCTTGGTTATTTGTTTGGTATTTAGATAAAAATAATTTTTTATATAAAACCGATGGCTCCAAAACAATTGAAAACAATACTTTAGTAGCCTTAACTTTAATGATTGCAGAAAGCAATCCAAATGAAAAAGAAATGATGATTAATGTAATTATCAATTTAATAAATTAATTATGGTAGGAATTATAATGGGAAGCGATTCAGATCTTCCAATCATGCAAGAAGCAATTGATGTTTTAGAAAGTTTCGATATTCAAATTGAAGTAGATATTGTTTCTGCACATAGAACTCCAGAAAAATTAGTTGCCTATTCTAAAAATGCCCATTTACGTGGAATAAAAGTAATTATTGCTGGTGCTGGTGGCGCTGCTCACTTACCTGGAATGGTTGCTTCAATGAGTCCGTTACCAATAATTGGTGTTCCTGTAAAAAGCAGAAACTCTATTGATGGCTGGGATTCTATTTTGTCAATTTTACAAATGCCTAGCGGAGTTCCGGTTGCTACTGTTGCTTTAGATGGTGCAAAAAATGCTGGAATTTTAGCCGCACAAATTATTGGAACTTCTGATACATGCGTATTAGATAAAATTATTGCTTACAAAGAAGGTTTAAAACTAAAAGTTGAAAAAGCTTCAAAACGAGTTAAGAAATAAAATTACACAGTAAATCTATCATAAAATAAAACCTCACAGGTTTTTAAAACCTGTGAGGTTTAAAATATATACAATGAATCCATTATTACACCATTTTAATACAGCACCATTTTCAAAAATTTCTCCAGAAGATTATAAACCAGCCATAAAAGCCGCAATTGAAGAAACTAAAAAAGAAATAGATAATATTATTTCAAATACAGAAATACCAACTTTTGAAAACACCACAGTTGCGTTGGATTTTACGGGAGAAAAATTAGGTAGAATTACCAGTATTTTTTTTAATTTAAATTCAGCCGAAACCAATGATGAAATTCAGAAAATAGCACAAGAAATTTCACCTTGGCTGAGCGACTTCTCTAATGACATCAAACTAAATAAAGAATTATTTAAAAGAGTAAAATCTGTTTTTGATCAAAAAGAGAACTTAGATTTAACTGCCGAACAGCAAATGCTGTTAGAAAAACAGTACAAAGGTTTTGCTAGAAATGGTGCAAATTTATCCAAAGAAAAAAAATCTAAATTGCGTAAAATTGATGCCGAATTATCAAAATTATCGTTGCAATTTGGCGAAAATGTATTGGCAGAAACCAATGCTTTTCAAATGCATTTAACTAAAGAAGATGAAGTTGCTGGTTTGCCAGAAAGTGTTAAAGAGGCAGCGCATCAACTTGCAAAAGAAAATGAAAAAGAGGGTTGGATTTTCACCTTAGATTATCCGAGTTACATCCCTTTTATGACCTATGCTGACAATCGTGAATTGCGGAAAAAACTAGCAATTGCTGCTGGTAAAAAAGCGTTTCAAAACAATGAATTTAATAATGAAAAAATAGTATTAAACATTGTAAAATTACGTCATCAACGAGCAAATTTATTGGGTTATAAAACGCATGCGCATTTTGTGTTAGAAGAACGCATGGCAGAAACCCCAGAAAAAGTAATCACTTTTTCAAATGATTTATTAGCCAAAGCAAAACCTGCTGCTCAAAAAGAATTTGATGAGTTAGAATCGTTTGCAAAAAAATTAGACGGAATTAATCAATTGCAAAAATGGGATGGCGCTTATTATTCAGAAAAGCTAAAGAAAGAGCGTTTTAATTTAGATCAAGAAATCTTAAAACCATATTTCAAATTAGAAAATGTAATTAATGGTGTTTTTGAGGTTGCAAATCGTTTGTATGATTTAAAATTTGAAGAGGTTTTTAACATCGATACATATCACAAAGATGTTAAGACTTACAATGTAACTGACGCAAAAGACAACTTTATTGCTGTTTTTTATGCTGATTTTCATCCAAGAAAAGGAAAGCGAAATGGCGCGTGGATGACTTCTTACAAACCACAACAAATTAAAAACAGAATTAACGAAAGACCACACGTTTCAATCGTCTGTAATTTCACCAAACCTACTAAAACAAAACCTTCTTTGTTAACTTTTAATGAAGTAACAACGCTGTTTCACGAATTTGGTCACGCATTACACGGAATGCTAGCAAACACAACGTATAATAGCTTGTCTGGAACTTCAGTTTCTTGGGATTTTGTGGAATTACCAAGTCAAGTTTTAGAAAATTGGTGTTACGAAAAGGAAGCCTTGGAAATTTTTGCCAAACATTATGAAAGTGGAGAAGTAATTCCGATGGAATACATAAAAAAAATTAAAGAATCTGCTAGTTTCCATGAAGGAATGCAAACACTTCGTCAATTAAGTTTTGGCTTGTTAGACATGAGTTGGCACAGTAAAGATCCATCAGAAATAAAAAGTATAAAAAAATTTGAAAATACTGCTTTTACGGAAACAAAATTATATCCTGATGTTGCAGAAAATTGTATGAGTACAGCTTTTTCACATATTTTTCAAGGTGGATATTCTGCTGGATATTATTCCTACAAATGGGCAGAAGTATTGGATGCAGATGCTTTTGAATATTTCTCAGAAAAAGGAATTTTTAATAAAGAAGTTGCTACAAAATTCAAAGAAAATGTCTTATCAAAAGGCGGCACAGAAAAACCTATGGAATTGTACAAACGTTTTAGAGGAAAAGAGCCAAAACCAGATGCGTTGTTAAAAAGAGCAGGTTTACTTTAGAACAGATTAATTAACAATTTTTTTACTGAAATCGATTTTTCATTCATTATTTTTGATTTATGAGAAATCGGTTTTTGCTTTTATTCCTTTTTATTTGCGGTTCATTATTTGCGCAAAAAAAAATTATTAGAGGAACAGTTTATAATGAAAAGGGACCTTTCCAAGATGTTGCTGTTTACTTTAATAATTCAATGATTGGAACAGCAACCAATAAAAAAGGTGAATTTTCAATTCCTGTAATAGAAGGAAATCACCAATTAATTGTTTCTTTTTTAGGCTTTAAAACGATTACTTACAATTTAGATACAAAAACGTATAGCAAGCCTTTAGTTTTTGCATTGGTTGAAGATGAAAACATGTTAGATGAAATCATTATTGGTAAGACAAAATATGATGATGATTGGAAATATAACTTAACTCGTTTTAAACAAGAATTTATAGGAAGAACAGAGTTGGCAAAAGATTGCGAAATCCTAAACCCAAAAGTTTTATATTTTGAATATGAGGCAGAGAAAAAGAAGCTAACCGCCTTTGCAAGAGCTCCATTAAAGATCAGAAATAAGGGTTTAGGTTATAAGATAACTTACGATCTAAAACAGTTTATTATTGAAGGAAACCGAGTTGAATATTTAGGTTTTTCTAAATATGAAAACTTAAAAGGAAGCAAAAGAAAACAGCGTAAATGGGAAAAAAATAGACTAAAAGCATACAATGGTTCGGCAACTCATTTTTACAAAACATTGTTAAATAAATCTACTTACAAAGAAGGTTTTATAGTGAATCAGTTTAAACGAATTCCAAACCAGGAAAGACCAACAGAAAAAGAAATTAAAAAAGCAAGAGAATTGGTAAGGCTCTCGAAATCTATGATTAATTTCTCTAAAAAAATTAATGCTCCGATTACAGCAATAGATTCGGCTTTATTGGTATTAAGAAAAGTAAGATTACCAAAATTTAAAGATTATCTATATAGAACAAAAGTTCCTGGAGATAGTTTAATCAGTATAAAAAGTGGATTTCCTTATCTCGATTTTAAAAATAATTTAAGCGTTATTTACACAAAAGAGAAAGAAGAAAAGGGTTTTATTTTAAGAAATATGTTTAGTAAGAAGAGAAAACCTTTACCACAAACATCTTCTTTAATTCCTTTGTCAATTCCAACAATGTTAAACAAAAGAGGTTTGCTGCTAAATCCTTTAGATATGTTTTTTGAAGGATATTGGTCCTATGAAAAATTTGCAGATTCTTTACCTTTAGATTATATACCAACAAAAAACTAATTTTTAGGAATAAAATCCTATATTGTAGCATAAATCTCTTTCAAGTTTTTGTCCCCCTAACATTAAGCTGAATGTTAAAAAAACTGTTATAATGAAAGTGCTATTGCTATTTTTATGTTTTTTTACTTTTTTACCGTGTAAAGGACAAGATTCTTTTATGAATTTATCTGTTCATCAAGATTTAAAGCTGTTTTTAATTGGAGACAATAGAGGTAATAGTTCTTTTACACCAGATCTATTAGTTCGGTTTGAATTGAATACTTTTGAAATTAAAAAAAGTAGCTTTCCTTTTTATATTGGTTTTGAATATTCTGATTTAAAGAGTGCTACATTTCAACGTTTTTTTATTGGTTTTGGTTTTGTTACAGAATTTAATTTTTTAGAAAAATTTAATTTTGGACTATACATTGACCACGGAATAATTTTAAGAGGAAAAGGTAGTTTTATTGGTCAAAGCCCAATAGATGAATCTTCTTTTATGGGTTTAAGTTTAAACTTTGAAACTACATATCCAATTTCTAAAAAAATACGATTATCTCTTTTATACCAAGCTATTGACAGAAAAGATTTAACTTCTAGATTTAGAACTGATTATAACATTAAAGGAAGTGTTTTTTTTGGAGCAAAGTTTGCTTTGTAAAAGAACTTTTCATTATGTTTTACTTCATTTAAGCCTAGTAAACTAACACTTTTAGAAGAAGAAGAAGAGTTTCTTAAAAAATTACTTATACCATTAATTGAAAAAAAATATTTATTTGTTTTTTAAATTAAATAAACGTACCTTGTAAAAATATTTCGAGTTTTTGCCCCCTAACATTACTAAATGTTAAAAAACTGATATTATGAAAGCATTACTACTATTGCTGTTCTTTTTTCCTTTTTCTACTAGTTTTAGTCAAGAATCAGAAATGCACCTATCTGTAGTTCAGGATATTAGACTTATTGCCATAGGAGACGATAAAGGTAATGGTCCTTTTACGACAGATATATTAATACATTTTGAATTGAATGTCTTTGAGTTTAAAAAAAGTAGATTTCCTTTTTTAATTGGTTTAGAATATTCTGACTTAAAAAGCGCTAATTATCATCGTTTTTTTATTGGTTTTGGATATGTTGTAGAGTTTTCTTTTTTAAAAAAATTTAATTTTGGTTGGTTTATAAATCATGGAATAATTTTTAGAGGAAAAGGGTTTCATCCGGCAAATAAAAAAGGTGAAAATTCTTTTATGAGTTTAGGTGTAGGCATTGAAACCACATACCCAATTACTAACAAATTACGATTATCTCTTATATATCAAGCTATTGACAGAAACGATTTAGCTATAAGGTTTGGAACAGAGAGAAACATAAAAGGGAGTGTTTTTTTGGGAGTAAAGTTTGCTTTGTAAATTATTTTTTATTTTTTTCCTCAATCCATTTACTCATATATTTGGTGCTTTGCAATGTTTGATGCTGTAATAAACTTCCTAAAAAATTTTGAGTTCTATAACTCACAATATTTTTTTGAAGGGAATCTAATTTTTTTATAAATTGTATTCCTATTTTTTCTTTACCATATAACTGATTGATAATTTCAACGCCGTTTTGTTGCTTTTCTTTCCAAAGTTTAGCATCAGTATATAATGCAATTGCTTTTTCTGCAAAAACGGTAAAATCATCTTCTACAAAACCATTCCAAGTTAAATTGTCATGCATTCCTTCAGCTCCAATACTTGTTGTTACACTTGGCGCACCGCATTGCATTGCTTCTGTTAATTTTCCTTTTATTCCTGCGCCAAATCGTAAAGGTGCCAATACTATTTTATTATTTTGAACTATTTCTTTTGGATTCGCTGTGTAGCCTTTTATTATAAACCCTTCCTTTTTATTGTGCAACTCTAAAATTTGCTGCGTTGTGTAAGCTCCATAAATGTGTAGTTCTGCTGTTGGCAATACTTCTCTGATTTGTTTCCAAATTGTTTTTTTTAGCAACAAAACAGCATCGACATTTGGTGCGTGTAAAAAATTACCAATAAATACAAAGTGGTTTCTCTCTTTAAAAGACTTCCAGTTCTCGATCTCTTTTTTTTCAATCTTATTTAATAAAAAAGGAAGGTGATGTAAAATTCGCTTATCAACTTTAAAAACTGTTTCTAACAATTTCATTTCAAAAGTAGAAATGATTAAAGACAAATCGCTTCGTAAAATTGATGCAATTTCTCGTTTAGCGATATCTGAATTTAATAATTTATCAATTGTAAAATCCTCTTGTTTTTTTATTGCTTCTTCTCTTGTTTTACGTAAACAATGTAAATCTTCGGTGTCTAAAATTCGGATTGCATTTGGGCAATTTTCTGCAACTCGCCAACCAAATTGTTCTTCCATCATAAAACGGTCAAAAACTACAATTGTTGGGTGTAACTCTTTTATAAAAACGTCAAAAGAAGAAGAGTTTAACTCGATAGAAACTTCATCAACAGCAATGGTTTTTAAATCAAAAGCTTTTTCTGTTTTTTGCGTCGTTGTAGCAAAAGTAACTGTAAAATTTTGCTCTAAAAATAATTCAATTAATTGCAGCATTCTAATTCCTGCAGCCGAAGAATTGGGCTCAACCCAAACAGATCCAATAATTAAAACAGATTGCTGAATCAATTATTTTTCTTTTAATTGCGCTGCATAATTAGATTGAACTCCTTTTGCCCAATCTACCATTAATTTGACTTGTGTATCTGTTAAATTAGCTTCAGAATGTGTCCAGGTATAAGAATTTAAAGGCATGTTTTTCTTTTCAACTTCTTCATAAAGTTCTTCCATCTTATGCTCTTTTTTCTTTAAAGAATATTCGCTCCATTTAGAAAAATTTAAATGTTTTGAACCTTCTTTAACATGATCTGCCAACCAATAATTAACTGGAGTTATTGAATTATACCACGGATAACGAGTAGAATTAGAATGACAGTCAAAACAAGACGATTTCATAATTTTTTGAATTTCTTTTGGTGGATTTGTCTCTTCAATAAATGCTGTTAAAGAGGTTACATCTCCTTCATTTTTTTCAGGCCCAAAAAATTGAGCAATTAGTAAAATAAATAGTACTGCCCAACCGATTTTTTTTAATTTTTTCATTTGTTAATGTTTTAAAAAATAAAGATAGTAATTCTTCTGTATAGTAAATAATTTAAACAATAATGTTTACTTTTGTAATCCGAAATTTAATTTAAAAATGAAACCGAAAGGTTCCATGAGACTTAAATAAAACAAAAACTCATGAAATACGATATTATTATTATTGGTTCTGGTCCTGGAGGATATATTGCTGCAATTAGAGCTTCGCAACTGGGTAAAAAAGTTGCCATTATTGAAAAATATTCAACTTTAGGAGGCACATGTACAAATGTTGGATGTATTCCATCAAAAGCATTATTAGATTCTTCGCATCATTATTATGATGCTGTAAATCATTTTGATACCCATGGAATATCTATTGAAACTCCAAAAGTAGATTTTTCAAAAATGGTTGAACGAAAAGCTGGAATTGTTAACACAACTACTGGTGGAATCAAATATTTAATGGATAAAAACAATGTTGCTGTTTTTGAAGGTTTAGGTTCTTTTGTGGATGCTACACATGTAAAAATCTCAAAGAATGATGGAACAGAAGAAACTATTGAAGCAACAAATATTATTATCGCTACAGGATCTAAACCCTCAACACTCCCTTTTATCAAAATAGATAAAGAACGTATTATTACCTCTACAGAAGCATTAAATTTAAAAGAAATACCAAAACATTTACTTGTAATTGGCGGTGGAGTTATTGGATTAGAATTAGGTTCTGTTTACAAACGTTTAGGAGCAGATGTTACTGTTATTGAATACGCTCCGAAAATTACTCCAACGATGGATGCTGATGTTTCTAAAGAATTACAAAAAGTATTGAAGAAACAAGGAATGAAATTTGCCATTAGCCACGGAGTAACTTCTGTTGAAAGAAATGGCGATGAAGTGGTTGTTAAAGCAACTGATAAAAAAGGAAGAGAAATAGAATTTATAGGTGATTATTGTTTAGTTGCTGTTGGAAGAAAACCTTATACTGAAGGTTTGGGGTTAGAAAATGCTGGCGTAAAATTAAACACTAGAAATCAAGTTGAAGTAAACGATTATTTACAAACCTCTGTTACAAACATTTATGCAATTGGTGATGTAATTGAAGGAGCAATGTTAGCACATAAAGCCGAAGAAGAAGGTGTTGTTGTTGCAGAATATTTAGCTGGTCAAAAACCACATATTGATTATAATTTAATTCCTGGTGTAGTTTATACTTGGCCAGAAGTTGCTGCAGTTGGTAAAACTGAAGAAGAACTAAAAACTGCTGGTGTAGATTATAAAGCTGGAAAGTTTTCTATGCGTGCTTTAGGAAGATCTAGAGCAAGTGGCGATATTGATGGATTTGTAAAAGTATTAGCTGACAAAACTACGGATGAAATTTTAGGAGTTCATATTGTTGGCGCTAGAGCTGCTGATTTAATTATGGAAGCAGCTGTTGCTATGGAATACCGAGCATCTGCAGAAGATTTGGCAAGAATTTGTCATGGTCACCCAACCTATTCTGAAGCTATTAAAGAAGCGGCAAAAGCTGCTTGGGATGGAAAGCCTTTAAACTCTTAAAATAATGTCTCCTCGAGCGCAGTCGAGAGGTTTTATTATTTAAATAAACAAACAAAAAAGCAACTTTATGCTGAATTTATTTTCAGTATCTAGTTGCTTTTTTGTTTTTAAACTTTAGTGTATTTTTATCGAATGCAAAAATGTCTTTTTGTTTTATTTGTTCTTTTTTCAATGTTCTCTTTTTCTCAAGAAAAAGATTCGTTGTATTTTAAAAATGGTATTGAAAATCCAAGCTTATTACCTACACATCCATTTGGAATTTTTAGCGCTAGAATCAATCAAAATTTTAAATTAAGAGCTTCCAAAAAAACCACATTTACATTTAGTTCAGAAAGTGGAAATACATTTCACCCTTTTGTAGAAATGTACTTGCCAAAAGACCCAACAGTAAGAGAAAAATTCAGCAAACAAGTTTGGTATAACAGACAATTTACTTTTATTGATCAACAAACAACTCCAGCAGAATATTCAAATATTGTAATTGATGCGGTAATTAAAGGTTTTCGTTTACAAGTTAATTTTCCAATTACAAAAGAACATGAACTCGGAATTACACTTCGTTCCTATTTAATTACCAAAGGAAAATATCCTTTTTCTTTTTTTACCAGCGATGAAAGCATTGAGTGGTTTCACAGTAATATTGCTGGCGGAGAAGACCCGTACGGAAGGAAATATTATGGATTAAATCAAGTAAACTTTAAATACACGGATAGAAATGGCAAGGTGCTGGAGTTAAAAAATAACGATTTCTTTTTGGGCGGAATTGAGTTTAATCATTATTATTATCCTGAGTTTTTAATCAATAAAAAAAGAAATTTATTTGTCAATTTTGGTTCGCATTTAGGTTTTAACACATCTACATTCAATCAATCTATTGATGTTGGTATTTCTGCAAATCTGATTAAAAAAATTCAGCTAAAAAACAAAAATGAATTTACTTTTGCTTTAGGCGGAAGTGTTCTTCGAAAAAACCTTATTAATTTTAATGAAGTTGTTGACATGGGAAATAATAAATTTTTAGGATCTCTAGGAAGTGAAATAGAATTCACAAAGTTTACTCTGAAAAAGAACTATCATTCATTTGGCGTTCATTATCAAATTCAAACTAGATATAATAAATTAGAGGAAGCCAGTTATTATCAACTAAAAGGGAAATGGAAGGAAATAAAAGCAGGTTGGCAACACGGTTTTTCAACCTTATATGAGAATTTATCTGCTTGGACAATATTGTATACTTACGGAAGACCAAATTATAAAATCACACTCTATTTAATGGAAGATTTATTGGTAAATAATGCGCCAGATGCACAAACAGGAATTAGTATTCAAATTCCGATTTCAAAATAAAAATTACTCTTTTATAAAACTTTCGCTCTAATTTTCACCCAAACTCTTTTTAATAAATAACCACTTATAATTGCTGTAATTGTAATACTAATTGCTAATGTAGTTTCCCCATAAATCCAATAACCAGTTGCAAACAAACAACTGTAAATAAACACACAACCCAATAACATTGCTAAAATTCCTGATGGCACACTCCAACCTTCTTTATCGTTTACGATATCTATATTGTCTGACTTTGCATCATTAATAACTTTTGACCATCCTGGCCCACCAGGTTGAATTTTTTGATAAAAATTTCGTAATACTTCTTTGCTTTCTGGTTGAGTTAAAAAAGTTGTTAAAACCCAGACAATTGTAGTAATTAACACAATAATCGGAAACTTAGACCAAGTCGGAAAATAGCCAGTTTCATCAGCAAATAAGATCACTCCAATAGAAGTAAAGTTAATAATAACAGAAATAATTCCTGATGAAAACATCGCAGCAATTTCGCTCCAAGCATTAATTCTCCACCAAAACCAACGAAGAATAAAAATTAATCCTGTACCAGCACCAAACATTAAAATTACCTCAAACAATTGCAATGCGTTTTGCAAAACTAAAGCCAATAAAGCACTAAAAATCATTAAAATAACAGTAGATAACCTACCAACAGCTACTAATTTTTTTTCTGAAGCATCTGGATTAATTTGTTGTTTGTAAAAATCATTTACAATATAAGATGAACCCCAATTTAAATGGGTAGAAATTGTACTCATATACGCTGCAACTAAAGAAGCCAACACCAATCCTAACAAACCACTTGGTAGTTTGGTTAACATTGCAGAATACGCTAAATCGTGTCCCAATTTATCGGGTGTTACATTCGGAAAAGCTTCTTGAATACTTGCTAAATCTGGAAATACGACTAACGATGCTAAAGCAACAATAATCCATGGCCATGGACGCAATGCATAATGCATAATATTAAAAAAGAACGTTGCGCCAATTGCATGATTCTCGTCTTTTGCTGCTAACATTCTCTGTGCAATATATCCACCACCGCCAGGTTCTGCACCCGGATACCAAGCACTCCACCATTGCACTGCTAAAGGAATTATCAATAATGTTATTACAGCAGATTTGTCATTAAAATCTGGTAAAAGCGATAATTTATCAACTACATTTTCATTTGTTAGTAATGCATCTAAACCACCTATTTCGGGAATATTTACCAAGTAATATGCGGCACCAAATGCACCTGCCATAGCAACAAAAAACAATAAAAAATCGGTATAAACAACACCTTTAAAACCACCAATTGCACTAAAAATAACGGTAATTAATCCAGCATAAATTACAGTTTCCCAAGGCTCTAAACCCAACATTATCTGTCCTATTTTAATTGCAGCTAAAGTAACCGCAGACATTGCGAGTATATTGAAAATAACCCCTAAATAAACTGCTCTAAATTTTCTTAAAAACTTTGCAGGTTTTCCTCCATAGCGTAATTCATAATATTCAATATCTGTATTTACCGCAGATTTTCTCCACAATTTTGCATACACAAAAACTGTTAATAGACCAGTAATTAAAAAGGCCCACCAAACCCAGTTTCCTGAAACTCCATTATTACGAACAATATCTGTTACTAGATTCGGTGTATCTGTAGAAAATGTTGTTGCAACCATTGACAGGCCTAACAACCACCAAGGCATGTTTCTGCCAGATAAAAAATATTCTGATGCATTTTTACCAGATTTTTTAGAAACATAAATCCCAATAAAAAGTGTAATTGCAAAAAAGAAAATAATTATAGCGTAATCGAAGGTACTTAATGAAATCATTGTATATTTTTTGAAAGCTGTAAAGTACTACTTTTTAAAATATAATTACAAAATAAATAGAAGCTCTCAATAGTAAGATTTGTATTTTTGTATTCTGATGCAAAGAGTACAAAAAACTTTTACTGTTGAATTTATTGAAGAGTTTAAATCTAAAATTTTGATTTGGGCACAACAATACGATGCTATTTCTTGGTTAGATTCTAATCAATACAATCAAAAATATTCTTCTTTTGACGCTATTTTGGCCGTAGATGAATTTACTTCCATCAAAACAGATTACACCAATGCTTTTGAGAAATTGAAAGAATATCAATCTATTACAAATGATTATTTGTTTGGCTATTTGAGTTATGACTTAAAAAATGATGTAGAGAATTTATCTTCTAAGAATTTTGATGGATTGCATTTTGCTGATCTATACTTTTTTCAACCACAAAGGATTATTTTTATCAAAAGAAATACAATAGAATTCTCTTATTTAAAAATGATTGATGATGAAATTGATATAAATTTTGAAGATATAAACAAAGTTTCTTTAGGTTTCGACTCCGCTCAACCTGACAAATCATCCAAAGAAATAAAAATAAAACTTCGTATTCATAAAGACGAGTATTATCAAAAAGTGAGCACTATTTTGAACCATATTAACAGAGGAGACATTTACGAAGCTTCTTTTTGCCAAGAGTTTTATGCAGAAAATACAGCCATAAATCCTTTAAAAGTGTATCATCATTTAAATACAATTTCTGAACCACCTTTTGCTACCTTTTTAAAATGCGAGCATCAGTATTTATTATCTGCATCACCAGAAAGGTACCTCAAAAAAGAAGGTAGAAAAGTAATTTCTCAACCCATAAAAGGAACCGCAAAAAGATTGATTAGCAAAGTAGATGATGAGCAAATTGCTTTTGATTTAGCAAGAGATGAAAAAGAGCGTGCTGAGAATATTATGATTGTAGATTTGGTACGAAACGATTTATCTAAAACTGCGATAAAAGGTTCTGTAAAAGTAGAAGAATTATGTAAAGTATATTCTTTTAAACAAGTGCATCAATTAATTTCTACCATAGTTTCTGAAGTAGAAAACACAACACATCCTGTTGATATTATTAGAGGAACTTACCCGATGGGAAGTATGACTGGCGCACCAAAGATTTCTGCAATGAAAATTATTGAAGAACAAGAAGAAACTAAGCGTGGATTGTATTCTGGCGCCGTTGGATATTTTACTCCTAAAGGCGATTTTGATTTTAACGTGGTCATTAGAAGCATTTTGTACAACGAAGAAAAAAAGTATATTTCGTTCTCTGTAGGTGGTGCAATTACATCAAAATCTACTCCAGAAAAAGAATACGAAGAGTGTTTATTAAAAGCCAAAGCCATGAAATATGCGCTAACAAAATTTGACTAATATGATTATCGATCAAGACGAAAAATTTAGTAAAACAGTTTCAGGTTTAGATGGAACATATCAAGTTCAAGATGTTTTTAACACATTTATTGAGTTGTATCCAGAAGATTGGAAGAAACACAAAATAGTGTATTCTAAATTTAATAGAAGTAAACAATTTGGGAGAACAATTCCGTTACCAAAACCAGAGGTTTCTTTAAAAAAAATGATTCAAGTTTGGATGTTAAAAAACAAAAAAGTACAAAAATAATGTTGACGAAAAAAATTCTTTTTTTGAGTTTTTTTGCTTTGAGTTTTTCTTTAAATGCTCAAAAGTTAATCTATGGTAATCCATCAGAAGTGCAAATGGATTCGGTATTTATATATCAAAAAGTAGATTCTATTATTACAGATGCAATCCAACAACAAGCGTTTCCTGGAGCACAAATTTTAGTTGCTAAAAATCATACAATTATTTTTCATAAAGCGTACGGTTTTCAAACGTATGACAGCATTAAAAAAGTAGAATTAAATGATTTGTACGACATTGCTTCTGTTACTAAAATTTTAGGTCCGTTACCCGCAATTATGAAGTTGTATGACGAAGGAAAAATCGATTTGGATATTCCTTTTAGTAATTATTGGAAACCTTGGCAAGGAAGAAACGACAAAAATAATTTAACTGTTAGAGAAGTATTAGCACATCAGGCAGGATTAAATCCGTACATTGTTTTTTTGAATGATGTTTTAAAGAAAAATAAAACATTAAAATCTCGATTTGTAAAAACAACTTCTAAAAAAAGATTTACAAATCGAGCATATGTAAACATTTTTGTAAAAGATCGATTTAAAAACAAAATGTATCGTCAAATAAACAGATCTAAAGTTTCTGACATTAAAAAATACAAGTATTCTGGATTGTCTTTTTTATTGTTTCCAAAGATTATTTCTAGCATCACTAGCGAGAATTACACTAATTATTTACAAGAAAATTTCTACAAACCACTTGGTGCAACTACTTTGGGATTTACCCCAAAAACAAAGAATTTTACAAACAATATTATTCCTACAGAAATAGATTCGTTGTTTAGAAAAGACTTGACAAAAAGTTGGGTTCATGATGAAAATGCAGCTTTAATGGGCGGAATTTCAGGAAACGCAGGTTTATTTGGAGGTGCGTTAGATTTGGCAAAAATGATGCAAATGTATTCCAATTACGGTTATTATAATTTTAAGCAATACATTTCTAAAAGTACGTTACAAGAATTTACAAAAACGCAGTTTCCAGAAAATGACAATCGACGTGGTTTGGGTTTTGACAAACCTTTAATTGGTAATGACACGTTGCCAATTAACAAAGCATATCCTGCGCCAGAAGTAAGCAAAGAAAGTTTTGGGCATTCTGGATTTACTGGAACTTTTGTTTGGGCAGATCCAACCAACGATTTGATTTTTATTTTCTTATCAAACAGAGTATATCCAAGCAGAGAACACAGAAATATTTACAATTTAAATATACGACCTAAAGTGCAACAAGTTTTTTATCAAGCTATCAACAAGTCAACTAAATAGAGTAGTTTTACAAACAAATGGTAGAAAAATTACAGCAACATATCGAGCATAAATTTTCTTTTTTAAAAGAGAAAAAACTACTAATTGCCATTTCTGGCGGAGTTGATAGTGTTGTACTAACACATCTATTTCATCAATTAAATTTTGATATTTCTTTAGCACATTGTAACTTTAATTTACGTGGAAAAGAAAGTGACAAAGACGAGGGATTTGTAAAAAATTTAAGTAAAAATCTTGATTTAAAAACGTTTATCACCTCTTTTGAAACAGAAAAATATGCAAAAAAAAATCAGCTTTCAACTCAGGTTGCTGCTAGAGATTTACGATATAATTGGTTTCAAGAATTAACCAATGCGCATCTTTTTGATTTTGTTATTACAGCACATCATGCAGATGATAATTTAGAAACTTTTATCATCAATTTAACACGAGGAACTGGCTTAGAAGGTTTTACTGGAATTCCAGAAATAAACAATACTATTGTGCGCCCTTTTTTAATTTTTTCTCGTGATGAAATTGAAAATTACGCAACAGAAAACAATATTGATTGGAGAGAAGATAAGAGCAACGCTTCTACAAAGTATGTTCGGAATAAAATTAGACATCAAATTGTTCCTGTTTTAAAAGAAATAAATCCAACTTTATTAGAAAGTTTTCAAAAAACTTCTGAGCACTTACGGGAAAGTCAACATATAATTGATGAATCTATTGCTGGTTTTAAAAAAAAAGTGGTTGGAGTTTTAGAAGATGGAACACTAAAAATTGATATTGTACAAATTCAAGAAACTACAAACCAAAAGGCATATGTATATCAACTTTTAAAAGATTTTGGTTTTACAGCTTGGAACGACGTTGTTGATTTATTAGATGCTCAACCTGGCAAAATGGTATTTTCAAAAACACATCGTTTATTAAAGGACAGAGATTTCTTATTACTTACAGAAATAAAAAATGTAGCTAAAGATTTAGATTATTTAATTGCTGAAAACACGTTGGAAATTACGATTCCAATATTCTTAAAATTTGAGAAAGCATTAAACATAACTCAAACAAATAATAAAATAATTTTTGTTGATTTAGACAAAATTAAATTTCCATTAGTTTTAAGGAAATGGCAAATTGGTGATTCTTTTTATCCAACAGGAATGCAAGGGAAAAAGAAAGTTTCTAAATACTTTAAAGATGAAAAGTTTTCTCTTCTTGAAAAAGAAAATACGTGGTTGTTATGTTCTAATGATGCTATTATTTGGATTGTTGGTAAAAGACAAGATATCCGGTTTAGTACAAACAAGACTACAAAGAAGGTGTTAAAAATTTCATTAAAATAGTTGAGTCCTTTAAACTTACTGTTAAATAATTAAAAAAATTATTTTTAGCTACTTCAAAAAACTAATTTTTTATTGATTTTTTGTACATTTATCGACTTATTTTATTTAAATTAAAAATGAAAAAGATACTCAATCAATTTACGTTCGTAGCATTATTATTTATTGGTAGTGTTGCAATTGCCCAAGAAATTAATTTAAACAATCCATTACCAAAAGACATCTCTTTTAAAAAAGGAGTATTGGCAAACGGAATGACCTATTACATAAAAAAAACAGGTGTTACCAAGAATGTAGCAAGTTTTTATATTATACAAAATGTAGGTTCAATTTTAGAAAATGACGATCAACAAGGGTTGGCACATTTTCTTGAGCACATGGCTTTCAACGGAACCAAACATTTTAAAGGAAAAGGAATTTTAAATACCTTAGAAAAAAAAGGACTTATTTTTGGTAGAGATATTAATGCATATACTTCTTTTGACGAAACAGTTTATAACATAAATAATATTCCAACAACTCCAGAACTTATAGATACTGGTTTATTAATTTTAAATGATTGGTCTAACTATTTACTACTTACAGACACAGAAATTGATGCAGAAAGAGGCGTAATAAAAGAAGAATGGAGAACAAGACAAAGTGGAGGAATGAGAGTTTTGAAGCAAAACCTTGGAGCTATGTTTAACAATACTATTTATGCTAATCGTTTACCAATTGGTTCTATGGATGTTGTAGATAATTTTAAATACAAAGCATTACGTGATTTTTATCATGATTGGTACAGAACAGATTTGCAAGCTATTGCTGTTGTTGGAGATATAGATGTTGCAGAAATAGAGAAAAAAATTATTACATTATTTTCTAAAATTCCTGCGGTTAAAAATCCGAAAAAACGATTTATTGTAAACATCCCAGAAAACACAGATTTAGGATATTCTTTAGCAACAGATAAAGAAGTAACTACTGCTAGACTTAGTTTTGGTATTAGACATCCAAAATCTTTAACCCCAAAAACAGTTGCAGATTTAAAAGAAAGCACGCTAAATAGAATGGCAACTTCTATGTTAACAGCTAGAATTAGTGAAATTTCTCAAAAACCAACTGCTCCCTTTTTAGGTGCTGGTATAAGTTATGGTAGTTTTTCTAAATCATCAAATGCGTTTTCTGCAAGCATTGTACCAAAACCAAGCAAACAACAGGAAGCTTTAAAAACTGTTTTTGATGAAATTAATAGAGCCGTAAAATTTGGCTTTACAAATGAAGAAATTTCTAGAAGTGTAAAACAACTTGTAAGTTCTTACGAGAATCAAATCAAAAGAAAAAAAGATGTTTCTCATAGACAAATTGCAAGAACTATTCAACAAGATTATTTAGAGAACAATACCATTACAGACATCGAAAAAGAATTTGATCTTGTAAAAGTTATTCTAAAAAAGTTAACCCCAAAAGAAGTACATCAATCACTCCTAAAACTATATACAAAAAACAACAGATATATTACAGTTACGGGTGTTGATACTGAAAAGAACTTAACAAAATCTGATGTAGAAACAATTATAAATGCATCAGAAAATAATGCAACTTTAACACCGTATGCAGATGGGTTTAGCGGAAAAACTCTTATCTCTGGATTAAACATACAAAAAGGAAGTATTGTAAAGGAAGAAAAAAACAATACAATTGGATCTACTACTTTTACATTAAGCAATGGTATTAAAGTACACTATAAGTTTGTTGACAAAAACAAAGATAAAATACAATTAAATGCAACAAGTTATGGTGGGTTATCTTTAATAAAAGACGAAGATTTACCTTCTGCAAGTATGTTAGGAAGTGTTGTTCAGCTGTCTGGTTTAGGAGATTATTCTGCCACAGATCTTAAAAAAGTACTAGCGGGTAAAAATGCAAATACTACTATTCGGTTGTCAAGTTTATCAGAAAGCATTAGTGGTACATCATCTACAAAAGATGTAGAAACATTATTGCAAATGGTTCATTTACGTTTTGTAAAACCTCGTTTTGATGAAAATGGATTTAAAGTTTTGATGAACAATTTGGATAACTTTATTGTGAGTAGAAGCAAAAATATTTCTCAAAAAATTAGCGATAGTATTACAGTAACTTTGTACGGAAAAAACAATCCTAAGCATCGATTGTTTAACAAATCTCTTGTTAACGATGTTTCTTTTGATAAAATTAAATCTATATACAAAGCACGTTTTAAGAATGCTGCAGATTTTACTTTTTTTATTATTGGTGATGTAAAGCCAACTGTATTAAAACCTTTATTAGAAACATACATTGCTAGTATTCCAACAAAAAATGAAGCAAAAGAAGAGTGGAAAGACAATTCTACACCATGGATAAGTAAAAAGATTGATAAAGATATTTATTTAAAAATGGAAGATGCCAAAAGCACAGTAAGGATTTCTTATAAAAACGACTACAAATACAGTTTAAAAAATTCGCTAATTGCAAAAGCTGTTGGAGATATTTTAAAACTTCGTTTTACAGAAACATTAAGAGAGCAAGAGGGTGGTACTTATGGTGCAAGTGCTTTTGCAAGAGTTACTAAAAGACCTAAACAAGAAGCAACAATTACTGTTGGTTTTGATTCTAATCCTGATAAAGTAGAAACTTTAGTTGCTATTGTACATAAAGAAATTGAGAAAATAGCGAAAGGAAATATACAACAGGTAGATTTAGAAAAAACGTTAGCAAATTACCTAAAAGACAGAGAGCAACAAAAAAATTATAATCGTTTTGACATGAGTTTATTATTGAACTATGTAAACGAAGGATTTAACATGAACGATCCTAAAAACTTTGAAAACATTGTAAAGTCAATCACAAAAAAAGACGTTCAACGTTTCGCTAAAAAAGTTTTACGAAAAGCAGATCAATATGAAATTGTAATTAAACCAAAAAAATAAAAAAACCCTTAATCGTAAATGAAAAAACTACTTCTGTTATTTGCCTTTTTTATTAGTTTCACTAGTGTTGTAAATGCACAAACAGAAACTCCAGTTACTTGGTCTTCTTCATTTGAAAAAATTAGTGACACAGAGTATGATTTAATTATGTCTGCTACCATTATTCCTGGTTGGCATCTCTATTCTCAGTTTACAGAAGAAGGCGGGTCTTTACCAATAGTTATTAAAAAAAGAAGTGAAACTGCTAATTTTAAATTGATTGGTAAAGCTGTAGAGAGTGACACGATAAAAAAATATAGTAAAATTTTTGAAGTCTATGAATCTTATTTTGATCATAACGCAGTTTTAAAACAACGAATTGTATTAAACGCCGCTACAATTAATGAAGTGAGTTTAAATTTAACAGGGCAAGTTTGTAAAGAAATTAATGGAGTTTGTATTCAAATAGATGAAGATTTTACATTTACATTAAAAGGAAAAGCATCAGAAAAAGAAATTGTTACTTTAGATGAGAAAAGCAAGTTATTAAGTGCTAAATTAAGGTTAGATTTAAAAAATACTGAACTTTTAAAAAGCACAAACAGTTCAAGTTCTAATGAAAGTTCTAACTTATTAAATATATTATTACTTGGTTTTGCTGGTGGTTTATTAGCCCTTTTAACACCTTGTGTTTTTCCTATGATTCCGTTAACGGTTTCTTTTTTTACTAAGCATTCGCAAAACAAAAGAAAAGGAATTACCAATGCTATTTTATACGGCTTATTTATAGTAATCATCTATATTCTACTAAGTATTCCATTCCATTTTTTAGACAGTTTAGATCCAGAAATTTTAAATAATATTTCTACAAACGTCTGGTTAAATATTTTCTTTTTTGCCATTTTAGTATTCTTTTCATTTTCATTTTTTGGATATTACGAACTAACATTACCAGCTTCTTGGGGAAATAAAATGGATTCGGCTTCTGGAGTTGGAGGAATAATAGGAATCTTTTTTATGGCACTAACATTGGCAATCGTTTCATTTTCCTGTACCGGCCCCATTTTAGGTTCGTTATTAGCAGGTTCATTAACTTCTGATGGTGGCGCAATGCAATTAACTGCAGGAATGAGTGGTTTTGGATTAGCGTTAGCTTTACCTTTTGCATTATTTGCATTATTTCCAGGGTGGTTAAATTCGCTACCAAAATCTGGCGGATGGTTAAATACAACAAAAGTTGTTTTAGGTTTTTTAGAATTAGCTTTTGCTTTTAAATTCTTATCAAATGCAGATTTAGTTGAGCATTGGGGAATTTTAAAACGCGAAATATTTATCGGAATTTGGATTGTAATATTTATTGGATTGGCGTTGTATCTTTTCGCTAAAATTAAATTCCCGCACGATTCTAAAATAAAAAAACTATCTTTTTCAAGAATTTCTTTTGGAATTTTAGTAATCGCTTTTGTAGTATATTTAATTCCTGGAACAATGAAAAACCCTACTTGGGATTTAAGATTGTTAAGTGGTTTTCCACCTCCACAATTTTATAGTATTTATGAAAAAAACACAAATTGCCCATTAGGTTTAAGTTGCTTTAAAGATTTTGATGAAGGATTACAATATGCTAAAGAAAAAAACAAACCTATTTTGTTAGATTTTACTGGTTGGGCTTGTGTAAATTGTAGAAAAATGGAAGAAAATGTCTGGGTAGAAAACGATATTTTTACACTTATAAATGAAAATTATGTACTCATTTCTCTATATGTTGATGACAGAAAAGAGTTACCAGAAAATGTGCAATTTAACTTTATAAAGAAAAACGGAAATCTTAAAAAAATACAAACTATTGGAGATAAGTGGGCAACATTTCAAGCCATTAATTTCAAAACAGCTTCGCAACCGTATTATGTATTAATAAGTCCAGATTTAGAAATTTTACATAAGGCACAACAATATACGGATAGGAATACTTACTATAATTGGCTAAAAGAAGGTTTAGATAAATTTAAGAAAACTTCTAAATAACTATATTAGATAAAAATTAAATTCAGATAATTTGGTTACTTTTATAAAAAAGTAACCAAATCATGAAAGTAAAATTTGTAATCATTTTAGTTTTTTTGTGTTTAACAATTAACTCTTACGCACAAAAAAGAATAATTCCGACAGATACCACAGTTGTAACTAATCATACAACAACAATTAAAGGAAATAAGATAAGTTATACTGCTTATACAGGAACTCAACCTGTCTGGGATAACGAAGGAAACGCAAAAGCAACTTTATTTTACACCTATTACAAAAGAACAAATAATGTAAATACAGCTAGCAGACCTTTATTAATTTCATTTAATGGTGGACCAGGTTCTGCATCAGTTTGGATGCATTTAGCTTATACAGGTCCAAATATTTTAAATATTGATGACGAAGGGTATCCTGTACAGCCTTACGGATATAAAAGTAATCCACATTCTGTTTTAGATGTTGCAGATATTGTTTATATAAATCCGGTAAATACAGGTTATTCTAGAATCGTTGAGCGCAAAGGTAAAAAAGTAAACAAGGCAGATTTTTTTGGTGTAAATGCGGATGTAAAATATTTAGCAGAATGGATTACCAATTTTGTTTCTAGAAATAATCGTTGGTCATCACCAAAATATATTATTGGCGAAAGCTATGGAGGAACCAGAGTTTCTGGTTTGGCAAATGCTTTACAAAGTAACGAATGGATGTATTTAAACGGTGTTATTTTAGTTTCTCCTGCAGATTATGGAGCAAAAAATTCTGATGATGCTGTCGCTTCCTCAATTGATTTCCCGTACTTTACTGCAGCAGCTTGGTATCATAAAATGTTATCTCCAACATTACAAAACAAAGATTTACTAAATATTTTACCAGAATCTGAAGATTTTGCTATTAACTCTTTAATGCCTGCTATTGCTAAAGGCGGATTTATAAGTGCTACAGAAAAAAATCAAATTGCAGAAAAGATGGCTTACTATACAGGTTTGTCTAAAAAAGTAATTTTACAACACAATTTAGAGATTCCAAATAGTTTCTTTTGGAAAGAATTATTGAGAAACAAAAACGGTAAAACTATTGGAAGACTAGATTCTAGATATTTAGGAATCGATAAAAAAGAAGCTGGTGATTCTCCAGATTACAATTCAGAATTAACGTCTTGGCTACACTCTTTTACCCCCGCAATTAATTTGTACATTAAAGAACATCTTAATTTTAATACAGATGTAAAATACAATATGTTTGGCTCTGTACATCCATGGGATTTTAGAAATAACAACACACGTGAAGAGTTACGCAAAGCGATGGCTACAAATCCGTATTTAAATGTATTATTTCAAGCTGGTTATTATGATGGAGCGACAACTTATTTTAATACGAAATATACAATGTGGCAAGTTGACCCAAGCGGAAAATTAAAAGATAGAATGCATTTTAAAGGGTATAGAAGCGGACATATGATGTACTTACGTAAACCTGATTTAAAAACTGCAAATGATGATATTAGAAACTTTATAAAAGAAAGTACATCTAACGGAAAACCTGCAAAATATTAATTGAATTTAAAGCATAAAAAAAGCAGTTACAAAAAATGTAGCTGCTTTTTTTATATAAAATGTTATTTTTCTAATGTCTAGGTCGTCCTCCGCCTCTACCACCTCTACTTCTAGTGCTTTTTTGTTGAGCTCCTAGCGTATAAGTTAAACTAACCATGTAATAAGTTCCTAACACATCTTTAGTAGTTTCTTCAAAGAAGTTATCAGAACTATTTCTAGCAAATCCAATGTTTTTGTTTAATAAATCTAACGCCGTTAACTTTATATTCATTGCTTTAGATTTAAGGAAATTGTACGAAATAGAAGCATTCCAAATTGGCACAGATTGATCTGTTCCAAAATTACTATCTGTATAAATATCGTATTTATATTGTGTGTTAATGTTAAATGATTTTGTGATGTTCCAATCAGATTTTATATAATACGATTGTTGTATATATTCTCTATTTGAAGTTGTACCAGAGAAGGTAGTATTGTTTCTACTAATGTTTGCCCCAATAGACATGTCTAAAAAATCTTTCTTATTATTTTCTAATGAAACTCTAATACTAGTATTCTTAGAATTGGTTTTATTGTTAATATTGTTAATTACAGATTGATAATTATTTGTTGACATATTTACACCTAAATTATACCGAATCCCTAATTTTTTTAATCGGTTACCAAAATTTATATCTGCACTAAAGTTATCTCTGTTTCCTAAGTTAACATAGCTACTGGTTCTAATTCGAGTTGCAATATCTGTATCTTCTTTATTTACAATTGCATTACTAGTACTATTATAACTTAAATATGCGAAGAAACTAAATCCGGTAACAAAGTTGTAGTTTCCGTACATACCAAATAAAGAATGACTTGTTTCTGGAGTTAAGTCTTGGTTTCCTTTTCTAATATACAATGGATTAAAGTTATTAATTACTGGAGAAACTCTACTCAAACTAGGTAAATCTAACGATTTTCTATATCTAAAGAAAACCCAACTTCCTTGTTTTGGACGATATCTAAATCTAAATGAAGGATTTAAACTTGTGTATTTTCTGTTATAATCTAAACCATTTCTTAATCCAAAATTTTGTGTTTGCTCTTCAAACTCAGTTCCAATAGTTACTGTTGTTTTTTCATTATTATACCTGTAATCTACATTACCATAAGTGGTTCTTTTTTCTTCAAATAAATCAGCTATAAAAGTAGATTCAGTATTTGTAGAGCCATTTAATGATTGTGATTGATCTGTATATTCATCATTATTTATTGTGTTTAATCCAGCTCCAATTTCAATAAAATGTTTATCGTTTAATGGTTCTGTATATTGTAACTCAACATTAATATCTCTTCCTTTATTATTGCTTTTTTGTGTACTTGTTGTTTTTTCATCAATTTTTAAAGGATCCTCATATTTCTTGGTATTCGTATTTCCGCTATTATTATCACTTCTAGTAGAAGAAAAATCGAATTCAAATTCTATATTACGTTTGCTTGTTTTGTTAAATCTTTTAATATAATCTAGATTAACAGTTGCGCTGTTACTTTTATTATCACTATTAGATATTTCGCCATTTTGTAATTCTTTAACACTTGGGTCATTCGCTTTAAAAGCATCAAAAGTACTTAAGCTATTCCCACTTGTATTACTAGAATTTAATCTTCCTCTAAGCGTAACCGTTTTTAAATCACTAGATCTATCTATATAACTAAAGTTTGCTTTGTTAGATTTTGTTTCACTTTCACTAGTAGATTTACTTTCCGAATATAATTTATCTGTTCCAACAAATTCTGTTCTTTTAGAAATCACATTTCCAGATTCTGAATTTGTGTAATTATAAAAATAATCTGCATTTAAATTTTGTTTCTTTTTTAGCTCATATCCTAAGTTAAAGCCTGCAATACCAGTAGTAATAAACCCAGAAGTAGTTCCTCCACTTCCACCTCTACTAACTCTAAAACCTCCTCGGCCTCCTCCACCACCAAAAGACATAATTTCAGATATATCAGAACCAGAACTATTTACATTGTTTGCTCTACCAATAATAGAAATCTGCATTTTTGGAGTAAAACGATTGAAGTTTAAACTGGTTAAATAACGAGAATCAGAACCATAACCACCTTGAAACTTACCAAAATCATTTACTTTTCGATCGTCTTTTAATGTTAAATTAATTACTTTAGTTCTATCAGAATCATTTACTCCAGTAACTCTTGCTTTATCACTTTTCTCATCAATTAATTCAATTTTCTTGATTGCATCTGCAGATAAGTTTTTTAATGCAACTGAAGGATCTCCGCTAAAAAACTCTTTTCCATCTACATATACTTTAGAAACATCTTCACCTTGTGCTTTTACTTTTCCGTCTGCATCAACTTCTACACCTGGTAATTTTTTTAATAAATCTTCAACCGTGTCATCAACTCTTACTTTAAACGCTTTTGCATTAAAAGCCATTGTATCTTTTTTAATCGAAATTGGAATTACCGCTGTAATATTTACTTCGTCTAAAGTGTTATCTAATTCTTTTAACGTTATTGTTCCAAAATTTAAAGATTTCCCAGCAAAATCAATCGTTTTTTGATATACTTCATATCCTAATAAGTTAATTTGAAAAATTCTTTTTCCGTTCGATATTTCTATCACTTTAAAATTTCCTTTAGTATCTGTACTGGCATAACTTACTAGAGTAGAATCTGCAGCATTTAGCACCGCTACAGAAGCAAATTCTAAAGGATTCTTTTCTTCATCTAAAACTCTACCAGAGATGCTCTGAGCAATTGTACTTGTAGAAACTAATAGTAAAGCGAATACTACAAGTTTAATTGTGATTGATTTAATCATTATTCTTTATATTGATTTGTTTGTTTTTACATTTACAAGCTATTATCTCTAGCTTCTGCTAAGACTTAGAAAACTTGTAATGGTTTAACTGCAATTTTTTTTTAATATTTCTTTAACATTTCCCTAAGAACCTTTCAATTGGAATGTTCTAAAAATTTAAAGCCATAAATGTATGATGCTTACTTATATAACAACTTCTATTTAACATTATTTAACAAGACTTTAAGAACATTATCTAAGTTGAAAAATTTTCTTACTTTTAAGAAAAAGAAAAAATGCTAGTAAAAGTCTATGGAAGTGCCGTCTTTGGCATTGATGCCACAACAATTACCGTTGAAGTAAATATTGATAAAGGAATTGGTTACCATTTAGTTGGTTTACCTGATAACGCTGTTCGCGAAAGTTCCTATCGAATATCTGCAGCACTAAACAATAATGCGTACAAATTACCAGGTAAAAAAATTATTATTAATATGGCGCCAGCTGATATTAGAAAAGAAGGAGCTGCGTATGATTTAACTTTGGCTATCGGAATTTTAGCTGCTTCAAAACAAATACAATCAGAAAACATTAAGGAATATGTTATTATGGGAGAATTGTCTTTAGACGGAAGTTTACAACCCATAAAAGGTGCTTTGCCTATCGCTATTAAAGCAAGAGAAGAAGGCTTCAAATATCTTATTTTACCAAATGAAAATGCCAAAGAAGCTGCAATCGTTGATAATTTAGAAATTTTAGGAGTTTCTACTATCATGGAAGTCATCAATCATTTTAATGGTGATGAAAAAATACAGCCAACTGTTGTAGATACACGAGCAGAATTTTATAAAAATGTCGATTTCCCAGAGTTTGATTTTTCTGATGTAAAAGGACAAGAATCGATTAAGCGTTGCATGGAAATTGCTGCTGCTGGTGGTCATAATATTATTTTAATTGGTCCGCCAGGATCAGGAAAAACCATGTTGGCAAAACGATTGCCCTCTATTTTACCGCCAATGACATTGCATGAAGCTTTGGAAACAACAAAAATTCATTCTGTTGTCGGTAAAACAAAGAACAACGGATTGTTATATCAACGGCCGTTTAGAAGTCCGCATCACACCATTTCTGATGTTGCTTTAGTTGGTGGCGGACAATATCCGCAACCTGGAGAAATTTCTTTATCGCATAACGGCGTTTTGTTTTTAGACGAATTACCAGAATTTAAACGAACCGTTTTAGAAGTCATGCGTCAACCGTTAGAAGACAGAGAAGTTACCATTTCTAGAGCAAAATTTACAGTTACGTATCCGAGTAGTTTTATGTTAGTTGCTAGTATGAATCCAAGTCCGTCTGGATATTTTAACGATCCAAATTCACCAATGACCTCTTCTCCACAAGAAATGCAACGGTATTTAAGCAAAATTTCTGGACCTTTATTAGACCGAATTGATATTCATATAGAAGTAACTCCCGTTCCTTTTGAAAAATTGACAGAAGAGCGCAAAGGAGAATCTTCTGTTGAAATAAGAAAACGTGTTACGGCGGCAAGAGAAATTCAGTCTGAGCGTTTTACAACTTTTGAAAACTTGCATTACAATGCACAAATGAATGTAAAACAAATCAGAAAATATTGCAAATTGTCTGATGAAAGCATGTCTTTATTAAAAACTGCGATGGAAAAATTAAATTTATCTGCTAGAGCATACGATCGAATTTTAAAAGTGGCGAGAACTATTGCCGATTTAGACGCTGAAAAAAATATTTCTCCAACTCATATTGCAGAAGCCATTCAATATAGAAGTTTAGATAGAGATGGTTGGTTGGGATAAAACTACTTCAACATACTTTTTACAATCTTTAAATGATGATTTGTATGTGTATCTAAAAAACGAACTACTCTAAACTTATTTGTGTTTCCAAACAAAGGATGTTTAAAATAGGCGTTTTCATCCAAATCTTGAATTGCTTTTATGTGTTGTTTTGCTTCTGCTAACTGTGTATTAATGTCTGATTTTAAAATAACTTCTGGCGGTTTTACATATTTTGGTGCTCTGGCTTTTCCTCTTGGGAAAAAGCCAAGCTTTAAAAACACTTTTCCTAGAAACTTAAAATTGTTTTCATACAAAGCAGGATCTGATTTTTGCATGTTTATGATAACAGTATTTATCACTTTTAAACTATGGTCTAAATGCCACGCAACACTCGCTTTTGAAACCGTTTTATTCGTTTTTTCAAAATCTGGAATATAACTTTCTAAAAGTGCTAATCTGTTTTCTAAGATTTTAGTGTTTACTACTTTCATTTAGAGTTTATTTTTTTGAAAGGTACTGAAAAGTAATCATTGAGAAACATCTCGATACAAATTTGATGAAAAATCAAATTTGTATCGAGATGTGACACTACTTTTTAAAAATTATATAACCCATGCGTTAAGGATAGAAACGGCATCCTTTTTATAACTTTTTTTAAAAATCGTCATTACGAGAGGAACGAAGTAATCTCTTCCTTAAAATGAGATTGCCGCATCACGCAGAAAAAGCGTGATTCGCAATGACAGTTATAAAAAGATAAAGTGGATAGCCTGTTAAAACGCCCAAAAAGAAAAACCCTCACAAATAAATGTAAGGGTTTTTCGAATCTTTATAATGAGATTCCTGCCTTCGCAGGAATGACAAGAAGGTCTAATTTCTAAAAACGTTAGCGTTCTAAAAATCTAACTCCTCTTTTTTTTTTAGTATCTATAATGTTCTGGTTTGTAAGGACCATCAACAGTTACACCAATATAAGAAGCTTGATCAGAACGTAATTCTGTTAACTCAACACCAATTTTAGCTAAGTGTAATTTTGCCACTTTTTCATCCAAATGTTTTGGTAACATATACACTTCGTTTTCGTAAGCGTCTTTGTTTGTCCACAATTCAATTTGAGCCAACGTTTGGTTTGTAAATGAATTAGACATTACAAAACTTGGATGACCGGTTGCACAACCTAAATTTACCAAACGTCCTTCTGCTAAAATGATAATATCTTTTCCGTTGATATTGTATTTATCAACTTGTGGTTTGATGGTGTCTTTTGTTTTTCCGTGATTTCCATTTAACCAAGCCATGTCAATTTCGTTATCGAAATGTCCAATGTTACAAACAATCACTTTGTCTTTCATTGCTTCAAAATGACGCCCTTGAATAATATCTTTATTTCCAGTTGTTGTAATAATGATATCAGAATTTGCAACAACAGTTTCTAATTTCTTTACTTCAAATCCGTCCATTGCAGCTTGTAAAGCACAAATAGGATCGATTTCTGTAACCGTTACAATAGAACCTGCTCCTTTAAAAGATGCAGCTGTTCCTTTTCCAACATCACCATAACCACAAACAGTTACACGTTTACCAGCTAACATAATATCGGTTGCTCTTCTAATTGCATCCACTGCAGATTCTCTACATCCATATTTATTATCAAACTTAGATTTTGTAACAGAATCGTTTACATTAATTGCTGGCATTGGCAAAGTTCCTGCTTTTACTCTATCGTATAAACGGTGAACTCCAGTTGTAGTTTCTTCTGATAAACCATTGATTCCTGCTGCCAATTCTGGGTATTTATCCAACACCATGTTTGTTAAATCTCCACCATCATCAAGAATCATATTTAAAGGTTTTTGGTCTTCACCAAAAAATAAAGTTTGTTCTATACACCAGTCAAATTCTTCTTCTGTCATATCTTTCCATGCATACACAGCAGTTCCTGCAGCAGCAATTGCAGCAGCTGCCTGATCTTGTGTGGAAAAAATATTACAAGAACTCCAAGTAACTTCTGCTCCTAACGCTTGTAAAGTTTCAATTAAAACAGCAGTCTGAATTGTCATGTGTAAACATCCTGCTATTCTTGCTCCTTTTAATGGTTGTGAATTTTTGTATTCTTCTCTTAACGACATTAATCCTGGCATTTCTGCCTCTGCCAAATCCATTTCTTTTCTTCCCCAAGCAGCTAAAGAAATATCCTTAACTTTGTTTGGTACGTAAGCTGTTTTTGTGCTCATATTAGTATATTTGTTTTTATATCAAAATTTAGAACTGCAAAGTTACATAATAACTTTTAAAATTTATGCCTCTTTACAAAACGATAAATGTTAATAATTCTACTAAAGTATTGATTTGGAAGATTGAGCAGCCATTGGTTGATTTATCACAAGGAATAGAATTGACTAAGAATAGCAAAAACCGTTTAGATTCTATGAAATCTGAATTGCATCAAAGAGGCTTTTTAAGCATTCGTCATTTACTCAAAGAAGTGGGTTTGGTTGATGCAGATTTAATGTATGATGAATTTGGTAAACCGCATTTAAAAAATGGCAAATACATTTCAATAACTCATTCATTTACTTTTACCGGAATTATAATTTCTGATAAAGTTCCTGTAGGAATCGATATTGAAATGCAGCGCGATAAAATTTTAAAAATAGCACATAAATTTACACCTTTTCAAGAATACAAAACCATTGCAAATGCAGATGCATTAATTAGTAAATTAACCATTGTTTGGGGAGCAAAAGAATCATTGTATAAAATTTTCGGGAAGAAAAAACTTCGCTTTTTAGAACATATTTATATAGAAGATTTTAAGTTTGAAGATGAAAAAACAAGCGGAACTATCGATTATAATAATGAAACAAATACCTATCAGGTTTACTTTTTAGAGTTTGAAGGTTTTACTTGTGTGTATGCTTTTTGAAAAGAGTTGCAAAGTTATAAAAAGTGGCAAAGTTTTGTCATTGCGAGGAACGAAGCAATTTCTTATTTAAGAAACAGATTACTTCGTCATTCTTCCTCGTAATGACGTATTTTTGAAATTTAATATGAACATTTATCAACACATTATATCGGCAAAAAAAGAAGGCAAAAAACTACTCGCAGTTTTAATTGATCCTGAAAAAATGGAACTTAAAATGGTATCTTCCTTTTTTAAAAAAGTACATCAATCTATTGCAACACATATTTTTGTTGGTGGAAGTACCGATAAAAATAATCAAACAGAAAACCTTGTTTCTGAAATAAAAAAAGCAACAAAACTTCCTGTTATTTTATTCCCTGGTGATGTACATCAGATTACAAATAAAGCAGACGGAATCTTGTTTTTAAGTTTACTTTCTGGCAGAAATCCCGAGTATTTAATTGAACAACAGGTAAAAGCTGCTCCGATTTTACAGCAAACGGATTTAGAAATTATTCCGACTGGTTATCTTTTAATTGATGGTGGAAGCGAAACTGCTGTTCAAAAAGTAAGCAATACAAAACCGATTTCTCAAAACAATATTGATTTAATTGTAAATACTTCTTTAGCAGGAAAATTTTCTGGTAAAAAATTGATTTATCTTGAAGCTGGTTCTGGAGCCACAAAGGTTATCAGTAAAAAAATCATAAAAAAAGTTTCTGATAATCTTAATATTCCTTTACTAATTGGTGGCGGAATTAAATCAAAACAACAAGTAGAAACCGCCTTTAATGCTGGAGCAGATTTGGTGGTTATTGGAACAGCTTTTGAAAAAAATATTGCTTTTTTTAATGATTTAAAAAAATAACTTGTTTGTCATTCCTGCCTTTCGGCTTCGCTCAAGATAAACTCTGGCAGGAATCCGTAATAACTCAATTTAAATTCACATACTTTCTCAAAAATAACAAACCTATAAGATAGTTCTCGACCTGCCTACCGGCAGGCAGGTACAATTTTTTCTCATTTCAATTGAAAAAATCACTCGAACTGACAAAATGTGTTATTTTTACGTTTCAAATCATATCAATGTCAGAAATTTTTGACTTTTTTTTAAAACCTTATCAAACAGCAA
Source organism: uncultured Flavobacteriaceae bacterium (assembly GCA_963974245.1). Taxonomy (GTDB): domain Bacteria; phylum Bacteroidota; class Bacteroidia; order Flavobacteriales; family Flavobacteriaceae; genus Polaribacter. The sequence goes on along the minus strand of CAXBBY010000002.1, from coordinate 58,782 downwards.
CTTTTCTAAATATATTTCTAGAAATTGTAGCCGCATCTTTTGGAATTGTTAGTGTTTTTTACGCCAAAAAAGAGAACATTTTAGTTTTTCCTACTGGAATAATCAGCACCGGAATTTACGTTTATTTATTATCTCAATGGAATTTGTATGGAGACTTAATCATCAATATCTATTATACAATTATGAGTTTGTATGGATGGTATATGTGGAACAAAATTACCGATGATAAAAATCATCATATTCCTATTTCAGGAACCAACAACAAAGATAAATTGAAAGCTCTTGGTATTTTTGTTTTTACTGCAGTTTTTGTGTTGTTTATTTATGGAAAATATGATGTTATTGATACTCAACTAAGTGTTCTTGAAAGTATAAAACATGTATTTTCGCATTTAAATTCTTTAGAAAACTTTAGAAGTGTAACCCCATATATTGATACTTTTACAACTGCTTCTGCTTTTGTTGCAATGTGGTTAATGGCAAATAAAAAAATAGAAAATTGGACTTTTTGGATTGTAACTAATATTGTTTCTGTTCCTTTGTATTTTATAAAAGGATATGGTTTTACAGGAATACAATACACCATTTTTTTAATTTTAGCATTTCAAGGATATAACGCATGGAAGAAAAGCTTAGACAGCAACCAGCAAACATTATAAAAATTGTTTTATTTGGACCAGAATCTACTGGAAAAACAACACTTTCTAAACAACTTGCTCGTCATTACAATACGGTTTGGGCACCAGAATTTGCAAGAGAATATTTGCAAAAAAAATGGAATAACGAACGTAAAACTTGTGAAGCTGAAGATTTGGTTCCGATTGCAATCGGGCAAATGAAATTGGAAAATAAACTGGTTAAAAAAGCCGATCGTGTTTTAATTTGCGACACAGATTTATTAGAAACCAAAGTATATTCTGAAGAATATTATGGTGGATTTGTTGATCCATTATTAGACAAAGCGGCAAAAAATAACAAGTATGATTTGTATTTATTAACCTTTATAGATACACCTTGGGAAGAAGACGATTTACGTGACCGGCCAGGTTTGCGAAGAGAAATGTTTGATGCTTTTGAAAACGCTTTAAAAAAATACAATCGCCCATATATTTTATTGGATGGCAACAAGGAAACTCGTTTACAAAATGCCGTTAAAGCAATTGATAAATTGATTGCAAACAGAAAAAACCTAACTTCCTTTTCTAAAAGTTTAGGAAAATAAGAACTTGTTTTGGACACAGAAAAACTCATAAAGGAACTCAATTTTAAAGCCACCAGAAGTGGCGGTGCTGGCGGACAACATGTAAATAAAGTGTCGTCTAAAATCGAATTATTTTTTGATGTAGAAAACTCTGCCCAATTTTCTGAGGAAGAAAAAAACTTGCTACTTAAAAACTTAGCAACTCGACTCACAAAAGAAAACGTGCTAATTTTAACTTGTGATGAAAGTAGAAGTCAGCATAAGAACAAAGAATTGGCAATTCAACGTTTTTTAGCCATTATTACACAAGGATTAATCATTCCTAAAAAGCGAAAGCCCACAAAACCAAGCAAAGCTTCTGTCAAAAGGAAAGCAGAGGCAAAAAAGAAAATTTCTGTAAAAAAAGCATTGCGGAAAAAACCTAAACTTTATTAAGAATTCATTTTTTGCAAATATTCTCCCATTTTTTGGTGTACAATATTCACCGCTTTTAATGGACGAATCATTACTTTAATTTCTTTTAATTTTCCTTCTTTGGTAAATTTAATCATGTCAATTCCTTCTACAGAAATTCCATCAATTTCAGTAATAAATTCTAGCATTGCATTTTCATTATCACAAACTTCCCTAACATATTTAAAGTTGTTATTTGCAATAATTTCTGCAGCTGCCATCAAATACATAGTTACCATAAAACTTCCTTCAATTGGTTTAAAAACAATTGGAGAATATAGTATGGCTTCATCATCTATAAAATGACTTAAGTTTTCATGATTTTTATTTTTCACAAATTCATGCCAAGTTTCTAATCCGTTTAAAGTATTCATATTATTTTTTGTTAAAAATCAAATCTACAAAAAAATCATTTAGTTGTTTTCTAATTCAAAAATCTAATCTACTTTTGCAACGTTCTCATAAAGGGGTGCTTTTACAGTTATCAGTGAACAGTTATCAGTAAGTAGTTTTTTCAAACCTTCAAACTTTTAACTTTTTAACTTTCAACTTACAAAAAGGCTGAGATCATACCCATTGAACCTAGAACAGGTAATGCTGTTTAGGAATTTATAAAACCGTCATTGCGATGATTTTTTAATCAGAAGCAATCTTAAAAAGAGATTACCACGTCGTAAACTCCTCGTAATGACAATTAATTATTCAAATATTAATCACAAGAATAATTACCTCTTTTTATTCGTTTTAAATTTTTTTAAAATGAAAAAAAACATCTTTTTTTTATTCTTGTTTACAAGCATGCTTGTAAACTCCCAGAGTTTTATAATTTCTGGAAAAATTGTCGATGAAAACAAAGAGCCATTAGTTAGCGCTGCTGTTTTTATCAAAAATGCAAACAAAGGAACTTCCTCTGATTTTGAAGGAAAGTACCAACTAAAAGTTTCTACTGGAACACATGAAGTTGAAGTCCGTTTTATTGGTTACAAATCCGTTTCAAAAACGATTACAATTACCAATCAAAATGTTATTGTTAATTTTAATTTGCAACCAGAAAACAATGTGTTAGACGAAGTATTGGTTGCTGCGGTTCGCGTAAAGGCAAACTCGCCAGTAACACATTCTAATCTTACAAAAGAAGAAATCGCTAAACGTAATTTAGGACAAGACATTCCGATTTTATTGAACTATTTACCTTCTGTTGTAACGTCTTCTGATGCTGGCGCAGGAATTGGCTATACGTACATTAATGTGCGTGGTTCTAACGCAGAACGCGTCAATGTCACCATCAACGGAATTCCGTATAACGATGCTGAAAGTCAAGGAACTTTTTGGGTAAATATGGGCGATTTTGCTTCTTCTACGCAAAGTTTGCAATTGCAGCGTGGCGTTGGAACATCAACAAACGGAACAGCGGCATTTGGTGCAAGTTTAAATATTTTAACGGATGCTATTTCAGAAAAACCGTTTGCAGAAATTTCAAATTCGTTTGGTTCTTTCAATACCAAAAAGCATACGGTAAAGTTTAGTACAGGAAAAATAAATGAGCATATAGAAATTGCGGGTCGTTTGTCCAAAATCTATTCTGATGGCTATATTGACAGAGCTTTTACAGATTTAAAATCGTACTTTTTACAAGCGTCTTATGTAGACGATAACACCTTGATTAAAGCAATTACTTTTGGAGGAAAAGAAAAAACCTATCAAGCTTGGGCAGGTATTGATGCTGCACAATTAGCTGCTAACAGAAGACACAATCCGTACACCTATGAAAATGAAATTGATGATTACCAACAAGATCATTATCAATTGCATTGGAATGAGAAATTGACTGAAAATTGGTCTACAAATATTGGATTGAACTTTACCAAAGGCCAAGGTTATTTTGAGCAATATAAAGCTGATAAAAAACCTTCTGATTATGCAAATATAGTGGTTGCTACAAACAATGGTAAAACAGATTTGATTGTTCGTCGTTGGTTAGACAACAAGTTCTATGTGGCTAATTTTAATGCTACTTATAAAAAAAAAGGATTAGAAATTATCTCTGGATTTTCTTATAGCAACTATTCAAATGATCATTTCGGAGAAGTAATTTGGGCAAAACAATTTTCAGCTACAGCAACTATTAGAGACAAATACTACGAAAGTAATTCTAAGAAAAATGATTTTAGCATGTTTTCTAAGGCTACTTTTAAAGTTGGTGAGCACATCAGTTTTTATGCCGATGTACAATACAGAAATGTCACTTTTAAAACTAACGGATTAACGTCGGATAGAAACCCAATTGCTATAAATGAAAGCTTTAGTTTTTTCAATCCAAAATTAGGAGCGACGTATCAATTAAATGACAATCAACATCTGTATTTTTCTTTTGCGGTTGCCAATAAAGAACCAAATAGAAACGATTTTGAAAACGGAATTTTAACTCCAGAAAACTTAAACGATTACGAATTAGGTTGGCGTTTAAAAAACGAACGGGTTGCATTAAACACCAACGTATATTATATGTTGTATAAAAATCAATTGGTTTTAACTGGCGCTATTGATGATGTTGGCGCTCCGGTTAGAGCAACAAGCGGAAAAAGTTATCGTTTAGGATTAGAAATTGATGCAGATATTAAGCTGTCTAATCAGTTTAATATTAGACCAAATATTGCTTTTAGCGATAATAAAAATACAGCTTTTGTTTCTTCAATAAACGGAAATTTAACCAATTTAGGAAATACAGATATTTCATTTTCTCCTTCAATTATTGCAGGTAATGCGTTGGTGTTTTCTCCAACAGAAAAACTACAATTTTCGTTCTTGTCTAAATATGTTGGCAAACAATTTATGAGTAATTTAAACAGTGCTATCTCTTCTGATGATGTCTTAGAAAGTTACTTTACTTCTGATATTAACTTCACCTATATTTTAAAACCAAAAAGTGTTTTTAGCGAAGTTGTTTTTACTGGATTAATCAACAATATCTTTAATAAAGAATATGTAGATAGAGGCTATTATTACACGTATGATGACACTTGGTCTGCACCAAATCAAACAATAACTTTAGATGGCGCAGGATATTATCCGCAAGCGACACGCAACTTTTTAGTTGGAGTTACTTTAAAGTTTTAGGGAGAATTTATATTGATAAAGAAACAAAAAACCCGATGCATTGCATCGGGTTTTTAATGTCAAAATTTAATTCTCATTATTTTTCTATATCTAATTTTTTAGCAGACCATGCATTAAATCCGCCAAGCAAATTATACACTTTTGTAAACCCAGCTTCTTTATATTTTTTTGCTGCTTTTGCGCTTCTACCACCAGATCTACAATACACATATACTGGTTTGTTTTTATCCAATACTTTTAATGATTTTTCTTTGAAGTCAGCGTCAAAAAAATTAATTAATGTGGCATTTTTTATATGTCCTGCATTAAATTCATCCGGAGTTCTTACATCAATTAATTGTGTTCCCTTTTTAGAAATTAGCTGTTGAAATTGTTCTACGTTAACATTTACAATTGCTACCTCTTTTTTTTCTTGACTATTACAAGAAATAAGTACGAGAAACAAACTGATTAAAATTACTTTTTTCATTTTATTATTATTTTAATGTTGTTGGGCAAACTTTTTCTGTTCTTATAATTCCTGTTTTCTTTATTGAATTGTATCCTTCTGCAACATCAATTACATTATGAATTCCTCTTGCTTTTAAAATAGAAGAAGCAATCACTGATCGATAACCACCTGCGCAATGGAGATAAAAATCTTTATCTTCAGGGAATTCTGAAATATGATTATTGATAAAATCTAGCGGAGTGTTGGGTACATCTTCTATGTGTTCGTTTGCATATTCTCCTGGTTTACGCACATCAAAAACCGGAACATTATTATTGTTCATTTCTTTTTCTAATGTCTCTGCAGAGACCGATTCTAAGGTGTCAATTTCTTTGCCTGCATCTTTCCATGCACCAAAACTACCATCTAAATATCCTAATGTATTATCAAATCCAACACGAGAAAGGCGAATAACAACTTCTTCTTCTTTACCTTCTGGAGCAACGATTAATATTGGTTGTTCTATGTCTTTAATTAAAGCTCCAACCCAAGGGGCAAATCCACCTTCAATTCCAATAAAAATTGAACGCGGAATAAATCCTTTTATAAATTCTGATTGATGTCGAACATCTAAAATTAATGCATCCGTTTCGTTCGCAATTTTTTCAAAGTCCCTTACAGAAAGTGCAGTTGTTCCTTTTGTTATTATTTCATCAATATGCTGATATCCTTCTTTATTTAATTTTACGTTTAAAGGGAAATACGCTGGCGGAGGTAATAATCCGTCTGTTACTTCTTTAATAAACTCTTCTTTGGTCATATCTGCTCGCAACGCATAATTGATTTCTTTTTGATTACCAATTGTACCGACAGTTTCTTTACTCAAGTTTTTACCACAAGCAGAACCTGCACCGTGAGCTGGATATACAATTACATCATCCGCCAACGTCATAATTTTTGTTCGCAAACTATCATATAAAAACCCTGCTAAATCTGCTTCTGTTAATACACCTTTTTTTTGTGCTAAATCTGGTCTTCCAACATCGCCTAAAAACAAAGTATCGCCACTAAACACCGCATAATCTTTTCCGTTTTTATCTCTTAATAAATACGACGTGCTTTCCATTGTATGTCCTGGAGTATGAAGTGCAACAATGGTAATTTCACCAATTTTAAATTCTTCATTATCCTTTGCAATGTGGGCTTCATAACTTGTTTCTGCATTTGGTCCAAATACAATTTGTGCACCTGTATTTTTTGCAAGTGTTACATGTCCGCTCACAAAATCTGCATGAAAATGTGTTTCGAAAATGTATTTAATTTTCGCATTGTCTTTTTCTGCTCTTTCCATATATGGAGACACCTCTCTTAATGGATCTATAATTGCAACTTCTCCGTTACTTTCTACATAATACGCACCTTGCGCTAAACAACCTGTATAAATTTGTTCAACTTTCATAATTTACTTTCCTTTTTATTTATATGTATGATGAATATATTCAGCATACTTTATTTGATGTTCTCTATCACCCGTTTTATAAAATTTTACCGCAGTAAAAATGTTCATAAAAAAGTGATTAATATCTATAAAATTTAAGATTCCTGCTCTAAATAACGTATCTCTAACGGGTCCTTTTACACCAGCAAAATATATGGTAATTTCTTTTTTCTTATAATACTTAATTCTTTCCATAAGCATTTCTACTCCAGTACTATCCATTCTATTAATGCTTTCAGAATCGATAACAATCAATTTTAATGACTTACCCTTTTTTTCTGCCAAATCGTCTAAATTGTCTCTAAAGTAACTTGCATTTGCAAAAAATAATTGTGCATCAAAACGAATTACTAAAACATCTTCTTCTATTATTACATTCTTAAATCGTTCACTATTTTTGTAAAAATCTGAATCTGGAACTGCCCCTAAAACGGCTATATATGGTTTTGATGTATTAAAGATTAAAATGATGATAGACATCCCTACTCCAACAAAAATTCCGTACTCTATTCCAAGAAATAAGGTTGCTAAGAAAGTTGTAAGTAATAATGAGAAATCTAATTTATTTGTTTTTAATAAATAAATAGCATCTTTTACTTTTACCAAACCAAAAACTGCAACAATAATAATTGCTGCCAAAACTGTTTTAGGTAAGAAATAAAAAACTGGAGTTAAAAATAATAACGTAATAACTACCATACCAACTGAAATTATCGCTGACATTCCTGTAGTTCCACCAGATTCTTGATTAATAGCTGAACGTGAAAAACTGGAAGTTGTTGGGTATGCTTTAAATAATGACCCTGCCATATTACCTAATCCTAACGCAATTAATTCTTGATTTGGTCTAATTCTATATTCATCTTGCTTTGATTCTAGTGATTTTCCGATAGAAATTGTTTCTAAAAAACCAACCAAAACCAATGTTAATGCAATTGGTAGCAATTCTTTTATTTGGAGAAAATCTATTTCTGGAATACTAAATGATGGTAATCCAGAAGGAACTTCTTCAATAATAGCTATATCAGATAAATTTTTTCCTAAATATTTTATCGCTAAAATTCCCAAAATAACAACTATAAGTGCACTTGGTATTTTTTTGTTAACCTTTCTAAGTGATAGTAAAATAATAATTGCAATAACTCCTACGACTGCGGTATTAAAATTTAAAGAAGAAATATTCTTCCAGATATCTTTTATAACGTCTTGTATTTGATTGCTTCTAACAAAATCAACTCCAAATAAATTTCTAAATTGATTAAAGCCAATAATTAATGCTGCTGCAGAAGTAAATCCTGTGATAACAGGCTTTGATAAAAAATTAACAATAAAACCTAAGCGAAAAATACCCATTAAAAACTGAATTGCTCCAACAACCAATGCTAATAAAATAGCAATTGCTATATAACTATCAGAACCTACTAAAGCCAACGTAGAAACTCCTGCGGCCACAATTAATGAATCCATTGCAACTGGTCCAATTGCCACTTGTCTTGACGAACCAAAAACAGCATATATTAACTGTGGAACTAAAGCTGCATACAAACCATAAATTGGTGGTAAACCTGCAATTAATGCATAAGCAATTCCTTGCGGAATTAAGATAATTCCCACAGTAATACCCGCTATAAAATCTCCTTTAAACTTAGAAGTTGTATAGTTTGGTAACCATTCTAATATGGGTAGTATTTTTTTAATTTTCATCTTATACTAATCAAGAAAGAAAAACTAAATGTTTTTCTATAGTTTCAATTTCTTGATAATCTCTTTTCATTTTTATTTACTATTGAACACGTTTTAAGTCTTGTCTTTTGCCTCTAAAAAATTAAAACAATTCTGCTTGGTTTAATCCTTTTTGTTTTCCAAGATGATTATAAGCTGCTTCTGTAACTTCTCTTCCTCTTGGTGTTCTCATTATAAATCCTTCTTGGATTAAAAATGGTTCATACACTTCTTCAATTGTTTCAGCATTTTCTCCAACCGCTGTTGCCAATGTAGATATTCCTACTGGGCCACCTTTAAATTTATCAATTAAAGTCGTTAATATTTTAGTATCCATTTCATCCAAACCAAAAGCATCTACACGTAACGCTTTTAATGCATATTGTGCAATTTCTATGGTAATATTTCCATCGCCTTTTATTTGAGCAAAATCTCTTACTCTTCGTAACAGTGCATTTGCAATTCTTGGTGTTCCTCTACTTCTACCAGCAATTTCTATTGCAGCTTCCATAGAAATGGGAACTTTTAATATTTCTGCACTACGTTGAACAATGGTTGTTAATAATTCTTTTTTATAATAATTTAATCGACTACTAATTCCAAAACGAGCTCGCATTGGAGAGGTTAACAAGCCCGAACGGGTTGTTGCTCCTATTAAGGTAAAAGGCTCTAAATTGATTTGAACAGTTCTAGCATTTGGGCCAGATTCGATCATAATATCAATTTTATAATCTTCCATCGCAGAATATAAATACTCTTCTACAATTGGACTTAAACGATGAATTTCATCAATAAACAGTACATCTCTTTCTTCAAGATTTGTTAATAAACCAGCTAAATCACCTGGTTTATCTAAAACGGGTCCAGAAGTAACTTTTATACCAACATTTAATTCATTTGCTAAAATATGTGCTAATGTTGTTTTACCTAAACCTGGAGGACCATGAAACAAGGTATGATCTAAAGCTTCATCTCTTTGATTTGCGGCTTCTACAAATATTTTAAGATTTTCTATTGCTTGATCTTGTCCTGTAAAATCATCAAACGAAAGTGGACGTAGTTTTTTTTCTACATCTAATTCTTCATTAGAAAAATTTGTGTTTTCAGGATTTAAGTTTTCATTCATAGGTACAAAGATAACTGAATTTAAATTTTTGATACGTAATAAATGTTACACGATAAACATTGTTCTTTCAAAACTCTAATATACAAAAAAGCCTTTCCAAATTGGAAAGGCTTTCTGTATAAAAAAATTCTTCTTATGATGGATCTTCACCATCTTTTAATGGTGTGGTTTGTAATACAAAATCCTCACCATGAATATATTCTCCGTTTTCATCAACTTTACTATAATCATAAGACCAACGATGTACTTCTGGAATTTTCCCAGGCCAGTTACCATGTATGTGTTCTACTGGAGTAGTCCACTCTAATGTATTTGCTTTCCAAGGGTTTTGAGTTGCTTTTTGACCTCTATAAATAGAAATAAAGAAATTAGCTAAGAAAATTAACTGCGCCAAACCTCCTAAGATTGCAAACAATGTTATTACAACGTTTACGTCTGCAACATCATCAAACATAGGAAAATTTGTATTGGTATAATATCTTCTTGGTAATCCTGCTAATCCTATAAAATGCATTGGAAAAAACACACCATAGGCAGCAATAATTGTTATCCAAAAGTGCCAATATCCTAATACTTTATTCATCATTCTTCCATACATTTTTGGAAACCAATGATATACACCTGCAAACATTCCAAAAATTGCAGATACACCCATTACTAAGTGAAAGTGTGCCACTACAAAATACGTATCATGAACATTAATATCTAATGCAGAATCTCCTAAAACCAATCCTGTTAAACCTCCTGTTACAAATGTAGATACTAATCCAATGGAAAATAACATGGCGGGATTCATCTGTAAATTCCCTTTCCATAAAGTTGTAATCCAGTTAAAAGCTTTTACTGCTGATGGAATTGCAATTAATAAGGTTGTAAATGTAAATACAGATCCTAAGAAAGGATTCATTCCTGAGATAAACATATGATGACCCCAAACAATTGTAGATAAAAATGCAATTGCAATAATAGAACCGATCATAGCTCTATAGCCAAATATTGGTTTTCGCGAATTTACCGCAATAACTTCGGATACAATTCCCATTGCTGGTAAAATAACAATATATACTTCTGGGTGACCTAAAAACCAAAACAAGTGTTCAAATAAAACTGGCGATCCTCCTTGATAATGTAAGACCTCTCCACTGATAAAAATATCAGACAGAAAAAATGAAGTTCCAAAACTTCTATCCATAATTAATAAAAGTGCTGCTGATAACAAAACAGGAAATGACACAACCCCAATTATAGCTGTAATAAAGAACGCCCAAATTGTTAATGGCAATCTTGTCATTTTCATTCCTTTAGTTCTTAGATTGAAAATAGTTACAATATAATTTAATGATCCTATTAAAGAAGAAGCAATAAATATAGCCATAGATGTAAGCCATAATGTCATTCCTAATCCAGAACCAGGAATTGCTTGTGGCAATGCACTTAACGGCGGATAAATAGTCCACCCTGCAGAAGCTGGTCCAGCTTCAACAAATAAAGAAACTACCATAACAATACTAGAAATAAAGAACAACCAGTAAGAAATCATATTTAAAAAACCAGATGCCATATCTCTTGCTCCAATTTGTAATGGAATTAATAAATTAGAGAATGTACCACTTAAACCAGCTGTTAAAACAAAGAAAACCATTATTGTACCATGAATTGTAACTAGGGCTAGATACATATCTGGATCCATTACTCCATCTGTTTGATTACTTCCTAAGAAAGCTTCAATAATTGTAAATGATTTTTCTGGCCATGCAATTTGCAAACGAAATAACATTGACATAAACACTCCAATAACTCCCATAAAAATACCAGTTATTAAAAACTGCTTAGAAATCATTTTGTGATCTTGGCTAAAAATATATTTAGTTACAAATGTTTCTTTATGATGATGTTCTGACATATCTTATTTTTTATTATCTACTTTAAAATATCTTATTTAATAACTTCTGCTAATGTAGGTTGTTCTGCAATCCACTTATTAAAAGCTTCTTCTTCTTCAACTACAATTTTCATTTGCATATTAAAATGTGAAGCTCCACAAATTTTATTACATAATAATATATAATCAAATTCATAAGGCTCTTCTCCTTTTGCTTTTCTAATTTTATTAATTACAGCTGTTTTTGCAACTACTTCAGATTGAACTCTCATTTCTTCAGTAGTAAATTTAGGAGTAAATCCAAATTGAGTGACCATTCCTGGAACACTGTTCATTTGCGCTCTAAAGTGTGGCATATATGCTGAATGTAACACATCTTGAGAACGGAATTTAAAAATTACCTTACGTCCTTTTGGTAAATGTAACTCTGTAACTTGTTTGTCATCTTTAGCATTTAAATCAGACATATCAACACCCATTGTGTTAATTCCTTTTATGTAATTTACATTACCTCTACCTAATGCGTTATCTTCACCTGCATAACGTGCTTGCCATTGAAACTGTTTAGAATACACTTCTATAATTAATGGATCTTGTTCATCAGATAAATCCATTACATTATTCCATTGCCATAATCCATAACTAATTAAAACTACTAATACCACTGCTGGTGTAATTGTCCAAATTGCTTCTAATTTATGACTATCTGCATAAAACAACGCTTTTTTTCCTTTTTTCCCTCTGTATTTATATGCAAAATAAAACAATAAAAATTGCATTATAAACTGAACGATTCCTATTAAAATAAATGTAATATTAAATAAGTTGTCGTCATGTTCTCCTTCAATTGAAGCAGATTCTGGTAACATTAATACATTCAAGAAAATTAAGCAATAAATCATCATTGCATAAAAGAATGCTGTAAACCAAAGAAATATTTTCCCTTGTGTATCATTATCTTTGTCTGTAGCAATTACTGTTCTAAAATTTAAAATTCTAGTGATTTGCCAAAAGCTTACACCAATTGCAACAGCTATAAAAATATAAAATAAAGCTAGCATATTATTTTGTCTTAATTATTTAATTATTAATGATGATTTTCTTCTCCTTCGTGTTCAATATTGTAATAATGATAATGTTCACTTTCTTGTAAAAATGGGTTTCCTTTTGCTAAAGGCGCTGCATTTGCAAATGCTCTAAAAGTAACAAATATAAAGAGCCCAATAAAAAATGCTAATGCACCTAATTCTGGTATCCCAATAAACCATTGATCTCCAACTGTTGCAGGCATAATCATTACAAATATATCTATATAGTGTCCTGCTAAAATTACCAATCCCCCAATTACTACAAACCAAGCTTTGCTCTTATAATCACTATTCATTAGTAATAATATTGGAAATACAAAATTCATAACAACCATACCTATAAATGGCAATTGATAATCATTAAATCTTGCAATGAAATATACTGTTTCTTCTGACATATCTGCGTACCAAATCAACATGAATTGTGAAAACCATAAATAAGTCCAGAACACACTAAAGCCAAACATGTATTTAGTTAAATCGTGTATGTGGCTATCATTAACGAAAGGTAAATAACCTTTAGAACGTAAATAAATAGTTACAAATGCTATAACAGTTATAGCACTTACTAATAAAGTAGCCAAAACATACCATCCAAATAAAGTTGAGAACCAGTGTGGATCTAAGCCCATAATCCAATCCCAAGACATCATAGATTCAGTAATCATAAAGAATACTAAAAAGATTACAGATGCGTGGAAATTTTTCTTAAATGTTTTATTTCCATCATTTGCAGTATCTTCTGCAATTGATAATTTTCTAGTATAGAAACGATATACATTCCATCCTAATAAATACACAACACTTCTTATTGTCCATCCAGGGATGTTTAACCACCAAGATTTTGCGTCAATTACTGCATCATAATTTGGACTTGCAGGATCTACAGTACCATCTACCATCCAAACAAATAAATGATTTAAATGTCCAGCAGAAGTCATAATAATTATAAACATTAAAATACTCGCTGGCACAATATTAGCAGTAATTGCCTCCATCACTCTAAAAAGAACAATAGACCAACCTGCTTGTGCTACTCTTTGAATTGCATAAAAAGCCAATACTAATAATGATATTCCTAAAAAGAAGAATAGTGCTACATATGTTGCAGCCCAAGGTCTGTTTTGTAATGCATGTAAAACGTGTTCTGCATGTGCATCTGTTTCCTGAATTTCTTCAGTTTCATGAGTGTCAGTTTCATGCGCATCAGTTTTTGCATGCGAATCCGCTGGTGCTTCATGAGTTTCTGCTTTAGTTTCATGACTATCATGTTGACTTGCAATAATTTCTTTAGCGTCTTCAACTGTTTTTGGTGCAGTTAAAAAGCTATATCCAACACTCAATGCTCCAATAATCATTAAAGCAATTGAGAATGTTTTTAATTTACCTGAGAATTGATACATATCTTTTAATTCTATCTTTTAAAGACTTATTTTAATAAATCGTTTCTTAGTTTTTCTACGTATTGAACCACTTGCCAACGTTCTTTTACTGTTAATTGCGATGCGTGAGAACCCATAATTCCTCTACCATACATAATTACATGATAAATACTTCCTTCTGTAGTAGCTCTATCTTTGTAATTTGGTATTCCCATAAACTTTTCTCTTTGTACTAAAACACCATTACCATCTCCTGTTTTTCCATGGCATGTTGCACAGTAAATCCCATACATTTTCTTACCATTCTCTAAATTGTCTGCGTTTGCTTCTAATGGAGATTTTAATTCATTTAAAGCTGCAGTATAACCATCATTAGTATTAGGATACTCGTAAGGCACTTGACCTCTTGCAATAGTTCCTTCTACTGGTTTTAGGTTAGAACCGTTTACATTATCATTTAATCCATTAGCTCCATTTGGTTCATAAGGAACAGCTACATACATCTCTGGCATGTATTGTACACTTCGTGTACGTTTGTCTCCACAAGAAACAATTGTTACTAGTGCTATTAAAGCGAAAATTATTTTTGTAAAATTTTTCATTATCTCTTTATTAGTGCTTTTCTACTATGTTAATTTCTACAGCTCCTGTTTCTTTTAATAAAGAAGTTAACTCTTTCTCATTGTCATGAACTGGAATTTCCATTAAAAAGTGATCATCTGTAGTTCTTGGATCTGGGTTTTCTGCCTCTTTAAATGGCCAAATTCTACTTCTCATATAAAAAGTAATTACCATTAAATGGGCTGCAAAGAAAACTGTTAATTCAAATAAAATTGGCACAAATGCATGCATATTTGACCACCAAGTAAAATTTGGTTTTCCCCCGATATCTTGAGGCCAATCTTGAATCATCATATAATTAGTCATCCAAATTGCAACACCTAAACCTAACACTCCATACATAAATGCTGTAATTGCAATTCTTGTTGGAGCCAATCCCATTGCTTTGTCTAAACCATGAACTGGAAATGGACAAAATACTTCTTCGATATGATGATGTGCTGCTTTTACTTTCTTAACAGCATCAAGAACAACTTCATCATCATTATAAAATGCGTGTATAACTTTATTACTCATGATTACTGTCTCTTAATTTTTTATAATTCTCTCCTGAAGACTTCAAGATTGTTTTTACTTCAGCTTGTGCAATTACTGGAAAAGTTCTTGCATATAACAAAAACAATACAAAGAAGAATCCGATGGTTCCAATAAAAATTCCTGTATCTACAAATGTTGGTTCAAAACGCCACCAAGTTGAAGGTAATTGTCCCTTACTTAATACAATTGCAATAATATCAAAACGTTCAAACCACATTCCAATGTTAATGGCAATAGAAATGATAAAAGAAATGATAAAACTTCTTCTAAATTTCTTGATCCATAATAACTGTGGAATAATAATGTTAAAAGTAATTAGCGACCAGAATGCCCAAGCGTAAGGTCCAGTTGCTGCTCCAACAGATAAATATGTGTAATTTTCATAAGGAGATCCTGTGTACCAAGCAATAAAGAATTCTGAGCCGTAAGCTACGGCTACAATACCACCTGTTAATATAATAACCTTATTCATATACTCTATGTGTAAACGAGTGATATAATTTTCTAAGTTTGTTACTTTACGCATAACCCCCATTAATGTTTGTACCATTGCAAATCCTGAAAAGATTGCTCCAGCAACGAAATATGGTGGAAAAATTGTTGAGTGCCATCCTGGGTTAATTGATGTTGCAAAGTCCATCGATACTATTGTATGTACAGAAAGTACTAATGGAGTTGCTAAACCTGCCAACACTAAAGACACCTCTTCAAAACGTTGCCAATCTTTTGCTCTTCCTGACCATCCAAAAGATAATAAAGAATAAATTTTCTTTTGAAATGGTTTTACTGCTCTATCTCTTATCATTGCAAAATCTGGCAATAAACCTGTCCACCAAAACACCAATGATACAGATAAATACGTTGATATTGCAAATACATCCCATAATAATGGGGAGTTAAAGTTTACCCATAACGATCCAAATTGGTTAGGAATAGGTAATACCCAATATGCATCCCAAGGACGCCCCATGTGAATAATTGGAAATAATCCTGCTTGGAATACTGCGAAAATGGTCATTGCTTCTGCAGAACGGTTAATTGCCATTCTCCATTTTTGACGAAATAGTAACAGTACTGCTGAGATTAATGTACCAGCATGACCAATACCAACCCACCATACAAAATTAGTAATATCCCAAGCCCATTGAATGTTCTTGTTCAATCCCCAAACTCCAATTCCTGTTCCTACCGTGTAGAAAATACATCCAACCCCCCATAACATTGCTGCCATAGAAATATAAAATGCTATATACCAGTTTTTATTTGCTTTCCCTTCAATAGGTTTTGCAATATCTTCAGTAATATCATGGTAACTTTTATTACCTAATATTAAGGGTTCCCTAATGGGTGCTTCGTAATGAGACATCTTCTATATCTTAATTTTTAATTACGCTTCGTTTGTATTATTCACTTTTACTTGATATACTACATTTGGTTTAGTACCAATGTAATCTAACACGTGGAAAGCTCTTTTATCTTTTGCTAAATGAGAAACAGTATCTTCTGTATTATTTATATCTCCAAATACTATTGCTCCAGTTGTACAAGCTGATGAACATGCTGTGGAAAATTCATCTTTCTCTACTTTTCTACCTTCTCTTTTTGCTTTTAAGATAGTAGCTTGAGTCATTTGAATACACATAGAACATTTTTCCATAACTCCCCTAGAACGCACAACAACATCTGGGTTTAATACCATTTTACCGTATTCATCATTCATGTTAAAATCGAATTCGCTATTATCTGAATATTTAAACCAGTTAAAACGACGAACTCTATACGGACAGTTGTTTGCACAATATCTTGTTCCAATACAACGGTTATATACCATTTGATTTTGACCTTGACGACCGTGTGATGTTGCTGCAACTGGACAAACAGTTTCGCATGGAGCATGATTACAGTGTTGACACATCATTGGTTGAAAAGCAACTGTAGGATTTTCTGCCTCTGTCTCTATAGCTGCAAATAAATCTCCACCACTTAATTCAAGAACTTTCTCGGCATATTGTCTTTCTAAGTCTTTCTCAGCAATATTTGGGTATTTTTTAGCAAAATCTCTAATAGTTAATTTCCCTTCTTTTGAACCTACTTCACTTACTTCAGAAGAATAATATCTATCAATACGCAACCAGTGCATATCTCTACCAACTCGTACTTCATTTTTACCAACAACAGGAACATTGTTTTCTGCATGACATGCAACTACACAAGCTCCACATCCAGTACAAGACGTTAAGTCTATTGATAAATTAAAATGATGACCAATACTACGGTCTTGAGAATCCCAAAGATCTACAGAGTTAGCCTCTACTTCTTTATGATTTAATGATACCATTGCTGGTTTATTCCAAGTATGTTTTGGGTCTAAAGAATGGTCATTAACCTGAGCTAATGTTGCTTGTTTTAGAATATCATGTCTTCCAGCAATTGTTTTTTGTACTTGCGTACATGCAAACTTATGTGTTCCGCTAGTTTTTTCTATGGTAACATTTGTTTGTATCGATTTTGAATTGAAGTATAATGGGAAAGCATTCACTCCAACTACCATTGCTTCTTTTAAGTTTTGAGTTCTCCCATATCCTAAAGCTAATCCAATAGAACCATTTGCTTGTCCTGGTTGAACCATTACTGGGATGTTAGAAACCGTAACTCCGTTTACGGTAATATTTGCATATTGCCCGTTGATTGCTCCATTATCTTGTACAGGGTTAGAGAAACCTAATTCTCTAGCATCTGTCATAGACATGGTAATATAATTATCCCAAGAAGCTCTTGTTAACGGATCAGGTAATTCTTGTAACCATGGATTGTTTGCCTGTTTACCATCACCTAATGCGATAGATGTAAACAAGTTTAGTTCCATTTTTGAAGATTTTGTTGTTTTATTTAAATTAGAAGCTGCTACAGTTAAATCTACTGATTTTGCAGAAACTGAGTTAGAAACTGTTTCTGAAAATACTCCATCATGTAATGCTTGATTCCATGATTTTCCTTTTAATATAGTAGAAGCCCAAAAAGCTTTTAAATAATCGTAATAAGAAGTTGAGTTTCCAGACCATTTTAATAATACATCTTGTAATTGACGAGAATTAAATAATGGTTGAATTGTTGGTTGAACTAAACTATAAACACCAGAAGTTGCACTTACGTCTCCCCAGGATTCTAAGAAATGAGACATTGGTAATGCAAATTCAGTTGAACTTGCAGTTTCATCAAATTGCTCAGAAAGCGCAACCGATAATTTTAATTTACTTATTTGTTCTGTAAATTTATTTCCACTTGCCAAAGAGTAAACCGGATTTACATTATGTGTAATTAATCCTTTTACTTTACCTGATTTCATATCAGCAACTAATTGAGCCACATCAGTATCGTTTCCTTGTCTGATGTTATTGGTTGTAGAAGCATCCATCACATTACTTTGCAAAGCAATGTTAATTGCCATAGCAATTATTTGTGCATTTTTATCATTTATGCCAGTTACTACAACTCCATTTGCGCCAGCTTTCTTTAATTGATTCGCTGCTTTTTTTAACTCAGCGTCAACAGGTGTTGATTTTGAAGATAAATTAGAACTCGTTACATAATTGTATAAATTGATTAAAGCAAAAACTTGTTCAGAAGGTTTTAAAACAACTCTCTTATCTGCATTTGCTCCAGTTAATGTCATGTTAGATTCAAACTGAATATGTCTAGACATTTTATCTATTTCAGGTTTTCTGCTTGCTGCATAAGTTTTACCATAACCACCCTGCCAATCTCCTAAGAAATCTGCTCCAACAGAAACAATAACTCTTGCTTTATCAAAATGATATGTTGGTAAAGAACGTATTCCATAAAAAGCTTCAAAAGCTTCTAAAGCTCCTGATTCTGAAACTGCATCATATACAACATGTTTTACATTTGGAAATGCAGTTATAAATTCTGAAATAATTTTTTCTGTAGATGGACTAGCTAATGTCCCTGTTAACAAAACAACAGATTCATTTGCTGCTTTTAACTCGTTTAACTTAGCGCCTATTTGTTTATCTGCATCATCCCAAGTTAAAAAAGATTTTTTGTTCTGAGGCTCTTTTAAACGCAATTGACTATCATATAATGATAATACAGATGCTTGAACACGGGCATTTGTTGCTCCGTTTGCTTCTTTATTTGGCATTACTAAAATAGGGCGACCTTCTCTAGTTTTTACCAAAATATTTGCAAAATCGTATCCATCTGCAACAGTTGTTGCATACCAATCTGCAACTCCAATTGTAATATCATCTGGTTTTACCACATAAGGAATCGATTTTCTAACAGGACCTTCACAAGCTGCTAAAGATGCTGCTGCGGTAGTAAATCCTACATATTTTAAGAAATCTCTTCTCGATGTAGATGATGCTTCTAAAGTTTCTTTATCTCCTAAAAATTCATCTGTTGGAATTCCTTCTACAAATTCATTTTTACTTAGCGTTTCAACAATAGAACCCTCTTTTAGTTCCTCAACACTTTGCCAGTATTTTTTGTTTGAAGCCATGTATATATTTGTTTTTTTACTTTCTTATTATTAATAGTGACATTTTCCACATTCTAATCCACCTAATTGAGCTACCGTTACTTTCTCAACACCATACTTTTTAGATAACTGTTCGTGAATTTTAGTGTAATATGCATTTCCTTTTAAATCTACTTTAGTTTCTTTATGACAATCGATACACCAACCCATTGTTAATGGTGAGAATTGATATACTTCATCCATCGTCTCAACTGGACCATGACATGTTTGACATTTTTGATTCCCAACAGTTACGTGTTGTGAGTGGTTAAAATATGCGAAATCCGGTAAATTATGTACTCTTACCCATTTAATTGGTTGTGTTTTGCCAGTATATGTTAAATTATCTGCGTTCCAACCAGCAGCTGTATATAACTTTTGAATTTCTGCATCTAACTCTGCTTTTCCAAAGCCCATCGATTCAATTTTAGTATCTTCAGCAACTTCAGAAATATTTTTATGACAGTTCATACAAACATTTGTTGATGGTATTCCTGATGTTTTACTATTCTTTGCTGAAGAGTGACAATATTGACAATCTATTTTATTATCTCCTGCATGTATTGCGTGTGAAAAAGCAATTGGTTGGATTGGTTGATAACCCTCATCTACACCTATTTGAAATAATGCTCCAAATAACACATAGGCAGTTGTTAATGCTAAGAATATTGTAAGTAATACATGTAAAAATGTATTTCTTTTAAATCCTACCCATAGCTCTTGTAAATTTGCAACTAAACCTGGCGTTTTTGGCGCTCCTTTTAATTGGCTAATTACTTTTAATAAATTCGTTATAATTAAAACACCAATTACAATAATTGCAATTAGAATTCTCGTTAACCACGGAGAAGCTTCTTTTGTAACAGTAACTGTAGCATCACCACCAGCAGTTGCGGCTTTTTTAGGATCACCAACAGTAGTATAATAAAGAATATCTTCTATATTTTTATCTGTTAACTGAGGAAAAGACATCATTGGAGCACCATTGTACTCATCAAAAATTGCACTTGCATCTGCATCTCCAGAAGCTCTTAAAGCATTATTATCTTTAATCCAAGATTTTAACCAGTTAGTTTCTCTTTTTTCTTCAACTCCACCTAAAGCGGGTCCTACAAACTTTTTATCAAGTTTGTGACATGCAGAGCATAAAGATTTAAACAATTTTCTACCTTCCAATTGTCTTTCTGAATCTACTGCATCTTGTGCATGCAGAGAAAAACTCATTGAAAAAAATAAAAGGAAAGTGAAACTTTTTAATAGTAATTTGGTTAATTGACTGTGATTTTCCACAATTTTCATATTATAAAATATAAATTTTCTATCTAGTTTGTTGCTTATATTAAATTCAAAACTTAAATTTCTGAACAGCTCCACAAAAGTAGCATTTATCTCTAAATTTTGAAATGCTAATATAATGTTAATTCATAATTTATATCGATTCTAAATAAAGCCGAATACTAAACTTGTATGAAACAAGTTGTTACTTTTGTAAAAAAGTTTTTAAATGATGACTATGAAATCAGTTTATGTGTGTTTTTTATTTACAATTATTCTTGGAACAACAAATGTAAATGGGCAAACAACTATAAGTAATGAGGTAAAATCTCTCATTAAAAAGAAAATAGAATACAACAAAAATAATGGCTATGGATTTAGAATTCAGTTAGAAAGTGGGCAAGAAACAGCTATTAAAACTACTCAAAGTAAGTTCAGGTTAAATCACCCTACAATTAAAACATACATTTTATTTGAGTCTCCAGAATGGAAAGTGCAAGTTGGAGATTATAAAACAAGGTTAGAAGCTGATAAATTTTTAAATGAAATTAAATTAAAATTTAAGTCAGCGATTATTGTTCCTAGGTAAAAGATTGTATTATAAGCATAAAAAAAGGAGCTAAAATTCGCTCCTTTTTTTATGCTTATAATTGATTTGTTATTTCAATTTCTTCTTAACAGCTACTTCATGGTATGCTTCAATAACATCTCCTTGTTGGATATCATTAAATCCTTTTATTTGAATACCACAATCATATCCTTTAGCAACTTCTTTTACGTCATCTTTAAAACGTTTTAATGCTTCTAAAGTTCCTGAATGAACCACAATTCCGTCTCTAATAATTCTAATTAAAGAACTTCTTAAGATTTTACCAGACATTACCATACAACCCGCAATGTTACCAACTTTAGAAATCTTATAAACTTCTCTAATCTCAACATTTCCAGTGATTTCTTCTTTCATATCTGGAGAAAGCATTCCTTCCATCGCATCCTTAAGGTCGTTAATTGCATCATAAATAATTGAGTAGTTTCTAATATCTACTTCTTCTTTATCTGCAATAACTCTTGCATTTACTTGAGGACGAACGTTAAATCCGATTACAATTGCATCAGATGCTGATGCTAATAATACGTCAGACTCTGTAATTGCTCCAACTCCTTTATGAATAATATTTACTTGAATTTCATCTGTAGATAATTTCTGGAAAGAATCTGTTAATGCCTCTACAGAACCATCTACATCTCCTTTTAAGATAATGTTTAATTCTTTAAAGTCTCCTAACGCAATTCTTCTTCCGATTTCATCTAACGTTAATGTTTTTTGTGTTCTTACAGATTGCTCTCTTTGTAATTGAGAACGTTTAGATGCAATTTGTTTTGCTTCTCTTTCGTCTTCAAATACGTTAAATTTATCTCCAGCTTGCGGCGCGCCGTCTAACCCTAATATGGATACAGGTGTTGATGGTTTTGCTTCAGTTAAATTAGTTCCTTTATCATCAAACATTGCCTTTACTTTACCACTATTTTTACCAGCTAACATGTAATCTCCAATTCGTAAAGTTCCGGCTTGTACTAAAATTGTAGTCACATAACCTCTTCCTTTATCTAATAAAGCTTCAACAACTGCACCAGTTGCTAATTTATTTGGATTTGCTTTTAACTCTAAAACTTCTGCTTCTAATAAAACTTTTTCTAATAATTCTGGAATTCCTTCTCCGGTTTTAGCAGAAATATCTTGTGATTGAATAGTACCTCCCCATTCTTCAATTAATAAATTCATTGATGATAATTGTGTTTTCACATTATCTGGGTTTGCATTCGGCTTATCAATCTTATTAATTGCAAATATAATTGGAACTCCTGCTGCTTGCGCATGAGAAATCGCTTCTTTTGTTTGCGGCATCACATCATCATCTGCTGCAACTACAATAATTACTAAATCTGTAACTTGAGCTCCACGAGCACGCATCGCCGTAAAGGCTTCGTGACCAGGAGTATCTAAAAATGCTATTTTTTGATCTCCAACCTTTACAGAATATGCACCAATGTGTTGCGTAATTCCTCCAGACTCTCCTTCAATAACATTCGCTTTTCTAATATAATCTAATAAAGATGTTTTACCGTGATCTACGTGACCCATTACAGTAATAATAGGTGCACGAGTTTCTAAATCTTCTGGTTTATCTTCTATTTCAATGACAGCTTCTTCTACTTCGGCACCAACAAACTCAACTTTATAATTAAATTCTTCTGCAACAATTACTAATGTTTCTGCGTCTAAACGCTGATTCATAGTAACCATCATTCCTAATGACATACATGCAGAAATAACATCAATAACAGGAACATTCATCATTGTAGCAACTTCGCTTACTGTAACAAATTCTGTTGCTTTTAATATTTTACTTTCTGCAGCAGCAATTTCTTGATCCATTTCAGATTGATGCCTGTGTTGATCTCTTTTATCTCTACGATATTTTGCTCCTTTCCCTTTACTAGATTTTCCTTGAAGTCTTTCTAACGTTTCACGTACTTGCTTTTGAACTTCTGCTTCTGTTGGTTCTTCTTTTTTAACAGCTGGTCTTGCAGCCCCTCTTCCTTTATATCCGCCTCTAGAATTTCCACCAGTAGATCTTCCAGGATTATTTCTGTTATTATTTGCTGGTTTAACAATTCTTTTTCTTTTCTTTTTTGGGTCAGCAGCAGAAGCTGTTTTTTTAGTAGCTGGTTTTGCTTCTGTCTTTTTCTTTTTAGGTTTTTCAAATTGTTTTAAATCAATTTTTTGCCCTGTAATTCTTGGTCCGTCTAATTTTTTATATTGTGTAGTAAGTTTTTCCGCATTTTCTGCTGTAATCTCTTCTACATCTTCAGGAACAACTTTTTCTTTTACTTCTTTCGATTTAGGCTTTTCCTTTTTTGGAGTAATTGGGTTGATATCAATTTTACCAACGGTTTTAATTGTTATCTTATCTGCTTTACTCTTCTCTACTTTACTACTCTTATCAATAACCTTTTCTTCTTTTACAACTTGCTTCTCTGTAGGTTTCTCAACTGCTAACTTGGGTTGATCTCTAGCTGGTTTCGGGTTGATATCAATTTTACCAACGGTTTTAACCTCTACTTTTTTAGCTTTTGCTTTTAAGACTTCTCTTTTAGCTTCTTCTTCTAAACGTTTTTTTTCTAGTTTAGCTTCTAATTCTAATCTTATGGCTTCTTTCTCTTTTCTCTTTTCTTCTCCTACTTCTTTAGAGGCTGCTTTTTTTGTTTTATCTGTTTGAAAACCATCAAGCAATACTTGATATATTTCATCAGATATTTTGGTAGTCGGGCGTGCTTCTATTTCGTGCCCATTTTTTGATAAATGTTCTACCGCTCTATCTAGAGAAATATTTAATTCTCTTAAAACCTTATTAAGCCTCGTTGTTTTGCCTTCAGCCATATATTTTTACTATTTTGCTTTTAAAGAAAATATATATTATACTTTGTATAGTTATACTTTCCAAATAATTTATAATTTTATGATTAAAAAATTAATCTTCAAATTCGTCTTTTAATATTTGTTGAACATCTAGAATTGTTTCTTCTTCTAAATCTGTTCTTTTAAGTAGTTCTGCAACGTCTTTTTCTAACACACTTCTTGCCGTATCTAAACCGATTTTTTTCAATTCGTCAATTATCCATCCTTCAATTTCATCTCCAAATTCTGTCAATTCAACATCCTCGTCTTCTATCCCTTCTCTTTGAACATCTATTTCATAACCTGTTAATTGACTTGCTAACCTAATATTAACACCACCTTTACCAATTGCTTTAGAAACTTCTTCTGGTTTTAAGAACACATCTACACGTCCTTTTTTACCATTAATAACTTCTGTAGCCGGTTTAATTTCCATTGAAACAATTTTCGCAGGACTTAACGCTCTTGCAATATATAATTGTTCGTTTTTTGTATAATTAATAACGTCAATATTTTCATTTCCTAATTCACGAACAATTCCGTGAATACGTGACCCTTTCATACCAACACAAGCTCCAACTGGGTCTATTCTATCATCATAAGAATCTACTGCCACTTTTGCTTTTTCTCCAGGGATTCTTGCAACACCTTCAATAGTAATTAAACCATCAAAAACTTCAGGGATTTCTTGTTCAAATAATTTTACTAAAAATTCTGGTGAAGTTCTAGATAAAATAATAGCTGGCTTTGTTCCTCTTAATTCCACAGATTTAATGACACCTCTTACAGAGTCTCCTTTTCTAAAAAAATCTGAACGAATTTGCTCACTTTTTGGCAGTACTAATTCATTTCCGTCATCATCTAATAAAATTACAGCATTATGGCGTATATGATGCACTTCTGCACTATAAATTTCACCCTCTAAATCTTTAAAATGCTTAAATATATTTGTGCTATCGTGTTCTTGAATCTTAGATATTAAATTCTGTCTCAATGCTAAGATAGCCCTTCTTCCTAAGTCTATCAATTTTACTTCTTCAGAAACATCTTCACCAATTTCAAAATCTGGTTCAATTTTTCTTGCTTCTGTTAATTCAATCTCTTCATTATCATCTTCAGAAAACCCATCTGCAACAACAACTCTATTTCTCCAAATCTCTAAATCTCCCTTATCTGGATTGATAATAATATCAAAATTATCATCTGACCCAAATTTACGCTTCAATGCAGCTCTAAAAACTTCTTCTAAAATAGACATCAATGTTACTCTGTCTATACTTTTGTTGTCTTTAAATTCTGAAAATGAATCAATTAAATCTATATTTTCCATTCAACTCTTTTATTAAAAAATTATCTTCACTTTTGCCTCAATAATATCTTGATAAGCGATTGTTTCTATTTTTTCCACAGTAATCTTACCTTTTCCAACTGGTTTTTCCTCTCTAGATTTCCAAGATAAAACTATAGTATCTTTATTAACTTCTATTAAAGTTCCTTCTATTTTAGCATCATTTTTCTTAACAGTTAAAATTCTATTAAGATTTTTTACATATTGCCTTTGAACTTTTATGGGCTCTGCAATATCTGGAGAAGTAACCTCTAACGAAAAATCTTCTTCTTTATCCAAATTATGCTCAATACCTCTACTGATTCTAATACATTCACTTAAAGAAACTCCTTCATCTCCATCAACTACTACCAAAATTTTATTCCCTGGCAAAAAAGACAATTCAATTAAATACAACGCTTGGTTCTCTGCCAATACTTCTTCTAATAAATCTTGTACTTTCTTTTTATTCATTTTTGGTATAAAAAGAGGGGCTTATAGCCCCCTTCATTCTTCTTTTACTTTATTTTCGATGCAAATATACTAACTTATTCATAAATACCCAAATAGCTTTGGATTAAATATTTTTTTGTACATTTGTAAACCTCCTGTAACATTTTTTAAAAATTTACAACATGAAAAAAATTCTAGTTCCAATAGATTTTTCTGTACAGTCTGAGTATGCAATAAAATTAGCTTCAAAAATTGCAAATAAAACAGGAGTTGAAGTGCATCTTTTACACTTATTAGAGCTTCCAAAAGGTCATGTAGATATGGGTTCTGGAAGTAATTTTGGCATACCTCAGAGCATGTATTATATTCAAAAAATAAAGGAAAAGATTGGCAAGATTAAAAAACAATTTTTTAGTTTAGACACGATTGTTAAATATGCGATTCGTTTTGAAAAACCATCTGAAGGTATTTTAAAATTTAGCAATAAAATAAATGCTGATTTAATTTTAATGGGTTCTGAAGAGAAAACTATCTTTGACGAATTGGTAATTGGCTCTAACATTAAAAGAGTTGTTAAAAAATCTAACATTCCTGTTTTAGTTGTTAAAAATGACCCGAAAGAATTTAATATTAAAGAATTAGTTTTCACTTCAAACTTTAATGAAGAAGACAGAAAGTCTTTTGAAGTATTATTAGATTTTTCACAAAAATTTGAAAGTAAAATACATTTATTAAATGTAAATACAATGAATCGATTTAAGAGTACTAAAAAATCTAGACAAAAAATGGAGGATTTTTTAAGTGCATATCAAAACCCAAATCATTCTATTAATATATATGATGATGATTCTATAGAAAATGGAATTTTAAACTTTTCTAAAGAAATAAATGCCGATTTAATAGCCCTTACTACTCATGAAAAAAGCGGATTGTCTAGAATTTTTAGCAGAAGCATAAGCAAAACTCTTTCTAAAAAATCTTTAAAACCAGTATTTACTTTCTTTATTTAAAGTTTAAAAAAGCATAAAAACAAAAAACCTCACTAAATATAGTGAGGTTTTTTTGTTGGCCTACAAGGACTCGAACCTTGAATGTCGGTACCAAAAACCGGTGTGTTGCCAATTACACCATAGGCCAATTTCGGCTGCAAATTTACTTCAATCTTTTAATATTACAAATATTTTCTTTGTTTTTTTAATTTTAACAAATCTTTATTACAGTAAATTACTAGTTACCACGTTTTAGCGCATTAAAATTGCTGATAAATTAGTAAATTCGCCACACATATTTAAATTTGATGATGACACATTCTACATATAAAAAATGGAACACAATTACAGGTTGGGTTGTTTTTGCTATCGCATTAATAACATATACCTTAACAATGGAACCAACAGTTAGTGCTTGGGATTGTGGAGAATACATCTCTACAGCTGTAAAACTAGAAGTTGGTCATCCGCCAGGCGCACCATTGTTTCAAATGTTAGGAGCCTTTTTTGCAATGTTTACAAGCGAATTAAGCGGAATTGCCAAAATGGTAAACTTTATGTCTGCTTTAGCAAGTGCATTTACCATTTTATTTATGTTTTGGACTATTACCAATTTGGCTAAAAAAATGAGCTCTAAAGAAGATGAAATATCATTAGGAAGTATTATTGCTATTTTAGGAAGTGGAGTTGTTGGTGGTTTAGCCTACACGTTTTCTGATAGTTTTTGGTTTAGTGCTGTAGAAGGAGAAGTGTATGCAATGTCGTCCTTTTTAATGGCTATTTTGTTTTGGTTGGGTTTAAAATGGGAAAATGAAATGCATTTGCCAAGAGGAAACAAATGGTTACTACTTATTAGCTTTGTAGTAGGTTTATCATTTGGTGTGCATATCCTATCATTATTGGTAATTCCTGCAATTGTACTATTATATTTCTTTAAAACCTATCATACCATAACATTAAAAACTACCGCAATTGCAACTGTAATTTCTGTAATCATTTTAGCTTTCATCTTTAAATTTTTGTTTCCTTATACATTACAATTTTTCAGTTCTTCAGAAATATTTTTTGTAAATAGCTTTGGATTGCCTTTTAATTCTGGAAGTATTATTGCCGCAATTGTATTAATTGCAGCTTTTTATTATGGGATAAGATATACTCGTAAAAAGAATAAAGTGAATTTAAACACACTAATTCTTTCTGTTTTATTTATTATGATGGGATTTTCATCATGGTTAATGTTGCCAATTAGAGCAAATGCAAACACAACTATTAACGAAAATAATCCTTCAAGCGCAAGAGAGTTATTAGCGTATTATAATAGAGAGCAATATGGAGATGCTAATGTTTTTTATGACACGTATTATTCTATCAAATATAACACAGACGATTTAGATAAAAACGAACCTTATGTGGATGGAAAACCAAAATATGAAAAAGATTTAAAAAATAATAAATATGTAATAGTAAATAAATATAAGAAAACAGATCCAAATTATTCTTCTAGACACAAAGGGTTTATACCAAGAATGGTAGATCCAGAAAGAGAAGCCAATTACAAAACCATTGTTGGTATTCCCGAAAAATCTCAGCGAAGACCAACTTTTGGAGAGAACTTAAATTTTATGTTAAGTTTTCAGTTTGGATATATGTATGGACGCTATTTTATGTGGAATTTTGTAGGAAAGCAAAATGACAAACAAGGTCAATTAGATTTATTTAATGGAAATTGGCTTAGCGGAATAAATTTTATTGATGAAGCCAGACTGGGTTCTCAACAAAATTTACCCAACGATGTTAAAGAAAATAAAGGGCGAAACAAATATTACTTTTTACCACTTCTATTAGGAATAATCGGGTTGTTATATCAAATAAAGTTTGATAAGAAGAATTTTTATTCGCTATTCTTATTCTTTGCATTTACAGGTTTTGCTGTTATTTTTTACACAAATCCTAAATCATTTGAAGTTAGAGAAAGAGATTACGCTATTGTTGGTTCCTTTTACATTTTTGCTATCTGGATTGGTTTTGGCGTCTTTGCCTTGTATCAATATTTAAAACATTTAGGGGATAAAAAAACCATTGCAATTACGGTTTCTGTAATTTCATTATTGGCTGTACCAGCTTTAATGGCATCAGAAAACTGGGACGATCACGACAGATCTGATCGTTATACAACACGTTTAAATGCACAAGCTTATTTAGAATCTACCGATCCAAACGCTATCATGTTTACTATTGGAGACAACGATACATTTCCGCTTTGGTACATGCAAGAAGTAGAAGGGATTCGAAGAGATGTTAAATTAGTAAACACCAGTTTATTTGCAACTGATTGGTACATTGACCAAATGAAAAGAGCAACGTATGAAGCACCTCCAATTCCATCGCAATTAACACACAACAAATACAAAACTGGTTCTTTAGATGTTGCGTATCATTTTCCTCATCCACAATTTAAAGATTCAATTATCGGAATTAAAGATTTTATGAGGTGGATTGAAAGTGACAATAAAGTTACATACTATGAAACTGAAGATGGAGATCAATTAAAAACATACCCTACAGATAGTATTCGCATCCCTGTTAACAAAGAAAATGTGTTAAAAAGTGGAATTGTTGCAGCAAAAGATACTGACAAAATTGTAGATTATATTGATATAAAAATTGACGGAAGAGGCTTGACAAAAAACCGAATTTTAATGTTAGACATCTTAGCAAATTTTGATTGGAAACAACCTATCTATTTTACGGGTGGCGCAAATGACGATGGAGAATATATTTGGCTAAAAGATTATTTACAGTTAGACGGAATGGCTTTTAAATTGGTTCCTATTAAAACACCAATGATAGAAGTTGATGCTGCTGGAAATAAAATTAGAGAGCGAAATATGTTTGACATGGGAAGAATCGATTCTGAAAAAATGTACAACAATATTCAGAAATTAGAATGGAGAAATATCAATAGCGGTAAAATTTATATTGATGAACAAACACGTAAAAATGCAATCTCCTTGCGTAATAACATGTTGCGTTTGGCTGAAACTTTTGCAAATGAAAACAACTTTGAAAAAGCAGAAGAAATTCTAGATTTATCTCTAGAGAAAATGCCAATAGAAAAGTTTGATCATTATAGTATTGCTTTAGGATATCCAGAAATTTATTATCAAATCGGAAAACCAGAAAAAGCAAGAGAAACAGCTGAAACACTCATTAAAATATTACAACAAAAACTGCTTTGGTATAGTACTTTTGACACCAAATTTAACAATGTAATTATTGATGAATTACAAAACGTTTTGTTAATGTACAAAAGAGGTGTTTTAGAACAAGTCTCTACAAGCGACAAAGATACAGTGTATGTTAAAAAACTACAGCAAGACTTTATGAGTTCTATGAAATTATTTGACCATTTAATGGAAGAATAAGCCGTTAATTATGAAATTGTATCTTACAAAAACGCCACGTATAATTCAACAGATTTTTAAGAATTATACGTGGCGTTTTTCTACGGATAAAAAAGAAATTTACCTTACTTTTGATGACGGACCAACACCAGAAATTACCGAATTTGTTTTATTAGAATTAAAAAAACACAATGCAAAAGCTACTTTTTTTTGTATTGGAAAAAACATAAAAAATCATCCTGAGATTTTTAAAAAAATTATTTCTGATAATCATTCTGTTGGAAACCACACACAGAATCATTTGAATGGTTGGGAAAAAACAACAGAAGAATATTTAGAAAATATCATTTCATGTGAGAATGTCATTTCGAATACTTCGACTTCGCTCAGCACAGGCTCTGTTGAGAAATCTGCAAACTCTAAAACTCCCGTTTCAAAACTTTTTCGTCCACCTTACGGAAAAATAAAAAAGTCGCAAGCAAAAGAAATTCTAAAAAAAGGGTATAAAATTATTATGTGGGATGTGTTAAGTGCAGATTTTGACACTTCTATTTCTAAAGAAAAATGTTTAGAAAATGTGTTAAAAAACACTAAAAAAGGAAGTATTATTGTTTTTCATGACAGCAGAAAAGCAACAGAAAAACTTAAATATGCATTACCAAAAGTATTGGACTATTTTTCTAAGAAAGGATTTGTTTTTAAAGCAATTGCTTAAACGTATTGTTGCACCAAACCAATTAAAGTATTGGCATCTTGTTCACCAGTTTGGCGCCATTTCATTTCGCCATTTTTATAAATCATAAAAGTTGGATTTCCTTTTACACGCAGCGTCTCTGCAAGAATTTCGTTCTTTTTAATATCTATTTTAATCACTTTCGCTTTATCTCCAAGAGCAGCAGCAACATCTTTTAATGTATCAAGATTGTTATCTTCATCATTCCAGTCAAAATAAAAGTCTATTAAAACTGGTTTTTTTACGTTAATTAACTCTCCAAATTTTGTCATAAATCATAGTTTTTTAGGGGGAAAAACATATTGGTTAACTATTTGTTAGTTTACAAATATAACATTTTTGTTTAAATCTACTGATTATCAAGCTTCTTTCAATTTTATTCAGAATAAAATTAAATTATTCTTTTGATTAATCATTAAAAATTAATTCGCCTCTAGCTTCTTGTTCTTTAAATTTTTGTACTAATTCTAACGCATCCGGAATTACATCACTACACAACACAATAAGTGATCCTTTTATTGCATTTTTTACTGCATATGTTATAGCCTCTTTTTCTGATGGAATGATGGTAGTTTTTTTATTTGGATCTTTCATTTGTATTCCATCATTCAACATTTTAATCAATTCTTCTTCTGTTCTTCCGCGTAAACGTTTGTCTTGTCTAATAATAATTTCATCAAACATTTCAGCAGCAATGCTTCCTATTTCGTTGGTATCTTGTTCTCTTCTATCTCCAACTCCTGCAATAATTCCAACTTTTACAGTGGCCTCTAATTCGTCTGTAAACTTTTGTAAAGCTCTCATTCCTGCCGGATTATGTGCATAATCTAACAAAATAGTAAAATCATTAAACTTAAATAAGTTTAAACGCCCTGGAGTTTGAGAAGCAGATGGAATAAAAGTTTCTAAAGCCGCTTTCATATCTTCAATACTAATTCCTTGAACATGTGCTGCTAAAACAGCTGCCAAAACATTTTGAATCATAAACTTCGCTTTTCCACCATACGTTAACGGAATGTTTTCTGCTTTCATTAAGCGCATTTTCCATTCTCCTCTACAAATTGTTACATACCCATTTTCATAAACAGCTGTAATTCCGTTTAAACGTTGCAATGCTTTTATCCGTGGGTTATTTTCATCCATAGAAAACAAGGCAACATTACATTCAACATTACGTCGCATTTCATAAACTAAATCATCATCCGCATTTAAAATTGCATAGCCATCTGGTAACACTGTTTCTGGAACAACTGCTTTTACTTTTGCTAATTGTTCTATTGTTTGAATTCCTTTTAATCCTAAATGATCTGCAGCGACATTAGTTACAACTGCAACATCACATTTTTTAAAACCTAAACCAGCTCTTAACAATCCACCACGTGCACATTCTAAAACCGCAAAATTTACCGTTGGATCTTTCAAAACAAATTCTGCACTTGCTGGGCCAGTACAATCACCAGTCATTAATAATCTATTTTGAATATACACGCCATCACTAGTTGTATAACCAACACGATAGCCTTTCATTTTGGCAATATGTGCAATTAAGCGCGTTGTTGTTGTTTTTCCGTTCGTTCCAGAAGTTGCAATAATCGGAATGCGTCCTGTATCTCCTTTTTGAGGAAATAATTTATCAATTACTGGAGCTGCAACATTTCTTGGTAATCCGGTAGTTGGTGCTAAATGCATTCTAAATCCTGGTCCAGCATTTACTTCAAGAACAGCACCACCAGTTTCTGATAATGGTTTAGAAATATCAGTAGTCATAATATCAATTCCACAAATATCTAAATCAATAATTTTAGAAATCCGTTCTGCCATACTTACATTTGCTGGATGTACAATATCTGTAACATCTTCTGCAGTTCCACCAGTACTTAAATTTGCGGTATCTTTTAAAATGAGTCTTTCTCCTTTTTCTAGTACAAAATCTAACGTATATCCTGCATCTTTAATAATGGTTTTTGTTAATTCGTTTACGGTAATTTGTGTCAACACATTTTCATGACCATAACCTCTACGTGGATCACTATTAACTTTATCAATCAACTCTTGAACGGTTGATTTTCCATCTCCAATAACATGTGCAGGAGTTCTAATTGCAGCAGCAACTAGTTTGTTATTAATTACCAACAATCTAAAATCTTCTCCTACTACAAATTTCTCAACAATGATTGCGCCACTTTTAGAGCTTTCTTTTGCATGATGAAATGCTTGAAGTGCATCTTCATAATTTTGAATATCAACTGTAATTCCTCTTCCATGATTTCCGTCAATTGGTTTTATTACTAACGGATAACCAACATAGCTACATGCCTCTTTTAAACTGCTTTCTCTGCGGATAATATCTCCTTTAGGAACTTCTACTTCTGCTTGTTCTAACAAGTATTTTGTATCTTCTTTATCGCACGCTAATTCTACTCCAATACTACTTGTTTCACTTGTAACTGTTGCTTGAATTCTTTTTTGATTTGTACCATAACCTAATTGACATAATGAATATTTATTCAATCGAATCCATGGAATTCCTCTTGCCTCTGCTTCTTCTACAATAGAACCAGTACTTGGTCCTAAACGTGAGTTTTCTCTTAACTCTCTCATTTCTTGAATATCGTCTGTTAAATCATATTCTTCACTTACAATTAATGCTTCACAAATTCTAACTGCTGCTTTTGCAGCATATCTACCAACATTTTCTTCCATATAAGAAAAAACCACATTATAAACCCCTTTTTCTCCATAATCGCGAGTTCTTCCAAAACCAGTATCCATTCCTGCTAAAGTCTGAATTTCTAAAGCAATATGTTCTATAATATGTCCCATCCAAGTTCCCTCATCAACACGCATAAAAAACCCGCCTTCACAACCTTCAGAGCATCTATGAGAATACATAGAGGGAAACATTGCTTTTAATCGTTCTGGAAAACCTTCTATTTTATTAGATGGCTTTTCTTCCATTTCTTTAAGATCTAGAACCATTACGATTAACTTATGTCTTCTTATAGACCAATAGTTTGGCCCTCTCATTGCATTGATTTCTCTTATCTCCATATTCTTAGTTTTTGTTTTTTATTGAAAGTTTATAAATATATACATTTTTTAAGATAAAAATTCCATTATTTTTGCATTGATAAAAAAACAACATATTCTTTATGAAAATGATAAAAGGAACCTTAATTCCGATTGGCGGAAATGAGGATAAAGGGATTACTGAAAACGAAATGTACACTCTTGAGTTTATTGATGAAGGGATTTTGTTTCATGTTGTAAAAGAAGCTGGCGGAATTGACGCTAATATTGTAATTATACCAACAGCATCAAGTATTCCTAAAGAAGTTGGAGAAAATTATGTAGAAGCATTTACCACTTTAGGTTGTAAAAATATTGCGATTTTAGACATTAGAAGCAAAGAAGATTCTGAAAAAGAATCATCAATTGAGCTGATAAAAAATGCAAATTGTGTGATGTTTTCTGGTGGAAATCAGTCTAAAATTACTAAGAAAATTGGTGGAACAACCATTCATCAAATTTTATTAGATCGTTACAAAAACGAAGAAGGTTTTGTTATTGCTGGCACAAGTGCTGGTGCAATGGCAATGGCAAATGAAATGATTGCTGGCGGAAGTGCATCTGAAGCATTTATTAAAGGTGCTGTTACAATGTATAATGGATTAGGATTAATTCCTGAATTAATTATTGACACTCATTTTATTAGACGTGGTCGTTTTGGAAGACAATCTGAAGCTGTTGCTAAATTTCCAAATTTAATTGGAATTGGTCTTGCAGAAGACACGGGAATGATTATTAAAAACGGAGAAAACTGCACCGTAATTGGTTCTGGAATGGCAATTATTTTTGACGGAAGCAAGCTAACTCATAATAACGAAAAAATTCTTAAAGAAGGTACGCCAATGACGATGGCAAACCTTACAGTTCACGTACTTTCTAATGGAGATAACTACGATATTAAAAAAAGAAAAGTTGCTGTGTTGCCAATTGAAGCTCCGTTTATATAAACACTAAATTATTATTGATGTCATTTCGAAATGAGCTTTTTAAACGATTGAGAAATCTTATAAAATCTTCTAATAAATTTAATCTAAACTGTCCTCGAATTAGGTAACCTTTGCAGGAATAACAATACTCTATTTATAAATAGAAACTTCCTCTTTTCCGTTAGATGATTTACTTGCTCTATACATTCCTTCTGTATTAAAAGGCATTGCAATATTTCCTTTTGCATCAACTGCAATTAAACCACCATCGCCACCAATTTCTAAAATTCTTTTATTGATTACTTCGTTAGATGCTTCTTTTACAGATAAATTTTTATGTTCCATTAAACAAGCAACATCATATGCTACAACTCCACGAATAAAAAACTCACCACTTCCAGTACAAGAAATTGCGCACGTTTTATTGTTTGCATAATTACCTGCTCCAATCATTGGAGAATCACCAACTCTACCAAATTTTTTATTGGTCATTCCTCCTGTTGATGTTGCTGCAGCAATATTTCCTTTTGTATCACAAGCAACTGCTCCAACAGTTCCGAATTTTGAATCTTTCTTTTTTTGGTCGCTAAGCACTTCGACCTCGCTCAGTGCAGAATTCTTCGAAGCGTGATCTAGCTGAAAACTATCTGTACCTTTTATTTCTAGCCATTGTTTATGGCGAAATTCATCATAAAAATACAATTCGTCTTCAATTTTATAATTATTCAATTTTGCAAATTGCATCGCTCCTTCTCCGCCTAAAAAAACATGTTCGCTTTTTTCCATTACATCTTTTGCTAATGAAACTGGATTTTTAATTCCTGTTATTAAAGAAACTGCTCCTGCATTCAACGTTTTTCCGTCCATTATTGATGCGTCCATTTCGTGCGTTTCATCCGCAGTAAAAACCGCTCCTTTTCCGGCATTAAATAAATGTGAATTTTCTAAAACAATTACTGATTTTTCTACAGCATCAACAGAGGTTCCGCCATTTTGTAAGATAAAATATCCAGCGTCCAAAGCTTCTTTTAAAGCCAACTTATAAGCCGCTTCCAATTCAGAAGTCATCATTCCTTTTACTAAAGTTCCTGCGCCGCCGTGTATGGCAATTGAAATAGTATTCATCATTTATATTTTACACAAAAATACATTCTTTTCTATATAAGTTTGTTTTCTTTTTGAAAGATATTGTATTTTGCGTTGTCTGTTCGAGCGCAGTAGAGAACTCATTAATGTTCTATTTTTATAATAACCTCTCGACTGCGCTCGAGGAGACATTTTTTAATACTTCAATTTACAATGTCAGATCAAAAAAGAGTTTTTTTAGTTGATGCATTTGCATTAATTTTCCGTGGATATTATGCTTTTATAAAAAACCCAAGAATCAATTCGAAAGGATTAGATACCTCTGCAATTATGGGTTTTATGAATTCATTATTAGATGTTATAAAACGTGAACGACCAGATCATTTGGCGGTTTGTTTTGACAAAGGTGGAAGTGCAGACCGAGTTGAGATGTTTGAAGCTTATAAAGCGAACAGAGACGAAACGCCAGAAGCGATTAAAATTGCGGTTCCGTATATTCAAGAGATTTTAAAAGCGATGCACATTCCAATTATGGTAAAAGAAGGTTTTGAAGCCGATGATGTGATTGGAACACTTTCTAAACAAGCAGAAAAAGAAGGTTATCAAACATTTATGGTAACGCCAGACAAAGATTTTGCGCAATTAGTTTCAGAAAATATTTTTATGTACAAACCACGTTTTGGCGGTGGTTATGATATTTGGGGAGTTCCAGAAGTACAAGAAAAATTTGAAGTTACAGATCCGTTACAAGTCATTGATTTTTTAGGGATGATGGGCGATTCTTCTGATAACATTCCTGGTTTGCCTGGTGTTGGAGAAAAAACAGCCAAAAAGTTTTTAGCCGCTTACGGTTCTATGGAAAATTTACTAGCAAATACACACGAGCTAAAAGGAAAAATGAAAGAGAAAGTTGAAGGCGCCAAAGAATTAGGATTGCTTTCTAAAAAATTAGCAACAATTATGCTAGATGTTCCAGTTACTTTTCATGCAAAAGATTTTGAACTCGACCAGCCAGATATTGAAAAAGTTACAGCGCTTTTTAACGAATTAGAATTCAGAAATTTATTAGTAAACTTTACCAAAACATTTACTATTAAAAAAGAAGAAAATACTGAAACAAAAGAAATCGCTTCGACTACGCTCAGTGAACAAAAACCAAAAAAACTTGTAAATACAAATGCAGACGGACAATTTGATTTATTTGCAGCTCCAGGAACAGGAAATGTTTCTGAAGAAGAAGTTGCAATCGGGTTTAAAACCATAGAAACGACCAATCATTTTTATCAACATATAGATTCGCCTTTGGCTAGAAAAATGTTGTTAAAAAAATTAATGCAACAAAAATCGGTTTGTTTTGATACAGAAACAACCGGTTTAAAAGCGTTGGAAGTTGAATTAATCGGAATTGCATTTTCATACGAAACTGGGAAAGGATATTATGTGTCGTTTCCAGAAAATCAAGCAGAAACAAAAGAAATTTTAGAAGAATTCCGCCCATTTTTTGAATCCGAAGAAATTGAAAAAATTGGTCATAATTTAAAATATGATATCAAAGTATTATCAATTTATGAAATGCCCGTTAAAGGCAACTTATTTGACACGATGATTGCGCATTATTTAATCAATCCAGATATGCGTCATAATATGGATATGTTGGCAGAAACGTATTTGAATTATCAACCTGTTTCTATCATAAAATTAATCGGTAAAAAGGGGAAAAATCAACTCTCGATGAGAGAAATAGATATTCTTAAACAAACAGAATACGCCGTTGAAGATGCAGACATCACTCTGCAATTAAAAGAACATTTTACCAAAGAATTGGAAAGTGGAAATGTTACAAAATTGTTTAACGATATTGAAACTCCGTTGGTCTCTGTACTTACTGCGATGGAAATTGAAGGAATCAATATCAATACTGAATTTTTAAATGAATTATCTATTGAGTTGACAAAAGATATTGATCGTTTAGAAAAAAGTGTGTATAAACAAGCTGGAGAAGAGTTTAATTTAGCATCGCCAAAACAATTAGGAATTGTATTATTTGAGAAACTAAAATTGGTTGATAAGCCAAAAAAAACAAAAACGGGTCAATACAAAACAAGTGAAGATATTTTAAGTTATTTGGCAAAAGAACATCAAATTATTAGAGACATATTAGAATTTCGTCAGTATAAAAAATTACAAAGTACATATGTTGATGCGCTGCCAAATGAAGTAA
The DNA here is from genome assembly GCA_963974245.1 of uncultured Flavobacteriaceae bacterium. Taxonomy (GTDB): domain Bacteria; phylum Bacteroidota; class Bacteroidia; order Flavobacteriales; family Flavobacteriaceae; genus Polaribacter. The sequence goes on along the minus strand of CAXBBY010000002.1, from coordinate 20,242 downwards.
ATCCAAAAACAGGAAGAATTCATACAGTTTATGCACAAGCAGTTGCCGCAACTGGGCGTTTGAGCTCAAATAATCCTAATTTACAGAACATTCCAATTAGAACAGAACGCGGACGAGAAGTTAGGAAAGCGTTTATTCCTAGAAATGAAAATTATGTATTATTAGCAGCCGATTATTCTCAAATAGAATTGCGAATTATTGCTTCTTTAAGTGAAGAAGAAACGATGATAAATGCATTTAAAAATGGCGAAGATATTCATGCTTCAACTGCTGCAAAAGTATTTAATGTTCCGCTAGATGAGGTAACTCGCGAACAACGTAGCAATGCAAAAACAGTAAATTTTGGAATTATTTATGGGGTTTCTGCCTTTGGGTTAAGCAATCAAACAGATTTATCTAGAAGTGAAGCCAAAGAATTGATTGACACGTATTATGAAACGTATCCAAAGTTAAAAGCATACATGTCTGCACAAGTAGATTTTGCAAGAGATAATGGTTATGTAGAAACGGTTTTAAATAGAAGACGTTATTTAAAAGACATCAATTCTAGAAATGCTATGGTAAGAAGTGGTGCCGAAAGAAATGCAGTAAATGCGCCAATTCAAGGTTCTGCTGCGGATATTATTAAACTCGCAATGATTCATATTCATAAGCGTTTTGAAAAAGAAAATTTTAGATCTAAAATGTTATTACAAGTGCATGATGAATTGGTTTTTGACGCTCATAAAGACGAATTAGAAATCATAAAACCAATTATAAAACAAGAAATGGAAAACGCTTTTAAAATGGCTGTTCCGTTAGATGTAGAAATTGGTGTTGGACAAAATTGGCTGGAGGCACATTAATAAAATCGTAAATGGAATTAGATTACATAGAAAACGTAAATGACCTTAACGAAAACGTTGTTAGGTTGTACAACTTTGACAAAGCTGAAGCGATTCAATTCAGAGATTTAATTAAAGACATCATTATTGACAAAAAGCAAAGATTAGATTTATTTGAAGTTGATTTTATTCAACCTCGTAATTGTAATTTACTCTTCGGTTTATTTAATTCTGACGAAGGAATACTTACGAAAGACAATCAGACATTTTTCTGTGTTCTAACCATGGAAAGCTTTGTAAACATGGTTCAACTTTTAGAACCTTTTTGCCAAAAAGAATCTAGAGGTTTTCAATATTTATATGATATTAATAATCCAACAGATTTTTTGTTTTCTCCAACAGCAAGTTGGTAAAAGAAAGAAAAATTACTATACAAAATTTGCATTTAAAGGAAACTGATACCACAACAGAAAAGTTCTGTTACCCAGAAATAGATACCGTTAAACACATATATTTGTTAGTATATAACTAGCTGTGTGTAACCTAAAAAAAACAAATGACTAACGAACAAACTGCAATACGAACAACCTATTTCAGTATAATTGGAAATACTGTTTTAGCTTTGATAAAAGGACTTGCAGGATTTTTCGGGAATTCTTATGCTTTAATTGCAGATGCGATTGAATCAACAACTGACATTTTTGCTTCATTTTTAGTTTTATTAGGTTTTAAATATGCAAAACGACCAGCAGACGAAAACCATCCTTATGGACACGGAAAAATTGAACCATTAATTACATTTGGAGTAGTTGCTTTTCTTGTTGTTTCTGCTACAATAATCGCTTATGAAAGTATCCAAAACATTCAAACACCTCATAAAATCCCAAAATCTTGGACTTTGATTGTTTTGGGTCTAATAATAGTTTGGAAAGAAATTTCATTTCAAATCGTAATTAGAAAAAGTAAACAAACCAATAGCTCTTCGCTAAAAGCAGATGCTTGGCATCATAGAAGTGATGCAATAACTTCGATAATGGCATTTATCGGAATTTCAATAGCAATTATATTTGGAAAAGGTTATGAAACTGCCGATGATTGGGCTGCATTATTTGCTTCTGCATTTATCTTCTATAATAGTTATTTAATCTTACGACCAGCATTAGGAGAAGTTATGGACGAACAACTTTATGACGACCTAATACTTGAAATTAGAGAAAAATCAGCAAAAGTTCAAGGTATTTTAGGAACAGAAAAATGCTTTATCCGAAAATCCGGAATGAAATTTCACGTTGATTTACACGCAATTGTCAATAGTGAGATTTCGGTAAAATCGGGTCACGATATTGCTCATAAGTTAAAAGACTATTTAAGAAAAGAAATACCAAACTTAGGACACGTACTAATTCATATTGAACCGAATAAATAAAAAAAGGCAGTACACAACAAAGAACTGAAAAAGTCTTAAAAGTCACACTTAAGCCGTATATAATTTATTGCTTGCGGAATTCCTTCATCGGAATTCACGCGAATTAATTATCTTTCCGCTACAGCAAAAAGTATAGCGCACTTTTAACCGCAAAAAATCATAAATTCAAAGAACTTTTTAAAAGAACTTAATCCAAAAAAAGATTATGGTCAAGTCTATATTAGAACAGATGATATTGTTGAATTATTTAAATTATTTTATAGAAAAAGGAACAGAAATTCATCCAAACAGGCATTAACAAACCAAACCCTGTGGACAAAAAGAATTTTCTATTCTCGATCCTGACAGTAATCTGATGACATTTGGGCAAAGTATTGTTTAATTCTACTTTTATAAAGTATCTTTGTTCTGAATAAAATTTTACCTTTTGTGCAAACTTATTTCCAACACTTTTCTACTTCAATAACAGAAATTGAGCTTCCTAAAAAGTTTACATTTCCGTTTTATTATGAACCACATCCTTTATGTGAAATAGCGGTAAAAGAAGTACAAGATTATTTAGAAACTCAAACCGATTTTGAACATAATTTTGGATTACACCCCTCTAAAAAAGGATTGATTGTTGGAAAGATGTTTGGCGTTTTAGTTGTTAGAAATCAACAAAATGAAGTTGGATACATCACTGCTGTTTCTGGTAAATTGGCTGAGACAAATATTCATAAAAAGTTTGTTCCTCCTGTGTTTGACATGCTTACCAAAGGTTCTTATTTCTCACAAGAAGAAGCCATTTTAAATGAGATAAATTCAACACTTGAAAATCTAGAAAATAACTCAACATATTTAGAGTTGATTTCTCAATTAAAATCAGAAAATAAAAAAGCAGCGATTGATATTCACGAGAAAAAAGAAGCCTTAAAAATTGCTAAAAAAAAGCGTAATATTAGAAGGATAAAATCGCAATCAATATTAAAGTTAGAAGAATATGCAGCTTTTGAAGAAGCGTTAAGTAAAGAAAGTTTAGAAGCAAAATATTTTTTCAACAATGTAAATCGATTTTGGGAACATACATTAAATGCATTTAAAGAAAAGCTTTCTGTTTTCACAAATCAGATTGATCTATTAAAAGAAGAACGAAAAATAAAATCTGCTGCTTTACAACAGTATTTATTTGAACAATATCAATTTTTAAATTCAGTAAAAGAAACGAAAAACTTAACTGAAATCTTTGCAAAAACGACAGAACAGAATCCGCCTGCTGGTTCTGGTGAATGTGCTGCTCCAAAATTATTACAATATGCATTTTTACACGATTTAAAACCAATTGCCATGGCTGAGTTTTGGTGGGGACAATCACCAAATACAGAAATCCGAAAACACAAACAGTATTATCCTGCATGTCAAGGAAAATGCAAACCGATTTTATCACATATGTTAGCTAATATCGAGATGGATACAAATCCGATGTTGCAAAATCCAGCAATCGGAAAAGAACTCGAAATTATTTTTGAAGATGAAGATGTAATCGTTGTTCACAAACCTGCGGAGTTTTTATCCGTTCCAGGAATTCACATTCAAGATTCTGTGTACACAAGAATCAAAAATCAAATCAAAGATATTTCTGGGCCCTTAATTGTGCACAGATTAGACATGTCAACTTCTGGGTTATTGGTTTTAGCAAAAAATAAAAAAACGCATAAAAATCTACAAAGTCAATTTATTCATAAAACTATTTATAAAAGATATACCGCGTTGTTAGATGGAATATTAAAAGAAAAATCTGGAACGATTAAGTTGCCTTTACGTGTTGATTTAAATGATAGACCAAGACAGTTAGTTTGCTTTGAGCATGGAAAACCCGCTGAAACAAAATGGGAAGTTGTAGAACAAAAAAACAAGACTACAAAAGTTTATTTTTACCCAATTAGCGGGCGAACACATCAACTCCGAGTGCATGCGTCTCATATATTAGGTTTAAATACTCCAATTATTGGAGATGATTTGTATGGTAAAAAAGCAAATCGATTGCATTTACATGCAGATACTTTAGCATTTACACACCCAACAACAAAAGAGAAAATGCATTTTCAAATAGCTACAAATTTTTAATCTATCTATTTCATAATCAACTTCTAAATTAAATTAAAACCTATATTGTTTATTTCGTTTTTAATCGTACCTTTGCAGACCTTTTTCAAGGAAAATTTTATTTATTAATTGACAAAAACTAAAGTGTAATGAACACATTAAGTTACAAAACAGTATCAGCAAACAAAGAAACTGCTAACAAAGAGTGGTTGGTTGTTGATGCGGACGGGCAAACATTAGGTCGTCTTGCTTCTAAAATAGCAATGCTAATTAGAGGTAAATACAAAACCAACTTTACACCTCACGTAGATTGTGGTGATAATGTTGTAGTAATTAACGCAGAAAAAATCACCCTTTCTGGAAACAAATGGGCTGATAAATCGTACATCCGCCACACAGGATATCCTGGAGGACAAAGATCGCTTACTGCTACAGAAATGTTTGAGAAAGATCCAACAAGATTGATCGAAAAAGCAGTAAAAGGAATGTTACCTAAAAACAAATTAGGAGCAGCTCTTTTTAGAAATTTATATGTATATGCTGGGACTGAGCACCAACAAACTGCTCAAGAACCAAAAGCTATTAACCTTAACGATCTTAGATAATGGAAACTGTACACAAAATAGGTAGAAGAAAAACAGCTGTTGCTCGTGTTTATCTTACAAAAGGTAAAGGTAATATTACAATCAACAAAAGAGAGTTTACAAATTATTTTACAACTTCAACTTTACAATATAAAGTTCAACAACCCTTACAATTAACAGACAACTTAACGTCTTATGACATTAAAGTAAATGTTTTTGGTGGTGGTGTAACTGGTCAAGCAGAAGCAATTCGTTTAGCAATTACTAGAGCATTAGTTTCTATAAACGAAGAAGACAAAGCGCTTTTAAAACCTCATGGACTATTAACAAGAGATCCAAGAATGGTAGAAAGAAAGAAATTTGGTCAGAAAAAAGCAAGAAAAAAGTTCCAATTCTCGAAACGTTAATAGCATACTCAAATTTATTTTGGTATTACTATACAAACGTAGCGGTGAATTGTTCATTTATAATTTAAATAAACAGTTTAGCATCTAAATAGGTAAGACTCTATAAATAGGCTACTTACCTATTGCTACAATTAAAAGAAAGTAAACAATGGCAAAAGTAAACATTAAAGAATTACTAGATAGTGGAGTGCATTTTGGTCACTTAACTAGAAAATGGGATCCAAACATGGCTCCTTACATTTATACAGAACGTAATGGTGTACACATCATCGATTTGTATAAAACTGCTGCAAAAATAGAGGAAACTGCTGCTGCATTAGAAAAAATCGCTAATTCAGGTAGAAAAATTTTATTTGTTGCTACTAAAAAACAAGCAAAAGATATCGTTGCAGAAAAAGCAAAAAGCATTAACATGCCTTTCATTACAGAAAGATGGCCTGGAGGGATGTTAACAAACTTTATAACTATTAGAAAAGCTGTTAAAAAAATGGCGACTATTGATAGAATGAAGTTAGATGGTTCTTTTGAAGCATTATCAAAAAGAGAAAAATTACAAATTAACCGTCAAAGAGAAAAATTAGAAAAGAATTTAGGTTCTATTACTGATATGACTCGTTTACCTGGTGCAATTTTTGTAGTTGATGTTAAGAAAGAGCACATTGCTGTTGCAGAGGCTCAAAACTTAAACATTCCAATTTTTGCAATGGTTGATACCAACTCTGACCCTAGACCAATTGATTTTGTAATTCCTTCAAACGATGATGCATCTAAATCTATTGACAAAGTATTAAGTTTTATTATTGATGCAATTGCAAATGGTTTAGCTGAAAGAAAAGCAGGTAAAGAGAAACCTCAAGAAGAAAAAGCTAAAAAAGAAGTTAAAGAAGTTAAAGAAGTTAAAGAAGTTAAAGAAGTTAAAGAAGTTAAAGAAGAAACTACAGAAAAAAAAGCTCCTAAGGCTAAAAAAACTGTTAAAACTGAAAAAACGGAAACTTCTACTGAAGAAACAAAATAATTATAATTAAAATATATATAACATGGAAACAGTAAAGATTAGTGCTGCTGATGTTAAAAAACTAAGAGAAGCAACTGGAGCTGGAATGATGGACTGTAAAAAGGCATTAGTAGAAGCAGAAGGAAACTTTGATAAAGCAATTGATATTTTACGTAAAAAGGGTCAGAAAATTGCGGCAAAAAGAGCTGATAGAGAATCTACAGAAGGTGCTGCAGTAACAAGGATTAACGCAAACAACACAGCTGGTGTTGCTATCGTTTTAGCTTGCGAAACTGACTTTGTTGGTAAAAATGAATCTTTTGTAGCATTAGCAGGTCAGTTTGCAGATATCGCTCTAAATTACAACAACAAAGAAGAGTTTTTAGCTGCTGATTTTGGTGGAATAACTGTTGCAGAAAAATTAGTTGAGCAAACTGGAGTTATTGGTGAAAAATTAGACATCACTGCTTTTGAAAGAATTGAAGCTGCTTATGTTGGTTCATACACACATATTGGTAAAATTGCTGCAATAGTTGGTTTAACTAGTGTTGTTGATAATGCCGATGTTTTAACAAAAGATGTTGCAATGCAAATTGCATCTATGGGAGCTACAACTTTATCTTATAAAGATTTTGATCCTGCGTTTATTGCAGCAGAAACTGAAGCTAGAATTGCAGTTATCGAAAAAGATAATATTGAGTTAGGTAGATTAGGGAAAACGTTAAAAAATGTTCCTCAATATATTTCTATGGCTCAATTAACTGAAGATGTTTTAGTAAAAGCTGAAGAAGTTGCAAAAGCAGAATTAAAAGCTGAAGGAAAACCAGAACAAATCTGGGATAGAATTTTACCAGGTAAGATGGAACGTTTTATTTCTGACAACACAACTTTAGATCAAGAACAATGTTTGTTAGATCAAGTTTTTATTAAAGACGAAAAGAAGAATGTTGCAGAATACGTTAAAACGTATGGAGAAGTTTCTATTAGCGGATTTAAAAGAGTTACTTTAGGGTAATCTTAAAGTTCTCAAGAACTATATTTAAAACCATCCTTTTTAGGATGGTTTTTTTATTTACAAAATCACAATCATCAATACAAAAAGCTTTCTAGGAAATTCTTATATTTGTCAAATCTTTGTTACCACGAAAGTGGAAACTTTTTAAATATAAAATCAGCACATGCAATACAAAAGAATTCTTTTAAAATTAAGTGGAGAAGCATTAATGGGCAATAGAAGTTATGGAATTGATCCGCAACGTTTATCAGAATATGCAAAAGAAATTAAACATGTTGTAGAAAAAGGAATTGAAGTTGCCATAGTTATTGGTGGTGGAAATATTTTTAGAGGAGTTGCAGGTGCAAGTAACGGAATAGATCGGGTGCAAGGAGATCATATGGGAATGCTTGCTACTTGCATAAATGGTTTAGCACTACAAAGTGCCATTGAATCTGCTGGTGTTAAAACAAGATTGCTAACTGCTATAAAAATGGAACAAGTTGCAGAGCCTTTTATTAAGAGAAGAGCAGTTCGTCATTTAGAAAAAGGAAGAGTTGTTATTTTTGGAGGTGGAACAGGAAATCCATATTTTACTACAGATACTGCTGCCGTTTTAAGAGCCATTGAAATTAATGCTGATGCAATTTTAAAAGGAACTCGTGTTGATGGAATTTACACTTCAGATCCAGAAAAAAATATAGATGCCATAAAATTTGATACTATTACTTTTAAAGAAGTTATAGAGAAAGGGTTAAAAGTAATGGACATGACTGCTTTTACATTAAGTGAAGAAAATAAATTGCCTATTATTGTTTTTGACATGAATACTAAAGGAAACTTATTAAAATTAGTTTCTGGAGAAAAAATAGGAACAATTGTTGATAATTAATTAACAAATATTTTATAAAATTTTAAGTAATGAACGAAGAGATTGAGTTTATTTTAGACAGCGCAAAAGAACAAATGCAAAATGCTATTGAGCATTTAATAAAAGAATTAAGAGCAATTAGAGCAGGGAAAGCAACACCTGCAATGTTAGCAAATGTAATGGTAGATTATTACGGCTCTCAAACACCATTAAGTCAAGTTGCAAATGTAAATACTCCCGACCCAAGAACAATTAGTGTTCAGCCCTGGGAGAAAAATATGTTGCAAGAAATTGAAAAAGCCATTCAAGCAGCAAATTTAGGTTTTAATCCAATGAATAATGGTGATATTATTATGATTAACGTTCCGCCTTTAACAGAAGAACGACGAATCAACTTGTCTAAACAAGCAAAAGCTGAAGGAGAACACGCAAAAATAGGAATTAGAAATGCTCGTAAAGATGCAAATAACGAAATTAAGAGATTAGACATCTCTGATGATTTAAAGAAAGTATCTGAAACAGAAGTGCAAACTTTAACAGATAAGTTTGTAAAAGAAACTGAAGCTATTCTTGAAGTAAAAGAAAAAGAAATTATGACTATTTAATAAAACCACATTCAATATTTTAAAAAAAGGAGCGTTCTAGAACGCTCCTTTTTTTATGTGTCAGGTTCTTAAACATTTCCTACATTTGCATAAATTTTTACGCATGAATTTTTGGACCAAAGTTGCTGGGTTAATATTAAGAAACAGATATCTTGTCTTAGTATTAGTTGCAGTTTTTACTGCTTTTTTAGCTACACAAATGAAGTATATGAAATTTTCATATACAGAAGCAAACTTGTTGCCAGAAAACCATGAAGCCAATATAGAATACAATCAATTTTTAGATGTTTTTGGAGAAGAAGGAAACTTAGTTATACTTGCGGTTAAAGATTCTACATTGTTTACTCCTGAAAAATTTAATGCTTGGAATCAATTAACAAAAGAATTTGATTCATTAAAAGAAGTAGAATTTTCGGTTTCTATTGCAGACGTACAAGAATTAAAAGCTGATAGGAAAAATAGAAAATTTGTTTTAGAGCCTTTATTAAATAAAACTCCAACCACTCAAAAAGAAGTTTCAGAAATTAAAAAACAGCTTTTTGAAAATCTTCCTTTTTATGATAATTTATTATATAACAAAGAAACCGGTACTGTACAAACAGCTATTTACATTAATAAAGCAATAGTAAATACACCAGTTCGTAGAGATTTTATCTTTAATACTTTAATACCAACTATAGAGAAGTTTGAGAAAGAGTACAATTTACAAGTTCGTGTTTCTGGAATGCCTTACATACGAACCTTAAATTCTCAAAACATACAGGATGAGATTTTGTTGTTTGTTGTTGGTGCTTTATTAATTACTGCAATTATTTTCTTTTTCTTTTTCCGCTCTTACAGAGCAACTTTTATTACTCTTTTAGTAGTAATGATTGGTGTTACGTGGGCATTTGGCTTTATTGGTTTGTTCAGATATGAAATTACCGTTTTAACAGCTTTAATTCCGCCATTAATAATTGTAATTGGGGTTCCTAATGCGGTATTTTTAATCAATAAATATCAGCAAGAAGTTAAGAAACACGGTAATCAAGCAAAATCCTTACAACGCGTTATTTCTAAAGTTGGAAATGCAACTTTAATGACCAATATTACAACGGCTTCTGGTTTTGCAACCTTTGTCTTTACTAAAAGTCAGTTATTAAAAGAGTTCGGAATTATAGCTTCTATAAACATCGTTGGTATTTTCATTTTGGCATTATTAATTATCCCGATTATCTATAGTTTTATGCCTTTGCCAAAGAAAAAGCATCTAAATCATTTAGAAAAACAATGGATAGATACTATTGTTAAATGGATGGAGAAAATGGTTCGTCATAACCGAATTGCTATTTACATTACAACAGTAATTATTATCATTTTTGGAATTATTGGAATATATCAAATTAAAGTTTCTGGAAGTTTAATTGAAGATATGCCAAAAGGCAGACAGTTCTATAAAGACATTAAATTTTTTGAAAAGGAGTTTGGCGGTATTATGCCTTTAGAAATTTTTGTTGACACCAAAGAAGAAAAAGGTGTTATGAAGCTTTCTACCCTAAAAAAGATGGAAAAGATTAATGAAGCTATTGAACAGTTTCCAGAATTATCTAAACCAATTTCTGTTACAAATTTGGTAAAATATTCTAAGCAAGCGTATTATTTAGGTAATCCAAAATATTATCAATTACCAACTACTCAAGAACAAAGTTATATTTTTGCGTACACAAAAAACTCTAATAGCAATTCTAATATGTTAACTAATTTTGTTGATTCGACAGGAAGATATGCCAGAATTACCACTTTTATGAAAGACATTGGAACCGATAAAATGACAATCATTCAAGACCGGTTAAATGCCGTAGTTGCTAAAGAATTTCCTTCAGATAAGTTTGATGTTCATTTAACAGGAAAAGCCTTGGTTTTCTTAAAAGGCACTAATTATTTAATCAATAATTTAATTATTTCTTTATCATTAGCCATTTTATTAATTGCCTTATTTATGGCTTGGATGTTTAGATCGTATCAAATGATTTTAATTTCATTGATACCCAATATGTTACCTTTATTAATTACTGCCGGACTAATGGGTTTTTTTGGTATTCCAATAAAACCATCAACCATTTTAGTATTTAGTATTGCATTTGGTATTTCTGTGGATGATACCATTCACTTTTTAGCAAAATACAGACAAGAATTGCAAGCAAATAATTGGAGAATTAAAAAATCTGTTTATAGTGCTTTAAGAGAAACTGGTGTTAGTATGTTTTACACATCAATTGTATTATTTTTTGGGTTTTTAGTGTTTACAGTTTCTAGTTTTGGAGGCACAATAGCATTAGGTGGTTTAGTTTCTGTAACCTTACTATTTGCAATGGTTTCTAACTTATTATTATTACCCTCATTATTACTTTCTTTTGAGAAGAAAATCACCAATAAAAAAGTATTTAAAGAACCTTCAATGAGGATTTTTCCTCCGAAGGAAAACCAGGAAGAAGAAGTAGAATAAAGTCAAATTTTATTAACAACAGTTTCGTTGTTAATTTTACGCTAAAAAGGTATCTTTGTCTTTCATTATTGCCTTAGCAATTCTGTTAATTTTTATTTTAAGAAGATGATTAGAAGTAGCGTATTAGAATTATTAGAATCAAACAAATTTTTACAAGAAGTAACCGTAAATGGTTGGGTTAGAACTTTTAGAAGCAATCGATTTATTGCTTTAAATGATGGCTCTACGATTCATAATATTCAATGTGTAGTAGATTTTGAAAAAACAGATGAAACTACAATTAAAAGAATTACAACAGGTGCTGCAGTTAGTATAAAAGGAACTTTAGTTGAAAGCCAAGGGAAAGGACAAAATGTAGAAATTCAAGTTTCTGAATTAGAGATTTTAGGAGATTCTAATCCTGATGAATTTCCAATTCAGCCTAAAAAACACAGCTTAGAATTTTTAAGAGAAAATGCACATTTACGCGTAAGAACAAATACATTTAGTGCAGTAATGAGAGTTCGTTCTGCACTTTCTTTTGCTGTACATACATACTTTCAAAAAAACGGATTTAATTATGTAAACACGCCAATAATTACTGGATCTGATGCCGAAGGCGCTGGAGAAATGTTTGGTGTTTCTACTTTTGAAACTAACAAAGCTCCGGTTGATAAAGAAGGGGAAATAGATTATAAACAAGATTTTTTTGGTAAGGAAACCAACTTAACTGTTTCTGGTCAGTTAGAAGCAGAAACCTATGCTATGGCACTTGGTAAAGTATATACTTTTGGCCCAACTTTTAGAGCAGAAAACTCAAATACAACACGTCATTTAGCAGAATTTTGGATGATAGAACCAGAAGTTGCTTTTATGGATTTAGATGGCAATATGGATTTGGCAGAAGATTTTATCAAATCGGTTTTAGCGGATGTATTAGAAACATGTAAAGATGATTTAGCTTTTTTAGACAGTCGTTTAACACAAGAAGAAAAAACAAAACCACAGTCAGAACGAAGCGAAATGTCTTTGTTAGAAAAGCTTCGTTTTATTACTGAAAATAATTTTAAAAGAGTTAGTTACACAGAAGCAATTGCTATTTTGCGTAATAGCAAACCAAATAAAAAGAAGAAATTTCAATATCCAATTAACGAATGGGGCGTAGATTTACAATCTGAACATGAACGTTTCTTAGTAGAAAAACACTTTAAATGTCCGGTAATTTTATTTGATTATCCTGCAACTATAAAAGCATTTTATATGCGTTTAAATGAAGACGGAAAAACAGTTAGAGCTATGGATGTTTTGTTTCCAGGAATTGGAGAAATTGTTGGAGGTTCTCAAAGAGAAGAACGTTTAGATGTCTTAAAGGAAAAAATGGCAGCTTTAGATATTGATGAAAAAGAATTATGGTGGTATTTAGACCTTCGTAAATACGGAACAGCAGTACATTCTGGATTTGGTTTAGGATTTGAAAGATTGGTTCAGTTTACAACCGGAATGGGAAATATAAGAGATGTAATTCCATTTCCCAGAACTCCACAAAACGCAGAATTTTAATATTATTTTAAATGCTAAAGCAAAGTTTAAATTTTAAGCTACTACAAAAATTATCTCCACAGCAAATACAGCTAATGAAGTTAATTCAGTTGCCTACACAAGCTTTCGAAGAGCGTTTAAAACAAGAAATAGAAGAAAACCCAGCATTAGACACAGGCAAAGAAGAACCTGAAGATTTTGAAGATTCTTTAGAAAATGAATACGAAGATGATGGAAATGAAAAAATTGATACTGAAGACATTAATATAGATGAATATCTAAGTGATGATGAGGTTCCGAATTACAAAACACAAACAAATAATTATGCTGCAGATGATGAAGATAGGGAAATGCCGTATGCATCAGGAACTACTTTTCATCAATCATTATTAAATCAATTAAATACATTTCGTATTAATGATGAAGAAAGAGTTATTGCCGAATTTTTAGTTGGCAGTATTGATGATAGTGGATATATTAGAAGAGATTTATTAGATTTAGTTGATGATTTAGCTTTTACTCAAAATATATTTACAACCGAAGAAAAAGTACTTGAATTATTAATTAACGTTGTTCAAAAATTAGATCCAATTGGTGTTGGTGCAAGAGATTTAAAAGAATGTTTAATCATTCAACTAAAAACTAAATCTACACAAAAAATAAGAACTTTAGCAATTGCTATTTTAGAAACCTCTTTTGATCATTTTGTAAAAAAACATTATAAAAAATTAATGGAAAAGTTTAATGTTTCTGAAGATGAACTTAAAGATGTTATTAAAGAAATTAGCAAATTAAATCCAAAACCTGGCAGTTCTTATGCGGGTAATAATAAAATTGCAGAGCAAATTATTCCAGATTTTTCTATCAAAATTATAGATGGTGAATTAGATTTGACGCTAAATTCTAGAAATGCACCAGAATTGCATGTATCAAGAGAATACAATAATATGCTAAAAGGATATCAAGAATCTAAAGAGAAATCAAAATCTCAGAAAGACGCTGTCATGTTTATCAAACAAAAATTAGATGCTGCAAAATGGTTTATTGACGCTATTAGACAACGACAACAAACATTATTGGTTACAATGAATAGCATTATGCATTATCAATATGACTATTTTTTAACTGGCGATGAGCGAAAGTTAAAACCAATGATTTTAAAAGATATTGCAGATCAGATAAACATGGATATTTCTACTGTTTCTAGAGTTGCAAATAGCAAATATGTTTCTACACCTTACGGAACTAAATTGATTAAAGAATTCTTCTCAGAGTCAATGAAAAATGATCAAGGAGAAGATGTATCAACAAGAGAAATAAAAAAAATATTACAAAATGTTATTGGTGAGGAAGACAAAAAAAAGCCTTTAACAGATGATAAATTGTCTTTGGTTTTAAAAGAAAAAGGCTATCCAATAGCCAGAAGAACAATTGCCAAATATAGAGAGCAGTTAGACATTCCTGTAGCTAGATTACGGAAAGAAATTTAATCTTTTGAGGTTTCACAAATTCATATCTGTAGTTTTACATCCAATAGTAATACCAACAATTGGTATTTTATTATTTCTTTCTATTACACCCAACGAAATCAAAAAAGAACGTCAATATGTATTGATTGGTATTGTTTTTTTTTCAACATATATTGTTCCATTAATTTCACTAACTATTTTAAAAGCACTTGGTCTTATTAATAATTTTCAGGCAGAAAGTATTAAAGAGCGGAAGATTCCACTTTTTATAATGCTCCTTATTTTTTATGTTTTAGGAAAATTTCTTATTAATATTCCTGATTTTAAAGAATTAGGAATATTATTTTACGGAACAAATGTTTCACTTGCGTTGGTCTATTTATTATTTTCTTTTCAAATAAAACCTAGCTTACACATATTATCTTTAAGTAGTACTTTAGGTTTTTTTCTTCTATTTGGAAATTTGCACTCCATATCAATTTTACCAATAATAGTTATCTTACTTATTTTAACTGGAATTTTAGCAAGTTCAAGATTACATTTAAAAGCACACAATCAAAAAGAAATCTATTTCGGATTTTTTATTGGTTTAGCAGGACCGTTTATTGCCTATAATTTGTTATAAGATATAGAATATTAATCCTAATTTTAAAACTTTTGTATTAATGGGATTCGTCCCTAAAGCAGCTGATTTAAACAACGGAGTTAAACCATAATATAGACTAAAATTAAACGTAGAATAACCCGCTGCTAAAGTTAACCCATATTGTATTTTATTAAATCGTTCTATATTAGAATACTCATTTAGCACATTATTTGTAGTAAATTGAATTGTATTATTTAAATTATAACTGATTTTAAAACCTGTATAAATTCTCCAAAATTTGTATTTGTTTGCTGTAGATGTTCTCCATCTAAATTCAAAGGGAAATTCTAATGAATGTAATTTAAAATTACTTGTTATAGTAACACTTGGATCAACATCAATAATTACAGAATTGTTTTGTTTGGAAATTTTATACCCATGATTAAACGAATCGTAAGCGTAACCAATACCAATTCCTAGAGCAAGTTTTCCACTTCTAACTAAAGAAATATCTTTAATATAACCGGTATTTAATCCGTATGAAAACCCACTACCAATTACGTTATTTGGTTGATTAAAAAATTGACTATAACTAACACTAACATACAATTGATCTTCTAAATATTTATCTCCTAAGCGCAACGAATCCTTTTGTGCATAAAGACAAAAAGACAACATTGTAAATAAAATAGAAAACAGTTTTTTCATAAATAAATCTTGGTAAACTTATAACGTTAAATATACAGTTTTTGTATAAAAAAAGAGCAATCTAATGATTGCCCTTTTTAACTATTTTATAAAAATAATCTATTCTTGAATTGCTTCTGATTTACGGCTAGATAAACTTAACTTTAAAGCTCCTACGTCTCTAAGTTTAAGTTTAATATCAGTAATGGTACCAACACTAGACTTAATATCTGCTTTAATAGAAGTAGTCATGTAAGGTATTTCTGCTTCAGATTTTTGAGATCTTTCATTTAAAATAAAAGCTGTTATATCATCTGGAGTAGCAATTTTATCATTTAATTGAATTTTATCTCCGTTCCCTAGTTTTTTATCTTTTGCTTTACCAACATAAATAGTACTTACCAAACTCTTGTGCTCTAATTTTTTTACTTCAGTAGCATTAGGAAGTTTTGGATTTTCAATTTGCAAAGTTGTTTCTCTCATGGTTGTTGTAACCATAAAAAAGAACAATAACATAAAAACAATGTCAGGTAAAGATGCCGTATTTACTGCTGGCATTTCTTTTTTCTTCTTTCCGAAT
This sequence comes from uncultured Flavobacteriaceae bacterium, assembly GCA_963974245.1. Taxonomy (GTDB): domain Bacteria; phylum Bacteroidota; class Bacteroidia; order Flavobacteriales; family Flavobacteriaceae; genus Polaribacter. Next base: position 4,127 of record CAXBBY010000002.1, on the reverse strand, counting down.
TTAGACATATTTGTTATTTTTTATTAATTAAGACGTTGGTTCTGCATCAGAAAGAATTTGAGGATAACTAGTTTTAATATCTTCAACTTTTTTCTTTAAAACTTCATTTTTTGAATCACGCTTAAAGTCATCTACAAGTTGATCGTAAGAAACATTATATTTATCTAAAGCCAATCTATTTCTTAACTCTGTATATGCTCTTAATAACTCGTTTTGTACTTTAATATACATTCCATATTCTGTACCTCTATCACTCTGAACAGAAATAATAGCTTTATTTGGGTGATCAGAAGAAGTTGGGCTTTTCGCTCCTTTACAGTAGTTACAAAGACCAGTAGACACACCGTCTATTTCTTTTCCTTCTCCTCCTCCATTATCAATAAAATTCTTTGCTGCTTCTTTAAGCTCTCCTAATTTCATAGTTTCACCTTCAACAAGCAATTCATTATTTCTATTGATATTTACTTCAAATATATTTTTTTGTTTAATTACAGGAGGCACATAATCTTTTGGTGGTTTTTCTGATAGTTTCTTTGAAATACCTGAATCCACATCCATAGTAGTTGTTACTAAAAAAAAGATTAATAACAAGAAGGCGATATCCGCCATAGAACCTGCATTAATTTCTGGGGTTTCTCTTCTTGCCATAATTTAAGATTTAAATAACCCTTTTACTAAATCAATTACAAAAAATCCTCCAGCAATAATTCCTAAGAACATACTGTACCATATTCCAGTACTAACCCATTGGTTTACAGAAGAACCTGCTTCACCACCTGGAAGAACTTTTCCTTGTGGATCTGTAACAGCTAAACTGTCTCCAGAAAAATAAGCTAAAACTAAAATTACCCCTAATACTGCAAGCCCAAGAACTGTTTTCTTTAAATTGTCTGGATTTTTCATCAATCCAATTAAGGAAACAACCAATGTTGCCCCAATTGCTAAATATAATAACCCAGTAGAAAAAAATATGATTGGACTAATTAAACTGTTTTGAACTTCTGGATTATTTTCGATTACACCAACGTCTTCCATTAAAACTCTAATAAATAGAAAAGCTCCAATAACAGCAACAAGTGCAACAAAAATATTCAGAAATCTTGATAATTTATTGTTTTTCATAATGCTTTCTATTTTTTATATTTCGATAATAAATCAATTAAAGAAATAGATGCATCTTCCATATTATTTACGATACTATCTATTTTAGATACAATATAATTATAAAAAATTTGTAAAATAATTGCTACAACTAAACCAAATACAGTTGTTAAAAGTGCTACTTTAATACCAACTGCTACAACTCCAGGAGAAATATCATTTGCTACGGCAATCATATCAAATGCTTTAATCATTCCAATTACAGTTCCCATGAAACCTAACATTGGCGCTAAGGCAATAAATAAAGATAACCAAGAAACATTTTTCTCTAATAAGCCCATTTGAACTCCTCCGTAACCAACAACAGCTTTTTCTGCAGCTTCAACACCTTCATCCATTCTGTCTAATCCTTGATAAAAAATAGAAGCAACTGGTCCTTTTGAATTTCTACAAACCTCTTTTGCAGCTTCAACACCACCAGAGCTTAATGCTTCATCTACACTAGCAACTAATTTTTTTGTATTAGTTGATGCCATGTTTAAATAAATAATTCTTTCAATGGCAATTGCTAAACCTAAAATTAAGGCTACTAATACAATTCCCATAAACTGAGGATCCCCTTCAATAAAACGTTTCTTTAATTCTTGGTGGAAAGTTTCTGATTTAGCTGCTTCTTGAGCAAAAGTTGATTGAATAGCTCCAAAAAACATAAATCCTGCTACTGTTAGGATGTTTGATACTTTTTTCATCTTTGTTATAATTAATTTTTAATAGTTAATGGGTTTAAAGATATTGATTTTAATTTCAAATCTACAAAAAATATTTTTTCAATTTTTTGAATTCAAATTATTTAAATTCAATTTTATTGTTTTAAGAGTGGCAATTAACAAAAAAATGTTGATTCATTAAAAAAAAACAACAAATTTTTATGTTTAAAACATAAAATTTAACTGAATTCTATACTAATTAAGTAAAGAAGTATCTTTTCCGTTATTAAATTTTTACTCAAATTCGTTTTTTTGTTATAAATCCAACTCTCCTCTTAATGGTTTTTCAAATACTTTTTTAAAGTCTTTACTTAAAACTTCTTCTCCTAAAAGGTACATTAATTTTGCAACGGCAGCTTCTGTGGTTATGTCTTTTCCATCAATTACCTGAATTCTTTTTAATTCTATGCTCGTTTCGTAATGCCCTAAAATAACACTTCCACTAACACATTGTGTAACATTTACAATTTGTATGCCATTTTTTATTGCTTTTTCTAATAATTTAATAAACCAAGGATATGTTGGTGCATTTCCAGAACCATAAGACTCTAAAACAACACCTCTAAGGTTTTTTATTTTTAGAATACTTTTTACAACTTCTTTAGTAAGACCTGGAAATAATTTTAACACAACTATATTGTTGTTTAACGATTTCCGAACAATAAGATGAGCGTCTTTTGTTGGTGGTTTTAACAACAAATCATAATTAAATTGCAAATGAACACCACTTTCTGCTAAAGGCGGATAATTTAAAGAAGCAAAAGCTTCAAACTGCTCTGCATTAATTTTTGTAGTTCTGTTTGCTCTGTACAATTTATATTCAAAATACAAACAAACTTCAGAAATTACAGGTTTATCATCTTTTGTTGCACATGCAATTTCTATGGATGTAATTAAATTCTCTTTTGCATCCGTTCTTAAATGACCTATTGGTAATTGCGAACCTGTAAATATTATTGGTTTTGTTAAATTTTCTAACATAAAACTAATTGCAGAGGATGTGTACGCCATCGTATCTGAACCTGTTAAAACAACAAACCCGTCAAATTTAGAGTACTTGTTTTCTATAACTTCTGCAATAGTTACATAATATTCTGTATTCATATTAGAAGAATCTATTGGCTCTTTAAACGAATATGTGTTAATTGTACAATTTAACTGAATTAATTCTGGAACTTTATCTAAAAGTTGTTCAAAATTAAATGCTTTTAATGCACCGGTATTGTAATCTTTTACCATACCAATGGTTCCTCCAGTATAAATCAGTAAAATTTTTGGTTTTGTCATTTTTGATATCTGTAATAGTTGGGTAAATTTATCATTAATAATTGAATTATAAATTATCGTAAAAATAAAGATTTTGTTTACAGGAAACTTTCTGTTGGTTTTTTGCGTCTTGGTTTTTATAGAAAAAGAATCTCTACTCATCGGAAATTTATACCGTTTCGTCAGATTCTATTTTTTCTACTGTAACAAAACAATCACTTTTACAGTGTTAATTAAAAAACAATCAACCAAAATGAAATTTTTAATCTCAACCACATTTATTTTTTTCTTCGGAATTTCAACAACTTTTTCTCAACATTCTATTTCTGGAAAAATAATTGATGCTCAAAAGCTAGCTTTGCCCTATGCAAATATTATCTTATATCAAATCGCAGAAGAAAGCAATACAAAAGGAACTGTTTCTGATGACTATGGGAATTTTACATTTAAAAATGTGGCCTCTGGAAAATACAGAATAGAAGTTTCGATGCTTGGTTTTAAAACTCAAAACATAAAAGAATTTCAATTAACTGAGAGTAAAAACTTCACAATTACTTTAATAGAAGAAACACAAACTTTAGATGAAGTTGTTATTAAAAGTAAGCGACCCGTTATTAAACAAACTGCAGAAAAATTGGTAGTCGATTTAGAAAAATCTGAAATGATAAATACCAGCTTACAAGACGTAATGCGAAAAGTTCCGGGTGTTTTAGTTACTAATAACGGTATTTCTGTTGCTGGTAACAGAGGCGTTAGAATCTTAATAAACGGAAAAACAACTGAATATATGGACATTCAAACTTTATTACGTGATTTACCTGCGGATAATATTTCTAAAATTGAAGTTGTTGAACAACCTGGTGCAGAATATGAAGCTTCTGGTTCTGGAGCTATAATTAACATTATATTAAAGAAAAATATGCGTTTAGGAACTTATGTGTCTTGTCCTGAAATATGGCTACAGGTTAAAATTGAATTAAGCTGATAATTGAT
>CAXBBY010000001.1:0-404877 GCA_963974245.1 uncultured Flavobacteriaceae bacterium | reverse complement strand
CAACTAATTATAATGTAAGTAGTTTAAATGTGGCATTCACTGCCGCTGATGATGGTGCAAGAGCCTATATTTTTAATTCGGCCCATCCAAATGGAGCATTTATAGGTGAAATAAGCTTAGGAGGAAGTCCTACTTCAGCAAATTATGCTTCGTTATCAGTGGCAGGTGAAATTAATAGACTTGTAATTGTTCAATTTGATGATTGCCCATCAGGCAATAATTTAACTGGCGCAAAAGTGAAGGTAAACGGTAATGTTGTTGCTATTAATACAGGTGGTTGTACTACGTCAAATTTCTTTTGGTCAGATGCACCAACAATTAGTTTAGCTAATCCAAAAACAGCTACTGGAACTATAAATAACATAGGATATACATATACTTCTAGTGTAAATATTGAATCAACTACATATTTATATAATCAGGCAATCTTTCCTAGTTCATATAACGTGCCTAATATAAATCCAACCATTAAAAACACAGTTAAAAGCTCAAATACGTTAACGTTTAATAGCCCTATGACAAATCCAGTTTTGGTATTTGCTTCTATAGGACAGGGTGGAGTTGCAGTGCCTATTAAATTTAATAATCCGGTACAAGTGTTATGGTCAACAGCAACCACAATCGATTCTCCAACTCAAATTACAGGTAGAGAAGGTTTTGCTATTGTAAGAATGAATGGGACTTTTAGTAGTATATCATTTGATTATTTAGCTGATGAAAACTGGGTTAATTTTGCATTTGGAGCTGACTTTTCAACAACTTCTCCCGATACGATTGCACCAACAATAACCTTAAATGGTAGTGCAACGCAAACCGTTACTGCTTTTACAACTTATACAGGTCCTGGTGCTACCATAACAGACAATTGTGATACGAATCCTGCCATTCTAGTATCCGGAACTGTTGACACTAATGTTCCTGGCACTTATACTTTAACATATACTGGAGTTGATGCTTCTGGAAATACCTCTGCACCATTAACCAGAGTTGTTACAGTTGTCAATCCAGTACCTACTGCAATCTGTAAACCTATTACGGTTTATTTAGATGCAAGCGGAAAAGCTATTATCACACCACAACAAGTAGATAATGGTAGTAATTCTTCTGTAGGTATATCAAACATGTCATTAAGTAAAACAGCTTTTGACTGCACCAATATAGGTACTAATACTGTGACATTAACTGTTACAAGTTCTTTAGGCGCTACGGCTACTTGTAATGCCATTGTAACTGTAGTAGATAATATCGTTCCAGTCATAACAGTTCCGGCAGATATCAATGTTTTTGCTACAAGTGCACAAGGTGTAGTTGTAAGCTATACAACACCTGTTGGCACTGACAATTGTTCAGCTACCACAGCAATGACAGCAGGGTTAGCAAGTGGTGCTACCTTCCCATTAGGGACAACAATAATAACATATACAGCTACAGATGCTTCTGGAAACACAGCTTCTGCATCGTTTAATGTAAAGGTAACTGGTGTTGCTCCAAAGATTGTAAGTCCAGGAGATATTACAGTAAGTAATGATTTAGGTCAATGTGGTGCAAAAGTAAATTATGCTGCTACAGAAACAGTAGGTATTCCAGCCTCAGTAATCACTTATGATATAGCACCAAGTAGTACATTTGCAAATGGTACTACAACGGTAACAGCTACAGCAACCAATGTTATTGGTAGCTCAAGTGTTTCATTCAATGTAACGGTAAACGATACAGAAAAACCAACGGTAATCACTCAGCCTTTATCAGTTAGTTTAGATGCAAATGGCGCTGCAAGTATTACTGCTGCTCAAATCAATAACAATTCTACCGACAATTGTACTATTAAAGCGATGACTTTAGATGTCTCTTCTTTTACTTGTGCAAATGTAGGGCCAAACACGGTTACTTTAACGATTACTGATGCAAGCGGAAATGCTATTTCTGCAACCGCAGTTGTTAACGTTGTAGATTCTGTTCCTCCTGTTGTTTTAACAAATAACATAACCCTTGAACTAGATGCTACAGGTAATGCTTCTATTACAACTACTGATATTGACAACGGTTCTAATGATGCTTGTGGTATTGCTTCACTTGCATTAAGTATGGTAGATTTTACTTGTGCTAATTTAGGTCCAAATACAGTTGTATTAACCGTAACTGATGTAAATGGAAACATTGCAAAAGGAAATGCTATTGTAACTGTTGTAGATGTAACTGCACCTGTTATCACTGCTTCTATTGATCCTTACAAGCCTACTAACAATAATGATAGAAGTTATAATAGTAAGAAAAAGAAAAAAAGAAAAGGTGATGATGATGATGATGATGATGATGAAAAAGATGACGACGACCATAAGGATGATAAATATGTCATTCATTACTCTGCAGAAGATGCGTGTGGTCTTGAAAGCTTAGTTGGTGTGATAGAAATTCCTACTTTGATCAATCCGACTGTTAAGTTAAAAATATCAGATAAAGATGATGACGAGCATGGTGATGATGACAAGGATAAAGATAAGGGTGATGATGATCACGATGGAGATGTAAAAGAAGAAGTTAAAATCAACTTCAAGAAAAATGAAATCACCATTAAATCACCAAACCCTCAAGCTTTATATTCTTTTATTTTAGCTAATGGTGGAGTATCTGTTGCCAATGGAGATATCATCAAATTTAAAGATACCGATGCTTCTGATGATGACCATAAAGATAATGATCATAAAAAAGACAAAAAGAAGAAAAGTAAGAAAGATAGAGACGATGATAATAAAGGTAAAGACAAAAGAACCTTTAAAATGAAAATTAAAAATGGTAAAATTGTCTCTCTTGAAGCTTCTAGCATGGTACTAAATGTAACAGCTATAGATGGTTCTGGTAATACATCAACTCTTCAAAAGACGCTTTCTACAAATACTCAAGAAGTTGAAAATGATGAAAATGATGACGAAGATGTTAATCTTACAATATCTTTGTATCCTAATCCTTCTTCTGGATCTTTTAATATACAATTAGATAATATTAATTCTAAAGCTAAAATTAACATCTATAGTTTTTATGGTCGATTAATTCAGTCTAAAAAAGCGGATCCAGAAGATGGTAAAGCTATTGTAAGAATGGGAGGATCTAAACTAAGAAACGGTCAGTACATTGTTAAAGTGTATTATGAAAACAAAATTTACACTAAAGTAATGGTTATTAATAAATAAAAATACAAACCTTTTAACACAAACAGGTTAAGAATTTTCTTAACCTGTTTTTTTATGCTCACTAATCAAAAATCGGATCAATTTAAAATCCCTCAAAAAAAACCTATCTTTCCATTCAATTAACCAATAATAGAATCATGGAAAGTTCTAAAAGTAGAAGATATTTTATCAAGAAAAGTATAGCAGCCGGAGTTGTAATTTCATTATTAGGATCGAGTTTATTAGCTTGTGAAGCTTATGAAGCTAAAAAAACTTGACATTTAGAGATTTAAAAACGTCTGTGAAAGAAATGCACGATTGGTGGTGTTCTGATGCAACAACTCAAGAACAACGAGATGCTTTTGAAAAAAACCCAAAAGGAGTTTTAATGAGAGAACAAGAAATTATTAAGAAATGGAAAGACTTAAAAAATTAATTTAATTTTTTAATATTGCTTTCAGCAATATCTCTACCAATATATTTTCCAAAAAAGGAAAAAGAAAAAGTAAGTACTATAATTGCACTCATAAACAACCAATTTGATTGAAATTTATATATTGAATCAAAAATTTCATTTTTACTTAAAGACTGTAAGATAGCAAACGGAAAATAGAAGTACTCTTTCAAACCATCACTAAAATTTTCAAACCAAAAAATAATATAGAATAAAGAAAAAATATTCCAAGTAGCAAGAGCTATAAAATTTTTAAATAAGTTAGAAGAAATTTTAATATATTTATCGCAAATAAATTGTAAGTATTTAGAATTGTTTTCTTTTCGACCCATTTCTTCTTTAATTTTATTACTATAAGAAGTCTTTTTGATAAAATCACCAATTACCGAATAAAACAAAACAACGGGTATAAGCATCATCACACTCGACGCTAAAATAAAACAAATTAGAAAAATTATATATTTAATAGAATCAAATACTGTTTGCAAATTACTATTTTCAGACATTTGAAGAAATGAATACATGTTAAAAACAAAAGCAGTTTTTTTCATTTTATTAAGATAGACAAAGAAAATGATTTGATTTAAAGCTCTTTCAAATATAGTTAAAAAAATGTTAAAATAAAAATTCGTATTTTTTAGATTATTCGTTTTTATTACTAAAAGCTTCTTATAAAACTACAAAGAACTTACTAAAATTTAGAAGTAGAATTTCCTTATTTTTGCCACATGGTAAAAGAGTTACAATTACGTATTCAGTTAAAAGAAGAAAAAGTTACAGATATCTTACTTAAAAAAGCAGCACATCATTTAAGTATCAAATCTTCTACCATTTCTGCTGTAAAAATATTACGTAAATCTATCGACGCTCGTAAACCACAAATTTACTTTAACTACAAAGTGGCTGTTTATATTAATGAAGCAGCACCTGAAACTTCTGATTATCAATTCGATTACAAAGAAGTTTCTAATGCAAAAGAAGTTCATATTATTGGTTTTGGCCCAGCAGGAATGTATGCAGCTCTGCGTTGTCTAGAATTAGGTTTTAAACCCATTGTGTTAGAACGCGGAAAAAATGTGCAAGACAGACGAAGAGATTTAAAAGCAATTAATCAAGATCATTTTGTAAACGAAGATTCTAATTATTGCTTTGGAGAAGGCGGCGCAGGAACCTATTCTGACGGGAAATTATATACCAGAAGTTTAAAGCGTGGTGATGTTCGTAGAATTTTTGAGAACTTGGTTTTTCATGGAGCAACAGAACAAATTTTAACCGATGCACATCCTCACATTGGAACCAACAAATTACCGAAAATTATTGAGGCTATTCGGGAGACAATTTTATCTCACGGAGGAGAAATTCATTTTGAAGCTAGAGTAACGGATTTTATAATTAAGAACAATAAAATTAAAGCAATTCAATTGCTAAATGGAGCAGAAATGACTGTGAATTCAGTGATTTTAGCAACAGGACATTCGGCAAGAGATATTTACGAATTGTTACATAAAAAAGACATTGCAATCAAAGCAAAATCGTTTGCAATGGGCGTTCGTGTAGAGCATCCACAGCATATTATTGATGCTATTCAGTATCATTGTGAAGGAAAACGCGACGAATTATTACCTGCTGCAGCGTATAGTTTAGTTCAGCAAGTAAATGAACGTGGTGTGTATTCTTTTTGTATGTGTCCTGGTGGATTTATCGTTCCAGCAGCAACTGCAAACGGCGAAGTTGTTGTCAACGGAATGTCGCCAAGCAGACGAAATAATTTGTATGCAAACTCTGGAATTGTTGTTGAGTTAAATATCGACAAAGATTTTGCGAAATATGAAAAATTTGGCCCTTTAAAAGGATTAGAATTTCAAAAAGATTTAGAACGTTTGGCATTTACATCTGGTGGAAGAAGTCAAACTGCACCAGCACAACGTTTAACAGATTTCGTAGAAGGAAATTTATCAGCAGACTTAAATCCAACTTCGTATCAACCCGGATTAAAATCATCTCCACTACACTCTTTATTACCAAAAATAATTGGCGGAAGATTGCGAAAAGGATTTGAAGCATTCGGACAAAAAATGCACGGATATTATACCTCTGAAGCAAATATTGTTGGTGTAGAATCTAGAACTTCATCACCGGTAAATATCCCCAGAAAAGACAATTTAGAACATCCAGAAATAGAAGGATTATTTCCTTGTGGAGAAGGCGGTGGTTATGCTGGCGGAATCGTTTCTGCCGCAATGGACGGAGAACGATGCGCAGAAGCTGCAATTGCCAACTTATAAGCTATTAATTTTACGTTAAAACTATATTTTTATTTCGTGTAAAAATGAATAATAGTGTATCTTCGCAGCTGCTAAAAAAGAACCTTAAACAGGCAAATGACTAAAAGAAAGAAAGTTCGAAAAAAATCGAAAACCAAATTATTACACCAATATTATTCTTATACTGGGTTTTATGGGTTCGTTGGCAGAAGTCTGCGTAAAGCAATTATTCCTGTTGCTTTAGTTGTTGTTGGTTTGATTTTATTCAATAAATACGTGTACAACATCAACGATGGTTTGCAACACATGACCGAAACATTTTCTACATTTGGTGTGTTATCAGTTTTCTTTATTTCAGAATCTTTTTTAGGATTAATTCCGCCAGAAATTTTTATTGCTTGGTCTAAAAAAACAGATGAACCAATTATCACTTTAGCTATTCTAGCAACTTTATCTTATAGTGGAGGAATCATTTCATTTTTTATCGGAAAAGCTGCGTTAAAAATCGAAAAAATAAAAAATTTCTTAGAAGTAAAAATGGCAAAACAATTAAAAAACACCAGTAAATGGGGTGGCTTTTTAATTGTAGTTGGTGCTTTGTTACCGATTCCGTTTTCTATAACTTGTATGGCTGGCGGATTGATAAAATACCCGTTAAAAGGCGTAATGCTTTTTGGGTTATTTCGATTTGCTCGTTTTGCAGTATACGCCTTGGCTATTTTTCATTTGGTTGATTAAATAGTTGTTTTTTGATAACTTAGCTTGAAAATTAATACCTTAAACAATTCAAATTTATAGAACTACTTTAAATGAATTTAAAAGACTTAATTCAAGAAATCTATTTAGAAACTGAAAGAATTGATAATGATGGGCAATTAGCATCCTACATTCCTGAATTATCAACTATTGATTCAAAAAAATTTGGAGTACATATATCTACAATTAACCATCTTAGTTTTGGTATTGGAAATTATTCTGAAAAATTCTCTATTCAAAGTATTGCTAAAGTATTATCACTAACACTAGCATATCAAATTATTGGAGAAAAAGTATGGGAAAGAATTGGTGTAGAGCCTTCAGGAACAGCATTTAATTCTCTTATTCAGCTAGAAACTGACAATGGCATTCCAAGAAATCCATTTATTAATGCTGGAGCTATTGTAATTTCTGATATTCTTCTTAGTAATTTAGAAAATCCAAAAGAAGATTTTTTAGCATTTGTTAGAAATCTTTCTAACAATTCTAAATTAAATTACTCAGCTAAAATAGCAACATCAGAAAAAAATGTTGGATATCGAAATGTAGCTTTATGTAATTTTATTAAATCCTTTGGTAATATTCAAAATGAACCTTCATCTGTTCTTGATTTCTATTTTGATCTTTGCTCTTTAGAAATGAGTTGTCAAGAACTTTCTGAAGTATTCTTGTTTTTAGCAAATAAAGGTTCTAAAATAATTGACAATAGCACTATACTTACTAAAAGCCAATCTAAAAGAATAAATGCATTGATGCAAACTTGTGGTTTTTATGATGAATCTGGAGAGTTTGCTTTTAAAGTTGGGCTTCCTGGTAAAAGTGGTGTTGGTGGTGGTATAATTGCAATTCATCCTAATGAATATTCTATTGCTGTATGGAGTCCTAAATTGAATTCAAAAGGAAATTCATACAAAGGAATGAAGTTTCTTGAAGAGTTTACTTCAAAGTCACAATTATCGATATTTTAATATTCAAAACTCTTTTCTAAATAAAACTTTTGAAACTCGTACATTTGCTTTATGGGATTAACAAACAACGATATTTTTAAAAAATTACGTGTAGCTCACAAGTTGAGAGACACTGATATAATAGACATTTGTAAATTGGTAGATTTTAAAGTTTCTAAAGGCGAATTAGGTGCTTTTTTCAGAAATGAGGAACATCCAAAATACATGGAATGTGGTGATCAAATATTACGAAATTTTTTAAACGGATTGATTATTCATTTACGTGGGCCAATGCCTGCAAAAGGAGAAAAATCTCAACAATCTAAAAAAAAATAAGTGTTTAATTTTTCATCATCATCGGAGAATAAATTTGTACTGCATTTTTTAACACCTCTTCTTTATTCAATGTCATTTTTTTAAGTTGTTGCGTCGCAAATAATTTCATTTCTGAAGTGTAATAATTACTTTCTGGTTTCTCTGATGAACCGTACGTATTAACACTTTCTATCTCTACACCATTTTTTCCAAACCGCACCAATTCTATATACGATTCTCCTGCGAAAGCTTTGTAGGTTCCATCTTTCGTTTTTTTACTATACATAGCTGCCAATACATCTGGCATTCCAGCCATCGGTAAATTTACATTGCCACGAATTAATCGTTGTACTTTTTTTAAAGGTACTTTTAGAGTTCCATATTTTTCCAATAATTCTTTTTTTGCTTTTCTAATTCCTGCTACACAATCTTCTTCGGTAATGGTTCCGTAACGAATATTTCTTCCTGATTCTGTTCTTATTCTATCTATTTCTAGCCAAGAAATAATAAACAATGCTGCTGTTGTGTTCTCTAAATCTGATTTTCGATTCCAATGGGTTAACTGCGTAATTGCATCAGAAATATCTGGATATTTAGAAGCATCTAAACGCATTAAATCTTCTAAATTGAGCGCTTTTGGAGTCATCATTTTTGACGGATATTGATTGTCGTATTTGATCCGTTTAAAATCAGGATAACTTAAACTATCATATTGAGAAATCAATTCTAAAAAGCGATTACTTCTATTGTTTTCTAATCCTTTAGATTGATAACCCATTATTTTATTTAAAGCTGTTTCTTTAAAATTAGATACCGAATCTGTTGCAGAATACGGTGTGTTATTCGTGTTAAAAACCCAACCTTTTTTAGGGTTTAAAACTTGCGGCAAACTATCTACAGGAATCGTTTCTGTTCCCCACAATGTTTCTGAAGTATTTCCTGGTAAAATTCTGCTCCAATCATATTTTGGATTTCTATACGGAAAACCGCCATTACTTAAAAAGTAAATATTATCTTCTTTATCTGCGTACACAAAATTTAATGTAGAAATTCCACGCATTTCAATCGCTTTTTTAAACTCAGCAAAATTGGTTGCTTTATTCATTTCGTACCACTGCTCTGCCATTTTTATTGAACGCCCAACAACAAAACTCCACGCAAAAACACCTTGTTCTGTTTTAAAAGTAGGTCCGTATTTGCTTTCGTAAATTGTTTTTGAAATAGGGAATTTTATAGGTCCTGCTAATTTAAACCAAGACGTATATTTCTTTTCTTTCAGCTCTAACCATTTTCCATCAAATTTATATTGATTGTCGTTTTCTGGATTCATTTCTAATTGATACACATCTGAAAAATCTGCATGATTTACCGTGTGCGCCCAAGCTAAATTTTCATTCGCTCCATGAAAAATGCAAATTCCACCAGCAAACGTTCCACCTAAAATATTCATTCCTTCTTCAGAAATTAAATGCGCTTCGTACCAAGAATACCAACCTTCTAGAGGTTGATGCGAATTGATTGCTAAATAGGTTTTATTATCTTTTGTTTTTCGTTTAGAAATGGCAATTCCGTTGGAACCTTTTGGCACATCAGAATTTAAGTCTTTTAAAATCGTTCCGTTCATTATTTTCGCCAAATCTTGTCCAGCATGCGACACTTCTAAATTCCCTAATAAATAACCAACAATTACATCTTGTCCGGTTATTGGAAACAAATCATCTAGCATTACTTCTTCTGGATGCAATGTTGCGTACGCATTAACGCCAGCAACAAAACTTTCTAAATAGGTTTTAAATTTTCCGGTTACATCTTGTTCATAATGGGCTTTTGTAATTTCTTGCAATCCCATAAATTTAATTCCGAAATCTGCAATCAAACCTTCTTTTCCTTTTATTTCACCTAGCATTCCTTTACAAGCAGCCATCAATTCTTGCAAGGTGATAAATTGATCCTCGCATTGTGCCCAAGCCAAACCATAGGCAACTTCGGCATCTGTTTTTGCAAAAATATGAGGCACACCATACGTATCTCTAACTATTTTAATGGCAGAGATTTCTACGGATTCTGATTTTTTAGTACAACTTGCCAACAGCAAGACAACAAAAAGAAATACAATTCTCATAAAAAAAGTTTTTGTAAATATAAGGAGTTAGAAATAATTTGGTTTGTTTCTAAACTCGTTTTTAGCTACTTTTCGCTAACTCTTGATATAAAACATTAAAGCGTTCGATATCATTAAAGTTGTAAGTAATTTGAAATTTGGATATTATACCAATTATTGGTATATTTGAATAAAATTTTATCAAAATGAACAAAAACACATCTATATCACTTGGAAATTATTTTGACCAATTCGTTCAAAGTCGAATAAGAGAAGGTCGATTTAAAAATGTTAGTGAAGTTATTCGAGCAGGATTAAGACTTTTAGAAGAAGAAGAAAGTAAAGTAATAGCATTGAGAAATGCCATTCAGGAAGGAATTAATAGCGGAATTGCTCAAGATTTTGACCCGATAAATCATCTTGAATCTCTAAAATCGAAAAAACACTCAAATGGCTAAATTTAAATTGACCAATAAAGCCGTTGAGGATTTATCGAAAATTTGGGATTATACTTTCGAGGTTTGGTCTGAAAATCAAGCCGACAAATATTATGAGATACTGATTTCAACTTGTCAAGAAATTGCAGACAATCCAGTTTTAGGAAAAAACTATGATGGGATTACTCAAAGTCTATTCGGAATGAAAACCAATCGACATATCATTTTCTACAGAACTCTAAATGAAAATTATGTTGAAATTACCAGAATATTACACGAACGAATGGATTTAAAAAAGAGAATATCCGAATAAAAAAACCACACACAACACCTCATAAAATTTATACTTAGATTTAAACTAAATAACGAACTGACAAACATTCAACAATCGATTTGCTACGTCCGAAAAATCTCCGATTTCTAAGTCGCACAAATCTTATAAAATCCCGTTAGCGAAACTTAAAAAATTTCTCTCTAAAAACTTCTTTCCATAAAATACTAGAAACTCGTACATTTGCCAAATGCGTATAGATATTATTACAGTGTCTCCAGAATTGATACAAAGTCCGTTTGACTATTCTATCATAAAAAGAGCAAGAGATAAAGGTTTGGTTGATGTTCATTTTCATAATTTACGTGATTATGGTTTGGGCAATTACAGACAAATAGATGATACGCAATTTGGTGGCGGCGCAGGAATGGTTTTAATGTTAGAACCGATTGATACCTGTATTTCTAAATTAAAGACAGAACGAACTTACGACGAAGTCATTTACATGACGCCAGATGCAAAAACATTAAATCAGCAGACGATAAATACACTTTCTTTACAAGAAAATATCATCATTTTAACTGGCCACTATAAAGGTGTAGATCAGCGAGTGCGAGATTTATTTATTACCAAAGAAATTTCTATTGGCGATTATGTTTTAAGTGGTGGCGAATTAGCAGCAGCAGTTTTGTGTGATGCAATTATTAGATTAATTCCTGGGGTTTTGGGAGATGAAACGTCTGCTTTAACAGATTCTTTTCAAGATAATTTATTATCTCCGCCAGTTTATACGCGTCCGTCTGAATACAAAGGATTAAAAGTGCCAGAAGTTTTATTGTCTGGAAATTTTCCAAAAATTGATGCTTGGCGAACAGAAAAATCCTACGAAAGAACAGAACAAATAAGACCAGATCTTCTCAATGAATAAGTTAAAAAATATTATACATAAACATCCAGCATTGACAATTGTTTTTGGGTTTCAATTATTCCGTTTTTTACTGTTGCCTTTTATGGGATTGATGCCGCAAGATGCATATTATCATTTTTACGGAGAAAATTTATCACTTTCGTATTTTGATCATCCAGGAATGATCGGCTATATTTTAAGAGGATTTACTGAAGTTTTTGGAAAAACTGTTTATGTTGTAAAACTTGCCGATTTTGTTGTTACTTCAATCACATTATTAAGTTTTTACAAATTAGCTAAATTATTTTTATCGAAAACAAAAGCATTACAAGCGTTGGTTTTAATAAGTTCTACGCTGTTTCTAACTGTTTTGTCATTTAATTCTACTCCAGATGTTCCGTTATTATTATTCTGGACCTTATCGTTGATTAGTTTGTACAGAGCAATTTTTGATAAAAAAAAATGGCATTGGATTTTTGCAGGAATCTTTATGGGATTAGCTTTTGACAGTAAATATACAGCGGTATTATTGCAAATTGGTTTATTAGCTTTTGTGGTATTTTCTAATCAATACAGAAAATTATTAATTTCTCCATGGTTATGGATTTCGTTGGTAATTTCTGTCTTAGTAACGTTCCCGGTTTGGTGGTGGAATTATCAGCATGATTTTGCCTCATTTGCTTTTCAAGGATCTAGTAGAACAGGAAATATTTCACAATTTAAAATTTCTCCAGGTTACTTTTTCGGAGCTATCGGACATCAATTGGTTTTATTATTACCCGTTTTATTTGCAGTTTTTATAACATTTACATTTAAGTTTATTAAAAGGGCATTGCTAAAGTTTAAGCTTCCCAAAGCAAAAACGTTGTTCTTGCTTGCGTTTTTTGTTCCTACTTTTGTTGGTTTTTTTGCATTAACACCAATTTATTGGGTAAAATTAAATTGGATGATGCCTTCATATATTACAGGAATTATTATTGCAGGAATATTTATCAGCAATAAATTAATAAAAGCACAAATTATTACATCCATAGTTTTTCATGTGTTAATTGCCGCACAAGTTTTATTTTATTTAGTGCCCATTAAAAGTGATGATACGTGGATTGGTTGGGAAGAATTGGCTACAGAAACAAAGAAACTTCAAGAGAATTATCCTAAATCATTCGTGTTTTCAAATGATAATTACAAAACATCTGCTGCGTTAAATTTCTTTATGGATGAGAAAGTTTATGCACAAAACATAGTTGGTTTAAACGCATTACATTTTGATTATTTAGGAGATGATTTATCTAAATTAACTGGTAAAAATGCACTTTTTATAGATTCTGACAAGCGTTTTAAGAATGCAGATAAAAAAGGTGAAATCCCATCTGAATTGAAAGGTTACTTTGAAAACATCACAGAACTACAACCTATTATTATTACCTTAAACGGAAAAGAAGTTCGTAAATTTTGGATATTCTATTGCACAAATTATCAGTATAAAAAATAATATAGTAAAACTATTCTTTTTATAAAATATTTACTAAATTTGCAACCTCAAAATTAACCTCTGACGAAAAAATCGTGAAAGTTGGTTTTTGAAAAACCATAAATAATAAAAAAATGGAATCTTTAATAAAATTTGTACAAGACGAATTTGTAACAAAAAACGAAAACCCAGTATTTGCTGCTGGTGATACTATTACAGTATATTACGAAATTAGAGAAGGAGACAAAGTTAGAACTCAGTTTTTTAGAGGGGTTGTAATTCAACGTAAAGGAACTGGTTTATCTGAAACTTTTACAATTAGAAAAATGTCTGGAACAGTTGGAGTTGAACGTATTTTCCCAGTGAATTTACCATCAATTCAAAAAATTGAAGTAAATAAAAGAGGAAAAGTTAGAAGAGCTCGTATCTTCTACTTTAGAGGGCTTACAGGTAAAAAAGCAAGAATTACTGAGAAAAGAAGATAATTCTCTTTTACCAGAACCATATAAAAAAGCGTTGTGATTTTCACAACGCTTTTTTAATGAACAAATGTTAATAAAGTGTGTTTATATCTTGTTGATTATTAATTAGTTGAAATGTTTTGTTTTTTAAAAAGGTTTTCTATATTTGATATGTAGAAACGAAGTAGTATTTTAATTAATCGTAAGATAAAGCAATATATTACATCGAGGAAACAATAAAGTAACGTTCTTTATCATCGTTTTTCATAAACAAAGTAAAAGTGATTTACAGCAATGATATTTCATTTTTAGAACTTAAGAGAGTTTCTCTGTAAAAAGAAAACAAACGAAAGTTTAAAGTCAAAGCGAGAGCAGCGAATTCTTTAAATTTGAAAAACACATCGAGTTGTCATTATTAGCAACATATATACAGAATGTGTACATAGAGCTAGACAATTCAACAACTGAAATAAAGGAAGTTGATTTTTTATTGAGGTATAGTTCTTCACTCGTTGAATAACTACTTGTAAAGCGTTGTAGGAATGCAACAGGATTAACGGAAAATATTTCAAAGAAGCCATATCATAACAAGCAATTGTTAGATATGGCTTTTATTATTAATTATAAATCCTATATATTCTCCTCTTTTATTGTCAAATTCGCATTTAACACAATACATTATTCATAATTTGACGGAAATTTTCTCGTCATAAATCACTAAATTTGTAGCTTTTAAAATTTTAATCTGATTTAAATAAATCGAATTAAAAAGTATCAAAAAAAAAACAATGATAAAAACACAAGCAATGACAAAACCTGCTAAAATAATTTATACTAAAACAGATGAAGCCCCTGCTTTAGCAACCTATTCTTTTTTACCAATTGTACAAGCATTTACAAAAGCATCTAAAATAGAAATAGCTACAAAAGATATTTCTTTAGCAGCAAGAATATTAGCTAATTTGTCAGAATATTTAAACCAAGATCAAAAAGTAAATGATGCTTTAGCAGAATTAGGAAAATTGGTTAAATCTCCTGAAGCTAACATTATAAAACTACCAAACATAAGCGCTTCGGTTCCGCAGTTAAAAGCAGCAATAAAAGAATTACAAGACAGCGGTTTTGCCATTCCAAATTATCCAGATGAAGTAATTACAGCTGAGGATAAAAAAGTAATGGACTGTTATAACAAAGTAAAAGGATCTGCAGTAAATCCTGTATTACGTGAAGGAAATTCTGATAGAAGAGCACCGAAGGCAGTAAAAAATTATGCCAAGAAAAACCCTCATTCTATGGGAGTTTGGAACTCTAACTCTAAAACCCATGTTGCAACAATGAGCGACGGAGATTTTTTTCACAATGAAAAATCTGTAACATTAAAAAGTGCAACAAACGTAAAAATAGAACACGTAGATACTAATGGAAATAGTACAGTTTTAAAAGCATCTACACCATTGTTATCAGGTGAAATAATTGATGCATCTGTAATGAGTAAAAAAGCATTAATAAATTTCTTAAAAACCGAAATAAATGATGCTAAAGAAAATAATGTATTGTTTTCTTTACACTTGAAAGCAACGATGATGAAAATTTCTGATCCAATTATTTTTGGACATGGAGTTCGTGTTTTCTTTAAAGAATTATTTACTAAACACGGAAAAACTTTTGAAGAAATTGGTGTTGATGTAAACAACGGATTTGGAAATTTAGTTGGTAAATTAGAAGAATTACCTGCAGATAAAAAAGTAGAAATTGAAGCTGATATTGCAGAAGCATTTAAAAATAATCCAGCAGTTGCAATGGTAAATTCTGAAAAAGGAATTACCAATTTACATGTGCCAAGTGATGTAATTATTGATGCTTCGATGCCAGCAATGATTCGTACTTCTGGACAAATGTGGAACGCTGAAGGAAAACAACAAGACACAAAAGCTGTAATTCCTGATAGTTCTTATGCAGGAATTTATCAAGCAACTATAGATTTTTGCAAAAAAAATGGTGCTTTTAATCCAACAACAATGGGGACAGTTTCTAATGTTGGATTAATGGCTCAAAAAGCTGAAGAATACGGGTCACACGATAAGACATTTGAAGTTCAATCAAACGGAATTGTTCGTGTTTTAAATTCTGATGGAGAAATTGTTATTGAGCACAACGTAGAAACTGGAGATATTTGGAGAATGTGTCAAGCAAAAGACGCTCCAATTCAAGATTGGATTAAATTGGCGGTAAACAGAGCTAGAGCAACCAATACACCAACAGTTTTTTGGTTAGATAAAAATAGAGCTCATGATGCAGAAATCATTAAAAAAATAAATTCCTATTTACCAAATTACGATACAACTAGTTTAGACATTCGAATTTTAGCTCCGTTTGAAGCAACAGAATTCACCTTACAAAGAGTAAAAGAAGGAAAAGACACAATTTCTGTTTCTGGAAATGTATTGCGTGATTATTTAACAGACTTATTCCCGATTTTAGAACTCGGAACTTCTGCAAAAATGCTATCAATTGTTCCGTTAATGAATGGCGGTGGATTATTTGAAACTGGTGCTGGTGGTTCAGCTCCAAAACATGTGCAACAATTTTTAGAAGAAGGACATTTACGTTGGGATTCTTTAGGTGAATTTTTAGCATTAGCAGTTTCCTTAGAACATTTAGGACAAACTAACGATAATGAAGAAGCTTTAGTTTTGGCAGAAACATTAGACGATGCAACTGATAAATTCTTAGATAATAAAAAGTCTCCTTCTCGTAAAGTTGGGGAGTTGGATAATAGAGGTTCGCATTATTATTTAGCAACATATTGGGCAGAAGCCTTGGCAAATCAAAATAAAAACAGCACACTTAAAAATAGATTTACAACGATTGCAAACGAGCTAAAAAATAACGAGAACACAATTATTAGCGAGTTAAATATAGCTCAAGGAAGTGCTTTAAATATCAAAGGCTATTATTATCCAGATGAAGAATTAACTTCTAAAGAAATGAGACCAAGCACAACGTTAAATACAATTTTAGAGAAATTTTAAAAAAATAAATAGATTATTTAAAGGCGATGTAATTTTTACATCGCCTTTTTTAGTTATTTTTGGTTTTATGAGTTTCATCAAAACTACAGAACAAGATTCAAAGTACAATCATTTAGAAAAGATGAGCGCTTCTATGTTGATAAACAACATCAACAATGAAGATAAAACAGTTGCTTTTGCAGTAGAAAAAGCAGTTCCACAAATAACTACTTTAACCGAAATACTTGTAGAAAAACTTAAAAATGGTGGCAGGTTATTTTATTTAGGAGCGGGAACAAGCGGACGATTAGGAGTTTTAGATGCTTCTGAATGCCCACCAACATTTGGGGTGCCACATGAATTGGTTGTTGGTTTAATTGCTGGTGGAGACATTGCTATCAGAAAAGCTGTAGAAAATGCTGAAGATTCTATCACCCAAGGTTGGATTGATTTACAGCAACATAATATTTCAGAAAAAGATGTGGTTGTTGGAATTGCAGCATCTGGCACAACACCTTATGTAATTGCTGCATTAGAAACTTGCAACAAACAAAATATTAGCACTGGTTGCATCACTTGTAATAAAAATAGTCCGTTGTCTAAGGTTTCTAAATATCCGATTGAAGTTATTGTTGGTCCAGAATTTGTAACCGGAAGTTCTAGAATGAAAGCTGGAACAGCCCAAAAAATGGTATTAAATATGCTTACAACATCAACCATGATTTTACTTGGAAAAGTAAAAGGAAATAAAATGGTAGATATGCAATTATCAAACGATAAATTGGTAAAAAGAGGAATTAATATGTTAGCAAATGAACTGCATATCGACAAAGAAGTTGCTGCTAAATTATTAAACAAATATAAAAATGTTAGAACCGCAATTTTAAACTACAACAATGAGTATTAATCCAAATTTAATAAGTAAAGGAGTGAAACAATTATTAGTGCTAACTTTACTCTTAATAATTTCTCCCATCACTTTAAATATTGCTTTTAAGGCTTTAAATAAAATGGAAGATTCTATGTGGATTGCCTATTTAATTTTAGCTCTTGCAATCATTTTATCTATCACAACAATTGTGTTGGCTTTTAAAACAATTAAAACCTTTCTAGACGGATTGTTTAACAACTAATAATTGAGCTCTAAAAAACACATATACAAATTATTTAATTGGGAATATTGGCCAACACCTATGTTTTATATTCCCAATATTCCTTTTGCCTTTTTTCATGCAATAAAAGCAAAAAATTTGGTTTTTTACACAGCGGTAAATCCATCAATTGAAAATTCTGGAATTGGTACTGAATCCAAGTACAAAACCATGCAATTGATTCCTGAAAAATATTCACCAATAACCGTTTTTCACAAAGCTGATTCGAGCATTATAGAAACAATAAAAAAGGTAAACGAATGTAGTATTTCTTATCCTTTGATAGCAAAACCAGACATTGGTTTTAGAGGTTTATTGGTTAAAAAAATTAGGACTGAAAAGGAGTTGAAAAAGTACCTTGAAAAATATCCAATAGATATATTAATTCAAGAATTTTTAACTGAAAAAAAAGAATGTGGAATTTTTTATTTACGTTTTCCTGGTAATCAAACAGGGAAAATTACTTCTATTACATTAAAAGATTTTCCGTTTGTAATTGGTGATGGAAAACGAACAATTAAAGAACTAATTTTATCTGATAAAAGAGCAAAACATTATATAGATATTATTAAATGTGACAATGCAATATCTTTAAAAAATATTCTTAACAAAGGTGAGAAACTACAACTTTCTTATGTTGGAAATCACTCTAAAGGAACTCAGTTTATAAACGGTAATCACTTAATTTCTAAAAAATTAGAAGAAACAATTACTACTTTAAATAAACAAGTAGATGGTTGGTTTTATGGAAGAATAGATTTAAAATACAACGCTTTTGAAGATTTAGAAAATGGGAATTTTAAAATTTTAGAACTTAACGGAATTTTAGCTGAACCCACTCATATTTATGACGCTAGTAAAACAAATTACTTGCAAGCATTAAAAGAAATGAGAGTTCATTGGAAACAATTGTATAAAATTGCTAGGATAAATCATGATCAAAAAGATATTCCTTATCGCTCAACAATTGGATTGCTAAAAGATGTAAGTAGGTTAAAAAAATATACCAAGAGCATTAAAAAATTAAACAAGGAAAGCTCATAACTTCTCTTTTTTAGTTGGAAAATTTTTCCTTATTATGAAAATCCTGAAGTATTAATTAAAAAACTACAATAACAATTCCTTAGTAATCTACATTTTAAAATCACTTCTTTTATTTTTGGCACGCTCTTTGAAAATTACTTTTTATCGTGGAAGCTGAAAATCGAAAAGAGTAAGCAAAATTAAAAACCTAGAAATTATGAAAAGAGGATTACTAATATTATTAGGGTTATTGTCTTTTACATCAGTAAATGCGAACGACTATTCTACATCAGCTAAAAAAAATATTATTAATAATAGAAATGATGAGGCTATAACTTTTGTAGAAAAGGGAATTCAATTTCATGTGTTTATAAATGGAGATTTTGAGTTCAATAGTGTGTCAAGAAATTCAAATTATTATAACTATAACGGTAGAACTTACAATAACAATTCACTGAGAATTGACAGAGACTATAGAGGTAATATAAAGCGAGTAGGAAGAAATTATATCCGTTATGATTATACTGGTAATGTGACCAAAATCGGAAAAATAAGACTCTATTACAGAAAAGGATTATTGATTCGTGTTGGTGATTTAAAGGTTTCTTATAATCGTTGGGGAGAACCATTTTTTCATGGAAATGTTAACCAATATTCTAATTACGATTCTGATGTTCATTTTTCAATAAATATTGGCTCAATTTTTAGCTATAATGATCGTTTTTTCTACAATAGAAATTTTAAAAACAACTATAGAAAATATAGAGAAGACAAAAATTACTATTATTATAGAGCAAATTCAAATGCTAAAGTTGATAAAAGAAATAAAATAATTAAAAGAAGAAAATCAAATATAACTACTAGAAAAAAGAATATTAATTCAAGTAGAAAAGTTGTTCCAAAAAACAAGAAAAGAGTTCAAAAAATAACTACGAAAAAAAGAGCCAATAAAGTGTATGAAAAAAGAAGGAGTTAAACACTACTAAATAAAAATCCCGCTTAAAAGCGGGGTTTTTTATGTATTAACGAATCAGTTTTTTATATTTAAGTCGTTTCGGAATTAAATCTCCACCTAAACGTTTCTTTTTATTTTCTTCATAATCTGTAAAAGATCCTTCAAAGAAGTACACTTGGCTATCGCCTTCAAAAGCTAAAATATGCGTACAAACTCTGTCTAAAAACCATCTATCGTGACTAATTACAACAGCACAACCAGCAAAATTCTCTAAACCTTCTTCTAAAGCTCGTAAGGTATTTACATCTAAATCATTTGTTGGCTCATCCAATAAAAGAACATTTCCTTCTTCTTTTAAGGTCATTGCCAGATGCAATCGATTACGTTCTCCTCCAGAAAGTGCAGCAACTTTTTTGTTCTGCTCGCTTCCTGCAAAATTAAATCGACTTAAATAAGCTCTAGAATTTACTTGCTTTCCTCCCATCATGACCAATTCTTGTCCGTCAGAAAAGTTTTCCCAAATAGATTTCTCTGCATCAATATTAGAGTGACTTTGATCTACGTAAGCAATCTTGGCAGTTTCACCAACTTTAAAACTTCCAGAATCTGGAGTTTCCTCGCCCATAATCATTTTAAAAATTGTGGTTTTACCAGCTCCATTTGGACCAATAATCCCAACAATTCCTGCTTGTGGCAAATTAAATTCTAAATTTTCATATAATAATTTATCCCCATAAGCTTTAGAAACTCCAGTAGCTTCAATTACATTGGTTCCTAATCGTGGACCATTTGGAATATAAATTTCCAACTTTTCGTCCATTTGTTTTTGATCTTGACTCATCAATTTGTCATAATTTTTCAAACGTGCTTTTTGCTTTGTTTGACGACCTTTTGCTCCTTGACGAACCCATTCTAATTCTCTCTCTAATGTTTTCTGACGCTTAGAAGCTGTTTTACTTTCTTGCGCTAAACGTTTTGATTTTTGATCTAACCAAGACGAGTAATTTCCTTTCCAAGGGATTCCTTCTCCTCTATCTAATTCTAAAATCCAACCTGCAATATTATCTAAGAAATATCTATCGTGCGTTACAGCAATTACAGTTCCTTTATATTGGGCTAAATGATGTTCTAACCAATGTACAGATTCTGCATCTAAATGGTTTGTTGGTTCATCTAATAATAAAATCTCTGGTTCTTGTAAAAGCAATCTACACAAAGCTACTCTACGCCTTTCTCCTCCAGATAAAACAGAAATTAATTTATCGGGTTCTGGAGTACGTAAAGCATCCATTGCAATTTCTAATTTTGTGTCTAATTCCCAAGCGTTTGATGCATCAATTTTATCTTGTAATTCTGCTTGTTGATTCATCAACTTTTCCATTTTATCTGGATCAGAATATACTTCTTCTAAACCAAACATGTCGTTAATTTTATTGTACTCATCTAAAATTGCAACTGTTTCTGCAACTCCTTCTTTTACAATTTCTATTACCGTTTTTGTTTCGTCTAATTCTGGTTCTTGCTCTAAATAACCAACATTATAACCTGGAGAAAAAACAACATCACCTTGGTAATTTTTTTCTTTTCCAGCAATAATTTTTAATAAGGTTGATTTCCCTGAACCATTTAAACCTAATATTCCGATTTTGGCTCCGTAAAAAAAACTTAAATAAATATCTTTTAAAACTTGTTTGTTTGTACTTTGATAGGTTTTAGAAACCTTATTCATCGAAAAGATGACTTTCTTATCGTCTGACATATTTAGTGGTTTGTGGTTTGTGGTTTGTGGTTTGTGAAATTAAAAAACATTTCTTCCTTTCACTTTATAAACTTTGTGACTTATAACTTTAAAACTATTACACTCTTCCTTTTAAAGCATTAAATACCCAAGCAATTGCAAAGAAACCTATACCTACAGATGCAAAACCATAACCAGCAACATCATCATATCTAAAAGCGCCTAAAGCAATTAAACATAATCCAACAAATATCATAATAAATGTTGCCCAAGCCAAAACTGTATTTTTATTCATTGCCATAATCATTTCTTTTTAATAAATTGAACAAACAAATATCGTTATTTATTTTATTATTTTATTACTAACTAGTCTATAATAAAAAAACTAAAGGATAAACATGGTTTTATATTTCTATATTTCTTAAATAAATCTTAAGATTATTTTTAAAAACACAAAAACTTCAAACTCTTATATATTATTTAACAATAATGTATTCTTTTAAAGAAACAGGTAGCCCATTGTTTGTAAAACCTTCAACACTAATTTCATAAGTTCCTATATTATCAGATGTATAAAAATCTATTTGTGTGTTTTCATTTTCTATTTTAATTGATGGTTCCCAAAATAATTGATTTCTGAAATCTGGAATACGAGTTCTCTCATTTTTAAAATATTCTTTCTTAAAATATTTTTTAGCTATCTCTGGCCTATAGTAACTAACATCTAACCTATTATCAATTTTGTTCAATAAGTTAAAATCTCTTTTATAAGTTTCAAATACTATAAATCCGTCATATAACTTATTTCCTAATACAAGTTTTTTCTCAGTTCTCTTTACACTAATTTTCTTAAATTTATTTGCATCTGAATTAATCAATTTAGAGTATTCTTGTAGTAATACTCCATCTACAATTACTGCAACTTCTTGTGTATTGTTTAAATATGGATTTAATGATTTAATAGAGAAGTTAAATTCGTCTTTGCTTTTTTTAACAATGCTAGCGTTATTTATTATTTCAATAAAAACATCTTTAAAAGAATTGAACCTTTTAAAATCATCTAATTTATAGACTTCATCATACTTATCAAAAAAAGGAATTATATCATTTATTTCAATAATACTGTCTTGTTTTACAATTTGATATCCATTTTCAATTTGATTATATATACTACGTTGCAATATAATTTTATTGTACTTTTTGGGTATTTTAAAATTACCAAAAACTAAGCTATCTTTTTTAAATGGAGAATGTGGGTTTATGACAATATTATAATCTTCTCTATCTTTACCTAACTTTTGAAATATTGCTCTTTCAGTAGAGTATCTTTCATTTACATTAAAATAAAACTCTCCCATTTCATTTGTAGTTGAAATTTTTAATATAAAATCTTTTTGATTAATTGACAGAGCAATTTTTTTATTTGAAACCGGTTTATTATCTGTTTTTCTTATTAACTTACCTGTTATTAATTCTCCTCTTAATTCGGGTAAGAAGGTAATTTTAGAATATCCTTTTAAAGGCTTTTTATACCTCTCTTTAAACAAAACTGGGGTTAATTTTTCACTTTGCAAAAGATCAATTTCATCTACTTTTCTAACAGAAATAGAATAACCTCCTTTTTGATTTTTTTTATTAGATAGAGTGAAAGAAACTTTTGATCTTTTTTTAAAACTTTTCTTATTTATTTTTATTTTTAAAAATTCTGATGTTTTTATTTCAAGTTCTCTTTTTTTTATCTCAACAATATCTTTTTTAATTGAAAATATTTCTCCACTTGGTTTATATGGATTTATAATGGTTATATTATTTTGAAACACTTCAACTTTATCTGCATTTCTCATCCATTGAGTATAGCCAATAATTTTATAATTTCCAGATGGTGTTTCAATTGGAATTTTATAATTCCCATAACCAGTTCCATTATTTAATTTAATTTTATGATTAAATACGTTTTCATTATTTTCTCCAATTAATTCTACATATGCAATTTTACTCAATGAACTCAACTTACCTGTGGAAGTGCTAATACAATAAACTGAATAGTAGATGCTTTCGCCTGTAAATAATGTTGCAGTATTAAAATGAAGATAAATTCCTTCATTTAATGTATTGTCAAATAAAACATTTTCTTTTGCTACTTGAGAAAATGAATATACTTGTGTTAAAACTAAACCAATAACTAAACTAACTATTTTTCTTTTCATTATTCTACAATTAATCTATCCAAAAATCAGGTTTCTTTACATCTCCATATTTGCTACAATCCCCACAATTTTTTGTCACTACTTGATATGGCCCTCCAGGAACTACTGGTAAAAGATTTTCTGCCAAAAACACAACAAGTCCATTAGTTAACATTTCATTTAAAGAGAGAGGTTGTTCATGTCTTCTACTATCTAAAGTTGGATATGATGAAATACATGGTTCAAAATAATTATCTTCTGGAAGTGGATCTCCTGATTTTGAGAAAAAATCAGTATAATTAAAAAATACCCTTTTTGAGTAAACTTTTGACACATCAAAATACCCCAAAACATTTTCATTATTTTCATCCGAAGAAGTAATATTTCCAATTACTAAACCTGGCTGGTTTCCTGAAAACAAATTATCAGACGTTACTAACTCTTCTAAAGTTTTATAAAAAATAAAAGCTTCTCTTGATATAAGGAATTGCTTTACATTTAAACTATATCTGTGATAAATTCTAAGATCATTTTTAGCTAAAAACCTCAAGTTAAATGGTTCAATATCATTCCCTTGAAATTGATCTGCATTTCGCAAAAAAGATTTAGTTGATACATCTACACCATAACAAACCTTCCCTATTTCATTACCCTTAGCTACAAGTGAAGGCTTATTTGTTGAATTTACAACAAGCTTTTCATCAGCCCAATTTGGAGAAACAATTTTATAAGTACTAGAATAATCAAATCTATAATAGTTTGAACTTTCATTATTCCCTCCATTTATACTAACGTATTTAATAAAAACACCATCATCTCCTGAGTTATCTTGACCTTTACTTGCAATTAAATCAAAGTCAGATTTTGTTCCTGAAGAAAGTTGTTCTGTCTTTGAAGAATACTTTTTCCCAGAGCTTAATACTAGTTCTAATTTATATTTTTTGTTAACCTTTGCATTAAACTGTTTTTTTGATACATATATACCATTTTTATCTTCTTCAAATTCGTAAATAGTGATGCCATCTTCTATTACTTTTACAATAGCATTCTTTTCTATAACTGGATTAACATTATCTAAAGAATATGTTCTACTTAACTTTATGCTTTGAAATTTAAATTCATCTGTTAAAACAGCTTCCACTACTAATAAATCATCAAAATTATTTTCTTGCTTCAAATCATATGGTTCTACACAACTTAACAATGTAGAAATACATATAAAAATTATCAATAATTTATTTTTACTTTTTCTCATCTAATTTAAAATTTAAAATTATATGTAATTGTTGGTATTGGCATTGAAAAAATAGAACTTTTGTAAGCTTTAATTTTTGAGTCTTCTGTAACAAAAAATACAGAATAAGGATTATTTCTTCCTAAAACATTATAAATTGAAATATTCCAAAAACTATGAGCAAACTTTTTAATTTTATGATTCCCTTCTATATTTAAACTTATGTCTAATCTATAATAGTTTGGTATTCTAAATTTATTTCGGTCACTATAAGTAATATATTCATTATTATTAAATGTATATCTAGAAGTTGGTAAAGTTACCGGTCTTCCTGTTTGATAAATTACATTAGTAGATAAACTATATCTGTTAGTTAATTTATAGTTTGCTACAAGGCTAAAGTCATGTGGTTTATCATAATTTGATGAGAAAAATACTCCTTTATTAATTGTTTCGCTTGCATAATTACTTACAAATTTATTTAAAGAACGTGAGTACGTGTATCCAACCCAACCATTTAACTTACCTCTAGTTTTCTTTATTAAAAATTCTGCTCCATATGATTTACCTTCGCCTTGTAAAACTTTAGTTTCTATGTTCTTATTTAAAAACAATTTAGCTCCAGTTTTATAATCTAATGTATTCTTTAGTTTTTTATAATACCCTTCAACACTAATCTCATACATATCTTCATTTAAATTTCTATAGAAACCTAAAGATACTTGCTCTGCTCTTTGAGGTTTTATGTTTAAATCTGAAAGTTTCCATATATCTGTTGGTGATGCAGTAGTATTATTTGATAATGTATGAATGTATTGATAGTTTGTATTATAACTCGCTTTCATTGAAAAGTTATCTTTTAAAAAATATCTTGTAGATATTCTCATCTCTAACCCACCATTCGATTTAATAACCTCATTATTAGAATACTTAGGCTCACTCAACAGCGTTTCATCTCCTTTGGGCACATCATTTTCATATACTCTCTGAGTTGATGGACCTAGTGATAAAAAATTTGAATATCTTAATCCTAAATCTAATTGCAATTTTTCACTTACCTTTATATTATCTGAAACAAACAATGCAGATTCTAAGGCTTTTTCTTTTTGAATATCAATTTTTGTGTACGTAGATTTTTCTCCAACTGGATTTAAATTACCAGGATTTACATTATATAATTTTGTAGATGCTCCATATGTTAATTTATGATTTTTATTTATTTGATGTTGAAATTTAAATTTCAACTGTGTTTCGTTTATACGATACCCTAAATCGAATCCACCCTGGTCTTCTTTTTCATAATTAATTTTAAATCCATAACTACTATTTGCTAAAATTACATTTAACCTATTTTTTTCATTTAACTTACGATTCCAATTTACTGAAATTAATTTATTACTATAACTGTATAATGAATCTGAAGTAACACTAAACTTATCATTACTCATGTATCCACTTACTTTTAAAGAGTTATTCTCGTTAATTGTATAATCATATTTCATTACTAAATCATTAAAAGAAGCTTTGCTGTTTTTTAATGATTCTGTGTTTAGAGATCTTAATATCCAATCAGAATATGTAGTTCTTCCTCCTAATAGTAAAGATGATTTCCCTTTAACAATTGGTATTTCTAACACTAAGTTTGTCATTATTGGCCCTATAGATGCTTCTCCTGAAAACTTCTTATTATTTCCATCTTTAGTCTTAATATCGAAAACAGAAGATAACCTTCCTCCAAATTCTGCAGGAATACTTCCTTTGTATATATTTATTGAACTAGAGGTAAACGGATTTAATCCAGTAAACATTCCTAAAAAATGGGCTGAATTATAAATTACCATATTATCTAATAATATAAGATTCTGATCAACTTTTCCTCCTCTGACATTGTACCCAGAAGCTCCTTCTCCTGCAGTAGAAATACCTGGAAAAGTTGTAGCTACCTTTAATATATCTAGCTCTCCCAAAACTAGTGGAATTGTTTTAATCTTAGAAATTTCTATTTGTGTAACTCCAGAAATTGTTTTAACAACATTTACATTTCTATTAGCTCTAATTACTACTTCATCTAACTCCTCACTAACCTCTCTTAATTCAATATTTAACTCACCATTATTATACATTAAAACATTCTTGGTTTTTTTCTCTACATTTAATGTACTTATTTCTAAAACACTTAATCCTAGTGGTAAATCTAATTTGTAAAAACCTTTATTATTCGTTGTGGTCCACAAACCCGTTTTTTTAACTAAAATAAGAACATTGGGTATCGGCTTTCTCGTTTCTTCACTTACTACTATTCCGGTTAAGCTAAATTTACTTTTCTTGCTGTTTTTATCTGCTTTTCCTATTTTTATTATATCATTTTTATTAAAAAAAGAATCTTCATAAAAAACTGGAGCTAATGCTGTGACCTCGTTTTCCGTCTCTTTCTTATAGCTTAAGAAATTATCGGGGAGTTGATCATAAACGATATTGTTTTGTGTTAAAATTACTTCTGTTTTATTAAGAATATAATAATTTATAGTAGTATTCTTTAAAATTGTATTTAATACATTTTCTATAGATTTCTTTTTAAATTCTCCACTAACACTATCTTTACCAAACCAATCACTTACATAAAAAAAAGTGTAATTTGATAATTTCTCAATACTTTTTAGTGCTTTTTCAATAGGAGTTTCATTAAATGAAATCGTAATTTTTTGAATTGAATCTTGAGCTACAATTGTTTTAACGCTTAAAAAAAGCAACATAAAAAAATACTTCTTCATCTATATTAATGTTTTATTTTTCGACATATTATCACTTAAAACTTTCATTAAATTTGTTAAAAAACGATCAAAATCTTTTTTTCTAAGTAGTTTGTTTTTTTCAAAAAAAGATAGAATATATGATTTTTGTTTTGGAAAGGTTTTTAAAATGCTTTTTTTAGAACTAATTTTAATGTACTCATTATTAAAAAACACCAGATATGTATTTTTTTTCTTAGTGTACTCAAAGAATATTCTTCTTTTATATAAAATTTCTTTTCTTGATTTACTATGTTTAATCAATAATTTAATGAAATTAGATTTATATGCTTCTTCATAAAACTCAATATCCTGATTTAATTTATCATTTTCTCTTAAGACTTTTACAAAACGAATGTTATTAATTGTAAAATTATCTATAGATTTTTTAAAAAGTTGTATGGTAATTCTTGATTTTTGTTTTCCTTCAAGTAAAATAATTATTTCTTCAGAAAACAAGTCATATTTAAAGTATACACTATTATATAAATTTCCATTATATTTAATACTGCCCTTTACATATTCAAAACTTTTATAAAATGAGTGCTTATTATCTTTTATAGCAAAGTTTTCATTATACTTTATACCTTGACTAATAGCTGTATTCTCTAAACCAATTGTATTATCAAACCAATTGTATAAATCTTTTTCTGCTTCTTGCCCAAAACAAAAAAATGGTATTGCTAGCAGAATACCACAAATTATCTTTCTCATATCCTTTTAATAAACTCTAATAGTCTTAATTATTGTATTATCTTAAAAAAGTAAAACTACATTTTAAAAAGTTTAAAAAAAAATATTTTAACATTATAACTCAGCTGCTAATCTACATCCTTGATTAATCGCTCTTTTTGCATCTAATTCTGCAGCAATATCTGCGCCGCCAATTACATGAACTTTTACATTTGCATCTTCTAACGGAGAAATTAATTCTTTAAAAGGAACTTGACCAGCACAAATTACAATCGTATCAACTTCTAAAATTTTTGCTTCATCATTTTGTATATAATGCAAACCATTATCATCAATCTTTGTATATTCTACTCTATTTATAAATTGTACGTTTTTCTTTTTTAATGTAGAACGATGAATCCAACCTGTTGTTTTTCCTAGATTCCCACCAAATTTACCTTTGCTCCGCTTAAACATAAATATTTCTCTTGGTGATGGATCTATTTCTGGAGTAATACCTTCAATCCCACTTCTTGCTGATAAGGTTTTATCAATTCCCCATTCTTTCAACCATGCATCAATATTAAGTGAAGTACTTTCACCTTCATGCGCTAAATACTCTGAAACGTCAAAACCAATTCCACCTGCTCCAATAACAGCTACACGTTTTCCGACTGGTTTTTTATATTTTAAAACATCTAAATAATTTAGCACTTTTTTATTCTCGATTCCAACAATTTTTGGCATTCTAGGTTTAATTCCTGTAGCTAAAATAATTTCATCAAAATTTTCTTTTATCAAATCGTTCGCAGTAACTCTAGTGTTTAATTTTTGAGTAACATGATGTAACTCCAATTGTTTTTTAAAATAACGAATGGTTTCATAAAACTCTTCTTTACCTGGAATTTGTTTTGCAATATTAAACTGTCCGCCAATTTCAGAATCAGCATCAAACAAGGTTACTAAATGACCTCTTTGAGCAGCTACAGATGCAGCAGACAATCCAGCTGGACCCGCACCAACAATAGCAATTTTCTTTTTATTTTCTGTAGGATTGTAATTCAATTCAGTTTCATGACACGCTCTAGGATTCACCAAACAACTGGCAACTTTTTGTTGAAAAACATGATCTAAACATGCTTGATTACAACCAATACAAGTATTTATTTCATCATCTCTTTCTTGTTCAGCTTTATTTACCCATTCTGGATCTGCCAAAAAAGGACGCGCCATAGAAATCATATCTGCATCTCCATTTGCCAAAACTTCTTCTGCCGTTTCTGGCATATTTATTCTATTTGTTGTTATTAAAGGAATAGAAACTTCTTTCTTCATTTTTTTAGTAACCCAAGTAAATGCTGCTCTTGGAACCGACGTTGCAATTGTCGGAATTCTAGCTTCGTGCCAACCAATTCCTGTATTGATAATCGTTGCACCTGCTTTTTCAATTTCTTTTGCTAGCTGAACAATTTCTTCCCAATCGCTTCCGTTTTCTACCAAATCTAACATAGAAAGTCTAAAAATGATGATATAGTCTTTGCCAACGGCTTCTCTTGTTTGTTTAACCAATTCTATCGGTAAACGCATTCTATTTT
Source organism: uncultured Flavobacteriaceae bacterium (assembly GCA_963974245.1). GTDB lineage: Bacteria > Bacteroidota > Bacteroidia > Flavobacteriales > Flavobacteriaceae > Polaribacter. The sequence continues at coordinate 374,972 of CAXBBY010000001.1, read as the reverse complement.
CATAAACTCCACCCCATTTATCGATGCGTTTATTGGTTCTTTTGGCAATAAACTGATTGATTAAATATCCTTCTGAACCCATAATTTCTACACCATCATAACCAGCAATTTTTGATAGTTTTGCGCTATTTACAAAATCTTTAATTGTTCTTTTTATTCCTAATTCTGTTAATTGAAAAGGTTTAAAAGGAGTAATTGGTGATTTAATGTTTGATGGAGCTACACTAAACGGATGATATCCATAACGTCCAGAATGCAAAATTTGCATACAAATCTTTCCGCCGTGTTTATGAACTTCTTCCGTAATTATCTTATGACTTTCTGCGTGTTTTTTTGTTGTCATTCTTGCAGAAAATGGCGCTGTCCAACCTTGTCTGTTAGGAGCAATTCCACCTGTAACAATTAATCCAACTCCGCCTTTTGCTCGTTCACCATAATATACAGCAATTCTTTCCAATCCATTTTTTTCTTCTTCTAATCCTGTATGCATAGAACCCATTAAAATTCTATTTTTCAACGTTGTAAAACCTAAATCTAATGGTTCAAAAATGTGCTTGTATTTCATAATTTCGGAATTAAATTTATTATGCATGCATAATACTTTGCAAGATATGTTTATTTTTTGAAAAGAAAAAGCCAAAGAATTTGATTCTTTGGCTTTTGTAAAAAATAGATTTTATAAATTAACTCATAGGAACATCTATCACCAATAATTTGCTTTGTTGATTTGCCTTAATAACAACTTTTTTTATTTCAGAAATCCCTATGGCATCTCTTTTTTGTAATTTTTCACCAGCAACTAAAACTTCTCCTTCTATTAAGAAAAAATAAGCGCCATTTTTAAGTTGGTACTCCGTTGTAAAATCAGCTTCTAAATCAATCATAGAAATATATGCTTGCTGATGTATTGGCAAAGAACCTTCTAATTGATTACTTTTTGGAGAAACCAAGGTTTGAAATTTGTTGTGCCTTCCATTTTCATCAAAAGTTTTTTGATCATAATATGGCGTACTATTTTCTGTTTCTGGAATAATCCATAATTGCAAAAAGTTAACTTCATTTGTTTTACTATCGTTAAATTCTGAATGCGTTAAGCCTGTTCCTGCACTCATCACTTGCACTTCTCCCACTTCTATAGAACGTTTATTATCCATATTATCTTTATGTGATAAAGCTCCTGAAATCGGAATAGAAATAATTTCCATATTTTTATGTGGATGCGTACCAAAACCCATTTTTGGTTGCACGATATCATCATTTAAAACGCGTAACATTCCAAAATTCATTCTATCCTGGTTTTGATACCCTGCAAAACTAAACGTATGGTGTGATTTTAGCCAACCATGATTTGCAAAACCTCTTGTTTCTGAATTGTGAATTATTTTTTTCATTTTACTTTTTTTTTTAATATAAATACCCCATTTTACCTTGCTGAAAATCACGCATTGCTTCTAAAATCTCAGTTTGAGAATTCATCACATAAGGTCCGTATTGAGCTACTTTTTCTTTAATTGGTTCTCCTGAAATAACAATTAGTTTACTTTCTTTTGTTGCTGCAATCTTAATAGTATTTCCGTCTGTATTAAAAACTGTTAGTTGGTTTTTTCCTTTAGCTAAAGTTGTTGTATCATTTACTTGTACTTCTCCATCCAACAAGTACACACAACTTTGGTGAGCTTCTGGAATCTCAATTTCTAATTCCCCTTTTCCTGTTGCTTCAATCATAAATACATTAACCGAAGTTTGAGTTTTTATCTTTCCAAACTTTCCATTTTGCTCGCCTGCAACAATTTTTAATTGGATGTTTTTCGAAGTATCTTGAATCACTGGCATTTCATCACTTTTTACATGTTGATATGCCGGAGTTATCATTTTGTATTTTGCTGGTAAATTTAACCATAACTGAATTCCTTCTAAATCACCACCTTTTTTTACAAACTCTTTTGTTGGCCCTTCCGCATGAATAATTCCTCTTCCTGCTGTTGTCCATTGCACATCTCCAGCTTTCACGATACTTTCATTTCCTAAAGAATCTCTGTGTAATTGTTCTCCTTGAAATAATAAAGTAATTGGTTCAAATCCTCTGTGTGGATGCGGCCCTAAATCAAATGGATTGTTAAATTCACTAATTGCAAATGGTCCATAATGATGCAATAAAAGAAAAGGATCTACACTTTCTACATCTGTAGTTGGAATTGGTTGTCGCAAACGGATTGGCCCCATATTTACCAACGGACTTTCTCCTAAATGTTGAATACTTTTATATGTTTTCATTATACTTTTTATCTAATTTTATCTAGTAAATTACTTAACGTTTTTGCTTCTTCTTCTGTAAGATTGTCTATAAAATTGATGTTATTTTGGTTATCAATTTTTGTTAATAATTGCAATCCTGCATCAGAAATATTGATGTAAACTACTCTTCTATCATGCTCGCAACGTTCTCTTTCTATGAGTTTTTTATCGCACAATTTATCCATTAATCGAGTGGCATTTGGAGCACGCTCAATCATTCTTTCTTTTATCAACTGAACTTTTACTGGTTTTGCTGCACCTCTTAAAATTCTTAAAATATTATACTGCTGAGGCGAAATTCCGTAAGGTTTAAAAAATTCTGTTTCTTTACTACTTAACCAATTTGCAGTATATTTTATGTTGATAAGCGCTTTTACTTTATTGCTTTTAAATTTCGAATTGATGTCTTTAGAAATGTCTCCCATAAGATATTATTTTCTACAAATTATTTAATTGATAAGAAAGCGCTTTAGACGGACATTGATTAATTTGATTTTTAATCTGTTCGTTTGTGGCTCCATCTAATTTTATCCATGGTTTTTCTCTCGGGTCAAAAACTTCTAACAAACCTTTCCAACATTTTTTAGAATGCGTACACATTTCTGGTTGCCAAACAACAGTAATCTCTTCATTACTATATGTTTTTTTCAGTTGCTTTTTTTCTTCCATGATTTCTAGTTTTAAATTACTAATTGAAACTCTTTTATTGCTTTTAATAATCCTTCTTTTAATTCAGGGTCTTGTATTTCATCATTTTTAAAATGATCATAAAAACTAGGTAAAGAAAATGTTGAAACAATGTTCGCTCCCATATGTGGAAAAGTAGTTGCGGCTGTTTCTAAAACAGATTTTCCACCTCTTGCTCCTGGCGAAGTTGCTAATAACAAAACTGGCTTCTCTTTAAAAACCTTTCTATCAATTCTAGAAACCCAATCAAACAAATTTTTAAATACAGCTGAATAAGATCCATTGTGTTCCGCTAAAGAAACTACAAAACCATCATAATTACTTAACAGTTTATTAAATTTTAAAGCTGCTTTTGGAAAACCCTCTGCTTCAATATCTATACTAAAAATTGGTAATTGATAATCGTTTAAATCAGCTACATCATATTTTTCATCAACTAAAGATGCTGTATATGTAGCTAATTGTTTATTAATTGATGTTGTACTATTACTTCCTGCAAATGCTAAAATTTTCTTCATTTTCTTTTGTTCTTTGATACAAAGTTAAGAATAATTATTTTATTTTCCAAGGAAAATATTTCCAAGTAATATATTGGTGTAATTAATAACTCATTTTTGTACCTTAGCGTTTCAATTTTTATACACATTATTTAATGGATATTAACTTCAATAAAAACGAAGATTACAACAGGCTTTTAGCATCTGATTTAAAAAACAGGTTGGTAAAAGTAAAACTTGGCGGCGGAAAAAGCAGAATAGAAAAACATAAAGCGAAAGGTAAATTAACAGCAAGAGAGCGTATTGAGTACTTATTAGATGACAACTCTAAAAGTATTGAGATTGGTGCATTTGCTGGCGAAGATATGTATGCAGAACATGGTGGTTGTCCTTCTGGCGGAGTTGTCGTGAAAATTGGTTACATAAAAGGAAAACAATGTATTGTTGTTGCAAATGATGCAACGGTAAAAGCTGGCGCTTGGTTTCCAATCACAGGAAAAAAGAACTTAAGAGCACAAGAAATATCTATAGAAAACAAATTGCCAATTATTTATTTGGTTGATTCGGCTGGAGTTTATTTACCAATGCAAGATGAAATTTTTCCAGACAAAGAACATTTTGGACGTATTTTTAGAAATAATGCGGTAATGAGCAGTATGGGAATTACACAAATTTCTGCAATTATGGGAAGTTGTGTTGCCGGCGGTGCGTATTTACCAATTATGAGTGATGAAGCGTTGATTGTTGATAAAACCGGAAGTATTTTTTTAGCAGGAAGTTATTTGGTAAAAGCTGCAATCGGTGAATCTATTGATAATGAAACTTTGGGCGGTGCAACAACACATTGCGAAATTTCTGGAGTTACAGATTACAAAGCTCTTGATGATAAAGACGCGTTGGATAAAATCAAAAATATTATTGATAAAATTGGTGATTACGACAAAGCTGGATATAGCAAAACCGAATCTTTTCCTCCCAAAGAAAACCAAGATGATATTTTTGGAATCTTACCAAAAGAAAGAAACGCACAATACGATATGTTAGAAATTATCAAACGTATGGTTGATAATTCTGAGTTTGATCAATATAAAGAAGCATACGGAAAAACCATTCTAACAGGTTACGCCAGAATTGATGGTTGGGCAGTTGGAATTGTAGCAAATCAACGAAAATTGGTAAAAACTAAAAAAGGTGAAATGCAATTTGGCGGAGTTATCTACAACGATTCGGCTGATAAAGCAACCCGTTTTATCGCCAATTGTAATCAAAAGAAAATTCCGTTAGTCTTTTTACAAGATGTTACTGGATTTATGGTTGGAAGCAAATCTGAACATGGAGGAATTATAAAAGATGGCGCAAAAATGGTGAATGCAGTCAGCAATTCTGTAGTTCCAAAATTCACAGTTATTATTGGCAATTCTTACGGAGCAGGAAATTACGCGATGTGTGGTAAAGCCTACGACCCAAGATTAATTGTTGCTTGGCCAAGTGCAGAATTGGCAGTAATGAGCGGAAATTCTGCTGCAAAAGTTTTATTGCAAATAGAAACTGCATCCTTAAAAAAGAAAGGAGAAGAAATTACTCCAGAAAAAGAAGCTGAATTATTTAATAAAATAAAAGACAGGTACGATAAACAAGTTTCTCCTTATTATGCAGCTGCAAGAATTTGGACAGATGCAGTTATCAATCCGTTAGATACTAGAACTTGGATTTCTATGGGAATTGAAGCAGCAAATCATGCACCAATTGAAAAGCAATTTAATTTGGGGATTATTCAAGTTTAGTTTTAATTTGTATCCGTAAAAAATAACACAAAAATCAGAATTTAGAAATGGGAAGAGCATTCGAATTTAGGAAAGCAAGAAAAATGAAACGTTGGTCTGCAATGGCAAAAACTTTTACCAGAATTGGTAAAGATATTGTGATGGCGGTTAAAGAAGGTGGGGCAAATCCTGAAACAAATTCGCGTTTAAGAGCTGTAATTCAAAATGCCAAAGCGGCAAACATGCCAAAAGAAAATGTTGAACGTGCTATAAAAAAAGCAACTGATAAAGATACAGACAACTATAAAGAAGTTTTGTTTGAAGGATACGCTCCACATGGAATCGCTTTAGTTGTTGAAACCGCTACAGACAATAACAATAGAACGGTTGCTAACGTAAGATCTGCTTTTAATAAATGTGATGGACACTTCGGAACTTCTGGATCTGTGATTTTTATGTTTGATCATACCTGTAATTTTACAGTAAAAAAAGAGGATATTTCTATTGATATGGAAGAATTAGAGTTAGAATTGATTGATTTTGAAGTAGAAGAAGTTTTTGATGATGAAGAAGGGGTGGTTATATACGCACCTTTTGAACAATTTGGCGCTATTCAATCTTTCTTTGAAGAAAATAATGTAGAAATTTTATCTTCAGGTTTTGAAAGAATTCCGACTACAACTAAAAAACTATCTGAAGAAGAACAGGCAGATGTAGAAAAATTATTAGAACGCTTAGAAGAAGATGATGATGTGCAAAACGTATATCATTCTATGGAAATGTAAAATATTTAAAAAATTACAAAAGTCAAAAAGCCGCATCAAATTGATACGGCTTTTTTACATTTAATAAATTTGTTGTTGATTATTGATTTATCCCCCGATTTCAATACAACTTTCCTATTAATTCAGTTAAATGCACAATTCAAATATATATTATATATTTAACAAATAGTTGCAACAACATACAACTAATGTACTACAACTTAAAGTTTATTAACTAAAAACTACTACATTTACTCATTAATGTAATTTTTATGAAAAAAAATAATACTATTATTTATAAGAGTACACTTCTTTTATGCTTTGTGTTTTCAAGTTTCGCTTCTTATAGTCAAGAAATATTAATTAAAAATGGAGATCAATGGAGTTTCTATGACAAAGGATATTTAGAAGATAATTGGTACAAAAATCAAAATTTTCAAAATTGGAAAACAGGAAATTCTCCGCTAGGTTATGGAGACGATTATATTGCAACTATAATTAATTATGGGAACGATAAAAACAATAAAGAAATCACAAAATACTTTACAAAAAAGGTAACTATAAAAGATATAACTAAATTTAAAGGTTTTGAGTTTAGATTACAACGTGATGACGGGGCTGTTATTTACGTTAATGGCAAAGAATTGTATAGAGACAATATGCCAAGTGGCCATATAACAAAAAAAACAACCGCAATTCGGTTTATTGATGGTGAAGATGAAAAAAAATTTACTGCAAAAATTTTTGATGCATCTATTTTAAAAAATGGAGAAAACACTATAAGTGCTCAAGTACACCAAGCATATTCAGATTCAAGTGATACCGTTTTTAGTCTAGAGATAATTGGACACACTGATGTCAATATATTAACCGAGGTTGTAAAAGGGCAAATTGAGACTAAAAATTCGCTCGAAACTAAAATTGATGCATTAAACTATAATTTTCTTTTAAAAAACACATCCACACAATTAGAGATCTACAAGAGTTCTTATCATAATTTACTTTTTTTACTTGCTGTTGTTGGTGGTTTATTAATTATAACCGTAGTTGGGAGCTTTATTGTCTATTTTAAAAACAGAAATAACGCAAATACTTATAATAACATCATTCAAAAATTAAATAATGAGGTTTTAGAAAATGAAAAACAAATGGTTTCGTTTTCTACACAACTTTTACATTACAAACAATACCTAAAAGAAGTAAAAGCAGATTTAAACTTTATTAAAACTGACAATACAAAAGCACTAAACAACACCATAAAACAAATAGATTTTATTATTGAAAATAATGATGAATGGGAGCAATTAAAATTACATTTTGATACCGTATTTAGTGGGTTTTACGACAATTTACTTAGCAAGTATCCTACACTTACAGAAACAGAATTAAGACATTGCATGTTTATAAAATTGCACATTCAAACAAAAGAAATAGCAAGAATTTTAAATGTAGATCCAAGATCTGTACAAACTGCTAGATACAGAATAAAGAAAAAACTAAACTTAAATGAAGAACAAGATTTAAGAAGTTTTTTAATTACTATTTAAAAAGTAAATCCAGCGTTTTTTTTCGTTGGATTTTTTTTGATGTAGTTTCAATAAATGATTCAACAAAATAAATAGCTTTTGGTGTTTCGTATCGTGTAAGACTTTTTGCTTTACTTAAAATGATGGTTGCTTTTTTCCCTTCTATAACTAAAATAAGTTTTTCTCCCAAGATTGCATCAGGAAGTCCAGCAACAAAAAAACGTTGCTGAATAATTTTAGCCAATTTCTTCTCTATTTCTTCTGGATGTAATTTAATTCCGCCAGAATTAATTACGTTATCAACTCTACCCAACCATTTAAATTTATTCTTAGAAATAATCTTTACAACATCGTTGGTAACAATTTTCTTATCCGAAACTTTTGGAGCATTAATTACCAAACAATTTCTAGCATCTTTTGATATTGAAACATTTGGCAATGTTGTATAATGCGATTTTTCTACCTCACTAAAAGTTGTATTTTTAAAACCATTTAATTGTATTACTGCAATATGAGTAATGGTTTCTGTCATGCCAAAGGTCGCAAATACTTTAGTTGATATATTTTGAATTTCAGAAATCAATTCTTCAGAAACAATTCCGCCACCAACAATTAATTTTCGAATTCTATCGATTTGAGAAAGTGAATTTTGTAGTTGCATTGGCACCATTGCAGAAAAATCATAACTTCTATCTACTTTTTCTAACGGATTAGAAACAGGTTCAATCATATCTAAATTCCAACCCAAAACAAGCGCTCTAACCAACATCATTTTACCAGCAATAAAATCGGTTGACATGCACAACAAAGCTGTGGTGTTTTCTTTTAAATCAAAAAAAGTTCCAGTTGCCAATGCAGAATTTATCATAAACTCTTTTTTGAGTTGTATGGTTTTTGGTTTTCCTGTAGAACCCGAAGTTTGCACTTCTATAAAATCTGAATTAGAAAACCAATCCACAAAAAAATGTTGTGTAGAAGCTGAGATTTCTTTAGAAAAAAAAATCAATTCATCCGAAGTAGAAAAAGAATTTCCATTGAGTTTAAAATCAATATGTAATTGATTATTCTTCATTAATTACAGGAATTTCAACTTTACCAAATAGTTTACTTTTCCAATTTGTCCAACCATATTTTTTAGAAAAAACAACTAACAATAATGGATATAAAACAAAAACACCAATAAACATTTCTGAACCAACAGATGGTTCTGAAGTATCAATATACAACGCATCAGTTCTAAAAACCATCCAATCTGTGGTTACCAAAAAAGCTGCAACAATATTATTAGAAGCGTGTAAACCTAATGCTAATTCAGTTCCTTCATCCATTAAAGTTGTAATTCCGTACAACAAACCTGTTCCAATATAAAAAACCATTAATATAGAACCCAAACGTTCTACTTCTGGATTCAAACCGTGCAATAAACCAAAAATTGCTGATGTTACTAGCAACGGAAACCATCTGTTTTTTACTAATGTTCCAAATCCTTGCATTAAATAACCTCTAAAAATTAATTCTTCTGCACTTGTTTGAAAAGGCAAAAACACAAAAGAAACAAATAATAATGTGAAAAACGGAACTGGTTTAAAGTTCCAAGCATAATCTTCTGGAGACAAATACATTCCTACAAAAATTGCCACAACAGAAATACTTCCCCACAAAGCAAATGCATAAAGAACACGGTTCCAATCTATTTTTTCTCTTGATGTTACAATAGATACAAACTTCTTTTTATGCAGGTATTTTACACATAAAAACAAGGTTAAGATTCCAATCATAAAAGTAAAAATCATAAGAAATAAAAACAAACTAGAATTCATTCCAATATCCATAAAACTAGATTCTGCTCCTTTTTGAAACTTCTCTAAATCTCCATCAACCTGAAAATAAGCAGCAATAATTAACGGAATACTTGCAATTTGAATTCCAATAAATACCAAAACCACGGTAAGTATATATCTCCAAGTATCATTTTTACCAGTAAACCCTTTTTGTATAAAATCCATTTTTAACTTAAATTAAAATTCCAGTTTTTGGAATTATTATAATGCAAATTTCCTTTTTGTATTTCTAAAGGAGATTCAAAATTGTTTGTATATAAACCGCCAGTTCCTAAACCTTGTGGCATGTTGTTTTGCAAAGTAAACGTAAATTGCGCAATGGCGTTTAACCCAATATTACTTTCTAAAGCCGATGTAATCCACCAATCAATATTCTTGTTTTTTGCCAATTGAATCCACTGCTCACTTCCGTTAAATCCGCCAATTAAACTTGGCTTTAAAATTATGAATTGCGGCTGAATTACGCTCAGTATTTCTTCTTTTTTTGCTTCAGAAAAAACACCAATTAATTCTTCATCCAACGCAATTGGCAAAGGTGTTTTTTCGCACAAAAATGCCATTTCTTCTAGTTGACCTTGTTTGATGGGCTGTTCTATAGAATGAATTTCTAAATCCGATAATCGCTTTAATTTTTCTAAGGCTTCATTGGGTGTAAATCCCCCGTTTGCATCTACCCGTAACTCAATTTCTCTGGATGAAAATTCTTTTCTGATTGCTATTAATAACTCCATTTCTGTTTCAAAATCGATGGCACCAATTTTCATTTTGATACACGAAAAACCCGAAGCTATTTTTTCTTTGATTTGAGTTTTCATAAACTCTTTTGCTCCCATCCAAACCAAACCGTTAATGGGAATTGATTTTTCTCCTCTTGTAAATGCTGATGGAAATAATTCGAATGTTGTTACGCATTGTAATGATAAAAATGCCTGCTCTAAACCAAATTGTATGCTTGGAAATTCATTGAGTTCTTTTAGCAAAACATCCAAACCAAGTTGAATGTTTTGACACGCCCATTTTAGTTTTTCTTCATAATCTGGCCTGTCATCAATACTTAAAGCTCTTAGAATTCCACATTCTCCAATTCCTTGTTTTCCATTTTTAGTTAAAATGATAAACCATGTTTCTTTGGTTTTTAAAATTCCGCGCGATGTTCCGCTAGGTCTTTTAAAATCGAGAATATATTTGTGGTACGTTGCTGAAATCAAAATATCATGTCTGGTCGAGCGCAGTCGAGACCTAATTAAAAAAACCTCTCAACTGCGCTCGAGACGATATTCAATATCTTAATAAAAACCTTACTTGTTATACAATGCAATTCTATTTCCTTCAGAATCTAACACCATTGCCATATAACCGATTTCATTAGAAATCAACGTTTTTGTTTGTAGTATTTTTCCTCCAGCAGCTTCTACTCTAGTCAATTCATCAGAAACATCTCCAGATTGAGAATTAAAATACACCACAGATCCGTGCGTTGCAGACGGAATGTAATTTCCTTCGCTTTGCACTAAAGAGCCACTAATTCCTGGCGCAGTAATATCTTCGGCTGGCGGAAACCAACCCATTAAAACATCGCCAAATTTATTGACCGTAATTTCTACCTTAAAAACTGTTTCGTAAAATTTTTTAGCTCTGTCCATGTCTAAAACAGGAACTTCAAACCAACTGATCATATTTACTTCCATAATTATTATTTTTCTATATATGTTTTAAAATCTTTTAAATATTTTTGATCAATATCTGTAAACGTTCCTTTAAAATAAGGAAACAAACAACTCATCAAATACGAATCACTTTTGCAAATTACATCTTTTATAATTGTTGTTTTTCCTTCAGAAAAACTGAAATTATATTCATCTGTTTTTAACATGTCGTCCGCATCAAAAAATAAAGTTACTTTTTTATTTGGAATAAAAGCCATCACTTTTTCATTCATTTCCATTTCTTTTCCTTGATTTTCTACAAGCATTTTATATTCGCTGCCAACTATTCCTGGTTTAACACTTATTGGTGTTATCGACTTAACATCCGTCAACCATTCTTTCATTAATTCTTGATTATTAAACACAGAAAAAACCGCATCTAATGGTTTTTCAATTTCTACTTTTACTTGATATGTTGTTTCTTTGATAATTAATCCTGTTGAAAAAAACACGACTACCAAAGCGGTTACAATTCCTAAAATAATTTTAACTCCTTTCATTTTATAATTTGATTGAACTTCCTATTTCTAGTAAAATTAGTTCTTTAGATTTTGATATAAACTGTTGTGTTGCTTTTTCTTTATGAATTTCTATCGGCGGAAATGTATTAAAATGACAGCCAATAATTTTGTTGCATTCTATAAAATCACTCGCAATAATTGCTTCCTCTATCCCCATTGTAAACGTATCCCCAATTGGTAAAATTGCCGCAGTTAATTTGGTAAACATCGGAATCAATTTCATGTCAAAAGTTAGCGCGGTATCACCAGCAATATAAATTGATTTATCTTTTGCTGTAAGTACAAATCCGCCTGGTTGACCGCCATAAGTTCCGTCTGCAAAAGAAGAAGTATGAATTGCATTTACATATTTTGCAGAAAAATGTTCAGTTTTAAAAGTTCCGCCGTGATTTAAATGAAATCCTTTTAGGTTTTTTGTTATAAAATAATTGACAATTTCAAAATTAGAGACAATGATTGCTCCAGTATTTTGTGCAATTTTCTCTACATCTAATACATGATCTTGATGTGCATGCGTTATCAAAATATAATCTGCTTTTAAAGAATCAATTTCAATATGTGATGCTTTTGGATTGCCTGAAATAAATGGATCTACAAGAATATGAGTTCCGTTAATTTGTATTCCAAAACAAGCGTGTCCGTAAAAAGTAATGTTCATTATTTTATGTTGTTCTTAATCTTCTTTTTCTAAGATATAAAAATAGAAGGAACAAAATAATAATAAATGGCCAAATATGTATCAAATACAAGAAGAAATTTCTTACATTTTCAAATCCTTTTTTAAATGCTTTAGAAATTTGACCACTAAAACTTGTTTCACTTGCAGAAATTTGTTTGTAAAAAGTAATGTTTAATGTAGAAAATGATACTTGATTTTGCAAGTATTTTAATCGTCCTTCTGTAGATTCTATATCTGATCTTAATTTGCCTAATTCTCTTTCTACATCTAAAATTTCTCTAACAGTTTTTGCTTTTTTAAGAATTTCTAAATATTTTAATTCTAACGCTTTTTTTGTTTTTAACCTTGCTTCTACATCTAAAAACTGTTCTGTTACATCAGAAATTCTGATGTTTTTAGAATCAAATTTCTCAACTCCTTTTGCGATTTCATCTAAAATTACATCAAACTTTTCTGCGGGAATTCGAGTTGAAATTGTAGCACTAATTTGGTCGCTAGTTTTATATTCGTTATCACTTGCAATATAACCGTTGTATTGATTTACCAAATCAATGATGGTTTTTCTGGTTTTATCTAAGTCTTTCGTTTCAAAAGAAACATTTCCTGTTTTAATCAGTTTTCTTTGAGTATTTGCCTCAATTTGATTTAATTTAGATTGTTTAAATTTTTGATCTGCTACTGCTGACTTTCTTGAAGCTGCAGCATCGTATTGCATCATTTCGTGTTCTGCTGCTCTTTCTTGATTTGTATTACAAGAAATCATCAATAAAAAGAGACTTAAAAATAGCGTTATTTTTTTCATATTGGTATTGATTTAAGTTATAAAACTTGACCTAATCCAAAAAGAATGCCAAAGAGAAAAGTGCTTAAAGCTACTTTTTTTAATTCGCCATCTAAATCGGCTTCGTTGGTGTTTTTCATCACAAAAAGAAGGTGTTTTATCAATGGGAAATACGCAATCAAAAACAAAAACTGCATCGGATTTTCATATTGAATCACAACATATAAAAATGCAAAGAAGAACGAAGCAATAATCAAAACAGAATGATACTGCTTTGCTAATTCAGCTCCAATTTTAACAACCAACGTATTTTTACCAACCTTTTTATCATTTTCCCGATCACGCATATTGTTCAAATTCAATACTGCTGTACTTAACAATCCGATTGAAAATGCTGGTAAAAAAATAGTAAAATTAATTTCTTTGGTAAACAAAAAATAAGAACCAACAACGCTTAGTAACCCGAAGAAAACAAAAACAAAAACATCTCCAAATCCGCTATAACCATACGCCGATTTACCAACTGTGTATTTGATGGCTGCAGCAATTGATGCAATTCCTAATAAGAAAAACAAAATAGAATAACCAAAATCATCTTTTCCGAAGGCAACATAAATCAAAGTCAACGCAACAATTAAAGTAACAATTGTGGTAAGTATCATTGCTGATTTCATTTGTTTTGGAGAAATAGCACCAGAAGCTACCAATCTTTTTTCTCCAATTCTGTTATCGTCCGTTCCTTTTATACCATCTCCATAATCATTGGCAAAATTTGACAAAACTTGAAAACCAATGGTTGTTAAAATTGCCAGCCAAAAAATAGATGATGTATAAATTGGGTGTGCTCCAATAGAAATAGTAGTGTTAAAAAGGGTTTCTGAAATGGTAAATGTACTAACGTTATTTCCCAAAAAACTTCCAACAATAATTCCAGAAATAGATAATGGTAATGTTCTTAAGCGAGCAGCTTGAATATATTTTTTTACATCCATGGTTTTGTACTTGTTTCTGTTTTAAATAAAATATAATTATACAATTTTACGGCACGTTCTAATTCTAAACACGGAATTCTAACTTTTCCAGAAGCTGTTTGTAAAACAAGATCAATTACTTTTTTTCTTTCTTGAAAAATGGTTTGTCTCATTTTCACATTTTGAACTTTAAAAAAAGAAAGGTATGTTAAATCTGTTTCTATTCTTCCATTTCCTATCAACAATAATTCTTTATCAAACTTATAAAAGGCTTTATTAAATTTTGCACGAATTAACAATAGAATTAAGGGAACAAACAATGTGTTTAACCATAAAACATATGAGTCTTGAAAAACAAGATACACTATAGAATTTAGCAAAAACAAGCCAATAAAACTTCGAATATACATTATAATCTTATAATAAGAATTGGGTTTGTATAGTTCAGACTTTTCAACTGATTTACAATCAAACAACAATTCTTTTATCTGATAAATTTGATCGAATTTACAACCAACAATTCTAATTAATTTATCTTTTTTCTGACTTACTTTTCCGCTTACTGCTTGTCTAAAAGTAATAAATGATATTCCTACCATCTTTTTTATTGGGTTTGTAGAAATGGTAATACTTTGTACTTTCTCTTTTTTTAAAATGATTGATTTTTTAGTTAATAAGCCTTGGTTAATTTCTAACGATTGTTCTTTTACAAAAACTGTTAGGTTAAAATGAAAAAACAACACTCTTACAAAAGAACTTATCATTGCTAAAATTAACAAAAAAACACTTAGAAAAGTCAATATTAATATGTTATGTAACAACGAATTAAACTCATTGGCTATATAATTACTTAAAATTTCTTTTTTACCAAAACCATCTAATATGTCTTCTATTTGTTGAAAAAAACTAAATACTAAAGCTGCTAATAAAAGTAAACTTTGTAAATGATTTTCGGTTACACTTACTTTAAGTAGTTCTTTAAAACTAATTGTTAATAAAGGTTTCTTTTTGATTAAATCTTCAGTTAAAGATTCATTTTTAAAACCTATGCTTTGTGTTAATTGATTTTTTAGTGCTTGTGCGTCTTTATAAGACAACGCTTTTATTGCTATCTCTACTTTTTTAGAACCTGCAGTTTCTATACTAACTTGATAAACATTTATAAGTTGCTGAATTAAATTTTGCTTAAAATTAATATTCTGAATTCTATCAAAAGGGATTGTTGTATTTGTTTTTTTTAAAACTCCTCTTTGAAGAATAAAGTAGCCACCTTCTATTTTAAATTGAAAGTTTTTGTAAATAAAATAGGCTCTAAAAAGAAGAAAAATTAAAAGCGCAATAATTGCAAAAAAAATATACAAAAGTTTATCGCTAGTAAGTTGAGAAAATTTTCTAATAAAAATAAACAAAAAAATCCAAGAAATTTTTAATGCTTTATATAATGAACCAAAGTAGATAACAATTATACCTTTGGATGATTGTCTTGAAAAATTCGTAAAATCAGAATTACTACTCATTAATTTTACTGCTAATAAATTCTTTAATTTGTAAAGCTTCGTTTTTTTTTATCCCTTTTAATACTAAATCATCACTACTATCACCAGCAGTAAATACACTTATTGATGCCAATTTAAATATTCTTAAAATTGGTGCTTCATCTAACTCTACGTGCTGTATTCTAGAAAATGGAATTGTAGTTAACGTTTTGATAATAACACCTCTTTTGTAGGAAATATCTTTTTCTCTAACAGCATATTTTCTCTTAGAAAAACTAACAACTAGATACCATATAAATAAAGTAAAAAAAACAAAAATTCCTAAATAAATATAATTAACATGTTCAGGAATTACTTCTTTCAGTTTGTATTTAATTAAAAAAAAAGCACCTACAAAAAAAGCCATAATCATTATAAAAGCATATATTAAAAGTGCTTTTAGGTAATCTTTATGTATTTTTTTAAAAGATATTTTTGAAATATCAGGAAGATTTTCAATAAGAACATTCTCAAAACTACTCACAATTATTTATTCATTGCTTGCTGAATATTTATTCTTTCGCTACCCTTTAAAGCTTGAACAAAAGCTCCATAGTATTTATAGCGCAGTTTTCTTCTTAAAACTCTAGCTTCTTTATATGTTTCAAAAGCACCTAACCTGTAGATAAACAGTCCGTTTTCATTTGAAGTTACAACATTATCAATCTTAGAAAATTGTTTATTTTCTTTTGAAAATGCACCAATTTGAACACTAAAAATCAACGGTTTTTCAACTACAACTTCTGGAACAACTTTTACAGCTTCTTCAATTTTAATAACAGGTAATTCTTCTTTTTTTTCTTGTTTATCACCACAAGATATAAATACTAAAAAAAGACTAAATAAAAAAAAATGAATAGTTTTCATAATAATTAAATTTTTATAATTGATTTGCTTGTGCTATTAATTCTGCAATATCTAATACAGTAACTTCTGCTTCTTTTTCTTTAAACTTCACACCATCTGTCATCATGGTATTACAATACGGACAACCAGTTGCAATAATTTCTGGTTGAGTTTCTAAAGCTTCTTCAGTTCTTAATACATTAATATCTTTATCGCCTTTTTCTGGTTCTTTAAACATTTGTGCTCCGCCAGCACCACAACACAATGCTGTAGATTTATTGCGTTTCATTTCTGTTAAATTGACACCTAAACGCTTAATCAAATCTCTTGGCGATTCATATTCGTCATTGCCTCTTCCTAAATAACAAGGATCGTGATAAGTAAGTTTTTTACCTTTTAAAACCGAATCATTAATTTCTAATCTTCCGTCTGCGATTAATTTTTTGATGTATTGCGTATGATGAAAAACTTCATATTTCCCTCCTAAACTCGGGTATTCATTTTTTAACGTATTAAAAGAATGTGGATCACAAGTAACAATCGTTTTTACCTCGTAGGCATTTAGCACTTCTATATTTGTAACAGCTTGCATTTGAAACAAGAATTCATTTCCTGCTCTTTTTGCAGCGTCACCAGTAGAGCTTTCTTCAGTTCCTAACACAGCAAAATCTACTTTAGCTTGATGTAATATTTTTACAAAAGCACGTGTTATTTTTTTAGCTCTATCATCAAAACTTCCTGCTGCTCCAACCCAAAACAATACTTCTGGTTGTTTTCCTTGAGCCATCATTTCTGCCATTGTAGGTACTATCATATTACTTAGTTTTTAGTTGTTAGTCTTTAATTTTAAGTAATTTTACTGAAAATTAAAAACTCAACATTCAACATTATTTTTTTACTTTCTATAACTTCTCAATTGAACTCGAAGTAATAAATATATTTTTAGTTATTATAAATATATTTTTAGTTATTCTCGATACAATTTTTCCCTTTCGTCAAAAATCACTCGAACTGACATTTATTATAAAAATCAATTGACCGTAAATCACTGTTAACTGATAACGGAGCACTGTTTACTAAATTTACTCCTCGTCTTTCCAGTTCAATCGATCTTGTTGGTTGTATTGCCAAGGCGCTCCGTTATTTTCGATGTTTGTCATCATTGCATTTAATTCTTGTGGCGCAGCACTTTCTTCCATCACCAAATATCTTCTCATATCCATAATAATTGATAACGGATCAATATTTACAGGGCATTCTTCTACACAAGCGTTACAACTTGTACATGCCCATAATTCTTCTGGAGAAATATAATCGTTTAATAATTGTTTTCCGTCGTCTTTAAAAGCTCCTCCATTGGCATCAATATTTGCGCCAATTTCTTCCATTCTATCACGCGTTTTCATCATTATTGCTCTTGGCGACAATTCTTTTCCTGTAATATTTGCCGGACAAGCAGATGTACAACGACCACATTCTGTACATGTATATGCATTCATTAATTGAACCCAATTTAAATCGGTTACATCAGATGCTCCAAATTTTTCTGGAACTTCATCTTCTGCTCCTTCAGCAGGCGAAGCGTATGGATCTGCACTTGGATCCATCATTAATTGCACTTCTTTTGTTACCGCTTCTAAATTATCTAATTGCCCCTTTGGCTGCAGTTTTGCATAAAACGTATTTGGAAAAGCTAATAAAATATGTAAATGTTTAGAGTAATATAAATAGTTTAAGAATGATAAAATTCCGATGATATGAATCCACCAAGCGGTTTGTTCTATAAGATGCAAAGTTTCTGGTCTAAATCCGTTTAATAATGGATATACAAACTGACTAATTGGATTTCCAATTCCTGCTTCTTGAAAAGTAATATCCGAAGCATTCATCACAATAAATAAAGACATTAAAACCATTTCGAAATACAGAATAATATTTCCATCATTTTTTGGCCAACCAATCATTTCTTTATTCCAAAAACGCTTAATTCTGATAACGTTTCTACGAATCCAAAAAACAGTTACAGCGATAAATACAATGGCTGCTAAAACCTCAAAAGTTCCGATTAAAAAAGCATAAAAAGCATCGCCTAAAAGAGGCTGAAAAACTCTGTGTGTACCAAACAATCCATCGATAATAATTTCTAAAACTTCAATATTAATGATGATAAATCCCAAATAAACAGCAACGTGTAGAATTCCAGAAACTGGACGACGAACCATTTTATATTGCCCTAAAGCAATCTTTGCCATGTTTTTCCATCGTGCAGATTTATTATCTGACCTATCTACATCTTTACCTAAATTGATATTGCGAATTAGTTTGCGGATATTCTTAACAAAAAAACCGATTCCGACTATCAGTACAAGTGCAAAAATGATGTTTGGTACGTATTGCATATCTATTTAATTAGTGCTTTTATTTTTATTGAGAGTTAAATAATTCAAATCATTTAATTTGTTCTTTTAACTTTTAAAAGATTTTTATAAAACGATAATAATTTTTTACTCAACTCGTCTAATTACTCGTCTCGTTATTTTTATTTTTATCAGCATTGTAGGGTATGGCTCTCTTTCCAAATAAAGAAAAATGTACAAAACGTTTTGGATTTAATTTAACCTCTCTTATCAACTCTTCTAATTCTTTAGACATATTAGTTAAATTATTATACATGGTCTCATCTTTTACAAATTTACCAAAAGAACCTTCTCCTTTTTCAATTCCAGCCATTAAATTATTTATGTAATCTAAAGATTTTTGAGCATTTCTAATAGTTAAACCAATGTTTGCATTTACCAAAGTGTCAGACAATTTCATAAAATTTTCTGTAATTATTCTAGTATTATCAAATGTATTTTTGATTCCTACTTTACTAGAATCTAATAATTGATTAACAGAACCCAATGTTTTTCCTATATCTGTAATTGTATATTCTAATCCTAAAATACTTCTGTTTAAACTTTTTCTAGCTTTAACGTCTAATGTTTGATTTAATCCTAATAATAAGGAATCTGCACTAACAATTACGTTTTCTAATTTTGCTTGAAGCGGATTTAATTTTTCTCCAACTGTAGAAAAAATATCTGACTCTACTTCTCCTTTTAAATAATCTCCATCAATAGCAGCATCGCCTTCATAAGAAGGAATTATAGCCAACGATTGCCCGCCCAATAAACTTGCATTATAAATTTTAGCAATGCTGTTTTTTGAAAATTGAAAATCATTCTCAACTAACACTTCTACAACCAGTCTTCCTTTTTTATTAGGGTTTGAATTAAAATTTATATCAACAACACTTCCTACTTGCAAACCGTTTATAGTTACAGGACTAGATTTTTTTAACCCTTGTATATTGTTATATTCTACATAGAAATGACGTTTATTTTTAGCAAAAATATTTTCGCCTTTTAAAAAATTAAAACCCCAAATAAAAAGAGCAATCACTACAACTGCAATAAGTCCTGTTTTTAGTTCTCTTGACATATATACTTATTTTAATAACAATATTACTAATAATTTTTTGGAGATAAGAAGTAAATCACTTTGTTTTTAATGCTTGTTTTACTGAAATTTTTTCTCCGTTCTTAAAAGCGGCAATAAAAGCAGATCTATATCCTTTCTTTTTTACTCTTTTAAGTAAAGATTTTATATTTTGATAGTTGGCTGTTTTACCGTAATAATATTTATAAAATCTTCCAACTTTTACACTTTCAACCTTTTTTAACCCTTTAAAATTGTATGATTTTGTTACTATCTTTTTTCGACTAGAGGCAATTTGAATTTTATATTCTATGCTATCTTTTTTATCTACCTTTATTATTTTAATTACCGGTGGTTTATCATCAATAGTAATAGTATCTACAGTGTTAATTTTTAATTGATTTACAAAAGAAATAATAGAATTTGCAATGTTTTTTGCCATTGCTTGTTGCCCGCTTTTAGAATTTAAAAAACGCCCTTCTTTTTTATTGGTTAAAAAGCCTAACTCTATTAAAACACTTGGCATAATGGTTTCTCTTAACACCTGAAAGTTATCCATTTTTACCTGCCTATTAAAACGTTTTAATTTTTTTACAAGGTTGTTTTGAATAAGACTTGCCAATTGCAAACTTTGATCTAAGTTTTCTTCTTGTAATAATGATAATCCAATGACAGACTCTGGAGAGTTTGGGTCGTACACATATTTTTGTTTGTAATCTTTTTCCAATAGAATTACACTATTTTCTCTTTTTGCAATTTCTAAATTTTTTCGATTTCCTCTTGCCCCTAAAACAAAAGTACCAGCACCAAAAGCATTTGAAGTATGAGAATCGCAATGTATAGACACAAATAAATCTGCTTTAACGCTATTTGCAATACTTCCACGTTTCCATAATTCTACAAAAACATCTTTTTCACGTGTAAAAACAACGTTAATATCTTTTTCTTTCTCAATTAACCTACCAACTTCTAAAGCTATTTTTAAGGCAATGTTTTTTTCTCGATAACCATTACCTATATTACCAGGGTCATTACCTCCATGACCAGCGTCTAAAACAATTGTATATGTTTTATTTTGTGCAAAACTAAATTGTGCTGCGCTTAAAAAAAACAAGCCACACACAAAAAGTGTAAAAAGTTTTGTTTTATGATTATATTTAAAGTGTTCTACTATTGGCATCAATATTTTTACTTAATTTTGGCTTTTCAAATTTGGCACTTCAATAATTGAAGTCTATTTTTACATTGATCACAAAAATAGCATTAAAAGCATTGCAATCAAACATACAACACATACTTTTGTTTAGCTTCCTGAGCCTTTTTTGCTTACAAATTGGTTTTGCTCAAGATATAAAACTAAAAACCAATCCTATTCCACTTACTAAAGATAAAAAATCTTCTTTAAAAAAAGACTCTCTTTTACTAAAGAAAAAAATAGATACTATTAAAATTGATACGATTGTAAAACCTAAAAGCTCTATTGAATCAAAAATAACGCATAACGCTTTAGATTCTATTTTACAAAATGCTAAAACAAAGAAAATAGAATTATTTAATCAAGCTCATGTTACCTATGAAGATATTGATTTAAAAGCTGGTTATATATTAATTGATAATAAAAACAACACCCTTTTTGCTAAAGGAATAAAAGATAGTTTAGGTTACACCCAAAGACCTGTTTTTAAACAAGATTCTCAAGAGTCTGAGCAAGATTCTATTTTATATAATTTTAAAACAAAACGAGCAATCATTTATAGTATAAAAAGTAATCAATCTGGAATGATTACCTACGCTAAAAAAACCAAAAGAGTAAATGACTCTACAATATTTTTACAAAATTTAAAATTTACAACTTCAGATAAAGTAAATCCAGATTATTACATCAAAACAAGAAAAGCAAAATTAGTACCTGGTAAAAAAATTATTGTTGGTCTTAGTAATTTAGTAATTGCAGATGTTCCTACGCCAATTGCAATTCCGTTTGCCTATTTTCCAATGACAGATAAAAGAGCTTCTGGTTTTATAATTCCAACTTGGGGAGAAGCGAGTAATCAAGGTTATTTTTTACAAAATGGAGGGTATTATTTAGCATTAAATGATTATTTAGACATTTCTTTAATGGGAGATGTTTACACCAATGGAAGTTGGGGTTTGCGCTCAGAATCTAACTATATTGTTCGTTATAAATACAATGGAAGTTTTAGTTTACGCTACGAAAATTTAATAAGAAGTGTAAAAGGTTTTGATGATTATAGTAAATCGTCTAATTTCAACATCCAATGGTCTCATACTCAAGATTCAAAATCAAATCCAAATGCACGTTTTTCAGCATCGGTAAATTTAGGAAGTAGCAAATATTTTAGACAATCGTTAAATGAAGTAAATAGTTCGGATTTCTTAACAAATACATTAAGTTCTTCTATCTCTTATTATAAAAAAATTATAGGTACACCTTTTAACTTAAACGCAGTTGCAAGTCATTCTCAGAACACCAATACAAAAGCAATTTCTATGACCTTACCCTCTTTACAAGTAAACATGGATAGAATTTATCCGTTTGCTGGCAAAGAAGGAATTAAGAAAAATGCGTTGCAAAAAGTTGGATTAAATTATAGCATGAAAGGAGATTATAGAATAAACACAACTGATTCTCAGTTTTTTAAACCAGAAATGTTTAAAACTGCAAAAGCTGGAGTACAACATACTGCGTCTGCAAATACAAATATGAAGGTATTAAAATATTTTACCTTATCACCAAATGCAACTTATAAAGAGGTTTGGAATTGGGATTATATCAACAGATACTATGATGCAACAACCGGAACGGCAATTAAAGATACCATTAGAGGATTTAAAAGTTTTAGAGAATATAATGCTGGTATTTCTTTAGCAACAAACATTTATGGCGTTTTTAATTTTAATGGAAGATTAAAATCTATTAGACATACAATTAGACCTTCAATAACTTATGGATACAGACCAGATTTTGCCAACAAATACAATCAGCAAGTACAACAAAGCATTGATCCTACAGATATTTTAACGTATTCACCATTTGAAAATGGAATTTACGGAAGCCCTGGATCTGGTTTATCAAACTCAATCGGAATTTCTATTAGCAATGTTTTAGAAGCGAAAATTGCATCCAAAGATTCTTTAGACACCGAAGACAAAAAAATAACCTTGTTAAATAATTTAAACTTTAGCACCAGTTATAATATTGCTGCCGATAGTTTAAAGTGGAGTCCTGTTTCTATAAATGCAGGAACTCGGTTTTTTAAAGACAAACTTTCTATTAATTTTGGGGCTACTTTAGATCCTTATCAAATTGATGGAAATGGAAATAGAATTAATAAAATAAATAATAAAATTTTTAGATTAACCAGTGCAAATGTTTCTGCCAACATTACGTTTTCTAGCAAAGATTTTGAAAAAAATGACAATACAACAACAAACAACACAAATCAAGATCAGTTTGGAGATTCTTCTACAAACACAAAAGATAAAAACAAAAATGACATAAAAGAAACCAAATTATATAATGCAACAATTCCTTGGAATATAAATATTGCTTATACTATAAACTACACTAATTACGGTATTGTAGATAGCCAAATTGGTTCTAATTCTTTGATGTTTAATGGAGATTTAGAATTATCGCCAAAATGGAAAGTTAGATATAGTTCTGGTTACGATTTTAAAAGCAAAGGATTTAGTTATACTCGTTTAGGCTTTACAAGAGATTTAGATAGTTGGAGTTTTAATTTTGATTGGTCTCCGTTTGGAACCAACAAATCGTATTACTTTAGAATTGGCGTAAACTCTAGTATGCTAAGCGATTTAAAATGGGATAAACGAAATTTACCAGACAGATTGTTGTTTTAGGAATTAAGAATTAGGAAAAGTTAAAATTCAAATCACAACAATAAAATTAAACTTTTTTCTCAAAAAAAAAAATTTAACCTCTGAGTCTGTGACACTTTGGAACTCTGTAACTTTGAACCTTAAAAAAACAAAAACATGAAAACAATCATTACAACAACAAAAGCGCCAGCGCCAATTGGTCCCTATAACCAAGCAACATTGGTAGGAAACACGTTATATACTTCTGGGCAAATTGCTATAAATCCTGTAAATGGCGAATTGGTTTTAGATGATATTACAACAGAAACTACACTTGTAATGGAAAATCTAAAAGCGGTTTTAGAAGCGGCAGATATGACTTTTGAAAACATTGTTAAAACGTCTATTTTTATTTCTGATATGAATAATTTTGAAGCAATCAATGTTGTTTATGGAACTTATTTTAATGAAGCAACTGCACCAGCAAGAGAAACTGTTGAAGTTGCTAATTTACCTAAATATGTAAATGTAGAAATTAGTGCTATTGCGGTTAAATAAAATTATTAAACTATAAAAAATCCGTTTTGAAAATTCAAAACGAATTTTTGTTTTATATTTTTTTTAAATTTAAAGATGCAGCATACTCTAACAAATCAACAATTTTTGTTGAGTATCCTATTTCATTGTCGTACCAAGAAACTACTTTTACAAAATTATCGTTCAATGCAATTCCAGCATTGGCATCAAAAATAGAAGTTCTTGTATCTCCAACAAAATCTTGAGAAACAAGCAGTTCTTCAGTATATCCTAAAATTCCTTTCATCTCATTTTCTGAAGCAGATTTCATTGCTTTTTTAATTTCTTCATAAGAAGTAGATTTCTCTAGTTTTACAGTTATATCTACAACAGAAACATCCATTGTTGGCACTCTAAAAGCCATTCCTGTTAGCTTTCCATTCATTTCCGGAATCACTTTTCCAACTGCTTTTGCAGCTCCTGTTGAAGACGGAATGATATTATGCAAAGCTGCTCTTCCTCCACGCCAATCTTTTAATGATGGTCCATCAACTGTTTTTTGTGTTGCTGTAGTAGAATGAATCGTTGTCATTAAACCTTCAACAACTCCAAAATTATCGTGCAACACTTTTACAACTGGTGCCAAACAATTTGTAGTACAAGATGCATTCGAAAATATAGTGTCATCTGCAGTTAATTTATGATGATTAACCCCCATTACAAACATTGGTGCATCTGGTGACGGAGCAGAAATAACTACTTTTTTTGCACCTCCAATAATATGTAAATTCGCTTTTTCTTTTACTGTAAAAAAACCTGTACATTCCATCACATATTCAGCTTCTACTTCGTTCCATTTTAAATCTTCTGGATTTCTTTCTGCTGTAATTCTGATTTCATTTCCGTTAACAATTAACGCGCCATCTTTAACATCTACTTCTCCATTAAATTTTCCATGAACAGAATCGTATTTTAACATATAAGCTAAATAATCTACATCTAATAAATCATTAATAGCTACAACTTGTATATTTTCTCTCTCAACTGCTTTTCTAAATGCCAATCTTCCTATTCTCCCAAACCCGTTAATTCCAATTTTAATCATTCACTTTTTATTTTTTAAATCGACATTATATCAGATACTCTTAATAATTCATTATCTATTGTATGCTGACCTTTTATTGCTTTTTCTAAGCTGGTTGCTTTTACCTTGTTATTTACCAAACCAACCATTAAATTCGTTTTTCCTTTTAGTAACAATTCTACTGCCCCAACTCCTAATTTGCTTGCTAATACTCTATCAAAACAACTCGGCGAACCACCTCTTTGCATGTGACCTAATACAGAAACTCTCACTTCATATTCTGGTAGATTTTCTTCAACATATTTAGCTAACTCATACACATTTTTACCAGATTTATCTCCTTCTGAAACTACAACAATACTTGAAGATTTTCCTGCTTTTTTACTTTTCTTTAAAGATTCTAGTAATCTATCTAATCCTAAATTTTCTTCAGGAATTAGTATTTCTTCAGCTCCTGCTCCAACACCTGCATTCAACGCAATAAAACCTGCATCTCTTCCCATAACCTCAACAAAAAACAATCTATTGTGTGAAGATGCGGTGTCTCTAATTTTGTCAATTGCTTCTACTGCAGTATTTAATGCTGTATCATATCCAATTGTATGGGATGTTCCAAAAATATCATTATCAATAGTTCCAGGGATTCCAATTATAGGAAAATTATATTCTTTATTAAAAACAACTCCACCTGTAAAAGAACCATCTCCTCCAATTACAATTAATGCATCAATATGGTTTTTATGTAAGTGTAAAAAAGCTTTTTCACGACCCTCTTTTGTCATAAAACCTGCTGATCTAGCAGTTTTTAAAATCGTTCCGCCTTTATTAATAATGTGATTTACACTTCTAGCTGTTAACGGAATAAAATCTCCTTCAATTAATCCTTGGTAACCTCTATAAACACCAATACATTCTTTATTATAGAAGGCACAAGTTCTAACTACAGACCTTAATGCAGCGTTCATTCCTGGTGCATCACCACCAGAAGTCATTACCGCGATTTTATTGATTTTTTTCATAATTGTAACTTACAAAGTTAAGGAATAAAAACCAATTTCTTCTAGAATAATACAAGTATGAGCGTTACTTAATTGTTTTCAAAAAGGTTTCTATTTGCTGAGATTGCTTCGTTATTTTTTTTACAAATGTAAATTGATTGATTGCTCTGTCTAAATTATGATTCTGATACTTAGTTTTAAAGTAGTTATTGTTGTTTAAATAATCAGTAAAAAAACGCAATCCCATAATAAAAGGAACTATTTTTATACTAACTGGCATTAAGTTGATTTCTTGTTCTGAGATACTTTTAAATTCAGTAAAAAAACCCTGTGTATAGCTTTTAAAAAAATTAAAATTAAATTCAATTTTATTTGTATCAACCTCATCTTCATCAGCAGTATTGCAAAGGGCTCTAATTGCATCACCAAAATCAAAATGCAATACACCCTGCATTACAGTATCTGTGTCAATTAAACATAACGCTTTGTTCTCTTTAGAAAATAAAATATTAGAAATTTTAGTATCGTTATGAGTTAATCTTAATGGCAATTTATTTTGATCTATTGCAATATCAATGGCTAACATTTCTTCAATATGTGATTCAATAAAATCAACACATTCTTTTGATAATTTATTTTCTAGAATTGAAGTGTCATCAAGAGCCCTTTTAAACTGCTGATATCGTGCAGTTACAGAATGAAAATCTTTTAAAATAGTAGTGATTTTTGAAATATCAATATCTTTAGTCAATTCTAAAAAATTACCAGTTATTTTACCTGCTTCAAAAGCAATTTGAGCATTTTCTGTTTTTAAATAGGTAATCGAATCTTCTATAAAAATTGATACATTCCAAAAATTACCTTCTTTATCTTCATAAAAAAAAGTACTGTCTTTTGCTTTCACAAAACACAGTACTTTTCTTTGAATTTTTTCTATTGGTAAATGCTTTAATTTATCTTGTAAATGCTGACTAACACAGGTTTTATTTTCTATTATCGCTTTTGAATTCGGAAAAACAGTATTGTTTATTTTCTGTAAAATGTAATAGGGTTTTTGTGTTGTTTTAACTAAAAAAGTATCATTAATATGTCCAGAGTTTAGTTCTTTAAAAGATTCAAGTTCAGATTGAATTTCAAACTTATTAATAATGTTTTTCAACACGTTTTCCATTACCAAAGTTTTGGTGGATAAACTGATTGTTGTATTAGTGCTTTTACTTTATTTACTACAACTTTTTTATCTTCTCTATATGTAACGCCCATCCATTTTGCATTAGTACTTAACACTTTCATTTGAGCTTCATTTGCTTTTATTAAATTATCTACAACTAGTGGCAAAAAGAATTCTGCTTTTAATTCTTGAGAGTTCATCTCTAAAAAGGTTTCAAACTCACTGTCTAAATAGTTTAAAAAAGCGGGTGTAAAACCAAAGAAATTCATAGATACAATTGTATCTTTAGACATAATTTCTTCATTATTCTCTTCATTTTTAAAAACAATATCTTCTCCTCTTTTAGTAATTGCTGTTCTTTCTTTTATTTGCTGTAAGTTGCTGTTTTTATCTACAAAAGTTTCTCCTCTAGAAACACTTCCGTTTTCAGATAATGTATTGTAAATTGGATATCCAACCATTGTGTAATTTGTAGAAGATATATCTGTATTTTTTAAAAATGAAATAATGGTTTGAAACGCGTCATATCCATAAAAATCATCTGCATTAATTACACAAAAATTATCTTTAATAAGATCTTTAGCAACCAAAAGTGCGTGTGCTGTTCCCCAAGGTTTTACACGTTGATTATTTTTATATTTTTCTGGCACTTTAGACGTTTCTTGAATTGCGTATTCAACTTCAACTTTACCCCTTAATTTAGCACCAAAATCATTTTTTACTTCTTCTAAAATATCTTTGCGTACAATAAATACAATTTTAGTAAATCCAGCTTTTATAGCATCAAATAAAGAAAAATCCATAATTGTTTCTCCGTTATCTGTAATGGCATCAAGTTGTTTTGTTCCTCCATATCTACTTCCCATTCCTGCTGCTAAAATTACTAGTGTAAAGTCTTTCATATTTAATTTTTGTTTTTAGTTGATTTAAACTTCGTAAAACGATTTGTTTTTGCTATTATAACGGAGTCTTTTTTTATATTATTATCCTTCTTTTTTAATCCTATTTTTTGAAGCAACTCTTTTAAGTTATTAAAATCTACTTGATATGTTAATCCAATTCCTTGTGTATAACCTACTTCTTCTGTTGAATATTGAATTTCGTTTTGACGATTAAAAATTACGCTTCTAAAATTGCCTTTTTCATTTAAAAGGATTTCTACTTTTACTTCTCCAACAACACTAGATTGTGTTTTTGAGCCAACTGGCACACCAACTTTTCCATTTACAACAACTCTGTCAGAAATTTGTGTACCTACTGCAAAATTTACTAAATCGTTATTTACAACATTATTTACATCTGTTTTATCGGTAATTTCATAATCAACATTAAAATGTACTTTACCATCTTCACTACTAATTAAATCTGAAACTAAACTAGATATAGCATTAGATGTTGTTCCTATAATAGCATTTGAGCTATTAAAATTAGACTTATCTGGGTTATAAAAAGAATTTAATACTAACAAAGATAAAAACTGTTTTGTTTTTTCATCTAGATTATTGTCATTTAATTTGAATTCTAATTCAGAAGCTATTGTGTTATTTACATTCGGAATTTCAATATCAAATTCTTGATTAGAGGTTAACAGTCCTCCACTAATTTTTGTAATTAAATTTACAGGAATTTTTCTATTAGAATTAAAGTTTTCTAACAACATTGACGGGTTTGCTTTTGTTGTATAAACTGCTGTAATATTTAAATCTGCATCAGACGGATTTCCATTCCACGAAATTGTTCCTCCTTTATTAACATTAAATGTTTTGTTAACTAAACCACCGTATTTAAATTCATATTTTCCTTCATCAACCACAAAATTTCCATCCATTTTAAATTTTCCTCTGGTATCAATTTCTATTTTTAAATTTCCATTTCCTCTACCATTTAACAAACTACCGTTAGACTTATCTATTACTATTTCTGCAATTGCATCTTTTGTTACTTCTAAGTTAATGTCTAGTGTTAACCCTTTTAATGCATTTAGTTCAAAATCTTGTCTTTCCTTGATTGTATTCTCAATTTTGCTACTTTTAAATTGAATTAATCTGTAATTATCTACCATTTTAATATCATTTAACGGAATTACAAATTTTGTATTTGGGTTTGTGGTTGCATTTACATCTATAAATAAGTTATCTGTATAGCCCGAAATTTTCGCATTTCCCTTAATAAAAGCGGTTCCGTAATACAAAGATTCTTCTGTTTCTTTGGTGTCTAAGACAACTAAATTATTGGTTAAAATATTTAAATCCATTTTCCAATACTTAAAATCTTTGTGTTCTATACTTCCACTAAAATCTCCTCTAGTTTTATATTTAGTATCTAATAAATTAAGTTTCTCAAAAATAAAAGATTGATCTTCTAGCTTAATTTTTGTAATTCCTTCAAAATCATAATCAACATTTAAGTATGGAAATAATAAACCAGCATCTTTTAATTCTAATTCTCCTTTCATTACTGGGTTTCTTAAAAAGCCTAAAACATTGAAATTCCCTGATGCTTCTCCTCTTAATTTAGACAACACATCTTGCCCTAAAGGACTAAATGCTTTTAACTGAAATTTATCAAGTTTTACTTTTAAATCTACAATTGGTCGTTGATTTGTAAAATCTATAAATCCGTTTGCAAAAATACTTTTACGATTTGCGTTTTTTAAGGTTAAATCTACTTTATATTTTTCATACGAATTATCTCCAACTATATTTAAATCTAAATCTCCTTGTGTAAAAGAATTGATTTTAAAATTAGAAACCGATAAGTTTCCTTTTGGGCTATATTGACCATCTTTTTGTATAAAATCTAATTGACCATTTAAGATTCCGCTTAAAGACAAACTATCTATTTCTGGAAGCAAACTAGATAGTTTTACCTTCCTAAAATCTATTTTTAAATTTTTTTGAGTTGAGTCTTTTACAATTCCTTGAAAAGTGATTTCTTGGTTATTTGATCTTAAATAAAAAGGACTAAAATTAAATTCGTTTTTCTTTAAATCAAATACTACTTTATTGTCTTTATTGTCTTGTGGATTAATTTTCCAAATATTATTCTCAAAATCAAAACTAGATTTTTGAATTCCTAATACCGCTTTTTTTTCTTTATTAAAGGTGTAAAAGAAATCCATATTAAAGGTTTCATTTATTGTGGTTGCTCCTTTAAATTCTGATTTAAAAAATAATGTATCATTTTTAGTAATATTTAATAAATTAAATTTTGATGCTTTAAAGTAATCGGTTACTACTTTAGTTGCCGTTAAGTGTGTATTATATAAATTACTTTTAGAATCCATTCTTAAATAAACCGAATCTAACTCGCCTCCATAAACTAATATTTTTGGGGAATTAAATGTTAGCTTTAACGCATTTGTATTTGCATTTATTTTGCCTCTTAATGTGGTGTTTTTATCAATAAATATTTTTGGAAAAAAAACATCTATAATTTGATTATAGATATTAAAATCGAATTCTATAAATTGATTTGGTTCTACTTTATACGGGTTATAATTTGTGTAAATACTACCAAGGGCATTTTGTGTAATTGGCAATAACTCACTAAACCTAAAGTTACCTTTTAACCAACCTTGTGCAATATCATTTGCGTCAGAATTTTTATTAATATCTATGGTTTTAATATTGTCTTTAACAGAAGATGTTATTACAAATTTTTTAAAATTATAGGTTTGTTTTGGGCTTGTATATTCTACGTTATTAAAGGTTGTAATTCCTAAAATATCATCAAAAGTATTACCAACAATATCAAATTGTAATTCACCTTTTAATTTAGAGACGCTATCTCTTGTAAACAAGTTGGTTTTTACCAAATCTGCATCTATAATATTTGCAGTAAAATCAAACTTATTTACTTTTGATGAGAAATCGGCCAAACCGTTAAACCTCATTTTTAAAAACTCATCGTTTATATTTAAGTTTCCATTAAATAGTTTGTTTTGAAAAAGTCCGTTTACATTTAAATTTTCATAAGTATATTGATTAAAATTTAGGTTTTTAATAACACCAATAATTCCTGTATTAACATTATCTATTCTAAACCCTGTTCCATTAACAGCACCGTTTAAAGTAATTTTTCCAAAAAGAGGTTCATTAAAAAATGTACCAATATTAAAATTGATTAATTCTATATTTCCTTTGTAGTTTGCCTCATCTATATTGGCAATATTTGTAAGTTTTAAATCTGCTTTTGTGGTTCCTATTTTAGAAAAAATAACAACATTTAGATCTAACTTATTTTTATCAATAAACGTTGTACCTTTTAAAGTAAAATCTCCCAATCTTTTAAGTTCGGTTGGCAATGTTTTACCCAGTAAGTTTGGTAAAATACTTTTTAACTCTTTATAATTTGCAGTTACTTTTTGCAAATCTCCATCAAAAGAAAATCCATTTTCAGAATTTACTGCATTCACAAATTTTAAATCTCCGTTGATAATAACTCCTTGGTCAGAATTAATATCTAATTGTTTAACTTTAAAATTATTTAATGTCCCAACTAAATTTCCATTTAAGTTTAAGACATCATCTATTCCAAACTCACCATAAAAATTACTCAAATCTTCTAAAGAAACTCTGCTATTAGAAAATATTGCATTAATATTTACCTTATCATTAAAAAATTTTAATTCTTCTCTTTTATATGAAAAAGAAATATCTGCATATATTTTAGAAGTTTTTGTTTCTAATACTGTTTTATTAAACAGCATATTTGTTTTTGTAAAAGTAAAATCTGTTGTTAAATTGGTAATTTGTAATCCATTTTTTTCAACAAAATACAACCCTCTAATTTTAGCTGAAACATCTGGTCCAAGAATTTTAAAATCACTTAAACTACCTCCGGCATTTTCAACAAAAAATGGTAAACTATCTTTCTTGTTTGCATCTATCAGCTTAAAATTTAAGTTGTTTAAATACACGTTAGAGCTACTCAGTAAAAATGGTGATACTAAAGAATCTGTTGGTGAACTGTCTTCAAAACTCTCAACAAAAATTGACAGATTATCATTTGTTTCTCCTTTATATGTTTTTAAGTAAAAATCGACTCCATCTAAAGAAACACTTCCTAAATTAACTTTATTATCAATTACTTTTTTTGCATTTAATAAAGAAGTGCTTAGCTTTTTTACAAAAATTAATGTGTCGTTATGATGATCTCTAATCTCAACCCCTTTTAATCTCACCGATCCTAAAAAAGACAAGTCAACTCTTTTAATTACAATATTTGTGTTGTAAGATTTCTTTAAATTTTTAGTTAAAGATCTGGCTAATCTAGTTTGTACTCCCGGGATTGAAAAAATAATACTTATCAAAAAAAAGAATAGCAGCACATAGCCTAAAAATCTTACAAATATTTTAATCTTGTTTTTAATAATCAAATTTTTATCTAAAAGTGGAATAATTCGTAGATTCTAATCAAAAATATTGCCATTTTTTACAAAGAAAGTTGAAATTTTGATAACTTTTGAATTTGAATCAATATTTTTGCAACACAATTTAAATTTTTTCATTTTTTGAACAAAAAATCAATTTATATTTTAGGGATAGAGTCATCGTGTGACGATACTAGTGCTTCTGTAATTTACAACGGAAAAGTATTGAGTAATGTTGTGGCAAATCAAGAAATACACGCTAAATACGGTGGCGTTGTTCCAGAACTTGCTTCTAGAGCACATCAACAAAATATTGTTCCTGTTGTGCAACAAGCTTTAAAACAAGCAAATATTGATAAAAAACAATTAAGTGCAATTGCATTTACGCGTGGCCCAGGATTAATGGGTTCTTTGTTAGTTGGTACTTCGTTTGCAAAATCGTTAGCATTGGGTTTAGAAATTCCCTTGATTGATGTAAACCATATGCAAGCACATATTTTAGCACATTTTATTGAAGAATCAACTGCTAAAATTCCGCCTTTTCCTTTTATCTGTTTAACAATTAGTGGTGGACATACACAAATTGTAAAAGTGACCAATCATTTTGAAATGGAAATTTTAGGCGAAACGATTGATGATGCAGTTGGAGAGGCTTTTGATAAATCTGCAAAAATTTTAGGATTGCCATATCCTGGCGGACCATTAATTGACAAATATGCAAAAAAAGGAAACCCAAAAGCTTTTAAATTTACAAAACCAAAAGTAGGTGATTTAAATTTTAGCTTTAGTGGATTAAAAACTGCTATTTTATATTTTATTCAGAAACAAGTAAAAGAAAACCCAAACTTTATCAAAGAAAACTTGGTAGATATTTGCGCATCTATACAATATACAATTGTTGAA
Source organism: uncultured Flavobacteriaceae bacterium (assembly GCA_963974245.1). Classification (GTDB taxonomy): domain Bacteria; phylum Bacteroidota; class Bacteroidia; order Flavobacteriales; family Flavobacteriaceae; genus Polaribacter. The sequence goes on along the minus strand of CAXBBY010000001.1, from coordinate 341,191 downwards.
ATTTTAATGGATAAATTAAAAAATGCTGTAAAACAAACTGGCATCAAACATATTGCAATTGCTGGTGGCGTTTCTGCAAATTCTGAAATTAGAAAACGATTACACTTGGCAGAAAAACATTTTGGATGGACAACTTATATTCCTAAATTTGAATACACCACAGACAATGCGGCGATGATTGCCATAACAGGATATTTAAAATACCTAAACAACACCTATTCTGAAATCGGAATTACAGCGCAAGCAAGATTAAAAGTTACCGAATAATTTAAGTATCTTTAAATAACTAAAACTTAAAATTATGAAAACCAAAACGATTGTTTCACTTTTTTTTGTATTGATTATTGTTATTTTCTCTTTACAAAACTCAGAAATTACGGATGTAGATTTTCTTTTTTGGAAAATTTCTGTTTCTCGGATTCTAATCATTTTAGGAAGTTTTTCTTTTGGTGTATTGGTTGGTATTTTAGTTTCTATGATAAAAAAGACAAACACTACAAAAGATTCAAAATCAGAAGCATAAAAAAAAAGCGAGCTAACATTTAAAATTAGCTCGCTTTTTATTTTTATCAATTTCTTTTTATCCAAAAATATCGGTTAACACTTTTGCCAACCTAATTCCGCCTTTTTGTAATTGACTTCTTACTGTTTTAAAATGATCGTACATATAACGATAACTTAATTTTTCGCCTGATTCTGCAGAATGATACACCATTTGAGCCAGTCCTTTTGTTTCATTTGTCCAATCTACAACTGAACCTTTTTGCAATTCTTTTATTTGAGCTTTACTTAATACAGATGTATTAGAAGCCAATTCTGTATAGGTCATATTAAAACTATCAATCATTTGACTGTCCCAAACTCTATGCATATTTGTTCCTCTATTAAACCAATTTACTTGAAAATCGTTTCCTCCTCTATCACTAACTCTACCAACATGCATTGGCTGATGTAAATCACCTATTAAATGTACTAACATTTTTAAGTAAAAAGATTTATCAGCTTTAGAAGCATTTTTATCTAACAGAACTTGTTTGCTTTTTTCTATTCCTGTTACTAAATCTCCTTTAGGATTTTTAGTTGATGTTTGATACGTGTCACCATCATTTAAATTTACATAATGCCATGTATAAAAATCTCTGTACTTTTTGTCTGACTTTATATCATCTGCAAAAGTAGAAACCATTGCTAAACTTTGCCCGTTTAACAATTCTTTAATTTTTCGCTGCACTCTTTTTGATAAATGCTTTGTTGCAATTTCTCCAATTGCTCTATGACCAGTATTTCCCCAATCTATTTCTGTTTCGCCATTTGCGGCAAAAGAAAAATTGCTAATACATACAAATGCCAATATAAATAAGAAGTTCGTTTTCATTTTTATGTTTTATAAATTTCGTTTGGCTAATTTATAAAAATAATACTTGATAAATTTGGAAATATAAATAAAAAACATATATCTTTGTGATATCATTTCAATATCATTATAAAACAAACATATTATGAGTAACGAAAAAAGTATAAAACCCGCAAACGGATATGTAATGTTCGTATTAGTATTAGTCTTATTTATTGGAGGAATTGTAACTGCAATAAAATATGAAAATCCAGCTTGGATTTTAGTAACTGTAGTTGGTTTCATTTGTGCATTTGGATTTATTTTAGTCAATCCAAATTCATCAAAAGTCATTTTACTTTTTGGTAAATATATTGGAACCGTAAAAACAAATGGTTTGTATTGGGCAAATCCGTTGTACAAAAAAAGAACCATTTCTTTAAGAGCCAGTAACTTTGACAGCGAGCGTTTAAAAGTAAACGACAAACTAGGAAATCCGATTATGATAAGCACTATTTTAGTTTGGCGAGTAACAGATACTCATAAAGCTGCTTTTGATGTTGATAATTATGAAAACTTTGTAAGAGTACAAACGGATGCTGCTGTTAGAAAATTAGCAAGTATGTATCCATACGACAATTTTGCAGATGAAGGCACAAAAGAAGATATTACATTACGCTCTAGTGTAAATGAAGTAAGTGAAGCTTTAGAAAAAGAAATAGAAGAACGTTTATCTATTGCAGGTATTGAAGTGTTAGAAGCAAGAATTGGTTATTTAGCGTACGCACAAGAAATTGCAAATGCTATGTTAAAAAGACAACAAGCTACAGCAATTGTTGCTGCGCGTCATAAAATTGTTGAAGGAGCAGTAAGTATGGTAGAAATGGCTTTAGAAGAATTAGGAAAAAAACAAATTGTAGATTTAGATGATGAACGTAAAGCAGCAATGGTAAGTAATTTAATGGTTATTTTATGTGGGGATAAAGATGCTTCTCCTGTATTAAATACCGGAACTTTAAATCAATAAAATGATACAAGTTGTATTAAAATTATTCGCTCTAATTATAAGTTTCTTACAAGTACTAATCATTTCAATTTATAAATAAAAGAAAGTCTATGTTAGGATTTCAAATTAAAAACAAAAAAACACTACTCGTTATTTTTGCAATTAGTATTGCTGCAATTAGCCTTGGAGTTTTAATTTTAGCAAATAAATAGTAATGAGCTAAAAGAAAATTAGCAATCGCAATTGATGCTGCGTTAGTATTAATCAATTTTGGAGAAAAGAAAGAATGTAAAGATAAAAAATTATGAAAGAATATAAAGTAGAAATACCTCGATTAGGAATAACAAACAGGAGAGAAAAAATGGAAGTCATTTTAAATCAACATGCAAGAGAGGGATGGGTAGTTAAAGATATTGGTCAAAACTGGTCTAGTATTGTTTTTGAAAGAGATAAAAATAGATAATGAGAATATTTAAAGAAGAACAGCGGTTTACACAAGGTTGGTTAATTATCCTTTTAGCAATAAGTATAGTTACTCCAATTGCTTTGATGCTTAAAGAATACTTTAAAGAAGATACTACGATGACGCTTAACGAATTACTTTTAACATCTTCTTTAATGCTTATTGTAATTGCTCCTTTATTCTTTTTTAAATTAAAAACAAGAATTGACGAAAAAGGAATTCACTATCAATTTTTTCCTTTTCATTTAAAACCAAAAACTATTGATTGGTCAGAATTAAAATTTGCCAAAACTAGAACTTACGACGCCATTTCAGAATATGGTGGCTGGGGATTAAAAGGTGGTTTCTTTTGGCGAAAAAGCAAAGGAGTTGCCTACAATGTTTCTGGAGATATCGGAATTCAATTAGAATACAAAACTGGAAAGAAAATTTTAATTGGCACGCAACTTTTAAGCGATGTAAATTCCGTTTTAAAAACTTACGAAGACAAAATACACAAAAATGAAAACTAAATTTCTATATATATTCTTATTGATTTTATCTGTTACCTACGGGCAATCAAAAATAACATCAGAAGAAATTCTGATACAAAATGATTCTATAGAATTACCAGGAACTTTAACGTTTACCAATACAAAAACTCCATTAGTAATTTGGGTTCATGGTTCTGGAAATGTAGATAGAAACGGAAATCAAGGAGCAATTGTTAAAGCAAATTACATCAAGCAAATTAGAGACGAAATCAATAACAATAATATTGCCTTTTTTAGTTTTGACAAAAGAACATCGAATCCAAAAAACTTTAAATTTTTAAAAGGAATTGTTTTTACCGATTTTGTAACTGATGTAGAAAAAGTAATTTTGCATTTTAAAAAGGACACTCGTTTTTCAGAAATTATATTAGTTGGTCATAGTCAAGGTTCTTTAATTGCTATGTTAGCTTCAAAAAATGTAAATAAATACATTTCTTTATCTGGACCTGGAGAATCTATTGATAAAACAATGGTAAAACAAATTACAGCTCAAAATGCGCTTTTAGGAGAAGCAACTGCAGCACATTTTAAAGAATTAAAAGAAACAGGAACTATTAAAGAAGTAAATCCATTATTAATTTCTATTTTTTCAAAACCAAATCTTCCTTTTTTAAAATCGTGGGCAAGTTATAATCCTACAGAAGAAATTAAAGAGTTAACAATTCCTGTTTTAATTGTCAACGGAACAAAAGATTTACAAGTAAAAGTTGAAGATGCTGATGCATTACACAATGCAAAATCATCATCTGAGTTAGTGATTATCGAAAACATGAATCACGTTTTAAAAAACATTGAAAAAGATACCGACAATATGAAATCATATTATACAGCAGATTTTCCAATATCAAAAAAATTAATTACAACTATCGTTGCATTTATAAAAAAGTAACCATGGCAAAAAAGAAGGCGTTCGCTCTGCGGATAAATGAAGACATGATGAAAGCTATTGAAAAATGGGCTTCAGATGAGTTTCGATCTACCAATGGGCAGATTGAATGGATGCTCATGCAAAATTTAAAAGAAGCTAAAAGAGAACCAAAAAAGAAAAGCGAGGAATAAAATTCCTCGCTTTTTTTATCTTACAAATAAAAAAATTATTTCATTTAAAATCCACCACCTGGTGCTGCTGGGCTTCTTGCTTGAGCTTTCTTAGGGTTTAATAAAATATAAGTACCTATTGCTGTTAAGGCAGCGTATTTACCATAACCTCCTATTTTTTTTATTGCTTCTTTACGTGTAATATCGTCTTCTTTTTTACTTTTTTTCTCGCTCTTCATAACTCTATTTATTCTAAAATTATTTTCTTATTTATTTTTCCTTGCTCGGTCTTTAACTGTATAATATATAATCCCTTTCTTAAATTAGGTAATGAAACATTATTCACAGACTGACCTACAAAAGTTTTTTCTAATACAGTTTGCCCTAAAAGATTGTACATTCTTAAAGAAGTTTCTCCTTTATTTAAGCCTACAATTCTTAAATTAGATTCTGATGTCTTGTAAAGACTTATATTAGTTATTCCTAAGTCATCAACACTTAAAACTTGTTGTGTATCTGTATGTAAATAAAAACGTCCAATACCCGTAAGACTTGAGGTTAATGTTGTTGTGTATTTTGCATCTGTAACATCTAACTGTGTAACTGTATTAGTACTTTTATCTTCTAGATAAACATATAAACCTTCCGGAATATTTAATGATTTAGCAGTAAAAGTAATTGTAGTTCCTGATACAGCATTTACCCCAACAGGAATAACCATTTCTTTAAAATTAGAATCTGGTAAAGATTGAATCCCTAAATTTTGACCTTGACTATTTGCTAATAAATGTGTGTATAACTTAAAATCATTACTAACTCCACTAAAAATAGTACTGTCATATCCGTTATCAAAACCTAAAGTTGTTCCATTTATATAATATATATCTGTAGTAGATACAGCAGTTCCATTTGATATTTGCAATTGTATTTCTGGTCTGCTACTTAAACTTTTACTAAAAACATCTGTAACTTGATGACTTTGCATTGCTTCTGTAATACTAAATGTACGACTTCCATTTGCACTTACAAAGAAACCTTGTCCTGGTGCAATAAATCGAGAAGTAGCGTGATTTACTGGAACATAACCACCAGTTCCTGTATTTGCAGATTGATCCCAAAGCCAAATGGTAGATTCTGATAAAAAATCATTATCAGTATCATTTGCTTTTAAAACATTATTGGTTGCATCTGCTGAGTTTGTTGCTGCAATATATGAAGGATATGGATTTCCAACTAGATTAAAGGCATTCCCTGCACCAACACTAATGGGTGTCCCAACATCTGTAAGTGGCATCGTTCCTGAAAATGAAACATCTACTGCAGTAGTTAATTTAGTAGCAAATCCTTTAGCTGATACAAAAGTATCTGTTGTGTCATCTCCATTGAGTCCATCTGTTAAACCTACGGTATAATAACTCCATTGATTAGTAGCTACTACCTGTGTATTATCATACAGAGCCAAAGCCACATTTTGTGCAACTCCTGCTCCACTACCCAATGCTAATGTATTGTTAGTGGTTACAAAATTTGGCACACTTTGACCAACTACAGGGCTTGATATTAAATACCAATTTGTTGTGGCTAAATTTCTTTTATATGTTAAGTTAAAAACAGTACTATTTTTGGTTATTAATGAAGAACCTGATTCTAAAATAATTGGATTTACTGTTGTTACATTTCCGGTAACCGTTAATGCAGCTCCTGAATTTAAAACAAGACTTTTTACAGAAATGTTACTACTTGCTGCAGGTTTATTAGCAGTATTTGTTATTAACACATCTGTTGTTCCTAAAGGAATTGAACCCAATGACCAATTGGTTGTTGTATCCCAGTTCGTATTTGTAGCGCCTGACCAAGAATTTGTTAATTTATTTTCAAACCATGACAATTCATCTGATTGGGCCGTAGTAACAATGTCTAAATCTCCATCTCCATCCATATCTGCAAAACGTACTGTACGAGCCCCACTTAGTGTATTGGTGATTATTTTCTTCGTAAAAACCTCACTACCATTATTTAAATACAAAGCAATAGTATTGTCAGTTTGGTTGGCAGACAAAACATCGATATCTCCATCACCATCTACATCTGCTGCAGTTACATCATGAGCTCCATTTGCACCTGTATCAATATCAATTTTTGTAAAAACTTGACTTCCATTATTTTGATACCAAGAAACGGTATTGTTATCATAGGAAACTGAAGCAAAATCCATATCACCATCACTGTCAATATCTATTGCAAAAAGACTTCTCACAGAATCTGTAGTAGTAGTTATGCTATTTTTTGTAAAAATCCCTGTCCCATTGTTTTCATACCATGCTATAAAATCTGTATTTGTTCCTGAGTTTGATGACCCAACAACAATATCTAAATCTCCATCTTTGTCCATGTCAGCTGCGCTTATCCCCCAAGCTGTATTTATAGAGCTATCAATAAGTTCAGATACCGAAAACACTAAAGATCCATTGTTTCTTAGTAGAAAAATATAACCAGAAGTATAACTTTGAGCTATTAAAATATCTTTATCACCATCACTATCAAAATCACCTGCAACCACATTTCTTGAAATAGCAGTTGTAATTTCATTTTGATATTGTCCAGTTGTAAAGACCTGACTGCCATTATTTAAATAATAAGTTAGGTTTTTTGTAGCTGTTCCATATGTTCTTGAAGTAGCAATAATATCCATATCTCCATCATCATCTAAATCTATAACAAACAAACCATGCAAAGCATTTACAGAAGTACCAGAAGCAATTGTACGAACAGTGAAACTTTGACTTCCATTGTTTTCGTACCACAATAATTTATCTCCTGGGTCAGAAACACCAACAATATCCATATCTCCATCTCCATCTAAATCTACCGGAAATGTAGATTTTATACCTCTCGCATCTGTTGTACCTGTGGCTATTGTAGTTTTAGTTGGAGTAATTGGCAAACTAAAATAATCTATTGCAGCAGCACTTACTGTAAATTGAAAGGTACGAGCACTTGACAAAGCTTCATTTGTTGCTAAAGACTGCAACCCTGCTAAAAGTGTAACGGTGATTAATTCACCTGCTTTAAAATCTGTTGTTGGGTTTATCGTTATCTGGGTAGTTCCTCCTCCACTAAAACTTGCAGCAATATTTCCGGTTTGGCTTCCGCTAACTTTAATATTAGTTGCGTTTACTGTTCCAGTTAATACTGCTTCATTAAAATTTAATACAATATTTGCGCTTCTAGATATTCCTAATGCACTATTAGCAGGCACAGAAGAAGTAAAAGTTAAGACACCAAATTTTAGCGTTTCATTTTTGGGAGGAATCAGTAACTCGTTATTGATTAAATTATCTTCATTATTTAAAGAAGAAATACTTCCTTTTTTTCCTGTATCATTTGCAAGAACACCAAAAATAGTAAGTGCAAATAAACATGTTGTTAAAATACCTCTTTTTAAGACATATTTTGAATTGTAGTTTTTTTTCATATGTAAATATTAAATTAATGATTATGATACTTTAATTTGTTTTGTAATAAAATATTTGGTAGGCAAAAAATATAGAAGAAAATAATTTGGGAGATATTTTTCATTATAATTGACAGTAATTTTAAGAAAGCTTAACACTTGTTTAAATTTATAAATAAAAGAAATGCACTTTATTAAAAGTAACAGGTTTGTTCTATTTATAGTTAAACAATATGTAATGATACAAAAAAAATCATTCAAAAAAATTATTTTGTTAACATTATTTTAAGAGTGAGTTCTTTTAAATAATTTGTAACTTTCAAGCTTAATCAATTAATCATAACCTCATGAAAAAATTATTCTCAATCCTTTTTCTACTAGCAACAACTGTACTATTTTCTCAAGAATTCTCTATGGATTTAGTAAAAGAGATGAAACCAAGAAGCATTGGCCCTGGTGGAATGAGCGGACGTGTTACAGCCATAGACGTTGTAGAATCTAACACAAATATTATGTATGCAGGAACTGCTTCTGGCGGTTTATGGAAATCTACTTCTGGTGGCATAAAATGGGAACCAATCTTTGAAAAAGAAGCAACTGCTTCAATAGGTTCGGTAGCAATTCAACAATCAAACCCAAGTGTAATTTGGGTTGGAACTGGAGAGGGAAATCCGAGAAATAGTTTAAATGGCGGATTCGGAATATACAAATCATTAGACGCAGGAAAAACTTGGAAATCGATGGGATTAGAAAAAACTCGTCATATTCATCGTGTAGTTATAGATCCTACAAATCCAGATATTGTGTATGCGGCGGCAATTGGTTCTCCCTGGGGAGAACATCCAGAACGTGGCGTTTATAAAACTACAGATGGAGGAAAAACTTGGAAACAAATTTTATTTAACAATAACAAAACCGGAGCTGCAGATTTAGTAATGGATCCATCAAATCCAAACAAACTAATTGCTGCCATGTGGGAACACAAACGTGATCCTTGGTTTTTTAAATCTGGTGGTGAAGGAAGTGGAATGTATATTACATATGACGGAGGAGAAAACTGGAAAAAAATTACTGATAAAGAAGGTTTTCCTAAGGGAGAACTTGGAAGAATTGGAGTTGCTATTTCAAGAAGTAACCCAAATACAGTTTACGCATTAGTAGAATCAAAAAAGAATGCATTGTATAAAAGTACAGACGGTGGTTTTAAATGGAAAATGATAAACAACAAACCAGGAATTGGAAATCGTCCTTTTTATTATTCAGAAATTTATGTAGATCCACAGAACGAAAACAGATTATATTCTGTTTTTACGTATATAAATGTTTCTGATGATGGCGGGAAAAACTTCCGTCAATTAATGCCAGCTTATGGTGTAGATAATGGTGTGCATCCAGATCATCATGCGTGGTGGATTCATCCAAAAGACGGAAACTTTATGGTTGATGGAAATGATGGAGGATTAAACATTACACGCGATCATGGAAAAACATGGCGCTTTGCTGGAAACATTCCGGTAGCACAATTTTACCATATCAATGTAGATAATGAATTTCCTTATAATGTATATGGTGGAATGCAAGATAACGGTTCTTGGGGCGGACCAGCGTATGTTTGGAAAGCACAAGGAATTCGAAATTCTTATTGGCAAGAGCTAGCTTTTGGTGATGGATTTGACGTTGTACCAGACAAAGACGATTCTCGCTACGGATACGCAATGAGCCAACAAGGATCAGTAGTAAGATACGACAGAAATACAGGATATAGTTATAGTATTAAACCAACACACCCAAATCCAAAAGTAAAATTACGTTTTAATTGGAATAGCGGAATTGGTCAAGATCCATTTAATAATGCTACCGTTTATTTTGGAAGTCAGTTTGTACATAAAAGTACAGACAAAGGAATTACTTGGAACATAATTTCGCCAGATTTAACAACCAACGATCCAAATAAACAAAAACAAGCAGAAAGTGGTGGTTTAAGTATGGATGCAACCGGAGCAGAAAATCACACAACAATTTTAGTTATAGAACCATCTCCAATAGAAAAAAATATGCTTTGGGTTGGTACTGATGACGGAAATGTACAAGTAACCAAGAATGGTGGTGCAACTTGGACCAATGTTTCTAAAAATTTAAAAGGATTACCTGAAGGAAGTTGGATTGCCCAAATAAAAGCATCAAATAAAAACAAAGGAGAAGCGCTATTAATTGCAAACGATTATCGTCGTTTTAATTACACTCCTTATGCCTATAGAACTAAAAACTACGGTAAAACTTGGACACGAATTGTTGATGAAAATGATGTAAAAAGTTATACGTTAAGTATTCTTGAAGATATAGAAAATCCAAATTTATTGTTCTTAGGAACTGATGATGGTTTATACATTTCTGTAAATGCAGGAGAAAAATGGACAAAATGGACCAATGGTTTCCCTACTGTTCCTGTAAAAGATTTAGTAATTCAACCTAGAGAACACGATTTAGTTATTGGAACTTTTGGTAGAGCCGCATGGGTTTTAGATGATATTAAACCTTTAAGAGCATTGGCAACAAATAGCAAAAGTTTTGCTAAAAAATTGCAATTGTTTGAACCTCCAATTGCATATCAAGCAAATTTTTTACAACCAACAGGAAGTAGATTTGGAGCAGATGCCTTATATCAAGGAGAAAACAGAAGACGTGGTGCTCCAATTTCATTTTATATAAATGCTCCAAAAAAAGAGAAAGAAAATAAGGATGTAAAGAAAAAAGCTGCCGATAAAAACACCATTAAATGGGATTCTATTAAACTAGAAATTTTTGACGGAACTCGACTTATAAGAACTTTAAAACAAAAAACTCCAAAAGAGAACGGAGTACATAAAATGTATTGGTTCCTAGATGAAAAAGGTGTTGCAAGAGCTTCTAGAAGAATTAGAAAATCGAATAGAGAACCAGGCGGAGTTAGAGTAACTCCAGGAACTTACAAACTTAAAATGAGTTTTGGGAACCAAGTTTCTGAACAAAATATCAAAGTTGAATTTGACCCTAGATTAAACTATTCTAAAACAGATCTATCTACGCGTTATAAAATGAGTAAACAACTAGAAGCAAATAGCAAAACAATTGCTGAGGTTGTAAAACAACTGATAGAAAGTAAAAATTCGGTAAAAGAAATTTCTGGCAAACTATCTAAAGCAGATAAGAAAAAGTACGCTTCTCAGATAAAATCATCTAAAGAAATTACGAAAAAAATTGATAATTTAATTGCTCTATATTTAGGAAAAATAGACAAAAGACAAGGAATTACTAGAAGCCCAGAAATTACAGTAAACCAAAGATTAGGAGTTGCTGGTAGATTTATAGGTTCTCGATTTGGAAAAATAACCAAAACAGAAACTGAACAGGTAAATAATTTTAAAGATGCATTAAAAGATGCGCTAAATAAAACAAATAATTTCTTTACCACAGATTGGAAAAAATACAAAAGCGATGTTGAATCAATTCAAATTTCGCCCTTTAAGAAAACGAAAAGTTTTTCTGCAAACTAAACCAAAAAACGAAGCTTAACCGCTTCGTTTTTTTTGTGCTTATAATTTTAATACTTTAGCAAAAACTAATAAATTATGAATAAAATTTGCATTTTTTTTTGCTTCACTTTTTTATGCTTTAAAATGCAAGCTCAAAATTCTCCTGAAAATAAATTAGGAACTTGGTATATGTATAATGGTTCTCATCAATTATCAGAAAAGTATTCGTTAAAAACCATGGCTCATTTTAGATATTACGAAGTTACTAGCCAGTTTCAACAAGAAATTTATAGATTAGGCGTTAATTATGCTTTTAACCCAAAAACCAATCTTACTTTAGGATTAAGTTATTCTACTGCAGATACAGAATACGATATTTCTTCTAGAAATTTATACGAATATCGTTTTTATGAAGACTTAAATTTAAAATCTATTTGGGGTAAATTTACCGCAAAACATCGTTTTAGATTAGAACAACGTTTTATTCATAAAAATATAATAATAAATCAGTTTCAAAATTGGTTGCGTTATAATTTAAATGTTAGTTATCCTCTTTCAGAAAAATTTAGTGCGTATGTTTTTAATGAAATATTTCTAAACTTAAACAGACCTGAAACATTTGCTCAAAATTGGACAGGAGCAGGTTTTCTATACAAACTAAATAAAAATATTAAATTAAAAACAGGATATTTTCAAATAAAACTACCAAATGCAACACTAAAAAGATTACAATTAGGTGTTATTCTTAATACAAATTTTATTAAAAAAAGTAAATAATGATAGAACCAATTTTTACAAATGACGCCATTGTTTTTGGTGTTTTAATGATTAGTTTAGGATTTGTCTTTTACACAGAAAATATAAAATCTGGGTTTTGGCATAAATTTTACAAAATAGTTCCAGGATTGTTTATGGCATATTTTGTCCCAGCAATATTTACAACTCTTGGCATTATTGCTCCTGAATGGGAAACTACAAATAACATTGGAGAAACGGTAAAACATAGCTCGAGTTTGTATTATGTTTCTAGTCGATTTTTATTACCAGCTGCTTTGGTATTAATGACATTAAGTATCGATTTAAAAGCAATTTTTAATTTAGGTTCAAAAGCATTAATAATGTTTTTTACAGGAACTGTTGGTATTATTATTGGTGGTCCAATTGCTATATTATTAATATCAATTTTTTCTCCAGAAACTGTTGGTGGCGCAGGTTTTGATGCTGTTTGGAGAGGCCTTTCTACCTTGGCAGGAAGTTGGATTGGTGGCGGTGCAAACCAAACAGCTATGTTAGAAATTTATCAATATAATCCTGCAAAATATGGCGGAATGGTTTTTGTCGATATTGTTATTGCTAATGTTTGGATGGCTATTTTATTAATTGGAATTGGTAAAAAAGACAAAATAAATAAATGGTTAAAAGCAGATACTTCTGCTATTGAAAATTTAAAAGATACAGTAACAAAATTTACTCAAAAAGTAAAGAGAAATCCCTCGTTAACAGATTTAATGATTATGCTTTCAATTGCTTTTGGCACTGTTGGTTTTGGGCATTTCTCATCTAAATATTTAAGTCAATTTTTTGGTGGTTTAATAGCCACAATAGAATCTCAAACCATTAAAAATATGTTTACATTTTTAGATTCTCAATTTTTCTGGTTGATTAGTATTTCTACACTTGTAGCACTTATTTTATCATACACAAAAGCACGGAATTATGAAGGTGCTGGAGCTAGTAAATTAGGTAGTGTTTTTATTTATGTATTAGTAGCAACTATTGGAATGAAAATGGACTTATTAATGATTTTTGATAACTTAGGTTTAATTGCAATTGGGGCTGTTTGGATGACTATTCATGCAGGATTACTGATTTTAGTTGCTAAAATAATTAAAGCTCCGTATTTCTTTTTAGCGGTTGGTAGTCAAGCAAACGTTGGTGGTGCAGCCTCTGCTCCTATTGTTGCACAAGCATTTCATCCATCATTAGCAACAGTTGGCGTTTTATTAGCTGTATTTGGATATGCCATCGGAACAATCGGCGCCATTGTCTCTACAATTTTACTAGAATTAGCATCAAAAGTATCATAGAAATACGCATATTTGCAAACGCAAAAATTATACTTTACAGATGAAAAAATTACTTGTTTTAGGTTTTGTACTACTAATTGCTTCTTGTTCTTCTAAGAAAGAAGGAAACATGATTGTAAATGGTCAAATAAAAGGATTAAAAAAAGGAACGTTGTATTTACAAAAAATAGAAAATGACACTCTTTTAAAAACAATAGATTCTGTTGCTGTTTTAGGAAGTGATCAATTTACATTGACTGCAAATATTGAAGAACCAGAAATGTATTATGTAACTTTTGATGGAAATACCACCAACAAATACATTACCTTTTTTGCTGATAAAGGAATTATTAATATTACCGATGATGTTTCAAAATTTGGAATAAATCCAGTAATTACAGGTTCTAAAAATCAAGATATTTTAAATGATTACACAAAAATATCTAGACGTTTTAATAACCAAAATTTAGATTTAATTCAACGTAAATTTTACGTACAAAAATCGAATAATAAAGATTCTTTAGCAATCATTCAAAAAGAGTATGAAAACTTATTAAGAAAACGTTATATGGTTACTGTAAATTTTGCCTTAAATAACAAAGAAACAAATGTTTCTCCTTATATCGCATTAACAGAATTAGTAAACGCAAATGTAAAATGGTTAGATACCATTTATAAATCGTTAACACCAGAAGTTAAAAACTCTTTATATGGTAAAAAATTAGAAAAATTTGTTGCTGATATTAAAAAATCAGAAACTAAAAAATAGTTTCTATTTTTATAAAATATTCGAAGCCGCTACCATTGTAGCGGCTTTTTTAGTACTTTTATTTGTTTGATAATTTAGTTTAAAAACATCTCGATACATAAAGCAGAATCAAGAATAAGAAAATTGGTTGATTAAATTAAAACGATTAACTTGCTCAAAAAGTAATCGATAAGTGTAAAAAAACCAAAACCTAATTGACATTAATTTAATAAAACAGCATTCATGAAAAATTACTTAAAAATATTAGCAACAGTAGTTGTCATATTTACAAGTTGCGAAAGTGACACTAAAGAAGCAGTTGAAGTAAACCAAACAACCATCGGAAAACATATTGAACGCTTGGCTTCCGATGATTTTATGGGAAGAAAACCTTTTACAAAAGGAGAAGTAATTACCGTAAATTACTTAAAAGATGAGTTTGAAAAACTAGGACTTCTACCAGGAAATGGCGATAGTTTTTATCAAGATGTTCCGATGGTAGAAATTACTGGAACTCCATCAGAAAATATGGTAATTTCTGGCAAAAAAGGAAAATTCAATTTAAAAGCATTAAAAGACTTTGTGGCAACAACCAATAAAGTTGAAGAAAACGTGAGTCTTAAAAACTCAGAACTTGTTTTTGCAGGTTACGGAATCGTAGCTCCAGAATATGGTTGGAACGATTATGAAGGCATCGATTGGAAAGGAAAAACTGCGGTTGTTTTAATTAATGATCCTGGTTTTAAATCTGGAGATTCTACTTTATTTAAAGGAAACGAAATGACCTATTATGGTCGTTGGACGTACAAATACGAAGAAGCAGCAAGACAAGGCGCAGCAGGATTAATTATCATTCACGATACAGAACCTGCTTCTTATGGTTGGAATGTAATAGAATCTGGTTGGAGCGGTGCTCGATTGATTATAGAAAGTGATGCTCCGCAACTTAATGTTGAATCTTGGGTTAGTGGGGAAAGTGCAACAAAAATGTTTGATGCATCAGCCATGAAAGGAAAAGATTACAAAAAAATAGCTAGAAAAAAAGGGTTTAAACCAGTTTTGTTAGCTGTAAATGTTTCGGTTGATATTAAAAACAACATAAAAAAAGACGTTTCTAAAAATGTGGTTGCCATGATTCCGGGAACCGACAGGAAAGATGAATATATTATTTACTCTGCGCATTGGGATCATTTTGGAATTGGAAAACCGATTGATGGCGATTCTATTTACAACGGCGCTGTTGATAACGCGTCTGGAACGGCAGGTTTATTAGCAATTGCAGAAGCCTTTAAAAAAGGAAAAGCACCAAAACGTTCTATTGTGTTTTTAGCGGTTACAGGAGAAGAACAAGGATTGTTAGGTTCTGCTTATTATGTAGCGTATCCAATTTTTAATCCAAAGAAATCTGTGGCAAATATTAATATTGATGCACTAGATAGTCCAGGGAAAATGAAAGATTTAACGATTACTGGTTTTGGACAATCTGAAATGGACGAATACGCTAAAGAAGCTGCGTTAAAACAAAACAGATATATTATTCCAGATCCTGTGGCAGAGAAAGGTTATTTCTTTAGATCTGATCATTTTAATTTTGCAAAAATTGGAATTCCTGCTTTGTACGCAAGTGGTTCTTATGAAGGATTTGACAAAAGTATTGAAGAAATAAAAGCCTACAACGATTCTTATGGAAAAAACAAATACCACCAACCTTCTGATGAATACAATGCAACCACAGAATTAAGTGGCGTACAATTAGATTTACAACTCTTTTTTAATGTAGGAAGTAAATTAGCAAACGAAGACTATTTCCCGAAATGGTACGATGGTAGCGAGTTTAAAGCAGCTAGAGAATAACAACTAAATGGGTTTACAATTTTTAGTATCTTTATTAAAAATTGTAAACTAAACTTATAACTTATTGTATCTCGGAAAGTAGAATAGGAAAGCTTAATAAAATATGAAACGAATTTACTACAAACTAAGCAACAAAACTAAATTTGTACCTTTGACTTCTTAAAATAAAAAAATTCTTGAAAGTAGAACATAACATATCTCGCTTAAAACACTTACTGAAAATGTACAAGCTTTCAGTATCTGATTTTTTACTAAAAATTAGTGAGGGTTTAAAAATATCTATAACTGAAAAAGATATCTTTTCAAGAAGAATAGAAATTGGACATTTAAAAAGAATTGATAAACTTTTTGAAAAGGGAATTCATTATTATTTAGACCCAAAAGCACCTGAAAACTCTAAAGAAGCAAGTGTTTTCTTTAGAAAGGAAAGTTTTGGGACTGACTTAAATTTCAGAGCAAAAAAAATAGTTAGCCAATTTGAGGAATTGAAAATATCTATTACTGCTATTTCTAAATTAGCAGAATTGGATATAAAAAGAAAAATTCCAAAATTCAGCATAAATGATAATCCAGAAAAAGTAGCAAATGAATTTAGGCAAATTCTTTACCCAAATTTCACATCAAAACGCAGAGATTTTCTTAAAGCACTAATTTCAAAATTAGCAGAAAGCAACATTTTAGTTTTTGAATTTGTTGAAACTCACAATAGAAAAGAGAAAGCCAATATTGATGGATTTTTTCTTAAACCAAATGTTATTGTATTAAAAAGACACCAATCTTTTAGACGAGAAATATTCACTTTAGCTCACGAATTAGGGCACTTTTTACTCGACAAAGAAGAAATTGAATTACTTGATTATAATGTAATTGCTGATAGGCATTTATCTACTATCGAAAGATGGTGTAATGATTTTGCGTATTATTTTTTAGTTGGAAGATATGGAGAAATGCTTAAAAATATTGAACCGGCAAAACCTTCAAATGATTACCATTTTGATTTAATAAAAACGGTTTCAGAAAACACTCATTTGAGTCAAATTGCTTTATTTACAAGGTTATTATTTAAAAATCAAATTAGTCAATCTAACTATAATAAAGTCAGAAATGACTTTGAAGAACAATTCAAGAAATTTCAAGAAGAAAAAGATAGAGAAAAGGAGTTACAAAAAGAGAAAGGTATAAAAATAAGAGCTTCAGTTGCACAACCAATTTCTTCACCATTATTTATATCTACAATTCAAGCTGCATTTTATGAAGGCATTATAAACGAATATGACGTTTGTAAAAAACTGAATATTAAGCCTGAAAAATTAGACAAATTTATTCAATGATAGTAGTAATAGATACAAGTTCTTTATTGTCCTTGGTTCGTTACTACTTACCATTTGACCAAAACAATAAACTTTTTAATTTTATTAAAAAAGAAATACAAAATCATAACATTGTGGTTATTGATGAGGTATTAAACGAATGTAAATTTGTTTCTGGAAAATTGGTTATAAAAAAATTAGATTTCTTAATTGATAAAGACTTTTTAAAAGCTCATAAAATTCCTTTTAAAACAGAAAACTTAATCCCTCCATCACCTGCAAAATTTTATAATCTTGTTGACAACAATTTTACTACAACTAATGCAAAAAGATTAAATAGTGCTCAATTTGAACAGCAAAAAAAAGAGTTTTTAGATTCAGCAGACGCACGAATGATTATTTATTTATTAACTCAAATAAGTAAAAACTCATTTGAAAAAATAATTCTTGTAACTGAGGAAACAGAAGGAAGCAATGATAATAAAGCTTTCAAAAAGTTACCAGCGATTAGTAAAATTCTGAATATTGAAGTGAAAACCTTACCTGAACTATTAGAATTGTATTCTGAGATTAACATATCGTTTGAATAAAAGATTATGCTAACATCCATCAACCCAAAATTACCAATGCGTAACAAAAAAGTTACGAGAGATTTTTATATCCAACAATTAGGTTTTAAAGAATTTGGAACTACAGCCTATGACTATTATTTAATGATAGAAAAAGATCAAATTCAATTGCATTTTTTTGAATTTAAGGAGTTAAACCCAAAAGAAAATTATGGTCAAGTATATATTAGAACAGACAATATTGAGAATTTTTATCAAACATTATTAGATCATAAAACGAGGATTCACCCAAACGGTTTGCTAGAAACAAAGCCTTGGGGGCAAAAAGAATTTTCGATTCTAGACCCAGATAGCAATCTGTTAACTTTTGGAGAACCCATTTAGAAATAAAAGACCAAATAAAATATTTTCTGCACACATAAAACATCCTACAACACTTTTAAAGCAATAAGATTTAATGTAAATTGCCGTCCGATATTAAGACAGCATTATGGAAGAAACTAAAAGGATCAATTATATAAAAGATGTTTTAGAAAATATGCCAACAGATTGGCTAAACCTAACAACACATCAACTAGATATTTATAATGAAAAATTGGCGAAAACGCAGTTTTTAGATCAGTTTGAAACCTTGTTTAACAACAATAATACTTCGTCTTCTGCGCTTAGTAAGTTACCAACTGCGTACGACTACATTCGATTAGGACATCCATTATCTTGTGTGCTAGAATGGACAATTGCTAATTTGCATCAGTTAACATCTGAAAGTGTGATTAGTTTTTCTTCGCAAACGGTTCCTGTTTTGGCAATTCTAAGAAAAAACTTGTTAGAAAATAAAAAAACGCAGATTGTTTACACAGACAAACTGCCAACAACTTTTGATGCAGACATTATAAAAAGCGTGTATGGTTATCTATTTGAATTGAAGAAAATTGAAAATGAATCTGAAATTTCTGCGTTTGATGGAAGCGTCATTTTTATTTCTGAACAAAATCAAATTTCAACAACAACACTTTCTCAACACATCGATTTTTACATCAATTTATACAGCGGATTAGGAAGTATTTTATTGGTAAATGGGGAAGGAAATGAGAATTACATTTCAGAAATTCAACATGTACGAAGAAGAGAAACCATTGCGATGACACCAGCAAATTCTTTGGTTGCATTAAAATCATTAACAGAAAATACTGCAATTGACATTCAAAATAGCGATGTAGCAACGAATAAAAAACGTGTTACAGATACTATAAAAAGCATCACAGGTTCTAACACAAAAGCATTGGTTGGCTCAAGCGGATTGTCTGTTCAGTACGCAATTATGATGGGTTTAATTGATGATGCCTTAGAAAATAATAAAGGAAAAGAGATTAAATTTATTGTTCCGCCAAATTGTTACGGAGGCACAAACGACCAAGCAAGACGTGTTGCTGCTTGTTTAAAAAATGTAGAAGTGGTGGATTTACCAGTTGATGGAGAAAACGACATGGTACAAAGTATTGATGCAGTTTTAACTAAAATAGCTAATGAAGATGCTGTTCCTTATATTATTGCAGAAATTCCTACAAATCCAAGAGTTGAAGTTCCGGATTTAATCCAATTAAAAAATGTTTTGAGTGAAAAACGCACAACTGCAAATGGCAACATTGCGGTTGATCCGGTTTTTATTTTAGACCAAACATTTTGTCCGAATGTACATTTTTTAGGAGAAGGAGAAATACTATCAACCGTTAGAACTATTTCATATGCAAGTGGATCTAAATTTCCGAGTGGCGGAAAATGTACTGCTGGTTATGTAATCGGAAATACAAAAACAACTGCGTTGCTAGATAAAATTGAAGTGCATTTAACTTTGTGTGATAATGAAGCTACCAATCTTCAATATGAAATTTTAGCAACACAAATGCCAACGATGAAGCAACGAATTAGCGATGCGTATAAAAACACACGAGAATTTGTAAACTTTATCACAGAAACGTTACCAGAAGCAAAAATCAATTTTGTCTCAGAAGAACTCGCCGCACAAGGATTTACGCCTTCTGTGTTTTCATTAGATCTTCCAACAAAAGGAACTACTGTTGAAGAAAAAGAAACATATAAAAGAGCATTGAATCTTCAATTAATTAATTTAATGATTGCTGAGATTCCTAACGAAAGCAAGTATTGCGTGAGTTATGGTCAGTTAAAAGGTTGTTATTGGACAATTCCTGCAACCTCAACTCAAGGAACTACAAAAGAAGGCGATAAAGATTATATTATCCGTACAGCGCTTTCTCCGAACATAGATTTGGAATTGCATAAAAAAGTTTTTTTAGATTTTGTAAAAACTATTTAAAAGGAAATGAAACCTAGAATTGAAAAATTATCTGAAAAGAAATTGATTGGTTTGCACACAACAATGTCTTTAGTTGATAATAAAACTGGCGAACTTTGGAAAAATTTTATGCAAAGACGCAGAGAAATCACCAATAATGTATCAAACGATTTGTTAAGTTTACAAGTTTATAATCCAACACATTTTCAATCTTTTAATCCGAATACTACATTCGAAAAGTGGGCATTAACAGAAGTTTCTGATTTTGATTTTGTTCCTAACGGAATGGAAATTTTTCTTTTAACTGATGGTCTTTATGCTGTTTTTAATCATAAAGGTTCTGGTGCAGATACAAGTATTTTCCAATATATTTATGGAACTTGGATTCCAAATTCTGATTACTTTTTAGATGATAAACCTCACTTTGAAATCTTGGGAGAAAACTATAAAAATGCCGATCCAAATTCTGAAGAAGAAATATGGATTCCAATAAAAACTAAATAATTAGATTCTTTTAAAATCGGTTATCGCCGTCTAGTAAATTTCCTATTCCTCCTAAAATACTTCCTTCTCCTCTATCACCTTTTCCTGTTTGTGGCGCCATTGCCAAAACTCTCCCAGCCAATCTACTAAATGGCAAAGACTGAATATAAACCGTTCCTGGACCTTGTAATTTTGCAAAAAACAATCCTTCTCCACCAAAAATTGAGTTTTTAATTCCGCCTACAAATTCTATGTCATAATCAACCGTTTGTGTAAAACCAACAATACAACCAGTATCTACACGTAAAATTTCTCCGCGTTGCAATACTTTTTTAGACATTGTTCCACCAGCATGTACAAATCCCATACCGTCTCCTTCTAATTTTTGCATGATAAAACCTTCACCACCAAACAAACCTCTACCTAATTTTTTAGAAAACTCAATTCCGATAGAAACGCCTTGTGCTGCACATAAAAATGCATCTTTCTGACAAATAAATTTTCCGCCAAATTCCGTTAAATCAATCGGAATTATTTTTCCTGGATATGGAGAAGCAAAAGAAACCTGTTTTTTACCAAAACCCGAATTTGTAAAAACCGTCATAAACAAACTTTCTCCGGTTAACAATCGTTTACCAGCAGAAAATAGTTTTCCTAAAATTCCTTTATCTTGGTTGGTTCCGTCTCCAAAAATGGTATTCATAGTAACGCCATCATTCATCATCATAAAACTACCAGATTCTGCCACAACACTTTCTTGTGGATCTAATTCTATTTCTACATATTGCATCTCTTCTCCAAAGATGTTGTAATCTATTTCGTGTGCGTTCATATTTTAGATTGTTAGATTGTTAGATTGTTAGATTCTTAGACTATTGGATTGTTAGATTATTTGAGCATTTGAAATAAAATATCAGATTAATTAACTTTGTCCCTTTACAACTTTCTTGCAAACTATTAGAGATAACTAATTGAATTTTGTTACAAAAATATTATCTTTTTAAATTGATTGTAACATTAATAATGTTCTCGATACATCACGCTCAAAAGCGTGACACTCGAACTGACAATCTTAATAAACACTAACTAAGAAGTATTAACAGAAAACTGCAACTTCTTACTGTTTACTAAAAACTGTTCACTGTTTTACTTTAATACTCCATTCATATACAAACTTTGAAACTACATCTCCAGAAGCATCAACTCCGTCTATTTTTAAATGAATAACTTGCCCTTCGCCTGTTTCAATTGATTTCTCAATTGCTTGTTTAATTAAGCTTCCATCTACACATTTAAAGATAATTTTCCCTGTGGCTTTTTTTGTAAAACGCCCTTCTTGATGCGTAACCAACATCGATATTTTTCTGTTTGATTTCTTTATTTCTTGTATTACAAGAATTCCACTAGCAAATTCAGAAGCCATTCCTTGAACTGCCCAATACAAAGATTTAAATGGGTTTTGATTGATCCATCTATGTTTCACTTTTACAACTGCCTCTTTATCAGAAATTGATACAACTCTAACACCACAAAAAAATGCAGAAGGCAATTTAAATAACATATAAATATTGATTTTACGTGGTGTAATTTTCATGTTTTGATGAATTTTTAGAAAATAAAAAAATAAAAATAAAAAATAATTGATTTTTTTTAGTTTACATTAAAACGTCGAAAAACCCTTTATTAATAGGCAATGTAAGAAATATTTATCAATAAATAAAAAAAATAAAATGTTAAAGTTTTAAAAAATATAGTACTTTGTTTTGCATAGTACCTTTTTTTATACATATATTTGCATAGTCAAGTAGTATATAAAAATTATAACATGAATAAAAATAACGAAAACACAAACGCATTCTTAATCCATATTTCGGCTTTTTCTGGATTTATAATTCCATTTGGAAGCATTATTGTTCCATTAGTATTATGGCAAACAATGAAAGATAGAAGTAAGTTTTTAGATGAACAAGGAAAGGAAGCTGTAAATTTTAATATTAGTTATGCTCTCTATATTTTCATTTTAGGAATATCAATTGTTCCTTTTGCTTTAGGTTCTTTTTTAAGACACATGAATGATTATAATAATTTTCATTGGGATTGGAGCAACGGGGGTTTATTTGGAATCTTTGGAATGGCATCAATAATTACATTAATTGGATTTATTAAAATTGCATTAATCATTATTGCTGCATTAAAATCTAAAGAAGGTGAGAATTACAAATATCCTTTTACTATAAAATTTATTAAATAACACGTATAAAACTCTTTATATGAAGATAGAAAATACAAAAGCACAAATGCGAAAAGGGGTTTTAGAATTCTGCATCTTATCCATATTAAAACATGGTGATGCATATACTTCTGAAATCTTAGAAACATTAAAAAGTGCAGAAATGATTGTAGTAGAAGGAACTATATATCCGCTACTAACTCGATTAAAAAACGCAGGATTATTAACTTATCGTTGGGAAGAATCGACTTCCGGACCACCGAGAAAGTATTATGTATTAACAGAAAACGGAACCATGTTTTCTAAAGAATTAGATAAAACCTGGGGAAACCTAGTAACAGCTGTAAACCAAATAACAAGTAAAAAAACAAAGTAATGAATAAGACAATAAACATAAATTTAGGAGGATTCTTTTTCCATATAGATGAAATTGCTTTTCAAAAGTTAAAAAGATATTTAGATTCTATTTCTAGATCTTTAAGCGATGATCCTCAAGGAAAAAACGAAATTATTTCAGATATCGAAGCTCGTATTAGCGAATTGTTATCAGAAAAAATTACTGATGCGCGTCAAGTTGTAAACGAAAGTGATATTGATGAAGTGATCAAGATCATGGGACAACCAGAAGATTATGCAGATGCAGAAGAAGGCTATGCAAAAGAAGATTACAACTATCAAAGAAGAAGAACTTCTTCTTCTGGCAAAAAACTATTTAGAGACGGAGACGACAAGTTTTTAGGTGGTGTTGCATCAGGAATTGCACATTATTTTAATGTAGATACTGTTTGGATTCGTTTGGCATTTATCTTATTAGCTTTTAGTGGATTTAGTATTGTAACTTATATTATTCTTTGGATTGTAATCCCTGAAGCAGCAACAACTGCAGAGAAATTACAAATGGAAGGCGAAGCTGTAAATATTGATAACATTGAAAAAAAAATTCGTGAAGAATTTACAAATGTTTCAGAAACCATAAAAAATAGCGCAAGCGAAGTTTCTGAAAAAATTAAAGATGGAGCAAATGATATTACTCAAAAAGTAAACCAAGGGTTTAAAAAAGGGAGCAAAAAGGCAACATCTGGTTTTCAAGATTTTTTAGACACTTTAGGCACAATAATTCTTACAATATTTAAAGTTATTGGTAAGTTTATTGGAGTGATTCTAATGTTTGTTGCCGCAATCACTTTAATCTCATTAATTATTGGAGCATTTTCTATCGGTAGTTTAGAAGTAATTGGAATTGACAATGATTTTGTTATGTATCCACCATTTTTCTATGATTCAATGGTGCCTCATTGGTTATTAACAGTTGCCACATTTTTAGTAGTTGGAATTCCATTTTTAATCTTATTTGTATTAGGATTACGCATCTTATCTAGCAACGTAAAACAGTTTAGCAAAACAACTTCATTAACCTTATTTGGTATTTGGTTAGCCGCAGTTTTAACATTGGTTTTTACAGGAATTGAATATGGTACTACTAGAGCATCAAACGGAAATAAAATTGAAACAATTAATTTAAGTACAGTAGCAAACGATACGCTAACTTTAAAAATGGTAAAGAATGATGACCTTTATTTTCAGCATAATAATTTTAGCAACAATAATGTAGAAGTTATTTATCTAGATGACGAAAAGAAATTATCATCAACCGATGTTTTTATTGATGTAGAAAAAAGTAATTCTGATAAAGCGTATTTACAAATTAGAAAATATTCTGAAGGAAGAAACAAGTTAAAAGCAACTAAAAATGCTGAAAGTATTCAATACAATTATAAAATTGAAGACAATGAAATCTTATTAGATGCCTATTTTATTAGCGAATTTAAAAACGCTTTTAAAGATGAAGATGTTTATATAAAACTATTTATACCCAATGATGTAACTATTTATTTTGACCGAACAACAAAAAATTATTTAAAAAACATAGACAATACAACAAATACCTATGATAAAAAAATGGTGAATCATTATTTTGTAATGACAGAAGAAGGATTAGACAGCAAAGAGTTAAAAGAATTAGAAAACGAAACTGAAGAATAACAATTCATCAATAAAAATCAACAATTGAGTAACCTAAATTAGTTATAAAGCGTCTATATAAAGACATTTGAATCTTAAAACAAAAAACCATGAAATCAATCATCACCAAAACATTCGCACTTCTTTTTATAGCAACCGTTTCTACATCTTGTATGATAGAAGGAATTAGTTCGGTTACAGGAAATAGAAATGTAATTACAGAAACTCGTAAAATAAATGACGACTTTACAAAAATAGAAGTTGGTCAAGGAATTCAGTTGTATATCACACAGGACGATAATTTATCTTTAGTTGTAAAAGCTGATGAAAATCTACACAAATTGATAAGAACAGAAGTTAAAAATGGCGTTTTAAAAATATCATCAAAAAGAAATATTAGAAGAGCAAAATCTAAAAAAATATATCTTTCTGCACCAAACATTAATGCTATTAAAGCAACAAGCGGTAGCGATGTTGTTACAGAAAACACAATAAAAGCAGACATTTTTGAGGCACATGTTAGTAGCGGTGCAGATGCAAGAATTGATGTAAATGCAGATACAGTAAATTCTAGTTCTTCTAGTGGAGCAGATTTACGAATAAAAGGAACTGCAAATTATTACACTGCAAAAGCATCTAGTGGTGCATCAATTAGAGCTTATGGTTTAGAAAGTAAAAATGCAACTGTAAAAGTAAGTAGCGGTGCAGATATTGATGTGCATGCTACTGAATCTCTAACAGCAAAAGCAAGTAGCGGTGGCGATATTGACTATAGAGGAAATCCGAAAAATGTAGATAAAAAGAAATCTTCTGGTGGTAGTATTTCATCAAACTAAAAGAAATAATCAAAAAAAACAATTGCAATCATGATTAAGTTTTTCTTATTTATTTTGGCTTTATTAATGTCTTTTTTCGCTGTTGGACAAGTAAATGAAATTCCGAAATACAAACCATCAAATATAGATTTACATAATCAAATTGTAAAAATGGACGCAAAATATTTTAACGCTTATAATACGTGCGACATGGAAACTCAAACAGATTTATATAATGAAAATATTGAGTTTTTTCATGACAAAGGTGGTTTATTAACAGATAAGAAAGAGCTTTTAAAATCTTTAAAAGAAAATATTTGCAATAAAGTTACACGAACATTAATAAAAGGAAGCATAGAAGTTTATCCCATTAAAAATTATGGAGCAATAGAAATTGGTTATCATAAATTCTATAACAAAGAAGAGCCCAACGCAAAATCTGTTCCTAGTAAGTTTATTATGGTTTGGAAAAAAGAAAAAAATAACTGGAAAATTACAAAAGTAATTAGCCTGCATTAACGTATTTAAAATCTATGGTAAGAATTCTTCAAACTTACTTATAGTACTAATACTTGGTTTTATTAGTTTACTTTGTAAAAGTCATATTATTTTATAATATGGCTTTTACTTTTTTTAGTACTTTTATGATTATGAAAAAAAAAATGCTCCTTCTACTACTCTTTTGCTTTTCAATTTCTTTTTACGGACAAAATTTACCTAAAGGATTTGTGTATTTATCTAATATTGATGCAAGTATTAAATCAGAAATGAGATATTTTTCTCACAATAATTTTATAGGAAAACCAATTGATGGATATAAAAAAGCAACTATTATTATTTCTAAACCTACCGCAATCGCTTTAAAAAATGTACAACAAAAGTTAGCACAATTTAACCTAAGTCTTAAAATATTTGATGGGTATAGACCTCAGCAAGCGGTAGATCATTTTGTGCGTTGGGCAAAAATGCTAAATGATACTTTAATGAAAAAAAAATACTATCCGAGTGTTTCAAAAAATCAATTATTTAAATTAGGATATATTGCTTCAAAATCTGGTCATACAAGAGGAAGCACTGTAGATTTAACCATTATAGATATTACAACAGGAAGAGAATTAGACATGGGAAGTATGTATGATTTCTTCGGAAATAAATCGCATGTTTTACACAAAAATGTAACTACAAAACAAAAAGCAAATAGATTATTACTTAGAAATTTAATGATGTCAAACGGGTTTAAACCTTATAAATTTGAATGGTGGCATTTTACATTAAAAAACGAGCCTTTTTCAAAAACCTATTTTAATTTTCCAATTAAATAAATCAATTTTAACAGAACTAAAACAAAACTTAAATTTTACGGTATTATATTTGCAATCAAGAAATTATATTTTTCTTTTATGAATTTTAAAAAACAACTCTTTTTTGTTTTAAGCTTTTTGCTTATTGCTGCTCAATCAATACATTCTCAAGAGGATAAAATTGGTGCAAAAAAAAAGATTTCTATAAAAGCCAAAATTACACCTACTAAAAAACAAGGTTCTTTAAATTTTGATGCTACAAAAGGGTTTAAAAATGCGTATAACAATTCTCAAAAAACAAAATCACAAGCACAGAAAGATGCAAATTTAAAAAATAAAGGAATTATTAGCCTCGCAAAAATAAATGAAGAGCGTGTTTTAAAAGCATACAAAAAAATAAATGGTAGATATCAATATCCAAAAATAGATCAAGATTTAGGGAGTTTTAGAACAGATTCAAAATATGTAACTATTATTTGCAGAGATTTTCAATATCCTGATGGTGATAAGGTTACCATTTTGATAAATGGTATTCCTATAATTACAAATATTACCTTAAGACAGAACTATCAAAAATTTACAATTCCTATAAGTGTAGGAATTAATAGAATTGCTTTTAAAGCATTAAACCAAGGCACATCTGGCCCAAATACTGCAGCTTTTAAAGTGTACGATGATAAAAATAACTTAATTTCATCTAACGAATGGAATCTTGCAACTGGTGCGGTTGCTACAATTTTAATAGCAAAAGATAAATAAATTTTATATCTATAAAATTTGTATTCTTTGCTTTTTACTTTTTATCAAAAAACATTTTTTTTAAAAACTAAAAAACCCTTATTTTTGCAGTTAGCATTCCTTTTTTTATGCAACTTAAATTAGACTTATAACAACAAACTACTAATGAAGAAAATAACCAAAGAAACGTATATCAATTGGTATAGAGATATGCTGTTTTGGAGAAAGTTTGAAGACAAACTTGCTGCTGTTTATATACAACAAAAAGTAAGAGGTTTTTTACACTTATATAATGGTCAAGAAGCAGTTCTAGCAGGTTCTTTACATGCAATGGAATTAGGGAAAGACAAAATGATTACTGCATATCGTAATCACGTTCAACCTATCGGAATGGGAGTTGATCCAAAAGCTGTGATGGCAGAATTATACGGTAAAGTTACCGGAACTTCTAAAGGAATGGGAGGTTCTATGCACATTTTTTCTAAAGAAAAAGGATTTTATGGAGGTCACGGAATTGTTGGCGGGCAAATCCCTTTAGGTGCAGGAATTGCATTTGGAGATAAATATGCAGGTAACGATGGTGTAACACTTACCTTTTTTGGAGATGGAGCTGCAAGACAAGGTTCTTTGCACGAAGCTTTTAACATGGCAATGCTTTGGAAATTACCAGTAGTTTTTATTGTTGAAAACAATGGTTACGCAATGGGAACTTCAGTTGAAAGAACAGCAAATCATACCGATATTTGGAAACTAGGTTTAGGTTATGAAATGCCTTGTGGTCCTGTTGATGGAATGAACCCTATTAAGGTTGCAGAAGCAGTTGATGAAGCTATACAAAGAGCACGTCGTGGAGATGGACCTACTTTTTTAGAAATGAAAACGTATCGTTACCGAGGACATTCTATGTCTGATGCACAACATTATAGAACGAAAGACGAAGTAGCAGAATACAAAAAAATTGATCCTATTACGCAAGTTTTAGACGTAATCAAAGAGAAAAATTATGCTTCGGAAAAAGAAATTGAAGCAATCAATCAAGAAGTGAAAGATTTAGTAAAAGAATGTGAAGATTTTGCAGAGAACTCTCCTTATCCAGAAGTAAATCAATTATATGATGTTGTATACGAACAAGAAGATTATCCTTTTATCAAAAGATAGATTATGGCAATAGTAGTAAATATGCCGCGTTTAAGCGACACCATGGAAGAAGGTGTTGTGGCACAATGGTTAAAAAATATTGGAGATTCTATTGAGGAAGGCGATATTTTAGCAGAAATAGAAACTGATAAAGCAACAATGGAGTTCGAATCGTTTAACGAAGGAACTTTATTATATATTGGTGTTAAAGAAGGAGAAAGTGCTCCTGTTGACACTTTATTAGCTATTATTGGGGATAAAGGTGAAGATATTTCTGGCCTACTAAGTGCTCAAGCTAAACCACAAGAGCCAAAAACGGAAGAAATTAAATCCGAAGAAAAGAAAACTGAAGAAACTCCTAAAAAAGTTGAAGTTGCAAAACCAGTTACTGAAGTTAAAGAAACTAAAACCACTTTAAATGAAAACGGAAGAATTTTTGCATCACCCTTAGCAAAGAAAATTGCTAGTGATAAAGGCATCAATTTAGCCGATTTAAGTGGCACTGGAGATAATGGAAGAATTACTAAAAAAGATGTAGAAAATTATACTCCATCAACTATTTCGACTGAAACATCTTCGGCAACTCCTTCCGCTACGATTGCACAATTTGTTCCTGCAGGAGAAGAACATACAGAAGAAGTTAAAAACTCGCAAATGCGTAAGGCAATTGCAAAAGCTTTAGGGAATTCTAAATTTACTGCACCACATTTCTATTTAACGATAGAAGTGGATATGGATAACGCAATGGATTCTCGTAAAATAATCAATGCAATTCCAGACACTAAAGTATCTTTTAACGATATGGTTGTTAAAGCTTGTGCAATGGCATTAAAAAAACATCCGCAAGTAAATACAAGTTGGACAGACAATGCTACTATTTTTAAAAGTCAGATTCATATTGGTGTTGCTGTTGCTGTAGATGAAGGTTTAGTTGTACCTGTTTTAAAATTTGCAGACCAAATGAGCTTAACTCAAATTGGTGGAAATGTTAGAGAATTAGCAGGAAAAGCAAGAAATAAAAAAATCGTTCCTAACGAAATGGAAGGAAGCACCTTTACAATTTCTAATTTAGGAATGTTCGGAATTCAAGAATTTACTTCTATTATCAATCAACCAAATTCGGCAATTTTATCTGTTGGCGCAATTGTACAGAAACCAGTTGTTAAAGAAGGGCAAATTGTTGTTGGCAATACAATGAAAGTAACTTTAGCTTGCGATCACAGAACAGTTGACGGTGCAGTTGGAGCACAGTTTTTACAAACATTAAGAACGTATTTAGAAAACCCTGTGACCATGTTAGCCTAAAATATTATTAAATTATTATAAGAAGAGCTCGAAAGATATTTCCGAGCTCTTTTTTTTTGAAACAGCTATTGTTATACCTTTGCATACTATAAAAAAAGCAACTTAATTTATTTTTTAAAAATAATGACAAAAAACACAATTGGACGAATTGATAAAGTTGATTTTCCAGAATTTGGACTACTAGATATAGAATCTAAAGTAGATACTGGAGCCTATACTTCTGCAATACATGCACATAAAATAGAAGAATCAAATGTTAATGGAAAAAATTTCATTAGCTTTACACTTTTAGACCCAGAACATGTTCAATACAATGAAAAAGTATTTAGAACTCAAAATTATTCTAAAAAAATAATTAAAAGCTCTAACGGAACTTCCGAAGAAAGATTTGTAGTAAAAACAACTATAACTCTCTTTAAAAAAACGTACACAATTGAATTAACATTAAGTGAACGAAGCGACATGAAATATCCTATTTTATTAGGTAGAAAATTTTTAACAAAGAAGTTTATTGTAGATACATCACAAAAAAATAACTCATACAAATTAAAACAAAGAACATAACTATGAAGATTGCCATTTTATCAAGAAATCCAAGATTATATTCAACAAGAAGGCTTGTAGAAGCAGCAGAAAAAAGAGGTCATGAAGTACTTGTTGTAGATCATTTAAAATGCAATATAGAAATTGAAAAAAAAGCTCCAAAGATTTTTTATAAAGGCGAATATTTAGATGATATCGATGCCATAATCCCTAGAATTGGTGCTTCTGTAACATTTTATGGAACGGCGGTAATTAGACAATTTGAAATGATGAAAGTTTTTACAGCAGTTTCTTCAATCGGTTTAGTAAGATCTAGAGACAAATTAAGTAGTTTACAAATATTGGCAAGAGCCGGGGTTGGATTACCAAAAACCGTTTTTACCAATTACACAAAAGATGTTGAACATGTTGTAGAATCTGTTGGTGGAACACCTTTAGTTTTAAAGTTATTGGAAGGAACTCAAGGATTAGGAGTTGTGCTAGCAGAAACTCAAAATGCAGCAACATCAGTATTAGAAGCATTTAATGGTCTTGGAGCCAGAGTTATTGCACAAGAGTTTATCAAAGAAGCTGGTGGTGCAGATATAAGAGCTTTTGTGGTTGATGGTAAAGTAATTGGAGCTATGAAACGTCAAGGAAAAGAAGGTGAATTCCGTTCTAATATTCATAGAGGAGGAAATGCTACCATCATTGAGCTTACAGATGAAGAAGAAAAGACTGCGTTAAAAGCAACAAGAGCTATGGGTTTAGGAGTTGCTGGAGTTGATATGTTGCAATCTTCTAAAGGTCCTTTAGTTTTAGAGGTAAACTCTTCACCAGGATTAGAAGGTATAGAAATTGCAACAAAAAAGAACATCGCTAAAGAAATCATTCGTTATTTAGAATTAAATGTTGAATAAACCATTTACTATTTTAGGAAAAGAAATTCTTAAAGGAGAACGTACCGTTTTAGATTTAGAAGTTGCAAAGTTACACACAAGAACTACCTTAAAAGTTCCTGTAATTATTGAACGTTCGTTAAATCCTGGCCCTGTTGTTTTATTATTAGCAGGTGTTCATGGTGATGAAACAAATGGTGTTGGTATTTTAAGAGAAATTATAGATCAAAAAATTAACAAGCCTGTAAGTGGAACCATCATTTGTATTCCTGTTTTTAATATTTTTGGGTATTTAATTCAAACCAGAGAATTTCCAGATGGTAGAGATTTAAACAGAATGTTTCCTGGTTCATTAAACGGCTCTTTAGCCAGTCAGTTTGCTTATCAATTTACCAAAGAAATTGCACCTCATGTAGATTATGTAATCGATTTTCATTCAGGTGGTCGTCAGCGTGATAATATTGCTCAAATAAGATGTAATTTTGGTGATGAAAAAGGGTTAGAATTAGCAAAAGTTTTTAATCCTCCAATCATTGTTTTTTCTAAAAGCATTTCAAAATCCTTAAGAGAAACCATTAATAAAATGGGTAAGACCGTATTACTCTTTGAAGGAGGTAAATCAAAAGAATTAAATCCTGCAATTATTAATGAAGGAGTAAATGGGGCAAAAAATGTATTAATTTATTTAGGGTTAATAAAAGGTGATATTATAGTAAAAGAAACACCCGTTTTTATTAAAAAAGCAAAATGGTTACGAGCTTCTTATTCTGGGATGTTTAAAATTTTAATAAAGAATGGGGCTAAAGTAAAAAAGAAAGAAGTTTTAGGAATCATAGAAGATCCTTTTGGAGAATTCAAGAAGAAAATTTACGCCCCTTTTGATTGTCATATTTTTTCCACAAACAAGACCCCAATTGTAAATAAAGGAGACGCTCTTTTTCATGTAAGTATTGACACAGAATAAAAAAAATCTTAAAAAGCAAAAAAAGCAGAATATCTAGCAAACTAGGTAGATAAAAAAGCAATTTTATTTGAAAAGAATTACTTTTCCTATTAGAAAAACAGCAAGAACCCAAGTAATAAAATGCTTCTCCATAGAGCACTTACAAAATATAAAGGCTACCTGTAATTTATTAAGAATTCATAGTCAGATGTATTATCGAGAAATTGCATCCACCAATAAAAAGCTAAAATTAGTTTTAGAGTGTAAGCAAATACATCGACAAATAAAACTAAAAAAGGTAGTGATTTATAATCACTACCTTTTTATTATTAATTCTGTAACGCTATTTCAAGACATCACAAATTATTAAGAGTTTAGTTTATGCTTCTTTATCCATTTTTTTTGTCATGCTAAAGCCAACAAAAAGTGCTGCTCCAGCTGTTAAGAAAATTGATGCAGGAAAAGCAACTTCTTCTTCTAAACCTAATGTTGTATTTAGAATAGAACCAATTAATATTCCTAAACCAATACCCATGGATAAAAGAGCTAGGTTTAAGATAAATACTTTTCCAAAAGATGATTTGCTTTTGCCTCCTGCAAATATTTTTGCGTCTGCACCTTTTTCTATTAAGGCTAATCGCTCTTTGTTTCTTGTTGAAAAATATAAATAGAATACTCCAAATACACTCCCAAAAATAATTGCTAATACTGCTACTTCCATAATTGTTATTTTAAATGTTTAATTTTAATGCGTTCATTCCATATGACTTTGTCTTTTTAAAAAAGGTTACAAAAAAAAATAATTTTTTTTCATTTCGGGTGAAATATAGTATAATCGAGAAATCTTTGGTAGTGTTTCTAAATTGAGATTTCTCCACTGAGGTTGAGATAAGAAAATGATTACTTTATTATTCTAAGATAATAATAAGTATATTTTCTAAAAATTATGTAACCTTTTTTACATCTTATAAGTCAAAGAAGATAATGACCAAACTAACTGACGAAAACTATATAGAAAAAATCCTAAAAGGAGATTCTAACACCTTTGCTTTCTTAATTGATAAGTATAAGGATATGGTTTTTACGCTGGCAATAAAAATGGTTAAGAATAGAGAAGTAGCAGAAGAAGTTTCGCAAGATGCTTTTTTAAAAGCGTATAAATATTTGCCAAAGTTTAAAGGCGATTCGAAATTCTCTACTTGGTTGTATAAAATTGCTTACAATACAAGTTTAGATGCTCTTAAAAAGAACTCGAATCAAAGAGATAATGTGGCAATTGATGAGATTACTGTGAATTATATTTCATCCGTAGAAACAGTTTTAGACGGAATAGAACGAGAAGAAAGAGCTGTTATTATAAATGATTGTTTGGAACAATTGCCAAAAGATGAAAAAGTAATTTTATTGTTTTTCTATTTTAAAGAATTAAGTTTAAAAGAAATTATAGCAATTACTTCTATGAGCGAAGCAAACGTAAAAGTAAAATTACACAGAGCTCGTAAAAAATTATTGAGCATTGTAAAAAAGACCGTAGAACCAGCATTAATTAGTCATTATGGGAGAAAATAAACACATCAAAGAAATAGATGCTTTTGCAAAAAAGTATGTAAAAGAGATTCCCACAGAAACTCCTTCTATAGATTTTACAGAAAATTTAATGAAATCGATTAGGCAAATAGAATTTGTAAAAAGCAACATAGTTTACAAACCGTTAATTTCTACGAAAGGATGGTTTGTTGTTGGGTTAGCAATAGTAGTAGTTTTGTTTATTCCTTTTTATTCTTCTAAAGAAGAAGTGTTTGCTATGCCAAAATTAGATTTTTCTTTCCTAAGTAAATTAGATTTTTCTGACTCGATTGAAAGCCTTAATGTTTCTAATACAACCTTTACCATTACTGTAATTTTTGGAATTTTTATGGCTATTCAACTAATTTATTTAAAAGGTTATTTCGAAAAAAAAATGCATTAATCAGATACTAAGGCCAATAGGGTTCCTTTTGAGTTTACTAAAATTCTCGAAATATTTTTAAATTTAGTTTTAGGAAACGTATGGAAAAGACTCCAGTTTTTATCAGTTTTTTGATTGAACTTCATAATTGTATTTCCAACAGCCATTAATAAGGTTCCGTCTGGTAACCAGCAAACATCTTCTTTTTCACCAATGGTTTCAATAATTTTTTTACGTTCGCCATTCTTAGGGTTCAGCATGGTAACTTCCCATTGTTCTTTTTCTTTATTGATATAGCTTATAAAATCGATATCAGGAATATGATGCAAAGATCTACCTACTTTTTTCTGAATGGTTGTGTTTCTTTTTAGTTTTAATTCGGTTTTTATTAGATCTAAATCTTCGCCAACTATAACAACGTTTATGGTCGTATTTTTATCGTACCACATCGGATACGCCACTTTTAAATCTGTAATAATTTCTGAGCTTTTACCAGTTTTATAATTGTATTTATAAAAACGCTGCAACCCATCAGTATCTAGTCTTACCGCAGAAATATCTTTAGATTTAGGAATACGTTGTGGTGAGTATTCTCCGCCATTTGGTGTACTATTGATAAATTTAATGTTGCCCTTTTTTATATTGTATTCTGCAATATCAGTTTGCTTGTTTCTGGTTGATGAAAAAATAATTGAATTCTTTGAATAAAAAGATGGTTGACTATCATAACCCGGATTGTTAGAAATATTTTTTCCGTTTTCAACAGACCAAGTTCCTTTGTTATTGTTTAGCTCAAAAAGATATACTTCTGTGTTTGTTTGTGCTACTGCAAAAGAAGTTGCGAATAAAAAGAATACGATTTTTTTCATTTGAAAATTGATTTTTTCAAATATACTTCAATTATTCTAAAAATAATTTCAAGAGTACGCTAGTCGGTTTGTGAGAAATTTTAATTCGTTTAGCACGTTATTTTAAAATGATTGAAATTGTTTTGTTTGCAATTTATTTTTTTAACTTTCTGATAATGATTAATTTATAGTTTTTCTTGTAATGCTTTTCTCCAATAATAAATTCCAAAAAGAAAAGTAACAATGGCAAGCATAATTCCGTATTCACCAAGCCAATATTCAGAACCTTTAACTTCGGTTGTTAATTTCGGAAAAATCTTCTGAACATACACATTACCAACTGCGTGAAAAATTACTGCTGGCCACACACTTTTAGACTTAAAAGTGTAGTAGGTCATTATAAAAGATATAGAAATAATAAAAATGTAAAATGTTGTCAGTTCTAGAGCAATATTATTTCCATAATAGACAATTAAAGGCCAATGCCAAGTTGCCCATACAATTCCACTAAATAGAGAAACCCAAGTAAAAGAAAGCACCTTTCGTAGTTCGAAAATAAAGAAACCACGCCAGCCAATTTCTTCTCCTAAAGTAGTTGCCATTGCTCTAACAACACTAACAGTTCCTACTAAAATAACTGCAATAATTAAAGCTATAGTTGTGTTGAGAGTACCAATACCCATTAAGCCAATTTCTGTAGCCCATGTTACTATTGTTTCTTTAGTTGCAATACCTCCAAAGCCTAACAACCAGATTGCGGCATAAGTTATAAATACATATAAAGCCGGAACAAAATAAGATAAACGAATGTATTTCCAATTTGCCCAATTCCAAGGTAGAGAATCAATTTTTCTGCCTTTTATTTTTAAAGTCAGAAATGCAGCTAATGCAGGACACCACATTAACCCGCCAATGTAAATACTAGAAGGATATAATTTGACAATGGCGTAATGAAATAGTGCACTAAATACCGTAACAATAATTAAAAAGAGAGCAATAGTACTCCAAGTCTCTTTGCGTTCTAATTTGCTTTGCATATCTCAATTTTTAAAGAAGACGAAGAAGATTTACTTTTGTAACAAGAAGCTGCATCTCTAATTTTTCTTATATCCTTGCTTTACTCAATTGAATAACTGGTTCTATGGTTGTAAAATTAGGAACGTCTGCCATAATTTCTGGAGTATTGGGTCCAAATGAATTTTGAAAAGATTCCATTGACTCAAAATAGAGATTTCCCATCGCAATATAAGTTGCCGGATCTCCTGGTGCACCACCGCCAAGACCTTCTTCTACTGAAGCTCCTTTAACAGCGTCACCTAAAAGTTTTGCAACTAGAGGAATGTGTTTGTTGCAATAATAATCCATATCAAATTTTTTCCCTTTTTGATTAGGGTAAAGTACACTTAGTTTAATCATACCTGCTTTCATAATTTGTTATTTTTTGGTTAGAATTTTAAAGGTACAAAAAAATATTATTAATTTAAAGGGTTGATTTTAAGTAGTTTTGCTGCTTCTTGAAGACTGGTTTTTTTTGGGAAGTTCTTTTTTGCTAGCAATAAAATTAAAAACCTCTCTAATGGTTTTCTTTCTTATTTTTCGTTGCATGTCCATATCAACTAATCTTAAGGTATATTGAAATTTAAGGTCTAAAAAATCAGCTTTCATTTCTACTACTTTTAAATTGTAGGTTCTTGGCTCAATATATTGACTAAAACTTTTTAGTGAAGAAATAATTTCTTTTTCAAGCTGCTCAAGAGTATCAATATATTTTAACGCAATTTGAAAATCCACCGTCATAAAACGAGCATCTCTTTTTGTATAGTTTATAATTTCGTTGTAATGTACTTTTGTATTCGGTATAATTACAATATCATCATCATCATTTAACACCTTTACCTTTAACATGCTAATTTCTACTACTTTTCCTTTTAGTTGGTCAATCTTTACATAATCGCCAATTTCAAAAGTGTTGGAAAAACTTAGGTAAATTCCGCTGATAAAATCAACAATATATTCTTTTGTTAAAATAGCAATTGCTGCAGCAACAATAGTTAATGATGTGATTAAATCTTTTGGATTTACACCACTAAAAAAGCTGATAAGCATTATAATTACAGCAATACCAACGGTAAAATTTGCAATATTTTCGATTCCAAAATGGACGTTATTTTTTTTGCCAGCAGAAATTTTATTCTTTCTAGAGTAAATGAATTTTGCCAAATTTGCCACAAAAACAACAGAAAGATAAAAAATTAAAAAAGCAATAAAAGATTGTAATTCGTTGTATTTGTATATAAAACTAGCAGTTGTTTCGTTAAAAAACTTTAAATAGATAATACCAATTAATAGTATCGGATATACAACAAATTTCCATTTTTTATTCATCTTAAATTTCTTTTATTCAAAGATAGTGAAAAGAAGTAAGTGCAATTTAAATCAACCAAAAACTACCTATATTTTTTAAAAAGCCAAATACATTACATGATTCGGATTGGTATGTGTGGCAGAAATTCTAAAATCGTAAGTTCCCACAATAGTAAACCCCATTTTTGTGTAAAAATTAATGGCGCGTTTGTTTTCTATCCAAACATGTAACCAAATTCCTTGTTGTTGGTGTTGTTTAGTAAATTCGATATTAAAATCAAATAATTTTTTTCCTAATTGCAAACCATAAAATTCTTTAAGAACATACAATCTGCTTAAGCAAGTTATGTTGTTTGAAGTTCTGTTTTTGTTGGGTGTATTGAGTGTAATTTTAGAATATCCAGCCAATTTTTTATCATAATATATTAAATAATAATGACTCTCTGGATTTGAGATTTCTTTAATAAATGTGGTTTCATTAAAGTTTTCTGAAACATAAAAATCTACATCTTCTTTAGATGCAGAATGTCCGTGCGCTGGTAAAAAAGTTTCTTTAGCAAGTTGTGCTAAGATTTTTGCGTCTTTTATTGTGGCTTTGATAATGTTGTGCAATTTGGATGTTTCGTTTAACGTGTTTGTATATGGTTTGTTGCGTGTTTTAAGCACCTAATTTAGCAAATACAAACCAAATAGAAAATCCGCGAGGATTTTCGTAAGCAGGCTAGAACTAGCAATAAATTATATACGGTGTTAGCTACTGGGCTTTTTCAATTCCTTAAATTCATCTGGTATCTTTAATTCAGATTTATAGCTTTTTATATTGCTATGATTCCAGTACTTGTCTTTAATTAAATACAACACAATAGCAATAAATAGAAATGAAAGGGTTGATAATACATTGCCAACAATAAAATCAGCTTGCCAATTCTGAAATCTCTTAATAGCTTCGTCAATATTCCATTGAGATTCGTATAATAGGTAAAGTGCTATTCCAATAAATAAAGCAAGGCTTATAAAAAATAAAATCCAACTTTTTCTTCTCCATTTACCTACTTCATTATCAATCCAAATTTCTCTTTTAATTCTTCTTGCCTCGTTTTTTTCCTGTAATAATTCATTTTTCAATTTATCAGTTTCAGAACTTTTCTCTGCAATAATAGAATCTATAGACTTACTTTTTTCGTCATATTCTTTCTTACTTTTCTCTAAATTATCCGTCCTTATTGATAATCTATTAAATACTTTTTCCAGATTTTTTATTCGTGAATCTTCTATTTCTTTTTGCTTTCTAGCTTCATCTTCTAAACGCTTAATAAATTCCTCCTTATTTTGCTCTGCAAGTAAATTTAATGACTCAATATCTTTAAGTTGTTTGTTTGTAATTCTAGTTGCAACTCTAACAATATCTTCATCACTGATTTTTTCTTCGGCATACTTATGAATATTGTCATCTAGTTCTCTCAAAATTTTTGCTTTTGGAAGATTCTGACTTAAGGTCAGTGCGATTGTAGAGGTAAGACCAATTTCGGCTAAATCTTCGCCGTCAATAGAATTTGTTATTTGTGGGTTACTCAACCAAAGAATATTTAGTAAATCGTCAGCTTTAATAGTTTCTGGTTGAAATCCTTCTCTTAAGTGAAAGTTTTCACCTTCTGAGGTAGCTGTGTTATTTACAAACCACGCATTAACTTTATCAAAATCTCGAATACGTTTATTTTTGCGTTCTTTTTTTATGAATAGAATAGCCATAGCATCGTGTAAAGCGGCTATTTTAGCTGACCTATATTCTTGCAAGGTTTTATATTCATCTGTGAATTTTGCTTCATTTTTTAACTTCTCAGTATGAGGGATAGTAAATACTCCAAATTCCTTGAGTGAAGCTTCAACATTATCCGCAATTCTTTCCAAGTCCGTTTTAGAAAGATTTCTCCTTTCACAAGCATTGTAAACATCTTCTGTGTTTACTTTTTTCTGTAAAAATGATTTATCAAAATACTCTGCTTTTTTTTCAAGCAGATTAGTTGTTTCATTTATTGTATCTATGAGCACTACAACCTTGAAATTTTGTTGTTTTGCAATTTTCAGTAAGGTTCTGCAAGTATGAGTTGATTCAGGTGTATTCAAATCTAATAAACCAACAATAAAGTTAGTGTCTAAAAGAAGTTTTACCTCACGTTTAGTTTCATCTGGTGTGTATTCTATAAAACCAGATATAATTGAACCTAAGTAAATATTCTTGATTTTTTCGTAGACTTGTGGGATGCGTTTAAAAAAGTCAATAAACTGAGCTTCAGCTGTATAATCATCTCCGTTAAGGTGTTGACTGTGAGAGATATATTTGGAAAGATTAAATTTATTTTTCTCAATAAACTTAAATATTGACTCGCTATCTTTTATATCAAGTTCTGAGTTTTTACAAAACTGCTCAAAAAGTTGTTCTACTTCTTCAATACCTCTTTCTTGTTCCTCTAAAACATCATCGAACTCTTCAAAAGTATATTCATTGATACTAAATGAGAGGTCTTTATGTAAAACAAAACGAGTAGTTTCTTCATCATTTACCTCGCTACAAATTGCATCCAATACTTTTTTTAAAGCAGGTATAGGAAAATCTAATCCGTAAAGCTCATCAGTTACAGCTTTTATTTCAAGAATACTTTTTCCTTTGTGTATCCCTTTTGAATTCATATGAGATAAAGCCTTTTTGACTAGCGGAATAAAAATATCTATTGGTCCTTTCGCTAAAGTTCCAGTATTTCTAATATGTGCTAATAGACTATATGTGGTTGCTCTTTCTTTATTCATTAATGTTTGTTTATTTCTGGCTGTGCCTTGTAGCTAACTATTATGATATCGAACGTTTTAATGTTATATATCAGAAGTTAAACGAAGTTAGCCTTTTTTTAGCAAAAAGTCAAGTAAGAAAAAACCTCTCTGTTTGCACAAAGAGGTTTTGGTTTGTTTGTCATTGCGAATGTAATGAAGCAATCTTCTAGATTAGAAACAGATTACTTCGCTATCACTCGTAATGACGTTTTGATTTATTTATGAGATTGCCACGTCATTTGTTCTCGACTTTGCTCGAACTGACATTCCTCGTAATGACACTTCGTGTCTACTTAATCAATTCATAAGAACGTTTGATAAAGTTGGTCAACTCTTCACCGTGTAACAAGTTTTGAGATAACTTAGCCAAATCAAAAGATTGTTTAATTAAGCGTTCTTGTTTTTTAGCGGTTTTGGTATTTAAAATTTCACCAACCAATTCGTGGTTTGTGTTTACCACCAAATTGTACATATCTGGCATATTTCCCATTCCCATCATTCCGCCACCAGAAGCGCTCATTTCTTTCATTCTACGCATAAATTCTGGAACTGTAATTAAAAACGGAGACGCAGAAGAATCCATCGCTTCTAACTGAACTGTATAGGTTTCTTTAGGAACAGCGGCTTCAATAATTGGCTTTAATTTTTCTTTTTCTTCGTCAGATAATTTAGAAATAACCGTGTCGTCTTTCTTAATTAAATTGTCAATATGATCAGAATCTACACGCGTAAATTTTAATTTTTCGTTGCTACCTTCTAACTTCTGAATTAAATGCCCAACAATTGGAGAATCTAAAATCAACACTTCATATCCTTTTGCTTTTGCATCTTGAATATAACTGTGTTGCGCTTCTTTATTTGCAGCGTACAAAATGATTTGATTTCCATCTTTATCCGTTTGTGCGTCTTTTGTTTCCTCTTTTAATTCTTCTAAATTAAAAAACCTATTATCTACCGTTGGATATAATGCAAAATTTTGTGCTTTGTCAAAAAACTTATCGTCAGATAACATCCCGTATTCAATAATTACTTTAATATCGTTCCATTTTTGCTCAAAATCTTCACGATTGTTTTTGTACAAAGAATTTAATTTATCTGCAACTTTTTTGGTGATGTAACCAGAGATTTTCTTCACCGCTCCATCTGCTTGTAAGCCAGAACGAGAAACGTTTAACGGAATGTCTGGAGAATCAATTACACCTTTTAACATTTGTAAGAAATCAGGTACAATTCCTTCAACATTATCCGTTACAAAAACTTGATTTTGATACAATTGAATCTTGTCTTTTTGCATGTCCATATTCGGACTTAACTTAGGGAAATATAAAATCCCTGTTAAGTTAAATGGATAATCAACATTTAAATGAATGTGAAATAAAGACTCTTCAAATTGCATTGGATACAATTCTCTATAGAAATTTTTATAATCATCATCTTCTAAATCAGCAGGTT
The DNA here is from genome assembly GCA_963974245.1 of uncultured Flavobacteriaceae bacterium. Taxonomy (GTDB): domain Bacteria; phylum Bacteroidota; class Bacteroidia; order Flavobacteriales; family Flavobacteriaceae; genus Polaribacter. The sequence goes on along the minus strand of CAXBBY010000001.1, from coordinate 299,158 downwards.
TTTTTGTCCACGCTGGTTTTGTGTTGTTGATGATGTTATCAACTTCTATTTGTTTGTGCGGCTCAGTAGTTTCTTTACCGTCTTTGTCTTTGGTAGTTTTTGGAGTAAAATCTGGGTCATTTACTTTTTTTGTGCCGAATTTAATTGGAATTTGATTAAAACGATTGTACTTGTTTAACAAACCAGAAATTTTACTTTCTTCTAAAAAGTCTTTTTCATCATCAGAAATGTGTAAAATAATTTCTGTTCCTCTTTCAGTTTTATCATGTGCTTCAATTGTGTATTCTGGAGAACCATCACAAATCCAATGAGCAGCTGGCTCCTCTTTAAAAGATTTTGTAATGATTTCTACTTTTTCTGCAACCATAAATGCAGAATAAAAGCCTAATCCGAAGTGACCAATTACACCAGTATCGTTATTGTCGTCTTTGTATTTTTCTAAAAACTCTTCTGCACCAGAAAAAGCAATTTGGTTGATGTATTTTTCAACTTCATCAGCCGTCATTCCAATTCCATTATCTTTAATTGTAAGCGTTTTCTTTTTCTTATCGATGCTAATTTCAATCTTAGCATCACCTAATTCTACTTTGGCTTCTCCAATAGCAATTAAGTGCTTTAATTTTGTGGTTGCATCTGTTCCGTTAGAAATTAACTCACGTAAAAATATTTCGTGATCAGAATACAAGAATTTTTTAATTAACGGAAAAATATTTTCTACCGATACATTAATGTTTCCTTTACTCATAATTGTATATGTTTTTTAGTTTAACTGTCACTTCGAGTGATTTTCTTGATAACTGAGCGTAGCAGAAGTTAAAGAAAATTGTATCGAGAAGTTTATTGTTCTAGATACAAATTTTTTCATTCTTCAAAAATTCACTCGAACTGACAGTTCGTTATTTTTGAATTGTAATAGTCAAATAAAATACCAAATAAAGATTTGTGACAAACTGACATAAAAAAACGCCAATAAAAAATATTGACGTTCCGTTTAGTTTGGTTATAGTTGTTTGTGCTTTTTGTAAACCAAGTTACAAGTTGTAAATATAGAAATAAATTTAGTAAGTTTGGAACACTAAATTTTAAAACAAAAAAAGACATAGAAAATTATGTATAATTCAAAAATAACAGGTTTAGGTTATTACGTTCCAGAAAATGTTGTCACAAATGATGACTTAAAGCAATGGATGGAAACTAGCGACGAATGGATTCAAGAAAGAACCGGAATTAAAGAACGTAGATGGATTGATCCTAAAACCGGAGATACAACAGCTGTTATGGGAGTAAAAGCGGCTAGAATTGCCATTGAACGTGCAGGGTTAACAAAAAACGATATCGATTTTATTGTATTTGCAACGTTAAGTCCAGATATGTATTTTCCTGGAGGTGGAGTTCAAGTTCAAGACTTATTAGACATGCCAACAATTGGCGCATTAGATGTTCGTAATCAATGTTCTGGTTTTATTTATTCGATGTCAGTTGCAGATCAGTTTATAAAAACAGGAATGTATAAAAATATTTTAGTAATTGGTGCAGAAAATCATTCTGGTGGATTAGAAAAATCGACAAGAGGAAGAAATGTTTCTGTAATTTTTGGAGATGGAGCAGGAGCAGCAGTTTTATCTAGATCTGAAGAAAAAGGAAAAGGTGTTTTATCAACACATTTACATTCTGAAGGAAAACACGCAAAAGAATTAGTGTTAGAAGGGCCAGCAACGTCTCGTTGGGTTCCAGAAATTATAGCAGAAAATAATCCTGATGATGTTTCGTATTATCCGTATATGAACGGACAATTTGTTTTTAAACACGCAATTACTCGTTTTTCTGAGGCAATTATAGAAGGTTTAGAAGCAAACGATTTAGAAAAAGAAGATATTGATATGTTAATTCCACATCAAGCAAACTTAAGAATTGCACAATTTATTCAACGCAAGTTTAGATTAGAAGATGATAAAGTGCACAACAACATTATGAAATACGGAAATACTACTGCGGCATCTGTCATTATTGCATTAACAGAAGCGTGGGAATTAGGCAAGATAAAAGACAACGATTTGGTTGTTTTGGCAGCTTTTGGTAGTGGATTTACTTGGGGTTCTGTAATAATTCGATGGTAAAACACAAAAACTTTAAATTTACTACCAACAAATGATAAAAACTACCTTGGTCCTCGGAGCGTCGGTAAATACTGAAAGGTATTCTAATAAAGCAATTCAAAAATTAAGAGCAAATAAAATTGATGTTTTTGCAGTTGGAGCAAAAAAAGGAGAGGTTTTAGATGTGTCAATCACAGTAGAAAAATTACCATTTAAAAATATTGATACGGTTACTTTGTATTTAAATCCAACTAGGCAAAAAGAGTATTATGAATATATAATTAGCTTACAACCAAGACGTGTAATTTTTAATCCTGGAACAGAAAATACTGAATTTTTAGAATTACTGAAAGAAAATAATATTGAAACAGAAGTTGCTTGTACTTTGGTTTTGTTAAGTATCAATCAATATTAAAAATGAATTTTAAATTGACAATTTATAAAGATATCTTTTTTCCAGCTTCAGCTAACACAACTTTCAAGAAAATTTTCTCAGCTTCCTCTTTAAACAATTCAATACTTTTATATCTGCTAGAATAATGACCAATAACTAGCTGATTTACACTGGCTTTCAATGCAATTTGCGCAGCTTGTTTGGCGGTAGAATGTTTTGTTTTTTTTGCTAAATCTTCTCTGTCTGATAAAAAAGTAGCTTCATGATATAATAAATCTACCTCTTTTATAATCGGAACAATATCTTCTTTGTAAGAAGTATCGCTACAAAAAGCATAACTTTTTGTTTTGGTTGGCGGTAAAGTTAACTCTTCATTTTTTATGATTTCTCCATTCTCTAAAACAACATCTTTACCTGCTTTAATGTTATGATAATCACACGTTTGTATTTCTGGATATTGCTGTACATTTTCTATGTGTAACTTTCTAGGACCAGGTTTTTCTCTGAATAAAAAACCATTTGTATAAACTCTATGATGTAACGGAATTGTAGTTACTATTACTTTATCATCTTCAAAAATAAGTTCGCTATTTTTAGAGGTTAATTCGTGAAAAATAATATCAAATTTCGAATAAGTTTTTGAAACTTTTAATTGCAAGTTGGTAACTTCTTTGATGCCTTTTGGACCATAAATATGGAGCTCTTTTTCTCTATTTAAAATTCCGAATGTAGAAATTAAACCAATCAATCCAAAAAAATGATCGCCGTGTAAATGAGAAATAAAAATATGATTGATTTTCGAAAAACCAACTTTGTATTTTCGCATTTGACGTTGAGTCCCTTCGCCACAATCAATTAAAAAATGACTATTGTTTATTTCTAAATATTGTGCTGTTGGATGTGCATTTACTCTTGGTGTAGCAGAATGACACCCTAAAATAGTTAGCTGTAAACTCATTTGATAACAAAGCGTTTCGAAATCATTTCATTGCTACTTCTAATGGCGTAAATATACATTCCAGGCTGTAAGTTGTCTCTGTTAAAAGTGATTTTATTGCTGCCAATTTTAGTAGTATATGCTTTTGAAAAAACAGTTTTTCCTAGTACATTTTTAATAATTAAAAATACAGTTTCATTTTTTGTAGTGTTAAATTGTATGTTAGTTTTGCTGAAAAATGGATTTGGAGCAGCAGTTAATTTCTGCAAGGTTTTTTGAGAAAAAACAGCAGTTGAAAAGCATAAAAATAAAATAAAAAGTAGTTTTTTAACCATATGCTAGTTGTTCTTATTTTAAAATATAAATAGATCTTAAAAGCCTAAATCTCTTTCTATTGCTTCCATTTCTAAAACATCTTCAGCTTCTTGTAATGTTGGTACAACATTAATTTCATCAGGAACATCATCAATGTCAATTCCGTTACAAATTACTACAAAAGACATGCCATTAGTTCTTTGATTTATAGCAATATCCAAAAATAGAAACAAATCATTGAGTGTTGTGTTAAGATTTTCAGAAAGTTGTACAATTGTATGGTTATCTAACTTTTCTGATTTAAACGCAGTAATAAATTCAGTAAAAGAATTTTCGGTGGATGAAACAAGAGTGTAATTGTCTTTTTTAGAAGTTTTCATGCTTAAAAATAGTTGAGAAAATAAATTATCTTTTGATCTGTTGCGCCAGTAAATAAATAACTGCCATTCTCACTGCAACGCCATTTTCAACCTGGTTTAAAATAATAGATTCGTTAGAATCTGCAACATCACTTGTAATTTCTACACCACGATTTATAGGTCCTGGATGCATAATCACAATTTTTTTGTCTAAGCTATCTAATACTTGTTGATTGATTCCGAAAAGTTGCGTGTATTCTCTAGTTGATGGAAAATAATTAACATCCATTCGTTCGTGTTGTACTCGTAAAACGTTGGCAACATTACACCAGTTTAATGCTTTTTTTAAGTTGGTTTCTACAGTAACTCCTAAGCTTGTAATGTATTTCGGAATTAAGGTTGTTGGTCCGCAAACTTTAACTTCTGCGCCTTGTAATTGCAAAGCAAATATGTTTGATAATGCTACTCTAGAATGCAAAATATCACCAACAATTACAACTTTTTTCCCTTTTACATTTCCTAATTTTTCTCTGATAGAATACGAATCTAACAGTGCTTGTGTTGGGTGTTCGTGTGTGCCATCACCCGCATTTATAATTTTTGCATTTACGTGTTTAGATAGGAAAACTCCTGCTCCAACATTTGGATGACGCATCACCACAATATCAACTTTCATTGATAAAATATTGTTTACCGTGTCGATTAATGTCTCTCCTTTTTTCACAGAAGATTGACTTGCAGAAAAGTTTATAATATCTGCAGACAATCGTTTTTCAGCCAGTTCAAAAGAAAGTTTTGTTCTTGTGCTATTTTCAAAGAATAAGTTAGCAATTGTAATATCTCTAAGCGAAGGAACTTTTTTAATCGGTCTATTGATAACTTCTTTAAAATGATCGGCAGTCTCAAAAATAAGATCAATATCGTTTTTGTTCAGATATTTTATGCCTAATAAATGGTCTACGCTTAGTTGTTTCATTTTATGAATTCTGTTCTATATAAACTACGTCTTTTTTGTGTGTTTCTTTCCAGCAAACTTTTACTTTTTCTTGGTTGATGGCATCAACTTGTCGTCCTTTATAATTTGGTTGAATTGGTAAATGCCTGCTAAAACGTCTGTCAATTAACACTAATAATTCTACTAAATTTGGTCTCCCAAAATCGTTAATTGCAGACAGTCCAGCTCTAATACTTCTTCCAGAAAATAAAACATCATCAATTAAAACAACATTTTTATCTTCAATTAAAAAATTGATTTCTGTACTGCTGGCATCTATTGGAGAATCTCTTCTTCTAAAATCGTCTCTATAAAAAGTAATGTCTAATAAACCTAATTTTAAATCTTTGATATTGTAATCGTTGGTTAAAATATCTTTGATTCTATTTGCCAAATAAACGCCTCTTGGTTGTAAGCCAATAAGTACAGTGTTAGAAAAATCGTTATGGTTTTCGATAAGCTGACACGCTAGTCGATGTAAGATGATTTCAATTTCTTTCGAGTTTAATAATACCTTCGAGCTCATAAGAAAAATGTCCAAATTTTATTTGGAATAAATCAGTAAAACTGATAATTAATACTAGGCAAAATTAGTGTAAATAAAAGGATTCGCAAAACTTTACTGAATGGCTTTTTAAAAATGGACTTATTTTTGTTAATTATTTTGTTGAAAAGTAAACTGCTTTTTATAAAAGCACTTGAAGACTTGTAGTACTTTTAAGTATGTAATAGAATCATATTATTGCAACTTGTTTAATCGAATAAAAAAAGGAATAATCATTTTTATTTTTCCTTTTAATGATAAAATCAGAAGCCTATGTCACTATCAAAATTCGAATCCATGTTAAAAACAAATAGTGTGTATTTCTTTGATTCTATTGAGTTTGAAGAAATTATTCAGCATTATTTAGATAATGGGAAACACTCTCTGGCAAACAAAGCAGTGAAGTTAGCTTTAGAACAACACCCAAGTTCTATAGTGTTAAAATTATTAAAAGTTGAGTTGTTAATTTTTGAAGATCAGCTACACAATGCAACTACTTTAATTAACGAAATAGAAACCATTGCACCAAACAATGAAGAATTATTAATTCAGAAAGCAATTGTTTTATCTAAAAACGATAAACATGTTGAAGCTATACAAACGTTAAATCAAATTTTAGCGGTTACTGATGATCCTGCAGATATTTGGTCTATGGTTGGAATGGAATATTTATATTTAGACGATTTCGAAAATGCGCGATTAAACTTTGCAAATTGTATTGATGTAGATTTTGAGGATTATTCGTCTTTATATAATGTGGTGTATTGTTTTGATATGGAAAATAACCACGAAGAAGCAATTTTGTATTTAACAAATTATATAGATACAAATCCGTATTGCGAAGTTGCTTGGCATCAATTAGGAAGACAATTTTTTGTGCTAAACAGATTTAAAGAAGCGTTAAGAGCTTTTGATTATGCGGTTGTTATCGATGAATCTTTTATTGGTGGTTATTTAGAAAAAGCAAAAACGTTAGAAGAATTAGAACGTTACGAAGAAGCTATTCAGAATTACTTAATTACTTTAGAATTAGACGACCCAACAGCATTTGTATATGTAAGAACAGGCGAATGTTATCAGAAATTAGGTGATTTAGATGCGGCAACAAAATATTTTAAAAAAGCGGTGCATGAAGATCCTTTATTAGACAAAGCTTGGTTGTTGTTAACCAATTTATTTCAAGAAGAAAAACAATATCAGAAAGCGCTGTATTACATTAGAAAAGCACTACATATAGATGATTCAAACCCAATGTATTGGAGAAAATATGCAGAGATAAATTTAAAATTAAATTTTTATGAAGAAGCTGTAAAAGCTTTTGAAAAGTGTTTAGATTTAGACGATCTTTCGTTAGAAATTTATGTTGGTTTGGCAGATGTATTGTTGTTTTTAGGTGAGTTTGAAGACGCTTTAAAAATAATAATCAAAGCAAAAAACACCTACATGCAATTTGCAGAAATAGAATATCGTTTGTGTGGTTTGTTTATGTTAGTTTCAAAAGAAAAATACAGCTTAATTCATTTAAAAAACGCGTTAGTAATTGATGTTGATTATAGAGTAATTATCAAAGAATTATATCCAACAGTTTTTGATAATGAAAAAGTACAAACCATAATTACCAATTATTTAAAAGCAACGGAGTAAAAATAATAATGCCAATAAAAAATCCATCAATCAACGAGGTTTTCTATTTCTGATTAGGATACCAATTCAACTGAATAACTTTAATATTAGGATTTCCTGCGTTTACCAAACTTTTAAATTTTGCAACATTACTCAAACCGCCAGTTCCTCTATAATGATACGGAAATACTTCTTTTGGTTTAAATGCTAAAACGGCATCAGCAGCACTTTCAACCGTCATTGTGTAGGGTAAATTCATGCAGATAAAAGCTTTGTCAATATTTTTTAACGCGCGCATTTCTGGAATGTCTTCTGTGTCACCTGAAAAATAAATTCGCTGATTTGCAATTGTAAAAACATAACCATTTCCCCTTCCTTTTGTATGAAATTTTAAAGCTTCTTCTCTAAGGTTGTACATCGGAATTGCTTCTGCTTTTAAACCACCAAACGTTTTTTCTTCTCCGTTATTTATGATGATGATTTCTTTCGCAATTCCTTCTGACAATCTATCTGCAACAGTTTTTGGGGCAACAATTGTTGTTTCGGATAAGTCTAAAGACTTCAATGTTTTTACACTTAAATGGTCTCCATGAATATCCGTAATAAAAATATAACTTGGCGCAGAAAAATTAGCAAAAGCATCTGCACTTCCAGTTGGGTCAATATACACTGTTTCGTCTCCAAAGGTAAAAACTGCTGTTCCGTGTTCAATTGGTGTAATAATTAATTGCGCTTCTTCTTTTGATTTACAACTGATTGAAACGATTGCAATTAGAAATAAGAATATAATTTTTCTCATAATAGTTGTTTTAGATTTCTTTTAATTAGAGATAAAGATACTTGTTTTTGTATTTATATAAACGTGATTTATACCATTTTCTTGTATCTTCGTTTTACTAAAAAAACAAACCAAACAAATGAGTAGAACAATTAAAGATTATGTAGTAATAGGTTTAAAAGGAATGGCAATGGGAGCAGCAGATGTTGTCCCTGGAGTTTCTGGAGGAACCATCGCGTTTATTTCTGGTATTTATGAAGAATTGCTAAATTCAATTAGTAAAGTAAATTTAAGTTTGATAAAAACAATAAAGTCAAACGGAATAAAAGCTGCATGGAAACAAGTAAATGGGTCGTTCTTGTTATCTTTATTTATCGGAATTTTTGTGAGTATTGTTTCTCTGGCTAAAGCGATAAAATGGTTGTTAGAAAACGAACCAATTTTGTTGTGGTCTTTCTTTTTTGGTTTAGTATTGGCTAGTGTTATTTATATAGGTAAACAAATAACTAAATGGAATCTATTTATTTTTGTTTTGATGATTTTAGGAGCTGTTTCAGCGTATTATATTACCACATTAAATCCATTAGTTACTGAAAATTCATCTTCGCTATTTTTATTTTTGGCTGCAGCATTGGCAATTTGCGCCATGATTTTACCAGGCATTTCTGGAGCTTTTATTTTGGTCTTGCTGGGCGCATATAAACCCGTTTTGGCTGCTGTAAATAACAGAGATTTTACAACGATTGCCATTATTGGCGCTGGAGCAATTGCAGGTTTGTTAACCTTTTCGAAAATTTTAAATTGGTTATTTACAAATTTCAAAAATTACACATTAGCAGTTTTAACAGGGTTTATTATTGGTTCTTTAAATAAAATTTGGCCTTGGAAAGAAACGTTAACTTGGCGTACCAATTCTCACGGAATCGAAGTTCCATTAAAACAACAAAGCGTTTCTCCTTTTCATTTTGAAGAGAACCAACTATTATTTGCAATAGTATTAGCAATTGTTGGTTTTGTTTTGATTTTGTTATTAGAAAAATTAGCAGTAAAGAAAGATTAGATGAAATTAGAACGCACTTCTTTAGATAAGCTATCTCTTTTTTTTAAAGGGTTGGCAATGGGTGCAGCAAATAAAGTTCCTGGAGTTTCTGGTGGTACAGTTTCTTTTGTTCTGAGTTTTTATGAAGAGTTAATTTATTCTTTTCAGAAGATTAATTTAAAAGCAGTTAAACTCTTAATTAATGGACGTTTTAAAAGTTTTTATCAATATGTAAATGGACAATTTTTACTCTTAATTATGGGTGGAAGTATGTTTAGTTATTTTAGTATTTCTTTAGTTTTAGATTATTTTTTAAAAAATTACGAGTTATACGTTTGGAGTTGGTTTTTTGGAATGATTATCGGATCAGTATTTTACATTTATAAAGATTTTGGAGATTGGAATTTAAAAAATACAATGTCATTTATTATCGGAATTTCTGTTGGAGTTGGAATTAGTTTTATGACACCAGCACAAGAAAATGATAATTTATGGTTTGTTTTTTTATGTGGAATCATTGGTGTTTCTGGAATGACTTTGCCAGGTTTATCGGGCTCTTTTATTCTGATTTTATTAGGTAATTATGTATTGTTATTAGTAGATTCTGTAAATGGCTTATTAACAATTGTTACAGGAATTCTCTCTGGTAATTTCGAAGTGTTAGATGTACCACAAAATATTCGATATTTAAAAATAATTTCTGTTTTTACTGCTGGATCTGCTTTTGGTTTGGTGTCAATTTCTCATATTTTAGGATATGTTTTAAAGAGATGGCATCAAATTGTTACGGCAATTATAATTGGTTTTATTGCCGGTTCTTTAGGAATTGTTTGGCCTTGGAAGCGTAAAGTGTTTGCAGAAATAAATGGCGAGTTTTTACTTGACGGAAAAGGAAATAAAATTACTCAAAATTTTGAACGATTTTTGCCAGATTTTTCTAATTCAGAAACCTGGTTTGGTGTTTTTTATATTGTAATTGGTATTGCAATAATTTTAGGAATAGATTATTATGATAGAAGAAAAAGAACAAGATAACAGTTGCCATTTTGGACTATTAGGAAAAGATATTTCGTATTCTTTTTCTAGTAGATATTTTAGCCAAAAGTTTAAAGAATTAGAATTAGAGAATTATAAATACCACAACTTTGATATTAAATCTATAACTGAACTTCCTGAACTATTAAAGCAAAAATCTTCTTTATGTGGTTTAAATGTAACAATTCCGTACAAAGAAAAAATAATTCCTTATTTAGATGAAATTGACGCTGAAGCTTTAGAAATTGGAGCTGTAAATACGATTAAATTTTTAAAGGATGGAAAGTGTAAAGGTTTTAATACAGATGTGTTTGGTTTTTTAAATTCCTTAAAGCCTTTGCTAGAAGTTCATCATACAAAAGCAATCATTTTAGGAACTGGTGGAGCGTCAAAAGCAATTGCTTATGCATTAAAAAAATTACAAATCGATTTTACTTTTGTTTCTAGAAACCCAATAAGTAAAAATGAAATATCATATTTAGATCTTTCTCAAAAAATAATTTCTACACATACTATAGTTATTAATAGTACACCTTTAGGCACTTTTCCAGAAATAGATTTATATCCAAATATCCCTTATCAATATATAACTTCACAACATTTATTATTCGATTTAATCTACAATCCAATAGTTTCAACTTTTTTACAAAATGGTAAAAAGAAAGGCGCTAGAATTAAAAACGGATTGGAAATGTTACAACTACAAGCTGAGAAGTCTTGGCAAATTTGGAATCGTTAATTTTTTCTTATAATAAGCTAAGTTTTTTTGTCATTTTGTAAGACATCCCTATCTTTAGAGACTTAATTAGGAACCTTAAACATTATAAGATGTTAGATAATAATACAGATAAACCAGAAGATCAAATTAACGAAAATCCAGAAGCAAATACCGTTGAAGAAACAAATGCAGATGTTGTAGAAGAGGAAATTGAAAAAACTGTTGATGAAGAAGTAGTTACTGAGAAAAAAGAAGAAGAACAATTGTCTGTAGAAAAAGTTGTTAAAACTACTGATCATATTGACTCTGCTACAGATGAAGCTGTAATAGAAATAGAAAATAAAGTAGCAGAAGCTGCAGAAAAATCTGCCGAAAAGAATACCATTCCGATGCTAGAATATGATAAAATGGATTTGGAGGCATTGGTAGAAGAATTACAAAAATTATTAAAAGAATATCAGGTACAACAATTAAAAGCAAATATTGATGCAATTAAAAATGCTTTCAATACAAAGTTTGGTGCAATATTAGCAGAAAAGAAAGCACTATTTTTAGAAGACGGAGGCAACTCTATCGATTTTCAATATTCAAGTCCAGTTAAAACTAAATACAATTCTTTATTATCTGACTATAAGAAAAAAAGAGATGCTTATTATTCTGATCTAGATTCGCAATTAAAAAGTAACTTAGAGAAACGACATAGTGTAATTAATGAACTTAAAGAATTAATAGAAAATGCAGATCCAAAAACGATGTATAAAAATTTTAGAGTTATACAAACTCGTTGGAGAGAGATTGGTGCTGTGCCAAGAAATAAATACAATGATACTTGGCGAAATTACCATCATCATGTAGAGCGTTTTTACGATTTATTACATTTAAGTAATGATTTTAGAGATTTAGATTTTAAAAATAATTTAGAAGAAAAACTAAATCTTATTAAAAAAGTTGAAGATTTAGCAGAACTAGAAAATGTAAACGATGCCTTTAAAGAATTACAACAATATCACAAAGCATGGAAAGAAGATATTGGACCAGTTTCTCAAGAACATAGAGAAAAAGTTTGGCAAAAATTTAGTGCTGCAAGTAAAAAAATACATGATAAAAGACATGATTATTTTAGGTCTTTAAAATCTCAATATCAAGATATTATAGATAAAAAATTAGAGATTGTAGAAACAATAGAGAATTACGATACTTCTAAAAACAAGAAACATAGTGATTGGCAAAAAAGCATCAATGATATTGAAGTTTTAAGAAAACAGTATTTTGATGCAGGTAAGTTACCATATAACAAAAGCGAAGATGTTTGGCAAAAATTTAAAGCCGCTACCAAAAAATTTAATGCAGCAAAGAACGTTTTTTATAAAAAAGAAAAAAGCGTACAGCAAGATAATTTAGATAAAAAAAAGGCACTAATTGCATTAGCAGAATCTTTTAAAGATAGTGAAGATTGGGAAAATGCTACGAACGCAATGAAAAGAATACAAGCAGATTGGAAAAAAATTGGTCATGTTCCAAGAAAATTTTCTGATGATATTTGGAAGCGTTTTAAGGCTGCATGTAATCTTTATTTTGATAGATATCATAATAGACAAGACGATTTAAACAAAGAACAACAAGCTTTTATCGAAGAGAAAAAAGTATACCTAGAAGAAGTTAAAAAGGTTGAAAAAGCGACCATTGAAGAAATTAATGAGTTCATTAAAAAGTGGAGAACTTATGGAGATACACCAAGAAGTGTAAGACATTTAGAATCTAAATTTTATAAGCAAATAGATAAATTATTAGAAGGCTTGTCTTTAGGTAAAAGCGAGATTGCAATGCTTAAATATAAAAATTTATTAGATGGGTTTTTGGCGCAAGGAAATGGGTATAAATTAAATTCAGAACAACTATTTGTTAGAAAGAAAATTGATGAAATACATAAAGAAATACAACAATTAGAAAATAATTTAAGCTTTTTCTCAAATGCAAAAGACGATAATCCGTTATTGTTAAATGTAAGAAAAAATATAGATTCTTATAAAAACGAAATTAACGTTTGGAAACAAAAATTAGACTATATAAAAAGATTAGATTATTAAGTAATAGCTATAAAAACAAAAAACTCGGAGAAATTTCTCCGAGTTTTTTTTATGTTTTAAAAATTGATTTTCTTTAAGAAATTAAGCTGTTAATTTTTTCTTTTTCTTCTTTTGCTAAATCAGCATCAACTAAAATTCTACCACTATATTCATCAATCGTAATTTTTTTACGAGTAGCAATTTCTACTTGTACTTGCGGCGGAATTGTAAAGAAAGAACCACCAGAAGCTCCTCTGTCTATAGATACAACAGCCAATCCGTTTTTAACTTTAGTACGAATTCTTTTGTAAGCTTTTAATAAATGCTCGTCAATTGCTGCAGAAAATTCAGCAGATTTTGCAACTAACATTTTTTGCTCTTTTTCAGTTTCTTTTAAGATTCCGTCTAATTCAGCTTTTTTATGTTTTAAATGTTCACTTTGCTTTGCTAATTTTTCTTTAGTAGCATTTATGATTTCATTTTTTTGCTCAATTCTAACAGCATATTCTCCAATTCTTTTTTCAGCCAATTGAATTTCTAATTCTTGATATTCAATTTCTTTTGTAATTGAATCAAACTCTCTGTTATTTCTAACTTTCTTTTGTTGCTCTTCGTATTTTTTCATCAACCCTTTAGATTCTTCAATCAATAATTTTTTATTATTAATGTCTGTATCTAAGTTTGCTACGTCTTCTGCATAATTTGAAAGTCTAGTGTTTAAGCCTGCAATTTCATCTTCTAAATCCTCAACCTCTAAAGGTAATTCTCCACTAACACTATTAATTTCATCAATTCTAGAATCGATTAATTGCAAGTCGTATAATGCTCTTAATTTTGCTTCTACCGTAACCTCTTTCTTCTTTGCCATGTTTTAACTGTAATAAATTGGGTTTGTACTTTTTTCTGATAAAATGACTGCAAAATTAGTGAATTTTTTTGTAAGATACTCAACTAAAAGATTTTTTGTGAACTGTTCACTTTCATAATGTCCAATATCTGCCAATAAAATTTGTTTTTCTGCCTTAAAAAAATCATGATATTTAAAATCAGAACTAATGTATATGTCTGCATTTAAGGCAATTGCATTTTCAATTGCAAAACTTCCAGAGCCACCTAAAACTGCTACTTTTTTTATTGATTTTCCTAATAGTTCTGAATGACGAACACACTCGGTTTTCATTGTCGTTTTTACAAATTGTAAAAAAGTTGTTTCATCCATTTCGGTTTCTAATTCTCCAATCACCCCCATTCCAATAGTTTCATGAGTGTTTAGATTCGATTTCGGAATTAGTATTTCTGTATTTTTTAAACCTAAAACTTCACATATTTTTCCACTAACGCCGTCTTTTTTATTGTCTAAAGCAGTATGAATTGCATAAATTGCAATGTCGTTTTTTATTGCTTTTAAAACAACGCGTTCTACATACGTATTACCATTTAATTTTTTTAATCCGCTAAAAATAATAGGATGAAAACTAACAATTAAATTACAATTTTTAGTAATCGCTTCATCTACCGTTTCTTCTAAACTATCTAGAGTTACTAAGATTCCGGAAATTTTGGTTTCATAATTTCCAATTAACAAACCAACATTATCAAAATCTTCTGCATAAGAAAGTGGTGCTAACTCTTCTAAATAATCGGTTACATTTTGTATTTTCATTAAATCTAAATTTAACAATTAATTCGTATAATTTTCTTTAAAAAGAAAATTATAACAAGAACCAAAGTTAAGATTTTTAATTACTTTAGTACTAATGAAATTTATTCGATTTTTATTATTTCCTTTTTCTATTATATATAGTATTGTAACAACTGTTCGTAATTACTTTTTCGATATTGGTTTGTTTACATCAACATCTTTTAAAAAACCAATTATTGCAGTTGGTAACTTGTCTGTTGGCGGAACTGGAAAAACGCCACAAATAGAATATTTAATTCATTTGTTAAAAGCAAATTATAAAATTGGTGTTTTAAGCAGAGGTTATGGAAGAAAAACCAACGGTTTTATTTTGGTTGATAATACTAAAAGCATAATAGAAGTTGGTGATGAACCGTTACAGTTTTCTAAAAAATTTAATGACATTACAGTTGCTGTTGACGAAAATAGAGTTCATGGAATAGAACAATTACAAACTTCAGAAGTAGTTTTGCTTGATGATGCTTTTCAGCATAGAAAAGTAAAAGCTGGTTTTTATGTGTTATTGACAAAATATAATGAGTTGTTTTCTAACGATTTTGTATTACCGACAGGAAATTTAAGAGAACGAAGAATTGGCGTAAAACGTACAAATGTTGTTGTAGTTACAAAGTGCCCGAATACAATTGATGCTTTTGAAAAAAAAGCAATTCAACAATTAATAGGAAGGTATTTTAATGGGCCTGTTTTCTTCTCAACGATACAATATTCTGATGTTTTGTTCTCTAATAATACTGAAATTAAAACGTCTGATTTATCTAAATATGAAGTTTTATTGATAACCGGAATTGCAAGTCCGAAGCCATTAGAAACACATTTATCAGCATTGAATTGTAGATTTAAACACGTAAAATTCTCAGATCATCATCAATTTACAGAAAAAGAAATTGCAGATTTAAAAGAACAATTTACTGCGCTAAAATCTAAAAATAAAATCATTTTAACTACCGAAAAAGATTTTGTTCGCTTGTCTAATCAACTAGAAAACCTGTATTATTTACCAATACAAACAAAGTTTTTAGAAGATCAAGAAGAGTTCGATTCGCTTATCACTAATTATATAAAAGCGAGTTTATAATTTATTGCGATATAAACTTTTTATAATTCCGTCTGCCAATCCAATTTTTGGAACATAAATTTTTCTAGCCCCACTCCACTTCATAGCAGATAAGTAAATTTTTGTTGCCGGAATAATTACATCTGCTCTATCTGGATTTAAACTTAATTCAGAAATACGATCATCAAAGCTCATCTTTTTTAAGAATTGATATTGCGCATTTAAATAGATATAAGAAATAGGTTTTCCGATAGTTCTTCCAGACATTTTAAACAACTTATTAATGTTTCCTCCAGAACCAATTAAAGACAGTTTTTTTAGATCTTTGGTGTTAGTTTCAATCCATTTTTGAACCTCTTTAAAAATAATTTTGTTTTCTGCTTTGGTATTATTTATTAAACGTACAGTTCCCATTTTAAAAGACTTGCTATTAATAATTTTTCCTTTAGAGAAAATTGTAAACTCGGTACTACCACCACCAACATCAACATATAAATACGAAGCATCACTTTCAATCAACTCATTTAAATCTGTAGAAGAAATAATCGCAGCTTCTTTTTTACCACCAATAATTTCTATCTCTACATTTGTTTTTTCAAAAATCATTTTGGCAATTTCCTTTCCGTTTTCAGCTTCACGCATTGCAGAAGTTGCACAAGCTTTGTACTTTTCTACATTGTTAATTTTCATTATCAATTTAAAAGCTTCCATTGCGTCAACTATTCTTTGTGTGTTAGCTGGTGTAATTTCTCCAGAAACAAACGTATCTGTACCTAAACGAATTGGGACACGAACCAAAGATGATTTTCTAAATTGTGGTTCTTTATCTTTATCTACAATAACATTTGCAATCAATAAACGTATGGCATTTGAACCAATATCTATTGCAGCATATTTTTTAATTTCTATCAAGCGTACTTTTTTTATTTATGATTTTTTGGGAATTCAATTAATGTGGTTGTTCCCTTTTTTAAACTTTTCCAATGTTCAGTATCAAACTCAATTCCAATAATACCACAAGTTGGTACATGCGCAATTGGTTTGCTTCCGTATTTATTTACAAAGGTGTTAATTCCGTGATCGTGACTAAAAATAATAGCAGAATTAAAACTATCATCTAATGCCTTTATTGTTTTAACCAAGTAACCATCACTAAAACTATATAATTGACGTTTTATCTTCAGGTTAGCCATTGGATAGTCAAAGTTTTCACAAAAAATAATTGCTGTATGCAAAGCTCTATTGGCACTACTGGTTAAAAAAACATCAGGTTTATTAATTGTTTCAGCTAAATAATTTGAAATTAAATGTGCATCTTTAATACCACGTTTTTTTAAAGGTCTATCAATATCTGCAATGCCATCATATTCCCAAGACGATTTTGCGTGACGAACAATATAGAGTGTTTTCATTCTAAAGTTTGATAAAGTAAATATAGAAAATTATGGAGCTAATCGTTCTATTTTCCAAGAAAAATCTTCTTGTAGAGTATATCTAATTCTATCGTGCATTCTGTTGGGTCTTCCTTGCCAGAATTCGAAAGAAATTGGTTTAACTAAAAATCCGCCCCAATGTTTAGGACGTGGAATTTCTTGTTGATTGTATTTTTTTTCATAGGTTTTTAATTGCTCGTCTAATTCATTTCTAGAAGACACAACTTCACTTTGATTTGATGCCCAAGCACCTAATTTACTTCCGTCTGGGCGTGATTCAAAATAACCGTCAGATAAATTTTCTGGTAATTTTTCTGCTTTACCTTTAATAATGATTTGCTGTTCTAAACCTACCCAAAAAAAAGACAAACAAACATGATTATTTGCTAAAATTGCTTTCCCTTTTTCAGAATTGTAATTGGTGTAAAATATAAAACCTTCCCAAGTAAATTTCTTTAATAATACAACTCTACTTTTCGGAAATCCGTCTAAACCAATAGAAGAAATAGTCATTGCATTAGATTCGTCAACCATTTCAGAAGCATCTGCATTTAAAAACCATTGTTGAAATAATTCAATAGGATTTTCTGGGCAATTGCTTTCTAACAATTCTTGTTTTTCGTATGATTTACGATGGTTGCTTAAGTCGTGAGCCATTAGTTTGTTTTACAAAGTAAAAATACAAATGTTTTTTGTGTGAAAAAGGGATTACTTTCTTTTTTGTGAGTATTTTTTTATTTTATGTTGTTTAGATGTTTCGCAACAAAAACACCTATGCTAGCACAAGCTTGTATTAAATATCCGCCAGTTGGAGCATCCCAATTGAGCATTTCGCCAATACAAAATTGATTTGAGAGGTTTTTTAGTTCAAAATTTTTGGTGATGGCATTTAATTCAATTCCGCCAACAGTAGAAATTGCTTCATCTAATGTTGCAGTGTTTGTGATTTCTAATGGAAACTTTTTAATGAATTTTGCTAACGAATCTGAATTTAAATACACTTCTTTAGAAAGCGTTGCTTTTAAGAGATCGATTTGTGCTGTACTTAACTTGAGTTCTTTTTTTAATGTTGCAGTTGTGTTTTTTTGTGTGGATGAATTGATTTTTGAAAGCACATTTTCTAAAGTTAATGAAGGTTTAAAGTCAATAAATATTATTGTTTTTGTTTTTTTAGAAAGTTGCTCTCTAATTTGTGGACTCAATCCGTAAATAGCATTTCCTTCTAAGCCAAATTTGGTGATTACAGCTTCCCCTTTTTGAGTTGTATTTTCACAAGAAATTGCAATATTTTTCAAGGGAATTCCTTCGTTTTTATTGATAAATTCTGATTTCCAGTTGACTTGATATGCACAATTTGAAGCTGCAAAAGGTGTTGTTTTAATTCCTTTTTTAGAGAATGAGTTTAGCCAGTTTCCATCAGAACCAGTAATTTTCCAACTTCCGCCACCTAAAGAAAAAACCGTGTAATTAGCTTTTACGGTTTTGTTGTTAATAACCGGATTGTTATCTATATTCCAATCTGTAAAAGTATGTTCGTATTTTATAGCAATTCCTTTTTCTTTTAAAGAAGTGAGAATTGCAGTTAAAACTTCAATCGGTTTAATGCCTTCTTTTGGATAGACTCTTTTGCTACTTCCAATAAAAGTTGGAATATCAATTTGAGAGAGCCAATTTCTAAAATCAGTACTTGTGAAATTCAATAAAGCTTCTTCTAAAAAATCTGAAGGCGCATAACGTTTAATTAATTGTTCAATTGGTTCTGAATGCGTTAAATTAAATCCACCTTTACCAGCGACTAAAAACTTGCGTCCAGTTGTTTTATTTTTTTCATAAATAGTAACATCAAACTTTGTAGTATCTAAAAAATCCGCTAATAAAAAAGCTGAAGGCCCTCCGCCAATAATAGAAATTGTTTTTTTCAAGTTGTTTTTTCTGTATTACCGCTAAGTTAAGAATATGGTTTCGTTTTAATGAATATTATTGAGAGAGAAGTAAATTACGAAAAAAAGGAATTTAGGAACAAACCCAACAGGTTACTATTCTTTTGACAAAGAAAGAATTCTATTTTTCTTTGTCTTGTTTGTTTATTTTATCAATCTCATCTTTCTCTTGTTCAATTTTTTCTGATTTAATTGCCTCATCAAAAACTAAATTTTCTGGTAATTGTTGCTCCTCCAAAACCTCTTTTTTAAGAACATCTTTTGGAATAAAACTCTTTTCACTTACACTTCTTTGATTCATAAAAGTTGGAGAAACAATCTCAATTTTTTCCTTATGTAACACATCCATTACATTTGCATTTAGTAAAGAAATGGTGCTAAAATATTTACTACTATCTTCCAAAAACCCATGAATTTTATATAAAACAGCATAATCTCCTAAATTGGATATATACACGTAAGGATTTGTTAATCCTGATAAAAAAGCAGCTTCTTTTAATGATTCTTCAATTTTAATTCTAGAAATATCATATCCTAATGAAACAGTCGTAGAAATTACAGTATCAGTTTTACGAGTTAGTTTAACAGGATTTGTTGCAATATATAAATTAGGAATCGTAATAAAATTGCTGTCTTCTAACTGAATTTCTGTATGAAAGATACTTCTCTTTGTAACTCTACCTTGTAATTCCTCTATTTTTATAAGGTCGCCATTTCTGAAGCGTTTCATAGAATTATTCATAATTCCAGCAATAAGATTTCCTAATATAGTAGTTGAGCTTAATGCAATACCAGCACTTATTATAATTGCAAGAAAACTTAGAATTTGCCCTTTAAGTGTTTTATCTATTGGAAAAGAAAAAATAAAAAAAAGTAACCCAATTAGTACAATAAAAATTGAAACAATATTCTTAATTACGACTCCGTATGATTTTATAATTTTAATTTTATTAAAAACCCAAGAATTTATAATTAAAAGAAATACCAGTATTACAAATATTATAATCGGTTCAAATAATGATTTTAATAAGTTTAGTAATTGTTCCATTTTTTTAAATGATTTGTAGCGAAGTTACCGAAAAACGAATTTAGAAACAAGTTAAATTACTTTCTCTTAAACAACCACAATCCAATAAACGTAATCATTCCGTTTACTAATAATAAGGCAAATCCGAAATCAAAACTTAAATAAGTTACAGAAAAATAACTTGCCAAATAAGTTAGAATTGGAGAAGATAAACAGATAAAAGGAACCGCTTTGTCTTTTACATTCAGTTTGGTAAATAAACCAAAAGCGTACAAACCTAATAAAGGGCCGTAGGTATAATTAGCAAACGTAAATATTTTTGCAATTACGCTTGCATCTGCAATAAAATATTTAAAAATTAAAATGGTTGCTATTAGAATGAAAGAAAATAGAATATGAATTTTCTTTCTAATTTTTTCTTGTTCTACTACAGATTTTTTTTTGTCAATTTCTAATATATCAATACTAAAAGAAGTGGTTAATGATGTTAATGCAGAATCTGCGCTAGAATACGCAGCGGCAATTAATCCTAATAAAAAGAACATGGCAGATGCAAGTCCTAAAGTTCCTTTGGTTGCAATAATTGGAAATAATTCGTCTTTATGTGCATCAATTCCGTTACGTTGTGCGTAATCTGTTAATAAAACTCCTAAGGCTAAAAAGAAAAAGTTTACAATCACCAATACAATGGTAAACCAAAACATGTTTTTTTGAGCATCTTTTAAATTTCTACAGGTTAAGTTTTTCTGCATCATATCTTGGTCTAAACCTGTCATTGCAATAGCAACAAAAGCTCCTGCTAAAAATTGTTTCCAAAAATAATTTCCTGCTTTCGGGTCGTCAAAAAAGAAGGTTTTAGACAATTCGCTATCGGCAACATAACTAAAAATATTACTGATTTGCAATTCGCTAGAAATGGTGTAAATACAAACTCCAACTGCAATTAGCATAAATAAAGTTTGCAAAGTATCTGTCCAAACAATGGTTTTAATTCCGCCTTTAAACGTGTACAACCAAATCAATAAAATGGTAATAGAAACGGTTACCCAAAACGGAATTCCGTATGCATCAAACAGTAATAATTGTAGCACGTTTGCCACTAAAAACAAACGAAAAGCAGCGCCAATAGTTCTAGAAATTAAAAAGAATGTTGCGCCAGTTTTATAAGAATTTCTTCCAAACCGATCTTCTAGATAGGTGTAAATAGAAGTTAAATTTAATCGATAATACAACGGTAATAAAACCAAACCGATAATTGCATAACCAACAACATAACCCAAAACCATTTGCATATAACTCATGCTTTGATCTTCTACCCAACCAGGAACAGAAATAAATGTGACTCCAGATAATGATGCGCCAATCATACCAAAAGCAACTAAATACCAAGGTGATGAATTATTTGCTTTGAAAAAAGTTTGGTTGTTTGCTGATTTTCCAGTGATGTAAGAAATTAAAACCAATACACTAAAATAAGCGACGATTAATAAAATAATATGAAGTGGTTGCATTGTTAAGTTGTAAATATTGAATGATCAGTTTTGAGTTACGAATATAGTTTTTTAATCTGGAATTTTACAATTAATGAATTGTCAGTTCGAGTGAAATTATTGGTGGCTGAGCGTAGTCGAAGTTAGCATAATTTTGTATCGAGAACATGGAGAGACTTCTCGATACAAATTTTATTAAAAAAAATAAAATTCACTCGAAGTGACATTTGTAATTAGCTCAAAAAACTTACATTTGCATCTATGGATTTTTCATCAAAATTGTTAGAAAATGCGGTGAACGAAGTTTCGCGTTTACCGGGAATTGGTAAGCGAACTGCTTTGCGTTTGGTGTTGCATTTATTAAAACAGCCAACAGAACATACCAATTATTTATCAGAAGCTTTATTGCATTTACGTAACGATGTAAAATCGTGTGAAAAATGTCATAATATTTCTGATACTGTTTTGTGTGAAATCTGTAACAATCCGAAGCGAAATTCAGAAATTGTGTGTATTGTAGAAGATATTCGTGATGTAATGGCGATTGAAAGTACCTCTCAATTTAAAGGTTTGTATCATGTGTTGGGCGGAAAAATTTCTCCGATTGAAGGCATTGGTCCACACAATTTACAAATAGAATCCTTGGTAGAAAAAGTAGGAAATGGAGAAATTAAAGAATTGATTTTTGCTCTGAGTTCTACCATGGAAGGCGATACAACCAACTTCTATATTTTTAAACAAATAGAGAAATTTGAGATAACAACTTCTACCATTGCACGCGGAATTTCTGTTGGCGACGAATTAGAATACGCAGATGAAGTTACGTTGGGAAGGTCTATTGTAAATAGAATTCCGTTTGAACAATCCATTAAAAATTAAAAAAATAAATTAAACCACTGTAAATCAATATATTGTGATTAATTGTTATTAACATCTACATCAGTTTTATTAACAATTAAATTTTTAATATTTATTTTCTTTTCTTTATTGTTAAACTTTGTAAATATTATATCTTTGAAAAAGAAAAGAGCCAATTGCAAGAACAATTGACTCCTTTTTAGAAAACCATTTGAGTTTTTAATTTCTTGAAAATGATCAAGAATTAATTCTTTTCAACTTTGGATTTGTTTTCAAAGCCATGAGGTTTTCAGTTAGAAAATTGAGTATATTAAACTCGACCTCAAATAGTTAATGAGACTATCTTTGACCTTCTCTAGGTGATATTCAAAGGTAGTTTTTTTGTTTCCTATTAAGAAGTTATACTTATTCACAAAAAGTTGAAGTTTTTAACAAAATGCTAACATTCAACTTTTTTTTGATTAAAAAAACAAACACTTAAGTAATTGTAAATCAAAATATTATAAAAATCGTGTTTTTACAATCCCTTGATTTTACTGACTTCTTTAAAAATAATTTTTTTAAGAAAAATAAATAAGTGAAAAGCTGATTTTAGAATGAGTATTAGTCTAGATTCTCTTCAGGAAAATCATTTTCATCAGAAGAATCCCAATCTTTTTTAGCTCTAATATTTTTATAGAGTTTAATTCCGAGCATTAATAAAATTCCGAAAAGCGCAATTCCAACAACTCCCCAAATCCAGTTGATAGCATTTTGTAGTGTAACCAAAAACACAATAGCAAACAAAATAATAGTGGCTACTTCGTTCCAGATTCTCAGTTTAAAAGAAGAATATTTAATAACATCGTTTTGTAATTGTGTGTATATTTTCTGACAAGCACCGTGATAAAAATACAACGCCAAAACAAAAGATAATTTCACCAACATCCAATCCATTTTTAAGTACGCAGGATTTTTATATAACATCCAAAAAGCAAAGAAACTCGCCAAAACTGCAGATGGCCACGTAATAATGTACCACAATCTTTTCGCCATCAATTTGTATTGAGTTTGTAAAATTTCTTTTGCGGGTTCTTCTTTATCTTCTGCTTCTACATGATAAATAAATAAGCGAATAATGTAAAATAAGCCTGCAAACCAAGTGACTACAAAAATAATGTGTAATGCTTTTACGTATAAAAAATCCATAGTTTTTAATTTAGTAGCAAAGTTAAAAGTAATTATTCTAATTTTAATGAGATTGCCGCGTCATGCTTCCTCTCAATGACAACTGCAAACTGCTTCTGAATACTGCCAACTAATTATTTGCCCACTCATCAATCCAAGTATTCATTACTTGTACCCAATCGTCATTGTCATTCATACACGGAATGTGTTTGTAATCGGTTCCGCCGCCAGCAAAAAATTGTTCTTTTCCTTCCATGGCAATTTCCTCTAATGTTTCTAAACAATCTGAAACAAAAGCTGGAGTAACAACTGCCATTTTTCGTTTTCCTTCTTCTTTCGGAATTCTATCAAATTCAAAATCTGTGTATGGTTTTAACCAAGGATCTTTTAATAAGCGAGATTGAAAAGAATTGCTATACGTTCCTTCTTTTAAATTCAATGTTTTTGCAATCTCTTTAGTTGTTTCAAAACATTGATGACGGTAACAAGTTTCGTGCGCTTTCGATGGTTTTTCACAACAAGAACCATCAATTTTACAATGATTTTTTGTTGGATCTGTTTTTAAAATATGACGCTCTGGAATTCCGTGATACGAAAACAAAATATGATCATATTCAAAGCCATTTAAATGATTTTTGATATTGTTAGACATCGCTTTAATATATCTTGGTTCATTATAAAAATGCGGGATTTCTGTTGTTTTGATATTCGGGTAAAATTGCTTTCTAACTTCTTCTGCTTTTACCAAAACGGTTTCTGTAGAAGACATGGCAAAGTGTGGATACAAAGGCACAATTAAAATTTCATCAACACCTTTGTCTGCTAATTCTTTAAACCCTTTTTGAATACTCATACTTCCGTAGCGCATTGCTAAAGCAATAGAAATTCCTGTATTGTCAGCAACTTTTTTTGCAAAACGTTCAGAAATTACAACCAGCGGAGAACCTTCTTTCCACCAAATTTTTTTATACGCTGCAGCAGATTTTTTTGGACGTACGTTTAAAATGATTCCTTTGATCAATAAAAAACGTTTCCAATACGGAATGTCAATGACGCGTTCGTCCATTAAAAATTCGTCTAAATAGGTACGAACGTCTTTCGTTTTTGTGCTTTCTGGTGATCCTAAGTTGATTAATAAAACTCCTTTCATAATTTATGCTGAACTTGATTCAGTATCTTTTTAATTGTTGTTTGTCACTTCGAGTGTCACGTTATTATTTATTATTGTCAACTGTCAATTGATTTGTAACTTCATACAATGTAATTGCTAAACTATGGATTACATTCATTGAAGAATTTCTGCCATACATTGGTATAGCAACTGTTTTATCTACTAAATTGATGTTTTCTATTCCGTTGCGTTCACTTCCTAAAAGTAATACGATTTTTTTGTGTTTGTTAAAATCAAACTCTTGAATTGAAGTGCTTTTATCCGTAATTTCAATTCCGATAATGGTGTTTCCTTCTGATTTTAATTGATGGATAATTTCATCAAAATCAGCATACGTTTCGTGTTTAATTTGATTGAGTGTATTTCTTGCTGTTCTTTGTACAATTCGATTTTCAATTGTCGGAGAAGTTTCATGTAAGTAGATTTTTTGTACACCAAAACTTTCAGAAATTCTAAAACACATTCCAATATTTTCTGGAGTTCTAATAGCATCACAAACAATCGTAATCGGAAATTCTTGTTGCTTGTTTTCTATTTCTGTGTGGTGTAGTTGTTTCATCTACGAATTTTATAAAGAATTTACATATTTTTTTGGAGTGGTTCCAAATTTCTTTTTAAAAGCAGCAATAAAATGACTTGATGTACTATAGCCAATTCTAGAACCAACTTCATTTACATTATGTTTATTACTTTCTAACAACCTTCTAGCATGTTCCATTTTGTAATCAAAAAGGAAACTGTAAACAGTGTCTCCATAAATTTGTTTAAACCCTTCTTTTAGTTTTTTTAATGACAATCCAATCTCGTCTGATAGTTCTTGTAAACTAGGTGGTTCTGCCATTCTAGAAATAATAATATCTTTTGCTTTTCTAATTTTGATTACATTTTGTTCATCAACTAAAAATGGGCAAAAATCTGCATTTGTTGTATTTTCTTTTTGAAAATGTAAACTCAATAATTCGTAAATTTTACCTTTAATAAATAGTTCTTTTATAGAGCTATTTACATTAGAATTGATAATTTGTTGTAAGACAATTATTACAGAAGGTTTAATAATTTCATCATTGTAATATTTCCTGTTGCTATTTTCATCACTTAAAAAAGGAATATGATTTGCCTCTTTAGAAAACAACGAATGAAACTTTTCTATAGAAATTAATAATGAAAACAGCGTTGTTTTGGGATATATTTCTAAATTAATTGGAAGCTTTTGCTGCGGATTGTACAATAAAATGGAATGCTGATCTAAAACATCAAATGAATAATTGCTATTATTAAATAAAAATTTAGAACTTCCTTTTATACAAAAATGTAATTGAATAAAAGTGCTATCTATGTCTCTTTCAAAACGTTGCACTTCGTTACTGTTATTTTCAAAATACAATAAATGAAAAATATTTTCAATATTTAATTCTTCAAAAGTACTTTTAGCGTTGTTTTTTATCATTTCTAATATTTAATAAGAATTTTTTTTATTTAGAATCGTTCTACATAATTAACGATAAAAGTCCTTATTTTTCGACAAAAATACATAATTTTTAGTTTTAATAAATATTAAATTGTTAAAAAACGTAGAACGACATTAATAGTTCTTTAAGCGATACTTTTATTGTAGAGAAGTTTTTACTTTTGAGCTACTTTTATTGAAAATATTGAAAAATAATACATGTCAACCACAAATCAACAAGTAAATTTATACAATATTGGAGTAAGCTATAAAAAAGCAGAAGCTGATATTAGAGGTAAATTTTCGTTAACCAAAGAAGCTCAAATTAAGTTATTAAATGAAGCTAAAGAAAATGGTATAGACGGTATTTTTGTTTTATCTACCTGTAATAGAACAGAAATTACTGGTTTTGCAGAACATCCTTTTCAATTAATTAATTTGTTGTGTAAATATTCTAACGGAACTATAGAAAAATTTGCAACTATTTCTAGCGTGTACAAAAATCAAGAAGCTATTTCGCATTTATTTAGAATGGGAACTGGTTTGGATAGTCAAATTTTAGGAGATTATGAAATTGTTGGTCAATTAAGAAATTCTTTTAAGCTTGCTAAAAAGCAAAAAACGACCAATGCGTATTTCGAAAGGCTTTTAAATCAAATAATGCAGGCAAGTAAGCGAGTTAAAAACGAAACTCTTTTAAGTTCTGGAACAACGTCTGTTTCGTATGCAGCTGTTCAATATATTGCAAAAAACGTATCTAATTATAATGCTAAAAATATTTTGGTGTTTGGTTTAGGTAAAATGGGAAAACATACCTGTAAAAATTTAGCTGAATACACGCAAAACAAATCGGTTTGTTTGGTTAATAGAACCGAAGAAAAAGTAACAGAGTTTGTAAAAGAGTACCAATCAATCAGAAAAGCAACAATAAATAATTTAATATCAGAAGTAAAAAATTCAGATATCTTAATCGTTTCTACAGGGTCCAATTTTCCAACAATAACAAAAGAACACATTCCTATAGATAAAGAAATTCTTATTTTAGATTTATCAATGCCGGCAAATGTTTCTAAAGATGTATATAATTTAAAAAATGTCTCAATTGTAAATGTTGATGATTTATCTAAAATTACTGATGAAACCTTAGCAATTCGCCAACAAGAAATTCCTTTTGCAGAGTCAATTATAGAAACGCATAAAAATGAGTTTAATGAATGGTTAAATCATCGTAGATTTACACCAGCAATTAATGCGTTGAAACAATCGTTAGAAACGATTCAACAAGACGAAATTGCTTTTCATAAAAAAAAGTTGAAAAATTTTGATGAAGAACAAGCAGAAGCTATAACATCAAGGTTTATTCAAAAAATAACAACACAGTTTGTAAAACATTTAAAAGATGATGAAACGTCAATTCCGCAAAGTATAAATGTGGTAAGTAAAATGTTTGGAACTGAATTAGAAAAACTACATGCAGAAGATCATTAGAATTGGTACAAGAGATAGCGAGTTAGCACTTTGGCAAGCAAAAACAGTACAACAACAATTAGAATATTTAGGACACAAAACAGAAGTAATTGAAGTAAAATCAACTGGAGATTTAGTTTTAGACAAACCTCTGTACGAATTAGGAATTACAGGGATTTTTACCAAAAATTTAGACATTGCTTTAATGAATGATGAAATTGATATTGCGGTTCATTCTTTAAAAGATGTACCAACAATATTGCCAAAAAGTATTGTTCAAGCTGCGGTTTTAAAAAGAGGAAATTCTAATGATATGCTTGTTTTTAAAGACAACGAAGAGTTTTTAACGCAAGAAAACGCCATCATTGCTACAGGAAGTTTAAGAAGAAAGGCACAGTGGTTGCATCGTCATCCAACACATCAAGTTGTTGGTTTACGAGGAAATGTACAAACTAGATTAGAGAAATTAAAAAATAGCGATTGGAACGCCGCAATTTTTGCAGCTGCCGGATTAGAAAGATTAAAAATAAAACCTGACGGCGCTTTTAGTTTAGATTGGATGATTCCTGCTCCAGCGCAAGGAGTTGTAACTATTTCTACTTTAGCAGAATCAACAGATATTTTAGAGATTTGTAAAGAACTAAATGATGAAGAAACAGCAATGCTTGCAAAAGTAGAACGCGATTTCTTAAACATTTTAGAAGGTGGTTGTACTGCACCGATTGGAGCGTTGGCTTTTGTAAAAGAAGATGAAGTCTGTTTTAAAGGTGTTTTATTAAATGCTGATGGTACAAAAAGAATAGATGTTACTTCTAAAGAAAAAATAGGAAGACATAATTATATTGCTAAAGAATGCGCTGATTTTGTACTAAATAGAGGCGGAAAAGAAATAATGGCTGCTTTAAAAGGAAAAGAAGTAAAAGAATTTGCAGTGTATTCTACAAAGAAACTTTCTGAAATTCAAAAACGATTATTGCCAGAAACTGTTGCGATTGATGATAGTGATTTTATTAAAATTCGCTTTAATAGAATTCCGCCAAAAGTGGTAAAAAATGAAATTAAAAATGTAATCATAACAAGTAAAAACGGAGTGGAATCTTTGTTAAATAGTTTTGTAAAACAAGAATTAAATTTCAAAAATATTTACTGTGTTGGTAGAAGAACAAAGAAGTTAATCGAGCAGAAAATAGGAAAAGTTACTCATTCAGAAAAGAATGCAGAAAAGTTAGCTGAATATCTTTCTTCAAACATAAAAGGACAAAAAGTAACGTATTTCTGTAGCGATTTGCGTTTAGATACCTTGCCAGAAGTGTTGACAAAAAACGAAATTACAGTAAACGAAGTAGAAGCATATAAAACCATGTTTAGTCCTGTGAATGTTAGAGAACAATTTTCTGGCGTTTTGTTTTACAGTCCGTCAACAATAGAAAGTTATTTACAAGATAATCAACCAAATAAAATTGCTTTTTGCATCGGAGAAAGTACCGCAAAAGAAGCAAGAAAGCATTTCGAAAATGTACAAGTTGCCAATTTACCAACTGTAGAAAGTGTGTTGGAATTGGTGAATTTACATTATGTGAAAGAATAAATTTAATATATTAATTAGAAAACTTGAAGATGTTTCAATTGTCAGTTCGAGTATCACGCTTTTTGCGTGATGTATCGAGAACACTTTTAACTTTTCAACTTTAGACTTTTTAACTAAGATAATGTTTAAAACAAGAAGACTTAGAAAATCAGAAGGAATCCGCAGATTGGTTAGAGAAACCAAACTTTCTGTGGACGATTTTATTTATCCTCTTTTTATTGAAGAAGGAGAAAATATAGAAACAGAAATTGTTTCGATGCCTGGAATCAAACGTTTTTCTTTGGATAGAATCTCTAAAGAATTAGATGAAGTTGTTTCTTTAAATATTCCTGCAGTTTTGTTATTTGGTATTCCGTCTAAGAAAGATGATGAAGGAACAGAAACGTGGAATGATAACGGAATTATGCAACAAGCAATTCGCTTTATTAAAAAAAACTATCCGAGTTTATATGTAATTACTGATGTTTGTTTTTGTGAATATACAAGTCACGGACATTGCGGAATTATTCACGATAATGATGTAGATAATGATGCAACTTTGGTGAATATTGCAAAGCAAGTAATTTCGCATGCAAAAGCTGGAGTTGATATGGTTGCGCCATCAGGAATGATGGATGGAACAATTGATATGGTGCGACAGTCTTTAGACAATACAGGTTTTGTAAACTTGCCAATTATGGCATATGCTGTAAAATATGCATCCGCATTTTACGGGCCATTTAGAGATGCGGCAGATTCTGCACCAACTTTTGGAGACAGAAAAACCTATCAAATGGATCCAGCAAATAGAGATGAAGGAATGCGAGAAGCAACTTTTGATGATCAAGAGGGCGCAGATATTTTAATGGTAAAACCAGCCTTGTCATATTTAGATATCATTAGAGATTTAAAAAATAATTTTGATCGACCAATTGCATGTTATAATGTAAGTGGCGAATATGCAATGATAAAAGCTGCTGCGGAAAAAGGTTGGATTGATAGCGAAAAAGTAATGATGGAAAGTTTACTCTCTATGAAAAGAGCAGGAGCTGATATTATCATAACTTATTTTGCTAAAGAAGCCGCGAGAGTATTAAATAAATAGCATTTAGCTGTTGGAAGTTAGCCTTTAGCTAATTGCCAAAAGCCAAAAGCCAAAAGCTAAAAAATGAAATTCGAAAAATCACAAAAACTATACGAAAAAGGATTGGTACATCTTGTAGGAGCAGTAAATTCTCCTGTAAGAGCATTTTCTTCTGTTGGAGGAAATCCTTTGTTTATCAAAAAAGCAAAAGGAAGTAAAATTACCGATGTTGATAATAATGAATATGTAGATTTAGTATTGTCTTATGGGCCAATGATTTTAGGGCATCGTCATAAAAAAGTTCAAAAAGCAATAACTAAAGCGTTACAGAACGGATATACATTTGGTGCTTCTACAGAAAACGAAATCAAACTTGCAAAAATAGTGTGTGATGCTTTTCCAGGAATGGATAAAGTGCGTTTTGTAAACTCTGGTACAGAAGCTGTTTTAAGTGCTTTGCGTTTGGCGAGAGCTTATACAGGTAAAGATAAAATCATTAAATTTTCTGGTTGCTATCACGGACATTCAGATGCATTGTTAGTAGCAGCTGGTTCTGGTTTTGCAACATTAAGTTTACCCGGATCTAAAGGAGTTCCTGAAGGTGCGGTAAAAAATACATTAATCGCAAATTACAATGATTTAGAAAGTGTAAAAGCACATTTTAAAAAACACGATGATATTGCAGCAGTAATTATTGAACCAATTGCAGGAAATATGGGAGTTGTACTTCCAGAAGATAATTTTTTAAAAGATTTGAAAGTGTTTTTAGAAAAGAAAAAAGCACTTTTAATTGTTGATGAAGTAATGACAGGTTTTCGTTCTACATTTGGTGGAGCGCAAGAAATCTTAGGAGTTACGGCAGATATTACGTGTTTAGGTAAAGTGATTGGTGGTGGATTTCCGGTTGGAGCTTATGGTGCAAGAAATGAAATTATGGAAATGGTTTCGCCTTTAGGAGATATGTATCAAGCAGGAACTTTAAGTGGGAATCCGGTTGCAATGGCAAGCGGAATAGCAACGTTAACTGAATTAAAAAAACAAAATCCTTATGCTGAATTTGAAGAGTTTGCGAGTATTCTAGAAGTAATTTTATTAGAAACAGCCAAAAAGTATCATATCGATTTAACAGTAAACAGATTTGGGTCTATGATAAATCCATTTTTTAGAAAAGGAGAAGTTACCAATTTCGAAGAAGCTCAAAAATCTGATACAAAGAAGTTTGCAGTTTTCTTTTGGGAAATGATTAAAAACGGGGTGTTTTTACCGCCATCTCAATTTGAAGCTTGGTTTTTATCATCAGCATTAACAGAAAAAGATTTAGAAAAAGTAAGTAAAGCAATTGATGCGGCGATGAAAAAAGTAGCTGATAGCTTTTAGGCTTTTGCTTTTAGAAAACGGACTATGAGAAATTTTAGAAAATTGAAGATTTGGGAGCAAGGTGTAGAGATAGTTAAAGAGGTTTATAAATTATCTCAAAAATTACCTTCAGAAGAAAAATTTGGATTAAAAAGTCAATTATCAAGGGCTGCTGTTTCAATTCCGTCAAATATTGCGGAAGGCTCAAGTAGAAATAGTGAAGTTGAATTTAAAAGATTTTTAGAAATTGCTATGGGCTCCCTTTTCGAGGTAGAAACACAACTAATTATTGTTCAAGAACTAAGTTTAATCAATTTAGAAGAATTAAAAAATATTTTTGAGTTAATTGAAAAAGAAGGGAAAATGATTAACGGATTAATAAATACGATAAAGAATAGCTAAAAGCCAAAGCCAAAAGCTAAGCGCTAATAGCCAAAAGCAAAATCATGATAAAAAACGATTTATTTTTAAGAGCATTAAAAGGAGAAGTAGTAGATCGTCCGCCAGTTTGGATGATGCGTCAAGCAGGAAGATTCTTGCCTGAGTTTAGAGAAATTAGAGACAAATATGATTTCTTTACGCGTTGTAGAACTCCAGAATTAGCCTCAGAAATTACGGTGCAACCAATCCGAAGATTTGGAATGGATGCCGCAATTTTGTTTTCTGATATTTTGGTGATTCCACAAGCAATGAATATTGAAGTGGAAATGAAGCCGAATTTCGGTCCGTATTTACCAAACCCTATTAGAGATCAAAAAGGTGTTGATGCTGTAATTATTCCTGATGTTCATCAAGAATTAGGATACGTAATGGAGGCAATAAAAGCAACCAAAGAAAAGCTAAATGATGAAATTCCGTTAATTGGTTTCGCAGGTTCTCCTTGGACCATTTTATGCTACTGTGTACAAGGTCAAGGTTCTAAAAACTTTGACAAAGCAAAAGAATTTTGTTTTACAAATCCGATTGCTGCACATCAATTATTACAAAAAATTACAGATACCACAATTGCATATTTAAAAGCAAAAGTTGCAGCTGGTGTTGATGCTGTTCAGATTTTCGATTCATGGGGAGGAATGTTGTCTCCTGTAGATTATCAAGAATTTTCTTGGCAATACATTCAGCAAATTATTGATGCTTTAAAAGATAAAGCACCAGTTATTGCTTTCGGAAAAGGGTGTTGGTTTGCACTTAATGAAATGTCAAAATCTGGTGCTTCTGCATTAGGAGTAGATTGGACCTGTTCTCCAAGAAATGCACGTTATTTATCTGGTGGAAATATCACTTTACAAGGAAATTTTGATCCAACAAGATTGTTTTCTCCGCCGGCAGAAATCAAGAAAATGGTGCATCAAATGATCAATGAATTTGGAAAAGATAAGTACATCGTTAATTTAGGTCACGGTATTTTACCAAACATTCCGTTAGAAAATGCAAAAGCATTTATTGATGCTGTAAAAGAATATAAAGCAAATTAAAATGTTTTGGGCGTTCCCTAAAGGTCGCGCTTTCCGTTATATCTTTTTGCAAAAAAGCAAAAAGGATGTCACTTCAATCGCTAACGCACATTTTAGTCAACACAAACAATGAAGAACAAGTTTTACACTTACATAGAAAATTTGCAAGACAGCATTACTTCTGCATTAGAAAAAGTAGATGGAAAAGCAACATTTAAAGAAGATGTATGGAAGCGTGCTGAAGGTGGTGGCGGTAAAACGCGTGTTATAGAAAATGGAAATATTTTTGAAAAAGGTGGCGTAAATATTTCTAAAGTATTTGGTGAATTGCCAGAAGCATTGCGTAAACAATTCGGAGTAGAAGAAGGAAATTTCTTTGCGTGTGGGTTAAGTTTGGTATTGCATCCAAAAAATCCGTTTGTGCCAACAGTTCATGCAAATTGGCGTTATTTTGAAATGTATAATTCTTCTGGAGATGTTGTTACTCAATGGTTTGGTGGCGGGCAAGATTTAACTCCGTATTATTTGTTTGAAGAAGATGCAGTTCATTTTCATACCGTTTGTAAAACAGCTTGCGACAAACATCATTCAGAATTTTATCCGCAGTTTAAAGAAACCTGTGATACTTATTTTTGGAATGCACACAGAAATGAAGCGCGTGGAATTGGAGGTTTGTTTTTTGATTACTTAAAAAAAACAGATGAGTTTTCAATAGAAGACAGATTTAATTTTGTGACAGAAGTTGGCAACAGTTTTTTAGAAAGTTATGTGCCTATTGTAGAAAAAAGAAAAGATATTGAGTACTCTAAAAAACATAAAGATTGGCAAGAAGTGCGCAGAGGTCGTTATGTTGAATTTAACTTAGTACACGATAGAGGAACCTTGTTTGGATTAAAAACAAATGGAAGAATAGAAAGTATTTTAATGAGTTTGCCTCCAGTGGTTCAATGGAAATACAATCATCATCCAGAAGAAAATTCTGATGAGTCCAAATTATTAGAAGTGTTGGCAAATCCGAAACATTGGATTTAAAATATTATTATATATTTATTAATAAATCATATTAACTGCGAATATGGTTTTTGATAAACAAATAGTTGCACTTATTTGCGAATAGTGTAATTTTTTATTTCACTTCATTTTTATTTTTCAATAAAAATTTCAATAAATAATCATTGAAATTTAGTACTTTCGCAGTCTGTAAAACAAATAATGTAATGGCTAGATTTGAATTAAAACTTCCTAAAATGGGTGAAAGTGTTGCAGAAGCAACAATTACATCATGGTTAAAAGAGGTTGGTGATACGATAGAGTTAGATGAAGCAATTGTAGAAATTGCTACAGATAAAGTTGATTCTGAAGTGCCAAGTGAAGTAGAAGGTACTTTAGTTGAAATTTTATTTGAGAAAGATGATGTTGTTGCTGTTGGAGCAACAATTGCTATTATAGAAACTGAAGGAGGAGAAGCTATTGAGGTTTCAAATAAATCGAATGAGTCTCCAAAAGAAGTTGTTGAAATAGAAAAAGAAGTAGAAGCAACAATAGAACAGGTTGCTACTCCAATTGCAAAAACTTCTGAAAGTGGAAAATTTTACTCTCCTTTAGTTAGAAATATTGCTCAGAAAGAAGGCGTTTCTATGCAAGAATTAGAATCGATCTCTGGTAATGGAAAAGATGGAAGAGTTACAAAAGACGATATTTTATCATATATAGAAAATAGAAGTGCTGCTCCTCAAAAAGTAGCAGAGCAGCCAAAAGCTGCGCCAGTTTCTGTAAACGGAGAAGATGAGGTAATTGAAATGAGTAGAATGGGGAAATTGATTGCCAAACACATGGTCGATTCTGTTCAAACCTCTGCACATGTTCAATCATTTATAGAAATTGATGTTACTAATATTGTAAAGTGGAGAACTAAAGTAAAAGATGCATTCTTTAAAAGAGAGGGAGAAAAATTGACTTTTACTCCAATTTTAATGCAAGCCGTTGCATCTACAATTAAGAAATATCCAATGATAAATATTGCTGTTGATGGTGATACCATCATTAAAAGAAAAAATATTAACTTAGGAATGGCAGCTGCTTTAGCTGATGGTAATTTAATTGTGCCTGTAATAAAAAACGCAGATCAACTAAATTTAGTTGGTATGACAAAAGCGGTAAATGATTTAGCAGGAAGAGCAAGAGCAAACCAATTAAAACCAGACGATATTCAAGGTGGAACATACACGGTAACCAATGTTGGAAGTTTTGGTTCTGTAATGGGAACACCAATTATAAATCAACCACAAGTGGCTATTTTAGCATTAGGAGCAATTCGTAAAGTTCCTGCTGTTATTGAAACACCAGATGGAGATTTTATTGGAATCAGACAAAAAATGTTTGTTTCTCATTCGTACGATCATAGAGTTGTAAACGGTGCTTTGGGCGGAATGTTTATCAAAATGCTAAAAGAAACTTTAGAAGCTTGGGATATCAATCAAGATTTTTAAACTAAATTAGAATTGCATTTATAAAAACGCTCGGAATTATCCGAGCGTTTTTATTTTTTAATAATTGTATTATAAATCAATTTTTGATAGTATATTTAGCACTTAAATTTTTAGAATAAAAACAAATGAAAAAACTACTTATTTTAATTGTAATTGCATTTACAATTAACACAAACGCACAAGAATCAGTTTTATTAAGATTAAACTATAAAAAAGGAGATTCGTATGAAATGAACATGAAGATGTCTCAAGATATGGGCGCTGCAATGTCTATGGATATGGGCATGAAGATGAAACAAAATATTACTAACGTTGCAGGAGACACATATATGAGTGAAATGAAAATTACTCAGATATCTATGGATATGAGTCAAGGTGGTATGAATATGAGTTACGATTCTTCAAAAAGCGATGAGG
Organism: uncultured Flavobacteriaceae bacterium; assembly: GCA_963974245.1. Classification (GTDB taxonomy): domain Bacteria; phylum Bacteroidota; class Bacteroidia; order Flavobacteriales; family Flavobacteriaceae; genus Polaribacter. The sequence goes on along the minus strand of CAXBBY010000001.1, from coordinate 263,137 downwards.
AATTAGACGCTACTGGTAAAATGATGAAAGGTCAAATGGAACCAATGTTACAAGCTGTAATTACAGTTAAAGGAAACAAAATAGGAGAAATCATAGAGACAACTGTTGTGCCAGATATACCTGGAACGAGTGATTTCGCAAAACAATCTAGTAATATTGTTTACCCTAAAAAAGTTGTTAGAGTCGGTGATACTTGGGCAATAAATAAGTCAGACAAGGGAATGACCATGAACTTTACCTATAAAGTAAAATCAATCACCAAAAACAATGTTCTTTTAGATATTTCTGGTGTTGTATCTGGAGCGGGCGAAGGAACAATTACAGGAGATATTAAAGTTGAAAGAAATTCTGGAGTGCCATTGATTTCTAATATTAATATGAAAATAGTAGTACAAGGACAAGATATGGTTACAAAAATGACTGCAACTATGACTAAGCAGTAGTTTTATTTCTATACTCGTAAGTATCCCGAAATAATTTTTAATGTAACATACTATTTCAAGACAAGACAAATAATTATGTGACACTATATTAGGACGAGACATTAAACCCAATAAAAACCGCTTCTAATTAGAAGTGGTTTTTATTTTTTATACATTAGTGCTTTAAATTTTTATCATGAAAAAAACACTCACAACTTTTGCTTTATTTACAACCCTTATTTTATCTGCTCAAACAGATCAAAAAATCTATGATATTATTGATAATATCTCTGCAGACAGAATTAAAAAGGATGTAAAAACACTCACAGAATTTGGAACACGAAATACCTTTAGCGACACGATTTCTTCTACACGTGGAATTGGTGCTGCTCGTCGTTGGATAAAATCTGAATTTGAAACCATCTCTAAAGATTGTAACAATTGTATCAATGTGTTTTATCAAAAAGATTTTGTTACTAAAAAAGGAAATCGTCGAGCACCACATGATGCTTGGATTGTAAATGTTGTTGCAGTACAAAAAGGAACAAAGTATCCTAACAGATATATAATTATGAGTGGCGATATTGATTCTCGAGCAAGTAATGGATCTGATTTCACAACAGATGCTCCTGGCGCAAATGACAATGCTTCTGGAATGGCAGGAACTATTGAAGCAGCTAGAGTTTTATCAAAATATAAATTCGAAAATAGCATTATTTATGTTGGATTATCTGGTGAAGAGCAAGGTTTGTTTGGTGGTGCAGGTTTAGCAAAATATGCAAAAGAAAAAGGTTGGGACATTATTGGAATTTTAAACAATGATATGATTGGAAATATTACTGGAGTTGATGGCGTAATTGACAATAGATCTTTTAGAATTTTCTCAGAACCAGTGCCAGCAAATGAAACAGAAAGGCAACGTAAAGCAAGACGTTTTTATGGTGGTGAAGTTGATGGAATTTCTCGTCAGTTAGCGCGTTATACACATAAAATAACAAAAACATACATGCCAGAAATGAACCCGATGATGATTTACCGTTTAGATAGATTTGGTCGTGGTGGACATCACAGACCTTTTAATGATTTAGGTTTTGCAGGAGTCAGAATTATGGAAGCGCATGAAAATTACACACAACAACATCAAAATATTAGAGTAGAAAACGGCATTAAATATGGCGACACTTTTGAGCATGTAAATTTTGATTATGCAAAAAAATTAACGTCTGTAAATGCAATTACAATGGCAAGCATTGCTTCTGCCCCACCATCACCAAAAAATGTAGGAATTGGCGGCGCAGTTAAAGCTTCTGTAAAATTAAAATGGGACAAAGTTGATGGCGCAAAAGGATATAAAATTTATTGGAGAGATACCACTTCTCCTACTTGGGATAACAGTCGTTATGTTGGAGATGTTTCTCGTTTTTTATTAGAAGGAATTGTTGTTGATAATTTCTTTTTTGGTGTTGCAGCTGTTGGTAAAGGCGGGCATGAAAGTGTGGTTGTTTTTCCTTCTAAGATTATTAGAAAATGGTAGAAAAACCAGAACTCTATTTTAGAAATGATATTGAATGGAGAGAATGGCTTGAAGAAAATCATATTTCTTCAAAAGGAATTTTTTTAATTTTTTACAAAGTAGAAAACAAAGAAGAATCAATGCGTTGGGAAGAAGCTGTTAAAGTTGCTTTGTGTTTTGGATGGATAGACTCTACTGTAAAAAGTTTAGGAAACGGAAAAAGAAAACAAGCGTTTGGTCCAAGAAATGATAAAAGTGTTTGGAGCGCATTAAATAAAAGATACATTAAAGAATTACTCAATGATAATTTAATGCATTCATCTGGTTTGAATAAAATTAAAATTGCTAAAAATAATGGTTCTTGGACAGCTTTAGATGCTGTAGAAAAAGGAATTATCCCAAATGATTTACAACAACTATTTGATGCAAATACTACCGCTTTTAATAATTACCAAAACTTTGCACAATCATACAGAAAAAGCTATCTGTATTGGTTGCATCAAGCAAAAAGAGAGGCAACAAGAGAAAAAATAATTAAAGAAATTATTTCTCTTTGTAATCAAAATATAAAATCTAGAAGCAATTGGTAACAGTATTAATTACAGGAGGAACAGGATTGGTTGGACAAATGCTTAACAACAAACTATCTGATAAAGGATATATAGTTCGCATTTTAACAAGAACCCAAAAAAAAGAAAATGATTTTTCTTGGGATATTGCTAACAATTTTATTGATGAAAAAGCATTTGAAAACCTAGATTACGTCATTCATTTGGCTGGCGCAGGAATTGCCGAAAAAAGATGGACGCCAAAAAGAAAAGAAGAAATAATTACTAGCAGAACAAAATCAACTGAATTAGTATTCAATAAAATACAAGAATTAAAAGTACCGCTTCGTGGTTTTATTTCTGCTTCTGCTGTTGGTTATTACGGAGCAAAAACTACTGATAAAATTTTTACAGAAACCGATTTACCGGCAAACGATTTTCTTGGAAATGTTTGTCAACTTTGGGAAAAATCGGTGTTAGAATTTGATGAAATTGAAATTCCAACTACAATTTTTAGACTCGGAATTGTATTGAGTAAAAAAGGTGGCGCATTAGAAAAAATGAAAACACCAATTATTACCCCGATTGCAAACGGAAAACAATATATACCTTGGATTGATATAAATGACTTAACTAATATGTTCATTTTTGCCATAGAAAATAATGTAACAGGAATTTTTAATGCAGTTGCTCCAGAGCAGCAAACCAGCTATAGTTTCTCTAGATTATTAGCTAAAAAAACAAAAAGACTATTTGTTCCAATTGGAGTTCCTACATTTTTATTAAAATTAATTTTTGGTAAAATGTCTATTATATTAACTACAGGAAGTAGAGTTTCTTCTGATAAAATTAATAACACTGGTTTTCAGTTTATACATAAAAAATTAGAAAGTTCGTTAAATAACTTAACTTAGCATCCACATTATAACACTACAAAATGAAAAATAAAACGTTTTTGAGTATTGCATTTCTTCTAATTACAATTTCGATATCAGCACAAAAAAATAATTTTACTAGACAAGATTCTTTAAGAGGATCAATAACTCCAGAACGAGTTTGGTGGGATTTAAAATATTATCATTTAGATATTCAAGTTTTTCCAGAAACAAAATCTATCAAAGGGAAAAACACAGTAGAATATATAGTATTAAAACCATATCAAGTATTACAAATAGACTTACAATCACCTTTAAAAATAACTAAAGTAACCCAAAATGGTAAAGAGCTAAAAGTGCTTTCTGAGATAAATGCACATTTTATCCAACTAGAAGAAAAGCAAGAAGTTGGTGCCGTAAATTCTGTTATTGTGTATTATGAAGGAAAACCACAAGAAGCAAAAAGAGCTCCTTGGGATGGTGGTTTTTCATGGAAAAAAGACAAAAACAACAATCATTTTATAGCAACATCGTGTCAAGGTTTAGGAGCAAGCGTTTGGTGGCCAAATAAAGATCATATGTATGATGAAGTTGAAAATATGGACATTAGTGTTCGTGTTCCATCAAATTTAATGGAAGTTTCTAACGGAAAACTAAAAGATATAGAAAAGCATTCTGACAGCACAACAACTTACAATTGGACAGTAAAAAACCCTATCAATAATTATGGAGTAAACGTAAATATTGGAGATTACGCTCATTTTTCAGAAAAGTATAATGGAGAAGGTGGTGTTTTAGACATGGATTATTATGTGTTAAAAGACAATCTTGAAAAAGCAAAAAAACAGTTTAAAGATGCTCCAAAAATGATGAAAGCTTTTGAACATTGGTTTGGAAAATATCCTTTTTATGAAGATGGTTATAAATTAGTAGAAGTGCCTTATTTAGGAATGGAACATCAAAGTTCTGTTACCTACGGAAACAAATATGCAAATGGATATTTAGGCCGAGATTTATCTGGAACTGGCTGGGGTTTAAAATTCGATTTTATTATTGTTCATGAATCTGGACACGAATGGTTTGCTAACAATATTACGTATAAAGACATGGCAGATATGTGGATTCATGAAAGTTTTACCAACTATTCTGAAAGTTTATTTTTAGAATATTATTATGGTAAAAAAGCAGCTACTGAATACATTATTGGACTAAGAAAAACCATCGGAAACAAAAGTCCTATTATAGGAAAATACGATGTAAATAATTCTGGTTCTGGAGATATGTATAACAAAGGTGGAAACATGTTACACACCATTCGTCAGTTAGTAAATAATGATGAAAAATGGCGGCAAATTTTACGTGGATTAAATAGCGAATTTTATCATCAAACAGTAACCACAAAACAAATTGAAGAGTATATATCTCAAATTGCAGACATCAATTTAACTACAGTTTTCAATCAATACCTTAGAGATTATAGAATTCCTGAATTTACTTATGCTATTAGAGGAAACAAATTAAAATACAAATGGAATAAAGTTGTTGACGAATTTAATATGCCCATAAAAGTAACAATTAACGGGAAAACGAAGACACTACAGCCAACTACTTTTTGGAAAACAGAAACGTTAAACACAACAAATGTAACTTTAAAAGTGGATGTAAATTATTACGTAACTTCTAAAAAACTAGACTAATTTTTTTACTAAAATTTGATCCAAACAAACATCGTGGTTTTCTTTAGGAACGGAAGTTACTTCTTGAAACGGATAAAAAATCCCGATTTTAAATGCAGTTGGATGTTGCTCTAAAAACGTATCGTAATATCCGCCGCCATAACCCAATCTAAAGTTTTGATTATCGAAAGCTAAACCTGGCACAATAACCAAATCGTAATTTCCAGAATACACAGTAGAATTTGCTGGATACGAGGTGCCAAAAACACCTTTTTCTACTGCTAATAAAGAATGTAATTCTAAATTCTCTAATTGGCGTTTTGGTAAAGTTTTTGGAGAAATAATTTTAATTCCTTTTGTTAATGCATTTTGTATAAACGGACGAATATCAATTTCTGTTCCCATGGGTAAATATGCATGAACCACTTTTGCGTTTTTTTCTTTTACCAATTTTTCTAGTTCGGCACAAATCCATAAATCGTAGTCTTTTATAGCGGTCGATTTGTTTTGAGCACGTTTCTTATACATTTCTTTTCTCAATGCATCTTTCATTTCTAAAATTGGCTCCATCTAGAATTCTTTTAACTCAAAGGTAAATGAAATTCACTAAAAACCCATTTTGTAGTATGTGCATTTTTGTATATTGCTAACATAAATAGAACTATGGATTTTTGGCAACAACTTTTAACGCAATTACAACAAGATAAAAAAGTATATCTCTTAACGGTTATCGAAAATTTTGGAAGTTCTCCTGGCAGAAAAGGATTTAAAATGTTGGTTGCTGATGATGGATTTATCTTCGGTTCTGTTGGCGGTGGCGTTATGGAATTTACCTTAGTAGAAGAAGTAAAAGAATTATTGCAGAAAGAAAATCAACCTATATTTTTCAGAAAACAAATTCACCAAGGAAACGGAAAAGACAAATCTGGGATGATTTGTTCTGGAGAACAAACCGTAGTTTTTCATCCGTTAAACAATTCAAATATTCAACTTGTAGAAAATATTCTTAATTGTTTACAAAACAATCAGCAACAAACATTGAGCTTCTCACCTATTGGAATTGAATTTACAAAAGCAAAAATTTCAGAAAAACACAAAGTCAAAATCAATTCTGAAACGAATTGGCTATTCAAAGAAAATATAGGTTCTAAAGAAACGCTGTATATTGTTGGTGGCGGACATGTTGGTTTGGCGGTTTCTAAACTGTTTCGGTTCTTAAACTTTACAGTTGTAGTTTTTGATAACAGAGACAATTTAAACACGCTAGAATCAAATACTTTTGCGCATCAAAAACACGTAATTGAGTATACAAAAATTGCCGATTTCATTAAAAAAGGAAACGATAGTTATGTGGCAATTATGACCAATAAATATACGGATGACAAATTGGTATTGAGTCAATTGCTACGAAACAACTATGCTTATGTTGGTGTTTTAGGAAGCAAAGCGAAACTAAAAACTATGTGGGAAGTTTTACAAAAAGAAGGTTTTAAACAAGAAGAACTTGACACTGTTTTTGCGCCAATAGGAATTCATATTAAAAGTGAAACTCCAGAAGAAATTGCAATTAGTATTGCCGCAGAAATTATACAAACTAAAAATAAAGCGCTGTAATTTAACTTGTTTCTAAACTTGTTTTTCGGTAACTACTGATATAAAACATTAAAACGTTCGATATCATATAAGTTAGCGAATCACAAAAAACCTTCATCATTTCTGATGAAAGCTTTTTAAATTCAACTAATTATAAAACTATTTATTTCTCGCATTGTTTTAACGCTTCTTGCGCTCTTTCAATGCCACCAAAAGGATGAAATTTTCCTGCTGATTTTTCCTTTTTAAACAATTCTATAGAGCGTTCTATTTCTGCACAAAATGGTTTGGTAGATTGTCCAAAAAATGCTGCTCCGCCAATATCCCATTGTGCCTTTCCTAAAACTACTCTTGGGTTATTTGGTGCAATTTTTAATGCTGCTGCATACAATTGTATGTTCTCACCAGATAATGTCATTCCGTATTTTTGCCCGTCAAAAGCAACATATACTGTATTTAACATTGCTTGTGTTATGATAATTTCTGGATTGCTTTTAGAAAGTGCATTTGCGTCATCTAACAACTCTTGTGCTTTGTCTAATTGTGTTTTTAACTTTGCTTCGTCTTTGATAGAAAAACCGTCAATAATTAATATGGTTGCGGCATAATAAGGTGGCAACCAATTGTCTTTTTCTGCGGATGCAATTCTTTCAAAAAGTTGTATAGCTTCTGTGTTTTTTTGTTGTCCCCAAAGTTCAAATGCTTTGGTCATTCCTTTTTCATAAGGTGATTGCGCTGATACATTTACAGCGAAAATAATTGCTAATATTAGTGTTATTTTTTTCATCTTTAAATATTTTAGTTTGTTTATAATGATTACTGTCATTGAAATAAATTTTAATTTCGTGGCAATCTCATTAATTTAAAAGATTGCTTCATTACATTCGCAATGACAATAGTTTATTCTACTTGTATAGGAATTGTAATATCTTTTGTTACATTAAATTTTGCATCTTTAAATTTTGGTGGTCCCATAAAACCTGTTGCATCATTTGAGGTTCCTATTGGTTCTTTTGGGATTCCAAAAATTTTAGTGTCCATTTTTTTATTGTCATTTTCATCATGAAAAACTGAAATTGCATAGATTCCATTTTCAATATTTTCAAAAACTACTGTTGCTTTTTTATCAACCACATTTACAATAGCTCCTTTAAAACTTTTCTTCAAAAAATCGTTTTTAGAATTGTATAAAGCAACAAAAACATCCCCTTTATCAGATTTCATTCCGGAAATTTTTACTGTTATTGTATGTGTTTCTTTCTCTTGTGCATGTAAAAGAAAAAAACTTGTGATTATAAATACGAGTGTTAAAATTATTTTTTGCATGATGTTTAGATTTTATTTCTGTTCAAATATCTACTAATTTTAAGATTTAAAAACATCTTTATAACCGAATTGTTGTTTTTTTATACTGAGCTGTTAATTCTACTAGTTCTCGATACATCACGCCTAAAGCGTGATACTCGAACTAACATTTATAAATTATTTAATTGATTGTCGTTTTTATTGTCACTAATTGTCCAGAAGAAACCTATAAAAAAGAATCTATCTGCTGTTGGAGTGATTGCTCTGCTTTCAAATTTTCCTTGTAAATTTAGTTGACTTGCATATTGATATCCGTAAATATTTTTTGTTCCCAACACATTACTAACCGATATATATAGTATTTTTTGTTGACTTATTAAATACGCCCAATTTGCATTTAATGCATTGTAACTTTTGGTTTTATCGTTTAAGAATCCTGCCTTATTTGGATTTGTATAATTTCTACCAGAAGCGTAATTATAACTAAACCCTATTTGACTTTTCCAATCGGTTACAAAATGTTTAACTACTACTGATAAATTGTGTTTGGCAACAAAATTTGGTGTTGCAGAAGCACTATAATTTTTATAATCTCTTTTGGTATCTAAAAAGGAATACGAAATCCAGTAATCTGTTTCTTTAAACGTTTTATTGTCTCTCCAAAAAACATCCAATCCTTTTGCATATCCAAAACCATTATTAGAATAGTTTGATGTTGGCAATGTAAAATTAGTATCGTATTTTACTAAGCCCTTATAATTTTTATAATACGCTTCAATTCTTAAAATTTTTCTCTCTTTTACATATTGATAGTTGGCAATTAAATGCAAGGTATTTTCTGCTTTAAAATTGGTGTTAAATTTTAAATAATCATTCTTAGGGTTTTGATAAAATTGCCCATACGCTAAAGAAAACTGACCATTTTCACTTGCTTTATACGCCAAAGAAACTCTTGGGGAAAGTGTAAACTCTTTTAACAACTCAGAATACTCTGCCCTAACACCAACTTTTGCAGCAACATTTTTAGAGAAAAACACATCCGCTTCTGTAAACATTCCGAAAATATTATTATCAAATCCGTACTTGAAATCCCCTAAGTTTAAACTCTTAAAATTTTCTTTAAAGTTGGTCATAAAATATTCTGCACCGATATTTATTTTTACACGATTGTTGATGTTTCTTTTTAATCGTATTTTAAAATGTGCAGAATTTTCATCGTTGGTTACTTTATCAGCTTCTAATTTAATATCTGAATGATCATTTGTTAACGACAAACCAGTTAAAAAAGTCCAATTATTTTTTAAAAACCCTTTATATGAAGTATTAAAATAAAGGTTTCTATTTTCTAATCCAAAACGAAATCCGTTTGGTAAATTGATATCTTCTTGTGTTACATCAAAATCTGTATAGCTAAACGCTGCGTACATTTTTAACATTCCATCATTTTTTGCTCTCTGCCGATAAATCATTTCACCTCCTAAAGATTGCACAGGTTTTTGCCATACATTTTTATCTGGAAAAGCTTCTTGATAAGGTGCTAAATTAATATACGATGCATTTACACTCAATGATTTTTTATCCCAAATTTGTGTATTTCCTATTCCTAAACCAACTGTCATAAAAGACAAATCGGTTTTTTCTTCTGTAGGTTCATCAATTGAATTTAACAATAAAACACTCGATAACGCTTGTCCGTATTCTGCAGAATATCCACCTGTAGAAAATGTAATTCCTTTAAATAAAAATGGAGAAAATCTTCCTCTTGTAGGAATATTTTTCGCTGTTGGAGAATACGGAGTAAAAACTCTAATTCCGTCTACAAAAATTTGTGTTTCTTCTGCCTCTCCTCCACGCACAAATAATCGTCCATCTTCAGAAACATTTGATGTTCCTGGCAATGTTTGTAAAGCACCAACAAAATCTCCTAGCGCTCCTGCTGTTGTTACAATATCTAATGGTTTTAAAGCAGTAACTTTTGCATTATCTCCTGCTTCAAAAGTTCCTGCATTTATGTTTACAGCATCTAAAGTATTTACATCTTCTCTTAATTTTATCAGCAACTTTGAAAATGTTTTTACATCCGCAGTTTTAGTATATGGTTCGTAAGAAATAAATGAAATTTTTAAGGTTTGAATTCCTTTTTCTGAAGTTGTAAAAGAGAAATCTCCCTTTTCATTGGTTGATGTTCCGTCATAAGTACCATCTAAAAACACGTTTGCACCAATAATTGGTTCTCCTTTTTTATCTGTTACCTTACCAGAGACTGTAGTTTGCGCTGTTAAAGAAATTTGACAAGTGGCAATGAGAAAAAATAATACTTGTTTCATTTTTATGAATTTGTTTGTTTGATTCCACAAAGATGTAACAGATGAAAAGGACTTACTAAAAAGAAATACTGAATTGTAAAAAAGGAATGATGAATTGTTTTATTGCTAAATTATAAGAGCAAATTTTTGAAAAAAACACAAAATTTCACTATTGATGTGCTCGTTTTAATTGTTGTAACGTTTTATTAGAATTGATGAATTCTGTAATTATTTCTTTTCGAAGAATATCAATATCTGTATCAAAATATTTTGCCCATATTTCATCTAAAAACAATTTTCTAATTTGAATTACTTTTTTCTGAGCAGTTGCTACGAAAAATAAAAAAGTGTTTTCTTCTGCTCCTTTATGATGAAAATCGACACGCTTATTTTCAAAATCAACAGCTATATAAAATTGCTTTTCGGTTTCGTTCAAAGGATGAAAATCTGTCCATTCTGCAAACCCAACATAGTAGTTTTGATTTTTAATTTTTTCATCAGAAAGTAAACGCCATCTACAATTGGCAACTCTTCCCCAATGATTTGAATATCGATAAACACCTTTCTCTGTATAAAAATACTGACTACCAGCTTTACTTTTATAGTTAATTTTTTCTGGAAATTGAATAGGATCAACTTGTTGAAACTCACAAAAAGTGTATTTAAAAAAGTTGGTTTGATTGTACGTTTTCAAAATGGTAATTTAATATCATTGCGAAAGTACTAAAGCAATCTGATTTATCATAATGAGATTGCTTCGTTCATCTCAATGACGCATAAAAAAAACGCAACCTAATAAATGATTGCGTTTTATTATTTATTTCTAGAATCTTGTTCAGAAATAGCTAGATCTTATTCAGAAATAGCTAAATCTTATTCAGAAATATCTGTTTTGAGATCCCGCTTTTCAGCGGGATAAGTTCAGTTACGTATTTTGAAAACAAAATACGATTTCACTTACTTTACTTCTTCGAAATCAACATCCTCAACAGTATCACTAGAATCACCTTCATTAGAAATTTCTGGTTCGTCTTGCATTTTTTGAGTTGCTTCTTGCTCTGCTTTATACATTTCTTCAGAAGCAGCTTTCCAAGCTTCATTTATCCTTTCCATTGCTGTATCAATTTGTGCAATATCTTTAGATTCGTGAGCAGCTTTTAATTCAACTAATGCAGCTTCGATTGGTGCTTTTTTATCGTCAGATAATTTTTCTCCAAATTCTTTCAATTGCTTTTCAGTTTGAAAAATCATACCATCTGCGCCATTGATTTTTTCTGCAGTTTCTTTTGCTTCTTTATCAGCATCAGCATTTGCTTCTGCATCTTTTTTCATTTTTTCGATTTCTTCTTCTGACAATCCAGATGAAGCTTCGATTCTGATTTCATGAGATTTATTAGTTCCTTTATCTAAAGCAGAAACTTTAATAATTCCGTTTGCATCAATATCAAAAGTAACTTCAACTTGAGGAATTCCTCTTCCTGCTGGTGGAATACCATCTAAATGAAAACGTCCAATTGTTTTATTATCCGCAGCCATTGCTCTTTCTCCTTGTAAAACATGAATTTCTACTGAAGGTTGATTATCTACGGCTGTAGAAAATACTTGTGATTTCTTAGTTGGAATTGTTGTATTTGCTTCAATTAACTTAGTAAATACATTCCCCATAGTTTCGATCCCTAAAGATAAAGGTGTAACATCTAATAACAATACATCTTTTACATCTCCAGATAAAACTCCTCCTTGAATTGCAGCTCCTAAAGCAACAACTTCATCAGGATTCACTCCTTTACTTGGTGCTTTTCCAAAGAATTTCTCAACTGCTTCTTGTACAGCAGGAATTCTTGTAGAACCACCAACTAAAATTACTTCATCAATATCACTTTTAGATAAACCTGCAGCTTTTAACGCAGATTCACATGGAGCAATTGTTCTTTTTACTAAATCGTCAATTAATTGCTCAAATTTCGCTTTAGTTAAACTTCTTACCAAGTGTTTTGGTCCACTAGCAGTTGCAGTAACATAAGGTAAATTGATTTCTGTAGTAGCTGAGCTAGATAATTCAATTTTTGCTTTTTCTGCTGCTTCTTTTAAACGTTGTAAAGCCATTGGGTCTTTACGTAAATCAATATTTTCTTCAGCTTTAAATTCTTCTGCTAACCAGTTGATGATTTTTTGATCTACATCATCACCACCTAAATGTGTATCTCCATCAGTTGCTAACACTTCAAAAACTCCGTCTCCTAATTCTAAGATAGAAACATCATGTGTTCCACCACCAAAATCAAAAACAACAATTTTTTGGTCAACTCCTTTTTTATCCATTCCATACGCTAAAGCAGCAGCAGTTGGCTCGTTGATAATTCTACGAACTTGTAATCCTGCAATTTCTCCAGCTTCTTTTGTAGCTTGTCTTTGTGCATCATTAAAATATGCTGGCACTGTAATTACCGCTTCAGTAACATCTTGTCCTAAATAATCTTCAGCAGTTTTTTTCATTTTTTGCAAAATCATTGCAGAAATTTCTTGTGGCGTATATAAACGGCCATCAATATCTACTCTTGGTGTATCATTGTCTCCTTTTACCACTTTATAAGGAACTCTTTCTGCTTCTTTTTTAGATTCAGAATATTTGTTTCCCATAAAACGTTTGATAGAATACACTGTTTTTGTTGGATTGGTTACTGCTTGTCTTTTTGCAGGATCACCAACTTTACGCTCTCCTCCTTCAACAAATCCAATAATAGAAGGTGTTGTTCTTTTTCCTTCTGCATTAGGAATAACAACTGGCTCATTTCCTTCCATTACGGAAACACATGAATTCGTAGTTCCTAAGTCAATTCCTATAATTTTACTCATAATCGTTATTTATATAATTAATATTTTAATTTCATTTTACATTTCTCTAATAGTCAATTTGTATGCCATTGCTTTTTCATTAAAAAAATGTCAGTTTCTATTCATTAGAACTCAAAAAGTGTGACAGGTTGACATAAATTAATATAAACAAACGTCGCAAAATTCAAAAAAATAAAATTTTTCAAATAGACAATTTTTATACATTAGCCAAAAATTTATGTATGTCGCAATTTATTAGTGTTTTTGATATGTTAAAGATTGGTGTTGGTCCATCAAGCTCACACACACTTGGTCCTTGGCGTGCTGCTCAACTTTGGATAAAAAAGTTGAATTTAGAAATTATTACTGATGCTATTACACACATTAAAGTAGATTTATATGGTTCACTTTCTTTAACAGGAAAAGGACACGCTACAGATTTAGCAGTTATTTTAGGGTTAAGCGGAACCGATCCAGAGTTTATTCCAATTGATTCTATACATACAATTATATCAAACATAAAAGACTCAGGTGTTTTAAAATTGAACGCTTTAGATGATGTTCCTTATACAGAAAATACCATCACTTTTAACAGGGATTTTTTACCTTTTCATTCTAACGGAATAACCTTTACAGCCTATCATGATAAAACAATCCTTTCAAAAGAAACGTACTACTCTATTGGTGGTGGTTTTATTGTACAAGAAGAAGATAACTTAGAAGAAGAAATAGAAATCTCTAAAAAAAACTTTCCATATCCAATCAACAGAGCAAAACAGTTAGAAGAATATTGTGAACGTGACAATAAATTAATTTCTGACATTGTTTTTAAAAATGAATTGGAGTTAAAATCTGCCGATGAAATTGATTTTGAATTGCGTAGAATTTGGGACACAATGTTAGAATGCATGTATATTGGTTGTCATACAGATGGCATTTTACCTGGCGGATTAAACGTAAAACGTAGAGCTTTAAGCATGCATAATAAATTGATTAAAGACTGTTCTTATACAAATCCAAAAGAATGGGTTTCTGCCATTAGAAGTACAGAAGTTAAGTTTAGAGAAATTTTAAAATGGGTAAGTTGTTTTGCTTTGTCTGTAAACGAAGTAAATGCTTCTTTAGGTAGAGTTGTTACAGCTCCAACAAACGGAAGTGCTGGCGTAATTCCTGCTGTTTTAATGTATTATTTAGTGATTGAAAATCACGATGCAGATTTTAGCGAAATAAAAAGATTCTTATTAACTGCTGGAGAAATAGGTAGTATTTTTAAAAAGAATGCAACTATTTCTGCTGCAATGGGCGGTTGCCAAGCAGAAATTGGAGTTTCTTCTGCAATGGCTGCAGCTGCTTTAACAGAAGTTTTAGGCGGAACGCCAGCACAATGTTTAGTTGCTGCAGAAATAGCAATGGAGCATCACTTAGGGTTAACTTGTGATCCGATTGGTGGTTTAGTACAAATTCCGTGTATAGAACGTAACGCAATGGGAGCAATTAAAGCAATTAATGCTGCGGAATTGGCATTAGAAACAGATCCAAAAGAAGTAAAAGTTCCGTTAGATAAAGTAATTGACACGATGTGGGAAACTGCAAAAGACATGAATCGGAATTACAAAGAAACTTCTGAAGGTGGTTTGGCAGTTACTGTTGGTTTGGCGGATTGCTAGATTAAGTTATCAGTTATCAAAAATAAAAAAGTTGCAAAGGTTCAAAGGTTCAAAGTTTGGTCATTGCGAATGTAATGAAGCAATCTTATTAAATTTTGTTAGGGTTTGTCATTTCGAAATGAGTTTTGCTAATTGTTAATTGTTTACCGTGTAAAAACCAATCCTGTTTCGATGGACATATTTTCATCAAATCCATAACCATCAACATTAAATCCTTTTAAAGCATCAATGGTTGTAACATTATTATCAATAATATAGCGCACCATTAATCCACGGGCTTTCTTAGCAAATGTCATAATGGTTTTGTACTGCCCGTTTTTAAAATCTTTAAATACTGGCGTAATCATGGGCACTTTTAATACTTTTTGATTGATTACTTTAAAATATTCTGAACTTGCCAAGTTAATTAACAAATCATCATCGGCTAACTCATCATTTAAAGCATTGGTAATTTTATCACCCCAAAATTTGTATAAGTTTTCTGCGCGTCCAACTTTTAATTTTTTACCCATTTCTAAACGATAGGCTTGAATTAAATCTAACGGTTTTAATAAACCGTACAAGCCTGAAAGAATACGCAGACGATCTTGCAATAACGGAATTTTATCAACTTCTAAAGAATTGACATCGATTCCTCTAAAAACTTCTCCGGTAAATGCAAAAATTGCTTGTTTAGAATTGTCTGGTGTAAATGGGATACTCCAATTTTGATTGCGTTCATAATTGAGTTCTGCTAACTCTTTTGAAATGCTCATAAAATCAGCAATTTTTTTCCGAGACAAGGTTTTTAATTTTTTATTCAGTTTTACTGAATCGTCTAAAAATTGTGGCTGAGAATGCAAGCTTGTTGAAACTTTACTTTCAAAATCTAACGATTTTGCTGGAGATATAATGATTTTCATAAATGTATTTTCTTAATGAAGTAAAAATACAATTAGAAACCAACACTCTCAAGTTTTTTAAAAAATAATATTGATGTTGTTATAAACGGAATTTATGTGCTTAATTTAACTTGTTTCTAAAAAAATTTGAAGCTCTCTAACTCTGAATATAATTCATTAAAACGGAACCATATTCATAAATTAGCGAAACCCCTAAACCTCATCTTTAGAATTAATTGAATACGTTCTCCATTTTTCTAAACAATCTGCAATATCTTGAGGTACTTCAGAATTAAAACGCATAAACTCACCTGTTGTTGGATGTGTAAATCCAAGTGTTTTTGCATGCAATGCTTGTCTTGGTAAGGTTTTAAAACAATTTTGTATAAACTGTTTGTATTTGGTAAAGGTTGTTCCTTTTAAAATATCATTTCCGCCATAACGCTCATCATTAAATAATGTATGACCAATATGTTTAAAATGTGCTCTAATTTGATGTGTTCGCCCAGTTTCTAATTTACACTGTACTAATGTTACATAGGTTAAACGTTCTAAAACCTTATAATGTGTAACTGCGTGTTTCCCAAAATCGCCTTCAGGAAAAACATCCATTTGCAAACGATTTTTAAAACTACGTCCAATATTTCCTTCAATGGTTCCTTTATCTTCTTCAACATTTCCCCAAACCAGCGCGTAATACAAACGCTCTGTAGTTCGGTCAAAAAATTGTTTTGATAAATGCGCCATAGCAAATTCTGTTTTTGCTACGACTAACAATCCACTTGTATCTTTATCAATTCTATGCACCAAACCTGGGCGCTCATTAGAATTTGTTGGTAAGTTTTCTATATGATGAATCAATCCGTTTACCAACGTTCCAGAATAATTTCCGTGACCTGGATGCACAACCATTCCTGCTGGTTTATTTACTACAATTATGGTGTCGTCTTCATAAATAATATCTAACGGAATGTCTTCTGAAATTAATAAATTTTCTGCTGGCGGATGCGCTAATACAACACGAACAACATCATTTGGTTTTACTTTGTAGTTTGATTTTACGGCAACATCATTTACCAAAACATTTCCTGCTTTTGCAGCTTGTTGCACTTTATTACGCGTCGCATTTTCTACAAAATTCATCAAATATTTATCAACCCTTAAAGGCTCTTGTCCTTCACTCGCAGTAAATCTAAAATGCTCGTATAATTCCTCGTTTTCTATATCTGTATTTTCTTCCTGCATAAATAATGTGCTGTATTATTTTAAGTGAAAATTTCACTTATTCAGTTTGACAATTTATAACTGACAACTGATAATTGTTAACTGATAACTGATAACTGATAACTGATAGCTGATAGCTGATAGCTGAATCTATCTTTTTCCGTCACCTAAAATTAAATCAATTACTGAGTTTCTTGGAAGTTTATTTCCAGGTTTTAATTTTCTTCCTTTATGTTTTATGCCTCTTACAACATCTTTACCAATATCTGGTACATAAGAAAATTTTCCTATTCTAAAACCAATAGAACGCAGATGTGTTTCTGCTTGTCTTTTTGTTCTTCCATTTAAATTTGGCAACACAACATCGTTGTATTTAGATGGATTTACCGTTAAATAAATCTTTCTTTTTTCTTTTACAAAATCTCCAGCTTCTGGGTTTTGCTCAATTACCGATTTATTTAAATAATCTGGATTGTATCTAGTAGAATCTATTACTATAAAAGATAAATTTAACTCTTGTAACTTTGTAGCAACTTCTGTCAATTCCATTTTATGTAAATCAGGAACTTCAATTTTTTGATCGTGATTTGTTATAAATCCAAACCACCATTTTAATCCAAAAACCAAAATCAAAATTGCAAGTATTGCAATAGCAACTTGCTTAAAAAAAGAGGTACTTTTAATAAATTTCAAAACGCTCATGATCAATTTTTTAATAACAGCAAAGATATAAAACCAAACGTTAGTCTTTCTATTTATATTTTGATAAATTTGTTAGTACAATTTTCACAATAAAACCTTTATAGAGAGATTAAAAAAACAAGACGAATATAAAATTATTAATAAAAACGAATAGCCAATACTTAAATAATAACTTACAAGTGAAAAAAAATATTGCCATAATAATGGGAGGTTTTTCCTCTGAAGTAAACATCTCTTTAAAAAGTGGTGCTGTTGTTTATAAATATTTAAATAGAGAAAAATACAATCCGTATAAAGTTTATATTTTAAAAGATAAATGGGTTGTTGTTAACGATGAAAATATTGAATATCCAATTGATAAAAATGATTTTTCTACAACCATAAAAGGAGCTAAAATTTTCTTTGATTGTATTTTTAATGCTATACATGGAACTCCTGGAGAAGATGGAAAAATTATTGCTTATTTTGATTTAATTGGAATCAAATATACGTCTGCGCCTTTTTATCAAACAGCATTAACCTTTAATAAAAGAGACACGTTAAGTGTTGTAAAACATTACGAAATTAAAACAGCAACATCAATTTATTTAAACAAAGGCGATAGTATTAATACCGATAAAATTATTGCCAAAGTTGGTTTGCCTTGTTTTATAAAACCTAATAATGCCGGTTCTAGTTTCGGAATTTCAAAAGCATATTCTTCCGAAGAAATTATTACAGGAATACAAAAAGCATACAAAGAAGATACAGAAATTTTAATAGAAAGTTTTTTAGACGGACCAGAAGTTTCCGTTGGTGTAATTCAGTACAAGGGAGAAACCAAAATATTGCCAATAACAGAAATCAAAACAGAAAATGATTTCTTTGATTATGACGCAAAGTATCAAGGAAAATCTCAAGAAATTACACCAGCAATTTTACCAGAAAAGGTTTTAGAAAAAGTGAGAGTAATAGCAAAAAAAGTTTATACAATTTTAAACATGAGCGGATTTTCTCGTTCAGAATATATTTTGGTTGATGGTGAACCGTATTTCTTAGAAATGAATTCAGTTCCTGGTTTAACCGAAGAAAGTCTTTTACCCCAACAAGCAAATGCAGCCAATATTAGTTTGTCAGATTTATTTGACAATGCCATAGAATTAGCATTAAACAAATAACAATATGAAAAAAGCAGTTTTCCCAGGATCTTTTGATCCTATTACTTTAGGACACGTAGATATTATTTCTAGAAGTTTACCGTTGTTTGATGAAATTGTAATTGCAATCGGCATCAACGCAAAAAAAAATTATATGTTTTCTGTAGAAGAACGTAAGAAATTTATTCAAAATTCTTTTTTTGCTGAACAGAAAATTACTGTAGAAACTTATACTGGTTTAACAGTAGATTATTGTAAATCTATCCAAGCGGATTTTATTTTACGTGGTTTGCGTAATCCTGCTGATTTTGAATTTGAAAAAGCAATTGCACAAACCAATAGAAAATTATCTGGAATAGAAACTGTATTTCTTTTAACAAGTGCAGAAACCTCTTTTATCAGTTCGTCAATTGTTAGAGACGTTGTTAAAAATGGTGGTGATGCTTCTATTCTATTGCCAGATTCTGTATCGAATACAATTTATAAAAAATAGAACTTAGAAAATAGATTCAGTTTGATTAATTCGTTTCTCCTAGAAGAATTGGGTTGTTATCTACAAATTCTTCTAATACGTTAAAGAAACTTAGAATATCTTCTTTTGTATTTGTTGCATTAATGGTTACGAATCTGATAAAAGAATCTTCATTAAAAGCACCGAAACCTACAACTGTAATTTGATGTTCATACAATAATGTACATAACGTTTTAGGATCAATATTTTTATAATTAAAGCAAATAGAAATTGAATTTTCAAAACTATACAATGTATAATCTGGATGATTTGCAACATAGTTTCTGGCAACTTCTGCCAAATCAAATTGTTGGTCTATAATTTTTTCTAATCCATTGGTTCCAATAGATTTCCACAACGTCCAAAATTTCAAAGCATCGTTTCTTCTTCCACATTGAAAAGAAGTTTTTCCTAAGTTAAAATCATCTCCATCTGTTTGATATAAATAATCTGCATCGTTACTAAAAGAATCGTGTAAATGCTTTTTATCTTTAACTAAAATCAAAGAACATGTCATTGGTGTTCCAATCATTTTATGTGCATTGTAACTAAAAGAATCAGATCGTTCCATTCCTTTTAATAAATGTTTCTTTTTAGTACTAAAAATAACCGAACCGCAATAAGCACCATCAATATGTAACCAAATATTGTATTTTTCTGTAATAGTAGCAATTTCATCAATGGGATCAAAAGCTCCTAAAACTGTTGTCCCAGCAGTTGCATTTACAAAAGTCGGAATATTTCCGTTTTGAATATCAAACTCAATTTGTGCTTCTAATTTAGCAGGAATCATACACCCTTTTTCATCCGTTTCAATATATCTAATATTTGCTTTTCCAATTCCTGCAAAACTTGCATTTTTAGCATTCGAGTAATGAGATGCTTTAGAAGTATATAGGATTAAGGGTTTTGACATTCCATTTTTTCTACAATCTGGATCTTTAACGTCTCTTGCCATAATCAATGCCATATAATTACTCATCGATCCACCAGTAGGAAAAGTTCCATTACTTTGTGATCCGTAACCAATCATATTGCAAGACTGTCTAATAATTTCTTGTTCAATTCCAACTTGCGGACCAGCAACTTTATAAGTGTACATGCTGTTATTTAACAAAACAGCCAATAAATCTCCTAAAACAGCTTTACTTTGTCTTCCTCCAAATAGTTGATTAAAAAATAAATTTGTTGCTGTTTTTGGCGTGGCAATAAGAACTTCTTTCAATATTTTTTTAAATGCATCGTCTAACAATGCGTTTTTTTGAAGAGATAAATCAATAGTTTCGTATAAAACATCTGAGTCAATGCGTTTTGCAACTGGATGATTTTCTTCTTCGTTTAATAAAACTTCGATCAGTTCATTAAAAAGGATTAAATCATTACTTAATTCAGACATATATTGTTGTTGTTTTTTAGTGTTGATTGATGAATTTCTTTGACTGTATCATAAGACATTTCCTTACAAATAAATTCATTCTTTTCTGAATCATACACATTGCAATTCTTAATCGGTTTTGCATATAAATGCAAAGACATACTTCTTTTATTTGATGTATTTTCTAAATTATGAAACCCCATAAAATCAATCATATAAGCAACACCTCCAGATTTAGAGTTTGAGGTTTTGACAACGTTTAACTCTCCTTTTTTACTTTCTTTATAAACATGCTCTCTAAAACCTCCTTCAACAAAATATACCCAACATTCTTCTCCTCCATGATCGTGAATGGCTGTTTTTTGCCCTTTTTCCCAACAAATTAAAATTAATTCAAAGTTTTCATTTTCTTCTATACAATTCCGAGTATAGCACGTTTCTGACCAAGTTGCGTATTTTCTAAATTCTGTAATTGGCAAATTCATAGATTTTAAAATAGTTGTGTAATTTGTCCTCTCTTCTTCATCTAAAATTAAAATAAGCTCTGATAATGTCTTTATAGATTTTTGAATGTTTTTTGTAGATTCCAATGGTTTTTTACCTGTTTTTCTTATTAAATCAAAGGAAAACCCTCTGTTTTTAGCATTATTGCTAAGATACCTTTTTAGAATCTTTTAAACGAATGATTCTAAAGAAATGCCTTATTAATTTTAATGGAATAGCGTTACTTTACTTTAATTAATATAAAAATTTCAAAAGGGAGTACTAAAAATTCTAAAAAGTTAAATTCAATTATTTTTACTACTTTTTTTAAAAAAGTAGTAACTTAGTCAACACTAAAAAAACAAGCATTTGAAAACACTCACAATCAACGGAAAAAACCACAATATAGAAGCACAAGGCGGTATGCCTTTGTTGTGGGCAATTAGAGATATTATTGGATTGACTGGAACAAAATATGGTTGCGGAATTAGTCAATGTGGTGCTTGTTCTATTTTAATTGATGGAGAAGTAGTTCGTTCTTGCAGTTTGCCTGTAAGTTATGGAATTGGAAAACAAATTACAACCATAGAAGGAAAAACAGATAATTTAGAAATCCTCAGAAAAGCTTGGGAAGAAATTAATGTTCCGCAATGTGGTTATTGTCAATCTGGACAATTAATGGCTGCAACTTCTTTGTTAAACAACAACCCAAATCCAACAGATCAAGATATTGATAAAGCAATGAGTGGAAATATTTGTAGATGCGGAACCTATCCAAGAATTAGAAAAGCAATTCATACTGCTGTAAAACTTAAAAACAAATAGATATGGAAGGTATGCAAAATATGAGCCGTAGAAATTTCGTAAAAGTTTTTGGCTTGGCTTCAGGAGGATTAATTATTGGATGTCAATTTTCATCTGAAAAAGAAATTGTTAGAATTGATGACGGAACTACGTTTACTCCAAATTTATTTGTGCAACTTAAAAAAGATGGGAAACTAATTTTAGTTTGTTCTCGTTCAGAAATGGGACAAGGAATTAGAACTTCATTAACTTCTGCAATTGCAGATGAAATGGAAGCTGATTGGAATTATGTTTCTGTAGAACAAGCTACTGGAGATAAGAAATTTGGAAACCAAAATACAGATGGTTCTCGTAGTGTAAGAACTATTTTAGATCCAATGCGTAAAATGGGTGCAACAGCAAAAGCAATGTTAATTAGTGCTGCTGCAAAAAAATGGCAAGTTTCTGAATCAGATTGTACAGCAGAAATGCATTACGTTATCAATAAGAATAACAATAAAAAACTCTTTTTTGGTGATTTAGTTGAAGACACAATGCAAATTGAAATCCCAAAAGATGTAACACTTAAAGATAAAAAAGACTTTAAATATATTGGTAAAACTTTAAAAAGTATTGACATTAAAGATTTTACGCATGGTTCTGCTATCTATGGATTGGATGCTCGTTTACCAAACATGAAATTTGCAACAATTGCTCGTTGTCCGTCAGCTTTCGGAACAGTAAAAAGTTTTGACAAAACCAATACTCTAAAAGTTGCTGGAGTAGAAAGTGTAGTAGAATTAGAACAAGTAAAAAAACCTTTCGGAATGTTTGGTGGAGTTGCGGTAATCGCTACAAATACTTGGGCAGCAATACAAGGAAGAAATAATTTAGATATTACCTGGAATAATGGTAAAAACGGAAAATACGATAGTAAGAAGTACAAGCAAAAAATCACCAATCGTTTACATAATAAAGCAAAAGTTGTTCCGCCAACAACAGGAAATGTAAATACGGCTTTTTCTAAAGCTTCTCAGATTGTTGAGGCAACGTATCAATTACCACATTTAGCACATGCGCCAATGGAAACCCCAAATGCTTTGGCTTGGGTTCATGATGGAAAATGCGAGGTTTGGGCGCCATTACAAGATCCACAAACTGCAAGAGCTGATACAGCAGCATATTTAGGAATCGATCTAAAAGATGTAACAATAAATGTTACTTTTTTAGGCGGCGGATTTGGACGAAAATCAAAACCAGATTTTGTAAACGAAGCTGTTGCACTATCTAAAAAAATAAATGCTCCTGTTCAAGTAGTTTGGACTCGAGAAGATGATGTTCAAAATAGCTACTACCACGCAACAAGTGCGCAATATTTAAAAGCATCATTAGATAAAAATGGTACTGTAACTGGCTGGCTTCACAGAACAGCTTTTCCTTCTATAAACTCAACTTTTATGCCTAAAGTAGATTACGCTGCCGGCTGGGAAATTGGTCAAGGAATGAATAACAATCCGTTTGAAATTGAAAATACACGATTTGAAAATGCCAAAGCAGAAGCATATGTAAGAATTGGTTGGCTACGTTCTGTTTGTGCTATTTTTCATAGTTTCGGAATCAATTCTTTTATTGATGAATTAGCAGATAAAGCACAAAAAGATCCGTTACAATTTAAATTAGATTTAATTGGGAAAGATAAAATTAGAGAAGAAAATTCTCCACATCCATTAAATACAAAACGTTTAAAAAATGTGATAAACATTGCAGCTAAAAAAGCTAATTGGGGGAGAAATTTACCAGAAGGGCATGGTTTAGGAATTGCATTTTATTATAGCTTTTATAGTTATGTTGCAACTGTTGTAGAAGTTTCTGTAATAAACAACAAAGTAAAACTTCATAATATTTGGACAGTTTTAGATTGCGGTATGATTCTTAACAAAGACAATGTATTAAACCAAATGCAAGGTGCAGCAGTTTTTGGAACATCAATTGCGTTGCATGGTAAAATTACAGCTAAAGACGGAGCCATTGAGCAAAGTAATTTCCACGATTATAAAATGGCAAGAATGAATGATATTCCGCCAATTGATGTAACTCTTGTAGAAAGTGATGAAGCTCCAACTGGAGTTGGAGAACCCGGAGTTCCGCCAGTTGCGCCAGCAATTACAAACGCCATTTTTAATGCAACAGGAAAAAGATATCGCTCTTTACCATTATCTGATCACGGCTTGGTATAATTACAACACAATATCATTTCGAGTGATTTTCTGTCAGATTGAGCGCAGCCGAAATCAAAGAAAATAGCATCGAGAAATCTCTCAATAGTTCTCGATACAAATTTTATTTTTTATCAAAAAAGAAATTTACTCGAACTGACCAATTTTACATGAAAAAAGAAATAATTCTTATTATTCTCGCAGGCGGAAAATCTTCTCGAATGGGTTTTCCAAAAGGTTTGTTGAAATACAATAACAATTTTTGGTTACTTTCTCAAATAGAAAATTTTATTGGTGATGACATTTTTATTGGTTTAGGTTTTGATTATCAACTATATTTTGATGCAATTCCTTGGTTAAAAAAAGCTATTGAAACCCCTCAAAAATATCAACAGAAAAAAGTGCGTGTTGTTATCAATAAAACTCCAGAATTTGGATTATTTTCTACGTTACAATCAGTTTTAAAAGTTATAGAATCTACAAAGTCTAAAAAAGAAGTATTGATATTGCCTATTGATATTCCTATGTTGAAAAAATCAGAATTAGAAAAAATTATCTCGACAAAAAATCAAATTGTAATTCCGACTTACAAAAACAAAAATGGGCATCCTGTGAAATTAACTCAACCATTTTGGAAATCGCTTTTAGAATTAAATATAACCGATAAAAACGCAAGATTAGACATTCAAATCAAAAAAAGAAATGCATCAGAAATTTCATTGGCAGAAATTAATGATGCATCTATTTTAAAGAATTTAAACACGCCAAAAGATTGGCAAGCTTTTAATTCTTAAAATTTATATTCTGATAATGGTTTTGTGAAATCTTCTGGATTTGCAGCCAAATGATATCGTGGGTCATCAATTGCTTCTTCTATAATTCCATAAAAAATTGGACTTGACTTATACAATAACACTTTACAATCTTCACTTAAATGTTTTAAGATAATAGACTTTCCTTCTGCTTGGTATTTTTCTACCAAAGCAAAAATTGCTTCAATTGCAGAATGATCACTTATTCTTGCTTCTACAAAATCAATTTCTACGTGTTGTGGATCGTTTTTAACATCAAACTTTTCATTAAAAGCAGAAATGCTTCCAAAAAATAATGGTCCCCAAATTTCGTACACTTTTGTTCCGTCTTCTTTAATTCTTTTTCTTGCTCTAATTCGCTTAGCATTTTCCCAAGAAAAAACCAATGCACTTACAATAACTCCTGCTAAAACTGCAATTGCTAAATCAAACAATACGGTTAATCCTGAAACTAATACCAATACAAAAACATCTGTTCTTGGTATTTTATTTAAAATTCTAAAACTAGACCAAGCAAAAGTTCCTACAACTACCATAAACATTACTCCAACTAGCGCTGCTATTGGAACTTGTTCTATATAAGAAGATGCAAAAACAATAAATATTAGCAACATAACTGCTGCTGTAATTCCAGATAATCTTCCTCTTCCGCCACCTTTTATATTGATAATTGATTGTCCAATCATTGCACAACCTCCCATTCCGCCAAACAATCCTGTAAGAATATTTGCGCTTCCTTGAGCAACACATTCTTTATTTGTATTTCCTCTTGTTTCAGTTAAATCGTCAATTAAATTTAAGGTCATTAACGATTCTATCAATCCAATTGCTGCTAAAATTAAAGCATACGGAAAGATAAATTTAAGTGTTTGAAAATTTATTGGAATTTTAGAAAATGTTTCTAAATGCAATGTTGGTAATCCGCCTTTTAATCCTTCTCCTCCACCATCTCTAATGAATGAACCAACGGTTGCAACATCTAAGTTTGCAAAAATTACAATTCCTGTAACAACTAAAATCCCGATCAAAGCCTCTGGTAATTTTTTGGTTGCTTTCATTTTTGGCAATCCCCACATTATAATCATGGTTAATAAAACCAAACCAATCATAAACCACAAACTATTCCCTTCTAACCAAACTTTTTCGCCATTAACTGTTGATTTAAACATTCCTAATTGAGACAAGAAAATAACAATTGCCAATCCGTTTACAAAACCCATCATTACTGGATGTGGAATCAATCTCACAAACTTTCCTAATTTAAAAACTCCTGCAGAAATCTGTATAAATCCCATTAAAATAACGGTAGCAAAAAGGTAATACAATCCTAAGTTTTCATCAGGGTTTCCCATTGCATTTCCTTCAGAAACCAAACTAACCATAACAACAGCTAAAGCTCCTGTTGCACCAGAAATCATTCCAGGTCTTCCGCCAAAAATTGATGTTATCAAACCAACTATAAACGCTGCATACAATCCTACCAAAGGATCTACTCCAGCAACAAATGCAAAAGCAACCGCTTCTGGCACTAAAGCTAACGCAACTGTAATTCCTGACAAGATATCATTCTTTACATTTTGTACTCTCTTTCTAATAAATTCAGTCATAATTTTGGTTGATTTTTGAAGTCGGCAAAGATAGGGTTTATTTTAAACTTATAACTGCTTGTAAGAATCTAGAACCAACTTAATATTTGCGTACGTATTTTGCACTGCATCATTAACTTGAGCTTCATTTTTAAATGCTACTTTGGTTATTCCTTCTTCTAATTGTGGAGTTAATTTTTCTTGATAATCTGTCTTCATCAAAAACCAATGTGTAATTTTTAATTGCTGAATATCATCCATAAAAAACAAATGATACGTTATAATTAAAGGCTTTACTATAACTAAATTTGCAACACCACATTCTTCTTCAACTTCTCTAACTGAAGTTTGTTCTATTGTTTCTCCTTTTTCAATTCTTCCTTTTGGCAAATCCCAAAAACCAAGTCTATAAATAAAAAGAATTTCTTTCTTTGGATTTAAAACCAATCCGCCAGCGGCAGAAACCACTCTAAAATGTTTCTTAAAAGTTTTCCAATCTTTTTCTAAGTTAGCACAGAATAAATTTACACCTTTAGAATTGCCTCTTTTTAATTTGTGCAAAATTTCATCTACAACAATATCCTTAAAAATATAAACACGATAGTTATTGTTTTTTTTTAATGAATCTGTTAAGATAATTGGCTTATCATTTACAAAAACTTTATACATTTGTGGCATGATTTTAAACAAAGATACTGCAAAAAAAACAGCTGAACTTTTATTGCAAGTAAAAGCCATAAAGTTAAGTCCCTCAGAACCATTTAACTGGGCTTCTGGTTGGAAATCACCCATTTATTGTGATAATAGAATCACTTTATCTTTTCCTTCTGTTCGTAATTTTTTAAAAGAAGAAATAGCTAAATTAGTTGAGAAAAAACACGGAAAACCAGATGTTATTGCAGGTGTAGCAACTGGTGCAATTGCTATTGGTATTTTAGTTGCTCAAGAATTGGGTGTTCCCTTTGTTTATGTTAGACCTGAGGCAAAAAAACATGGACGTAAAAATCAAATTGAAGGATATATAGAAAAAGGTCAAAATGTTGTTGTAATTGAAGATTTAATTAGCACTGGAAAAAGTAGTTTATTGGCTGTTGAAGCATTAAAAGAAGCCGATGTTAATATTAAAGGAATGGTTGCCATTTTTACCTATGGATTTGAAATTGCAGATGACAATTTTAAAGAAAGTAATATAGAACTTACTACATTAAGCAGTTATGAATATTTGCTTGAGCAAGCCTTAGATAACAAATACATCTCTGAAAAAGAATTAAATACACTGCAAGATTGGAGAAAAAATCCGAGTAAGTGGAATCAATAAAAATAAACTATGGATTTAGAAAGCACCAAAGTAATCGTTGTAAAATCTTCAAAAGAAGTTTTTGAATTTTTAATCAATCTTCAAAACTTTGAACAATTAATGCCAGAAAATACTCAAAAATTCGAAGTTGATGGAGACTCCTTTTTATTTGCTTTAAAAGGAATGCCAGAAATAAGATTGGTGTTAAAAGAGAAAACAGCATTTTCGAACATTACTTTGGGGGCCGCAAGTAGCAAGTTGCCATTTACTTTATCTGCAAACATTACAGAATTAGTTGATGATAAAAGTGAAGTTCAATTATTTTTTAATGGAGATTTTAATCCGATGATGGCAATGATGGTTAAAAAACCATTAACAAAGTTTATTGAGGTTTTAGCAGAAAACATTTCTAAAATTTAAGCGAAAGAAATTTCTTTAATCCCGAATTTTTTAATTGAATCGTTTTCTAATTCTATTTGAAGTTTACCATCAGAAGTAACGTCAACAATTTTACCCATAAATAAACTTCCTTTGTTATCTTTAAACATTGCTGGGATGTTTTTCTTATATAAATGTTTTAAATAATTCTTCTTTAAAACATTTTTAGAAGAATTAGTGATATAAGAAATTTGAATTTTTAACTCATAAATTAATTGGTTTAGTAATTCATCAATGTTTACTTCTGTCTGTATTTCTTTTAACATAGAAGTTGCATTAAAATTAGTTGGGAAATTTACTTGATTCACATTTAATCCAATTCCAATCACAGAATACTTAATTTCTTCTTTTAACATGACATTTTCCACCAAAATTCCACAAATTTTTTTGTTTAATGACAAAATGTCGTTTGGCCATTTAACAGTTACTTTGGGTAATTTATAACTATTTAATACATTAACAACAGCAATAGAAACCGCATAATTAATTAAAACTTGATGACTTATAAGGAAACTTAATCGAACAAAAACACTACATAACAAGTTCTTATTGGGTTCAGAAATCCAATCTGTTCCCATCTGCCCTCTTCCTTTTATTTGCTCTTTGGCAACAACAACAGTGAAGTTTTCTAACAAAGAAGAATGTGCCATTTCTTTTAAAAAAGAATTGGTAGAACCGATGGCATTAAGTTTGATTATCCTCATTTGTTAAATATTCTACAAACATGTAGAATTTAGCGCAAAATAATCATAAAAAAACAATAACTTTGTTTTAAATATTAAAGAATTTTAATGGCTATAAAAAAAATAAACACAGACGATTTAATTGCTGAAATAATTAAAGGGATTGACGATGTAAAAGGAGAAGATGTTCAACTATTAGATTTAAGAGGAATTGAAAATACAGTTTGCGATTATTTCATTATTTGTTCTGGAAGTTCTAATACTCAAGTTAAGGCCATTTCTAGTTCAATTCAAAAAGTTGTAAGCAAAAGTATAAAAGACAAACCTTGGCATATAGAAGGAGAAATAAATTCAGAGTGGGTTTTAATGGATTATGTGAACGTTGTAGTTCATGTTTTTCAAAAAAACATAAGAGAGTATTACGATATAGAAAGTCTTTGGGGTGATGCCAAGATAACAAAAATTAGCCCAACCAATTAATCAATAGCACAGAAATTTAACACATGAGTGATTCTAAAAATAACAATAAAAAAAATATGCCCAAGTTCAATTTTTACTGGGTTTATGGGGCAATATTTGTACTTATACTAGCATTTCAGTTTTTAAATTCTGGCGATGCAGCTTCTAAAAATATTTCAACAAATAAATTTACTGAAGTTTTAAATAGCAATGATATAAAAGAGATCGTTATTGTTAACAGAAGTAGTGCACAAATTTACCTTACAGATGAAGCGTTAAATAAAGAAGCCTATAAAAAATATAAAAAAACAACCGTTTTCAATCAAAAAGCACCTGTTTTTTCTTATGATTTTGGGGATTTACAAAATTTTGAAAATCAACTTTCTGAAGCTAAGAAAACATATAATTTAAATTTTGATCAAAAAAACATAGAACAAACAAGTTTTATGGATCAAATTTTTGCCTTCTTACCCTTTATCATTTTAATAGCAATTTGGTTGTTTTTTATGAGAAGAATGTCTGGTGGAGGAGCTGGCGGAGGAGCTGGTGGGCAAATATTTAACATTGGTAAATCTAAAGCAAAACTCTTTGATAAAGACACAAAAGTTAAAACAACTTTTAAAGATGTTGCTGGACTTGTTGGAGCAAAAGAAGAAGTACAAGAAATTGTAGATTTCTTAAAAAACCCAGAGAAATATACTGCTTTAGGAGGAAAAATTCCAAAAGGTGCATTATTAGTTGGATTACCTGGAACAGGAAAAACATTATTAGCAAAAGCTGTTGCTGGTGAAGCTGAAGTACCTTTTTTCTCTTTATCAGGTTCAGATTTTGTAGAGATGTTTGTTGGTGTTGGTGCTTCACGAGTTAGAGATTTATTTAAACAAGCTGCACAAAAATCACCTTCAATTATTTTTATTGATGAAATTGATGCTATTGGTAGAGCTCGTGGTAAAAATAGTATGACTGGAGGAAATGACGAACGTGAAAACACGTTAAATCAACTTTTAACAGAAATGGATGGTTTTGGCACAGATACAAATGTAATTGTTCTTGCTGCTACAAATAGAGCTGATGTTTTAGATAAAGCTTTGATGCGTGCAGGTCGTTTTGACAGACAAATTTACGTTGATTTACCAGACATTAAAGAACGACAAGCAATTTTTGAAGTACATATAAAACCTTTAAAATTAGCAGATGACGTCAATATCGAATTTTTAGCTCAACAAACTCCTGGTTTTTCTGGTGCAGATATTGCAAATATGTGTAACGAAGCAGCATTAATTGCAGCTAGAACAGACAAAAAAGCTATTGAACATCAAGACTTCTTAGATGCAGTAGATAGAATTGTTGGTGGTTTAGAAAAGAAAAATAAAGTAATTACACCTAAAGAAAAGAAAACAATTGCGTATCACGAAGCTGGTCATGCAACCGTTAGTTGGATGTTAGAACACGCAGCTCCTCTAGTAAAAGTAACCATTGTGCCTAGAGGGCAATCTTTAGGAGCAGCTTGGTATTTACCAGCAGAAAGAATGATAGTACAAACAGATCAAATGCTTGATGAAATGTGTGCTACTTTAGGTGGTAGAGCAGCAGAAAAAATTATTTTTGATAAAATTTCTACGGGAGCTTTAAGTGATTTAGAAAAAGTGACTAAACAGGCTAGAGCTATGGTAACAGTTTATGGCTTAAATGAAGAAGTAGGAAACATTACTTATTATGATTCTTCTGGAAATGATGCTTTTGTAAAACCGTATAGTGAAGAAACTGCTAAAAAAATTGATAAAGAAATTTCTAAAATGATAGAAGCTCAATATGTAAGAGCTATTGAGTTATTGAAAACTAACAAAGAAAAATTGTCAATTCTGGCAGAATTATTATTAGAAAAAGAAGTCATTTTTAAAGATGATTTAATGAAAATTTTTGGAAAAAGACCGTTTGATGAAGAAGAAATAATAAGAAAAGAAATAGTTATTGACGCAGAAGAACCTGATAAAAAAGAAGAATAATCTTATTTTTATTAAATGAGTTTTTTAAAAAAAGTATTTAAACGATCAAAAGAAACATCTGAAGAAAAGTCGGCGAAACAACAAGAAGTCAATTTATCTTTAGATGATTCTTTTGTACATTATTTTTTAGAAAAAGGGGGTAAATTTCTGTATTGCACTAAGAAAGAGGAAATTGAATTCCACCTACAAAATATTATCAAAGAGAATAACTGGAAAGAATTGGTTTGTTTAGACAATAATCTAACTAAATTAATTGATAAAAAAGATGTTACTATTAAATCAGATATTAACTACTCAGCTCCTTTTTTTACAACTTGTGAACATTTAATTGCAGATAATGGTGATGTTCTTTTTTCTTCTAATCAATTAAAAAGTAAAAAACTAGCATCGCTCTCTGAACACTTTATCGTTTATGCTACTACAAGTCAACTCGTTAAAAACACAGGAGAAGGTTTAACTGGGATTAAAACCAATTTTAAAGAAAATATACCAACGAACATTAGCGCTATAAAAAATTATTCTATCAACAAAAAAGACGATAATTTCTTAAATTACGGAAACAGTAATTCAAAAAACTTATATTTGCTGCTGTTTGAAGATTTTTAATATGCAGAACTTACTAACTAGATCTATTTCTGGATTTGTTTATGTTACTCTTTTTTTATTTGCAATTTTATACGACGAAAAAAGCTATATAGCTTTAACGTCTATTTTTGCTGTTATTTGTATTTGGGAATTCTCTAAATTAATACATTCTAAAAACATCATACCTTATCTTTTTTTAGGAGGGATGTTGTATTTCTTTATGAATCCAATAGAAGGTTATTCTTCACAAGCAACCCTGAGTTTTACCATCGTTGGATTACTTATTTTAGTTTACTTACTATTTAGCTCTAAAAAAATTATGGTTGACACCATGTTTCAACGATTATTTTTACAACTTATATATCTAGTTTTACCTTTTTACTTCTTAATATCAATTCCATTTATTTTTGGCGATTATCAACCAGAAATTCTAATTTGTATTTTAATTTTTATTTGGGTAAATGATAGTTTCGCTTATTTAGTTGGAAAAAATTTTGGCAAAAACAAACTATTTAAAAGTGTGTCTCCAAAGAAAACAATAGAAGGTTTTATTGGAGGATTGGTATTTTCACTAATTGCAGCATTTTTTATCACTCAACAACATAACAACCAAAAAATTACGTTACTAGACTGGATGATTATTGCAGCAATACTTTCAATTATTGGTACAATTGGAGATTTAATAGAATCAAAATTTAAAAGACAAGCGAATATTAAAGACAGCGGAAACATTATGCCAGGTCATGGCGGATTATTAGATCGATTAGATAGTTTGTTTTTTGCAGCACCATTTGTATATTTGTATTTATACTTCATCATTTAAAATTGAACTTTTATGTTTCATAAAGAAGGATTTAAAACTATTACCATAACCTCTTTAATTATTGTAGTCGGAATTTTATTAGCAGATAAATTTATTGATATTGCTTGGTTACAAAAAACAATTCAAATTATATTGATTTTATTTTTTGTAATTGTTCTTCAATTTTTTAGAAATCCAAAAAGAAATACCTCAATAGATAATCGTCACATTATTGCTCCAGTTGATGGTAAAGTGGTTGTTATTGAAGAAGTTTTTGAACCTGAATTCTTTAAAGACAAAAGAATACAAGTTTCTATTTTTATGTCTCCTTTAAATGTTCACGTAACTCGTTATGCACTAAGCGGAATTGTTAAATGCAGTAAATATCACCCAGGAAAATATTTAGTAGCTTGGCATCCAAAAGCTTCAACAGAAAACGAAAGAACAACAATTGTTGTAGAAAATAAAATTTTCGGACAGGTTCTATATAGGCAAATTGCGGGAGCATTAGCTAAAAGAATTGTTAATTATGCTAAAGAAGGAGAAGAAGTTACTCAAGGAACTGATGCTGGTTTTATTAAATTTGGATCAAGAGTAGATTTATTTTTACCTTTAAACACTAAAATTGATGTAAAAATTGGTGATAAAGTAAAAGGAGGAGAACAAATAGTTGCACATATATAAAATGAGTAAAATAATTGACATACAATTTCAAGAAGCTTATCAAATAGTTTCAAGATTGTCCCAAGATAAATTTGCCCCAGATGTTATGCTCAAGTTATATGCTTACTACAAACAAGCTACTTATGGTGATAACAACCCTGATTTTATTGAAACAAACGAAATAGACCTTAGAAATGGATTTAAACTAAACGCTTGGATTCAATTAAGAGGAATGTCGATTGACAATGCAAAGAAAGAATACATTAAAATAGTTAAAGAACTATAAAATACTTATCATGAAAAAAACATTATTTATTACAATATTATTAGCAATTACTTTTCAACTTACTTCATGTAAATCTGAAACGAAAAAGAAATCAGTCAAAAAAGAAGTAGCAACAGCTGCTTTTTCATTAGAAACTGCTAACAATTCAATTAATTGGATTGCTTATAAAACAACAGATAAAATTGCTGTTAAGGGAGAATTCAAAAATATTAATATCACTAAAAATGGTAATGGAGATTCTGCAAAAGAGGCGATTAACAATACTGAATTTTCAATTCCTGTAAGTAGCATTTTTACAAATAATCCTGATAGAGATAGTAAATTGAAGAAATTTTTCTTTGGTGTTATGGATAACACAAGTTTGTTGTCTGGAAAATTAACATTGACAGACGACACAAATGGAGCTGCTTTAATTACCATGAATGGAGTTACAGCAGACTTACCTTTTACCTATACAATAGAAGGAAAAGAATTCAAGTTAAATGCAACTATGAATTTAGATAATTGGAATGCTCAGAATGCAGTAGATTCTTTAAATGTTGTTTGTAAAGATTTACACAAAGCAGCAGACGGAATATCTAAAACCTGGAGTGAAGTCTCAATTAATATTACTTCTTTTTTTAAATAAAAACAGTAATAACTACATAAACAATAAACCTCGCAATTGCGAGGTTTATTGTTTATGATAAAATCTTTTTAATTAATTCTTGTTTTCCTTTTTCATCATTACCAAAAAGCCATTGTAGTACATTATCGTCCCAAATAGCATCGCGTTCAGTTTCCTTTATAATTCCTTGTTCAATTGCTAAATCTAAAATTTTTCCTGGATAAGAAGATTGTTGCTCACTTTCCATTTCTCCTAATGGATACGGATCATCTAAACCCATCAATACTTGTTTTGAACCTTGATTTTTAATCAACAATTGCAATCCGCCAGTATCGTGAACCAACGTGTCAAAGAAAATATTTTTATGCCCAACTGCTTTTCTAGGATGTGTTTTCCCTTCAAATAGATCTGGTCTTCCATCAAAACCCTGAATTCTACGCCCTAAGTTTATTTGTGCTAATTGCCCGCCATGTGCAAAACAAACGCGCATTCCTGGAAACTTATCTTGATAACCATTTAACGTTAAAAAGTGATACGCATCTGCACATTGTGCCAACATCCAAATTAAGTGAAAACGCCAAGAAGTATTTTCTAATTTGATAAATTTTTCTCCGTCATATGGATGAATTTCAACAGCTAAATTATACTTACTTGCCAATTCAAAAATAGGCTCATTTTCTTCATCAAAAATACAACGCCAAGTTCCGATAGTATCCATGTAATGCGTTGGTAAACATAATAAACGCATCCCTAATTGCTCTACACAGCGCTCAATTTCCCAACAAGCTCCTTGAACAAACCCTGGATGCACAACAAATCCACAAGTAAATTTAGACGGATTTTCTTGCTGAATTCTCGCATTAAAATCATTTTGAAAACGCAACGCTTTTTTCATTTCTTCAACACGCAAACCATTTCCATATAATTGAGATAAGTTTAAGACAACAGCATGGTCTATTTTAAAACGCTCCATCCATTCTAATTTTTCATTTAAGAAAAAACTAGAATCTGTAACTGGTCTGCTCCAATCTTTTTGAAGCATAAATTTACGGTCCTTATCAACCCAAAAAATTCCTTTATCTTTCATAAACTGCGGAATCTCTTCTGGATATGGTAATAAATGTGAATGTCCGTTAATACGTAATTTTCTTTTTTCCATTCGTTTCTGTCATTGCGAGGCTTTAGCCGTGGCAATCTTCTTTTTTATAATGAGATTACTTCGTCATTACTTCCTCGTAATGACAAACAAATTTACTTAATTTTATTTGGAGCTTCCATTATAGTTCCACAATTAGAGCAGGTACATTTTTGTGTATCAGAATAATAGTTGTCAAAAATAATTGGCATATCAGTTTCAATATTATCCAACGCAAATTCTTCTCTATATAACTGGTTTCCACAGTTTTCACAATACCATTCCAACGCATCTAACATTTCTTTAGAACGTGGATATTCTATTACCAAACCAACAGTATTTTCTTTTCGTTGCGGAGAATGTGGCACTTTTGCTGGTAACAAATAAATATCACCTTCGTTGATTTCTACATCTTGCGATTTTCCGTCAACAATAATTTTTAACACCATATCTCCTTCAACTTGATAAAAGAATTCTGGAGTTTCGTTATAATGATAATCTTTTCTAGCATTTGGACCACCAACAACCATCACAATATATTCGCCATTATCCCAAACACATTTGTTGCCAACAGGTGGCTTTAATAAATGACGATGTTCATCTATCCACTTTTTAAAATTTAAAGGTTGTACTAAATTCATTTTATAGATTTTTAGATTATTAGATATTTAGATATTTAGAATCAAAAGATAAGATTTCATTTAAAACCACCTTAACTCTTTTTCTCTGTTCTTTATTTTTTTCTGAGCGTTACCTAAAGGTCGGGCTTTTCGCTGTATCTTTTTATTATCATTGCGAAAAAAATTTTTCTCTTTCTGTGGCAATCTCCATTTTACTTAGAGATTACTTCGTTTTACTCGTAATGACGCTCTTTAAAAACTAACATAAAAAGGATGTCGCTTCAATCCCTAAC
Organism: uncultured Flavobacteriaceae bacterium; assembly: GCA_963974245.1. Classification (GTDB taxonomy): domain Bacteria; phylum Bacteroidota; class Bacteroidia; order Flavobacteriales; family Flavobacteriaceae; genus Polaribacter. Next base: position 226,814 of record CAXBBY010000001.1, on the reverse strand, counting down.
GCGAAATTTAGGTTTAAATACATTTTATTTATGAGACCTCACAGGTTTTAAAAACCTGTGAGGTCTTTTTATAAACTTTTCGTTCTTCCGCCATCAACCGGAACATTAATTCCGTTAATAAAACTTGCTTTCTCACTTGCTAAAAACACTACTGCATTTGCAATCTCTTCTGGTTTTGCAAAGCGTTGAGCCGGTGAAGCATTTTTCATTGCCGCTGCTACCTCATCAAAAGACATTCCTGTCTTCGCTGATTTATTCTTAATAATTTCATTCAAACGCTCTGTTCCTGTTGCTCCTGGCAACACATTGTTTACAGTAATTCCAAATTCTCCCAATTCATTTGCCAAAGTTTTTGACCAGCTAGCAACTGCTCCACGAATCGTGTTCGAAACTCCCAAACCATCTAAAGGTTGCTTAACCGAAGTAGAAATAATATTAATAATTCTACCAAAACATTTTGTTTTCATAAACGGAACAACTGCTTGCACCAACACATGATTACATTTTAAATGTTGTGTAAATGCGTTTTCAAATTCTTCTAATTTGGCGTTAAAAATTGGTCCTCCAGCAGGTCCTCCAGTATTGTTTACCAAAATATGAAAATTCAAATTTGAAGCTTCCAGTTTCTCTTTTAGATCTTTCGGATTAGAAAAATCTGCCACAATATAAGAATGATTTTGATTGTTGTTTGGTAATTCTGAAAGTACTGCTTTCAACTTCTCTTCATTACGCGCAATCAATGTTACATTAACTCCTTCTGCCGCCAAACCCATTGCAGATGCTCTTCCGATTCCTTGTGTGCTTCCGCAAACTAAGGCCTTTTTATTTTGTATTTCTAAGTTCATCCCATCCCTAACCCTTCCCAAAGGGAAGGAATTTATTATTAAATTATTAATTTTATTTATCTTTTACATATACTATCCTCATAAAGCTTCTTCCCTTTGGGAAGACGGAAGATGGGATTCGTATTTTATACATATATTTTTTGGTTCTGTAAAAAAGCGCAAAGCTTCAAAACCGCCTTCTCTACCAACTCCAGATGCTTTTGTTCCACCAAATGGCGTACGTAAATCACGTAACATCCAAGTATTTACCCAAACAATTCCGGTTTGTAATTGTTTCGAAAACTGCATCGTTCTATTTAAATTGTTTGTCCATAATGTTGCGGACAATCCATATTTTACATCGTTTGCTAGTGCCAACGCTTCTTTATCTGTTTTAAAAGACATCAAAGTAACAACTGGACCAAACACTTCTTCTTGATTAATACGACAAGAATTACCCTCAACTTCAATTGCAGTTGGTTGTAAATAATAGCCATTTTCAAAACCAGGGATTGTTACTTCCAAACCTCCACACAGAACTTTTCCGCCTTCATCTTCAGCAATTTTGATATAGCTTTCTACTTTTTCTAAATGTGACCTTGATACTAAAGCTCCGATATTTGTATTCTCATTTGATGGATGACCAACTTGTAATTGTTTTACTTTCTGAACAAAATCAATTTTGAATTTTTTATAAATGGATTCTTCTACAAAAATCCTACTTCCGCATAAACAAATCTGACCTTGATTGGCAAAAGAAGAACGAACCGTCGTTTCTAACATTTTATCATAATCACAATCTGCAAAAATAATGTTTGGATTTTTTCCTCCTAATTCTAACGATAACTTTTTAAACATTGGCGCAGCAACTCTTGCAATATGAGCTCCTGTTTGCGTTCCGCCAGTAAATGAAATTGCTTTAATATTTGGATGTTCTACAATTGCTTGACCTGTTGTTGTTCCTAATCCGTGAACAATATTTAAAACACCATCTGGCAAACCAGCTTCTGTACAAATTTCTCCTAATAAATACGCCGTCATGGGTGTTACTTCACTTGGTTTTGCGATAACACAGTTTCCTGCTGCAATTGCCGGAGCAATTTTCCATGTAAATAAATACAATGGTAAATTCCATGGAGAAATACAGCCAACAACACCTAAAGGTTGACGTAATGTAAAATTTACGGCATTTAATCCAACACTTTCATGAGCTTCTGATGCAAACTGTGTAATGGCATTTCCGAAGAAACGAAAATTACTTGCTGCTCTCGGAATATCAATTTGTCTTGCTAAACTTAACGGCTTTCCGTTGTCTTTAGATTCTGCCAATGCAAAACGTTCTAAGTTTACTTCTAATAGTTCAGCAATTTTGATTAAAATTCTGCTTCGTTCTTCTAACGTTGAATTTGACCAAGCAGGAAAAGTTTCTTTTGCTGATTGATATGCAAACTCTACATCTTTAGTAGATGAATTCGGGATTTGGCCATACACTTCTCCGTTTGACGGATTGTAATTATCAATAAAATTGCCTGCCTCTGGTGCAACCAGTTTTCCGTTTATGTAGTTTTTTATATTCATTCAATACATGAATTTAATCATTTTCTAGTCTTTTAATTTCTTGTGTAACACTTTCAATTATTTCTTTATAGCTTCTAATTATATCATTCATTCTTAAATTATAATTCCAATGAATATCAGATTCTAAATCTAATAATTTTATAACATTTGGGTTGTTTTTTAATGTTTTGAGTGATATTTCTCTGGTTATGTACCAGTTCTTCCCTTTTACATACTTTAAATTAACAATATCTCCCTTTAATTCTTCACTTTTTTGATAGTTGTAATTTTCATTATAACCAATAAAAGTTTTAGCTAATGGCAAATTATGATCAAAAAAACGTACAAGTTTATTTCTTAAAAAATCGTTACTAATCTTATCTAATCCAATAGCTTTTAATGCTTGGTAAGCTCCATCATCATAAGTAAAAACTATTCCAATACCAGCTATATAAAATTCTTTCTTAACAATAGAATCTTCCACTTTTTTATTAGAATTTATGATTTCTAATACATTAATAATCGCTTCTTTTTTGACTTTAATTCTCTCTTCTAAAATTAAAGTGTCTCGTCTTAAATCTTTTTTTAGGTTAATCTGTATTTCTTTTAACATTTTCAACTCAAAAGAAGTGTCTTTTCTTTTTTCATTCCAGTTATTTATGCCTAGCGCAATAAGAATCCCTATCACAACAAGAATAATTTCGCCAATTGCATATTTTAAGTACCTGCCTGCCGGCAAGGCAGGTTTAGATTTTTTATTTTCCATGAGTAATGATTTTCTGATATGTCTAAAAAATTTAATCATTTACTTCTAAGATATTCTTTAATTTTTAATTCTAATTGATTTGCCTCAATCAATACGTCTTTAGCTCTATATAAATTAGAAATAGTTAGATTTTTTCGAGCATTCAAATTATTGGATAATCTAAGTATTTGAGAAGGTTTATGTTTCCAATTAACTTGTATCTTTTCTAGATTGTTGTAATAAAAGCCAAAGGAATTACCTAATACATAAGTCTTATATATGTTATCTATATTATGGTTGTTGTTGATTATAATTTCAGCTCTTTTTTCTAAATTTTGATAAAACAAAATAATATCGCTTTTTAAGTTTTTATTTTTAATTAACCTTAGAGCTCCGGTTGATTTCAATTCTTCATAAGTTGGGTTAAAAACAGCGAATGTTAATCTTTGTTTTAAATGCTGAACATATACATAGAGTGAATCTAATTGATTTTTAATAGAAGTACTTTTACTAGTTTCTATAGCTTTTAACGACCATTTTTCATTCTTGGATTCAAAATCAATTTGATTAGTACATAATCTTTTTTGTTGAGAGATGTCGTTTAGAATACCTTCTAGGAAAATGGTTTCACTTTGAGCGTTTTTTCTATCCTCATTCCAATTATTAATTTGCAACGCAATTAAAATACCAATTACAACTAAAATAATTTCGCCAATGGCGTATTTAAAATACCTGCCTGTTTTATTTTCCATAAGTAGGTTTTTACGGATTTTTCTAAAGAATTTAATCATTACTTAACTCTTTTAGAATGTTCTTTTTTAAGCTTTCTCCAACTTTTAACATATTATTGTTAAAAAATGATTTTGCTTTCCAATGCAATGAATATCTTGATAAAGTATTTATTAAAAAGTTGTCTTTTTTCAACAAATCAAAATCGTATTCAAGGGAGATTTTATCTAATGGAAATTCTTCAGCTACAAATAAAGTTACATATTTGTCTATCGGTTCTGTTTTGTTAACCTGAGATGTTAATTGAGTAATAATTTTACTGTAAGCACCTAAAGCTTCTATATATTGATTTAATTCTTTTCGTAAATCTTTATTATAGATCAAACCTAGCTGCCCACTACTTTTTAACTCTTCGTAAGTACCTAAACTTTCTTGTAATTCTACCATTTGAAAATAATTATTTAATGCTAAATCTAAGATGTCTTTATTTTTTTTGGTAAGTTCTTTACCTTTTAATATATCAACAGATGCAGATAAATATTTTTGTACTTGTAAAGCTCTTTTTGATTCCTTTGATAAAATAGTATTCAATTGATCTAAGTCTTCAATAATTCTTAGATGATATTCTTGTGACTTAATCTTGTCTAATCTATTTTGATTCCAATTATTAATTTGCAATGCAATTAAAATTCCAATAACTACTAATACAATTTCGCCAATGGCATATGTAAAGTACTTGCCTGTTTTATTTTCCATAAGTAGGTTTTTACGAATTTTTCTGAAGAATTTAATCATTGTTTATTTTTTTTAGTTCAATACATTTCTTCATTTATTTTAAAATTTGAAGCTCATTATCAATTTCTTTGATCAATTCTTCTGAAAAGAATATCACTCTATTAATACGACTGATGGTATTATCATATTTTCCATTTTCTAAACGTAACAATCCTAAAAATGAAGGATGTTCAATCACATTATCTACTTTAAAGTCAATCCAAACCTCCAGTTTGTTTTTTTTAGTTTTTGCTACGTAATCTTTAAATATGTCTTTGTTGTATTCCTTTTCTAAAGTTTCTGATCTATCTAATTTGTCATTAATAAACCCCATATATGCTGGCAATTGTATTTGATAAGTATTTATGATTTTTTTTCTTAATTCTTTGTTATGTATCAGGTCAAACCCAGAAGATTTTAAAGCATCATAAGAGCCACTGTCATATCGAAAAACAATATCAGTACTCATTTCAAAATAATTATTAAAAATACTGTCTTCTGGAACTTTACGTTTATAATAAGCCACTTCTTTTAAATACTCTAAACCTTTTTGTTTCCAGCTAAGTCTTAATTTAAATATCCCATTGTATAACTCTAAATCTGCCAACAACGATGTCTTGATATTCTCTAAAGCGTCTATTTCTTTAACTCTTTGCTTTCGACTTTCATTCCAATTATTAATTGAAAGCGCAATTAAAATACCAATAACAACCAACACAATTTCTCCAATGGCGTATTTAAAGTACTTGGAGGTTTTGTTTTCCATGAGTAAAGATTTTCTAATATGTCTAAAAAATTTAATCATTGTATTCTTTTTCTATCATTTCAATTATATTTTTACCCATTTTTATTAATCTAGGAAATTCTCTTTTGTACCGAACGTTTAATAAACCATTATACCTAAATAAGTTATTTACAAAAACATGAATATCATTTATATTATTTGTAAGCAATTTAAAATTGCTTTTTCTTGCCGCATTGTAAACTTTTGAATTTGTAAATATAGATTTATCACTTTTTCTGTAGGATAGATTTAAGGAGTCTACTAGATCTTTACGGTTTGGGTAATTTGTATTTACAATATTAAACAGAGACACACGTAAAGACTTTGCTCCTTCACTATCATTGATAAAATCCTGATCCAAATGATCTGTTAATGCATAGTATTGATTAATGTATTTTCTCAGGGAATCGTTTTTTATCAATTTCAAACTCCCTGAACTTTTAATTTCATCAATTGTACTTTTATACCAAGTAAAAGGCCTATAACCATAATTGTCATAAGCTTGGTAAAATACCTCTAAATTATCCAATTCATTTATATCTTTGTTTCTGAAAAATGTTGCCAGTTTGTCTATATACAAAACTTTATACTTAATAATTAAAATTAAATCTTCTGTCATTTTAATATCTTCATTCAAATCAACAACAAGGTTCTTTAAATAAGATTCGACTATTTTTTGTTCTTTTTTTTGTTCGTTCCAATTGTTAATTTGAAGCGCAATTAAAATACCAATAACAACCAACACAATTTCGCCAATGGCGTATTTAAAGTACCTGCCTGCCGGCAAGGCAGGTTTGCTTGTTTTATTTTCCATAAGTAGGTTTTTACGGATTTTTCTAAAGAATTTAATCATAGCTTAGGTTATTAATGTAATCAATAAGTAATCTTGCTTTTTTTAGTGCTTTTTTTGATGAAGAAATGTATCCTTTCATCATGAAGTTTTTATAGCCAACTAATGAATTTAAATTATTTGCATAACGTCTTACATCAACAATATTTTCATTCAGCTTTTTTAAGAATTTACTTTCATCTCTTCCAAAGTTATAAAGTGATGAGAAATCATTTATTCTATTTAAATAAATCTCCATATTTATTTTAGAGAGGCATTCGTTTTGTGCAATTTTATATTCTAACAATTTTATTTTTAAATCATCTTCTAGTAAATCTATTTTACCAGAAGATTCAATTGAATTTAATGTTGTATTATTAAACGACTCTAAATTCCAGAAGTTTGGTTTAAAATCTTCTGCTACCTTTTTAAAAGTATGAATAGTTGCGTTATCATTTTTTAATTTATTTAAGAGAATTGTATTATATGCTAGTAAATCTTCATTTTCTTTAATATGATTGGTTAATAATAAAGTATCTCTAACAATATCGTTATAGATAGACTTTGTAAGCTTTTTTGCTTCTATTGTATCTAGTCTATTTTGATTCCAACTGTTAATCTGCAACGCAATTAAAATACCAATAACAACCAACACAATTTCTCCAATTGCATATTTAAAATACCTGCCTGCCGGCAAGGCAGGTTTAGAAGTTTTATTTTCCATTAGTAATGATTTTCTGATATGTCTAAAGAATTTAATCATTCTCTAATCGCTTTAATTCTTGTTCTATCATACCTGACACTTGATTTATTTTTTTAAGTGTTGAAATATAAGTAATCAATTTAGAGGCTCTATCATAGATAGATTTTTGAATGATGAGAACCAAATGTTTTTCATTTAATAATTCTTGATAGTCTCTAATTTTGATTTTATGTGTAGTATACTGATAACTACTATTGTTAGAGTCATACTCACTATCAAAATCTACTTTAAAATGTTTGGTTAAATAAGGGGTTAAATCTTCAGTAGCATTTTCTGTTTTATTAAATTCTCTACCTCTTAATTTGGCATGCTCAAAATAATTTTCAAATACATTTGATATTTGTTTTCGTAAAGAATCATTAGAAATTATGCTAAATCCTACTGAATTCAAATTTTGATAGCCAGTGGTTCTAGGTGTAAATTGAGTAATGCTGGAGCTGCTTATTAACATTTCTTCAATAGAATCGTGATAGGCTTTTTTAAAGTGCAAATGTTCTTTTAATGCTTCAGCTGTTATTTGATAACGTTTGTTTACTTTAATATCGTTCTCTAAATCTCTTTTTGAAATTTCTAAATCGATTAGTAATTCTCTTAAGATTTTCTTTTCAACAACTTGTTCTTTCTTGTCTTCATTCCAATTATTAATCTGCAACGCAATTAAAATACCAATAACAACTAGAATAATTTCGCCAATGGCGTATTTTAGGTATTTACCTGTTTTGTTTTTTTCCATGAGATCTTTTCTTATATGTCTGAAGAACTTAATCATTCACTTATATTTTTATCAACGAGTCTTATCAAATTATCTGTGCGTAATTTACTTCGAGATAGCATATAACTATACTGTAGCCAAAGCTGATATCGCCACTCGACCAAATCATCAAATTTTACAACAAAATCTTTAGTATTTATGTTATTCCATGAAAGTGCTGCTGCAAGAGAGTTTAAGCTATCACCTTCAATACTTATTGCAAAATTTTCCTTAAAATTGTTCAATTTGCTTAAATAACTTATGTTATTTTTTTCGAGCACATTCATATAGTACACTTGTGTATTTTGTAAATCTGTAATCCCTAATCTTAATGAATCTGAAAGGTTTCCAAACAATTCTGAACTTTGAATGGTTGCTAAGGTAGAGTTACTATATTTTAAAGGTGTTACCCAACTATATTTAAATTGATATCTAGCAATTTTAACTAATGTATCAACTGTACTAGATTTATGTTGAACTCTATATAGTATTTTTTTGATATTGTTATCTTCATTTTCTGAAAAATCAAAGTGTTTAGATATAAGAGTACTGTCTTTAACGAGATCGTACCTTAAAGCTTTTAAAGCCTTATTAATTTGGATTTGATTCTTCCTATTCTCGTTCCAATTGTTAATTTGAAGCGCAATTAAAATACCAATAACAACCAACACAATTTCGCCAATGGCGTATTTAAAGTACCTGCCTGCCGGCAAGGCAGGTTTAGAAGTTTTGTTTTCCATAAGTAATGATTTTCTAATATGTCTAAAAAATTTAATCATCATATAATAATTTTGTCATTTCGAGCGCAGTCGAGCAATCTATTTTGAGATTCCTCATCGCTTTGCTCAGTCGGAATGACAAGTTTTTGATTTTCCATAAGGAGAGATTTTTGAATATGTCTAAAAAGTTTAATCATTCATCTAATTTTATAACTTTTATACTTTTATCAGAATCATTAATATTATATCCTATAAAACCAGTGACTTTGTTTGTAGAATCTCTTACAAACTTCATTGGAAATACGTTGCTCATTACAAAGCCTAATGAATCTTTACCATATTCTCTTAAAATTAAACCTTCAGAAAATAGTTCTCGTTGGTTGGGCTTTGACCAGAATAAGACATTGTATTTTATCTCCATAAAATTTCGAACAATACTATCAGATTCTGAACCATAATTACCTAAGAAATCTTCCATGTTATTTTGAGAATACTCTAAGCCATAACTTTTAATAATTTCTGGAAATTCTGATGTATCATTAATGATGTCTCTTATAACCAAATAGCAAAGCAATGATTGGTCTTTAAAAGCCGAAACTTGACTATCATATCGATCAAAAAAAGCACGATGTTTTCCTAATTGTCTTCTATGTTTTTTAGAAGTATAGAAATAGTTGAATTTAACATCAGACCATTCGGCAGAATTACTCCTGTAGTTTTCCATCCAATCAAAATTATCATGAAGATAGATTCTGTACTCTTGCACTAAATTATTAAACGCAATTTGGTTACTTAGTAAAAAGCTAGAGCGTTCGTTATACAACCTACTTAACTTATCTAAAACATCGTTGTATTTTGATGAAACAATATCTATTTGTTCATTTAATCTATTATATCCTTGTTTGTTTTGGGTGAATCTATAAGTTGCTAAACCTATTCTAGAAAATTCAGAAAAGTTGTCTTTAAAATATTGTTCTGGTTTTGTGGATTTAAAAAATTGAGTTAGCATTTTATCATCTCTTTGCCACCAATCAGAAAAGTATTGTCCCTCTTGCAAATCGTTTAGTAAATCTTTCTGTACTTGTTGTAGTATCTTGATTACTTTTTCTTCATTGTTTTTTTCTTGGTTCCAAATATTAATTTGCAACGCAATTAAAATACCAATTACAACTAAAATAATTTCGCCAATTGCATATTTTAAGTACCTGCCTGCCGGCAAGGCAGGTTTAGATTTTTTATTTTCCATGAGTAAAGATTTTCTAATATGTCTAAAAAATTTAATCATTGTTTATTTTTTTTTCAATTCTTTATCTATCAATTCAATAAGTTGTTTCGTATTACCATATCTTCTGTCTAAATTTTCATGTGTTCTTATCTTACTATGAATTACAGATGGCAATAATGTTATAAATTTTTCTTTTGAAAGCATTCTATTAAGTACATCTTTAGCCTCATCTCTACTGTATGCAATACTATCTCTAAAACTACCCATTTGTATTTGTTGAGCATCTGTAAGGATTCCGACTCTATAGTCGAGATATTTTAGTTGTATTTGCTGAGTAATAAACCGATATTGACTTCTATTTTCCACTTCGGCATAATAAGAAGAGATTTGAGTTCTTAAATCTTCATTTAAAATCAAAGACATGTTACCTGCTGATTTAATTTCTTCATAGGTGTGATCTGTCTGCCTAGGAGAGTGTGTGTAGCCTGCAAATTCTATACTTTGAACAAAGTAAGTAGGTCGATCGATTCCTCTAACCTTATTTTTACTTAGTTGTAGTAAATATTCAGCTCTTTTTTTACGTTTTAAATTTGTACGTATGGCACCAGAAATACTTATTGAATCTTGCATTAAATCTGATTTAATTCTCTCTAAATATCGAATTTCAGATTTTCTTTCTTTTTGATATTCATTTCTATTGTTGACTTGCAATGCAATTAAAATACCAATAACAACTAATACAATTTCGCCAATGGCATATGTAAAGTACTTGCCTGTTTTATTTTCCATAAGTAGGTTTTTACGGATTTTTCTGAAGAATTTAATCATTATTAAGTAGCTTTAGTTTGTCTTCTCTAGTATTGGTAAATGAAAAAACAGTAAGCGAACCATCTTTGTTTACCTTAAGATTCTCTTTATAATTTCTATAAAAAATGCTATCTCCTAAGTATCTCAATTCTCCTACTTTTATTGCTCTTTCATAGACATAAACAATTTGTTGATTATCTAATGTGCTCTCATACAATTGTCCGTTTTTTTCAATAAAGCTTAAAGTGTCTTTGTCTCTAATGAGATAATTTCCAGAGATGGATTGTAATAATTCTTTTGATGGGTTTTTAAAATCTAGTTCTTTATCAATATCTCTTCCTAATTTAAAATCATGATTCAATTGTCTTGAGAATTTTATAGTCAAATCTTCAAAATTTCTGAGATTTATAGCCAAGTTGTATATCATATCATCGTAAAAACGAACATAATTTTTATAAATAGGATTGAACTTGTAATATTCATACTCTTCTTGATCTCTTTTGTTGGTTTTATTCATTCTAGAATACCATGCAAAATTTTTAATTTTATACATACGATGTTCGTACAATATGGTCTTTAAGCGATCGTAATACAAATCAATCAAAGGTTTTTTGTCTTGGTATAAATACACCAATTCATCAACATATTTTTCATATTTCTTATCTACTTGATCAATATGATCTGTTAATAAGTTAAACCCTCTGTCATGCAATTCAATAGGAGCAAAGGTTCTGATTAGATCCACCAAATGATCTTCACTCAAAACAGAATCACTACTTTTAGGAATGCTTTTTAAATCTGTTTTTCTATATACATCTATGAGTGAATCTTTATAGATAAAAAACTCATTAGCATTTTGTATTACTCTCACATCAATTATCATTTCATCAATTATTTGATTGAAAATTGCGATGGTTTTATCGTCTTGTGCTTGTTTTTCATTCCAATTATTTACTTGTAAGGCAATTAAAATACCAATCACCACCAATACAATTTCGCCAATTGCATATTTAAAATACCTGCCTGCCGGCAAGGCAGGTTTAGATCTTTTATTTTCCATAAGTAATGATTTTCTAATATGTCTGAAAAATTTAATCATTTATCTACGTTTGTCTGGTCGAGCGCAGTCGAGACCTATTTAATTTTCTAAAACTTTACAACCTCTCGTAAGCTGCGCTTTTATTTTCAAATTAAAAAATTTTTCAATTTTCAATAATGCTCGAGGAGACATTTTATTTTATTTATTGTTTCTTATAAGCAGTCACTTTAATTTCTACTACCAAATCTGGATGTGGTAATTGATGCACAGCAACAGTTGTTCTTGTTGGTCCAGTTTCCTTATCAAAAAACTCTGCGTATGCTTTATTATAACCTGCAAAATCATTCATATTTACCAAAAATGTAGAAACATCTACTACATCTTTTATACTTGCTCCAACTTTCTGTAAGTTCTTGTTAATATTTTGTAAAACTTCTCTTGTTTGTGTTTCTATATTGAGATGTTTTGTTCCCATTTCGTCAATAATATCAACTCCAGCTATTGTATTGTCTGGTCTTCGAGAACTTGTTCCTGACACAAAAATAAAATCTCCCACCACTTTTATGTGTGGATATGCGCCTCTTGGTGTTACTTTTTTATCCATGTTTATTTATCTATTACAAAGACCTCACAGGTTTTAAAAACCTGTGAGGTCTAAAATTAATCATTCTAATACTAATTCTGTTAATTTTTTATCAAACTCTAATTTTTTATGCGTCAAATGATGTATAAAATTTTCTCTATTATCAAATAATGAAATTACTTCTTCTCGCTTTAATAAAGTGCTTTTATCTGATATCAAACTTAAATACGAAGAGTGTTTATATGCATTTATATTCTTTACAAACTGATGATAAATCGGATTCAAATTGATATAAATGATTAATTTTTTAAGATATACCTCATCTTCTATTCTAATTCTCTTAAATCGATCTCTAAACAAACTACCACTTCTTTTATATTTTTTATTGATTGCTTTTGAATATGAATTAAAAAAATTAGAAAATGATTGTGATATTTTTTCTTCTTCCTCAATTTCTTTTACATAAACTAATAAGTGAAAATGATTTTTTAACAAACAATAAGATAATATATCAATAACCGGAAGTAGATGCTTTTTTATCAACTCTAGAAAATAAACATAATTCATTTCTTCAATAAATATGTTTTCACCATTATTTCCTTGATTAAAAATATGATAATAATTAGTTGATTGTACTATTTCGTATTTCATCTTTCTTTTATTTAAACCTCACAGGTTTTAAAAACCTGCGAGGTCTTTTGCTAATTCTAATAATTTTAAAGTTGTGTTATAATTCCTTGTGGTTGCTGTTACTTTTAACTTTCTCTCAAACATATTGTTAGAAATTTTTGTATTTGCAAACCCTGATGGACAATAAATATAAATCATATCATTATCAATTAGGTACTCATCATCTTTTATACCTTTTACCTCAATTTTTGTTTCTGATGTTTTTTGATTCAAAAATACAAAAGCGACTATTTTAGTATTATTAGTTGGAAATGGATAGGTAGCAATCACCTTTTTCCATTCAGCAATTGTTCTTATAATGACAGGAACATCGTACCCAAATCTTGTATGAATTCCTTCTTTTATTATTGCACAAATTTGCTTTTTAGTTTTATCAGATTCTAAAATGATATTTCCACTTTGAATGTACGTTTGCACATTTTGAAAATTTAGCTTAGATAATAATTCACGTAAATCTGCCATCGGAAGTTTGTTTTTTCCTGAGACGTTAATTCCTCTTAATAAAACGATATATGTTTTCATTCTTTTACTTTTTAGACCTCACAGGTTTTAAAAACCTGTGAGGTCTAATTTATGATCACAACCCAGCAATTTTATCTTCTTCTAAAATTTCGTTCGTTTCTTGTTGTACTTTCTTTAAAACAATTTCCAATTCTTCTTTTGTCATATCGAGCGAAGTCGGAATATCATCATCAGCAATTAAATTCAATAATGCTTTGTCTTGTGCGCGTCCTTTTTTCATGGCTTCATCGTACGAAATGTTTTCATTAAAAGTAACCATAGAATATTTTGAAAAATATTTAGTCGGAAAATTCTTTTCTAAATCCATTTCTATTTTTCGCTTTTGCTTAAATAACGGATTTGCAACATGATCTTTCATCTCATGAAAATTATCAATCGCTAAATCTGCAATTGCATCTGTATCTTGTTTTCTTACTTTTTCATAGGCTTTAAAAACAGTTTCCCAATTTCCTACTTCTCGTCTGCGCTCGAAATTATTCAAAATTTCATCAAAAACGGTAACATCTTCAAAAGAAGCGTTCATTCCTTGTCCGTAAAACGGAACAATTGCATGTGCTGCATCGCCCAATAAAATCGTTTTATTTTGATAACTCCAAGGTGAGCATTTTACGGTTCCTAAAGCTCCAACTGGATTATTTAAAAACTCATCTTTTATATTTGGAATTAAAGCCAACGCATCTGGAAATTCATTTTCAAAAAACGCTGTAATTTTTTCTTCTGAGGTTAAATTATTGAAATTATATTCGCCTTCATCATAACTTAAAAAAAGCGTTACGGTAAAACTTCCGTCCATATTTGGTAAAGCAATTAACATGTACTCGCCACGTGGCCAAATATGCAAATGATCTTTACTCATAAGATGACTTCCGTTTTTATCTGCCGGAATTTCCAATTCTTTGTATCCGTGTGTTAAGTAGTTTTGCGAATAGCTAAACAAAAATTTCTTCTCTAAATAATAGCTTTTACGCAAAATAGAACCTGCGCCATCTGTTCCGAAAATAACATCTGCGTCAACAGAGAATTCTACTTTATTATTGTAATTTTCAAAACGAGCTTTCATATTTTCAATATCTATCGAAATACATTTAGAGTTGAAATGTATATTTACATTTTCGTGCTTTTCTACTTCGGTTAATAAAATTCCATTTAAATCTCCACGAGAAATAGAATTGATATATTCTCCTTCTCTACCTGAATAATTAGAAACAAAGGTATTTCCTTTTGTATCGTGCATTAAACGTCCGTACATCGGAATGCAAATTTCTCGAGCTTTATCTTCTACTCCAGCCAAACGTAAAGCTTTAAAACCGCGATCTGATAATGCCAAATTGATAGACTTCCCTGCAGAAATATCTGTAATACGTAAATCTGGTCTACTTTCATATACTTCAACTTTAAAACCTCTTTGTGCTAAACGCAAAGCCAAAAGTGAACCGCATAATCCAGCACCAACTATTAGTATGTTTTCTTTATTTTTCATATTTATTTCTTGTCAGGTCGAGCGCAGTCGAGACCTAAATATAACCTCTCGACTGCGCTCGAGTAAACATTTCTATTAATTTAACAACTCTTTTAAAACAGAAACCATTTTATACACATCTTCAAAACTGTTATACATTGGTACTGGCGCACAACGAATAACATCAGGTTCTCGCCAATCTGTAATGATATTATTTTCGGTTAATTTTTTATGTAAACTTTTATCTGCATTTTTTACTTGAATTGACAATTGACAACCACGTTCTTTTGGATTTGATGGTGTAATAATTTTAATACTATCAGAATCAATTTGATTTATTAAAAACTCAAAATATCCAGTTAGTTTTTCTGATTTTTCTCGCAATGCTTCCATGCCAACTTCTGCAAACATATCTAACGAAGCTTTAATGGCTGCCATTGATAATATTGGCGGATTTGACAATTGCCAGCCTTCTGCGCCTTTCATAACATCAAAAGGTTGACGCATATTAAAACGTGTTTCTTTATTGTGATTCCACCAACCAGCAAAGCGCGGTAATTCTTTATTGTCTGCGTGTTTTTCATGCACGAATAATCCGCCCAAACTTCCTGGTCCAGAATTTAAATATTTATAAGTACACCAAGCTGCAAAATCGACATCAGAATTATGTAAATCAGGAGAAATATTTCCTGCTCCATGCGCTAAATCAATTCCAACAAAACAGTTTTTTGAATGCCCAATTTCTGCAATTCGTTTTAAATCTAAAAATTGTCCCGTATAATAATTGACGCCGCCAATTAACAATAATGCAATTTCATCGCCTTGTTCAGCAACAATTTTTTTTAAATCTGCAATATTTAATAACTCTTCTCCTTTTCTGGGTTTCCATTCAATCAAACCTTCTTCTGCATCAAAACCGTGAAATTTTAATTGAGATTGTACAGCATATCGATCCGAAGGAAAAGCATCACTTTCAATTACAATTTTATATTTCTTTTTTGTCGGTTGATAAAAAGACACCATTAACAAATGCAAGTTGGTTGTTAAGGTATTCATCACAACAACTTCTAATGGTTTTGCGCCAACAATTTTCGCCATTGATTCTGTTAACAATTCGTGATATGACATCCAAGGATTTTTGGCTTCAAAATGTCCTTCCACGCCATACTTTGCCCAATCGTCTAGTTCTTGCTGAATGTATTTCTGTGTTTTTTTTGGTTGTAATCCTAATGAGTTTCCTGTAAAATACAACCAATCATTGCCGTTTTTATCTTTCGGGATATGAAATTGTTCACGTAAATGTGAAAGTTTATCTTCTGTGTCTTGTTGTTTTGCGTATGCTAAAGTATTTTGGTAAATCATCAAAAAAAATGGTTATCCCCAAATATAAGATTATTCGAGAAATCAATTTGAATATTTTTGCGATTTTGTACATTAGCAAAAAATCATTCTTATGAAATCTTTCAAAGTTTTTTTCGCTTTGCTTTTTGCCGCTTTTATTTCTTGTAAAAACAGTTCAAATACAATTTCAGATTTAGAAACAATTCAAACAAACTTAAAGCAACAATTTGCTCCAGATAAACGTGTTAAAATCTATGATATTCAGTTTGAAAATAAAAACAGCACACTGATTTTAAAAGGTGAAACTACCACAAAAAAAGCATTTGATATTTTACTTGATAGCTTAAAAAAAAGAAACATCTCTTTTAAAAATAAAGTGAGAATTTTACCAGATTCTGCTATTGGAAATAAAATATATGCGCTAGGAAATAACTCTGTAATAAATATTAGATCTAAACCAAAACATTCTGCCGAATTAGGCACGCAAGGTTTATTAGGAATGAAATTAAATGTATTGGATAAAAAAGGAGATTGGTATCGAGTGCAAACTCCAGACAACTATATTTCTTGGGTTGATGGTGGCGGAATTAAAAGAATGACTGCTAAAGAATTACAAAGCTGGAATCAAAAAAATAAATTGATTTACACTCAAAACTTCGGATATGTGTACGAGCAGAAAAATGAAAAATCAACAAGAGTTTCTGATATTGTTTTTGGCGGGATTTTAGCCATAAAAAAAGAATACGATTCTTTTTACGAAGTTGAATATCCTGACGGTAGAAATGGTTTTGTAAAAAAATCTGAAGCTGTTTTGTACAATTCTTGGTTAAAGAAAAATCCTGCAAATGCAGCATTTATAGAATCTTCTGCAAAAACAATGTTGGGCGTTCCTTATTTGTGGGGCGGTACTTCTACAAAAGGAAACGATTGTAGTGGTTTTACAAAAACGGTGTATTTAATGAACGGATTTGTAATTCCGCGTGATGCTTCACAACAAGTAAATGCAGGAGAAATTGTAGATAAAGACTTGAAATTTGAAGGATTAGAAAAAGGCGATTTACTATTCTTTGGAACACCCGCAAAAGCTGGTAAAAAAATGCGCGTTACGCATGTCGGAATTTGGCTTGGAAATGGCAAAGGAGAGTTTATCCATTCTTCTAGCAACGTTCATTTAAGTTCTATCAACGAAAACGAAAAAAACTACGATGAATTTAATAAAAACAGGTATTTGGGAAGCCGACGTTATTTAGGAATTAAAGATAAAAATATTGTTGATTTAAAAGAAAAAAATAAGATTTATCTCTAATTCTTATTATAATCTAAAAAGTTACCTTTTATACTATCTTGTTGTATTTAAATTTGAATTATGCCATCACTTCCATAAATTACACCTCCAAAAGGAATATAAATTTTTGCAAATTTGCCTTTATTATTTTTAAAATTGAATGCTTTGAATCAGATAAAACTAACTTGGAATAACAACTATCAATAAAAGTGTTTCTAAATAAATTTAAATTAGGTTTCCACCTATTCTTTTTATAAAAACAGTACTAAATGTAAAATTATTTTTTATTTGAAACTTATTATTTCTCTTGCTTTTAGGAGAGTAAATTTTTGGTGTTATAATTGAATCTTTGGCTTCAAAAATTTTGTTTACTCTACTGCCAGTAAGAATTTTTGCATTTTTATATTCAATATCATTATTTGAAATGGAAAAGGTAAAACCATCATAAGTATCATCATCATAAAACCCTGAATTTATATATTCATCATAAATTGATAATGCTAAAAATCCTTCAAATTTAGATACTGAAATAAGTTCAGCACCAAACCTGAAAGACTTGAAAATTATAATTTTTTATTCCTACTTTTTATAAGAATACACAATAGCATTTGAATCTCCTTGAATACTAAATGTTAAAGTACTTGAATTTAATGTGAATGTTTGAATATCTCCATTAGCAGTAAACTTATAGGTGTTATTTGTACTAATAACCCAACTACCAGAAGCAATCTGAGGTGCACAATTATCATCTTCATTATGCCCCGTTATTGTAAACGTTTTGTCTGAACGTACTTCTATGTTGTCTTTAGATTTACAAGCATTAATAAATTCTTGTCCCATTGTTTTAATTGATGTTAATTTCCATATACCCACTACAGAATCAACAGATTCGTCTTCTGAGCTAGAAGTACACCCCACAATTACCAATAAAATGGCTACTATTGTTAGTATTTTTTTCATATTTATTTATTGTTATAATTATACGTTTTTTTAAATAATTATTGTGCTTCTTTTGACGCTCCACCAATAATCTTATTATCCTCAATTGTAATCAACAAAATCCCAAATAAACCTTTAAAATATGGTGTCTTAGGAAGTTTTAGGCTCATTAGGTCGTTAGAATTTGATTTAAATATTAATTCTTCTCTACCATCTGATAACTTCAATTTAAAATAGCACCTATCTGACGGCAAATCTCTAATTTTTTCTAAACTAGGTTTCCATCTATTCACATCAAAAAAAGCTGACAAAGAATTTCTACTACCAATATTAATTTCATTAACAATAACTGAATCCGTAGGTACAAAATCTCCGTTTATTACCCCCCCTATAATTATTTCTGCTTTATAAGTTTTATTTGTATAATTAAAGAAGTTTAGCTCAAAACCATCATATTCTAGATCACCTCCTGGATCTGAACACGAAAAAAGTAATATTGTTGAAAAAAGTAAAAATATATTTTTTGTTTTCATTAGTTATAAGGATTATAGTTAGGGTCTTTAGATTTAAAACAAGCATCAATCACTATGTTGATATTATAATAGGGCATGCTGTATTATCATAATCGTCTATACCAACCATTATTTCTTTACCCTCATAAGAGGCATCTCCTATAAGCAAATCTCCATTTTCATCACAATTAGAATAATCATAGGTTACTCGATTTGTATATCTTCTTGGGACTATTTCACCTCTAATATAAACAGCTATTTGATTATCAATATTTAAAATTTTTGATTTAGCTTCGCTTTCTGAAAAATGTAAATTTCTTATATTTATATCTAAATATTTATTTGTAACTATCAAACAACTCTGATATTCAACTTTTGCATAAGCTAAATCTTTTAAGCGAGAAGTACTTGGTTTTCTTAAACCAACATTCCAGCCCCAAAAAGTTCTATAACTAGTATTATCATTCCATATTTTCTACCTATAAAATTGTTATGATAATCCATTTCTTTACCATCTATTGCGTTAGAACCACCACAAGGCCATTGTTCTCTAGCGTTAGTTACTAATTCAGTAAAACCTAAACGTGGTGCTTTAGAAGAAATAGTAAAATAATATTGAGCTAATAAAGAATTCCATAAAATATGCCTATATGCATCTCTCCTAGAATCACTTGATTCAAAATTTGAATAATAATTTGTTGATGAATCATCTGCTCGAGTACCTGCCAAAAAATAAGAGAAAGTCCCTCTTACAAACCCATAACCTCCAGCAATCATTAAATTCAAAGTACAATAATATGTAGCAAATTCATTACTTGTTTTTAATATTATAGTATTATCAATATTATATTTTTGAGGATTTAATGCTATTTCTTCCAATACTAAAAAATCTAAATTTTGTGAATAATACTCATCTAAGACTTCATTATTTGCTTCAATATCTACTTCTGTAAAATTCTCAAAATCTCTTGAAATCATATCTAGATTTAAAGTATTCTCATCATCAAATGAACCTACTAAATTAAAATTTTCTATTTCCTCATAAGGAAATTGGTTTAAAACAACTTTAGCTGCTTCTAAAATAACTTCTGGGTTTGGTAAATCTAAGACTACTGTCTCTACTTTTGAAGATGCAACTTTGCTTTTTACTTTTTTATTTTTCCTTAATTTATTGTATAGCTTCTTAAGATACTTTTGGGTATGCTTTTCTTTAAGCTCTAGTTCAGTAGAATTAAATCGATGGTTTACTGTAAAACCTTTGTATTTAATTTTTTTCTTTACTTTTTCTTTACCAGATTTGTTTTTGTTTTGAATTTCTTCAACTGGTAAATTTTCAAGAAAAGAATCATCTTGACATTTAGACATAAGCATTGCCCCCCCTAAAACCAGGGAAAACAAAGCGATTTGTTTCATCTTTTTCATAATATATTAAATTTAAATAGTTACAATTTTTAATAAATATACATATTTTAATGTAATTAACATCATGATGTTAGAATATAAAGAGAAAGCAAAACAGCTCTTATCGTAATATTTAGCATATTTATAGTACAGTAATTTAGAATAGTTTTCTATGAATTCCTTTTTTTACAGGAATGACAAATTCTATAAATGAACAGAGCTGGCAAACAAGTTTAGCCCAGATTGAAACGGCATCCTTTTTTCTTTTTCTAGAAAAAAATATAGTGGAAAGCTGGAAATAGCTTCAAAAAAAAGCCTTTCAAAATAAATTGAAAGGCCTTTATACTTTTATAAAACTAAGATTTAATACAATACTCTAAACTTTATAGTGCCTTCTACATTTTTAAGTTTTTGAACTAGTTCTTTATTGTATTCTTTGTCAATATCCGTCATTACGTAACCAATACTTTCATCAGTTGATAAATATTGAGCAGTAATATTGCGTTTTGAATTTGCCAATACTTTATTAATTGTCGCCATAACACCCGGAATGTTTTTGTGAATATGCAAAAAGCGATGTGTGCTTTTATCCGCTGGTAATTTTATTCTGGGAAAGTCAACCGCTCCTATTGTATCTCCCGAATTGATGAAATTCAAAATTGCTTTTGCTTTTTTCTTGATTGACCTCTTTACTTTAAAAACAACAATTCCTTTTTCTTTACAAATAGCTGAATCAATGTTGTTTTTTGTAGTGCTAAAATCGCCAATTACCAATAATTTATCTGCTGAATTTATAGTTGTATTTGTAATTTTTGTTGATTTAGTTACTAATACATGAATATACTGCAACTTTTCTAAAATTATTTTTTCTGAACTATCTTTTGATATAATTTCTACAGAAAACCCTTCGTCAGAAAATAGTATTGCTACTTCCTTTTCAACATCATCAAATAATAAAATATTGATACGGTTTTTTGGATACGAAATACTTCTCGGTAATTTATTGACAAATAAAAATTCATCTAAATTTGGAGCAATAAAATCGGCATTTTTTGTGGTTTTATCTCTAGAAACATTTTCTGTATAAGCAAAAAATTTATGTGCAATTCCTGCTTCTCTAGTTACATAATCGCTGTAACCATCACCAATTACTTGAATTTCTCCTTTTAAGTTTAAATCGCGTAAACATTGTATTTTTCCGTTATGTCTAGACAACGGATTTTTACGATCGAAACCAACTATAAAATTGTTTTTATCAAATTCAAAAGTATTTGCAAAAACTTTATCCTCAGAAATATTATATTTGGCAACAATGGGAACAATAAACTCTTTAAATCCGGCAGAAATTACATAAATATTATCTGCATATTTTTCAAAAAAGGCTTTATTTCTTTCAATTGATGGAGAAACTTTTTTACGTAATTCTTTAATTAGTTTTGGTAAATCAGCTTTTTTTGCTTGTAATAATTTGATGCGTTTTTCTAGAGATTCTGTAAACGAAATTTCGCCATCAATCCCCAAGTTTGTAATGTCAATTATTTCTTTAATAATTGCATTCTTTTTCGGATTTTCTGCCAAGGTAATTTCTGCTAAAACATCTAATGCTTCTACACTTGTAAGTGTGCTATCAAAATCGAAAACGTAATTTCTGTTCATTCAATTTTAAATTATAGTATTAATAGTATCCACCAAAAAATTGGCAACCCTTCTACCCAAAAAGAGCTGTAATAGTTTGATTGACTTTCTTTCGCGCGCATTAAAAACAGTAATGTAACAAGAGAAAAACCTAAAAAAATATTTTTTGATGTGGTTTGTGTAGAAATTAAAAACTCAATGACTAATGCTAAAAGCAGCAATAAAAATCCGAGTTTTTTGGTGTTTTTAATTCCAATTTTCTTTGGAATAGTTTGTAAAGAAATAGTGTCGTATTTTATGTCTCTAATATCAAAAGGTAAAATTAATACTGCCACAATTAAAAAACGTTGAACTGCATAAAAAACAACGCTACTATCAACTATTTTCTCTGCACTTAACAGTGGTAATAACACCGTTGTTCCAGCCCAAACAAAAGCTACAATTATAATTTTTAAATAACTAATTGCTCGTAAACTTTTTTGGAATCCACTTAAAAAAGGAATTGCATACAAAACAGTTAAAAACCCAAACGGAATAAATAATGCAAGAATTTTTATTGGTAATTGATAGGCATAATAACACATCAATAAAAAGCACAACAATGAAAAAATTTGGATGATTTTTAAATCTTTTGTTAAACTTCTGTGATGAAATTTAGCAATCCCAAAATACTTTACAAAATTGTAGCCTGTTATGGTGCTAAAAAACATAAAATAATTAAACACGCTATTGTTCTCGATACCAAAATAGAATTCGGTAATTCTAACAAAAGCATATACAGATAAAGCAACATGTATGCTTGAGTTGATATAGAAATTGAAAATCTTTTTTAGAATTAACATCTTACAAAAATAGCATTTATGTTAACAACCTTATTATTTGGTTTATAAAATGTTTCTTTTAATTAATTTGGATAATAAAATATTCTCGAATTTTAATTACTTTTGGTTCGCAAAATTGAATCTTGCAAACACAACGTAAAAGAACTACAACAATGAACACTAATTCATTTCAAGAAAGACATGTTGGTCCAAATACAACGGAGCAAAAAGATATGTTAGCCATAATTAAAGCTGATACTTTAGAGCAATTAATTTCAGAAACAATTCCAGATGATATTCGCTTAGAAAATAAGTTGGATTTAGAACCTGCAATGAGCGAATATGAATACTTAAGTCATATTCAAGAATTAGCATCAAAAAATAAGGTTTTTAAAAGTTATATTGGTTTAGGGTATCATGAAGCAATTGTGCCAAGTGTAATTCAACGTAACATTTTAGAAAATCCAAGTTGGTACACAGCGTACACACCATATCAAGCAGAAATTGCGCAAGGCAGATTAGAAGCATTGTTGAATTTTCAAACAATGGTTTGTGATTTAACAGGAATGGAATTAGCAAATGCTTCTTTATTGGATGAAGGAACTGCTGCTGCAGAAGCAATGGCGTTATTGTTTGATGTAAGAGAAAGAAATCAAAAGAAAAACAATGTCAATAAGTTTTTTGTTTCTGAAGAAATATTACCACAAACTTTATCAATTTTACAAACACGTTCTACTCCAATCGGAATAGAATTAGTGATTGGAAATCATGAAGAATTTAATTTTTCTGACGATTTTTTCGGAGCGATTTTACAATATCCTGGAAAACACGGACAGGTTTTTGATTATTCAAATTTTGTTGCAAAAGCAAACGAAAACAATATTAAAGTTGCCGTTGCAGCAGATATATTATCCTTAGTAAAATTAAAAGCACCCGCAGAATTTGGAGTTGATGTTGTTGTTGGAACGACACAACGTTTTGGAATTCCGTTAGGTTACGGTGGTCCACATGCTGGATATTTTGCTACTAAAGACGCATACAAAAGAAGTATGCCTGGTAGAATTATCGGAGTTACAAAAGATGCAAATGACGGACGTGCTTTGCGTATGGCTTTACAAACTCGCGAACAACATATTAAACGAGAAAAAGCAACTTCTAACATTTGTACCGCACAAGTTTTATTAGCAGTTATGGCAGGAATGTATGCGGTGTATCATGGAAAAGATGGAATGCAGTTTATTGCTGATTCTGTTCATGCTTCTACTGTAACAATTTCAAATGCTTTATCTGACTTAGGATTTGAACAAACAAATTCTTCTTTTTTCGATACAATTGCCGTAAAAGCTGATGCGAAAAAATTAAAAGCAGTTGCAGAATCAAACGGAATTAATTTTAATTATATTGATAACAATACCGTCTCTATTTCTGTAAATGAAACTGTTTCTTTAAAAGAAATAAATGATATTATTCGTTGTTTTACACAAGCTTTTAGTTTAAGTGAAACATCAGTTTTAGAACTTTCTGCTTCTTCTACTATTTCAAAAAATGTTCTAAGAAACACATCTTTCTTAGACAACGAAGTATTTAATACGTATCGCTCAGAAACAGACATGATGCGTTATATTAAAAAATTAGAACGTAAAGATTTAGCATTAAATCATTCTATGATTTCTTTAGGATCTTGCACAATGAAGTTAAATGCTGCTTCTGAAATGTTACCATTGAGTAATCCTCAATGGGGAAATATTCATCCTTTTGTTCCTTTAAATCAAGCGGAAGGATATCAAGAAGTTTTAAAAAAATTAGAACATCAATTAAATATTATTACAGGATTTGCAGGAACTTCTTTACAACCAAATTCTGGCGCACAAGGAGAATTTACTGGCTTAATGACCATTAGAGCTTATCATCAAGCAAATGGAAATTCGCACAGAAATATTTGTTTAATTCCCGCTTCTGCTCACGGTACAAATCCTGCATCCGCAGTTATGGCGGGTATGAAAGTAATTGTTACTAAAACCGCAGAAAACGGAAATATAGATGTGGAAGATTTACGTGAAAAAGCACTATTACACAAAGATAATTTAGCTGCTTTAATGGTAACATATCCTTCAACCCATGGAGTTTATGAAAAAGAAATTAGAGAAATTACTAAAATTATTCATGATAATGGCGGACAAGTTTATATGGATGGTGCAAATATGAATGCTCAGGTTGGGCTAACAAACCCAGCAACAATTGGCGCAGATGTTTGTCACTTAAACTTACATAAAACATTTGCCATTCCGCACGGTGGTGGTGGACCAGGAGTTGGACCTATTTGTGTGGCTCCGCAATTAGTACCGTTTTTACCAACAAATCCTGTTGTAAAAACTGGTGGCGATCATGCAATAACAGCTGTTTCATCAGCTCCTTGGGGTTCTGCATTGGCTTGTCTAATTTCTTACGGATATATTACCATGTTAGGGGCTGACGGATTGACAAATTCTACCATGAACGCCATCTTAAATGCAAACTATATGAAAGATCGTTTGCATGGACATTATGAGACGTTATATACAGGAGAAATGAATAGAGCAGCACATGAAATGATTTTAGATTGTAGAGATTTTAAGCAAAACGGAATTGAAGTTGTAGATATCGCAAAACGCTTAATGGATTATGGTTTTCATGCACCAACAGTTTCTTTTCCCGTTGCAGGAACTATTATGGTTGAGCCAACAGAATCTGAAAGTAAAGCAGAATTAGATCGTTTTTGTGATGCGTTAATTTCAATTAGAAAAGAAATTACCGAAGCATCTAAAGACGATACTAATAATCCTCTAAAAAATGCGCCGCATACACAAGAAATGTTAACTGCAGATGTATGGACATCACCTTACACAAGAAAACAAGCGGCTTTTCCATTAGATTATATTGCCGATAATAAATTTTGGCCATCGGTTCGTAGAGTTGATGACGCTTTTGGAGATAGAAACTTAATTTGTTCTTGTAATCCGATTGAAGATTATATGTAGCAGACAATGTCTGCAGATAAGTATTTAAACCGCTTTATGCTATTTTTTAGTGTTTGAGCGGTTTTTTTTATTGAAATTATTTTTTTCCTAAATTAGAAACATCAAAGACTAGGCAACTATTTTTAAAATAGTTACGTCTTTATATCGTAGAGTGAAATTAAAAACCATTAAAAAAATTAGTATGATTTCAAATAAAAAAACGGGTAGGATTACAGGTGCATTATTACTGTTTGTTTTTATCTCAGGAATTACCATTTTTCAATTTTTACAAGGAGCTGTGCTTTTTTCTGATGATTACGTAACAACTACTTCTGAAAATTCAATCAAAATTATTAGCTCAGTAGTTCTTGGAGTTTTTAGCGGAGTAACATCAATTGTAATAGCAGTAATTCTATTGCCTCTTTTTAAAAAACACAGTTACAAATTAGCGTATTTATATGTTGTTTTCTGCATTCTAAATTTTATTGCTATAATGCTAGATAATAGCAGTGTTTTATCAATGTTAGAGTTTAGTAAAGCATATTTGAATCATGGAGACGAATCTATTTCTTTAAAAGTTATGGAAACTCTTCTATATGAAAAACATTGGTGGACGCACTATTTATTTTTACTAATTTCTTGCTTTCCTGTTTTTGTTTTGTATTATACTTTGTTCATCTCTAAACTAGTTCCTAGAGTCATTTCTATTTTCGGAATAGCAGCTGTTCTTATTATGTTTGTTCAAGAAATATTTTCAATTTACGGACATAGCATCAGTATAGATCTTCTTTTACCAATAGGGTTGATTCAATTAATCCTTCCTATTTGGTTACTATTTAAAGGATTTAATTCATTAAAATTAGAAAACAAAAAAATATCAAAAGTTTAGATTTTTTTTCTCACAAGAATATCATTACAGTAAAAATACCTAACCTACTTATTATGATTTTAAATCAGATCAAAATGCACAATAGGTTCTTTAATAATAAACCTCTTCCAAAGTAACTACTTTTTCATTTTTAGCTCTTCTAAACACTTGGTTTGGTTGTAAATCTAAAAATGTTTCAATTCCCATTGCAGCAACCATCTCTTTTACAGATTCAATTGTTTTTTCATGATAATTTTTTACACGAATATTTTTCTTTTCTACAACCAACGCTTTTACCAAATCTGAATCTTGTGTTGCAACGCCAACCGGACACGTATCTAAATTACATTCGCGTGCTTGAATACAACCCAAACTTAACATAAAACTACGCGCCATATTAACAGTATCAGCTCCTAAAGCCAATAGTTTTACAACATCAAAAGCATCAATAGCTTTACCGCTTGCAATAATTTTTATTTGATTTTTTAAATTGTACTTTTCAAGTAACTTTTTTATATAAGTCAATCCTTCTAATAATGGAGTTCCTACATAATTGGTAAATTCTAATGGCGCAGCTCCAGTTCCTCCTTCTCCACCATCAACAGTTATAAAATCCGGATAATTATCTGCAGTTGAAAAAGCCTTAATCATCGTTTGAATCTCTTCGTAATCTCCAACACATAATTTAATTCCTACTGGTTTTCCTTCAGACAAATCTCTTACTTTCTGAATAAAAGAAATCATTTCATCAAAATTAGAAAAAGCAGTATGTCCTGGAGGAGAATTTACTTGTGTAAAAGGTTTTACAGAACGTATTTTTGCAATCTCATCTGTGTTTTTCATTGCAGGTAAAATTCCGCCATGCCCTGGTTTTGCTCCTTGAGAAAACTTAATTTCAATCATTTTTATTTCTGGACGAATTGCATTCTCTTTGAAGGTTTCATCATCAAAAACACGTTTTCCATTTACAGATTTTCCTGCACCAAAATAACCGGTTCCAACTTGAAAAATAATATCGCCACCTTGTAAATGATATGGAGAAATACCGCCTTCACCTGTATTATGTGCAAAGTTTCCCATTTTTGCACCTTGATTTAATGCCATAATTGCATTTTTACTCAACGATCCAAAAGACATTGCAGAAATATTAATAATTGAAGCATTGTATTTTTGAGTACACTTATCGGAACCAAAAACAACGCGATCTCCTTTTATATGATGATGATCTTTTGGAAATAAAGAATGTTTCACAAATTCATATCCTTTAGCATAAACATTATGTTGCGTACCAAAAGGGATGGTTTCTTTTTGACTTTTGGCACGTTGATAAACAACACTCCTTTTTTCTCTGTTTATTGGTGTTCCGTTTAAATTATCTTCTATAAAATATTGTTGAATTTTATCTCTCTCATCTTCAAAAAACCATCTTAGTCTTGCTATTAAAGGATATGCTCTTAATAAAGAATGCCTTCTTTGCAAACTATCTTTAATTACAACTGTAGTTAAAATAACACTAATTGATAGCATGATAATGGTTCCTATTTGTGGAACAAAATAAACCAACAACCCTAATAAAATTGTGATACTAATAAAAACAGATAGAATTGTGTTTCTCATAAAAGTTAAAATTTTAAACTAATAGAACATCAATCAAAAGTAAATAATATAAATAATGAATTGATTAATTATTTGAAAAATAAACTAAAAAAGCTCCAACAAAAATGTTGGAGCTTTTTAAATATGTTTAAAATTCTAAGAAATTTATTTCTTGAATTTTGCGTATTTGTTTTTGAATTTATCGATACGTCCTGCAGCATCAATTAATTTAGACTTACCAGTGTAAAACGGGTGAGATGTTCTAGAAATCTCTAATTTAATTAGTGGATATTCTACACCATCAACTTCTAAATTTTCTTTAGTATTTGCAGTAGATTTTGTTAAAAAAACATCTCCGTTAGACATGTCTTTAAAAGCTACCATTCTATAATTTTCTGGGTGTACACCTTTTTTCATCTTACTTTAACTTTTATAATCTTTTAATATTTTGTTTATAAAAGAGTTAAGCTGGTAAATTCTTACTCTTAGACTTAAATAACAAACATAAGTTATTTGAGGGTGCAAATTTAACGATATTTTTAAGATTACAAAGAAATAATTTATTTAATTTGTGTAAAAATACTTATACCATGCGTTTTTCAAAATATTTCTCTTTATTAGCTATCTCTTTACTTGTATTCACTTCTTGTAATGATGCTTACAAATTTAAGCTAATCACCGCTAAAAAACTAGTAATCAATAAAAAAGCAACGGCAACTTTAACAGAAGCTAACAATAAACCAATAGATTCTATTCAGTTTTTTGTAAACGGAAAAAGAGTTGCTTCAAAAGGGAATACAATAACATTTGGCACAAAAGAGTTGGGCGTTGGTAAGTTTACGGTAACTGCTTTAGCTTTTTATCCTAAGAAAACAAAAAAAATAAATAATTCGATTGAAATTTTATCAAATGTAGAACCTGCAATTTATAGTTACAAACTCATCAATACGTATCCGCACGATAAAACTTCTTATACACAAGGATTAGAATTTTACAACGGTTTTTTATATGAAACCACTGGGCAAAAAGGAAAATCTGTATTACGAAAAATTGAATTAAAAACTGGAAAAATATTACAAGAAGCAAAGCTAGATTCTAAATATTTTGGAGAAGGAATGACCATTTTTAACAACAAGATTTTTTGGTTAACATGGAAAGCAAGAAAAGGTTTTGTGTACGATTTAGAAACTTTTGAACAAAAAAACGAATTTAGTTACACTTGGAGCTCTGAAGGTTGGGGTTTAACAAACGATGGAACGCACTTAATAAAATCTGACGGATCGGATAAAATTTGGTTTTTAAACCCTACAACATTAAAAGAAGAGAAATCGATTCAAGTATATACAAACAAATATTCGTTAAAAGAATTGAATGAAATTGAATACATCAATGGAAAAATTTACGCTAATAAATGGCAACAAAATTCCATTGTAATTATTGATGCTAAAACCGGAATTGTAGAAGGTGTTGCCAATTTATCTGGATTGAAAAAAGAAATTGAAAAAACACAAACCTTAGCCAATCAAGACGAAGTTTTAAATGGAATTGCTTTTGACAAAGAAACTGGGAGAATATTTGTTACCGGAAAACATTGGGGAAAACTTTTCGAAATCAAATTAGTAAAACAATAATTACAATATCTAAGTCAAATAAAAGTTCTATTTTTAAGAAATGTCAGCTCGAACAGAGTTGAAATCAACTAAAAACCTTTTGACGTAGCTCAAGGAGACAATTGTAACTTTATGAGAAACCTTTTTACCTTTTTAATTTGTATTATACTAGTTTCTGTAAGTTCTTGCAGAAAAGATTTTGGTACAATTCTTAGTTCTGGTAAACTCACTTTTTCTAAAGACACCGTTTTTTTAGACACCGTTTTTACAAACATCGGTTCTAGCACATACAATCTTAAAGTGTATAATAAAGGTAATTCTGCGATTACGATTCCAACAATTAAATTAGAGAACGGCAATGCCTCAAATTATAGAATTAGTGTTGATGGAATTCCTGCTAAAACTTTTCAAAATATCGATATTTTAGCTAAAGACAGTCTTTTTATTTTTGTAGAAACCACTATTGATTACACTTCGGTTTCTAATCCAATATATACAGATAAAATTATTTTTGACACAGGAAACAATCAGCAAGATGTAGATTTAGTTACACTCGTACAAGATGCTACTTTTATTTATCCAGGAAAAAATGCCATTTCTATGAAAATAGATTCACTGACTTTGGATGGAAAACCAACAACTATTAAAGGTCGATTTTTAACCGATGCTGAACTAACGTTTACCAACACAAAACCTTATGTAATTTATGGTTATGCAGCAATTCCTGAAAACAAAACAGCAACCATAGAAGCTGGCGCAAAACTGTATTTTCATAACAATTCAGGTTTGATTGTCGATAAAAAAGCAAGTTTAAAAGTAAACGGAACCATCAACAATGAAGTGGTTTTTGAAGGCGACAGATTAGAACATCGTTTTAATGCTGTTCCTGGTCAATGGGGAACTATTTGGATGCGTGCAGGAAGTAAAGAAAACGAAATTAATTACGCCATTATTAAAAACGGAATTGTTGGTATTTTAGTTGATTCTTTAGGTTCTAATGCACCAACGCTGACCATAAAAAATTCTCAAATCTATAACAATTCTAATTTTGGAATTTTAGGAAGACAAACCAATATTAAAGGAGAAAATTTAGTAATTGGAAATACTGGGCAATCTTCTTTAGCATGTACAATTGGAGGAACATACAATTTTACACATTCAACTTTTGCAAATTATTGGAATAATGGAGTGCGTCAATTACCATCGGTTTTGGTGAATAATTTTTTTACCTATACAGATGCTAATAATCAAGAAATTACCGAAACAAGAAATTTACATGCAGCAAATTTTACCAATTGTATTATTGCAGGAAACAACAATATAGAGTTTGTGTTAGACAAAGTTCCTGGTAGTTTGTTCAATTATTCTGTTCAAAATAATATGATACAGTTTAACGATGTTGATAATGTATTTGCAAACAATACAGAATTAAATTTTAATGATACTTCTTATTACCAAAACAACATTATAAATGGAACAGAACATTTTAAAGACCCGTTTACAAATCAATTTAATATTGGTCAAAATAACAGTGGAATTAACAAAGCACTAAAAAGTGCTTCGCAATTAATTCCTTTAGATATTTTAGGAACAAACAGAGTAACTTCTCCCGATATTGGTGCTTATCAATACATTATTTTTCAGTAATATTTTAGCTTCTAAATAATTGTTCTGTAAGGTTCTTTTACTTCTTCGTCAAAATAGGCAGAACGAATTTTAAAATCTTAATCATGAAAAAATTATTTATTGCAGTTTTATTAATCAGTATTTCTACAACTTCTTTTACTCAAGAAAAATTAAAAACTACGAGTGGTCATATAAAATTTTTCTCTACAACACCAGCAGAAGATATTGAAGCAAACAATTACAAAGTAACTAGCAATCTAACATCATCAACAGGAGTTGTTGTTTTTTCTGTACCAATGCAAAGTTTTGAATTTAAAAAAGCTTTAATGCAAAAACATTACAATTCAAAAAAATTCTTAAACACAAAAAAATTCCCAAAAGCAAAATTTAAAGGAAGTATTTCTAACATATCTGCTGTTAATTTCTCTGAAAACGGATCTTATACTGTAGAAGTTTCAGGCGATTTAACTATTCATGGAATTACCAATAAAGTGTCAGAAAAAATGACGCTTGTTGTAAAAAACGGAGCTGTAACAGGAACAACTACTTTTAATATTACACTTGCAGATTTTGGTGTTGTATTTACAAAAGGAAAACCATCAAAAAACATTGCAAAAGATGTTAAAATTACAGCAGCTTTAAATTACACAAAATAAAAGATGATGAAATCTAAAATTATTAAAATTGTTTTAGCATTTGTTCTTATTGCTATTGGTGTTGTTGCCTACTTATGGTTTATGCCACATAGAAATGTGCAATCTGTTGATGCTTATAAAACAATTGACGCTACAGAATTGGTCAATGAATTTTTAGTAAACAAAGAAAAAGCCAACACTACATATTTAGATAGTGAAGAAGGTGAATCTAAAGTATTGATTGTAACCGGAACCGTTTCTAAAATATCTAAAGACCAATTAGGACAATACGTTTTATTACTAAAAAAAGATGCTGATAAAATGGGTGTTTCATGCACGTTTACGTTAGAAAGTAATTCGCAAGTTGCAGGAATTAAAATTGGTGATACTGTAAAAGTAAAAGGTGTTATTAGATCTGGAGCAGAATACGATGAAGACTTAGATTTAATTGAAAACGTTATTATAGAAAAAAGCGCTTTAATTATTAATTAATTTCCCAAATAATTATAAGTTACCTTTTTTTTAAGAAAAAAGCAGTTAGGATATCCTAACTGCTTTTTATTTTATTCAAATTTATTTTTTATAAACAATTCCATTTTTCATCACAAACACTACATTTTCCATGGTTTTAATATTTTTTGTTGGGTCATCATTTACAGCGATAATATCAGCCAAAAATCCTGGTTTAATTTGCCCAATTTCGGTAGATAGTCCTAAGATTTTTGCATTGGTAATTGTAGCAGCTTGGATGGTTTCCATTGCTGGCATTCCTGCTTCTACCATAAACCCAAACTCTTTTCCGTTTTCCCCGTGTTTATAAACTCCAGCGTCAGTTCCAAATGCAATTCCTACTCCAGCTTTATACGCTTTTGCAAAAGTTCCTTGAATTTTTGGACCAATATTTAAGGCTTTAGGAACAATAATCGCTGGGTAATATCCTTTTATTTTTGCTTTTTCAGACACTTCTTTTCCAGCAGTAATTGTTGGTACTAAATACGCATCGTGTTTTACCATTAATCTCATGGTTGCTTCACTCATCAAC
The DNA here is from genome assembly GCA_963974245.1 of uncultured Flavobacteriaceae bacterium. GTDB lineage: Bacteria > Bacteroidota > Bacteroidia > Flavobacteriales > Flavobacteriaceae > Polaribacter. The sequence continues at coordinate 193,707 of CAXBBY010000001.1, read as the reverse complement.
GTTCCGTGTTCAATTGTTTTTACGCCGCCTAAAATAGCTCTTCGCATTCCTTCATCTCCGTGTGCGTGGGCTGCAACATGCATTCCGTAATCTTTTGCAGTTTCTGTAATTGCTTTAATTTCTTCAATGGTAAACTGCGGATTTTGTCCGCTTTTAGCAACACTTAAAACTCCGCCAGTTGCTGTAATTTTAATAACATCTGCGCCATTTTTATAGCGTTGTCTCACTGCTTTTCTTGCGTCTTCTACACTATTTACAACACCTTCTTTTGGTCCAGGATCTCCCATTAGTTTTTTACTCATTCCGTTTGTTGGATCTGCGTGTCCGCCAGTAGTTGCCAACGACTTTTCTGCTGTAAAAATCCGTGGTCCAACAATTTTTCCTGCATTAATTGCATTTCGTAAAGATACATTTACGCCACTTCCTCCTAAATCTCTAACGGTTGTAAAGCCAGCATTTAAAGTAACTTTTGCGTAGTTTACCGAATTATATGCAATGTCTGCATCATTATCTGTAAAACGTTCTATATATCTTGCTGGACTTGTTTCCATTTCAAAATGAACATGCATATCAATTAAACCTGGCATCACAATTTTATCTTTTAAATTGATGATTTTATCAATTCTACTTTTTGGTTGCACATAACCGTTATGAATATTGACAATTTTATTTCCTTCTACAACAATTGTTTTTCTACTTTCTATTATACCAGATTTTGTATCTACCAATTTTCCACATAAAATATATGTTTTTTGAGCTGATACAAAAGTTACCGACAATGTTAAAATGATAAATAATACTAAACTTTTCATGATTCTTGTTTTTAGATTTTATAAATGTATTAAAAAATGAGTAGATTGCTTGCTTTAAATCTTAGCTTTCAAAAAGAATATCAAAAATAAATGAAAAACGTTATTATTACAGGAACTAGCAGAGGAATTGGCTTTGAATTGGCGCAATTATTTGCTGATGCAGATCATAATGTATTAGCTATTTCTAGAAATACAAAAACAATTTCGAGATTAAATCGTCCAAAAATTACTACTTTATCGATTGATATTTCTGATGAAAAAGACATTAATAAGGTGGTTGATTTTGTTGCATCAAATTGGAAAAATGTGGACATTATTATTCATAATGCAGGAATGTTAGTGAACAAACCATTTACAGAAATTACTCAGAAAGAGTATTTAGAAGTGTATAAAGTAAATGTTTTTGGCGTTGCCGAATTGACAAAAAACATGATTCCGTTTTTACAAAAAGGAAGTCATGTTGTTACCATTAGTAGTATGGGTGGAATTCAAGGAAGTTTAAAATTTCCAGGATTGGCAGCGTATAGTTCATCTAAAGGTGCTGTAATTACATTGTCAGAATTATTGGCAGAAGAATACAAAGAACAGAGAATTTCTTTTAATGTATTGGCACTTGGGGCGGTACAAACAGAAATGTTAGAAGATGCTTTTCCTGGTTATAAAGCACCAACAACAGCAAAAGAAATGGCGAGTTATATTTTAAATTTCTCTTTAACAGGAAATCAGTTTTACAACGGAAAAGTATTGCAGGTTTCTAGTACAAATCCTTAAAAAATATCAGAATGTCACTTCGAGTGATTTTCTGAAAGAAAATTGTATCGAGAAGTTTTTAATAATGAGTTCTAGATACAAAATTTTCACAAATTTTTACTCGAACTGACAGATAAGACATTTGAAAAATAGTTACCAAACATACATTCCAGAAAAGGCAATTCCGATAGTTCAATATTTAATTGAACAACATCATTTTACATTAAAAATTGTCAATCAACGGCAAACAAAACATGGCGATTTTAGAAAAATGCCAAATGGTGATTTTCAAATAACGGTTAATAATAGCTTAAATCAATATCAATTTTTACTAACGTTGATTCATGAAATTGCACATCATGTAACGTATCAAAAATTTGGAAGAGTGCAACCACACGGTAACCAATGGAAAACTATTTTTCAACACTTAATGTTGCCATTTTTGCAACCAGAAATTTTTCCGAAACATATTCTACCCATTTTAGCCAATTACTTAAAAAATCCGAAGGCAAGTACAGATGCAGACGTTAATTTATCGTTAGCTTTTAAAGAATATAGTAAAGAAACCGGAAAGAATTATATCTTTGAAATACCTTACGGAAGTTTATTTCGTTTTAAAAATACGATTTACAAACGAGGAAATAAAAGAAGAACAAGAATTGAATGCTTACAAACCAGAAACGGAAAAGTGTATTTGTTCAATCAAAATGTAGAAGTTACGATTTATGAAGAATAACTATTATGCAGTAATTATGGCTGGTGGCGTTGGATCTAGATTCTGGCCAATTAGCACACAAGAATACCCAAAACAGTTTCATGACATATTAGGAACAGGAAAATCTTTGTTGCAACAAACTTTTGACAGAATTCAACATTTAATTCCGTCTAAAAATATTTTAATTGCAACCAACGCTCGTTATAATGAATTGGTTTTAGAGCAATTACCAAAAGTAAAGCAACAGCAAGTTTTATTAGAACCAGCTATGAGAAACACAGCGCCCTGTATTTTATGGTCGGCGTTAAAAATTTACCATCAAAATCCAGATGCAGTGCTGTTAATTGCACCATCTGATCATTGGATAGAAAATGAAACTGAATTTTTAAAAAACATTGAAACATCATTTAAAGCCTGTGCTGAAAATGATATTTTAATGACGTTGGGTATTCAACCAAATTCGCCAAATACTGGTTATGGATATATTCAGTTTGAAGAAACTGATGCTGAAATAAAAAAAGTAAAACAGTTTACAGAAAAACCTGATTTAGAAACTGCAACAACGTTTTTAAATAGTGGCGATTATTTATGGAATGCCGGAATTTTTGTTTGGTCTGCAAAAAGTATTATTGCTGCTTTTGAAAAATATTTACCAGAAATGATGCACTTATTTAATCAAAATCCTCAAATTTGGAACACAGATTTAGAAACTGATTTCATTAATAAAAATTATGAAAGAGCAGAAAATATTTCTATTGATTTCGGAATTATGGAACGCGCTAATAATGTGCAGATTTTACCCGTAGATTTTGGTTGGAACGATCTTGGGACTTGGGGTTCTTTGTATCAAAAATTAGAAAAAGATTCGCAAGAAAATGCTGTTGTAGGAGCAGAAATAATTTTTAGAGATGCTAATAGAAATATGGTAAAAACACAATCTGGCAAACGTGTTGTAATACAAGGTTTACACGATTTTATTGTAGTAGAAGAAGATAACGTTTTATTAATTTGCCCAAAAAGTGCAGAGCAAGATATTAAAGAAATTACATCAGAAGTAAAAAATACTTTTGGCGAAGATTATGTGTAAACAATTATTGACTTACTTCAATTTCATCAATTTCTAATTTAAAAGATTCATTTTTTTTATTACCGATTAAAAATGCTATTTCTTGTAATTGTTTTCCTTGATAATTTTTCATGTTTAATATTCTTCCTCTAAATGCAGGATACATCTCTGAAAAAGGAATTTCTATTGTTTGCCAATCAGAAGTAGTTTGAAATGTATAGATATAAGAATGCGAATCGTATTGATTCTTTTTAGCTCTAAATTGATAGGCTTTTCCATCACCTTTAATTTTAATTATAAATTTTGAATATTTTTTTAGACATTTTTTGTCTAATCGATATCTTACAGAAGAAAAACCTCCATTATTATCAAGAGAAATAACTCCACTAAAAACGCCATTACCTTTTTTATTTAGCGTAAAATTTCCATCCGACTTTCCGCCCATAACAATATCATCTAAAATAACCCATTTAGAGATATTGCTTTCTGCGTTAAATTCAAAAATCATATCATTTGTAACCAACATAGTTATAAGTAATATTAGAAAGGTAAAATTCATTTACACCAATTAAAAATCTACAATAAGTCCAAATCTTGGCAATACATTTCCGCTAGTGTTTTCTACGTCTTCTAAAACGTATCTAGAAGCATCATTGGCATTAATTACTTTATTACCATTGGCATCTAACGTTGGTAATAAAAACGATTGCGCGTTTGATTTACTTGCCAACACATTTTGTACATCAACATAAAAATTTAATGAAAATTTACTCCAAAACCAGGTTTTATCAACTCTAAAATCGAGTTGAGAATACGTGCTAAAACGCTCGGTATTTAAAGAAGTATAATCTAATATTCCTCTATTAACAACATCGTAATTTGCAATGATTGACGATGCATTTACATCATATGGTGTATAAGGTTTACCGCCTACTAATCTAAATTTGGTTCCAATTTCCCAATTTTTATTCAGCTTTTTTCCTGTTGTTATGGTTAACAAATGCTTGTTATCCCAAGAAGACGGAATGTATTGATTCAACTGATTTTGAAACTCGCTTCTTACAAAAGTGTATGAAAATATTCCATACAAACCTTCATAGGATTTCTTTTGAGCAAAAATTTCAAAACCGTAGGCTTTTCCTTTTGATGTAGAAGTTACTTCTTCGCTACCAACAACGCCAAAATCTGCACCTAAATTTGCTAAACTTATTTGATTTCTGACAGAAAAAGGATAATTTGAGTACGATTTATAAAAACCTTCTAAAGTGATTTTAGAGCTTGAATCTGGTTTAAATTCTAGTCCAGAAACTACGTGATTTGATTGAATATATGTTAAATTTTGTTGATTTACCAACACGTTTGCATTGTTTCTAAAACCCAATGAAGTATAAGTTGGTAACTGATAATACCTACCAACAGAAGAATTTACTGACCATTTTTCATTTAAAGAAAACGTTGCCGAAACTCTTGGAGAAAACTGATTGAACGCATTCTTCATTGATGTATTGTAATTATTACCATCTAATCTAAAACCCAAAGAAACTCCTAATTTAGAATTGAAATAATTTTTAGAAACTTGACCAAAAAGAGCATATTTAAAAAGGTTTAATTCTGATGAAAAATTTCGTGTAAGTATATTCTGTGAATTTGCTTCTTTTTGAAATGTGGTAGTAGAATAATTTGCTTGTTCTAAACCAACTCCAAAATTAATTCTAAAATTATTTAGATTGGTATTATTTTCAAATCTAAATTTATTTTCAGTTTCTCTTGAAGTATACTCTAACAATAAATCATTTGCAACTCCGGTATTATTAAAATACTTGGTAGAGTTATTATTCCAAACACTTCTACTTACAACGTATTGTTGATTAGAATTTTCTCCAAAATGTTTGTATCTCGATCCTGTGGTATAATTCCATTGTTTTTGCACCGGAATATTGCTTAAAATATATCTATTTCTTTTAATTGTTTCTACATCAGTAACGCCATCATTTACACTTTCATTCAATTTAAAATTATCAATTGCACCTAACCCAATTATTGATATTTCATCATTATTATTTAACTTCGTTTTTACATTGATTTGAAAATCATTATAAGTTGGTAAAAAAGGTAATTTTATGAGTTTAAATAAATATTGCAAATACGATTGTCTAACCGAAGCGATAAAGGTTGTGTTTTTTCCAATAGGTCCATCTAATGTAACTCCTGCATCAGAAGTTCCTAAAGTTGCTCTTGTATTTAACGCAGTTTGATTTCCATTTTTTTGAGTAAACTCAATTACAGAACTCAATGCATTTCCTCTGTTTGCGGGAAAAGCACTTGAGTAAAAATCTACTTTTCTAATTAAATCTGCATTGATAATTCCTACCGGACCACCAGAAGCTCCTTGCGTTTGAAAATGATTGATTACTGGAACTTCTATTCCATCAACATAAAATTTATTTTCTGATGTTGCGCCACCTCTAACAATAATATCGTTTCTAAAACCTGGATTAGAAGCAACTCCTGGTAAAGATTGTATCACTTTTAAAATATCTCTATTTCCTCCAGGATTTTTTTCTATTTCTACAACGCTTAATGTTTGTAAAGACAACGGGCTTACAAGAGATTTTTTAAATAATTTACTTCTAATAACAACCTCATTTAATGTTGATGTTGTCTCAAAAAGTTCGATAGTTACAAACGGTATTTTATCATTAGTTACTAAATAATCATCGGTAATAACTGTTTGGTATCCAACAAAAGAAGCTTGTAGTTTAAAATACCCTAAAGGTGTATTCTGAATAGTAAAATTTCCATTTTCATCAGTAGTTTCACCTTTTTGTGTATTTAATATAAGAATAGAAACAAAAGGCAGTGCTTCTCTTGTTTTACCATCAATAACTTTTCCTTTAATTGTCCCTTGAGAAAATAATTGAAATGAGTACACAAATAATAGTGCTGCTAAAACTCCTTTTTTCATTTTGTTTAATTTTATTCTTTTTTAATTAAACAAAAGTACATTAATTTTTTGACATAAAAAAAGCAGTTTACAAAAAGTAAACTGCTTTTAAAGAGTTGTGGTGAGAGCAGGATTCGAACCTGCGAAGACGTAGTCAGCGGATTTACAGTCCGCCCTCGTTGGCCGCTTGAGTATCTCACCAAAAATTTCAAATAAAAAGCTTCTCGAAATGAGAAGCTTTTTGTGACCGGGCTGGGGCTCGAACCCAGGACCCTCTCCTTAAAAGGGAGATGCTCTACCAACTGAGCTACCAGGTCAATTTTCTTTTGCCTTAGCGGGTGCAAATATAGTAGCAATATCTAAATAAACAAATCTTTTTTTTAATTTGTTTCGTTTAAATATGCCTCACGGACTTTCTTAAATAAATTGGAGCTATACACAAAATTTACAACTGCTTCATTGTCAGTTTTAAAGATTTCATTATTGCTTCCTTCCCATGCTTTTTTTCCATTTTTAAGAAAGAGAATTTTTTCACCAATTTCCATCACAGAATTCATATCATGTGTATTAATTACAGTTGTTATTTGATATTCATCTGTAATTTCTTTTATTAAATTATCAATGATTATTGCTGTTTGCGGGTCTAAACCAGAATTTGGTTCATCACAGAACAAGTATTTAGGATTCATTACAATTGCTCTTGCAATAGCAACTCTTTTTTGCATTCCTCCAGAAAGTTCTGTGATATATTTTTTATTTGAACCTACCAAATCGACTCTTTTTAAGACAAAATTAGCACGCTCTAACATTTCTCTATCAGATTTTTTGGTAAACATTTTTAAAGGAAACATTACGTTTTCTTCAACCGTTTGAGAATCAAATAATGCACTACCCTGAAAAACCATTCCTATTTCTTGACGTAATTGTCTTCTCTCATCAGAATCCATTTCTGTATTTACTCTTCCATCAAACACAATTGTTCCTTTTTCTGGAGTATGTAAACCTATTAAAGATTTTAAAAACACCGTTTTTCCAGAACCACTTTGACCAATGATTAAATTGGTTTTTCCTGGCTCAAAAGTGGTAGAAATTCCTTTTAAAATTTCTATACCATTAAATCCCTTGCATAAATCTTTTACTTCTATCATTTAGGTTAATAGCATTTGAGTTAATAAATAATTTGTAATTACAATTAAAACAGTTGTCCAAACTACAGATTGCGTACTTGCTTTTCCAACTTCTAAAGAACCTCCTTTTACATAATATCCATGAAAAGAGGGTACAGTAGCAATTATAAATGCAAAAACTAATGTTTTTATCATTGAATATTGTATTAAATAAGGATCAAAATCTGTTTGTAATCCTTCTATATAATCAACTCCAGAGAACAAACCTGTTAATGTACCCGCAAGCCAACCGCCAAATATTCCTAAAAACATTCCTAGTATTATTAAAAAAGGATAAAAGAAAACAGTTGCGATTATTTTTGGTAATACCAAATAGTTTAAAGAATTAATTCCCATTACTTCTAATGCATCAATCTGTTCTGTAACTCTCATTGTTCCAATACTTGATGTTATATAAGAGCCAACTTTACCCGCCAAAATAATAGAAACAAATGTTGGAGCAAATTCTAAAATGATAGATCTTTTTGCTGCAAATCCTATTAAAGATTTCGGAATTAAAGGATTATTCAAATTTAATGCCGTTTGTAAGGCGATTACACCACCAATAAAAAAAGAAATAAAAGCAACAATACCAAGAGATTTTATACCAAGCTCTTCTATTTCTCTAGACAACGCTTCCTTAAAAACACGAGCTCTTTGAGGCTTTCTAAAAACCTGCTTAAGCATTATAAAATATTTACCAATATCTTCTAGATAATTCATAAATTACATTTCTTTTTGCTAAAGTATTAAATTATCATTAACAGTCCTTAAAATTGTCCTATTCTTAATTAAAATATTTATTTTTGGTACTCAAAATCTGTCACAATGAAAAATTATATTGTTTTACTCTTTTCATCACTACTATTATTTTCTAGCCATAAACCAAAAGATACTATCCCTAAAAAACCAAAATTAGTTATCGGAATTGTTATTGACCAAATGCGCTACGATTATTTAACACGTTTTGCAGATAAATATGGTGAAGATGGTTTTAAGAGAATTATTAAGGATGGTTTTTCATTAGAAAATGCAAACTATAATTACATTCCAACTTATACAGCAGTTGGACATGCTTCAATTTACACAGGCACAACTCCAGAAAATCATGGTATTATTGGAAACAATTGGTATGATAAATATGCTAAAAAATTCATTTATTGTGTAGATGATGCAAATTATACTTCGGTTGGAGTTACTTCTAAAGGTGGAAAAAAATCTCCATACAGAATGCAAACGACAACAATTACAGATCAATTAAGATTGGCGCAGAATATGCAAGGAAAAACAATAAGCATCGCAATAAAAGATAGATCTGCTGTGCTACCTGGCGGACATACAGCAAATGGTGCTTTTTGGTTAGAGGGAAAAAATGAAGGAAAATGGATTACAAGTTCTTATTATATGAACAAATTACCAAAATGGGTAAAGAAGTTTAATAAATCAGGAAAAGCAGCAGCATACATGTCTAAACCTTGGAACACTTTGTATGACATCAAAACCTACACAGAAAGTCTTGCCGACGACAATCCGTTTGAAGGAAAGTTTAGAGGAAAAGAAAAACCTGTTTTTCCTTATGACGTTCGAACTTTAAAAGAAAAAAATGGGAATTTTGAAATGATTAAAACAATTCCGGCAGGAAACTCATTCACAACCGATTTTGTAAAGGCTGCCATTGTTGGAGAAAATTTAGGAAAGTCTGAATTTACAGATTTCTTAGCAATCAGTTTTTCTTCTACGGATTATATTGGACATCAATTTGGAGTTGCTTCTAAAGAAATTGAAGATACCTATTTACGATTAGACAAAGATTTAGCAAGTTTATTTACCTATTTAGATATTGAAGTTGGAAAAGACAATTATACGTTGTTTTTAACTGCAGATCATGCTGCTGTACAAGTCCCTGCTTATTTACAATCACTAAAAATACCTGCGCATTATATAAATTCTAAAGAATTAAAAGACTATGTAAATGCAATTACTTTAAAATATTTTAAATCTGATAAATTGGTTGAAAATATATCAAATTATCAAATTTTTTTCAATAAAGAAAAAATAGAACGTTTAAAATTAGATGCAAACACCATAGCTCAAAAAATTGCTGATGAAGTAATTAATTTTGACAACATTTATAAAGCTGTAACAGCAAGAACAATGCAAACTGCACAATTTACTGATGGCATTTTACACAAGTTACAAAAAGGATATAATCAAAAATTTTCAGGTGATGTGTTGTTAATTCCATCTCCTGCTACTTTAAGTAGTTATTCTAGAAAAGGAACTTCTCATGGATCTGGTTATAGTTATGATACACATGTACCAATCATTTTTTATGGAAACGGAATTAAAAAAGGAGTTTCTAAAAAAGCATATAACATCACAGATATTGCGCCAACATTAGCAAATTTATTGCAAATAGAATTTCCTAACGGAACAACTGGAAAAATTGTGAATGAGGCGTTGAAATAAAAAACTTCTTAACTTTTAATGTTTAAACTGAGATCTAGCTTGGTGTTTTTTAATTGCTTTCCTTGCTATAACAACTCCAATAATTAAAGAAACAAAAGCGCCAATAGAAATCCCTGGAATAAAATTAATAAATAGAAAGAAATCGTAGGTTCCATGAAATGCTGTTGCAGCAAACAAACCAGTTAAATTAAGTTTAATTTTATCTTTTTTTGTAGCAGCAAACTTGGCTTTACCCATATAATACCCCATTATAATTCCGAATGTTGCATGCGCAGGAACCGCTGTAAATGCTCTTACAATTCCGTTTGACATTCCAAATTGAAATACATACATTACATTTTCTAAGGCAGCAAAACCCATAGAAACCATAACTGCATAAACAATTCCGTCAAAAGGTTCATCAAATTCTTTGTTGCGTTGCGCGTAATATCTAACAATTAGATATTTAGAAAATTCTTCTACCAATGCAACAATTATAAACGCTTTCAAAAATTGTTGAGAAATACTTAATGGATCTGCTGTTGGAAAAATTATTTTAAGAATTAATCCTAAAATTAATGTGATAATAATACTTGCCGTTGCTCCTAAACCAAAATTTTTCAACAATAATTTTATCGGTTCTTTTTCATATTTATCTTTAATATAAATAAAAATCATAATTACAAATGCTGGCGCTAAAGCCAATGCTAATAAAACCATATTTTTATTGTTTTGGTAAAAAAACCTCTGCCATCATACAACGTGCACTTCCACCTCCACAAGTTTCAATGGTTTCTAAAGAACTATGAATAATTGGATTGTATTTCTCTATTTTTTGCAATTGCTCTTTTCTTAAAGAGTGATATGCAGACGAGCTCATTACTAAATAACGTTGCTCATTATTTCCTTTTACTTGCAACATGTTTCCAGCAAATGCATTTACTTGTTGTTCAGTAATAGTAATTACTTCTTTTCCGTTTTCCTTTAAATGTTTGAGGACATTTTTACGCTCTTTTTTATCATCAATAGACTCTAAACAAATAATAGCAAATTGCTCTGCAACACACATCATTACATTGGTATGATAAATTGCTTCTCGTTGATTATCAACTGTTTGATTTGAGGTAAAAATAACTGGCGTATATTCAAAATCTTCACAGAATTCTATAAACAAATCTTCATCAGCTCTTGGCGATAATGCACAATATGCTTTTCTATTTTCTCTGTCTAAAACCATACTTCCAGTTCCTTCCAAAAAAACTTCTTCTTCTTCAGCTTCTGTATAATCAACTATGTTTTCGATTACAAATCCTTTAGATTCCAGCGTTTCTAAAACATCTTCTCTACGTTCTAATCTTCTGTTTTCTGCAAACATAGGATACAAACCTACATCACCATTTTCGTGAAAAGAAATCCAGTTATTTGGAAAAATCGAATCAGGAGTACTTGGAGTTTCTGTGTCATTTACAACTATCACTTCTACTCCAATGTTTTGTAGTTTTATTACAAAATCATCAAACTCTTTTTCAGCTTTTGCATTTATTGTTGCAGGCAACATATTTGTTAATTCTTGCTGATAATAATTATTTACTGCAGTTTGTTCGTTCATTCTAAAATTAATTGGACGAACCATTAAAACGGAATTGGTTGTTTGTTGCATAGTATTAATATTCTATACCGCAAAACTAAAGTATTTTTATAGATTTAAAATACAGATAAAATTTTAATTAAGTAATATCTTTAAACCCTAAATAAGAAAAACGAACTTAAAAATTCGTTTTCATTTTAATTATTTATAAAGCAATTTAGAAATGGTTTTTGTAACATCATCAAGTACTTCAAAAGCTGTTTCTGCCATTACATTTCCTTTTAAATCTAACAACGGGTTTACCTCCACAAACTCTACACAAACTACTTTTTTTGTTTCAATAATTTGATTCATTATTTGTGTTACTTCTTCTTGATCAAACCCTTTAGAAACTGGAGTTCCTGTACCGTAAGAAACCATATCACAATCCATAGAATCAACATCAAAAGAGATGTAAATAACATCGCAATTAGATAATTTTTTAATGGCTTCATTTACACATTTTTCTAACCCTCTAAAACGAATTTCAGAAACTGTATAATTTTTGATTTGAAGGTTTTTGATTTGATTCTCTTCTGGCTCTTCTGTATCTCTAACCCCAAAATATACAACATTTTCTGCGGTAATTTTAGCGCCATAAGTGCCAATATTTTTCATTCTTTCCCACAAATCTGAAGTTTGCCTAGTTACTTCATTTATTTGAAAATCAAGATTATCTTCAGACAAAGCTGCCGCTAATGGCATTCCATGAATATTTCCAGACGGAGAAGTATATGGCGAATGAATATCTGCATGAGCATCAATCCAAACTACACCAACATTTTGTGTTGGATAAGCTGCTTTTACCCCGCTAATTGTTCCTAATGCAGAAGAATGATCTCCAGACAATACAATGGGAAAAACACCTTCTTGCAAGGTCACTTTTACGTGATTGCTAAGTTTTTTACATTGTCTTAAAACATCGCCAATACGCTTTGCAAAAGAATTTTTTACTTTATTGTAAATGGATTCGTTTTCTGTAGAAACATCAATAAATTCAAACTGATCAAAATAATTATTATTCTTATTGATTGCTGCAATTTCTATCGCATCAATACCCATATCAGAACCACGCGTACCAGCCCCAATATCAGATCTGTTTTTAATTATTTTTATTGAGTTTAGCATATTCTATATGTATATTATCTTTTTTCAATAGTTGTAAAGCTCCTAAGGGTTTCCCCTGTATAAATTTGTCTTGGTCTTCCAATAGGTTCTTTTCCTAAACGCATTTCTTTCCATTGCGCAATCCAGCCTGGCAATCTTCCTAAAGCAAACATAACAGTAAACATTTCTACAGGAATTCCCATTGCTCTATAAATAATTCCAGAGTAGAAATCTACATTTGGATATAACTTTCTATCTACAAAATAAGGATCATTTAATGCTTCTTGCTCTAAGCCTTTTGCAATATCTAAAATAGGATCATCTACACCTAAACTATTTAAAACTTCATCTGCTGCTACTTTAATAATTTTAGCTCTTGGATCAAAATTTTTATATACTCTATGTCCAAATCCCATTAAACGGAAAGGATCGTTTTTATCTTTTGCTTTAGACATGTATTTTTTGGTGTCTCCACCATCTTCTTTTATAGCCTCCAGCATTTCTAAAACTGCTTGATTTGCACCACCATGTAAAGGTCCCCAAAGAGCAGAAATTCCTGCTGATAGAGAAGCAAATAATCCCGCATGGGAAGAACCAACTATTCTTACAGTAGAGGTAGAACAGTTTTGTTCGTGATCTGCATGCAAAATTAATAACTTATTTAATGCATTTACAACAATACTGTTAGTGGTATAATCTTTATTGGGTTGTTTAAACATCATCTTATAGGTGTTCTCTACATATCCTAAGCAACAGTCACCATAATCTAACGGTAATCCTTGTTTTTTACGCATAGTCCAAGCTACTAAAACAGGAAATTTTCCCATAATTTTTACAATAGCATTGTACATTTCTTCTTCAGAATCTACATTTACCGATGAAGGATTAAAGGCCGTTAAAGCTGAAGTTAATGATGAAATTACTCCCATTGGATGTGCAGATTTCGGAAAAGCATCTACTATTTTTCTTATATCTTCATCAACAATAGATTGTGCACATATATCGTCTTGAAACTTTTCTAATTGAGATTCTGTAGGTAACTCTCCAAAAATCAATAAAAATGCTACTTCTAAAAAACCTGCTTTTTCTGCTAATTCTTCAATAGAATATCCTCTATATCTTAAAATTCCTTTTTCACCATCTAAAAATGTGATGGCACTTTCACAAGATCCTGTGTTTTTATATCCTGGATCAATTGTAATAACTCCATTAGTTGCAGTTCTCAATGTTTTAATATCGATTGCTTTTTCATTTTCTGTTCCTGTAATTAAGGGAAACTCAAACTCTTGTCCGTCTATCTTTATAGTAGCTTTATCTGACATTATTTCTATTTTTTTTAATTATGAAGTGAATTGCGAAGATACCAATTTTTCAAAGATTGTAAAAGTCAAGTTAGATAGAATTTTAGTATAAAAACATAGATTTAACTTATTTTTAAGCATAAAAAAACCTTATAAAACAAATTATAAGGTTTTTACTTTTTATGAACTCGAAGTTACTTTATTTTAAATGCTTTTTCCTTTGGAAAATAAGCAGTTTCTGCTAACTCTTCCTCAATTCTTAATAACTGATTGTATTTAGCCATTCTATCTGAACGAGAAGCTGATCCTGTTTTTATTTGACCGCAATTTAAAGCTACCGCTAAATCCGCAATCGTATTGTCTTCAGTTTCTCCAGATCTGTGAGACATTACTGAAGTATATCCTGCATTATGTGCCATATTAACTGCAGAAATAGTTTCTGTTAAGGTTCCTATTTGGTTTACTTTAATTAAAATAGAATTTGCAATTCCGTTTTCAATTCCTCTAGACAATCGTTCTACATTTGTTACAAATAAATCATCTCCAACTAATTGAACTTTATCTCCAATTTTTTCAGTTAAATATTTCCAACCTTCCCAGTCATTTTCATCCATGCCGTCTTCAATAGAAATAATTGGATATTTTCCTGCTAATTCTGCTAGGTAATCTGCTTGTTCTTTACTAGTACAAACAACACCTTTATCTCCTTCAAACTTGGTGTAATCATATTTTCCATCCACATAAAATTCTGCTGCTGCACAATCTAACGCAATCATAATTTCATCGCCAAAAGAATAACCCGCATTTTTAACTGCCAAAGCAATAGTGTCTATGGCATCTTCTGTTCCATCTAAAGTCGGTGCAAAACCACCTTCATCACCAACAGCTGTAGATAAATTTCTATTATGTAAAACGTTCTTTAAATGATGAAAAATTTCAGAACCCATTTGCATTGCTTTTGTAAAATTTGCTGCTTTAACAGGTACAATCATAAATTCTTGAAATGCAATCGGAGCATCAGAATGTGATCCGCCATTAATAATATTCATCATTGGAACTGGTAATGTATTTGCAGAAACTCCGCCAACATATCTATATAAGGGCATCCCTAATTCGTTTGCTGCTGCTTTTGCTACTGCCAAAGAAACTCCTAAAATTGCATTCGCTCCTAAAACAGATTTATTTGGTGTTCCATCTAAATCAATCATTATTTGATCAATTTGATTTTGCTCAAAAACTGAAGTTCCTAACAGTTCTGGAGCAATAATTTGATTTACGTTAGATACAGCTTTTAAAACGCCTTTTCCCATATATGCTTTTCCTCCATCTCTTAATTCAACCGCTTCATGTTCTCCTGTTGATGCTCCAGAAGGAACAGCAGCTCTTCCTAAAACACCATTTTCTGTAACAACATCAACTTCTACAGTTGGATTTCCTCTAGAATCAAAAATTTGACGCGCGTGTATGTTTATTATAATACTCATTGTTTTCTTTTTTAGGTTGAAATTTCTGGATTTAAACAGAAAAGTCTTATTTATTTTTTAATATTTTCTATAAACTGATCGAATAAATATTCTGCATCATGTGGTCCTGGGCTTGCTTCTGGATGATACTGAACAGAGAAACAATTTTTATTTTTAATTTTAATTCCAGCCACAGTATGATCATTTAAATGTACATGTGTAATTTCTACATTTTCGTTTGCTTCTGTTTCTTCTCTGTTGATTGCAAATCCATGGTTTTGAGAAGTAATTTCTCCTTTTCCAGTGATTAAATTTTTTACCGGATGATTAATTCCTCTGTGTCCATTATGCATTTTATACGTTGATATTCCGTTTGCCAACGCAATTACTTGATGGCCTAAACAAATACCGAATAAAGGTAAATCTCTTTTAATAATTTCTTTCGCTGTATTTTGTGCATCTATTAATGGCTCTGGATCTCCAGGTCCGTTTGAAATAAAATAACCATCAGGCTTAAAAGCGTTTAATTCTTCGAAACTTGCATTGTAAGGAAACACTTTAATATATGCATCTCTTTTTGCTAAGTTTCTTAAAATGTTCTTTTTAATTCCAATATCTAAAGCAGCTATTTTATACGTTGCATTTTTATCACCTACAAAATAAGGTTCAGTTGTAGATACTTTTGAAGCCAATTCTAAACCATTCATATCTGGCACTTTAGCTAATTGTTTTTTTAATCCATCTATATTATCAATATCTGTAGATATAATAGCATTCATTGCTCCATTATCTCTGATATAAGCAACCAATGCTCTTGTATCAACATCAGAAATTACAACTGTATTATGCTTCATAAACCAATCTTTTAAATTTCCATCAGAATCTACTCTTGAGTGTGTAAAACTAAAATTTCTACAAATTAATCCTGCAATTTTAATTCCGTCAGATTCTACTTCGTTATCATTAACCCCGTAGTTTCCAATATGTGCATTTGTTGCAACCATTAATTGACCATAATAAGATGGATCTGTA
Source organism: uncultured Flavobacteriaceae bacterium (assembly GCA_963974245.1). GTDB lineage: Bacteria > Bacteroidota > Bacteroidia > Flavobacteriales > Flavobacteriaceae > Polaribacter. The sequence goes on along the minus strand of CAXBBY010000001.1, from coordinate 177,276 downwards.
AAAATTTCTTGATAACCTGTCATACCTGTATTAAAGCAAATCTCTCCGGTTGCAGTTCCTTCTATTCCGATAGATTTACCGTAAAAAATAGTTCCGTCCGCTAATAAAACTAGGGCTTTTTTGTGTTGTTGGTATTTCATTACTAGTTGTGTTCTTTTATTAATTGTAATTTCAATCGCATTAAATACAAAAGTAATAATATCTTAATTAGTAAACTTTTGTTGTTTATAAAATTGTATAAAAAAAAGGGATAAACGTAAACGTTTATCCCTTTTATATGATTTTTTTAGAAATATCATATTATTCTTCAGAAGTTTCTGGTGTTTCAGTTTCTGCAACATCTACAACAGTATCAGCTTTTTTTCTACCTCTACGAGTAGTTTTCTTTGCTTTCTTTCCGTTAGGATTGTAAATTTCGTTGTAATCAACTAACTCTACCATTGCCATAGGAGCATTATCTCCTTGACGATTTCCTAACTTTATAATACGCACATATCCTCCTGGTCTATCTGCTATTTTTACAGATATTTCTTTGAATAATTCTGTAACAGCATATTTATCTCTAAGATAACTAAATACAACGCGACGGTTGTGAGTAGTATCGTTCTTAGATTTTGTAAGTAAAGGCTCTACGAATTTACGTAATGCTTTTGCTTTTGCTTCTGTTGTGTTAATACGTTTGTGCTCAATTAATGAACAAGACATATTCGCTAACATTGCTTTTCTATGTGCTGTTTTTCTTCCTAAGTGGTTAAATTTTTTACCGTGTCTCATGACATTTTATTTTTACTTTCATCTTGCATCAACCCAGTTTGGGGCGCAAAATATGAAAGGTTAATCTCTATCTAATTTGTATTTACTTAAGTCCATTCCGAAGTTTAGGTTTTTATTAATCACTAACTCTTCTAATTCTGTTAATGATTTTTTACCGAAGTTACGGAACTTCATTAAATCGTTTTTATTGAATGATACTAAATCTCCTAAAGTATCTACTTCTGCTGCTTTTAAACAATTTAAAGCTCTAACTGATAAATCCATATCTACCAACTTCGTCTTTAATAACTGACGCATGTGTAATGATTCTTCATCATATGTTTCAGTTTGTGCAATTTCATCTGCCTCTAAAGTGATACGCTCATCAGAGAATAACATAAAGTGGTGGATTAATATTTTAGCAGCTTCAGTTAATGCATCTTTTGGGCTGATAGAACCATCTGTGTCTATGTCGAAAATTAATTTTTCATAGTCAGTTTTTTGCTCTACACGAAAGTTTTCAACAGCATATTTTACATTCTTTATTGGAGTGTAAATTGAATCTGTAAAAATTGTTCCTAATGGTGTACCAGCTTTTTTATTTTCTTCCGCAGGCACAAACCCTCTACCTTTTTCTATGGTAATCTCTATGTTTAATTTCACAGATTTATCCATATTACAAATCACTAAATCAGGATTTAGTACTTGAAAACCAGAAATAAATTTTTGTAAATCTCCAGCAGTTAATTGCTCTTGACCAGAAACATTGATTGAAACTGTTTCTCTATCAGTTTCTTCAATTTGTTTCTTAAAACGTACTTGTTTTAAGTTTAAAATCATCTCTGTTACATCTTCTACAACTCCTTTAATTGCAGAAAATTCATGCTCTACACCATCAATTCTTAATGATGTAATTGCAAAACCTTCTAAAGAAGATAATAATACTCTTCTTAATGCATTACCAACTGTTAATCCAAAACCAGGTTCTAAAGGTCTAAACTCAAATCTACCAGAAAAATCTGTAGATTCAATCATTATTACTTTATCTGGTTTCTGAAAATTTAAAATTGCCATATCTTTTCTTCTTTTTAATTGTTATTCGGTTGCGCGATTTATAAGATTGAAGAAGTTCAAACAAATCCTTTGGCCGAAATGCAATGTGATTAATTTATTATTTAGAGTATAACTCTACTATTAATTGTTCTTTGATGTTCTCAGGGATTTGTACTCTTTCTGGAGCTTTAATGAATGTTCCTGATAATAAATCAGCATTCCAACTTAACCACTCGTACACATTACTGTTAGAAGCTAAAGCGCTTTCTATTGCTATCAAAGATTTAGATTTTTCTCTTACAGCTACAACATCACCATCTTTTAAAGAATATGAAGGAATGTTTAAAATTTCTCCGTTCACTGTAATGTGTCTATGAGAAACTAATTGACGTGCTGCACTACGAGAATTCGCAATACCTAAACGGTAAACTACATTGTCTAAACGAGATTCACATAACTGTAATAAAACCTCACCGGTAATACCACCGGCCCTTTGGGCTTTTTTAAATAAGTTAGAGAATTGACGTTCTAAAATACCATAAGAGTATTTTGCTTTTTGCTTTTCTTGTAATTGGGTTGCATATTCAGATTTTTTACCTCTTCTTTTTGCGTTTCCATGTTGTCCTGGAGGATAATTTCTTTTTTCAAAGTTTTTATCATCTCCAAAAATTGCTTCTCCGAATTTACGGGCAATTTTAGTTTTTGGTCCTGTATATCTTGCCATTTCTTAGTTATTAAAGTTGGGATTATGAATTAAGGCGAAACTCCTTCGATAATCTAAAAATCCAACTTTGTTAAAATTAAATTATACTCTTCTTCTTTTTGGAGGCCTACATCCATTGTGAGGTGTAGGAGTTACATCAATAATTTCTGTAACTTCAATTCCGTTATTATGTAATGTTCTTATTGCATTTTCTCTACCATTACCTGGTCCTTTAACAAAAACTTTCACTTTCCTAAGTCCAGCTTCATGAGCAACTCTTGCACAATCTTCCGCAGCAGTTTGAGCAGCGTATGGAGTGTTCTTTTTAGAACCTCTAAACCCTTGCTTACCAGCAGACGACCATGAAATTACGTCACCTTTTTTGTTTGTTAAAGAAATAATGATATTGTTAAACGAAGCTGTAATATGTGCTTCACCAACAGATTCAACAATAACTTTACGCTTTTTTGTACTTGCTTTAGCCATAATATCTAGTTATTATTTAGTAGCTTTCTTTTTGTTAGCTACAGTTTTTCTTTTCCCTTTTCTTGTTCTAGAGTTGTTCTTAGTTCTTTGCCCTCTTAAAGGAAGACCAGTTCTATGACGAATACCTCTGTAACATCCAATATCCATCAAACGTTTGATGTTTATTTGAACTTCAGAACGTAATTCTCCTTCTATAGTGAAAGATCCTACTTGTTCTCTAATTGCTGCGATTTGATCATCAGTCCAATCTTGAACTTTAATACTTTCGTCAACCTTTGCGTTAGCTAAAATTTCTTTAGCTCTACTTGCTCCTATACCAAAGATGTAAGTTAAAGCAATAACTCCTCTTTTATTCTTTGGAATATCAATACCTGCTATTCTTGCCATTACCCTTGTCTTTGTTTAAATCTAGGATTTTGTTTATTTATTACATATAATCTGCCTTTCCTACGAACTATTTTGCAGTCGGCACTTCTCTTCTTAACTGATGCTCTTACTTTCATCTGTGTTGTTTTTTTAATATCTATAAGTAATTCTGGCCTTAGTCAAATCGTAAGGACTCATTTCTAATTTCACTTTATCTCCTGGTAACAACTTAATGTAATGCATACGCATTTTACCAGAAATATGTGCTGTAACAATATGTCCATTTTCTAACTCTACACGAAACATAGCATTTGATAATGCTTCTGTAATAGTTCCGTCTTGCTGTATTGCTGGTTGCTTAGCCATATTATTTTAATGATTTTCTACTAGTTCCTGTTTTCATCAAACCATCATAATGACTGTTTAATAAATACGAGTTAATTTGCTGAATGGTATCTATTGCAACACCAACCATAATGATTAGTGATGTTCCACCATAAAACATTGCCCAAGCTTGTTGTACTCCAAATTGAACAATTATTGCTGGTAAAATAGATAAACCTGCTAAGAATAACGATCCTGGGAACGTAATTCTAGATAATACAGTATCTAATCTTTCTGCTGTATCAGTTCCTGGTTTAATTCCTGGTATAAAACCACCGCTTCTTTTTAAATCATCGGCCATTTTATTTGTAGGTATTGTAATTGCTGTATAAAAATAACTAAATATTATAATTAATATTGCAAAGATAACATTATACCACAACCCATTCATATCTTGTAACTCGCTTAACGCTGGAAACTTTTTTGCTAATGTCATTGGCAAAAACATAATTGCTTGTGCAAAAATGATTGGCATTACTCCCGCTGCATTTAATTTTAACGGAATATATTGTCTTGCTCCAGCTACATCTTTAATATCTCCAACTACAGTTCTTCTAGCATATTGTACAGCAATTTTTCGAACTGCTGTTACTAATAAAACTGATAATAAAATCACAACAAACCAAACAAATATTTCTAAAAGAATCATCATAATTCCTCCAGCACCTGCATTAGTTGTTTTAGATACTAATTCTTGCATAAATGCGCTTGGAAAATTTGCAATAATACCAACAGTAATTAATAATGATATTCCATTACCAACTCCTTTGTCTGTAATACGTTCTCCTAACCACATTGCAAAAATTGTTCCTGCTGTTAACAATATAATAGAAGAAAACCAAAATGCGCCACCAGAAACTAAAAATGCTTGCTCTGGTAAACCGAATGAAGTTTTAATCGCTGTGATATATGTTGGCGCTTGCACCAATGTAATACCAATTGTTAACCAACGTGTAATTTGTGTAATTTTCTTTCTTCCACTTTCTCCATCTTTTTGTAGTTTTTGTAAATAAGGAACCGCAATTCCCATTAATTGAACTACAATAGAAGCAGAAATGTAAGGCATAATTCCAAGTGCCATAATTGACGCTCTAGAAAATGCTCCACCTGTAAATGCATTTAATAAGCCCATAAGACCTGTGGAAGTACTATCTTTTAACGCTGCTAATTGTAATGGATCAATTCCCGGTAAAGGAACTTGAGCCATAAAACGATACACAGCGATTAAACCTAAAGTTAAAATAAGCTTTTGTTTAAGCTCTTCTATTTTCCAAATATCTCTTAAGGTATTTATTAACTTCATATTCTACTTATAATGTAACCGCCTCACCCCCAACAGCCTCAATAGCAGCTTTAGCGGTAGCAGTAAATTTGTGAACAGTAATATTTAATTTAGCTTTAAGCTCTCCACGACCTAGTATCTTCACTAGTTCAGTTTTACTTACTACTCTATTAGCGATTAAGATATCTAAAGTTACAGTATCTGTAATTTTACCTTCATCAACTAATGTTTGTAATTTATCTAAATTAACTCCAACATATTCCTTACGGTTAATGTTTGTGAATCCAAATTTAGGAACACGTCTCTGAAGCGGCATTTGCCCTCCTTCGAATCCTATTTTTCTTGAATAACCTGAACGAGATTTTTGACCGTTGTGACCTCTAGTAGAAGTACCTCCTTTACCAGAACCTTCACCTCTTGCGATTCTTTTTCCCTTTTTTACAGATCCTTCTGCTGGTTGTAAGTTATGTAAACTCATTTCTATATATATCTTTATTTAATTTCCTCGAAAGAAACTAAGTGTTTAACTGTATTTACCATACCAATAATAGAAGGAGTTGCTTCGTGCTCTACTACTTGGTTCATTTTACGTAAACCTAATGCTTCTAAAGTTCTTTTTTGACTTTGAAGGCGTCCGATTTTGCTTTTTACTTGTGTAACTCTAATTTTTGCCATCGTTCTTAGATTTATCCGTTAAATACTCTTTCTAAAGAAATTCCTCTTTGTTTTGCAATTGTAACTGCACTACGCAATTGTAATAAAGCATCTAATGTTGCTTTTACTACATTATGAGGGTTAGAAGAACCTTGAGACTTTGACAATACATCATGTACTCCAACAGATTCTAATACCGCACGTACAGCACCACCAGCAATAACTCCAGTACCATGTGAAGCAGGTTTTAAAAACACTTTTGCTCCACCAAATTTCCCTTTTTGTTCATGTGGTAAAGTTCCATTTAAAATTGGAATTCTTACTAAATTTTTCTTAGCGTCTTCAATTGCTTTTGCAATTGCAGAGGCAACATCTTTAGATTTTCCTAAACCGTGACCAACAACCCCGTTACCATCTCCTACAACAACAATTGCTGAAAATCCAAAAGCTCTACCTCCTTTAGTTACTTTAGTAACACGTTGTACACCAACTAAATGATCTACAAGCTCTAATCCACTAGGTTTTACTCTTTCTACGTTTTTATAATTTTGATACATAATAAACTTCTTAAAATTTTAAACCAGCTTCTCTAGCAGCTTCTGCTAATATTTTTATTCTACCATGATATAAATATCCATTTCTATCAAAAGAAACTGTTTCTACACCAGCTTTAACAGCTTTTTCTGCTATTGCTTTTCCAACTGATGCCGCAGTTTCTAATTTTGAACCTGTTGCAACATCTTTATCTCTAGAAGAAGCAGCTACTAATGTAACACCAGTAACGTCATCTACTAATTGAGCATATATTTCTTTATTACTTCTAAAAACAGATAACCTTGGTTTAACACCAGTACCAGAAACAACTTTTCTGATTCTATTTTTAATTCTTTGCCTTCTTTCAAGCTTTGATAATGCCATAATGCTATATATTATGCAGATTTACCTGCTTTTCTTCTTAATTGTTCTCCTACAAATTTAACTCCTTTACCTTTGTATGGTTCTGGTGCACGGAAAGAACGAATCTTTGCGGCAATTTGACCAACTAATTGTTTATCATAAGAAGTTAACTTAACGATTGGGTTTTTTCCTTTTTCTGATACAGTTTCTACTTTAACTTCTGAAGCTAATTCTAAAACAATATTGTGAGAAAAACCTAATGCTAAATCTAATTTTTGCCCTTGGTTTGAAGCCCTATAACCTACACCAACTAATTCTAATTCTTTAGTCCAACCTTTACTAACACCTTCAATCATATTAAATACTAATGACCTATATAATCCGTGTGCTGATTTATGTGGTTTACTATCTGATGGTCTGTTTAAAATAACAGTCTCACCTTCAATTCTTACAGTAATATCGCCAGAAATCTCTTGAGATAATTCTCCTAACTTTCCTTTTACCGTCACTACATTTCCATCGATGTTTAATTCAACTCCGGCTGGAATGCTTATTGGGTTTTTTCCTATTCTTGACATCTTACTATAGTATTAATAAACGTAACAAATTACTTCCCCTCCAACATTCTCTTGACGTGCTTTCTTGTTAGTCATCACACCTTTAGATGTTGAAACGATTGCAATACCAAGACCATTTAATACCCTAGGCATTTCTGATGCACTAACGTATTTACGTAAACCTGGTGTACTGATTCGTTCTAGTTTTCTAATTACTGATTCTTTTGTTTCTCTGTCATATTTTAAAGCGATTTTAACTGTTCCTTGAACTGACTCGTCACTAAACTGGTAGCTTAAAATATATCCTTGATCAAACAAAATTTTTGTCATTTCCTTCTTCAAGTTCGAAGATGGAATTTCTACAACTCTGTGTCCTGCAGCGATTGCATTTCTAACTCTCGTTAAAAAATCCGCGATTGGATCTGTATACATATTTATTTAAAATTGCGATTTTGGTTTTTAATTATCTCTATTTATGCTACAGATTACTCTGTGATAATTAAACCTGAAATCAATTAATGTTTATTTACTCAAAAAAATAGAGCGTGCAAAGATACACATTCTATTTTGTTTTATAAGGTTTTTACCAACTTGCTTTTCTAACACCTGGTATTAATCCTTGGTTTGCCATTTCACGGAATGTCACACGTGATAACCCGAATTGACGCATATACCCTTTTGGTCTTCCTGTTAGTTTACATCTATTGTGCATTCTAACTGGAGAGGCATTTTTAGGTAACTTTTGTAATGCTTCGTAATCTCCAGCTTCTTTTAAAGCTTTTCTTTTCTCAGCATATTTAACTACTGTTTTTGCTCTTTTTACCTCACGGGCTTTCATTGATTCTTTAGCCATGTCTTAATTTTTTTTAAATGGTAAACCTAATTCTGTTAATAATGACTTCGCTTCTTTATCGGTATCTGCAGATGTTACAAATGCAATATCCATTCCTCCGATTTTATTTACTTTATCAATATTAATTTCTGGATAGATAATTTGTTCAGTAATTCCTAAATTATAATTACCTCTACCGTCAAAACCATTTGCTTTGATACCGTTAAAATCTCTAACACGTGGTAAAGATGCGGTAACCAATCTATCTAAAAATTCGTACATTTTTTCTCCTCTTAACGTAACCATCACACCAATTGGCATTCCTTTACGTAATTTAAAGTTTGCAACATCTTTTTTAGATAAAGTAGCAATTGGTTTTTGTCCTGTAATTGTAGCCAACTCTTCAAGAGCATAATCTATCAATTTTTTATCTGCTATAGCTGCACCAACACCTTTACTAACTACAATTTTTTGTAATTTAGGCACTTGCATTACATTGCTATAACCAAATTCTTCTTTAAGAGTTCCTATTATTCTGCTCTTATATTCTGCTTTTAATCTTGGTACGTAACTCATGATTATATTGCTTTTTTAGTTTTCTTAGAGATTCTAGTTTTAGTATCTCCTTCTACTGTATATCCTACTCTTACTGCTTTTCCACCTTCTACTAACGATAAGTTAGAAATATGAATGGAAGCTTCTTTCTTTACGATTCCTCCTTGTGGACTTTGAGCGCTAGGTTTTGTGTGTTTTGAAATCATATTAACACCTTCAACTATGGCTCTATTTTTATCTCTAAGGATTTGTAAAACTTTTCCTTCTGATCCTTTATGATCTCCTGCGATTACTGTAACAGTATCTCCTGATTTGATTTTAAACTTTGTCATCGTCTTTTCTCTTTTAAAGCACTTCAGGTGCTAATGATACAATTTTCATGAATTGTTTCTCACGAAGTTCACGAGCAACTGGTCCAAATACACGTGTTCCTCTCATTTCCTCTGTAGGATTTAAAAGCACACAAGCATTGTCATCAAATCTGATGTAAGACCCATCTTTACGTCTAACTTCTTTCTTTGTACGAACAACTACTGCTCTAGAAACTTGACCTTTTTTTACGGTTCCGTTCGGAGTTGCTGCTTTAACTGTAACAACAATTTTATCTCCAACTCTAGCGTAACGTTTTCTTGTTCCTCCTAAAACGCGGATTACTAAAACTTCTTTAGCTCCAGTATTATCTGCTACTTTTAATCTTGATTCTGTCTGTAACATATTATTTAGCTCTTTCTAGGATTTCTACTAATCTCCAACGTTTAGATTTACTTAAAGGTCTTGTTTCCATAATCTTTACAGTATCTCCAACATTACAATCGTTTGTCTCATCGTGTGCAACATACTTCTTCGTTTTTAAAACGAATTTTCCATACATTGGGTGCTTTGTTCTTTTTACCTCTGCAACAACAATAGATTTCTCCATTTTATTACTAGATACTACACCTATTCTCTCTTTTCTAAGATTTCTTTTTTCTTCCATCTTTAAAACTGACTACAATTATTGTAAATCTCTTTTTGTTAATTCTGTAGCAATTCTTGCAACAGATTTTCTTAAGGCTCTTAACTGTATTGGATTTTCCAACGGAGAAATCGCGTGAGCCATTTTTAAATCAGTATAGTTTTTTTTCAACGTACCAAGATTTTCTTGTAAATCTGCAGTTGATAATTCTTTAATTTCTGACTGTTTCATTTTCTTATCGAATTAAGCGTTATCAAAATCGCGAGCGATTATAAACTTAGTTTTTACTGGAAGTTTTTGAGCGGCTAAACGTAGTGCTTCTTTTGCAACTTCGATTGGCACACCACCAACTTCAAACAAAATTCTTCCTGGCTTTATAACAGCAACGAAATATTCTGGAGCTCCTTTACCTTTACCCATACGTACTTCTAATGGTTTTTTAGTAATAGGTTTATCTGGAAATATTTTAATCCATAACTGACCTTCTCTTTTCATATGACGAGTTGCCGCGATACGAGCTGCTTCTATCTGACGAGATGTTAGTAAATTTTGATCTAAAGATTTAATTCCAAACATTCCGTTTGAAAGTTGAGTCCCTCTACCAGAGTTTCCTGTCATGTTCCCCTTCGCTTTCTGTACCTTACGGTATTTTACTCTTTTAGGCTGTAACATTTTTAATTTCTAATTTTAAAAATTATTTTCTTCTACGAGATTGTTGTTTCTTATTAGCCCCACCTTGTTGTTTTTTAGATAAACCAACTAAAGGAGATAATTCTCTTTTTCCATAAACCTCGCCTTTCATAATCCATACTTTAACTCCGATTCTACCGTAAGTTGTATGAGCTTCTACAAGTGCATAATCTATATCTGCTCTAAAAGTAGAAAGAGGAATTCTACCTTCTTTATAGTGTTCAGAACGCGCCATTTCTGCCCCATTTAAACGACCTGAAATTTGAATTTTAATTCCCTCAGAGTTCATTCTCATTGTAGCAGCGATAGCCATTTTAATTGCACGTTTATACGAAATTCTATTTTCAATTTGACGAGCAACACTAGAAGCAACTAATTTTGCATCTAATTCTGGGCGTTTAATTTCAAAAATATTAATCTGTACTTCTTTACCAGTAATTTTCTTAAGTTCTTCTTTTAACTTGTCTACCTCTTGCCCACCTTTACCAATAATAATACCAGGTCTAGCAGTAGTGATAGTAACGGTTACAAGTTTAAGCGTACGCTCAATAATAACTCTAGATACACTTGCTTTAAATAATCTAGCATTTATATACTTTCTTATTTTATCATCTTCTGCAATTTTATCTCCGTAGTCATTTCCACCATACCAGTTAGATTCCCAACCTCTGATGATTCCTAAACGAAGTCCTATTGGATTTGTTTTTTGTCCCATGTCTACTTTAATTATTTGCTTTCAATATTTTTACTACCTAACTCTAAAGTAACGTGATTAGAACGCTTACGAATTCTATGAGCACGTCCTTGCGGAGCTGGTCTTAATCTTTTTAACATCCCTGCGCTGTCTACACAAATAGACTTCACATATAATCCAGCTTCTTCAATAGATGCATCTTCATTTTTAGCTTGCCAGTTTGCGATTGCAGACAATAACAATTTCTCTAAATTAATAGATGCTTCTTTTGAACTGAATTTTAAAATTTGTAGTGCTTTTTCTACTTCTACACCTCTTACTAAATCCGCTACTAAACGCATTTTTCTTGGTGATGTAGGACAGTTAGTAAGCTTAGCGAAAGCTTTTTGCTTTCTCGCCTCTTTTAACTGTTCTGCCATGTTATGTTTACGAACTCCCATTTCCTACTATTTTTTACCTTTATTTTTTGCACCTGCGTGTCCTCTAAAAGAACGTGTTGGTGAAAACTCTCCTAATTTATGCCCTACCATGTTTTCAGTAACATATACTGGTACAAACTGCTTTCCGTTGTGAACTGCAATTGTTTGTCCAACAAAATCAGGAGTAATCATCGTTGCTCTTGACCAAGTTTTAATTACTGATTTGCTTTCTGATGCTACATTTGCTAAAACTTTTTTTTCTAACTTGTAGTGAACGTAAGGTCCTTTTTTTAATGATCTTGCCATAACTTATTATTTCTTTCTACGTTCTAAAATATACTTATTACTAGCTTTCGTTTTAGATCTAGTTTTGAATCCTTTAGCAGGAATTCCATTTCTTGATCTTGGATGTCCTCCAGAAGATTTCCCTTCACCACCTCCCATTGGGTGATCTACAGGATTCATTACTACTGGTCTAGTTCTTGGACGTCTTCCTAACCATCTACTTCTACCTGCTTTACCAGATACTAATAATTGATGATCAGAGTTAGAAACAACTCCAATTGTTGCCATACATGTTAACAAGATTAATCTTGTTTCACCTGATGGTAACTTCACTGTTGCATATTTTCCGTCTCTTGCCATTAACTGAGCAAAAGATCCTGCAGAACGAGCCATAACAGCTCCTTGTCCTGGACGTAATTCGATACAAGAAATTGTAGTTCCTAATGGTATCTCACTTAACAACATTGCATTTCCAATTTCTGGACCTACACCTGCTCCTGATACTATTGTTTGACCTACTTCTAATCCGTTTTGTGCAATCACATAACGTTTTTCTCCATCAGTATAACTAACTAAAGCAATAAATGCTGTACGATTTGGATCGTACTCAATAGTTTTTACTGTTGCAGGCATACCTGTTTTATCTCTTTTGAAATCGATAATACGGTATTTTTGTTTATGACCACCTCCAATATTACGAGTTGTCATTCTACCTTGATTGTTTCGACCTCCAGATCTTTTTTTCGGAGCTAATAAGCTTTTTTCCGGCTTGTCAGTAGTAATGGTGTCGAACCCATTTACTACTCTAAAACGCTGACCTGGTGTTACTGGTTTTAATTTTCTAACTGACATTCTTGTCTTTTTACTTAAAGATTGTTATAAAAATCTATAGTTTCTCCTTCTGCTAACTGCACGATTGCTTTCTTGTAAGCACCTTTCATTCCTGTAACCATACCTTTCTTTGTGAATTTAGTATTTCTTTGAACAGGATAATTCATTGTTCTTACAGCTGAAATTGCAACTCCATAAGCAGCTTCAACAGCTCCTTTGATTTCCAATTTGTTAGCTCTTTTATCTACAACAAATGCATAACGGTTATTTAACTCGCTATCGGTTGTTGCTTTTTCGGTAATAATAGGTTTAATTAAAATATTCATTGCTATTATTTGCTAAAATTTGATTCAATTCCTTCTAAAGAACCTTCAGTAAACACAACTTTATTTGCGTTTAAAACCCCGTAAGTGCTTAAATCTGAACCACTTACAACTTTAGTTCTTTTTAAATTTCGTGATGACAAATATACATTATTATTTGACTCAGCCAACACAAACAAAGATTTTTTGTTTTCTAACCCTAATGCTTTCAATACATTAACAAAATTCTTAGTTTTTACTGTTTCAAAATCGAAGTTCTCAACAACTACTAAGTTTTTATCTTTTGCTTGTGTACTTAACGCAGATTTACGAGCTAAACGCTTTAAATTTTTGTTTAGTTTGAAAGAGTAATTTCTTGGTCTTGGTCCGAACATACGTCCTCCACCTCTAAAAACACCAGACTTGATAGAACCTGCTCTTGCAGTACCAGTTCCTTTTTGTTTTTTAATCTTTCTTGTACTTCCAGAAATCTCAGCTCTTTCTTTCGATTTGTGAGTTCCTTGTCTTTTATTTGCCAAATGCTGCTTTACATCTAAGTAAATAGCATGCTTATTTGGTTCTATTCCGAATACATCGTTAGAAAGTTCAACTTTTCTACCTGTATCTTTTCCTGTAATATCTAAAACTGCTACTTTCATTATTTCTGAATAGTTACGTAAGCATTTTTGTGTCCAGGAACTGCTCCTTTAACAACTAGTAGGTTCTTTTCAGCAACTACTTTTAATACTTTTAGATTCTGTACTTTAATTGTATCTCCACCCATTCTTCCTGCCATTCGCATTCCTTTGAATACTCTTGCTGGATATGATGCTGCTCCAATTGATCCTGGCGCTCTTAAACGGTTATGTTGACCGTGAGTAGCTTGACCAACCCCTGCAAATCCATGACGTTTTACAACTCCTTGGAAACCTTTACCTTTAGAAGTTCCTGACACATCAACAAACTCACCTTCTTCAAAGTGCTCTACTGTAATGGCATCTCCTAATTTATACTCTTCTTCAAATCCTTGGAATTCCATGACTTTTCTTTTAGCGGATGTACCAGCTTTTTTAAAGTGTCCATCTAAAGCTTTATTAGAGCTTTTTGCTTTTTTGTCATCGAAACCAAGTTGTAAGGCGTTGTAGCCGTCAACCTCTTCGGTTCTGACTTGGGTAACAACGCAAGGACCTGCTTCGATAACTGTACAAGGAATATTCTTCCCGTTTTCATCGAATAAGCTGGTCATTCCTATTTTTCTTCCTATTAACCCAGACATTCTGTTTAGATTTAAGACGTTAGATTTTATATATCCATCGCGTCTATTATTAATAATTAATTATTTTGAAACTTCCGTTTCTTTTGTCTTTCTAGAAATTCATTCAAAAAAAACAGCGTTAAACATGTTCAACGCTGAATATGTTTTTACCGTTTTTCCTTCGCGAAACCCTCCGGACATGTGTATTCTGAATACATTCAGAATTTTTCATCTCTTTTATGAGATTCTAATTTTCATCGGAATAAATACAACTAAATTTTTTCAATCTATAAAATAAACTGAAAGTCTTGTTTTATTTACTTATACTTTAATCTCAACTTCTACTCCGCTTGGTAACTCAAGTTTCATTAAAGCATCAATAGTTTTTGAAGAAGAACTATAGATGTCTAATAATCTTTTGTATGCAGATAATTGAAATTGTTCTCTAGATTTTTTGTTTACGTGTGGTGAGCGTAATACAGTAAAAATCTTTTTATTTGTTGGTAAAGGAATAGGGCCGTTTACTACAGCTCCTGTACTCTTTACAGTCTTTACTATTTTCTCAGCAGATTTATCTACTAAGTTATAATCGTAAGATTTTAATTTAATTCTAATTTTTTGGCTCATCTTAATATATTATTAACCTTTAGCTTTTGTAATTACATCTTCAGAAACATTAGACGGTGTTTCTGCATAGTGAGAAAACTCCATTGTTGAAGTTGCTCTACCCGAAGACATCGTTCTCAATGCAGTAACATATCCAAACATTTCTGATAATGGAACAGTCGCTTTTACTACTTTAGCTCCAGCTCTATCACTCATGTCTGATACTTGACCTCTTCTTCTATTTAAGTCTCCTACAATATCTCCCATGTTTTCTTCAGGAGTAAGCACTTCTAACTTCATAATAGGTTCCATGATTTTAGCTTTTGCCGCTTTTGCAGCAGCTTTATATCCTAATTTAGCAGCAATCTCAAAAGATAGTTGATCAGAATCCACAGCATGGAAAGATCCATCTCTAAGAGTAACTTTTAAAGAATCCATTTCATATCCTGCTAAAGGTCCGTTTTTCATTGCCATTTTGAATCCTTTCTCAATAGAAGGAACAAATTCTTTTGGCACATTACCACCTTTAATTACAGACTCAAATTGTAAACCCTGAACACCTTCATCTGCAGGCTCCATCGTAAATACGATGTCTGCAAATTTTCCACGTCCTCCAGATTGTTTCTTATACACTTCTCTGTGATCTGCAGAAGCAGTAATAGCTTCTTTATATTCTACTTGAGGCTGACCTTCGTTCACTTCAACTTTGAATTCACGTTTTAAACGATCAACAATAATATCTAAGTGTAACTCACCCATTCCAGAAATAATAGTCTGTCCTGAAGCTTCGTCTGTTCTTACTTGAAAAGTAGGATCTTCTTCAGCTAATTTTGCTAAAGACATTCCTAATTTATCTACATCTGCTTTAGTTTTAGGCTCAACCGCAATACCAATTACTGGATCTGGAAAGTCCATAGATTCTAAAACAATTGGATGTTTTTCATCTGATAAAGTATCTCCTGTTTTGATAGATTTAAATCCAACAGCCGCACCAATATCTCCTGCTTCAATATAATCGATTGCATTTTGTTTATTAGCGTGCATTTGATAAATACGAGAAATACGTTCTTTTTTACCTGAACGGTTATTTAAAACGTAAGAACCTGCATCTAATCTACCAGAATAAGATCTAAAGAATGCTAAACGCCCTACAAAAGGATCGGTAGCAATCTTAAATGCTAAAGCAGCAAAAGGCTCTTTTACATCTGGTCTACGAATTTCTTCTTTATTTGTATCTGGGTTTATACCAACAATACCTTCTTTATCCATAGGAGAAGGCAAATAACGACATACAGCATCTAATAAGAACTGAACACCTTTATTTTTAAATGCTGATCCACAAATCATAGGAATAATAGCCATATCCATAACAGCAGCTCTAAGTGCAGCATGCACTTCTTCTTCTGTAATTGAATCTTCATCTTCCATAAATTTTTCTAAAAGATCCTCATCATAACTTGCTACTTCTTCGATTAAAAGTGCACGATACTTACGAGCTTCTTCTTTCATATCCTCAGGAATTTCAATAACATCGAAAGTTGCTCCTTGAGTTTCATCATGCCATATAATAGCACGGTTTTTTACTAAATCTACAATACCTCTAAAATCTTCTTCATCACCAATGTTTAAAACGATTGGCACCGCGTTAGATTTTAACATATCTTTTACTTGCTGACAAACCATCATAAAATCAGATCCTTGACGATCCATTTTATTAACGAAACCAATTCTAGGCACTTTATAGTTATCAGCTAATCTCCAGTTAGTTTCTGATTGTGGCTCAACACCATCAACAGCACTAAATAAGAAAACCAATCCATCAAGAACTCTTAATGAACGATTTACCTCTACTGTAAAATCAACGTGACCAGGAGTATCAATAATATTAAAATGGTATCCTTTAGTTTCTGGAGTTGGCTGTGCATTTTCTAATGGAAACTGCCAAGTACAAGTAGTAGCAGCAGAAGTAATTGTAATACCTCTTTCTTGCTCTTGCTCCATCCAGTCCATAGTTGCTGCACCATCATGAACTTCTCCAATCTTGTGAGAAACTCCTGTATAATACAAAACACGTTCTGTTGTAGTAGTTTTTCCAGCATCAATATGTGCTGCAATACCAATATTTCTTGTGTATTTTAAATCTCTTGCCATTTCTTAGAATCTAAAGTGTGAGAATGCTTTATTAGCTTCTGCCATTTTATGAACATCTACTCTTTTCTTAACAGCAGCTCCTTCTTCTTTAGATGCAGCTAATACTTCTGCAGCTAAACGTTGAGCCATTGTTTTTTCGTTTCTCTTACGTGTGTGCAAGATTAACCACTTGATAGCTAAAGAAACTTTTCTATCTGGTCTAATTTGCATTGGAATTTGGAATGTTGCTCCACCCACACGCTTAGATCTAACTTCTACGTGAGGCATTACATTTGATAATGCTTCTTTCCAAATTTCTAATGCTGATTTTTCTTCTTCGCCTTTTCTTTCTTCTACGAGGTCTAACGCATCGTAAAATACTTTAAAAGCTACTGATTTTTTACCATCCCACATTAAGTTGTTTACAAAACGTGTAACTAATTGATCGTTAAATTTTGGATCTGGTAAAAGAATTCTTTTTTTCGCTCTTCTTTTTCTCATGTCTTTACATTAAAAAAGTTAATAAAATTACTTCTTTGGGCGTTTTGCACCATACTTTGATCTACGCTGAGTTCTTCCCTCAACTCCCGCTGTATCTAAAGCTCCACGTACTACGTGATACTTTACTCCTGGCAAATCTTTTACCCTTCCTCCTCTAACTAATACTATCGAGTGCTCTTGTAAATTATGTCCTTCTCCTGGGATGTAAGCGTTTATCTCATTACCATTTGTTAATCTTACTCTGGCTACTTTACGCATTGCAGAGTTAGGTTTTTTTGGTGTTGTAGTATAAACACGTGTACATACTCCTCTTCTTTGAGGACATGATTTTAAAGCAGCCGATTTACTCTTCTTAGTTATTTTGGTTCTTCCTTTACGCACTAATTGTTGTATCGTTGGCATACTAAATTGTTAATAATTACGTTTTTATTTATAATTGTCTCTTTTTAAGAGTTTGCAAATGTACAATTAAATTCTAATTATTCAAATGCTAGTAGGTTATTTTTTAAAACATTAATTTTTTATTGATAATAATAATTTTCAACTTACATTTATTGGCTTAGATTTCTTGATTTTGAATAAAAAATTTACACCTTATATATATATACTTTTTTTTAGCTTTTCTGTTAACACGTTTTATGGTCAGGTAAATAATAATTACGTATTAAAAATGATAAGTAGAGACAGTATTGAGGACAATGTGATTAAAAGCATTAACTATAAAAGCATCTTCACTAAAATTAAACAACTAAACAGAACAAAAGATAGTGTTCTAAATCTTTTAAAAGATAAAGGATATTACACATTATTAACCGACAGCATCAACCAAAAAAAAAAGAAGTACACATATTATTTAAAATTGGGTTCAAAAATAAAAAGTATATATATAAAGATAGATGAACGGGATACAAAAATTATCGAAACTCTAGGTTTAAAAAACGAAAATGAGTATTTGATTATAGAAAATGAAAAATTAAAACCCTTACTAAATACTATCAATAAATATTTAACTGAAAGCGGTCAACTTTTTTCTAAAGTTAGATTGATAAATTCTAACATTAAAAATCAATCTCTCTATACAGAACTTCAAATAAGTTATTCTAAAAAAAGAACAATTAACAAAACAATTTTAAATGGCTACACAGATTTTCCTTCTACATATTTAAAACAGTATTTACATTTAAATGACAAAAGTGTCTTAAATGAGAATAAAATTGAAGAAGTCTCAAAAAAAATCAATGAATTAAATTTTGTGTCAGAAATTAAAAAGCCCGAAATCTTATTTAGTAAAGACTCAACAATACTTTATTTATATTTAAAAAAGAAAATGTCAAATAGTTTTGATGGTTTGATTAATTTCTCAACCGAAAATAAAAAATTAAATTTTAGAGGTTATTTAGATTTGACTCTAATTAATATTTTAAATAAAGGTGAAGAAATAAAAATTAATTGGAAAAATAATAGCAACAACAATCAAGATTTTATATTAAAAACTAAAATTCCATATCTATTTAATAGTAAAATCAGCTCAGAAATTTCTTTTAATTTATTTAGAAATGATTCAATCTACACAAATACAAGTTCAAGAATTTCGTTAAGCTACTCTATAAGTAATACAACAAACTTTTTTTTATTACTTTCAAACGAAAACTCAAACAACACTTCAACTGCACAAAATATTTCTAGTTTTAAGAAGAAAATGATCGGGCTTGGCGCTAATTACAACTCATTACTAAACAATCAATTTAATGTAGATTTTAATATCTTATATGGTACAAGAAACACAAATACTAAAACCAATCAATTATTCATTCACTTTGACTCTTCAATATTAATAAAAACCTCAAACAAGACAGCACTATTTTTACGCAATAAAAGTGATTTTTTATTTTCTGACTCTTATTTAGAAAATGAGTTTTTTAGGGAAGGTGGAACAAATAGTATTAGAGGATTTAAAGAGCAATCTATATTCTCTCCAAAATTTTCATATATAAATAGTGAACTTCGCTTTCTATCTGACAACAAATCGTATTTATATAGCATTCATGATGTTGGATTTTTTGCTCTAAATACAGAAAGTAAACTTTTTTACTCAATCGGATTTGGTTATTTCTATATTAAAAACAACAACTCAATTAACATCTCCTTAACAAATGGCGGAGTAAATGGTGCAGTATCACCCTTAAAATCAGCTCTTTTATCTATTAAATTCTTAACTTTATTTTAACAGAACCTTACATAGTTTTATTTTAAATCATAAAATAATTAACATTTTATATCATTTTATTTGTGTAATTAACTTTTATTTATGATTTTTGGCTTTAATTAATTCAAATAATTATACAAATGAAAACAAAGTTTAATGGAATTTTAACGCTTTTATTAGCGTTGGTGGTGCAAATTTCTTTTGCACAGGAAAAAACTGTTTCTGGAACAGTTTCCGATCAAAATGGAACATTACCAGGGGTTAGCGTTCTTATTAAAGGAACAAATACTGGTACTGAAACTGATTTTGATGGTAAGTATTCTATTAAAGCTGAGACAGGTGCTGTTCTTAGTTTTAGATATTTAGGATACAAAACGGTTGAAAAAACTATTGGTGCTTCTAACACTATTAATGTTACTATGACAGAAGACGCTAATTTATTAGACGAAGTTGTTGTAACTGGTGTAGCTGGTGCAACATCTAAAAAGAAACTTTCTGTAACTGTAGCAACTGTTAATGCAGCAGATTTAGAAAAAGTACCTGCTGGTTCTGCAGCAAGTGCTCTTCAAGGTAAAGTTGCCGGTATTACAGTAACTAATTTAGGAAGACCTGGTCAAGGTGCAACTATTTTATTAAGAGGTGCTGCTAACTTTTATGGATCCCAAGCTCCATTAGTAATTATGGATGGAATTTTTATTGAAGGTGGTTTAGGAGATATTAATGTTGACGATATTGCTTCTTTTGAGATAGTAAAAGGTGCATCTGCTTCTTCTCTTTATGGTTCTAGAGCTGGAAATGGAGTAATTGTTATTACTTCTAAAAGAGGTAAGATAGGAAAAACTCAAATAACTTTTAGATCTGAAGTTGGATTTGCAGAAATCAATAATTTTGTTAAAACTAACCAATCTCAAGGTTATGAATTAGCAGCTGATTGGGAAAGCGTAAAAGGAAAATATACTAAATATGCTGGTGTTACTTACGATCCAAATTATCAAGGTGTATATGCTGCTTCTGGTAAGAATGCAGTTTTAGGTTCAAGAACTGAATCTCCTGATGGTTATTCTGATAATCCTTACGGTGTTTATAATGATTTTCAAAAAGCATTCTTTAAAAAGGGAATAAATACTACTAAGTACACTTCTCTTTCTAGTGGTAATGATAAATCAAGAATATTCTTTTCATATGAGAATTATGAAGCTCAAGGTGTTTTAGCACAAACTGATGGATATATCAGAAATACTTTTAGATTTAATGCTGATTTCTTTATTAATGATAAATTAACTTTCTCGGCAAGTAACGGTTACATTAAAATAAATGATAATAGCCCAGGTGGTGGGGCAGATGTTTATAGAACTGTTGCAAGATTAGCGCCAGATGCACAAGTATTAGTAGATAATCCTGATGGTCAGCCTTTTTATTACAAGCCAGATCCTTGGGAAAGTGAAATTACAAACCCTTTATATGCTTTGTATAATAGAGATGCAAAAGCAAAACAACAAAGATTTTTAGGTGGTTATAAATTGAACTATAAGCTTAATAATGATTTTAGTGCAGAGTTAGAATATTCATTTGAGAGTGATACATATAGATTTACAAGCAATAATAAGTATGAAACTTATACAACTACTGGAGATCCTGTAGGTTTTGGATATAGTAAAGGTTCTTTATCTAAAAACAATTATTTACAAATCTCACAAAAAGCACAAGCTACTTTAAACTATGTTAAAGAGTTTGGAGATTTAGAAGTAAAAGCGAAACTTAGTTACTTAGCAGAAGACAGAGCTTATGAGCAATATAGTGCGGCAGGTCAAAATTATTTATATTCTGGTTTACCAACATTAGATAACTTTAACAATACTGATGTTACTGCTTCTTCTGACAGTCAAAATGTAAGAGCACAAAATATGTTTGCTATTGCAGGTTTTGTATATAAAGATAGATATATATTTGACGCATTGTTTAGAAGAGATGGTTCTTCTTTATTTGGTGTAAACCAAAAATGGAACAACTATTATAGAGCATCCGCTGCATATAGAATTACTAAAGACATAGAAATTCCTGGGGTACAAGAATTAAAATTAAATATTGCGCGTGGTACATCTGGTCAAAGACCTGGATTTAACTGGCAATATGAGCAAACTGCTATTAGTGGAGGTTCATTATCTACAAATAGAATTAAAGGTAATCCAGACTTAAAACCATCATTAACTACTGAAAACGAAATAGGGTTAAATGCTCAATTTTTAGATAGATTTAGTTTAGAAGCTGCTTATTCTAATCAGATATCTTCTGATCAATTTATGATTGTTAGTTTATTTTCGCCTGCAAATGCTGGTAAAAACAGACAATGGCAAAATGTTGGTGATTTAGAATCTAATACGTTTGAATTTACATTAAATTCTAGAATTATTGAGAAAAAAGACATGAGCTGGAGAGTAGGAGTAAATTTAACAACTTCTTCATCTACAATTACAAAATTGAATGCTCCGGAACAACAAGTTGGTCCAAATGGTTTATTCTTATTAAGAGAAGGAGTTGAGTATGGTTCTATGTATGGACGTAAGTTTGTTTCAGATTTAGGTGCCATGGCAAAACAACTTCCTGCTGGTAAAACTATTGCAGATTATTCTGTAAATAGTGACGGTGTTGTCGTTGAAACTTCTACAATTGGAACAACAGGTGAAGCTGCTATTATTCAAGTAGATGATAAAGGTGTTGCTGTTTTTGATAAAATTGGTAATCAAAATGCTGATTTTAGAGTAGGTATTACCTCTAACTTTTCTTACAAAAATTTCGATTTTTATATGTTGTGGGATTGGAAAAGTGGTGGAGACATTTATAATGTAAATGGACAATGGACAACTATTAGTGAAAGAAATGCAATAGTTGATCAAGCTGGTAAAGCTGCTGCTGACAAAAAAACAAGAGTGTATTATGGATCTTTATATGATGTAAATCAAAATAATGCTTTTTGGGTAGAAGATGGTTCATTTGTTAAATTAAGAGAAGCTTCTTTAGCATATACGTTACCAAATGATACATTTAAAAACTTATTTGACGAAGTTAAAGTAAGTTTAATTGGTAGAAATTTACTTACGATATCTGACTATAAAGGATGGGATCCTGAGATAGCTAATTATGACAGTGGAACACAACAATATTATAGTGTAGATTATGGAGTTTATCCAAATCAAACTTCGTATTCATTGTCTGTACAACTTAAATTTTAAATTTAAAAAACATCAATAAAATGAAAAATATTAAAAACATAGTAATCTTTACATTTTTAGCATTATTTGTTGCTAGCTGTCAAGATTTTAATACAGAATTATCTGTTGAAAATTTGGAAAATCCAAATGACAAAATACTAACATCAGATCCTGTTGCTTTAGACGCATTGTCTACATCAATTATTCAAAACTGGTTTAGAGCTACACACAGTACAAGTTCACCTGCTGCAGCTTTGGGTACAATGGCAGATATTTATACTTGTTCATGGGGAAATTTTGGTATGAGAGATTTATCTAGTGAACCAAGAGTTGCTTTTAATAACTCTAGTGCTTATAGTTATAATTACATAACAAATACCTACTTTAATGCGTTATACTCAATTTTATCAGATTCAAATACTTTAGCTTTAGCAATAAAGAATGGTACTAAATTTGAAAACCCTGATAGAGTATCTATGGTTGCTAAATTAGGGCAAGCGTTATCAATTGGTCATTTAGCATTAGTTTTTGATCAAGTATGGGTTTCTGATGAAAATGGAGTTATGCCTGGAACAGGAGGTACTGAAGGGTCTTCTACATATAAAGAAGCAATGACTTTTGCTTTAACTAAATTAGACGAAGCAATAGCACTTGCTAAATCAAAAAACATTTCATTATCTGAAATTTATTTACCTGGTGGTGGTGGTGCCAATTCTTCATTAGTCGCTTTTATGAATAGTATGGGAGCAAGAATGTTAGTTGGTAACGTAAGAAATAGCACTCAAAAAGCAGCTATTGACTGGGCTAGAGTTTTAGCATATACTAATGCTGGATTAACATCTGATTTTGAAATTTACATGGATGATGTAACTTGGTATGACCTAGTTCCTAAAACTTACATGGTATATCCAGGATGGGCTAGAGTTGATATGAGAATTATAAACATGTTAGACCCTAACACTATCAATTATTGGACTGATGGTCTTTCTACTGTACCAGCTGCAACATCTGCAGATGCACGTTTAGCTTCTGATTATCAATACTTAGGTTCTAACAATTTTAGACCAGAAAGAGGATACTATCACTATAGTAACTATAGATATAGTAGATTAGATGATTATATTACAATTTGGACTATGAATGTTACTGAATTTTCAGCTGCTGAAAATGATATGTATAAAGCAGAAGCTTTAGTAAATCAAGCTAGCCCTAATTTATCAGGTGCAGCTGCAATACTTAATGACCCTACTAATTCAAGGAAAGCTAGAGGTAAATTAGCAGATGTAGCTCTAAACTTAGATGCAATTAAAGCTGCTATTCATTATGAAAGAATGATTGAATTTGCATATACGGCACCAGGAATTGGTTTTTACGAAATGAGAAAAGAGAATTTACTACAAGCTGGTACTTTATTACATTTCCCTGTACCAGGAAAAGCTTTAGAGTCTATTCCTACACCAAATTATACTTTCGGTGGTACTGATGGTGTTGCTGGTGAGGATTATTCTACTGCTGGATGGAGATAGTATATTTTATATATTAAATTATATTAAAACCACCTCAATTGAGGTGGTTTTTTTATTTATAATTACATTTGCAATATGGAAATAAAAACAGAATTAATTTTTGGAATTAGAGCTATTATTGAAGCAATAGATAGTGGAAACACCATTAGTAAAGTATATCTACAAAAAGAATTAAAAGGAAGCTTATTTTCTGAATTAAACAGCTTAATTAAAAAGAATGGAATATCTACAAGTAATGTTCCTGTTGAAAAATTAGATAGATTATCAAAATATAACAATCACCAAGGAGCAGTTGCTAAAATTTCTCCAATTGATTTTTATGATTTAGAAGAATTGATTGAAACTACATTAGAAAAAAAACAAACTCCATTATTTTTATTATTAGATCAACTCTCTGATGTACGTAATTTTGGTGCCATTATAAGAACTGCAGAATGCACAGGCGTTAATGGAATCATAATACAAAAAAATGGTAGTGCTCCAGTTAATGCTGAAACCATAAAGACTTCTGCTGGTGCAGCGTTTAAGCTACCTATTTGCAAGGTAGATCATATTAAAGATGCGCTGTTTATATTGCAAGCTTCAGATATTAAAACTGTTGCTGCTACAGAAAAAACAGACGACTCAGTTTTTGATATCAATTTTAATCAACCCATTGCAATTATTATGGGTTCTGAAAATAAAGGTGTAAATCCTTCTGTTTTAAAAATGGTAGATTATAAAGCAAAACTTCCGCTTTTAGGAGAAATAGAATCGTTGAATGTTTCTGTTGCTTGTGGTGCTTTTTTATATGAAACGGTTAGGCAGCGGTTAGTGGTTAGTGGTTAAAACTAAAAAAGTGCTTTCTAAATCTCTTCTTGATTCAGCTCTTCTTCAATTTCTTGTTTTGGTGGATTAAAATTACCATCATCATCAAAAAGTAAATCAAATTCTGTCTGTTTAAATTTATATTTTTCTCTAACAATTCCTTTTTGTTTAAATATAAAAGCAAAAGTAAACCCTACTAAAAAACCAGATAAATGTCCTTCCCAAGAAACACCATCTTTAATTGGAAATACATACCAAATCATACTGCCATATAAAAAAATTACAATTAAAGAAACTGCCACTAATTGAAATTGCTTTTTTATAATTCCAGAGAAAAAAATAAAACTAAAAAGCAAATACACAATTCCACTTGCGCCAATATGATATGCTTCTCTAGCAATAACCCAAGTAAGTAAACCAGATAAAAAACCACCTAATACAAGAACTTTTAGATAAACTGATCTATAAAAGTAAATTAAAAGCGAAACTAAGACAAATAACGGAATCGAATTATTAAATAAGTGATTAGTATCGCTATGGATAAAAGGAGAAAGAAAAACACCCTTTAAACCGCTAAAACTTCTTGGAAATATACCTGCTCTTGTAAAATTTAATGAAAACTGTATCTCTACCCAATAAACAAGCCAAATTATAAAAATAAAAGAGAACGGAACTAATAGTACTTCTTTTGTAAACTTAAGTTGATTGCTTGTTTTCATCTGTATAAAATTAGCAAAAATTTAGCCATTTTAAATTTACTGAAAATCTGTCATAAAACTTTCCTATTTTTACTGTATGAATGAGCCATTAGCAGAACGCATAAGACCCAAAAATTTAGAAGACTATATAAGTCAGCAACATTTAGTTGGTAAAAACGGAATACTCACAAATCATATTAAACAAGGAATCATTCCTTCTTTAATATTATGGGGACCGCCAGGAATTGGAAAAACAACACTTGCAAATATTATTGCAAAAGAATCTGAAAGACCATTTTATACGTTAAGTGCTATTAGTTCTGGAGTTAAAGATGTAAGAGAAATTATAGAAAAAGCTAAAAATAGTGGCGGTTTATTTACCAGTAAAAATCCTATTTTGTTTATTGATGAAATTCATCGTTTTAGCAAATCTCAACAAGATTCGCTGTTAGGTGCTGTAGAAAAAGGTTGGATAACTTTAATTGGTGCAACTACAGAAAACCCAAGTTTTGAAGTAATTCCTGCCTTACTTTCTCGTTGTCAGGTATATATTTTGAATTCTTTTGATAAAGAAGATTTAATTGCTTTGATAGATAGAGCTATTAAAAAAGATGAATTTATTTCTAAACGGAAAATTAAATTAGTAGAAACAGATGCATTAATTCGTGTTTCTGGAGGTGATGCACGAAAATTATTAAATGTTTTCGAATTATTGGTTAATTCAACTGAAGATCCAGTAAAAATTACTGACAAGTTTGTGTTAGAAAAAGTTCAAAAAAACACGGTTCATTATGATAAAACTGGCGAACAGCATTATGATATCATTTCTGCATTAATAAAATCTATTCGTGGAAGTGATCCAAATGCTGCTGTATATTGGTTAGCAAGAATGATAGAGGGCGGAGAAGATGTTAAATTTATTGCTAGAAGATTATTAATTTTAGCTTCTGAGGATGTTGGAAACGCAAATCCAACAGCACTAATATTAGCGAATAACACGTTTCAAGCAGTTTCAGTAATTGGTCATCCAGAATCAAGAATTATTCTAAGTCAATGTGTTATATATTTGGCAAATTCTGTTAAAAGCAATGCCTCTTATGAAGCTATTGGAAATGCTCAAGAATTAGTTAGAAAAACTGGAGATCTATCTGTGCCATTACCTCTAAGAAATGCTCCAACAAAATTGTTGAAAGATTTAGATTATGGTAAAAATTATAAATATTCTCATAATTATGAGAACAACTTTATAAATCAAGAGTTTTTACCTGAAGAAATCAGCAACACAAAATTATACGAACCAGGAAATAACAGTAGGGAAAATGCTTTTAGAGAAGTTTTAAAAAACAGATGGAAAGACAAGTATAAGTATTAAAATTTAACCTGATATTCTTTCTGAATTAACACATTGTTTTCATAAAATTCAGCAATCCAATTAGAATTCTTTTTATATAAAATTCCATTTTTATTTTCAATAATAAAAAAGTTTTCTTGCGTTGTTTTTAGTACTTTAAAAACTACATTTAACCTTGTATCTATTAATTGAAACCCATTATTAGTTGGCTTCGAAGCCAAAACACTTGCCGTTATTTTTTTTGTTTTTGTAACTTTATTACTAATTGCTGTATTAGCATTAACCGTTTTTATTACAGCTAATTTTTTTACTTTAGAAAGTGTTTTTTGCGCTTCTGTAGCTTTAACAATTGCTTTATTAGTGTTTTTTGGTGGATTGTAAGAGTGATTTCTTATTGCTGGGTCTTTAAAGGCGCCACGTATTGCTTCATGAAATGCTTTTTTATAATCTTTTTCTTTACTTTTTCCAATTAAGCTCGTGTAAACTATTTTACCGTTACAATCTTTTAAAACCACATTT
Organism: uncultured Flavobacteriaceae bacterium; assembly: GCA_963974245.1. Classification (GTDB taxonomy): domain Bacteria; phylum Bacteroidota; class Bacteroidia; order Flavobacteriales; family Flavobacteriaceae; genus Polaribacter. The sequence goes on along the minus strand of CAXBBY010000001.1, from coordinate 149,770 downwards.
ACTTTTGTTGTAAACATACTAGAAGCCTCTTTTACAGAAGCAAATAACGAAGAACATCTATTGGTGTTAAAATCTTCTGGTAATTCATCTGTATTTAAATAAGATGTAAATCCGTATTTATTAAAAAGAAATTTAGTTAATGAACTGGTTTTATATTGATCTGCTTTATTTAAAAAATCAAAATTGTTTGCAACTATAACATATTTATAATTGTTGATTTTTTGTTGACAAAAAAAAGAAAAGCTACTAATAAGAAAACCTACTAAAAATATTTTTTTCATTTTAATCAAAAATTAAATTAAAACCAAACTGTAAAGAAGCGCTTTTAGCTTCAGTTAAGTCTGATAATTTAAATACATTATCAACCATACCATACATTTGAAATATTCCTATTTGTGTAGAAACTCCTACTCCAATATTTGACATCGAATAATCATTTGCAGTATATGTAAATTTAGCACTAAATTTTTCTCCAATGCTTTTTTCAAAAAACATAGTTGCTGCAATTTGCGTGCTTAATGGTCTAGTTATGGCATATAATTGAAACCCAACAGAATTATTATAATACTCTTTATACGTTTCGTCATAACATTCTTTGTTAGTTCTTGCTCTACCAAAACTATATCTAACAGCTCCATTAAACTTTATTGGTCTCCAAGAAATAAAAGAGTTTGTAGTTATTTCTCTTGGAATATTTGCTTTAAACTCGCTATCTAGCTCTGCCAAATAATCTTTATTTATTGGAGACCAATAATCTGTATTATTTTCGTCAAATTGCACTTCTACTCCATCAAACTGATGATTACCAACTAGTGATAAGTTTTTAACATTTTTTGAATAACTAATAAAACCAACATCTAAAATACTTCCTGTAAATTCTATCTGCGGTGTATAATGATATGTGAAACCTAAATCAAAACCAACTCCAATATTTTTACTTAAAAAAGTATTGCCAATCACATCTTTTACACCAACATTTATACGATTATTATCATCTAATAAACCAGATGTGTTAAAATTAATATTTATGTTACTTAGGTAGCTTTTATAAATATTATTATCTCCTTTTATAGTACTAAATGTTCCTGAATTATTTTTTGATGACATATATAAACTACCAGAATAGATTTTAAATCTACCGCCAATATTTAATTTTTTATTTACTTTATAAGATAAACCTGCATGTATAACACCAATCACATCACCTCTAAATTTTAACTGTGAAAAATAAATCGTTTTATCTACATTAGTTCCATTGCCATAGAATAAAGAGCTTACAATATCGTCTGGATAATATCCTATGAAATCAATTTCTTGGTACAAACCAAAACTCAAATACATTTTTTCATTTAATCGATATCCGGCATTTAAGATTTCAACTTTTGTATTTAAGTCTAAGAAATCTCTTTCTGTTAGTTTTCCTATTAAATTTTTAAATTTTAATGTAAAACTTGAGTTATCGGCTAAAAATAAATCGGAAATTGTTGCTTCTGATGAGCCTATATTAAGTGATAAACCAGATAAAAATGGAATACCTGCATGATATTTAAAGTTCGTTTCTGCACCTGGATTTAACATTAAAGTATTTGGCATTTCTGCAAAACCGTACAAAATTTGTTTGTTTTGACTATAACTTACAGTACAAATAAACAATCCTAAAATAATAAATAGCTTTCTAAAATTCATTTTTATAATTTAAGGAAAAAAGTTCCGGCTGTTTTAAAAACTAAATTTTTAACTACGTTTGGATTGATTACAGCGCCATTATTACTTGGAGATAATTGTACTGAAACTCTAATTTTTGTAGAAGACAAAAACAATTGGTTATTGATGATATTTATTACTTCTTTTTGTGCATAATTTAAGTTATTAGCATCAACATTAAAAGTATTAAAACGATGTGTTCTGGTATTATTATCATCTAAAAATTCAACATTTATAGTAAAATCTCTATCAAATTGATTGCTAATTTCAAATTCTAATTCTAATTTTATTAAGTTATTCTTAACAAACGAACTATTTAGAGATAAAAATTTTGAAGTTTTACTTATAGGTGTAATAACTTCTACAGAATTTATTCGATCAAAAAAAGTAACCTGATCTAATGTAAAATACACTAACGATGATGTAAAAACTGGTTCTACGGTTAAATCTTCTATTTGTTCAAAATCTACATATTTTACACATGACGAAAATAAAAAAATAAAGATTAAAAATATAGGGGTTTTTCTAATATTCTTCATTTACTTAAGTATTCATTAGCAACAACGAATAGGGCTTAAAGATATTGTTTTATTTCTAAAAGATGAGAAACAGAAGTGTATTTATTTTTATCTAATTTTAGATTCTCTAAATTAAAATGAATACTTGCTATTCCACAATCTAAAGCACCAATAATATCAGCCTCTAAATTATCACCTATCATCACACTATTATCTGCTTTTGCATTTGCTTTGTCTAATGCAAACTCAAATACTTTTGGGTTTGGCTTCTTTACACCAACAGATTCTGATGTGATTATTTTATTAAAATATTTTTTGATTCCAGACTTTACCAATTTTAAACCTTGAACTTCTTCAAATCCGTTTGTAATAATATGCAGTTCGTATTTTGGGTGTAAATAGTCTAACAACTCTACTGCACCGTCAAATAAATGATTATTAGAGGGTAATATATTAATATATTCTTCAGATAGTAAATGAATTAAATCATCAGTTACAGCGTAGTTTAATTTATCAAAAGAGTTTTTTAATCTACCATACCTTAACGCTTCTTTACTAACTTTTTCTTCTCTATATAATTTCCAATAGTCAAAATTTATCGGCGAATATACTTTTAAAAACTCTTGCAACTCTAATTGAATATCATGCGCTTTAAAAAGTTGCTCGAACGTTAGATTAGAGTTTTTCTCAAAGTCCCACAACGTATGGTCTAAATCAAAAAATATGTGTTTAACTTCCATTTGGCTAAAATATAAATATAAACCAAACCTTAAAACTCTTTTAAGTCTTTATATTTGTAATTAAAGTTTCTGTTTTTTGACTAAAAAATTACATATTCTATTTTTGTGTAGCTGGTTTCCTTCAAAGGAATCTCCAACAAATGGAGATTTTATACAAAGGCATGGAAAAGCTGTAAGTTTAAAACATAAGGTATCTGTTTTACATATTGTTTCTAGTAAAAAAATTGCAAAAATTACTATTGATAAAACAATTGATGGCAACTTGACAACATATATTGGTTATGTTAAACAGAGTGAAAATCCGATTGTAAAAACAATTCGATTCTACAAAGCGTACAATCAGATTTTAAAATTGATTGGTAATTACGATTTTATTCACGTAAACAGGCTGTATCTGTTTGGATTATTTGCCTTGCATCAAAAAATGATAAAAAGAAAACCTTTTCTCATTTCTGAACATTGGACCGGTTATTTAAATTCAAGAAATAATGAAATTTCTTTTTTTCAAAGGATGTGCTCTAAATGGATAACAAACAAATCCGCTTTTATTTGCCCTGTTAGTAATGAATTAAAAAATGGAATGCAAAACTTAGGATTAAAAGGAAATTATTATCCTATTGGAAATGTAGTTGACACAAACATATTTATTCCTTCGGATAAAAAAAACAATAAATTTACGATTGTTCATGTTTCTGGGTTGAATGATGCTCAAAAGAACATTACTGGCATGTTAAAAGTTGCTAAACTTTTAGAAAATGAAATAGACAGTTTTACTTGGAAATTTATTGGAGGAACATCAGAAAATTTTAAAAAACTAATTGCTGATTTACAATTTAAAACTGCAAAAATTAAATTTCTAAATCATGTTTCGCAAAAAGAATTGGCAACGCATTTACAAAGTGCAAATCTTTGTGTTTCGTTTAGTAATTTCGAAACTTTTGGCATTGTAATGCCAGAAGCAATTGCTTCTGGAACCTTTGTGATATCAACAAATAATGGAATTTTAAACGAATTAGAGCCTCAAGATTTCTTTTCGATAATTCCTATAAAAGATAAAAACGCACTGACTACAGAAATTGTAAAGCAGTATAAAAATCTAACAAAATTAAACACAAAAAAAATGCATTTGTTTATAAAAAATAGATTTAGTCAAGAAATTATTTCTGAAGAATTTTCTAAGTTGTATTTTAAAACACTAAATAAAAACTCTTGAGTTTATTAAAAAGTTACATACAAAATTTTATTTCTAGAGCTGGTAATTACATTTTATCAGCATCTATAATTTCTAGGATTTTATCTTTTATTGCTTCTTGGATTGCGCTACAATTAATACCAAACAAAGAACTAGGAATTGTCCTTTTTGCATATAACATTATTCTATTTATTATTCCAATTGGTGGCTTTGGATTGCACCAAAGTTTATTAAGATATGGCGCAATATTAAAAACCGACGAAGAAAAAAATAGTTTGTTTCGATATACTTTTTTTAAAGGAATTTGGGTGTCATTTATTTTAATTTTCATACTTCTTTTAGCTAGTTATTTTATCAATTTTAAATTTAAAAACACCAACTATTATCTAGCCTTTTTATCGATAACAATCATCCCAACATATCTATTTGAGTTGATAAAAATTCAATTTAGACTTAAACACAAAAATAAATTATTTGCATTTACAGAAATTATTTTTACAACTTTTTTAACACTTTCCGTATTGGTTTTAAGTTATTATTTTAAAGAAAAAGGATATGCAATTGCGTTGATACTTACTCCTACTCTGTCGGTATTATTTTTTATACAGAAGTTTAAATCCGATTTACTTTTCAAGAAAAAACCAACCATCATAAATCCTAAATTTTGGAAATACGGAATTTTTGCAAGCTTGTCTAATGTGGTAACTCAATTGTTATTTGTAATCGATATTTTGCTAATTGGTTTTTTATTAAATGATGCAGAAATGGTTACCAATTACAAATACATTTCTTTAATTCCGTTAAGTTTATTGTTTCTGCCAAGAGCTTTTATAAATGCTGATTTTGTAGCTTTTACAGAAAACATTTACAATAAAAAATACATTGTAAAATATATTAAAAGTTACATGTTACTGTTTACTATTTTAAGTGTTGGTTTTACTCTTTTCTTTTGGTTGTTTGCTGATATAATTTTAAACCTATTTGATGAGAACTTTGTGCAATACAAAAATTCCTTTTTGATTTTAATTGTTGGTGTTTCTGGAATTTTAATTTTTAGAGGAATCTTTGGTAATTTACTTTCTTCTATTGGTAAAGCACATATAAATTTTTACATTACTTCTGTCGCGTTATTATTAAATGTTTTTAGCAATTATTATTTGATTCCTACATACGGAATTAAAGGCGCCGCAATTACTTCTGCATCATTAATGTGGATTACAGGAATTGTTTCTGCAATGCTGTTTTGGAAACTTTACAACAACCATTTTTTAAGCAAAAAATAAGTTTCTGGTTTTGCTCCAAAACTTTTAAAAAAAGCTGCAATTCCATGTGATTGTGAGCCTTCAAAATCTAGAATTAGATTTGTATTTGCATAGGTTTTAATTACATCATTTAATAACAAACTAGCTACTTGTTTTTCTTTTCCTAATTGCGAGACAGCAGAAAATAAATATGTTATTCTGTGTGAATCTAACACAAAAACAGCAGCACCAATTAACCTTTCATTGATTTTTATTCCAACTATTTTTACACAATTTTTACTCACCAAAACAGCAACTAACTTCGTGAGTTTTTTATATTCTTTTTCTGTAATTTCTTTAAAAGAATAATGTTCATTATACAAAAATAATACTTCAGAAAAAGGAATTTCTTCAATAATAAATTGCTCTTTTAAACCTTGATTAATAGCATGTTTTCTCCCTTTAGAAAAACTTTTATATAACATCTTATACTCTTTATCTAAAGAAAGCAAATAATTGTTTTTATCAATAGTGTTTTCGCTAGAAAGATTGTTGTCAGAATTAAATTGTAATGCTATTTTTAAATATTTTTTAGGAATCGTATTCAAAAAAAACTGGATTGTTTCTTCTGTAATATTTTCTTTAGAAAAAACACCTAATTGTTGTGTAAAAAAAGGTTGAGAAATATACGAAATCAAGAATTTTTTATGAAAAGGCAATGGCATTACAGCTTCATAATCATCTAAAACTAAAACATTCCAATTATCAGCAACAATATCTAAGTACCAAGAATATGCATACATTCTACTTTGCAAAGAAGTAGCAATACAATTATTGTATTTTTCTTCATCAATTTGATTTCTTTTGACAAAATAAATCATATTAATCGGTTGCAATTTTCAACATCGATTCGTACACTTTACTCCAGCCTTTCCATCGCAAATAATTACTCAAACTTTCGTTATGAAACAATGTTACAAAGGTTCCGTTTACTTCTTTTACCTCGTTTTTTAATTCTCTAATTTTCCCTAAAGATTGTCTTGGAGTTAGCTCCATGTAATCATTTAAAGTTGTATCCATCAATGCAAAAGGAACAACTTTTAAAGGTGTTTGAATTTCGAAATCTAAATCGTAAAAATAAAATGGTGTACATGTACTGGCTCTAAATCCAACATGACTTGCATATCCCATAGAATGATCTTCTTTTATTTCTAAATCGATTAAATTCTGATATGTTTCTGGCAAACTAAAACGCAAATAATGTTGCCTAGATTTTTCCATTGGCATATTTGTAATTGCTTCTAGTCGTTCTTTTTCTTTCTTTAGGATAGTTTCATCTTTCATCGAAAAATAAGAAGGGTGTAATCCTACTTTTGCGTAATCTACCATCGATTTTATCAGTAATTTAAATTTGTTTTTTGCAGGAGAAACGTTCGTATCAAAAGTGGTGTAATCAGCAACTAAAAAAAAGAATGTTGTATCAATTCTATATTGTTCTTTTAACTTTAAAATCGTATCAAAAGTAGTATATGGATCATTTTTAATATTTGAAATAACCGCAAATCTATCCCAAAAAATCCGAAGTTTTAACGAGAAAAAATCTTTAATAAAAGCACCAAAAGTTCTTACCAAACTTTTATGTTTGTAAGCATAAGCATTGTCAATATCTATTGTAGAAAGGTATTCATAAATACGTGTTTTATAGTTGTAGTCTGGAAATTTTTCTTTTAATTTTTCTAACAACTTGTAAGCCCAAATATCTACTATTGGTTTTTCTAAAAATCGATATTTAAAGGCCAAACTTTGTTCTGCCGTAAAGCGTTCATGTATATCTCTAACATGAGGCAAATATTCTTCATATCTACTAATTAAATAAAAACTGGCAGCAAAAATATCAAACGGAAGTATAGATTTTGATCCCGCGTTAAAAAAACACGGCGTGTCTTCCCAATGAAAAATAGTAATGTCTAAATCGTTTACGCCTTGTTCAAATAACAAATCGTTATTTTTAATAAAAAACTCGTTTCCAAGTGGCGCTTTAGAATACGTCATTTTTAAACCGTTAAAAGCAATAAATTCTTCTATTTTGGTTGTAAAATCTACAGGTATTTGTAAAATACGTGTAAAAATATGTTTAAAAACATATCGTAATCTTGGTGTAATTTTATGAGTGTAAACGAGTATCAATTTTTGTGAATTTGTTTCAAATTAAAGTATTTGGCTGTCTGCAAAGCTAAAATAATCTTTTTGAGTGATAATTAAATGATCTAACAATTTTATATCTAATGTTTGTCCTGCTTCTTTAATTTTCTGAGTTAATGCTTTATCAGAAGTACTTGGAGTTAATTTCCCTGAAGGATGATTATGACAGACAATAAGACCAACAGTTGTTAATTCTACCGCTCTTTTAAACAGCAATCTAACATCAACCATTGTAGCTGTAATTCCGCCTTTGCTTAATTGTTTTTTAGCAAGTACCTTGTTCGAATTATTTAAATACAATACCCAAAACTCTTCGTGTTGTAATTCTCCAATAATTGGTTGCATTATTTTAAAAGCATCTGTACTGCTTTTTATAATTGGTTTTTGTTCAACTTGCTCAAAATGTCTTCTTTTTCCTAATTCTAATGCTGTAATTATACTAACTGCTTTTGCTTCTCCAATACCATTAAACTCTTTTAATTGCTCAAAAGTTAAAGCTGCCAGTTGGTTTATATTATTATGTACGGTGTTTAAAATTCTTTTACTCAGTTCAACAGCACTTTCTTTTTTTGTTCCAGAACCAATTAAAATTGCAATCAATTCCGCATCAGTTAAAACATTTTTTCCTTGTAAAATTAGTTTTTCTCTTGGTCTATCTTCAATAGCCCATGATTTAATAGTTAACTTTTTCATTTCTAACAATTTTTTGAATAAATATAGGGTTTATTTAAATTACTAAATGTGTGAATAGATTCTTTTTTTTTGCAGATATAGTTAAAGAACAATACATTTGCACACATTCATTTATTTTTAATTTTATGAAAATTATTATAGCTGGCGCAGGAGATGTTGGTTTCCATTTAGCTAAACTATTATCTTACGAAGCTCATGACACTTATGTTATTGACTTTGATGGAGATAAATTAGAATATATTAATAATCATTTAGATGTTTTTACTAAAAAAGGTGATGCAACTTCTATTCGTCTTTTAAAAGAGATAGGCATAGAATCTGCCGATTTATTATTGGCAGTTACAGAATCTCAGAATACAAATTTTACGGTATCTGTGATCGGAAAATCTCTTGGTGCTAAGAAAACCATTGCTAGAATAGACAACCCCGAGTTTTTAAAAAATGACGTTATTGACTTTAAAAAGTTTGGTGTAGATTTTATGATTTCTCCTCAAGAATTAGCCGCAAATGAAATAAAAATGTTGCTAAATCAATCTTCTTTTAATGATACTGTTGAGTTTGAAAAAGGCTTGTTTAATATAATGGGCACAACGTTAGAATATAAATCTCCTATTTTAGATTTAACGGTAAAAGAAGCAAAAGATAAATTTGCTTCAGTAGATTTTATTACAATTGCTATTAAGAGAGAAGGTGTTTCACAAACTATTATTCCTCGTGGAGATACTATTTATAACATTAAAGACCAAGTGTATTTTTCTGTACCAAAAAGCAGTATTGAAAAACTATATCCTATTATTGGTCAAGAACAAATGAACATCAAAAATGTAATGATTTTAGGTGGAAGCAGTATTGGTTTTAAAACCGCAAGAAATCTTTGTAAAGAAAATTATAAAGTAAAAATAATTGAAAAAGAAAAAGAAAGAGCCTTAGACTTAGCAGACAAATTATCTAATGCCTTAATAATTAATGCTGACGGTAGAGATATTGAGCTTTTAGAAGAAGAAAATATTAGAGAAATGGATGCATTTATCGCTGTTACCGGAAACTCTGAAACAAACATTATGTCTTGTTTGGTTGCAAAATCTAAAGGCGTAAAAAAAACAATTGCATTGGTAGAAAATATGGATTATATCAATATTTCTCAAACCATTGGCATTGATACCTTGATAAACAAAAAACTACTAGCTGCAAGTAGTATTTTTAAGCATATTAGAAAAGGAGAAGTACTTGCTCTTGCTAATTTACATAACATTGATGCAGAAATTTTTGAGTTTGAGGTAAAGCAAAAATCTAAAGTAACAAAGAAACCAATTAAAGAATTAAAAATCCCTAGAGAAGCCGTTTTTGGAGGTATTATTAGAGATGGAAAAGCAATGATGTCTTTTGGAAATTTTCAAATACAAACTGGTGACAAAGCAATTGTTTTCTGTTTACCTGAAGCAATTTCTATAGTAGAAGAATTATTCAAATCATAATATATGAATTCTTTAAACTTAAAAATCATATATCGTTTTCTTGGCATAACCGCTATTTTAAACGGATTATTTATGTTTATATCTTTACCTTTTAGTATATATCATAATGAAGATGCACAGTTTGGTATTTTAAACGCTGGTATCATTACTATTTTTTTAGGTTTATTACTTTACTTTTTTAACAAACCAACTTCAACAAATATTCAAAAAAAGGAAGGCTATTTAATTGTAACTTTAGGTTGGTTAATTTTATCAATAACAGGAATGTTGCCTTATCTTTTAAGTGGATCAATTCCTAGCATTTCTGATGCTTTTTTTGAAACATTATCTGGTTATTCTACTACTGGATCATCTATTTTGTCAGACATTGAATCTATGCCAAAAGGAATTTTATTCTGGCGTAGTGCTACGCATTGGATTGGCGGAATGGGAATTATAGTATTAACAATTGCTATTTTACCTTTATTAGGAATTGGAGGGATGCAATTGTTTATGGCTGAAGCTCCTGGCCCTTCTACTGACAAATTACACCCAAGGATTACAGATACAGCCAAACGATTATGGTTAATTTACGTTGGACTTACTTTTAGTGAGTTTTTCTTATTAAAACTTGCTGGTATGACTTGGTTTGATGCTATAAATCATGCAATGGCAACAATGAGTACTGGTGGTTTTTCTACAAAAAATACAAGTATTGCTTATTACAACGCAATGCCTATGGTACAATATATTATTATTGTTTTTATGTTTATTGCAGGAACAAATTTTGTGCTTACTTATTTTGTATTAAAAGGAAAAGTTCGCAAATTATTTGAAAGTGAAGAGTTTAAATATTATTTTTTAGGTACAATAATTATCGCTAGTATTATTGCAGGAACAATTATTTTTTATCAAGACCCAATGTTAAAATCAACCGTAAATCATCCAATGATATACGGAAAAGTAGAAAGTGCTATTAGACATTCCTTTTTTCAAGTAATTTCTGTAATAACAACTACAGGTTTTGTAAGTGCAGATTTTACGATGTGGAGTTTCTTTGCAACAGCAGTATTCTTTTCTTTATTTTTTGTTGGTGGATCTGCAGGATCAACAAGTGGAGGAGTAAAGATAGTTCGTCATATAGTAATGTTAAAAAGCAGCTTTTTAGAATTTAAAAAAGCATTGCATCCAAATGCAATTATTCCTGTTCGTTATGACAAAAAACCTGTAAGCCATACCATTGTATTTAATATTATTTCTTTCTTTATTATTTACATGTTAATTTTTGTGGTTTCTACTGTAATACTAACTTTTTTTGGTCTAGATTTTACTTCTGCTCTTGGAGCTGCTGGTTCTTCTTTAGGAAATATTGGTCCTGCAATTGGCTCTGTTAGTCCGGTTGATAATTACGCCCATTTATCTAATGCAGCAAAATGGTTTTGTTCATTTTTAATGCTAATTGGGCGTTTAGAATTATTTACTGTATTGATTTTATTTTCTCCTTTTTTCTGGAGAAAAAGCTAACATCTAAAGTTATCTTTTTGTAATGTAAAAGGAATAACGTTTTTTTTCTTCATACATTTTTTATAACTTTAGGATTCTTAAATTTTTTGATTATGAAACAAAAATACTTATTAAACATTTTCACCTTTTGCTTGTTTAGCATAACATCTTTTGGGCAGTCTGCTGGAGACATAGCTTTTACAGGTTATAATACCGATGGTAATAAAGATTTTGCTATTGTTGTTTTAGCTGATATCTCAGCAAGTACAACTATTTATTTTACAGATGATGAAACTACAGGTGTTGGATCTCCTAGTGCTTTAGCAGGTAGTGAAGGTACTATCACATGGAATACCGGAGGGAATATAATTAAAGCAGGAACTATAGTTGTTTTTACAGACGTTGATAGTGATACAAATCCTAGTTTTGGTTCTTCATTAGGTACAATAACTAGAAGTGGCACTTTTAATTTATCTGGTAGTAAAGATGGAATAATTGCATTTATTGGTACTGACTCTAGTACACCGACTACTTATATTGCTGCTATACAAATAGGAAATGACAATGCTTTTTTAGGCCCTTTTGATGGTGATGGAATTACACTTACAAATACAGGTTTGGTAATTGGAACTTCTATTATTATATCTGATAATACTGCTTCTCCAGATGGAGGAAAATATACTGGTTCTAGATCAGATCAAGTTTCATACGCTGCTTATTATACTCTAATAAACACAAATGGTAATTGGGCAACTGAAGGTACAAATGGTGAATTATCACTTGAATTTTCACAGGAAGCATTCACAACAAACACAACTACTTGGGACGGATCAACAAGTGCTGTTTGGAATTTAGCAGGTAACTGGTCAAATGGAATACCAACAAGCTCTTCACTAGTTTCAATTCCTAACGTAGCAACAGCTCCAATAATTAGTTCAGGAACAACAGCTTTAGCTGGTAACTTAACGATAGAATCAGGAGAGATCTTAACAATAAATTCAGATAATTCACTTACTGTTAGCGGCTTATTAACTATAACTGGAGATTTAACAATAAACAACGGAGGTTCTTTAATTGTAAACGGAACTTCTACAGGTAATTTAACTTATAATGTAAACGTAACTGACACAAATTGGCATTTAGTTTCATCTCCTGTTGTAGGAGAACAATATGATGATGCTTGGAATACTGTAAATTCTATTAATGTTTCTGGCGCTGGGCTTAATGATGCAGTAAGCACATATAATAATAATACATCAACAAATGGAGTTTGGGAATATTTTCAAACTGGTGGAACTGCAACTACTTTTAATCAAGGACAAGGTTATTCTTTAAAAAGAACAGGCGCAGGTAATTATGGTTTTATTGGCACTTTTCCTACAAGTAATGTTCAATTAACAATTACTCAAGGTTTTGGAGCACTAAACAAATGGAATTTTATTGGAAATCCGTTTCCGGCGTATATAAAAGTAAGTGAATTAATTACTGCTAATGCTGCAAATCTTACAGACGTTCGCGAGTTTGTGTATATCTGGAATGGCACTAATTATGCTGTTCTCGCTGGGACAGATTATATTCATCCTGGGCAAGGATTTTTTGTAAACGCAGATAATTCAACCGCAAATAACTTTGCAATAACAAAATCTTTACAAAGTCATCAAACAGGAATTACTTTTTATAAAGCAGCAAGTAATCCAACAATAAAAGTTTTTGTAAATGATCAAGACAATAATCAAAAATTTACAGAAATTAGATATGAAGAAAATACTACAAAATCTTTAGATCCACGGTTTGATGCTGGAACATTTACAGGGCAATCTACTAGTTTTAGTTTATACTCTCATTTAGTTTCTAATAGTGATGGAGTTGATTTTATGTTGCAATCTTTACCAAAAGATGATTATGAAAACACAATTATTCCTTTAGGATTAAATGCAGATGTTGGAAAAGAAATTACTTTTTCTGTTAATCATCAAAATTTACCAAGCGAATTAATGGTTTTTATTGAAGATACGAAAATGAAAACAATTACTCGTTTAGATGAAAGCAGCAGCAATTATAAAATTACTTTAGATGCTAACAGTAACGGAATTGGAAGGTTTTTCTTAAGAACATCAACAACAGATTTAAGGAAAACTTTAAATCTTGACGATCTTAACTTAGATCAGGTAAGTATATATTTAAGTTCAGACCGTACGTTAAGAATCGCTGGATTAAAAAGCGATAGAGCTACATTAACTATTTTTAATATTTTAGGTAAAAAAGTGTTCTATAAAAAATTAAAACCTCGTTCAACCTTAGATGTTACTTTATCAAATGCTATAAAACAAGGAATTTATATTGTAAAACTAGAAACTGATAAAGGAAATATTAACAAGAAAATTTTCTTAAAATAATTTAAAGCTACTTTTGAGATGAAAAAACAAACAAAAAATACAGAAGAGAATATTACTCGAAAAGAAGCTATTAAAAAAATCGGTAGCTATGGTAAATACGCTGCTTTAACAGCAATAGGAACTTATATACTTTTAAATCCTAAAACTGCACAAGCTAGAAGCCCTGCAACACCAGGAGGTGGTTTTTAATAGAATTACATATAAAAAAAACCTCGAAATTTCGAGGTTTTTTTATGGAACTATATTTTAAAAGTGTATTTTTGATTTTTAATGAGCAGATTAGTAGTAAAAAAAATTGAAGACAAAGAAATCGTTTGGTTTAAAAACTCAAATTTGTATTTAGTTTTAGAACAGATTACTGCTGATATCCTATTAAAAATAGATAAAAAAAACTCTCTTGAAGAGATTGAAACTTGGGCTTTTAAAAAAATTGCTGCTCCAAAAAATATCCTTCATAAATTTATTGAAGATGTGTTTTTATTATACACAACTAATAATACACTAAAAAGAGATGTTCAAAATAATTCTGAAGCTTATAAAGTTCCAACAAAACATTATTCAGTAAAATATTATTCTATACATAATTGTGTTTTCAAAATCCAATTCGAAACCGAATTTCATCTATTAAAAATTCACCCTACATTTGCACATTTAGAAATAAAAAAAACACCAAATTACAATTTTAAATACACAGTTTTTAATAACAAAAACTCAATTGTATTCTTTAAAGATGATATTTTTATTGGCAAATGGAATAAAAATGAAGCTCATGTTTTTGAAGGAAAACTTTCGATGCAAATCTTAATCGATATCTATAAAAAACCTGAAACTAATTGGATGGGAGTTTTTCATGCATCAGCAATTAGTAACGGAAAAGAATCAATGCTCTTTTTAGGTGATTCTGGGAATGGGAAAAGTACTTCTTTGGCATTGTTAAATGCAAACGGTTTTGATTGTATTGCAGATGATTTTGTGCCTATAGACAATAACCAAAATATTTACACATATCCTGCTGCAATATCCATAAAAAAGAAAAGCGTAAGAACACTACTTCCCTTTTATCCTGAACTAGAAAACTCTGCCGAATATCATTTTAAAAAATTGAATAAAACAGTTCGTTATTTACCACTTAAGAATATCAATTATGATGTAAAATTAAAATGCAAAGCGTTGATATTTATAAAATACAATCCTAAAATCGAATTAGAAATAAACTCAATATCAAAAATTGAAGCATTTCAACAATTGATTCCAGATTCTTGGATTTCTCCATTAGAAAAAAATGTAACTATTTTTTTAAAGTGGTTTTTAGATTTACCTTGTTACCAATTAACCTATTCTAACAATACAAAAATGATTGCTACCGTTTCTAAAATTTTTAATGATGAATTATAAAGAAACTCTTTTTTTTGTCGGAAAATGTTTAACTATAACTTATGAAGAACACAATAGGAAGATTGTTGAAAGAGAAATAAAATCAGGTAATGTTGATTGGGATACTATTGTTAAATTAAGCACAGAACATTATGTATTTCCTGCTTTGTATTGCAATTTAAAAAGAGCAAAATTACTTTATCATTTACCCGAAGAATTGGTGAATTACATGAAACATATTACCGATTTAAACAGAGAACGAAATCAACAAATTATTGAGCAAGCAAAAGAAATTAACGAATTATTATTAGCAAATAACATCACCCCTATTTTCTTAAAAGGAACTGGTAATTTATTAGAAGGTTTATATGAAGATATTGGAGAAAGAATGGTTGGCGATATTGATTTTATCGTTTCAAAAGTAAAATTTAAAGAAACTATAGAGATTTTAGCTTCTTATAGATACCACAAAGTGTATGATACTAATTCTGAAATCTTTTCTTTTAAACATTATCCAAGATTAAAAAAACAAAATAAAATAGCTGCAATTGAAATTCACAAAGAATTAATCATAGAAAAATATTCAAAAGAATTTAATTATTTATTTGTAAAAAAAGATGCCTTTTTACAGAATAATAGTACTTTTTTAAGTTATAAAAATCAACTTTCATTATCAATTATTGCTTATCAAATTAATGATGATGGGCAACATTTTAACACCATTGCTTTAAGAAATTCTTATGATGTTTTTTTGCTTTCTAAGAAAGTGAATAGTTTAAAAGCTATAGAACAATTCAATAAACTATTTCATCCTTTAAATAATTATATTGCTTTGTCTAATAAAATACTTGGGCAAGTTTCTTCTCTAGAATATAGACAAACAGGACGCATCAAAAGAGTTTTAACAATCAATAATAAACTCCTCGAAAGTGCATCTTTTAGAAAATGGAATCAAAAAACATGGTCTTGTTATTTGTTTATAAAAGTTAGACTAAACATAATCATTAAATCTATTTATGATAAACATACTAGGGCTTGGCTTATAAAAAGAATCATTAATGGTAAACAAAATTAAACCAACCTTTTAACCTTATCAAAATCTAATCCGCCATAATTTCCTGAACTCATTAATAATAAAGCGGTATTTTCTAAATTTTGATTGAATAAGAAATCTTTAAATTCAGTTGGATTCGTATAAATAATTAAATCTTCTCTATTAAAAGCAGTTGCTATTTGTTCTTTAGAAACTTCTTTTAGTTTTTTAATTTCTACTGCATCTGGCGAATAAAACACTACTGCTTTATCTGCAAAATCTAATGCACTTCTATATTCTTCTAAGAATGTTGCATTTAAACTACTATACGTATGTAATTCTAAACAAGCTAAGACTGTTCTTTCAGAATACTGTTCTTTTACTGCTTTTGTAGTCGCAGCAACTTTACTCGGACTGTGTGCAAAATCTTTAAAAATAACGGTTGATGCATTTTCTGCAATTTTTTCTAAACGTTTACTTGCTCCTTTAAAAGTTACAATTGCTTCGTAAAAATCATCTTCATCAATTCCCATATGTTGGCAAATCCATTTTGCTCCTGCAAGGTTTTCTAGATTGTGTTTTCCAAAAATTTCTAACGGTAAATCTCCTTCGTTAGTTTGCAAATAAGTAATTCCGTTTTTAATAAAATAATCTGGAGTTTTATACGGGTATTTTTTAATAGCATTTTTAGAATTCTCTACAATCTCTTTTATAATCTCATCTTCTTCATTATAAACTAAAATCCCGCCATTTGTAATAGAGTTTGTAAAAATTTCAAACTGTTCAACATAGTTTTCAAACGTTGGAAATACATTAATGTGATCCCATGCAATTCCGCTTAACAAAGCAATATTTGGTTTATATAAATGAAACTTAGGTCTTAAATCTATTGGAGAACTTAAATATTCATCACCTTCTAACACCATAAAATCATTTTCTTTCGTTAAATGAACCATGGTTTCAAATCCGTCAAGTTGAGCGCCAACCATAAAATCTACTTCTTTTTCATGATAATGCATAACATGCAAAATCATAGAAGTAATCGTGGTTTTTCCATGAGAACCACCAATAACAACTCGCGTTTTATCTTTTGATTGTTCATATAAAAACTCTGGATACGAATATATTTTCAACCCTAATTCTTGAGCTTTCATCAATTCTGGATTGTCAGATTTTGCGTGCATTCCCAAAATAATAACATCTACTTTTGATGAAATTTTTTCTGGAAACCAGCCAAATTGACTTGGTAATAATCCGTATTTATTTAATCTTGATTTTGAAGGTTCATGAATGGTATCATCACTTCCAGAAACTTGATATCCTTTATTATGTAATGCAATTGCAAGATTGTGCATTGCACTACCACCAATAGAAATAAAATGTATGTTCATTTAAAATATAATCGAAAAGTGTAATTTCAAAAGTACAAAAAAAGGGAACTAATTAGTTCCCTTTTCCCTTTAGATTTTATTTATTATTTCTTTTTTTCTCTTATTTCAGCTCCAATAAGTTGCACTCTCGTTGGTGTATCAGTTCCATCAATAATACTTTCTGTTCCTAAAGCAATCGCTCTAATTGTTTCTGTAATTACTGAAACTTTCAACGTTGTTGCTTCATCAGAAGCTTTGTGATAATGTTTATCTGTTGGTAATGGAACTGTTGAAAATGTATGTGACGGAATTCCTAAACGCGCCAAGGAAGCGTTGTCTGATCTAAAAAACAAATTTTGCTTATCATACGGATCTGGATGTAAAACATAACCAGTTCCTTCTAAATTTTTTTGAATTATTTTTCCAAAATCAGAACGATCAAATCCTGTTAACCATGCTGTTTTTGATCCAAATTCAGAATCTTTCCCAATCATTTCAATATTGATTCCTGCAACAAACTTACTTGCATCAACATCTTTACCAAAATGTCTAGAACCTAATAATCCCATTTCTTCACCTGTAAAAGCAACAAAAACAATTGTTCTTTCATTATTTCCTTTTTTCTTAAAATATTCTGCCAGCGCTAAAACAGCTGTTGTACCTGAAGCATCATCATCAGCACCATTATAAATACTGTCTAACTGACCTTCTCTTTTTCTAATTCCTAAATGATCGTAATGTCCAGAAATAACTACATATTCGTTTTTCTTACTCTTTCCTTCTAAAACTCCTATAATATTAAAAGCTTCAATTTCTTTTCTAGTTCTTCTATGTTCAAAAGTAAACGTTTGCCTATAATCTTTTAACATATCGTATGTTGTTAAACCAATTCTTTTAAATTCTCCTTCAATATATTGAGCAGCTTTTTCAATTCCGGGTGTTCCTGTTCCTCTTCCTTCCATTTCATCAGAAGCCAAAGTGTATAAATGTTTTCTAACTGTAGTTGTATCGATACTTTCTACTGTAATTTCTTGATTGGTGTTTTCTTTATTTGTTTTGCAAGAATACATCAATACAAAAGCAAAAAGAAGTGTAAGTATTTTTTTCATGGTTATAAATTTAAGTGCTAAAGATATGAATTCAAAAGCAATTTTTATTTTGTATTTTTGCTAAAATTATTTTTCAATGGATCTTACGTTAATTCCCAACATCAAACATACCAATTCTAACAACTTTTTTTTACTTGCCGGACCTTGTTCTATTGAAGGTGAAGATATGGCAATGCGAATTGCAGAAAAGGTATTACAAGTGACTGACAAGCTAGAAATTTCGTTTATTTTTAAAGGAAGTTTTAAAAAAGCAAACAGAAGTAGAGTTGATAGTTTTACTGGAATTGGAGACGAAAAAGCATTGAAAATTTTACGCAAAGTTTCAGAGACATTTAACGTACCAACTGTTACAGATATTCATGAAGCATCAGATGCAGAAAGAGCTGCGCAATATGTTGATGTGTTGCAAATTCCTGCTTTTTTAGTTCGTCAAACAGATTTGGTTGTTGCTGCAGCAAAAACAGGAAAGGTAGTAAACTTAAAAAAAGGACAATTTATGAGTCCGTCTGCAATGAAACACGCCGTTCAAAAAGTAATTGATTCTGGAAACACGCAAGTAATGATTACCGATAGAGGAACTATGTTTGGCTATCAAGATATGATTGTTGATTTTAGAGGAATTCCAGAAATGCGCGAATTTGCGCCAACAGTTTTAGACATTACTCATTCTTTACAGCAACCAAATCAAGATTCTGGCGTAACTGGTGGAAGACCAGATATGATAGAAACAATTGCAAGAGCTGGTGTTGTAAATAATGTTGATGGCTTATTTTTAGAAACACATTTTGATCCTGCAAATGCAAAAAGCGATGGTGCAAATATGTTACATTTAGATCATTTAGAAAATTTACTTAGCAATCTAGTTGCTATTAGAAAAACAGTAAACAATTTATAATCTAGTAAGTTGTTATAGTTTATATGAAGCGACTATTCCTATTCTTATTTTTTACAAGTATTACTGTTCAATCTCAGGATTATGCTGATGTTGATGCTAAAGTAAAACGCTATCCAAAATTTAATTCCGCTCAAAAATTAGCTACTAAAATTAATGCAGATTTTACTTCTGATACTGATAAAATTAGAGCAACATTTATTTGGTTAACAGAAAATATTAGATACGATTTACAAGAGCTTTACAATCCAACTACTAAAAAAATTGGATTTAGTTATAAAAATGAAGCCGAAAAGCAAGCAAAATTACAGCAGATAAAAGACGATATTGTAAACGAAACTTTTAAAAAAAGAAAATCTGTTTGTGAGGGTTATGCCCAATCATTTAAAAAAGTGTGTGATTTATTACAAATAGAAGCCGTAATTATTAAAGGTTACGCTCGAAACTCTTCAAACGAAATTGGTGTCATCCCTTCTGTCACAAATCATGCTTGGAACGCTGTAAAGTTGAATAACAAATGGCAATTAGTGGATGCGACTTGGGCTGCTGGTTATGAAATTAACAACCAATGGAAAAAGAACTTTACCGAATATTATTTTTATCCAAATCCAGAAGAACTAATAAGAACTCATTTACCAGAAAATGAAGCTTGGCAATTGGTAAAAAACCCAATGAGCAAAAAAGCGTATGCAAGTCAACCAATAATTGGTCAAGGTTTTTTTAATAAAAATTTAATTTTAATTTCACCAAAAAACGGCATCATTTCTAGAAATAAGACAATTGAATTTAAAATTAAAAATTTAACTCTTTCAGAACAGATTAGTTATCAATTCAAAGGACAACGTTACGGTAAAAAAGCAACCGTAACTTTTGAAAACCCTACTGGAAGTTTTACCATCAATTTAGAAAAGAAAAAAAGAACTGAATTGTATATTTTTATCAATAATGAAATTGCTTTGCAATATAAAATTAGATAATTATTTTTTCTTATAAAATCCTTTTTCTTTAGAATTATACGCTTCCTCTAAAACCGAAAATAATACTTTCTCATTGATATCTTCTAGTTTAAAATAGCGCAAAGATTTCACTACTTTTCTTCCTTCTGTAATTAAATATTCGTTGTATTTTAAATGAGCAGAAGCCCAAAAACAAACATCAACATATCCTTTTTTAAGAGACGCATTTAAGTAACAAAATGGATTGTTATCAATATAATACACCAGAATTTTCCATTTATATCTCATTTCTACATTAGAATAACTTCCTTCAATCAATAACTGCAAGTGTAATAATATCGATTTAAAAGGTTCTGGTTTACTTAGAATATATTCTTCTGCTGGTTTCATTTTTGTATATTAGCTTCACAAATTATGGCTAAAAATAGGAATTTAATAAAGAACACAAACTTCAACTTTGCATTAAGTGGAAGACCCAGTATTTTTGTTGGAATTTATATTCTAGTTGGTGCGTTATTAATAAAAATGACAATTAAAGGTTTTACAACTGATTCTTCTCCGTTTGGATTTTTAACCGTTAATTTTTTAGAAGGATTTATTGTCATCATTACCATATTGGTTGTTCTTTTTTCTATGCTCGCATTATTTTTTGGAAACAGAAGGTTTCAACGAAAAATTGGCAATAAAATTTGGAACTGGAATTCAAAAAAATCAATATTCCTTTTAATTGTACTTCTTACACTACTCTACTTTATAGAATTTTATTTCTTAAGAATTGGAGAAGAGCAATTAATAATTCCTGCTTTTTTTATTGGATTTGGATGTGTTTTAATGATTTTAAATTTCAATAAATCAATAGCTTTGTATTATTTCTCTATGTTTTGTTTCTTATTAGGAATTATTGCTTTGTACACAAACGGAATTAACTTTTATCTTTTAATGAGTCTTGGAGTTGCTCATATTTTTTATGGTTTTTTTACTAGAAAAGCTGTTTAATAACTAAGAAAATAGATGTCAAAATTTTTAATATTGATTTTTTATTTTCCTTACAATATCTTCCAATCCGTTTAGTTTCAGCTCGTAAACCAAACCCAACATTAGTCCCAATTTTCCTTTTGGAAATCCTTTGTTATTATACCAAACAATATAATGCTCTGGTAAATCGATTAGAAAAGTGCCTTTGTATTTTCCATACGGCATTTTCATTTTTGATACATCAATAAGAAATTGTTGATTTTGTTCCATTTAATTTTAAGAGTGAATAAACCTTTCGATTGCGCTCAAGGAGACAGTTCTAATAAAACTATTCCTTTCCGTCAACGTATTCTTGTAGATAAGAAAACCGCTCGGTTAACTTTCCGTTTTCTGTCATTTTTGCTCTTGCTAAAACTCCATTTTTATCATTATTATAAAAAGCCGGAATTACATTTTCTAAAAACAATTCTCCAAAACCTTCACTTGCATCTTTTGGTAATTCGCATGGTAAATTATCAACTGCCATTACAACTACAGCATTTTTGTCTTTATAATCAACTTCTGATTCTGTTTGCGGATTGTAACCATAAATTGGATTTGCAATTGTTGACGCTCTTAATGTTGATGCAACAGGCCCATCAATATCACAAGAAATATCTGCCACTAATTTGATGTTAAAATCGTTAGATTTTGCGTCTTCTCTTGTAAATAAATACGGAGAACCATCGCCAAAAAAGTGTCCAGCAATAAAATAATCTGTCACTTTTGCAAAACGCATAAAATTAGATTTATACTTTTCTGGATGCTTATAAAAGTCGAAATTATCTAAAACTTGTCCGTCTTTACGTTTGTTGTAATCCAACACATCAACCATACAATATACAGGTTCGTTAAAATTAGTAGTCAAATAATCTTCTACAGAAACTTGTTTCATTTGCATTTCATCTAACATTTCTTTTGCTCCGTAGGCAACTTTTCCACTTCCTGTTAAAAGTATTTTTATGCTTGGTAAATTAATATTCTTTAATTCTTTAATCAATGCTTTTTGATCTGCTAAGTTTTTAGCTTTTGGCAACTGAAACGTTTCTTTTTTTAGTCCGAAAGCTCTAAAACCATTATACGCACCAACAATTCCGGCATAACGACCAAAACCGATTAACCGAGCACCATTTTCTTTAACAATGGTTTCATGATCGTATAATTCGATATTTTTCTCTAAAATTGATAACAATAATTCACGATTATATGGCTGCTTTTTTATTGTATGAGAAAAGAAAAAATATTTCTTATTCGGAATTAAAAACTCAACCGGAACTTCTTTTACACCTAACAACACATCACAATCAGAAACATCGCTAACAACTTCAAATCCTGCTTTTTCATAATCTTTATCAGAAAAAACACGAATATCAGAACTCTCAATTTTTATGGTTGCTTTTGAATATTTTTTTTGAAACTCTTGTAATTTTTCTGGTGAAAAAACCACTCTTCTATCTGGCGGGTTTTTACGTTCTTTTATAATTCCAAACTTCATAATTCTAAGTGTAGTAAATTTTGCTCGAAGATATTGATTTTATAAAGATGTACAAACGCTATTTTTAGCAATTTTATTATTAAATTTGCCAACTGTTCTTTGGCACAAATTTTGAAGAGATTTGATTTATTAAAGAATGATTCTGAAACAAGTTCAGAATAAACGGGGACGACTGGTTTTGACAGCGAGACGCGTTAACATGTAAGCATACCGAGGAATGAAATTACCACTCGTTAAACTTATTTCAACCTTTTTAAACGGCGAAGATAACTACGCTTTAGCTGCTTAATCCGAATTACAGTAGGATTGGCCTAGTCCCGCAAGGCGGGAAAGCTTTATGTCCACGAACAGCCTTGGTTTACGGCGTTTCACTTTTGGGCATCGTAAATGTAAACATAGAAATTTTGGCACTTCGACAAAATTTTGAAACTAAAGAAGATAAGCTTTTAGTGGATTGTTTTTAATCAGCTAAGAGACGAAAATTAATTAAAAACTAAGTATGTAGAAAGCCTTTTGGCCGCTTGTTTGGACCCGAGTTCGATTCTCGGCGTCTCCACCTCCGCCCTACGAAGTTCCAAGTTTACGAGGAACGAAGTAGGGCTTATTATTTAAAAAAATCCTTTTCAATATAATTATAGGCTTCGGCGGACACGTCCTTATTCTAATTATCTCCTTTATTTATGAACATGTGCAATAAGAATTATTAATAATTCATTATTTTTATTATAAAATAAATATTATGATGATTTTACCTTACGCTGTTTACATTCTAAAATGTAATGACAACACTTATTATACTGGATTTTCTAGTGATATCATGAATCGATTAAAATCTCACCATTCTGGAGAAGTAAAATACACAAAGAGTAGATTACCTGTAGAATTGACTCATTTAACCTATTATAAAGAAAAACAAAAAGCGTATGATTTTGAACGTTATTTAAAAACAGGGTCGGGAATTGCTTTTCGAAATAAACGTTTTTTGTAATTTAAACCCCTATTTCACGACCAACTATCGAATTTAAAAATTAAAGAATGACTTGGAAAGATGTACTTCATTTTGCTACAAAAGGAAACCCAACACCAGATAGTATTGTTGTTAAAACCAATGCTGAATGGAAAGCACAATTAACACCAGAACAATATCAAATTACACGTTTAAAAGAAACTGAACGCGCTTTTACAGGAGAACATTGCACTACTTATGAAACTGGGAAATACGTTTGTACTTGTTGTGGTACAGAATTGTTTGATTCGAGTATCAAATTTGATTCGAGCAGCGGTTGGCCAAGTTTTACAGAACCGATTAAAGAAAACGCTGTAAAATATTATAAAGACACCACACACGGAATGATTCGTGTTGAGATTTTATGCAATACTTGCGATGCACATCTGGGTCATGTTTTTCCTGATGGACCAGCACCAAGCGGATTGCGTTTTTGTGTAAATTCGATTTCAATACAATTAAAAAATGAAAAGTAATTTACAAACTGCCATTCTTGGCGGCGGATGTTTTTGGTGTACAGAAGCCGTTTTTCAAGAAGTTAAAGGTGTAGAAAAAGTGGTTTCAGGTTATTCTGGCGGAACAGTTCCTGGAAAACCAACCTATAGAGAAATTTGCTCTGGATTAACGGGTCATGCAGAAGTGATTCAAATTACTTTTGATAAAACCATCATTTCTTTTGAGGATATTCTCATCATTTTTATGACAACGCACAATCCTACAACTTTAAATCAACAAGGAGCAGACAGGGGAACTCAATATCGTTCTGTCATTTTTTTTCAAAATGATACTCAAAAAGAAATTTCAGAAAAAGTACTTCATCAATTAGCTGAAATTTACGAAGATAAAATAGTAACTGAAATTAGTCCGCTTACTATTTTTTACGAAGCAGAAATGGAACATCAAAATTATTATAGAGAAAATACAGAACAAGGATATTGTAGTTATGTAATTACACCAAAACTGAATACACTCAGAAAATTACATGCTGATAAATTGAAGTAAAATCATAAAATTTTGTTAAAGTAAATGACTGACAGTAAGTTTTTTACAAAAATAGAGTCTAAGTATGTGATAAGAGTTTCTTATCATTCTTTTTCATAGCAATTTTCCCGCTTCATTTTTATTAATGAGGCGGGTTTTTATATTTTCTTAAAAAGAAATTTTAACAACGCTATTTTAAAAAACAAAGGCCACAATAATTTTGATGACAATTTTGTTTTAAATTTAATTTCTTCTTTATATAATGACCAATTGTAGTTTTTAGAAATACCTTGAGTACCACAGAGAGCTATGATATTAGGAATAATTTTTACCCTCTTTTTCTTTTTAAACAAACGTAAATTAAACTCATAATCTGCCAATATTTTATAATCTGTATTATATTGACTCTCTTTAAATAATTCTCTTCTATAAAAAGTTGCCTGATGGTGTACTGTGCTTTTAATCCACAGTTTTTTTGACCATTTAGAAGAAAAAATTCCATTGCTTTTTTTGATTTGACGCGAATCTGAATTGGTAAATAGATATTGTATTTTTCCACTAACAACATCAAAATTTGATTGTAATTCTATTGCAATACTCTCTAAAGTTGTTTCATCTTTTAGAGAATCATCGGCTCCTAAAAAATAAAACCATTTTCCGCTTGACAAAGAAATTCCTTTGTTCATTGCTTCGTAAATTCCGTTATCTTTTTCTGAAATAAAGTGAAAAGGCTTTTCTAACGTTTGTAAATATTCTATTGTTCCGTTTGATGAATTTCCGTCAACAATCCAAACTTCAAAATCTGTAAAAGTTTGATGTTGAATACTCGCAACACACTCTTTTAATTTCTTAAGATTGTTGTAGGTTGGAATTATTATGGAAACAGTTTTTTCGATGTCTTTTTAATTAAAATAGTTGTCTAATATTTGTTGTTCTTTTTCCCAACAAAATTCATTTTTTGCTTTTTGTTGATTCAATTTTATTTGCTGATATAATTCTTTATTTTCTAACAAATTCTGAATTTCTTTCGCTATCGATTTTGGCTCGTAATTTTCTACAACAACGCCAACTTTATGAGTTTCTACGATATTTTTTATTTCTGGTAAATTACCGCAAATTATTGGCAACTCGGCATGTATATAATCAAACAATTTATTGGGTAAGGAATATTCAAAGCTAAGCCCTAATGGTTCTTCCAACACCATTCCGATTGTTGCTAATTTTGTGTAATTTGGCAATTCTTCGTGCGGGATTCTACCTAAAAAATGAACGCGACTCTCTAATAATTCGTCTTTTACAAATTGTTGCAATGCTACTTCTACTTTTCCGTATCCAATAATTATTAAATCTACATTTTCTAGTAAATGCAAGGCTTTTATCATTGGTTTTATGCCTCTTCCCGGATT
The DNA here is from genome assembly GCA_963974245.1 of uncultured Flavobacteriaceae bacterium. GTDB lineage: Bacteria > Bacteroidota > Bacteroidia > Flavobacteriales > Flavobacteriaceae > Polaribacter. The sequence goes on along the minus strand of CAXBBY010000001.1, from coordinate 123,491 downwards.
TAAAACTCCTTGATACAATACCGTTTTATATTTTGTTGGAAATTTTGCATCAACCTTCACAATCTCTCTTTGCAACAACGGAACATTTTTTACAACGCCAAAATTAGCTTTGTGTTTTGTATTATAATAATCTGCAATTGATTGACTTACTGTGTACGATTTTTTGATTTTCGGCAAGAAAAAATTTTCTAGCACTCTCCAAAAACCTTTTACAAAATTCCGTCCCTGCAATTCTGGACCTTCAGAAAATAATTCGTGACTATCGTAAACTAATTTGGTTTTTTTAAATTTACTTGCAAAAAAACAAGCAGGCAATGTATCTAAATCATTTGCTAAAATAACATCGCATTTATAGAAAAGTAATTTAAAAAATAAGCGAAAATTATATTCAGCATAAAACAAAAAATGATGATTAAAAAGATGTTTTTTTCGTTGAATTTGATACGTCCTTTTTAGAGAAAAAGTTGTTGATAAAACTCTTCCGTACACCAAAACATCAAAATTTTTACGGACTAAATAATTAGAAATTTTATGAACTCGTTGATCTGTAGAAATATCATTGGTTACTGCAACAAATATTTTCTTTTTTGAGTTCAACATCCGTTTTCTTAAATAATTGCTTGTTGTACAACTTCAAACACCTCACCGCCTTCGCACTTAATTGTTTTTTGTTTAAACTTTACAATCAATGCATAATCATGCGTAGCCATTAAAATCGATTTTCCGCTTTGATGAATTCCGTTTAGTAACTCCATTACTTCTAACGAAGTTTTTGGATCTAAATTTCCTGTTGGTTCATCTGCTAAAATTAATTCAGGATCATTTAGCAAAGCTCTTGCAATTGCAACACGTTGTTGTTCTCCGCCAGAAAGTTCAAAAGGTTTTTTGTAATCTTTGGTTTTCATATCAACCTTTTCTAAAACTTCATAAATTTTTGCGGTCATTTTTTCTTTGTCTTTCCAGCCAGTTGCTTTTAATACAAATAATAGATTGTCAAAAACGGTTCTATCGTTTAATAATTTAAAATCTTGAAATACAATTCCTATTTTTCTTCTTAAAAATGGAATCTCTTTTTCTTTTAAGGTATTTAAATCAAAACCAACAATCGTTCCTTTTCCGCGTTTTAAGTTTAAATCACCATACAAGGTTTTCATCAAACTACTTTTACCGCTTCCGGTTTTTCCAATCAGATAAAAAAAGGCTCCTTTTTCAATTTTTAAATTGACTTTAGAAAGCACCAAATTATCTCTTTGGTAAATATCTGCATCTTCTAGGTGTAAAATTGGATCTGCCATAAAAAGTAGTTTCTACAAACTTATAATTTTCTTATCAGTTTAAAGAAATATTAAGAGAATTAATCTTTAACTATTTTTATCTTTGATTTTTAAACCAACGTTTGTTTTTTGGGATGTAAATCAAACAAAACAAAAAAAACTGCGTTATAGTTTTCAAATAGCCAAAAAACCCTTTAAGAAAAATGAATATTCGCTTTTTTAAAAAATTTGCTTTTTTAGTTTTAATTACATTTAGTTCTAGTATTATTTTTGCACAACAAACAGAAGCATACACAAACCATTTAGCAGCTTATAACAATGCTATTGAACTTTACAATAACAAAGCGTACGCTGCTGCTCAAAAAATATTTAAAGAAGTTGCTTTGAAAAGCGAAAGTAGTACAACTTTAAAATCAGATTCAGAATATTATACAGCAATGTCTGCTATAAAATTAAATCAGGTTGAAGCCGATAAAATGGTGATAAATTTTGTTGAGAATAACCCAAATAGCAATAAAAAAGAAAAAGCATTTTTAAATGTTGGTAATTACTATTTTGCAAATAAGAAAGCAGCGTATGCTTTAAAGTGGTATTATAAAGTAAATAGAAATGTGCTCTCAACAGATAACAAAAAGGAACTTGATTTTAAAATGGGTTACGCATTATTATCGACTGGAAATTTAAAATTAGCCAGAAAAAAATTCTTCCCTTTAATTAATGATGCTCGTTACGGAAACGATTCTAGATATTACTTCGGGTTTATCGCTTACAAACAAGCAGATTACGAAACTGCAGAAATACATTTACAAGAAATTGCAAAACAAGCTTCTTATAAAAGTGAAGTGACGTATTATTTATTAGACATTAGTTTTAAAGACGGGCGATTTAAAAAAAGCATAGAAATTGGAGAAAAACTATTAAAAGATCCGAAGCAAAAAGAAATATCAGACATTTCTAAAATTGTTGGTGAAAGCTATTTCAATTTAAAAAAATACAAAGAAGCACTCCCATTTTTAAGAGCATATAAAGGGAAAAGAGGTAAATGGAATAATACGGATTATTATCAATTAGGATACACATATTACAAACAAAACGATTTTGAAAATGCTGTAAAAAACTTTAATAAAATTATTGACGATAAAAACAGTTTTTCTCAAAACGCATATTATCACTTAGCCGAATGTTATTTGTATTTAGATAGAAAACCCGAAGCTTTAAACGCTTTTAAAAGCGCAAGTGAAATGGATTTTGATGCAAAAATTAAAGAAGATGCTTTTTTAAATTACGCCAAATTAAGTTACGAACAAGGAAATCCGTATAAAAGTGTTGCAGAAGTGTTGCAAGATTTTTTAACAGCGTATCCAAAATCACCTTTTTATCAAGAAATCAATCAATTGGTGGTAACTTCTTATTTACATCAGCAAGATTACCAAGGAGCTTTAGATTATTTAGCAAAAAAGAAAAGCAACGAAAACAGAGCATTGACCAAAGAGGTGTCTTATTACCGAGGCGTTCAATTATTCAATTTAAAAAAATTACAAGAAGCCTATCCTTATTTTTCTGCTGCAACAACTTCTTCTAATAACAAAATAAAAGTTTCAGCTTTGTATTGGAAAGCAGAAACAGATTTTCATTTGTCTAATTTTCAAAAATCTTTAGACGGGTTTACAACCTTTAAGAAAACTTCTGGAGCATCACAGATTGATGCTTTTAACACCATCGATTACAACATTGCATACAGTCATTTTAAATTGAAAGAGTATACAAAAGCAGCGAGTTCATTCAATAGTTTTATCAGAAAAACAAAAGAAGACAATCCGTTATTAGACGATGCAAATATCCGTTTAGCAGATTGTTATTTTGTAACTAAAAAATATGCAAATGCAATTTCTGCTTACGATAAAGTAATTAATAATTTGGGTGTTGGATCTGATTATGCAATGTATCAAAAAGCAATTAGCTTTGGGTTTTTAGGTGATAACACTAAAAAAATTAGCATGCTAAACGATTTAGTAACCAATTACGAATTTACCAATTTACAAGATGATGCTTTGTTTCAATTAGCAAACACCTACGTTGCTGTAAAAAACAATGCAAAAGCACACGAAACATTTAATACGCTTTTATCTCAGCACACTAAAAGTTCTTATATTCCAAATACATTATTGCGTCAAGGTTTGCTGTATTATAATGAAAATAACAATGCAAAAGCTTTAGAACGATTTAAAAGAATTGTAAGTGAATATCCGAATTCTAACGAAGCAAAAGGCGCGGTTACAAACGCCAGAAATGTGTATGTTGATTTAGGCCAAGTTGATATATATGCTGCTTGGGTAAAAAATATTTCTTTTGTAAATGTTACCGACGCAGATTTAGATAATGCAACGTATGAAGCTGCCGAAAATAAATTTCTAGAAAACAATGCTGAAAAAGCAATCGAAGGATTTAAAAAATACATTGCTGCTTTTCCGAACGGATTAAATGCTTTAAAAGCTAATTTTTATTTGGCGCAATCTTTATCAAAAATAAATCAAGCAGAAAAAGCTGTACAATATTACACATATGTTGTAAATCAAAATCAAAGTGAATTTAGCGAAGAATCATTAAACAAATTATCACAAATTTATTTAGAGAAAGCAGATTGGGTTAATGCTACTCCGCTTTTAATTCGTTTAGAACAAGAAGCTAATTATCCACAGAATATTTTATTTGCACAAAGTAATTTAATGAAAAGTTACTATCAGAAAAATTTATTTGATGAAGCTGTTGCTTATGCAGAAAAAGTGTTGCAGAAAGACAAATTAGAAGAAAATGTTGAGTTTGATGCCAAGACAATTATTGCGCGTTCTGCTTTTAAAACAGACGATTTAAAAACTGCAGAAGAATTTTACAACGAAGTTGAGCACAATGCAAGTGGAGAATTAAAAGCAGAAGCGTTGTATTTTAATGCATACTTTAAAAATCAGGATAAAAAATATGCTGAATCTAATAAAGTAGTACAAACATTAATTGCAGATTATTCTACCTATAAATATTGGGGTGTAAAAAGCTATATTATAATGGCAAAAAACTATTATGGATTAAAAGATGCTTATCAAGCAACGTATATTTTAGAAAACATTATTAAAAACTTCACACAGTTTGAAGATGTTATTTTAGATGCTCAAAGAGAACTTTCTATCATAAAAACAAACGAAGCAAAAACAAACGAATCTGTAACTCCTAACAATAATTAAAGAGATTAAAACAATGCGAAAAATTGTATTAACACTTTGCTTATGTACTTTAAGTACACTTGTAATTGCTCAAACTAAAAAGGCAAAAGACACCATAAAAACAGAAGTAATAAATGTTGTTACATCTTATACTCCTACAATTTCTGATGCTTTTAAAATTAAGAAAAACCCTAAAATTCAGTTGGGTGCAAAAAGACAAAAGAAACAATTAAAATATCAGATTTTTTCTGCCCCAGTTGCATCAACATTTATTCCTAAAAGTGGCGTTGCAAAAGGAATTAATATGGGCGTTAAAGAACGTTTGTACAAAAATTATTTAGCCACTGGTTTTGGAAATTACTCAACACCTTTTGTAGAAGCATTTTTGCATCATGCAACACGATTTAAGAACGATTTTGGTTTGTATGCAAAATACATTTCATCAGAAAACAGTATTGATACAACTCCGCTAAACAGCAATTTTTCTAACATGAAATTTGGCGCATATTACAAACAAGAAGAACGTTATTTTTCTTGGAAAATTGGAGCAAATTATGAACAAAATAAATACAATTGGTACGGCTTACCAAGTTCAATTACGTATTTACCAGCAACCATTTCTACCATAAACGAAGAACAAACCTATACTAATTTTGAAACAGAAGCAGAAATAGTTTTTGAAGATTACTATATCAATTCTAGCAAAGTAAATCTTTCTTTTTTCTCTGATGGATTATTTAGTAAAGAATTGCGATTTGCTTTTAAACCTCAATTTAAAATAGCATTAAAAAACATTGGCAGAAAATTAAACGATTTAATTTTAGACACTTCTTTTGATTATGTAAACGGAGAATTTGCACAATCGTATAGTGCAGCAACAAGATTAGAACACAGTTTCTTTACTGTTGGTGTTGCTCCAAAATACAATTTTGAGTACAATGATTTTACGTTTAGAGTTGGTGCTAAAGTATATTTCACATCCGATCTTGAAAATAAAATAAGTCAAGTTATTGTATATCCAGATATTAATATCAATTATCCTTTAGTTGCAAATTATGTAAATGTATATGTTGGTGCTGGTGGAGATTTAAAAACAAATACGTATAAAGATTTTAGTAATGAAAATCCGTACATTTCTCCAACGCAATTCATCACACAAACCAATAAAAAATATGAATTCTTTGGTGGATTAAACGGAAAATTATCTCCAAATGTTAATTACGATCTAAAAGCAAGTTATAGCGATGAAGATGATAAAGCTCTATTTCTTAGAAACAATTCTAAATCAGACGGGACAACAAGTATTTCAAATTCTGTTCCTTTAAAAGGCTATGAATACGGAAATTCTTTTTCTGTAGTGTATGATGCTGTTAAAACACTTTCCTTTTTTGGAGAGTTTACAGTTGATGTAAATAGAAACTTGGTTATTGGTGCTAACGGAGAATTTAATTCGTACACCTTAACAAACCAACCTGAAGCATGGAATTTACCAACAATGAATGCTCAGATATTTGGAAATTACAAGGCTATAAAATGGTACACAGATGTAAATGTTTTTTTTGTTTCCGACAGAAAAGACGTTACGTATAGCGGAACATATCCATCAACAATAAACGGAGTGCAAACCTTAAAATCTTTTGTTGATGTAAACATTAATGGAGGCTATCATTTTAATGACAAGTTTACTGCGTTTTTAAAAATGAATAATGTCTTAAACTCAGAATATCAACAGTTCAGTAATTATACTGTACAAGGTTTTCAAGTTTTAGGAGGAATAAGTTATAAATTTGATTTTTGATGATAGCATCATTAGAAATCAAACTAATTTAGTTACAACAAAATAAACATCTTCTTTATTTCATCGATTTTATGTAGATTTATACACTTTTATAAAACTACAACCAATGAAAAAACTATCCATTCTTTTTCTTTTTGCAATTTTAACAATCGCATGTGCCGAAAAGAAAGAGACAAAAACTACTTCAAACGAATTAACAGCAGCAGAAAAAGTTGATGCAGCAACTATTAAAAAAATATTTGATACTGCATTGTTAAGCGGTAAATCGTACGAATGGCTTCGTGATTTAACAACAAATGTTGGCGGAAGATTATCTGGTTCTCCAGAAGCAGCTCTTGCTGTAAAATGGGGTGAACGAGTAATGAAAGAAGCTGGTTTAGATTCGGTTTGGTTACAACCTGCAACGGTTCCACATTGGGTTAGAGGAGAAAAAGAAGTTGCATATTATATTTCTAACGGGAAGAAATTTGACATGGCGGTTTGCGCTTTAGGAGGTTCAATTTCTACTCCAAAAAACGGAGTTTCTGCAGAAGTTATCGAAGTTTTTAGTTTAAAAGAAGCAGAAGCTTTAGGAACAAAAGCAAAAGGGAAAATCATCTTTTTTAACAGACCTTTTGACAATACATTAATCAACACTTTTAGAGCATATGGCGGTTGTGTAGATCAAAGAGGAAGTGGAGCTGCAACTGTTGGTAAATTTGGCGCATTAGCTGTAATTGTTCGTTCTATGACCAATAATATTGATAACTATCCTCATACAGGAACCATGCGTTATGGAGATATTCCTAAGAGCGAATACATTCCTGCTGCTGCAATTAGTACGTTGGCAGCTGAGAATTTAAGCAAGAGTTTAAAAGAAAATCCGAATTTAAAAGTATATCTAAAACAGAGTAGTAAAAACTTACCAAAAGAAAAATCATTTAATGTAATTGGCGAAATTAGAGGTTCAGAAAATCCTGAAAAAGTAATTGTTGTTGGCGGACATTTAGATTCTTGGGATTTAGGTGATGGCGCCCATGATGACGGAACAGGAATTGTACAATCTTTAGAAGTGTTGCATATTTTTAAAACAAATAATATCAAACCAAAAAATACCATTCGTGTGGTTTTCTTTATGGATGAAGAACAAGGTGGCGGAGGCGCAAATGCATACGCAAATGCTGTAAAAACAACCAAAGAAATACATGTTGGCGGATTAGAATCTGATGCTGGTGGTCATACGCCAAGAGGATTTACAATCGATGCAAATTCAGCAAACACCAACTTATTAAAAAGCTGGAAAAAATTATTAGCTCCGTATGGATTACACGACATCAATAAAGGTGGAAGCGGAGCAGATATTAGTCCATTAAAATCAGAAGGAGTAACATTGGTTGGTTATCGTCCAGATTCGCAACGTTATTTTGATTACCATCATGCAGCTACAGATACATTTGATAAAGTTAACAAACGTGAGCTTGAATTAGGAAGTGCTTCTATGGCAAGTATGATTTATTTAATGGATAAATATTTATACAACAACACACCTGTAAAACAATAAAACAATGAAAAAAATTATCTTATCACTCGTAATTTTAAGTTCGTTTTTTGCTTGCCAACAACAAGAAAAAGCAGATTTAATTGTCATCAATGCTAATGCATATACCGTAAATACTAATTTTGATAAAGCAGAAAGTTTTGCGGTTAAAGATGGAAAATTTATGGCTGTTGGGACTAATGAAGAAATTCAAAATAAATTTATTGCTACAGAAACTTTAGATGCAAAAAATCAAACAATTGTCCCAGGATTGATTGATGCACATTGTCATTTTTTCGGATTAGGATTAAGTCTCCAAAATGTAGATTTAAGAGGCACAAAAAGTTATGATGAAATTTTAGAGAAATTAACTGCTTTTAAAAAAGAAAAAAATGCAGATTATATTACTGGTCGTGGTTGGGATCAAAACGATTGGGAGGTAAAAGAATTCCCAACAAAAGAAAAATTAGACAAATTATTTCCTGATACACCAGTTGCAATTAGAAGAGTTGATGGGCATGCATTATTAGTAAATGAAGCTGCTTTAAAATATTCTGGTTTATCAAGCAGAAAATTCCCTAAGAAAATATCTGGTGGAGAATTTATTCAAAAAAACGGAAAATTGACTGGTGTTTTAATTGATGCTGCAATGAGCTACATCAAAACTCCAAACACAACAAAAAAAGAAGAAATTCAAGGTTTACTAGATGCACAAAAAGTTGCTTTCAGTTACGGTTTAACAACAGTTAATGACGCTGGAGTTGGAAAATCTACCATCGACTTAATGGATAGTTTGCAAAAATCTGGAGATTTAAAAATGCGTATTTACGCAATGGTTTCTGTAAGTCAGAAAAATTTAGATTACTTTATTCCGAAAGGAATTATTAAAACAGACCGATTAAATGTGCGATCTTTTAAAGTCTATGGCGATGGAGCTTTAGGTTCTCGTGGCGCAGCAATGCGCAAACCATATAGCGACAGAGACAACCATTTTGGTGCTATGATTTTTAATCCTACTAGATATACAGAAATTGCAAATCAAATTGCAAAATCAGATTATCAAATGAATACACATGCAATTGGAGATTCTGCAAATACACATATTTTAAAGACTTATAAAACAGCTTTAAAAGGTCAAAAAGATAGACGTTGGAAAATTGAGCATGCTCAAATTATTTCTCCAGAAGATTTTGATTTGTTTGATAATATTGTTCCTTCTATACAGCCAACTCACGCAACTTCTGATATGTATTGGGCTATTGACAGAGTTGGAAAAGACAGAATGAAAGGTGCATATGCGTTTAAAGATTTATTAAACAAATACGGAAGTGTAGCTTTGGGAACTGATTTTCCAGTAGAAAAAGTAAGTCCGTTTTTAACATTTTCTGCGGCTGTAACAAGACAAGATACAGAAGGATATCCAAAAGATGGATTTCAAATGGAAAATGCATTAACTAGAGAAGAAACTTTACGTGGAATGACCATTTGGGCAGCACATTCAAACTTTGAAGAGAACGAAAAAGGAAGTATTGAAGTTGGTAAATTTGCAGATTTCATTATCCTAAATCAAAATATTATGGAAGTTGAAGGAAGTAAAATACATAAAACTAAAGTTGTTGCTACATATTTAAATGGTAAAAAAGTGTATTAATAAACTCAATCATAAAACAAAAAAGAGGCAAACCAAATGGTTTGCCTCTTTTTTATGAAATAACCGATTGTATAAATTCATCGATTTTATCAACTCCATTATTTTTTAAATACTTTATAAACGTTGAACCAATAATGGCTCCATTTGCATAGTTGCAAGCCATATTAAATGTTTTTTTATCAGAAATCCCAAAACCAATAATCAACTTACTTTTTAAATTCATAGATTTTATGCGTTCAAAATAGGCAATTTGTTGATTTGATATTTTTCCTTTTGCTCCAGTAATTGAGGCAGATGCAACTACATAAATAAAAGCTTCTGTTAAAGAATCAATTTTTCGAATTCGTTCTTCGGATGTGTGTGGCGTAATTAAAAACACATTTATCAATCCATATTTTTTAAACAATTGCTGATAATGATTTTCATATTCAATCATTGGTAAATCTGGTAAAATTAACGTTTCAATTCCGCAATCTACACAAGCTTTACAAAATTTATCTTCACCATATTTTAATAATTGATTCAAATATCCCATTAAAACCAACGGAGTAGAATTTGTGTCTTTAATCGATTTTAATTGTTCAAAAACAATGTCTAAATTCATTCCGTTTTGCAACGCAACTTGACTACTATTTTGAATCGTTGGTCCATCTGCTAAAGGATCAGAATATGGCAAACCGACTTCAATAAAATCTACATTATTATTACTTAGCTCTGAAATTATTTTTGTTGTATCATTTAAATTTGGGAATCCAGCGGTAAAAAAAATCGATAGCAAGTTTTCTTTTTCTTGAAATATGTTTTTTAATGATTTCATTTTTATTTTTTTAAGAGACCTCACAGGTTTTAAAAACCTGTGAGGTTATCATTTTTTATTTTAAATTATCATTTTTAAGAAGCTGGAAATGAAAGTTTTCTGTCTACGAGGAATGACATTTACTTTTCTAAATGATTGATATACGTTTCTAAATCCTTATCTCCTCTACCTGATAAATTAATCACCACAACTTGGTTTCTTTCCAACTTCAATTTTGGTAAGACCGCCAATGCATGAGCACTTTCTAAAGCAGGAATAATTCCTTCTAACTGAGTCAATTCAAAAGCAGCATCCAACGCTTCTTTATCCGTAGCATTCATAAATTTTGCGCGTTTTGATTCGTGTAAAAAAGCATGCAAAGGGCCAACTCCTGGATAATCTAATCCAGCAGAAATGGAATAAGGCTCGATAATTTGTCCATATTCATCTTGCATCAAAAGAGTCTTACTTCCATGAATTACACCAACATCTCCCAACTGAGAAGTTGCTGCACTTTCTCCTGAATCAACTCCCAAACCAGCTGCCTCAACAGCAATTAACTCTACATTTTCATCATCTAAATAATGATAAAATGCTCCAGCAGCATTTGATCCTCCTCCAACACACGCAATAAGTGTATCAGGATTTTCTTTACCTGTTAGTACTTTTAATTGCACTTTCATTTCTTCAGAAATAACCGCTTGCAAACGTGCAACCATATCTGGATAAGGATGTGGACCAACAACCGAGCCGATTAAATAATACGTCTCTGGGTGTTGAATCCAATATCTGATGGCTTCATTTGTTGCATCTTTTAAGGTTTTACTACCACTTGTTACCGAAATAACTTTTGCTCCTAGCATTTTCATTCTTGCAACATTTGGCGCTTGTCGTTTGATATCGGTTTCTCCCATAAAAACAACACATTCCAAATTCATCAATGCACAAACTGTTGCTGTTGCAACTCCATGCTGCCCTGCTCCTGTTTCTGCAATAATTTTGGTTTTCCCTAAATGTTTCGCTACTAAAATCTGACCAATGGTATTGTTTATTTTATGAGCACCGGTATGATTTAAATCTTCGCGTTTTAAATAAATAGTAGCGCCGTATTTTTCTGACAAACGTTTTGCTAAATACAACGGACTTGGACGACCAACATAATGTTGCAACAAATATTTATATTCATCTTGAAAAGCTGAGGATTCCAAAATTTTTAAATAATTATCTTCTAATTCTTTTACATTTGGATATAACAGCTCAGGAATAAAAGCTCCGCCAAATTGCCCATAATATCCTTCCTTAGTGGGTTGAAATTTTGATTTCATTTTTATTGTTTTCTGTCATTGCGAATGTAATGAAGCAATCTATTTATGATCAAACAGATTACTTCGCTTTGCTCGTAATGACGTTTTCTTTAAATTTTTTTAAATCTTCTATTTTCTTAAATCCTTGTTTATTTTCAAATTTACTATTTACATCTAATGCGTAAATAGGCAAATCTGTTTTTCTAATTTGATGTATTTCTTCTTGTTGTTCTAAACCAATTCCGCCACTTAAAAAAAATGGTTTTGTAAATGGATATTTTTCTAAAATATTCCAATCAAAAGCAACACCGTTTCCTCCTCTCTCTTTTCCTTTTGTATCGAATAAAAAGTAATCAACAACTCCTAAATATGGCTTTAAAGTATCAAAATTGAATTCATCTTTTATTCCAAATACTTTGATAATTTCTAGTTCAATACTATTAAAAAATTGACTTCTCAATTCTTTGCAAAAGCCAACACTTTCATCACCATGTAATTGAACAGTTTGCAAATCGTAAAGATTAATTTTTGCTATAACTTCATCGGTACTTGCATTGACAAATACACCTGTTTTTTTGATAGACTTTGAAATAACCGGAATGACACCCTCAAAATTACGCTTTGATTTTTCATAGAAAATAAAGCCCAAATAATCTGGTTGCAATGCTGCAACTTCCTGAATATTTTCTAGGTATTTCATTCCGCAAATTTTCAGTTTCATCTTATTCTTTTTTGTCATTTCAAACAAAGTGAAGCAATCTCATAATTAAAAAACAGATTACTTCGTCGTTACTCCTCGTAATGACGTTAACGTATTTGACTTATAAATTCTTGACACGCCAAACCTGGATTTTCTTCTTTCATAAAATTTTCTCCAATCAAGAATCCATGAAAACCATATTCTTTTAATCCTGTAATAATTCTAGGATCTGAAATTCCGCTTTCAGAAACTTTTACACAAGTATCCGGAATTTGATCAGCCAAAAGAATTGAATTCTCTAAATCAACTTTAAATGTGTTTAGATTTCTATTATTAATTCCGATAATCTTATTATCTAACTCGATCTTATACAAATCTTCTTGATTATGTATTTCGTACAACACTTCCAATCCTAAATCAGTTGCTAATTGTCCGTAATTTTTCAGCTCTTGTTTTGTTAAACAAGCTGCAATTAACAAAATCACATCTGCTCCAATTGCTTTGGCTTCCACAATTTGAAATCCATCAACAATAAAATCTTTTCTTAAGATTGGTTTTTGCTGGTTGATAACTCTTGCCTCCATTAAATCTGCCATCGTTCCTCCAAAAAACGAAGTATCTGTCAAAATAGATTGCGCTGCAACATTAGCATCTAAATACCCGTTAGTTACATCCGCAATTGTTGCTTTATTATTGATAATTCCTTTAGATGGCGATTGACGTTTAAACTCGGCAATAATTCCGGTTGAACCAACCTCTAACAATGATTTTTTCAGTGAAAATACTTTTCTGTCAAAATTCGGACTTTCTACTAATTTCTTTAAAGGAACTTCTGCTTTAATTTTAGCAACTTCCTTCTTTTTAAATGCGATTATTTTATCTAAAATTGTCATATTTATTTTAATTACATCTCGATACAAATTTATTCATTCTTCATAAATTCACTCGATGTGACAATACGTTTGTCAGTTCGAGTGATTTTCGATTTTATGAGAAAATTGTATCGAGAACACTATTTTATTATTTTACTCAAACTTTGTTTTGCTTTCAATCCAAAAAGCGATTCTTTTGCTTCTGCAAAGGTATCTTGAAAAGATTTATTTTCATCAACAATTTTCAATGCAAAAGCCGCATTTGTTAACACTACATTATTTTGTGCTTCTGTTCCTTTTCCTTCAATAATGGTTTTAAATATTTTTGCTGCATCAGCAACTGAATTTCCTCCAAATATTTCTGACTGCGCTATATTTTTAAAACCTAAATCTTCTGGAGTAATTAATTGCTCTCCTTGTTTTGTAAACAATTTAAAAGCGCCAGTTAATGATATTTCATCATAACCATCTAGGGCATGCACAATTCCGTAATTGCTGTCTTCTTCTTGTAAAATATAATTGTATAAACGCGCTACTTCTAAGTTAAAAGTTCCTAGCAATTGATTTTGTGATGAACTCGGATTTACCAACGGGCCTAACATATTAAAAAATGTTTTCAGTGCCAAGGCTTTTCGTGTTGGTCCAACGGCTTTCATCGCTGGATGAAATTTTGGTGCATGTAAAAAACAAATATTTGCTGCTTCTAACTGCTGTTTTAAAATGTTTTCATCATTGGTGAATTCATATCCAAAACTGGCTAACATATCTGAGGAACCAGATTGAGAAGATACAGAATAGTTTCCGTGTTTCGCTACTTTCTGCCCTGTTCCAGCAACAATAAATGAGGTTAATGTCGAAATATTGAAAGTGTCTTTTCCATCGCCACCAGTTCCAACAATATCAATAGTGTTAAAATCAGATAAATCAACTTTTATCGCCAATTCTTTTAAAGCACCTCTAAATCCAGAAAGCTCATCAACAGTAATTGGACGCATCATAAAAACAGTCATAAACGAAGCCAAATGCGCGTCATTATATTTCTCTGCAGCAATGTTTATCAATATCTCTTTTGCTTGGGTTTTTGATAATTTTTTTTGCTGATATAAATCGTTTAGTATTTGTTTCATTTTAATCTGTTTGTCATTGCGAAGCAAATGAAATTTACTGTGGCAATCTTTTATTAATTAAGAGATTACTTCGTTACTCTTGTAATGACGTTTTATTTTTCAACGTTTTCTAAAAAATTTCTAACAATCTGTTCTCCAACTTCTGTCAATATTGATTCTGGATGAAACTGAACTGCAGAAATATTAAATTCCTTGTGTTCAATTGCCTGAATTCCACCGTTTTCATCTGCCGCGGTAATTGTAATTGTTCTAGGAAAATTTTCATTTGATGCTATCCAAGAATGATATCTTGCTGCTTCAAATTTTTGCGGAATTCCTTTAAAAATAATTGCTTCCTTTTTTATGATTTCCATTTCAGTTGCAACTCCATGAAATACTTCTCCCATATTTTCAATCTGTCCACCAAAAACTTCTGTAATTGCTTGCAATCCTAAACAAACTCCAAATATTGGAATTCTTCCAGCATATGTTGCAATGACTTCTTTTAAAATTCCTGCTTCATCAGGTATTCCTGGACCAGGAGATAAAATTATCACATCATATCTCTGAATTTCTTCAACTGTAATTTCATCATTTCTAAAAACATCTGGCAAATTTCCAGTAATATCTTCTACCATGTGAACTAGGTTGTAGGTAAAAGAATCGTAGTTGTCTAATATTAATATGTTCATTTTTTTATGCTATAAGCAATAAGCAATAAGCAGTATGCATAAAGCTTACCGCATAAAGCATATTGCTAGTTTATATACCTTCTGCTAAAAGCAATGCTTTTTTTAACGCTGCTAATTTATTATTTACTTCTTGTAATTCTTTTCCTTCATCAGAATGGATGACAATTCCTGCGCCAGCTTGATAATACAATACATTGTTTTTACTCACAAAAGCACGAATTGCAATTGCCAAATTTACCGAACCATCTAAACCTATAATTCCAACTGCTCCTCCATAAAATCCACGAGATTGATTTTCATATTTATCAATTAATTGTATCGCTTTGTACTTTGGTGCGCCGCTCAACGTTCCAGCAGGAAAAGTATCACCAACAATGTTAATTGGATTTCCTTTTATGTTTCCTTTTACTGTAGAAACCAAATGAATTACATGACTAAAATATTGTACTTCTTTAAACACCTCAACTTTTACATTTTCGGCATGCTTACTTAAGTCGTTTCTAGCCAAGTCAACTAACATTACATGTTCTGCAGTTTCTTTTTTATCTTCGGATAATTTTTTTCCTAGTTTAATATCTTCTGCCATATCACCAGTTCTTCTAAAAGTTCCTGCAATCGGATTGATAATTGCTTTACCTCCATTGATTTTAATTTGCGCTTCTGGTGAAGAACCCATCAATTTAAAAGAGCCATAATCAAAATAGAATAAATAAGGTGATGGATTTATAGAACGCAATGCCCTATACACATTAAATTCATCACCTTTAAATGTTTGTTGAAACTGACGGGATAACACCAATTGAAAAACATCACCACGTTTACAATGTGCTTTTGCTTTTACTACGTATTCTTTAAAATCTTCATCTGTACAATTTGAAGTTTCATTTCCTTTTATTTCGAACTGCTGTGTGTTGAAATTCTGTGCTTCAATAATTGTTTCTATTTCAGAAATTCTAGATTCAGTTCCTGCTTCTATATTTTCTATCAATGTCATTTCATCATTAAAATGATTGATTGCAATGATAAATCGATAAAAACTATATTGCATTAACGGAATCTTAGACGGAGCATCTTTTACATTCAGTTTAATATTTTCGAAATATTGAACAGCATCATACGTTGTGTAACCATACAAACCATTAAATGATTTTAATTTTGCATCACAATCTAAATCAATAGACTTTGAAAAATTGTCAAACAATTCATAAAAATTTTTATCAATAGGATGCTTTTCAATCGTTTCTCTTTTTTGCGATACCACAAAATTGTGATTTTCAACTTTCATGGTTACGATTGGTTCAATACATATAAAAGAAAAACTTTCTTCTTTACTATGATAATCTGAACTTTCTAATAGCAGCGAATTGGCGTATGCATCTCTAAATCTCAAGTACAAACCAACCGGAGTTACTGTATCAGAAATCCGAGTTGAACTTGTTGTTTTTAGTTTTATTTCTTTCATTTTCACATTCTTGTCATTGCGAAGCAAATCTTATCTGCTGTGGCAATCTGTTTATTAATTAAGAGATTACTTCGTCGTAAAACTCCTTGTAATGACCTGTTCTTAAAACACAAAAAAGGCTTATCGTGAGATAAGCCTTTTTAATTATGTTATAAATACATATAGGTTTTTCCTCACTTAACTTTTAAGAGAGTTCCACCACCATATGTTTTGTGTATTCATCATTGTGCTACAAATGTATAATAGATTTTTAAATGACCAAACAAAAAAATTAAAAAAAATATCTAGATAACAAATTTCTATTTTTTAGCTCTTTTTTCTCATCAAAACTTACATATTGTCTTAAATAATACCTTTAAAGTATATTTTTTAAATCAATAATACCATTTCTATTTAATAATAACAATAGTACTTGTTTATTTGCGTAACAATTATAATAAAAAATACAAAAGAGATAGAGTATGTGTGGAATTGTATGCGCATTTGATTTAAAACAAAAATCGGAAACTTTAAGACCTCAACTACTAGAAATGTCTAAAAAAATTAGACATCGTGGACCAGATTGGAGCGGTATTTATAGTGATGATAAAGTAATTATGGCTCATGAAAGGTTAGCTATTGTTGATCCGGCTTCTGGGCAACAACCTTTGTTTAGCGAGGATAGAAAATTAATTTTAGCTGCAAACGGAGAAATTTACAACCATAGAGAATTAAAAAAACAATTTGAAGGCTTGTACAATTTTCAAACAGCATCAGATTGCGAAGTTATTTTAGCATTATACAAAGAAAAAGGAACTTCTTTTTTAGACGAATTAAACGGAATTTTCGGTTTTGCAATTTACGACGTCGAAAAAGACGAGTATTTTGTAGCAAGAGATCACATGGGAATTATTCCATTATATATCGGTTGGGATAAAAACGGAACATTTTATGTGGCTTCAGAATTAAAAGCTCTAGAAGGTGTTTGTCCAAAAATAGAATTATTTCCTCCAGGACATTATTTGTCTAGCAAGGATGGAGTTTACAAAAAATGGTATGCTCGCGATTGGACGGAATTTGATGCTGTAAAGGAAAATGAAACTTCGATTGATGAAATTCACGATGCATTAGAAGCTGCTGTTCACAGACAATTAATGTCTGATGTTCCTTACGGAGTTTTACTCTCTGGCGGATTGGATTCTTCAATTATTTCTGCAATCGCTAAAAAACATTCCGAAAAAAGAATAGAATCGGATGATACACAAGCTGCTTGGTGGCCACAATTACACTCGTTTTCTGTTGGTTTAGAAGGTTCGCCAGATTTAGCTGCAGCACAAAAAGTTGCAAAACATATTAACACTGTTCATCATGAAATTAAGTTTACCATTCAAGAAGGTTTAGATGCTATAAAAGATGTTGTTTATAACTTAGAAACGTACGATATCACAACAATTAGAGCTTCTACTCCAATGTATTTAATGGCACGAGTTATCAAATCAATGGGCGTAAAAATGGTATTATCTGGTGAAGGAGCAGACGAAATTTTTGGCGGATATTTATATTTTCATAAAGCGCCAAATGCAGAAGAATTTCATAAAGAAACTGTTCGTAAATTAGATAAATTACACATGTATGATTGTTTGAGAGCAAACAAAAGTTTAGCAGCTTGGGGAATTGAAGGTCGTGTTCCTTTTTTAGACAAAGAGTTTATGGATGTTGCCATGCGCATCAACCCAAAAGATAAAATGATCAACGGAGAACGCATGGAAAAATGGATTATCAGAAAGGCTTTTGAAAAATATTTACCAGAAAGTGTAGCTTGGAGACAAAAAGAACAATTTTCTGACGGCGTTGGTTATGATTGGATAGACACTTTAAAAGAAGTTATAGACAAAAAAGTAACAGACGAACAATTGACAAATGCAAAATTTAGATTTCCTATTCAAACGCCAACTACCAAAGAAGAGTTTTATTATCGCTCCATTTTTGCAGGACATTTTCCGAGTGATACTGCTGCAGTATGTGTTCCTCAAGAACCATCAATCGCCTGTAGTTCTAGAATAGCATTAGAATGGGATGAAAGTTTTAAAAACATGAACGAACCTTCTGGAAGAGCTATTAAAATGGTTCATGAAGATGCGTATTAAAAAGAATAACGAAGAAGTTTGTTAACAATTATTAAAATCTTTATTCTGTAATAGCTTCTCAAATCAGTAACTTTATCTCATAAAAAAAATATATGAAAATTAAAAAAGTCCTTGTTGCCAATAGAGGTGAAATTGCCATCAGAATCTTTAGAGCCTGTACAGAAATAAATGTTAAAACTGTAGGTATTTTTACCTTTGAAGATCGCTATTCCCTTCACAGATATAAGGCCGATGAATCTTACCAAATTGGAGAATACAACGAGCCGTTAAAGCCCTATTTAAATATCAATAAACTTATAAAAGTAGCTTTAGAATGTGGCGCTGATGCCATTCATCCTGGTTACGGATTTTTATCAGAAAATGCAAAATTTGCTCAGAAATGTGAAGAAAACGACATTATTTTCGTTGGTCCAAAGGTATCTGTTCTTACATCTCTTGGCGATAAAATTACTGCGAAAGAAGTAGCCGCTGCGAATAACATTCCAATTATAAGAAGCAACGAAAAACCATTAAAAAATATTGAAACTGCTTTAAGTGAAGCCGAAATCATTGGATATCCAATCATGCTAAAAGCTGCTTCTGGTGGTGGTGGAAGAGGAATGCGAGTGATTAGAGAATCTGCAGAATTGAAAGGCGCTTTTAACGAAAGTAAGCGAGAAGCATTAAATGCGTTTGGAGACGATACCGTTTTTTTAGAAAAATTTGTTGAAAATCCGAAGCACATAGAAATTCAGATTGTCGCCGATAATTACGGAAATACCGTTCATTTATTTGAACGTGATTGTTCGGTACAACGCCGTTATCAAAAAGTAATTGAGTTCGCTCCTTCTTACGGTTTAAAACAAGAAACAAAAGAGGCACTTTACAACTATGCCATTAAGATTTGTAAAGCTGTAAATTATAACAATATTGGAACGGTTGAATTTTTAGTTGATGATGACGGTTCTATTTATTTTATTGAAGTAAATCCGAGAATTCAAGTTGAACACACCGTTACGGAAGTGGTTACCAATATCGATTTGGTAAAAACGCAATTGTTTATTGCCGGTGGATACAAATTAGCCGATCAGCAAATAAAAATTCCTAATCAAGAAGCTATTAAAGTTACTGGTTATGCGTTGCAATGTAGAATTACTACCGAAGATCCACAGAACGATTTTAAACCAGATTATGGAGAAATTACTACGTATAGAAGTGCTTCAGGATTCGGAATTCGATTAGATGCAGGATCTGTTTATCAAGGTGCAATTGTATCTCCGTTTTTTGATTCTATGCTTGTAAAAGTAACTGCAAATAGTAGAACTTTAGACGGATCGTGTAGAAAAGTACGCCGGGCTTTGGCAGAATTTAGAATTAGAGGTGTAAAAACAAACATGCCTTTTTTAGATAATATTTTAAAACACGAAACTTTTAGAAAAGGAGAAGTAACTGTTAATTTCATCAAACAAAACCCAGATTTATTTATTTTTAAAGCCCCTAGAAATAGAGCAACAAAATTAGTAACGTATTTAGGCGATGTAATCGTTAACGGAAATGCTGATGTTAAAAAAATAGATCCTACAAAAACATTTGTAAAACCTGTTATTCCAAAATTTGACACACATTCAATACATCCAAAAGGCACAAAAGATTTACTAACCGAATTAGGTCCAGAAAAATTTTCTAAGTGGTTAAAATCTGAAAAGAAAATACATTATACAGACACTACCATGCGTGATGCACATCAAAGTTTGTTAGCAACAAGAATGCGAACTTTTGACATGCTAAAAGTAGCTGAAGGGTATTCTAAAAACAATCCTGGTATTTTCAGTATGGAAGTTTGGGGTGGTGCAACGTTTGATGTTTGTTTACGTTTTTTACAAGAAAATCCGTGGGAACGCTTACAATTATTGCGCAAAGCAATGCCAAACACGCTTTTACAAATGCTTCTTAGAGGCTCAAACGGAGTTGGTTACACAGCATATCCAGATAATTTAATCGAAAAATTTGTAGAACAATCTTGGGAAAATGGTGTAGATATTTTTAGAATTTTTGATTCTTTAAACTGGATAAAATCCATTGCTCCTTGTATTGAACATGTCAGAAACAGAACGAATGGTTTAGCTGAAGGATCGATTTGTTATACTGGCGATATTTTAAATCCGAAGAACACCAAATACAACCTAAAATACTACACAAGTTTAGCCAAAGATATTGAAAATGCTGGAGCACATATTTTAGCCATAAAAGACATGGCGGGTCTGTTAAAACCGTATGCTGCTTTTGAATTGGTTTCGGCGTTAAAACAAGAAATTAATATTCCGATTCATTTACATACGCATGATACTTCGTCAATTCAATCTGCAACGTATTTAAAAGCGATTGAAGCTGGTGTTGATGTTGTTGATGTAGCTCTTGGTGGCGTATCTGGATTAACATCCCAACCCAATTTTAATTCGGTTGTAGAAATGATGAAATTTAATGAACGTGAAAACCCATTGAATATTGATTCATTGAACGAATATTCTAACTATTGGGAAACGGTTCGAGAATTTTATTATCCGTTTGAATCGGGTTTAAAAGCAGGTTCTGGAGAAGTCTTTAAACATGAAATTCCTGGCGGACAATATTCAAATTTAAAACCACAAGCACAAGCCTTAGGATTGGAAGATCGATTTCATGAAATTACCGCAATGTACGCTGATGTTAACATGCTTTTTGGCGATATCGTAAAAGTTACACCAAGCTCTAAAGTTGTTGGAGATATGGCGCAATATTTAGTGAGCAACAACTTAACGGTTCAGGATGTATTAGAAAAAGGAGATTCAATTTCCTTCCCACAATCGGTTGTGAGTTTTTTTAAAGGTGATTTAGGTCAGCCTGTTGGCGGCTTTCCAAAAGAACTTCAGAAGTTGATTTTAAAAGACGAAAAACCATATACAGACAGACCAAATGCACACATGGCTCCTTTAGATATTGAAGCTGAGTACAACGAATTTAAAAAAATATTTGAGCAAGATTTAAGCAGACCAATTACTATAACCGATTTTCTATCTTATAAATTATATCCAAAAGTTTTTACAGATTCGTATAACAAACATTTGAAATATGACAACTTAATGAATTTACCAACCAAAAATTTCTTTTACGGAATGGAAGTTGGCGAAGAAATTATCGTTGAATTAGACAAAGGAAAAACATTGCTTATCACTTTAGATTCTGTTGGAAAACCGAATGAAGATGGTTTAGTAACGGTTTATTTTAAAGTAAATGGTCAAGGTCGATCTGTACAAATAAAAGACGCATCTATTAAAGTTGATAAAGTAGAACATGTAAAAGCAGATAAATCAAATCCAAAAGAAATTGGTGCTCCTTTACAAGGAATGCTATCAACAATTTTGGTTAAAGAAGGTGAAAAAATAACTAAAAACCAACCTTTATTTATTATTGAAGCCATGAAAATGGAAACGACCATTACAGCAAATGAAGACACCACCATCCAACAAGTGATTTTAAAACCAGGAGTTATGGTGAATTCTGAAGATTTGATTATTCGTTTATCATAAAAGAGCTTCTTGTAAATTTAAAAAAGAATAATTAAGTCATTTTAAACAACAAACAAAATGCTAAAATTTCGCTTCTGTGGTGTTTTTTTGATTTTCAATTTATCAAACAATTCCTAAAAGTTAAAAACTAAAAATAAAGTCATTTTTAAGCGATTTAAGCCACTTTCTAGAAATTAACAAATGTTGATAATTTAGACACTATTTCATCAATTCGCTTTTTATAAACTCAAAATTTGATTAAATTTGTTGGGTAATATTTCGTCTTTTCTAGGCGATTTTTTTATGACTTCTCGATACAATTTCGAAAAAATTGAAATCACTCGAAGTGACAATAACGTTTAATTTAATTCAAAATAATGAGCGAAGAAAAAAAACACGATTATTCAGCCGATAGTATTCAGGCATTAGAAGGAATGGAGCATGTTAGAATGCGTCCATCAATGTATATTGGAGATATTGGAATTCGAGGATTGCATCATTTAGTATATGAAGTTGTAGATAACTCTATTGATGAAGCAATGGGCGGATATTGTGATACTATTGATGTTACCATCAACGAAGACAACTCTGTTACCACTAGAGATAACGGACGTGGAATTCCGGTTGGAATCCATAAAAAAGAAGGCGTTTCTGCACTACAAGTTGTAATGACAAAAATTGGTGCCGGAGGTAAATTTGACAAAGATTCTTATAAAGTTTCTGGAGGTTTACACGGAGTTGGTGTAAGTTGTGTAAATGCACTTTCTGAACATTTAAGAGCAACGGTTCATAAAGATGGAAAAATCTGGGAACAAGAATATGAAAAAGGAAAAGCATTATATCCTGTTAAAACTATTGGAGAAACAGATTTTACAGGGACAATTGTTACTTTTTCACCAGACAAATCAATCTTTTTACAAACAACAGAATTCAATTACGAGACTTTATCAACTCGTATGCGAGAATTATCGTATTTAAACAAAGGAATTACAATTACGCTTACTGATAAACGCAACACAGATGATGAAGGAAACTTTATCTCAGAAGTTTTTCATAGTGAAATTGGTTTGCCTGAATTCATCAGATATTTAGACAGCACACGAGAGCAATTAATTAGTGATGTTATTTCTATTGAAGGAGAAAAAAATGGCGTTCCTGTTGAAGTTGCGATGGTGTATAATACTTCGTACTCAGAAAATTTACACTCGTATGTAAACAATATCAACACACACGAAGGAGGAACACATTTATCAGGTTTTAGACGTGGATTAACAGCTACGCTTAAAAAATACGCAGATGATTCTGGATTGTTAAAAAATCTGAAATTCGAAATTGCTGGTGATGATTTCCGTGAAGGATTAACAGCTATTATTTCTGTAAAAGTTCAAGAACCACAATTTGAAGGTCAAACCAAAACGAAATTGGGAAATAGAGAAGTTACCGCTGCAGTTTCTCAAGCAGTTTCTGAAATGCTAACTGATTATTTAGAAGAAAACCCGAATGATGCAAAAATTATTGTTCAAAAAGTAATATTAGCTGCACAAGCACGTCACGCAGCGCGTAAAGCCAGAGAAATGGTGCAACGTAAAACAGTGATGAGTATTGGTGGTTTACCTGGTAAATTATCTGACTGTTCTGAAACAGATCCTGCGCAATGTGAAATTTTCTTAGTTGAGGGAGATTCTGCAGGTGGTACAGCAAAACAAGGTAGAGACAGAAATTTTCAAGCAATTTTACCTTTACGTGGAAAAATCTTGAACGTAGAAAAAGCAATGCAACACAAAGTTTTTGAAAACGAAGAAATCAAAAATATGTTTACGGCATTAGGTGTTTCTATTGGAACAGAAGAAGATCCAAGAGCATTAAACTTAACTAAAGTGCGTTACCATAAAGTAGTTATTATGTGTGATGCCGATGTAGATGGTAGTCATATTGCTACGTTGATTTTAACATTCTTCTTTAGATATATGAGAGAAATGGTTGAGCAAGGATATATTTATATTGCTACTCCGCCATTATACTTAGTAAAAAAAGGACAGAAAAAGGAATATGCTTGGGACGATAATCAACGAGATTTAATTGCACAACAAATGGGTGGTTCAGTTTCAATTCAACGCTATAAAGGTCTTGGAGAGATGAATGCTAGCCAATTATGGGACACAACTATGAACCCAGAGTTTAGAACCTTACGACAAGTTGTTATAGACAACGCTACAGAAGCAGACCGAGTGTTCTCTATGTTAATGGGAGACGAAGTGCCACCTCGTAGAGAGTTTATAGAAAAGAATGCAAAATATGCAAATATAGATGTGTAACCTCATTCTTTAAAACAACAAAAAAGCGAAAGAGTGAACTCTTTCGCTTTTTTGTTGTTAAAATTTAGTTTATTACAAAGCAACCTGCACCTCTGTTTCTACTTTCACACTAAAACTAAAGGAAGCGTCATTAAGTTTTTCAGTTTGAGTATAACTATTACCAGCGCCAAGAACAATTCCAACCTTTACTTTCTTATCTCTTATAACATCCTTTATATTAACATTTCCATTTATAAACGGAAGCTTGTTTGGAGTTTGTTTTACAAATATATTACCTATTTGAGTTATAGCAACTTCAGTATGATTTCGGAAATTAGCTAAATCAAACGGAACACCATCTTTAATAATGTAAAAACCAAAAAAACCAAAAAGATCCTCTTTTTGATTAACGGTATTTAAATAATCTGCATTTAATGTTACAACAACCGACTTTAAAACGGCAGATTCAACAGCTGCAAATTGATCATCATCTAAAAGCTCTGTTAAATCAAGATTTACTTCTTGAAAGTAAATTTCTTCATTTTGCAAACCATTTACAGTAATAATACCCAATGAAACATCTTTGTTTACCACTAACGGTATTGCAGCAATACCACAACCAATTAACATACTTATTACGGTAAATAATAGTATTTCTTTTTTTAAATTTATTTTTGTTTTCATAATTTTTATTTTTAATATTATTTGTGTCTATTATCTAAATGTAAAGCCAACCGTTGCTGTTAATGTATTGTATTCTTGCATGGCATAATCTGCACTGATGTTTAAGAATAACAATTTCATGTTTAAACCAAGGTTTGCTCTAAAATCGCTACCACTATACTTTAATGCAATTGGGTCTGTATAGGTTTGGTTTGAGTTTTTAGTTTTATACACTCCCAACATGTTTATATCTGTTTTAGCAGAAGATGTTCCTATACCACCAAATATAGTTAAGAACAAAATTTTCTTAGAAGCTACTAATTGAAACAAGGTTGTTTTTGTGTTCAACTCTAATGCTTGAGTTGGCTCATTTTTGTTGTCTAAATATATTTTTGATTTTACATCATTCCATGCAGCAAGTACAGATACATCAAATGGTAATTTTTTTACAAAAGGAATCCATTGTTTTATATCATGCATTATACCAATACCAAATGTAGAAAATTCAAATTCTGGTTGCTTTTGTTTTGGTACAAATCTAATTTTTAAATCTGTATTCTTAAACAGCCCTAAACTAAACTGCACCATTGCAGATGGTACAATGTTTTGACCAATCTCTTCTTTAAGTCCACTTCCAGGTAATGCCGAAATAGAGATACTATTACCTCCGTTTGTAAATTCTAACAAAGGTCTGTCTCCTAATTTTTGAGAACCTAATATTGTTGGTACTTGAGCAGAAGACTTACTAGTATCATCTATTTTTATACCTGTAAAATCTGCATTGTTAAACGTAAAAGATTCTCCGGCAGTAGGTACAAAAGCTGCATTAGCAATAACTTTAATATCGAAACCTAAAAATTTGTGAGCTTTGGCAGTATGATACCAACCCCCGTTTATTCCAGTTCCAAAACCTGTTGCTATCGGACTCAAATATCCTTTTAAATACGCATTAGCGTCATTTGTACCACCTTCTAAGATGGTTCCCAAATCTATTTGCCCAAAAGATAGCATAGAGCAAAATAGAAATACTATTGTTGTAATTTTTTTCATAAAAAATAATTTTTGGTTGGTTGAAATGTTTCTTTATTATCGCTAAAGTACTAAAAAAAAACGAACCTAAAGAAATGACAAAACTTATACAGAAAAACACTCCCATACTTTACAGAAACACAAAGCATCATTTCAAAATATTTAACTTACTTTTGTAGCACACTATTTTATCAACACAATTAAATAAAAAATCATGAAAATAACAGTTGTAGGTGCAGGTGCTGTAGGCGCAAGTTGTGCAGAGTACATCGCTATTAAAAATTTCGCATCAGAAGTTGTAATATTAGACATTAAAGAAGGTTTTGCAGAAGGTAAAGCAATGGATTTAATGCAAACCGCTTCATTAAACGGATTTGACACAAAAATTACTGGTTCTACTAGTGATTATTCTAAAACAGCAAATTCTGATATTTGTGTAATTACTTCTGGAATTCCTAGAAAACCAGGAATGACACGTGAAGAATTAATCGGAATTAATGCTGGAATTGTAAAAATGGTTTCTGCTAGCTTGATAGCACATTCTCCAAACACTATCATCATTGTGGTTTCTAATCCTATGGATACCATGACATATTTAGTACACAAAACGACTGGCTTACCTAAAAATAGAATTATTGGAATGGGCGGCGCTTTAGATTCTGCACGTTTTAAATACAGATTAGCAGAAGCATTAGGTGCACCTATTTCTGATGTTGACGGAATGGTAATTGGTGGTCATTCTGATAAAGGAATGGTTCCTTTAACGCGTTTAGCAACTAGAAACTCTGTTCCTGTTTCTGAATTTATTTCTGAAGAAAGATTAGAACAAGTTTTACAAGACACCAAAGTTGGTGGCGCAACATTAACTGGTTTGTTAGGAACTTCTGCTTGGTATGCACCAGGCGCTGCTGTTTCTGGGTTAGTACAAGCTATTGCTTGTGATCAAAAGAAAATTTTTCCTTGTTCTACTTTATTAGAAGGAGAATATGGATTGAACGATTTATGTATTGGAGTTCCTGTTGTATTAGGTAAAAACGGAATTGAAAAAATCATTAAAATTCATTTAAGTGATGCTGAAAAAGCGCATTTAGTTGAATCTGCTGCTGGTGTCAAAAAAACAAACGGATTGTTAGAATTATAACTGATTCGCTTTTGGTAATTTGCCTTTAGCTATTAGTTTTGAAAAAAAATCCAACTTTAAAGTTGGATTTTTTTTGTTAAGGAAAAACGGTAATTGAAATAGCCAATGACCAAGTTTATTAGTTTGTTTTATAGACCTCACAGGTTTTGAAAACCTGTGAGGTCTATATATTTTTAGTAGATTCTCCTTTTAAGGAATTAAAGAAGCCCTAAGACAATCCAGAAATAACACCATCATTGTCAATACTCATTCCTTCAGAAGCTGGTATTCTGGGTAAGCCAGGCATACGCATCATTTTTCCTAAAATTGGAATAATAAACTGTGCTCCAGCAGCAATTTCAATTTCACGAACAGTAACAGAAAAACCTGTTGGTCTTCCTATTAACTTATCATCATCTGAGAAAGATTTTTGCGTTTTTGCCATACAAATCGCAAAATCATTAAATCCTAAACGGTCTATTCTACGTAAATTTAATTCCGCTTTTTTATCATAAATAACGCCATCTGCTCCGTAAATTTCTTTTGCGATAATTGCTATTTTTTCTTTCACCGGACTTTTCCAATCGTATAAAGGTTTAAACTGTGTTGCTTTATTTTCTACCACATCTACAACCGCAGTTGCTAACTCTTTGGTTCCCTCTCCTCCTTTTGCCCAACCTTCAGACAACACGGCATGAACTCCTAGTCCAGCGCACGTATCTTTTATAAACTGTACTTCTTCATCAGAATCTGAAACAAACGAATTGATTGCCACAACTGGTTCAATATTAAACTTACGAATGTTTTCAATGTGTTTTTCTAAATTCTTAAATCCTTCTGTAACTCTTTCTAAACTTGGCGTATTATATTCGTCTGGTTTTGCGCCACCATGATGACGTAAGGCTCTAATTGTTGCCACCAACACAACACATTTTGGATTTAATCCTGCAAAAGCAGATTTGATATTTAAAAATTTCTCTGCGCCTAAATCTGCACCAAAACCCGCTTCTGTTACCACATAATTAGATAAAGACAATCCCATTTTGGTTGCAATAATCGTGTTAGTTCCTTGTGCAATATTTGCAAATGGTCCACCGTGAATAATCGCTGGATTTTCTTCTAAGGTTTGTACTAAATTTGGCTTGATGGCGTCTTTTAGTAAAATTGCCATTGCATTTTCTGCTTTTAAATCGCGTGCAAAAACTGGTTTTTTATCAAAAGTAAATCCAATAAAAATATCTCCTAAACGTTTTTTTAAGTTTTCAAAATCTGTTGCCATGCAAAGTATCGCCATCACTTCTGAAGCTGGCGTAATGTTAAATCCGTCTTGCCTTGGTATTCCGTTTGCTGTTCCGCCCAAACCAATGGTGATATCACGCAAAGCTCTATCATTCATATCAATAACACGTTTCCATAAAATGGTACGTGAATCAATATTTAAGTTATTTACAGAACTTTGTAAATTATTATCAATTAAAGCAGATAATAAATTGTTTGCTTTTTCAATGGCATTAAAATCTCCAGTAAAGTGTAAATTAATATCTTCCATTGGTACAACTTGCGAATATCCTCCACCAGCTGCTCCACCTTTTATTCCAAAAACAGGTCCTAAAGAAGGTTCTCTTAAAACTACAGTTGCTTGTTTACCAGTTTTATTTAATCCTTCGGTTAAACCAATAGAAACCGTTGTTTTTCCTTCTCCTGCTGGAGTTGGAGTTAATGCAGTAACAAGCACTAAATTGTTTTGTTTTATTTTTTCTTCATCAATTAAACTTAATGGCAATTTTGCTTTGTACTTACCATACATTTCCAAACTATCTTCATCAATATTTAATTTTGCTGCAATTTCTTTAATATGCACTAAGGTTTTAGCTTGTGCTATTTCAATATCAGATTTATAAGCCATTTGAATTTATTTAAATTTTTGCTGATTAATTCTCTTATTTTAGTGAGTAAATATATAAAAATTTAAAGGTTCTTTTTTCTCATTTTTTTTAAAGCTTTGAAAAACAATAATCTTATGCTACAAATATGACAAAACAATTGGTTACTCTTTTTTGAAATACTATATTTGCACGTTTTTACAAAGAAGTCGATTAAAATTTAAGAGAAGATGCAAAACAAAGGACTTATCAGATTATTCGCTATCCTTTTTGGATTAGTAAGTTTATACCAATTATCATTTACCTATTTCGCAGGAAATGTTGAAGATGACGCAAAGGTGTATGCAAAAGAAAAAGCTACCACTAATGATGGTAAAGCAATTGCTAATTTTGAAAAAAAATATCTAGATAGTGTTGGAAACACTAAATTTATTAATCTAGGTTTTGCTGAATATAGCTATAACGACATCAAAGACAAAGAAATGAATCTTGGTCTTGATTTAAAAGGTGGAATAAATGCAATTTTACAAGTATCTGTAAAAGATATTTTAATTGGATTGTCTAATGAAAGTAAAAATCCGGTTTTTAATCAAGCGTTGATTGCTGCAGATGCTGCACAAAAAAACAGTACAGATACGTATTTAGATTTATTCTTTTCTGAATTTGAAAAATTAAGTAACGAAACTGTTAAGTTAAGTGATCCTTCTATTTTTGGAACTAAATCTTTAGCTGATAAAGGAATTAACTTTAACAAAACAAATGCTGAGGTTAAACCAATTATTCAAACAGAAATAGACAATTCTATTAATACGGCTTTTGAAGTTTTACGTAGTAGAATTGATAAATTTGGTGTAACGCAACCAAGTATTCAACGTGTTGGAAACTCAGGAAGAATTCAAATTGAATTACCAGGAGCAAAAGATATTGATCGTGTTAAGAGGTTATTAGAGAGTACTGCCAAACTACAATTTTGGGAAGTCTTTACAAATACAGAAGTACAAAACTTCTTCTTTACAGCAAACACAAAGGTTACAGAACTTTTAAAGGATGAAAATCCTACAGCAAACGATACCATCAAAAAAGATGATATCGATAACTTATTAGGAAAAAAAGATTCTACAGAAGTAAACAATCAAAAAACATTATTTACTTATTTATACCCTAATGTAGCTCAGAACCAACAACAAGTTAGTTCTTTAGTTGCACAAGCTAAAGTCTCTGATACCGCAATGGTAAATAAATTATTAGCTAGAAAAGAGGTTAGAGCTTTATTGCCAAGCAATCTTAGATATGTTAAGTTTTTATGGGATTATAAAGCACAACCAAACGCAGATAAAACTGCGGAAGTTATTAGCTTATATGCAATTAAATCAAACAGAAAAGATGTTGCAACAATAGAAGGTGATGTAATTGTAGATGCATCTCAGGTTTTTGACCAGTTAGGAAATAAACCAGAAGTAAGTATGACAATGAACTCAACAGGTTCTAAGCAATGGGAAAAAATGACTACAGACAACGCAGGTAAATTTGTTGCTGTTGTTTTAGATGATTATGTATATACCGCACCTTCTGTTAATCAACCAATTTCTGGAGGTAGAACTTCTATTTCTGGAGGATCTATGACTATTACAGAAGCGCAAGATATTGCTACCGTTTTAAAAGCAGGTAAATTGCCTGCTGCTGCAAGAATTATTCAAGCAGAAGTTGTTGGTCCATCTTTAGGACAAGAATCAATTGACCGTAGTTTTAACTCATTTGGATTAGCAATAGGATTGGTTTTAATCTGGATGCTATTTTACTATGGTAAAGCTGGTGGATATGCAAACATTGCATTATCAGTTAACATTTTATTTATCTTCGGAATCTTAGCATCGTTTAGCGCTGTATTAACGTTACCAGGAATTGCAGGTATTATCTTAACAATTGGTATGTCTGTAGATGCAAACGTTATTATTTTCGAAAGAATTAAAGAAGGATTAAGCGGTGGTAAAGGATTAAAACTAGCTGTTGAAGATGGGTTTAGTATAAAAGGAGCATTATCTGCAATTATTGATGCAAATATTACAACCTTATTAACAGGTATTATTTTATATGTTTTTGGAACAGGACCAATTAAAGGTTTTGCATTAACATTAATGATTGGTATTGCAACTTCTTTATTTACTGCAGTATTTATTACACGTATGCTAATTGACGGAGCAGTAAATAAAAATAGCAACTTAACTTTTAATACTTCAATTACTAAAAACTGGTTTCAAAGTATTAACGTTGAGTTCTTAAGAAAGCGTAAAATTGCATATGTAATTTCTGGAGCTATTATTCTAGGTGGTATTGTTTCTATAACAACTCTTGGGTTAAAACAAGGTGTTGACTTTAAAGGTGGTCGTTCTTATGTTGTTCGTTTTGACAAACCAATGAACTCAACGAAGGTTGCCGAAGATTTAAAAGCCGTTTTTATTTCTGCACCAGAAGTAAAAACCTACGGATCTTCTAACCAATTAAAAATAACAACTGTTTTCAAAATAGATGATGAAGGCTTAACTGTTGATGATGAAGTTCAAACAGCTTTATATAACGGGTTAAAACCATATTTAGGAACAACTACTTACGAAAATTTTAAACCTGGTTTTGAAAAAACTCATAATGCTAGTGGTATTATGAGTTATATGAAGGTAGATCCAACCATTGCTGATGATATTAAAACATCTGCATTATGGGCCGTATTAGGTTCTTTAATTGTGGTATTCTTATATATTTTATTACGTTTTAGAAAAGTATCATTTAGTTTAGGTGCAGTAGTAGCGGTATTCCACGATGTTTTAATCGTATTAGGAATTTTCTCAATATTATATAAATTCATGCCATTTGATATGGAAATAGATCAATCGTTTATTGCCGCAATATTAACGGTTGTTGGGTATTCATTAAATGATACTGTGGTAATTTTTGATAGAGTTAGAGAGTTTACAGGAATTCATACAAAATGGAAATACACAGAAGTTGTTGACAAAGCCTTAAGTTCTACTTTAGGAAGAACAATCAATACCTCTTTAACAACATTGTTAGTAATGTTAGCAATCTTCTTATTTGGAGGAGATTCTATTAAAGGATTTATGTTTGCATTAATTATTGGTGTGGTAGTAGGAACATACTCTTCATTATTTATAGCAACTCCTATAATGTTTGATACTTCTAAAAAAGAAGAAAAAGAATAATTTGAAAAAACTAAAATAAAAAAACCGTTTTGAACTTAATTCAAAACGGTTTTTTCATTCAACAACAAGAGCGTATCTTTGCAAAATGGACACAGTTAAACTGCACGATTTAAGTTTTAAATCTTTCATAAATGAAGATGAGTTAAATAACATCGTAAAATCTTTAGCTATACAAGTAGCAAAAGATTGCGAAGGAGAAATTCCTTTATTTATTGGTATTTTAAACGGATGTTTTATGTTTGTTTCAGATTTCGTAAAATCCTATAAAGGTAATTGCGAAGTTTCTTTTGTAAAATTAGCATCATATCAAGGCACATCATCAACAGAAAAAGTAAAACAATTAGTTGGGCTTAACGAAAATTTAGAAGGAAGAACTGTCGTTATTTTAGAAGATATTATTGATACCGGAAACACTTTACAAGAAATTTACACCATTTTTAAAGACAAAAAAGTAAAGCAATTAAAAATTGCTACTTTATTTTTTAAGCCTGATGTATTTAAAAAAGAATTACCTATAGATTATATAGGCAAGAGTATCCCAGACAAATTTATTGTAGGTTACGGTTTAGACTATAATGGATTGGGTAGAAATTTGCCAAAAATTTATCAACTAACAACAACACAACACTAAAAAAACATGAAAAATATTGTATTATTTGGTCCTCCAGGAGCAGGGAAAGGTACACAAGCTACGCTATTAAAAGAAAAGTACAATCTAATTCACATTTCTACAGGAGATGTTTTTAGATTCAACATTAAAAATGAAACCGAATTAGGTTTATTAGCAAAAAAATACATGGATAAAGGAGATTTAGTTCCAGATGAAGTGACTATTGAAATGCTAAAAGAAGAAGTAAATAAAAATGCAGATGCACACGGATTTATTTTTGATGGTTTTCCAAGAACAGAATCTCAAGCAAAAGCACTAGATGTTTTTTTAGCTGAAAAAGAAGAAAAAATAAACGGAATGGTTGCTTTAGAAGTTTCTGAAGATTTATTGGTTACTCGTTTATTAGAAAGAGGAAAAACTAGTGGACGACCTGACGACACAGATGAAGTAAAAATCAGAAATCGATTTAATGAATACAATACAAAAACAGCAATTTTAAAAGATTATTATCAAGCAAAAGGAAACTATTACGGTGTAAACGGTGTAGGTTCTATTGATGATATTACTGTAAGATTATCTGCGGTTTTTGACAAACTATAAACAACTGTTTCTGCGTTAAATAGTTTATGTGTTTATCATAAACGCAAATAAACTATGAAACAAATCAACATATAAACAATAAAAGATGACTGAAGGAAATTTTGTTGATTACATAAAAATATATGCTTCTTCTGGTAAAGGCGGACGAGGATCTACGCACTTACACAGAGAAAAATACATTACCAAAGGCGGACCCGATGGTGGTGATGGTGGTCGTGGTGGACATATTATTCTTCGTGGAGATAAAAATATGTGGACATTATTTCATTTAAAATTTAAAAAGCACTTTAGAGCATCTGAAGGTGGAAATGGAAGTAAAAGTAGAAGTACGGGGCATGATGGTGAAGATGTTTATGTAAACGTTCCTTTAGGTACCATTATTAGAGATGCAGACACCAATGAAATTCTTTTCGAAATCACAGAAAATCAGCAAGAAATCATTTTATTAAGTGGCGGAAAAGGTGGTTTAGGAAACTGGAACTTTAAATCTTCTACAAATCAAACTCCTAGGTATGCACAACCTGGAATAGACGGACTTGAAGGATGGTTTTTATTAGAATTAAAATTATTAGCTGATGTTGGTTTAGTTGGATTCCCAAATGCTGGAAAATCTACTTTATTATCAGTAATTACCTCAGCAAAACCAAAAATTGCTGATTATGCATTTACTACTTTAAAGCCTAATTTAGGAATTGTAGAATACAGAGATTTTAAAAGTTTTGTAATGGCCGATATTCCTGGAATTATAGAAGGAGCGGCAGAAGGAAAAGGATTAGGACATCGGTTTTTACGTCATATAGAACGTAATTCTACCTTGTTATTTTTAATTCCTGCAGATAGTGAAGACATCAATAAAGAATATAAAATTTTATTGAATGAGCTAAGAACTCATAATCCAGAATTGTTAGATAAAAATAGGCTGCTGGCAATTTCTAAAGATGATATGTTAGATGATGAGTTAAGAACAGAAATTACCAAAGAATTACCTGATGGTATTCCGCATATATTCTTTTCTTCGATTGCTCAAACCGGGTTAGTTGAATTAAAAGATCAACTTTGGAAAATGTTGAATTAAAATAAATGTCATTTTGAAATGACAGTAACTTTATAAAAAATAGATTTTCGTTTTCGGAAATCTATTTTTATTTTACGTTAATTTGTATCGGAATTTGATATTGAGTAGCAACCGGAATTCCTCTTTTGGTTGCAGGAAAAAGCTTTGGTAAATCTTGTAAACTTACCGTAATTAAACTATCAATTGCTGGGATTTCATTTCTTAAAATCTCTGAAGCCATAATTTTCTGAACAGAAACAACACCTTTATTGCTAATTAAAACGACAACTTTAATCATTTCATTTACTGAGTTTTTAACTTCTAATTGGTGTTTTGCTAAACTTTCAGAAATGTGTTTGTGAATGGTATTTCTAAAACAATCCGTTTTTTTTTCTTTATCAATAAAACTTTTACATACTATAAATGTTGGAGAAACATCGACCGAAGAAAAATCGATAATGGTATCTACTTCTTGTAATTGCGATTTCTTTTTTAGATTGAAAAACTCGCAAGAAGTACCAACTAAAATGATTAAGAAAAGAGAAATTACTCGAAAACGCATGTTGTAAATTTACTAGGTAAAAGTACAATTTAAAAATTGTTTTAAAAAATATGGTTTTAATCAAAAAAAGCAGGAATGAATCCTGCTTTTTTATTTCTTACACAACTACATTTGTTTTTTACTCTACATTAAAAGTAAGCGGCAAAGCATATTTTATCGCAATAGGTCTGCCTCTTTGAGTTGCGGGCTTCATCTTTGGGATTATTGACACAACTCTTTCAATTTCCTTTACAATATCTGGATGTGGTGCTTTAATTTTAATAGTTTCAGAATATCCAGATGCTTTTATTCTGAATAATATCAAAAACTGAAATTTACCTGCTGGCAAATCTAACTTCTGTATTAGAGAGGAATCAAAATTATTTACAATAAATTTTTTGATACTGAGATCTAGGCATTTCTTTCTTTCTTTAAAAGTTCCAACACAACCGGGATACGTTGGTCCAGTTTCTATTATTTTAAAAGGAACATCTTTTTTAGAGTTTTGAGTTGTACTAGATTCTTCTCCTTCAGATTGTGAAAAGGTTTGAGTAGAAAAAAGTAATGCAACGAAAAAAAGCTTTAAAAACCTCATACTAATAGTTTTAAAAACTAAAGGTAACAATTTACTATTAAAACGAAAAAACGAGTAGTAACAAAGTTTTTGTATTTTCGTCTTATTATAAAAAATCAATGGACATCTTTTTACTTTTCTTAGGGTTTATCTGTATTTGTTTAGGAATTATTGGCGCGTTTTTACCAATTTTACCTGGACCATTAACGGGTTGGGTTGGGTTGTTGTTACTTCATTTCACATCAGCAGTTCCAAAAGATTGGACTTTTTTAGGAATTACATTAACTGTTGCTGTTCTAGTTTGGATTCTTGATTATTTTATTCCTGCAATGGGAACAAAGCGTTTTGGCGGAAGTAAATATGGAGTGTACGGAACCACAATTGGCTTGTTGATTGGCTTGTTCTCTCCTATTCCGTTTGGTATTTTAATTGGTGCTTTTGTAGGTGCTTTTATTGGCGAAATAATGCACGACAGTAAAGATACAGACAGAGCATTAAAAGCGTCTTTTGGTTCTTTACTAGGATTTTTTGTATCAGCAAGTTTAAAATTTGGCGTTGGTTTGGTTTATTTTTGGTTTTTTATCAGCACATTTTGGGAATATAAATCGGCTTTCTTTAGTTAGTTTTGCTTTTAAAAAGACACTATTATTTATTATAAAACAAAAACTTTATTAATTGGCTTAGCCCCGATTGAAGTGACATCCTTTTTAATTGTCAGTTTGAGTGAATTTGCGAAGAATGAGTTAATTTGTACCTGCCTGTCGGTAGACAGGTCGAGAACAGAAAGCAAAAAAAAAGCGTCCCATCTCAGGGAAGCTTTCCATTGGTTAACAAAACCACGACACTTTTATGAAAGTGCCAAAACAACACAACTAATTGCTACTTTATAAAAAGCAGCCTGCAAATGTACACGCTTTTTTAAATATAACAATATTTTTTTTATAAAAATTTACAAAACTACTTTAAAGCAGATTGCTTAATTATGTAATTGATTGTATCTTTGCGCCTTTATTATTATCCTATAAAGAATACCGCATTATGCAATTATCAGAACAAGAAGTTGTACGAAGAGAAAAACTATCAAAATTACGTGAATTAGGAATCAATCCTTATCCTGCAGATTTATTTCCTGTTAATCATAATTCAAAACAGATTAAGGAAAATTATGCAGAAAGTAAACAGGTAGTAATTGCAGGTAGATTAATGTCTAGAAGAATTCAAGGAAAAGCTTCTTTCGCAGAATTGCAAGATTCTGAAGGAAGAATACAAGTCTATTTTAATAGAGATGAAATTTGTGCAGGAGAAGATAAAACGTTGTACAACGACGTCTATAAAAAATTATTAGACATCGGAGATTTTATCGGAATTGAAGGGGAATTATTTACTACTCAAGTTGGAGAAAAAAGTGTCCGTGTTCAGAATTTTATTTTATTAAGCAAAGCATTAAAACCATTGCCATTACCAAGAACTGATGCAGACGGAATTGTACATGATGCTTTTACAGATCCAGAATTACGCTACAGACAACGTTATGCAGATTTGGTTGTAAACCCGAAAGTAAAAGAAGTTTTTGTAAAGAGAACAAAAATGTTCAATGCAATGCGTGATTTCTTTAATACTGCTGGGTATTTTGAGGTTGAAACTCCAGTTTTACAACCAATTCCTGGAGGCGCAGCAGCAAGACCATTTATAACACATCACAATTCTTTAGACATTCCGTTATATATGAGAATTGCCAACGAATTATATTTAAAACGTTTAATTGTTGGTGGTTTTGATGGTGTGTATGAGTTTTCTAAAAACTTTAGAAACGAAGGAATGGACAGAACCCATAATCCAGAATTTACAGCAATGGAAATCTATGTTGCCTACAAAGATTACAACTGGATGATGGGTTTTTGTGAGCAATTATTAGAACATTGTGCAATTGCGGTAAACGGAACTACGAAAGCTACTTTTGGAGAACATGAAATTGACTTTAAAGCGCCATATGCAAGAATAACTATGGCAGATTCTATAAAGCATTTTACAGGTTTTGATATTACTAATAAAACAGAAGATGAAATTAGAACAGCAGCAAAATCTATGAATATAGAAGTTGATGCAACGATGGGAAAAGGGAAATTAATTGATGAAATTTTTGGTGAAAAATGTGAAGGAAATTACATTCAGCCAACATATATTACAGATTATCCGAAAGAAATGTCTCCACTTTGTAAAGAGCATAGAGACAATCCAGAATTAACAGAACGTTTCGAATTAATGGTTTGTGGTAAAGAAATTGCAAACGCATATTCAGAATTAAACGATCCTATTGATCAAAGAGAACGTTTTAAACATCAATTAAAATTAGCTGCTAAAGGAGACGATGAAGCTACAGAATTTATTGATGAAGATTTTTTACGTGCTTTAGAATACGGAATGCCACCAACTTCTGGAATGGGAATTGGAATGGATCGTTTGATTATGTTTTTAACAAATAATCAATCAATTCAAGAAGTATTATTCTTTCCGCAAATGAGACCAGAGCAGCGAATCGCTGCTGATGTTGCACTTACTGATGATGAGAAATCGTTGCTAGATATCATTACAAAAGCAGAGAAAATAGATTTAAACGAATTGAAAACACAATCTGGTTTATCAAATAAAAAATGGGACAAAACCATTAAAGGATTGACCAAGAAAGAGGTTGCAAAAGTTTCTAAAACAGACGAAGGTTTGTTTGTAGAAGTAGTTTAAGTAAAATACAGATCAAAAAAAGGAATTACAACAATGTAGTTCTTTTTTTTTCGTTTAAAAACAGTATAATAAATCATTTAGAGTCAAAAAAATAAATTAAGTTTGACTCAATCAATTCATATTATGATTCGTAGAATAGTACTTCTTAGTTTTTCTCTATTGCTTTTTACTTCTTGTTCAGATAGTGAAATAAACTATATCAATCAGGCAGAAAATCAGAAACGATATGATAGTCAAATTTTTCAAACAATTACGGTTGCTGAAGATATACGTTATGGTGCAAATGTTACATTAGGTGGAGCAACAACTGGTTTGTCTATGGATATTTATCAACCTGCAAATGATACTGAAATTAACCGTCCTTTAGTGGTTTTAGCGCATGGCGGAAGTTATATTTCTGGAGATAAAAAAGACTTTACAGAATTAGCGACATTTTTAGCAAAAGCAGGTTATGTTGTGGCTTCAATTAACTACAGATTGTTAGATGTTGCTCCAACGCAACTAGCTTTTAAACAAGTTGTTCTTAATTCTGTTGTAGATATGAAAGCTGCTGTTCGTTATTTTACAAAAGATGTTGCCACCGACAACATTTATAAAATTAATACTGCTAAAATTTTTATTGGCGGTTATTCTGCAGGAGCAATTACAGCATTGCATTTTGCATATGTAAATACAGATGCCGAATTAAATACAATTGGCGGAGCAACTTTTGTAGATTATGTGAACTCAAAAGGAGGTTTAGCAGGGATGAGCGGAAATGAAGCATTTCCTTCTTCTGTTAAAGGTGTAATTAATATTTCTGGCGCATTATTTAATTCTAATTTCATCAATTCTACCGAACCTAGTTTGTATAGTATTCATGGAACTAATGATGCTGTTGTGCCTTATTTACAAGGTAATGTAAACAATACAGGAATTATTGCTGATGGTTCTGGGATTTTACATCCGTATGCAACTTCACTTGGATTAACAAATCAATTAAAAACAATTCAGAACGGAAAACACGATGCTTTTTTAAGCTGCACTTCTTGTTTGGTAGAAATAAGAGCTTTTTTGTTTTCTCAGATTCAATAAATTATTTAACATTATTTTTTTATCTTTCGAAACATTAACCAATTATCGTTTTGAAAAAAAATCTATTCCTAATTTTAATAATTAGTTGTACAACTTTATTTGCTCAAAAAACCAAACAAGTTTTTGTAAAGTATATTAAAACTGATGTTTCTAAAATTACCATTGATGGTTTATTAAATGAAGCAGATTGGGCAAAAGCAAAAACTACTTCAAATTTCTGGCAATATTTTCCAACAGATTCTTTACAAGCAAAAAATCAAACAGAGATAAAAATGATGTTTGATGACAAAAATTTATATGTCGGAATTAAAGTCCCAGCAAAATCAAATAATTTTATTATCCCATCTTTACGAAGAGATTTTAGAGCTTCTGGAAATGATAATATTACTCTGCTTTTTGATACTTTTAATGATGGCTCAAATGCTTTCTTCTTTGGAACAAACCCTGCTGGAGTTAAAAGAGAAGCCTTACTTTCTGGTGGCGGAACAGATTTAAGAGGATTTAATTTAGCGTGGGATACCAAATGGGTTTGTAAAACACAAATTTTAGATGATGCTTATATTGCAGAAATTGCAATTCCGTTAACAGCTTTTAAATTTAGAGAAGGAGAAACCAAATGGCGATTTAACAGTTATCAGTTTGACACGCAAGACAACGAGCAAAACACATGGATAAACATTCCTCAAAACCAATATATATTTAGCTTGGCTTATATGGGGGAAATGATTTTTGAAAAACCGTTAGGAAAATCTAGAGCTCCAATTGCAATTATACCATATATAAATACTTTTTCAGGAAACGATTTTGAAAATAATAGTTCAGTAAATGATGTAAAATTTGGTGGTGATGCAAAGTTTGCTATTGGTAATAGCATGAATTTAGATGTAACTATCAATCCAGATTTTTCTCAAGTAGAAGTAGATCAACAAATCACAAATTTAACTCGATTCGAAATTTCGTTACCCGAACGCAGGCAGTTTTTTATTGAAAATAGCGATTTATTTGGCGATTTTGGAAACTCAAGAGATGGAAATCCATTTTTCTCTAGACGCATAGGAATTGCAAAAAATAAAAATGGTGAATCTATTGAAAATGGAATTGTTGCAGGCGCAAGATTAAGCGGTAAATTAAATAATAATTTGCGTTTAGGAATTTTAAGTGTTCAAACAGAAGAAGACATTGCAAATGAAATTCCGGCTACAAATAATTCAGTAGTTGCTATTCAGCAAAAATTATTTAGTAGATCAAATATTAGTTTTTTATTCATCAACAAACAAGCCACAAAAGACTATAATTTCTTAACAAGAGAAGACAAATATAACAGAGTAATTGGTATAGATTACAATTTAGCATCTGCAAATAACACGTGGAATGGTAGATATTTTATTCATAAATCTTTTTCGCCAACTGTAAATAGAAAAGATATTTCTGCAGGAATTTCTACTGAATACAATACAAGAGATTTTAAAATTCGACTAAGTGGTGTTTATATTGAAGATGATTTTAGATCTGATTTAGGCTTTATAAGAAGAACTGATATCTTTAAAATTAATCCAAATTTTGAACGCACTTTTTACCCAAAGAAAGGGAAAATTCAAAAACACGCTATTTCTCTAACACCAATTTTTATCTGGAAACCAGAATTGGGTTATGAAAATTCTGATTACACGATTATCTCTCGATGGAGAATAGATTATAATAACACCACTAATTTAGAGTTTTCATTGTTTAATCGGTTTACGTATTTGTATTATGATTTTGATCCAACAGGTACTAATTCAACTAAGTTGCCTTCAAATATCGGGTATTCTTATACTAGTTTTGAAGCAAAATACAGATCAGATATAAGAAAGCAATTTTCATTTGATGTCACTCCTTCAATTGGACAGTTTTATAACGGAGACAAATATTCTTTAGAAGGAAATTTAAATTGGAGAGTAGAACCTTTTTTTCAAACAAAAGTGCAGATAAACTACAACTACATTAAATTACCAAGCCCTTATGCAACTACTTCTATTTGGTTAATTGGCCCTCGATTTGATGTTACTTTTAATAAAAGTGTTTTTTGGAATACCTTGATTCAATATAGTAATCAAGAACAAAGTTTAAGCATAAACTCAAGATTGCAATGGCGTTTTGCTCCTTTATCTGATTTATTTATTGCCTATAATGATAATTACAATACAACCTCTCCATTAAGTCCTCGTTTTAGGTCTATCAATTTAAAACTCTCTTATTGGTTGAATTTATAACGCCTTTAACATTTCTTTAAGATTCTTATTTTTTATAAGTAGTAAATTCGAAAACTTAAAATAATTTAAACAAATTTTTAAAATTAAAATCATGATACAAAAAGTACTATCTAGGTTACTTATCGTTTTATTTGTTTTCGGTTTTACGTTAGATGCAGATGCACAACGGAAAAAGAAAAAAAGTAAAAAAGATGCAAAACAAACTGTAAAACCAGCTGTAAAACCAAAACCTAAAAAAGGAGATATTCAACCTTATGCAGATGTTGTTACAAAAGATGTAAAAACAGATGCAGGTTTATTTAAAGTTCATAAAAAAGATGAAGCGTATTTATTTGAAATTCCAGATTCACTTTTAAATAGAGATATGCTAATGGTAACAAGAATTGCTAAAACTGCCAACGGTCTTGGTTTTGGTGGTGGAAAAACAAACACACAAATGTTACGTTGGGAACGTAAAGATAAAAAAATATTATTAAGAGTTATTTCTCAAAATGTAGTTGCTGATAAAAACTTACCAGTACATGAGGCAGTAGCAAATTCTAATTTTGCACCAATATTATATGCTTTTCCAATTTTAGCGCTAAACAAAGATGAAGGAGCTACAGTAATTGATGCAACTAAATTATTCACTACAGATGTTGCTGCTTTAGGGCTTCCTTCTTGGAGAAGAAAAAGTTTAAAAGTATCAAGATTAGACGCAAGTCGTTCTTTTATTGATAGAATTAATAGTTATCCTCAAAACATAGAAATAAGAGATGTAAAAACATATGCTTCATCTGCTCCACCTTCAAACAGAAGCGTTGGTTCTATTTCTTTAGAGATGAGTAACTCAATGATTTTATTACCTAAAATCCCTATGAAGCGTCGTTATGCTGATGAAAGGGTTGGATGGTTTGCAAGATCTCAAGTAGATTACGGTTTAGCTGATCAAAGAAGTAAAACTGTAAGATATTTAGATAGATACAGATTAGAAGTTAAAGACGAAGATATTTCTAAATTTAATAGAGGTGAATTAGTTGAACCAAAAAAACAAATTGTTTATTATGTAGATAGAGCAACTCCAGAAGAGTGGGTTCAATATATTATTCAAGGTGTAAACGATTGGAATGTTGCTTTTGAAGCTGCAGGTTTTAAAAATGCAATTATTGCAAAAAGAGCTCCAACAAAAGAAGAAGATCCAGAATATAGTCCAGAAGATGTACGTTATTCTGTAATTCGTTATTTAGCTTCTCCGATTCCAAATGCAAACGGTCCTCACGTAAGTGATCCTCGTTCAGGAGAAATTTTAGAATCAGATATTAACTGGTATCATAATGTAATGAGTTTATTACAAGGATGGTTTTTTGTACAAACTGCAGCAATAAATCCAGAAGCACAAAAAGTTGGTTTTAAAACTGAAGTTATGGGAGAATTGATCAAATTTGTTTCTTCTCACGAGTTAGGTCATACTTTAGGATTACCACACAATATGGGAAGTAGTTCTGCATATCCTGTAGATTCTTTACGTTCTGCAACCTTTACTAAAAAATACGGAACTGCTCCATCAATTATGGATTATGCTCGTTTCAATTATGTTGCACAGCCGGGTGATAAAGGAGTTGCATTAATGCCAAATATTGGGATTTATGATAAACATGCAATTAATTGGGGATATAGACCAATTTTAGGAAGAACTGCTGAACAAGAAAAACCAATTTTAGATAGTTGGATTTTAAAACATGCTGGAGATCCTTTATATCGTTTTGGAAGAAACAACAGAATTGATCCAAGTTCTCAAACAGAAGATTTAGGTGATGATGGAATTAAAGCTAGTAATTACGGTATTGCTAATTTAAAACGTATTGTTCCTAACTTAATGAGATGGACAAATAAAAAAGGGGAAAATTATTCTAACTTAAAAGAAATGTATGGTCATGTTCTTTCTCAATTTAGCAGATATAATGGTCATGTAACAACCATAATTGGTGGAGTTATAGAAGACAATAAAACTTCAGATCAAAAAGGAGTAATTTATACACATGTAACTAAAGAGCGTCAGAAAAAAGCTGTTAAATTCCTTAACGATGAGTTATTTAAAACTCCGTCTTGGTTAATTAACAAAGCTATTATTGACAGAACAGAATCTTCTGGTGTTACAAATCGTATAAAATCATTACAAACAAGAACTTT
Source organism: uncultured Flavobacteriaceae bacterium (assembly GCA_963974245.1). Lineage (GTDB taxonomy): Bacteria > Bacteroidota > Bacteroidia > Flavobacteriales > Flavobacteriaceae > Polaribacter. The sequence continues at coordinate 79,638 of CAXBBY010000001.1, read as the reverse complement.
AAGAGGGGTTCTTAATGAACAAAGAATCATTAGAATGGTTGACAATCAAACATTAAATGGCTCTAAAGCTTATACAGTTTTATCTATGATGTCTGATTTACGTAGAGGAGTTTGGGCAGAATTGTACTCTCGTAAATCAATTGATGCATATAGAAGAAACCTACAAAGAGCATATATTAGCCAATTAGGTTTTTTAATGTCTAAAGGTGCAGAAATTTCTGATGTTAAGCCAGTTGTAAGAGGAGAGTTAAATAGAATAAAACGTGATACTAAAAAAGCAATTACTACAGCTCCAAATACAATGACAAGATATCATTTACAAGATATTGTTAAAAGAATTGATGAAATATTAGATCCTAAATAGGAGTTTACCTTTCATTATTTTACAAAACCTTGCCAAATTGGCAAGGTTTTTTTTAGTTATTTCTCATTAAACTTTTCTACTTCTTTTTTAATAACCTCATCAATTCTTTTTTGATCTATATTGTATTTTAAATCTAAACTTTTTTTCTCAGGAAATTGTTCAATCATAACTGTAGAAGAAGGGAATGCAAAATCGATTCCTAAGGCTTTCGCTAATTTTACAATAGCAATATGTAATTTGTGTTTAGAAGATTGCTCTTCGCCCCAAGCTAAACTCTTAAAATATACATTTATTAAAATTAATAAAGATGAATCTCCAAAACCAGTAAACTCCACATTAAAAGATTCAGAACGAGTTTCTGGATGTACAATAATTATTTCTCTAACACCTTTTACAAAAGCTTCAATTAATTCTGGAGGAGTATCATAACGAATACCAATATTTGTATTGTATCTTCTATACAAACGTAATCCTTTATTATTGATAACTATTTCTGATAATTTACTATTTGGGATTTGAAAAATAGAAGTATCAGCAGCTCTTATTCTTGATGATCTAAATCCTACTTCTTCAACAGCACCTTCTACTCCTCCCGCTTCAATCCAGTCTCCAATATGAAATGGCTTGTCAAGGAAAATCATAAAAGTTCCAATCAAGTTTTTCACGGTGTCTTGAGAAGCCAAAGCAACAGCCAAACCACCAATTGATGCTCCAGCAATTACAGCAGTCGTATCAATTCCTAAAACAGTTAACATTTTTAATGTTCCAATAAAAATTACAATTCCTTTTAAAAAATTGTTTAATATCGGAACTAATTGATCATCCAATTTACTTTGTGTTTTTTCTGTAAATTCAGAATAAATTTGCATCGTTACCGTTACTAATTGTAAGAATATATATATCCAAAAAACAGTTTGAGTAATATTTAATCCTACAAATACCCATTTATTAATTGCCAATCCAAACTGTAAAGAAGGATATACTTTATCAATAAAACTCAAAGCAATTAATAAACCTATTGGATGCGCCAATTTCTTTAAAACACTTGTTACAGCTACACCATCATTATGAAGAAAATAATTATGAATCTTATGAAGAATATAATAAGTTACACGCTTAGAAACAACTTGTAAAATAAATGCAATTAGAAGCATAATTAGCAGCCCAATATATTTCCAAATCTCAATATTAAATACTTTTTTATGTCCAAAATTTGGTGATATGTTTTCTAATTTTAAAACATACCATGGAAAAATATCGTTATAAATTTCGCTAAGATTTGCAATTGTTTCTTGAGAATAATACCAATTATCCCCAAATTTTTCAACCGAAATTAACGGCATACTATTTGGAAATAATACATATTTGTTTGAATTACCAAAAATTAAAGAATCTTTATAATTTGAACTTGTTGGTATGCTTTTAAAATCTACAAACAATCCTTTACCGTCTAAAACCTGCTTTAATTTAATAGCCGCTTTTTTAGGATCTTTTGTAGTATTTGGATAAATCGTTTTAGCAGCTTTTTCTGGCTGATATGAATCTGGTTGCAAAAAATACAAATGTGTATATATAGTACTATTAGGATTCTTTAAATTAACTTTTATGGAATCTTGTGCAGAAATAGCTGCAGAAAATAGTAAAAGAAGCAATGTTAATTTTTTCATTTTTAATAATTTCTTATTTGTTAATCGATTGTTAAAAAAACACACAAAGTTAAACCTTTTGAAATTTTTAATGTCAAAGAAGCATAATAAATAACAATTAAAATTTTAAATCATGAAAAAAATAGCATTCGCATTGGCATTTATATTATCAGTTTCAGCTGGGTTTTCACAACAAAGAAAAAGAATGGCAAAAGCCGATAAAATGACTCCTGAACAACGTGCAATATTGGCAGTAAAAAAAATGGCACTTCAGTTAGATTTAACGAAAGATCAAACCAAAAAGATTACTGCTTTGTACACAGAAATAGGAATACAAAGAAAAGTAAAAGGAGATCAAATGAAAAAAGAGGCTTTAGCATCTAGAACAAAATTAGCAAAAATTAAAAAAGAAAGTAAAGACAAAGCTAATTTTAAACAAAGAATAGAAAAAGCTATCAAATCTGGAGAGTTAAAAAAAGAAGATATAAAAAGAATGAGACGCAGAGTTGATTTTGATACAGCAAATAATGCTTTAGATAACAGAATTGAGTTTCAAGCTAAAATGAAAAAAATCTTATCTCCTGAGCAATATAAAAAGTTTACAAAATTACAGAAACGTAAATTTGCTAAAGCAAAAAAACGAATGTCTTCTAAAAACAAAATGAAAAGTAAAAAAATGAAAAAACGCGGAAAAGGAAGACGCTAAAAATAAATGTATTTGTTTGATTGATTAATACAAAAAGCCCGATGTAATGTAAAAATTTATCGGGTTTTTCTTTTACTCTTCTTTAAACCAACTTGCATATTCTACATAATTATTGGCTATTCTATCAATTTCTCCAGAAATTAATTCTTTTGAAATATCTTTTATTTTTTTAGCCGGAATTCCTGCATAAATCGTTCCGCTTTCTACTCTAGTATTTTTAGAAACAACTGCGCCAGCAGCAATAATTGAGTTACTTTCTATCACACAATCATCCATAATAATACTTCCCATTCCAATTAATACATTATTATGAATTGTACATCCGTGCACAATTGCATTATGACCTATTGAAACATTATTGCCAATTGTTGTTGGTGATTTTTGATAGGTTGCATGAATTATTGCGCCATCTTGTACGTTAACTTTATCACCCATTTTTATAAAATGAACATCGCCCCTAATTACAGCATTGTACCAAACACTACAATTTTTCCCCATAGAAACATCTCCAACAATAGTTGCATTTTCTGCCACAAAACAATCTTCAGTGATTTGTGGGAACTTTCCTTTTACTGCTTTTATGATTTTCATAAAATAATTTCATCTAATTATTAATTCTTGACCAATACTAAGTGTGTTATCAGACAAGTTATTGGTTTTCTTTAATTGTTGAACGGTAATATTATATTTTCTAGAAATTGAATACAACGTTTCTCCTTTTTTAACTTTATGTGTTTTTCCAGAAGATATTTTTACTGTTTTTGTCCTTGTTTTTAAAGAAACATTTTTTATCTTTCTGTTATTTACTTCTTTTTTATACTTTTTTAAATCGCTTTTTTTAATCTTATCAAATTCATACAATTCATAATCATCAATAATCTTAATTAATTTTGATGGGTATTTTCTATCAGTAGCATAACCTGCTTTTTTTAATCCTCTAGCCCATTTTTTATAATCTTTAGTTCTATAATTAAATAAAAACGCATAACGTTTTCTTCCTGTTAAAAATTTAGAATGATCGTTGTACGAGTTTTCTACGTATTTATATTTTCGGAAACAATCGTCTTTTTTATCATCATCATGATATACTCTTTTTCCTTCCCAAGCTTTATGACATTTTATACCGAAATGATTGTTAGATTTTGATGCTAATATGCTTCTACCATTCCCAGATTCTAAAATTCCTTGTGCTAAAGTTATACTTGCCGGAATTTTATATTCATGCATTTTTATAACCGCTAACGGAGCATATTTTTTAATATAAGTAAGTGTGTGTTTATTTAAGTTATTGTGCTCTTTGACTAATTTTTTTATGTGTGCATTCTGTTTTACAGAAGGCATTTTTTTAATTGAAGTGGTTTCTTTTGGTGTTTTATTTTTGGATCTAACTACATTTTTATTAGAGCCACAGCTCACAATAAAGAAACCTAAAAATGCTATAATTATGTATGATTTGAGTTTCATTAAATTGTAATTAATTCTAAATTTTTCTTTGCTAACCTGCTATTCACTCCTTCAATTCCTTGTAAACCGCCAGTATGAATTACTAAAATTTTACTGTTTTCTGAAAAATAGTTCTTTTTAATTAAATCTACAATTCCGTAAAGCATTTTTCCTGTGTAAATTGGATCTAAAGGAATATTTGTTTCTGAATAAAACTGATTGATAAAAGAAATAAACTCTGAATTATATTTTGCATAACCACCAAAATGATAATCGTGTACTAAATTCCAATTATTATTTTTCTCAACAAAGTTCTCAATTTCTTGCTGTAAAAAACCACCTTTTAAAGCTGGAAAACCGACTACTTTTTGATGCTTCTTCGCTGATTTTATCAATCCAGAAATAGTTCCTCCAGTGCCAACAGCCACACAAATATAATCGAAAATTTCATCTTTATTTGTTAAAATTTCTGTGCACCCTTTTATTGCCAACTCGTTTGTTCCACCTTCAGGAACTACATAAAAATCTCCAAATTTATTTTTTAAGGATTTAAGAAAAGGTTCTGATGTTTTTTTTCGATACATTTCTCTTGAAACAAAATAAAACTGCATTCCGTTTTCATGAGCTTGTTGTAGAGTCGAATTATTTGCTAATGTGTTTTGTAAATCAACTGCCAGTTCATCTCCACGAATTACACCGATGGTTTTTAAACCGGCTAATTTACCTGCAACCGCTGTTGCTAAAATATGGTTGGAAAAAGCACCACCAAAAGTCAACAACGTATCTTGTTTTAAACTTTTCGCTTCTTGAATATTGTATTTAAGTTTTCTGAATTTATTACCAGAAACAAACGGATGAATTTTATCTTCACGCTTAATAAAGAGCTGAATATTTTTAGCTTTTAGCTCTGGTAAAAGGATTTCTTGATTTTCAGATTTTATTACTGCACTAAACATGGAAGTAAGTTACGAAATAGCTGTAACTTTTTCTTCAACTTGTTCCCAATCTTCTAATAAAACATCTAATTTGGCTTTTTTAGCTTCGTAATTTTTAAAGAAATTAGGGCGCGCCGAAACCTCTTCGTAATGTTGCGCTAAATCATAATCAGCTTGTTCTATTTGAGCCTCTAAATCTGCAATTTCAGATTCAATTTTAGACAATTTATTTTTTAACTTTTTTAGTTCTTTTTCTTCTTCTCTACTTAACTGTAAAGTTTCTTTTTTCGCTGTTTCTTTCACCTCTTTAACAATGGTTCTTTTTTCAGCTTCACGTAAATTTTCCATTTTGTGTTCCTCTAAGAAATAATCAATATCGCCTAAATATTCTTTGATTACTTTGTCTTTAAAACCGTAAACAGTATCCGTTAATCCTTGTAAAAAATCTCTATCATGCGAAACTAAAATTAAGGTTCCGTTAAAGTTTTTCAAAGCATCTTTTAACACATTTTTTGAGGCAATATCTAAATGGTTTGTTGGCTCATCCATTATCAACACATTAAACGGAGACAACAATAATTTACACAAAGCCAAACGATTTCGCTCTCCTCCTGAAAGTACTTTTGCTTTTTTATCAACGGCATCGCCACCAAATAAAAAGGAACCTAACATGTCTCTAACTCGTGCTCTGTTAGAATCTGTTGCAGCATCTTCCATAATTTGTAAAACCGTTTTTTCTGGCGGTAAATGTTCTGATTGATTCTGCGCAAAATATCCGATCTCTACATTATGCCCCAGTTTTAAATGTCCTTTAAACGGAATATCTCCAACCATCATTTTTGCCAAGGTCGATTTTCCTTGCCCGTTTTGACCAACAAATGCAATTCTGCTATTACGCTCAATCAATAAATCTACATTTTCTAGCACATGATTATCGCCATAACTTTTGCTTAAATCTTCTGCTTCTACAATTATTTTTCCTGGTTCTTTTGATTTTGCAAAACGAATATTCATCGTTGCATTATCGTCTTGATCAACTTCTATACGCTCAACTTTATCAAGTTGTTTCATTAAAGATTGTGCCATAGAAGCTTTACTTGCTTTTGCTCTAAACTTATCTATTAATTGCTGCTTTTGCTTAATTTCTCTGTCTTGATTTTTCTGAGCTTGCAATTGTTTTTCTTTAATTTCTCCTCGTAATAATAAGAATTGAGAATATGGTTTTTTATAGTCATAAATCTGTCCAAGAGAAATTTCTATGGTACGATTTGTAACATTATCCAAAAACATTTTATCATGCGAAACCAATACAATTGCTCCAGAATATCCTTTTAGAAAATTTTCTAACCAAATAATAGATTCGATATCTAAGTGGTTTGTTGGCTCATCTAACAATAAAATATCATTGTTTTGTAATAGTAATTTTGCCAATTCAATTCGCATTCTCCATCCACCAGAAAACGTATCTGTAAGTTTACCAAAATCTTCTCTTTTAAAACCTAAACCTTGTAATATTTTCTCAGTATCGCCTTGATAATTATATCCACCAAGCAATTCGTAACGTTCTGTGTTGTCTGTTAAATCGTGGATTAACTGACTGTATTCTTCACTTTCATAGTCGGTTCTTGTTGCCAATTGTTCATTAATTTCATCGAGCTTTAGCTCAATTCCTTTAATTTCTTCAAAGGCTTGATATGCTTCTTCTAAAATAGTTCTTCCTGCAACAAAATCTATATCTTGACGTAAAAAACCGATGTTTACATCTTTATCAAAAGCCATGGTTCCTCCGTTGGTTTCAATATCTTTTGACAATACTTTTAATAAAGTCGATTTTCCTGCTCCATTTTTTCCTATCAACCCTATTCTATCTCCTTTATTTAATTTAAAAGTGATTCCAGAAAACAAATCTGCCCCCATAAAAGAGACTGTTAAATTATGTACGTTAAGCATCTATTTTTTTGTAATTTTGTGAGTGCAAATCTACTTAAAATATTTAGTTTAATCATGTTTAAGAAAGGCACAAAAATCTACAGTATTATCAACAATAAATGTCCAAGATGTCAAGAAGGAGACTTTTTTAAACATCAATTAACTTATGCACCAAAAAAAGTAACTGAATTACATAAAAATTGCCCAAATTGTAATTTAAAATATATGATAGAACCGTCGTTTTTTTATGGTGCTATGTATGTAAATTATGGGATTACGGTTGGATTATCAATTATTACTTTTTTAATTACTTCATTAATTTTTGGAGCAAGCTTATTGCAATATTTTGCAGTAATTTTTATTGTTTTAGTTATTTTGACCCCAATAAACTTACGCTTATCTAGGATTCTTTGGATAAATATATTTATTGAGTATGAAAAGGGAAAAGAAGATTTTGTGTCTTAGTAAAATCTTTTAATATCAATTTCTTTATCTAAAGTTTCACCATTTTCTAAATGATTGAACAATTTTTTGGCAACGGTTGGCGCAATCATAACTCCACGAGTTCCTAAACCGTTTAAAACTACCAATTGTTTATTCTCTGAATGAACACCAACCAAAGGTCTTCTATCTCTAACTGTGGGTCTAATTCCTGCTGTTTGATTTGTAATTGTATATGGAACTGTAATTACTTTTTTAAGTTTCTCTACCAATTCTTGTTTTCCTTCTTCTGACGGGTTTAAAGTTTTATCACTCCAATTAAAAGTTGCTCCTACTTTGTACAAATGATTTCCTAAAGGCAATACAAATAATGTAGATTTTAATAAAAAATCAATCTCTAATTCTGGTGCATGGATAGTTAATAATTCCCCTTTTGCTTCTTTTAAAGGCAAGTTATTAAAAAATGGGTTTTGTTTGATTCCGAATCCTTCGCAAAAAACAATTCTACTAGATTCTATATTTTTATAAACGCAAGTATTATTGATTAGTTGAACCGCATTATATTTAAATTTTTCGAAGATAATTTTAGATTCATTTGCTAAATAATTTCGATAAGAAGTAACCAGTTTTTCGGTGTCAATTCTTCCTGTTTTCTGCACTTCTCCAAAACCAAAATCTGCAATAACACCTTCAATTTTTTCATTAATGATATCAGCATTCATAAATTTAGAAAGCAAAGGTTTATCTGATGCTTCGAACCAATTATTTTGATCTTCAATAGATTTAAATACTTTTCTTGTATTAAATTTTACATCAACTTTTTCGTGTAATTTTTTTTCTATTCTCTCATAAAAAGGTAATGCTATTTCTAATTGTTTGTCTGCATTCCAAACAGGAGTAAATCGTTTTAAAATCACTGGATTATAAACACCTCCAGCAACCAAAGATGAAGTTTGAGAGTCATCCTCAAAAACAATAAATGTTTTTTTTGCTTCTATCAATTCTTCAATAAAAGCTAAGCCAGCCAAGCCCAAACCAACAACAATATAATCTACTTTCATACTATAAAAATACGCTATTAAATGCAAAAAGCGTTCTGAATTTCAGAACGCTTTTTAATTATTTGTGTGAATTGATTTTAGTAATTCCACATATCAATTTCTCTATTTCTAATTCCTTCTTTTATTTTATCTGCCTCAAGCAGTTGGAATAAAGAATTCCCTCTAACATAATCAGATATTTTACGATTGTCATACAAGTTTTCTGTTCTTATAACAAAAGAAGCAAAACGTCTAGCATTTAGTAAATGATCAAATGAAATTGGATGCGATGAATTCTTTGGATTAAACACTTTTGCTTTGTGCAAAATGTCTCTTGCCGCTGGATAAAAAACCCAAAATAATTCATATAAATTATCATCTTCGATTTCAGACACACCCAGTGTTTGCACATCTGGACCTAATGGAGCTATCGCTAATAATCTATATTTTAATTCTCCTTGTCTTTTATCAAAATACCACATTCCTTTAATTTTAAAAGCAGTAATATCTTGAGTGCTAATTTTAAATGTATCTATATTATTTCCGTTTTGTCTTGCATTAAATAATTTACCCGCAATCTCTTGTCTTGTAATTTTAGAGCTAAAGAAAGAATCTGAATAAGCTTCTTTAATTTTGCCTGTTCTAATTCCTTTATATAAGGTGTCAAATAACGATCTTCTGTCATTTGAAATATTTACAGTATCAATTGGAAAATAATACGGCAGGTTTATTTTTTGATTTAAATCAATTATTTCCCAAACTACCTTAGACCATAAAATATCTCTATCGTCTATATAGCCATAAGGCAAAGGTGTATCATTATCTGCCAACAATTGTTCTTTTGTTTTCTTACCAATTTGATTTACATCTGTTGAATTTAATAAATTGGCTTGTGCATTTATTATCCCTGAGGTAATTAATGCCAAAAAAACAATATAAAAACGTTTCCCATTCATACTACTTAATTTAATCTTAATTTGAAATTTCAATAATTACAGGCAATACTTTCTTTAGTTTATAAGAAGTATTGTTTTTTATTACAGCTTCAATATCAAAAATTGTAACTTGATCTCCTCTTCTTGCTCTTGCTAATGCTTTTTTTGCTGCTGCGTTAAAAGTTGTACCATTAACTAATACGGTTAATTGCCCTGGAACTTTTACTTTAAAACTAATTACTTTTAACTGTAAGTCAAAAACAAAATCGGGTAAACCTGCTCCAATCGCTGCTCTTGCAACACTTGTTTTTGGCATTCTTACCAAACCAAATTCTTCTCTAACTGAAGCTTGTGCTGCTGGAATATCTTTTACTCTAAATTTCTTAGAAGAATTTATTTTTTTCCCGCTAGAAAGTGTCGCTCCAACATTAATAGTCATATCACTTCCTTTTCCAGCTTTTATAATATAACTTGAACCACTTGAAATAATATTTCCTCCTGTTGCCGTAACTTTTAAATTATTATTACTAACACCTGGTAAAGATACAGAAACCGGATTATCTACTCCACGATACACAACGTTCATAGCATCTGCAGAAATTACAGCATCGTTTGGTTCTGGTATCACAGTATATGAACTATTAAACTCAACATCTACATCTTTATTATTCTCCTTGAATGTAATTTTTCCTTTAATTGTGTTATCACCTAACTTGTTAGCTCTTAAATCTAAAATTACTTGACCAGCTTTAACATTTTTATAATTACTTCCATTTAAAGTAACTTTATCTGGTACCATACTTGCATCATAGCGACCCAAAACAACTTTACCTGTTACTTTTTCACCAACATAATATGCTGTTTTATCTAACTGCACAATTCCTTTATAATTACTTAAAGAAACTTCACTCTCTAATTTACCTCCAAGTAAATTTGTTAAAATATCGCTTTCGGTATTTTTAATATTAGATTGCATCTGTGTTAAGTTAGCAATAGATGCAATTAAAGGAAATCCTTCATATCTATATTTTAACCAAGGTATTTTTTTACCTTCTTTATCTGTTTGAATATCTGTATTAAATCTTCTATTTACAGTAGCTTTTAACGTTTCATTGGTTCCTAAAACTGCATTAATTCCGTTTCTAAAACTTGCAATTTTAGTTAAAAATTCATCTCCTTTTGCAGTGTAATTATCACCTTCAAAGAAATAAGTATCTAAAAAATCTGTTTTATCCATAGATTGATAATCTTTGCTATCTTCAACAGTATTAGTCATTTCCGTTTTTAAGTTATCTAAATAAGAATAAAAACTATTAGATAAAGATTTTATCTTAATAGCTTGTGTATTTATCGGTCCATATTTAGCTGCCTGATCTGTAGCTTTAGAAGCTAAACTTGCATACGCAGCAGCATTTTTTCTAGTTGTTGTTGCGTTATTTTCTTCAATTCCTGCATTCATAAACCCGAATGCTGATAAAACTTCTTTGCTCATGTTCAATGCTAACATTGCAATAAACACAAGGTACATTAAGTTTATCATTTTCTGTCTTGGGGACATTTTTCCTCCTGCCATATCTAATTAGTTTTAGGTATAAATTAGTACTAATTATTTGCTTGACATTGCAGATAACATTCCACCATAAACTCCATTTAATGATGCCATATTATGGGCTAAAGATTCCATTTGTTCTTTTAATCTTTCAGAATTCTCGGCTAATGAGTTGTTCAATTCTGTTTGCTTAGTTGCATTTTCCATTTGTATTTGATACAAACTTGTTAAAGATTCCATCTGAACAGCGGCTTTAGACATTTGTTCGTTATAACTATTGGTTGTTGATATAGATTCTGACGCAGCAGATAATCCTTCTGCAGCTCCTTTAAAGTTTTTGATGCTATCTCCTAGGCCTTTTATTAGTGTATTATCTAATTCTGCTTCTCTTAATATAGTATCTAGTTTTTGCGAAAGCAATCCATGTGCTCCATTAGCTTCTTCGTCAGAATCACCTAATTCTGGATAGACTTTACTCCAATCTAAATCATCATCAACAGGTTCAAATGCAGAAATTGCAAAAACTATTGCTTCTACAATTAAACCAACTGTTAACATTACACCACCAGTAAGTGGTCCAATTGATATGTGTTGAATTTTAAAAAGTGCTCCAATAATTACGATTGCGGCTCCTAAACCGTAAACCATATTCATGATTTTCTTACTTTTTCTTGACTGTGCCATAATTTCTATTTTTAGGGGGTTAATTAATTTAATTCTTTTTTCCGTAAATTTTACCTAAATAATTTTGTACGGTTCTAAATCCGATATAACTTCTTGCAGTATCTGCATATTCATAATCTCTAGAACTCACTTCTAAAAAGTAAGCTACATCTTTCCAAGAACCTCCACGGATAATTTTTCTTTTATTATTTCTATCTTCAACATTTGGATTCATTGTAGAACCCATATAATATGACGACATATTATACGATGAGTTTGTCCATTCTGCTACATTTCCTGCCATATTATACAATCCATAATCATTGGCGTTAAACGATTTCCCTTCCATTGTATACAAAGCTCCATCAACAGCATAGTCTCCTCTTACTGGTTTAAAATTTGCTAAAAAACATCCTCTATCACTTGTGGTACTTGGCCCACCCCAGGGATATTTGGCGAAATTTAATCCACCACGAGCCGCATATTCCCATTCTGCTTCTGTTGGTAATCTAAAGCTTGGAACCGCTACTGTGTTTTTTCTTGCTCTAAGATAATCATTTTTATTTTTCGTTCTCCAATTACAAAAAGCACCAGCTTGATACCAGTTAACACCAACTACTGGATAATCTCCATATGCTTGATGATAAAAATAATCTTGATGCATCGGATCGTTATAAGAATAATTAAAATCTTTTACCCAAACTGTTGTATCTGGATAAATATTAATCATTTCTGTTCGTAAAAAATCTTTTCTATTTCCGCCTCTTTTTGCAGCAGATTCCTTATCAAACCAAAAATATCTATAATTTAAAAATTTGGGATTAAAACTTCTATTACCATCAATAGCTTCATCTTTTTTAATATATAAAGAATCCATTACTTCTACATAATTTACATCTGGATATTCGTTTTTATCCCATATAATATCAATATCTTTTTTTAATGGTCTTAAAGAGTCTAATCCTCCACCAATATCATAATAGTTTTCTAACATGTATTTGTGATATGGATTTGCATTTGTAGTATCAATTACAGCAAAAGAGAAATCATGAATTCCTCCACTTAATGGAGACCCGTCTGGATTCCCCTCAGAAAGCAAACTTACTTCCGCAGCTTTATAAGCTAATTTTGTTCTTACCACAGAATCTCTAACCCAATACACAAACTGTTTGTATTCACTATTGGTAACTTCTGTTTCATCCATATAATAAGGACGAACGGTTACAGTACGAGTTGGAGCACTTAAGGTCCCCATAACGTCTTCATCTTGCTTTCCCATAGTAAAAGAACCGCCAGGAATTAAAGTCATTCCCATAGGTTTTTCTGCAAACCATTTTCTCTTAGAATTAACACCAGTTAATTCTCCTCTATCATTAGAACCACAACTATACAGCATGGTTACTATCAGTGCAAATAATGCTACTCTCTTCATATTTTTATCATCTTTCCTCAAAAAGTTCGTAAACCTATTATTTTTTTTTATAAAAACCAATCGTTTTAATACTTAATATTTATTTAATAGATAATTATATTTACATTAATTTCCTTAAAGCTTTATACCATCTTTCTGGTATTTTTTGTTCAATTGCTTCAAGGTAATCTTGATATGTACATGGTATTAACGCATGTCTCTTGTATTTATTATTTGTACTAATATTTATCTCCATCCACCATCTTCCACTTTTATCGCTTTTATAAAAATTAATTGGATTATCGTTTTCTACTAAAACAATAAATTTCTGGTAAGATTTTTTAGTGCAAAACGGATAATCTTTAGCTCTAAAATTCACTCCTTCAATAAAATACCAAACCATTTGAGCAATTAAATGTGCTGTTTGATGGTTGTTATCAAATTTTGAATTGTATTCGTAAATTCCAAATGAGCTTACTTTATCACTGATTCCCGCATATCTAGAAATAGCACAAATTTCTTCACCGTAAAATCCGTTTGGTGATGCATTATTATTTGCTGGAGCATCACTTTGTTTAATAGAGCCAATATCTATACTTACAATATCTGCATCTCTCATTATTGGTTCTACAACCGTTACATCTTTAACTTCTCCTAAACGATAGGTATCAAAAAACAAACTATTTAACAAATCTAATTCTTCTTGCGAATTGTAAAATGTTTGATATCCTATATTACTAAAATTAAATAAATTATTTGGTTTATCTAATATAATTTTATTCAAATATGATCGAGAATTTAATCCTTCTTCTATAGTTTCTATATCAAATTTGCTATCTACCGAAACTAAATTTACGGTTTGTTCAAGAGAATCGTACGCTCTATAATTTGCATATGTGATGTCTTGGCTTCCGCCAATAATAATTGGAATTATTTTATTTTTAATTAAATATGATGTCAAAGAATTTACTGCAAAATAGGTGTCTTCTATAGAGTTTCCCTTAATAATGTTTCCTAAATCTGCAATTTTTGTATGCCAATTTCCTAGAAATAATTGATATAAATGTTTACGAATTTCTTCTATATTTTCTCCACAATTTATATTGTCAACTGCGTTTCTATCTTCTTGTACTCCAAATATTGCAATTTGTACTTTTTCTAATTCTGGAAAACCATTTTGGATTGAATGCACTTGGATATTCCTACCCAAACTCTGTGCAGATTGTAGCACTAAGTGAGCAATAATCGTATCTTTTATAGGGGTTAAAAAATCGAAGTTCATTTACTTTTTGAAGTTAAAACGGATGCAATATAACTAATTGCTATTTCTTTTTAGTAGTTTTTTTACGTGTTGTTTTTTTCTTTGGTGCTTTTGCCTCGATAATTTGCTCTACTTCTTCTAAAGTTAAGTCTTTAGCGTTTGTAGTTTTTGGCATTTCAATCTTTACTTTCCCTTTGATGATATTAAATCTTCCCCAACGTGCTTTTTCTACTCTAATGCCTGCTTCCTCCCAATTATGGATAACTTTCTCTATTTCTTTACGCTTTTTATCTTCAATTAATTCAACAATATTATCGTAGGTTAAATTATCATAATCGTATTTTTTATTTACGTTGATAAACATTGAATTCCATTTGATAAATGGTCCAAATCTTCCCACCCCTTTTTGAACTGGTAAGTTTTCATATTCTGCAATTGGTGCATCTGCTTTTTGTTTTGCAACAATTAACTCAGTGGCTCTATCTAAATCAACTTCCATTGGATTTTCTCCTCTATCAAGCGAAACATACATCGCTCCAAATTTAATATAAGGACCAAATCTACCGTTAGAAACAATTACTTCTTCCCCTTCATACGTTCCTAAATTCTTTGGCAATAAAAATAAATCTAAGGCTTCTTGTAAAGAAATTGTTTCTAAATTTTGATCTCTTTGTAAGCTTGCAAACAGCTTTTCATCATCATCTCTATCTCCAATCTGAGCCATCGCTCCAAACTTCCCTAAACGTACCAAAACTGTTTTTCCTGATTCTGGATGTTTTCCTAAAATACGTTCTCCACTTTCTCTTTCTGCATTTTCAGAAACAAAAGTTACTGTTGGATGAAACTCATTGTAAAATCCTTTAATCATTTCAATCCAATTTTCTGCTCCGTCAGAAATATCATCAAAAGATGATTCTACTTTTGCAGTAAATCCAAAATCTAAAATATTAGCAAAATTGGCAACTAAGAAATCTGTGACAATATTTCCAATATCAGTCGGAATTAATTTTCCTTTATCAGAACCTGTTTTTTCTATTAAAGTAGTACTTGAAACTGTTCCTGCTTTTAAAACAAACTGTTTGTATGCTCTCTCAGCTCCTTCTGTTTCTCCTTTTTCTACATAACCTCTTCGTTGCACTGTAGAAATTGTTGGCGCATACGTTGATGGTCTTCCAATTCCTAATTCTTCTAGTTGTTTTACCAATGAAGCTTCTGTAAAGCGGTATGGCGGACTTGTAAAACGTTGTGTTGCTGTGATAAATTCGTAAGACAATGCTTCGCCAACTCTTAAATTTGGTAACATTCCCGCTTGTTCTTCTTCATCATTATCTATGCCTTCTAAATATACTTTTAAGAATCCATCAAACTGAATCATTTCTCCGTTTGCAGTAAATATTTTACTGTTTTTAGAATTTTCTATTTTAACATTTGTGCGCTCTAATTTAGCATCACTCATTTGAGAAGCGATTGTTCTTTTCCAAATTAAATCATACAAACGATCTTGATCATATTCAACATTTACAGAATTACGATCCATTTCTGTTGGTCTAATCGCCTCATGTGCTTCTTGTGCGCCTTTGCTTTTTGTTTTAAAAACTCTCGGCTTGCTATACTCAACTCCGTAGCTCTTTGTGATTTCTTCTTTTGCAGCTTTTCTTGCATCTACAGATAAATTTAAACTATCTGTTCTCATATACGTAATTAAACCCGCTTCGTACAAACGCTGTGCAACTTGCATGGTTTTTGCTACAGGATAACCTAATTTTCTTGAGGCTTCTTGTTGTAATGTTGATGTAGTAAATGGTGCAGCTGGAGCTTTTTTTGCTGGTTTTTTTTGTAAATCAGCAATTGTAAAATCTGCCGTTGCAGACGATTTTAAAAACTGCTCAGCTTTTTCTCTCGTTTCAAAGTTTTTAGGAATTGATGCTTTAAAAGATTTGCCTTCATCATTAGAAAACTGTGCAACAACTTTATAATGAGCTGTAGTTTCAAACTCTTGAATGCTACGTTCTCTTTCTACAATTAATCGAACAGCAACAGACTGAACTCTACCAGCAGATAATCCGCCTTTTACTTTTCTCCACAAAATTGGAGATAATTCATATCCAACCAACCGATCTAAAACTCTACGTGCTTGTTGCGCATTTACCATATCGTAATTAATATCTCTCGGATTTTCAACTGCTTTTAAAATGGCATTTTTTGTAATTTCATGAAAAACAATACGCTTTGTGTTTTCATCTTTTAACTTTAATTGCTCTTTCAAATGCCAAGCAATTGCTTCTCCTTCTCTATCCTCATCACTTGCTAACCAAACAGTATCTGCTTTTTTGGCTAATGCTTTTAGCTTTTTTACGACGGCTTTTTTATCGTCCGAAACTATATATTCTGGCATAAAATCGCCATCAACATTAATTCCTAATTCTTTGGATGGTAAATCTGCAATGTGTCCAAAACTTGATTCCACTTGAAAATCTTTTCCAAGAAATTTTTCTATTGTTTTTGCTTTTGCAGGTGACTCAACTATTACTAAATTCTTTGCCATAAAATCTTCTCTCTTAAAATAATTACACCTTATACATAAAGGTGAATTCAGTTTGCAAAAGTAGGTAGTTTTTTTTTATTTCAAATTTTACTCTTGCATTTTAATTTAATTTGGTTAAAAATTGAACGTTAATTTTCTGCCAATGTGTCACAATTTTTAGAATTTGGTTGTATCTTTGCCTTTCATTTTTGAATATGATTATGGAACACGTTGAAAAGATAATTGATGAAAATTTACAAGGAAAAGCACTTGTAAAAGAGCATAAATCTAAAAACACAAAGAAACTTTTTATAGAAAGCTATGGCTGTCAAATGAATATGAACGACAGCGAAATTGTTGCTTCAATACTTGCAGAACAAGGTTTTAACACTACTCAAAACCTTGAAGATGCAGATTTGGTTTTGGTAAATACTTGCTCAATTCGTGAAAAAGCAGAATTGACAGTTAGAAAACGTTTAGAGAAATACAATGCTGTAAAAAAGATAAACCCTAAAATGAAAGTTGGAGTTTTAGGTTGTATGGCAGAACGTTTAAAAGAAAGATTTTTAGAAGAAGAAAAAATTGTTGATTTAGTTGTTGGTCCAGATGCTTACAGAGATTTACCTAATTTATTAGAAGAAATTGAAGCTGGTAGAGATGCAGTAAACGTTATTTTATCAAAAGATGAAACTTACGGAGACGTTTCTCCAGTTCGTTTAAACAACAACGGAGTTTCTGCATTTGTATCAATCACTCGTGGTTGCGACAATATGTGTACTTTTTGTGTGGTTCCGTTTACGCGAGGAAGAGAAAGAAGTCGTGATCCGCAAAGTATTTTAGAAGAAATTCAATCTATGATAGATCAGAATTATAAAGAAATTACCTTGCTTGGACAAAATGTAGATAGTTATTTATGGTATGGCGGAGGATTGAAAAAAGATTTTAAGAAAGCATCAGAAATGGCGCAAGCAACAGCTGTTGATTTTGCTCAGCTATTAGATATGGCTGCAACTCGTTTTCCGAAAACGCGTTTCAGATTTTCTACCTCTAATCCGCAGGATATGAGTTTAGATGTAATTTATGTGATGGCGAAACACAAAAATGTGTGTAAATATTTACACTTACCTGTTCAAAGTGGAAGCACAAAAATGTTGAAAGCCATGAACAGACAACACACAAGAGAGGAATACATGGAACTAGTTGATAATGTTCTTAAAATTGTTCCAGAAATGTCTTTATCACAAGATATGATTATTGGTTTTTGTGGAGAAACAGAAGAAGATCATCAAGACACATTAAGTTTGATGGAATACGTAAAATACGATTACGGTTATATGTTTGCTTATTCTGAAAGACCAGGAACGTTGGCTGCGAAAAAGATGGAAGATGATGTTCCGTTTGACGTTAAAAAAAGAAGATTAGCTGAAGTTATAGAATTACAAAGAGAACATAGTTTATATAGAGCAAAACAGCATTTAGGAAAAACGGAAGAGTTTTTAATTGAAGGAGAATCGAAGAAATCTGATATCCATTGGAAAGCAAGAAATACTCAAAATATGGTTGTTGTTTTTCCGAAAGAACAGTATAAAATCGGTGATTTTGTTGATGTAAAAGTAGAAGATTGTACATCTGCAACTTTAATTGGAACCGCAGTTGGTTATTCTGATAATAATTAAATTAAAAAAAAGCAGCAACGTTTCAAGGTTACAAGGTAAAAATAAAACTCACTTTGAGCCTTTGCAACTCTGAAACTCTGAAACTCTGAAACTAAAAAGAAATATGGAAAACTTACAAGTAATAAAACAACGTTTCGGAATTATTGGTAATGACACTCTGTTAAATAGAGCCTTAGAAAAAGCCATTAGAGTTGCACCAACAGATATTTCTGTGCTTGTAACTGGAGAAAGCGGAGTTGGAAAAGAAAATATTCCTAAAATAATTCATCAATTATCACACAGAAAACACGCAAAATACATTGCTGTAAACTGTGGTGCAATTCCAGAAGGAACCATTGATAGTGAATTATTTGGGCACGAGAAAGGTTCGTTTACCGGAGCATCAGCATCTAGAAAAGGATATTTTGAAGTTGCCGATGGTGGAACTATCTTTTTAGATGAAGTTGGAGAATTACCATTAACAACACAGGTTCGTCTGTTAAGAGTTTTAGAAAATGGAGAATTTATAAAAGTTGGTTCATCTCAAGTGCAAAAAACGAATGTTAGAATTGTTGCTGCTACAAATCTAAAGATGGCAAATGCCATTCAGAAAGGAAAATTTAGAGAAGACTTATTCTATAGATTAAGCACCATAGAAATTTCTTTACCTCCGCTAAGAGAACGTAAAGAAGATATTCATTTATTGTTTAGAAAATTTGCTGCAGATTTTGCTCAGAAATACGGAATGCCAACAATTAGATTAGAGGAAAATGCTATTCAACTACTTACAAATTATCGTTTTCCAGGTAATATTAGACAGCTAAGGAATATTGCCGAACAAGTTTCTGTTGTTGAAGAAAATAGATTGATTAATGCAGAAAAATTGATTCTGTATTTACCAAATAATCAAGGAAATTTACCTGCTGTAATTGGTAATTCTGGTAGTTCAAATTCTGATTTTGCAAACGAACGAGATATTATGTACAAAATCTTGTTTGATATGCGAAATGACATCAATGATTTAAAAAAATTAACGCTAGATATTTTAAAGAATGATGACATTGATGATTTGCAAGAAGAAAATCATAAATTATTAGAAAAAATTTACAAAGAACAACACGGTTCTAGTAATGTTGAAGTCGTTCAGATTTCAAAACAAAATTCTGTAGATAATGATAACACCTACGATTTTATTGAAACCATAGAAGAAGACGAGTCGTTATCCTTGCAAGACAAAGAAGTTGAAATGATAAAAAAATCATTAGAAAAAAACAATAACAAACGGAAATTAGCCGCTAAAGAATTAGGTATTTCTGAACGAACATTATATAGAAAAATTAAACAATACGATTTGTAAGACCTACTTTTGTTTATATTTGAAATCCATATGAAAAAACTATTTTACATTGTTACTTTTATTTTTAGTTTACTACTAATTGTTTCTTGTGGAATCTATTCTTTTACTGGTGGAGATACTGGTAAAGCAAAAACATTACAAATAGATTTTTTTAGAAATAATGCTCCTTTAATTGAACCCTCTCTAAGTCAGAAATTTACGCAAGATTTACAAGATTTATTTTTAAGACAAACTAATCTAGATTTGGTTTCTACTGGTGGCGACTTGCGTTTTGAAGGAGAAATTACAGGATACAGAATTGCACCTATGAGTGCCACAGCGCAACAAACTGCAGCGCAAAACAGAGTAACAATTACAGTAAATGTTCGTTATTATAATAAATTTATAGAAAAAGATAATTTCGAAAAAGCATTTTCTTTCTACTATGATTACCCCGCAAACACACAATTAATTGGTAGCGCATTAGAAACTGCATTTAATGAAATTATACAAAGATTAACGCAAGATATTTTTAATGCATCCGTAGCAAAATGGTAAACATATTATGAATACAAACAGCTTTACCGAAATCTTAAAAAAACCACAAAAAATTACTCCTAAAAACACAGAAGTAATAAAAACGATTATTCAAGAATATCCATATTTTCAAGCTGCTAGAGCCATTTATTTAAAAGGATTAAAAAATAAAGATAGTTTTAAATACAATGCTGAATTAAAAATAACAGCAGCACATACAACAGATAGAACTGTTTTGTTTGATTTTATTACATCCTATAAATTTATTGAAGAAAGAAAACTTAAATCAAAAGAAGTACATCAGCAAATTTCGAAAAAAATAATTCTAGAAAAACCTGTTAAATATGAAAAAGAATTGGAAGTTGGCAAGCCAATCTCTTTTACTAAAAGCGAAACACACTCTTTTAATGAATGGCTACAATTAGCATCACAAAAAAAGATTGAACGAAATCCAACTCAAAAAAAGACTCTAGACAAAACGGAGATTATTGATAAATTCATCAAACAAAATCCAAAAATATCTAAAATTTCTAAATCCGAAGAAAAGAAAGAAACCATCTTAGAGCAAAAACAAGACTCCTACTTAATGACTGAAACGCTTGCAAAAGTATATTTAGAGCAAAATAAGTACGAAAACGCTATCAAAGCTTATGAAATATTAAGTTTGAAATATCCAGAAAAAAGTGGTTTCTTTGCAGACCAAATTAAAAGAATTAGAATTTTACAAAAAAATAAATCATGAGTACGTATACAATCATTTTAATTTTGATATTAATCGTTGCAATTGCATTAATATTAATCGTTATGGTACAAAATCCAAAAGGTGGAGGATTATCTTCTTCATTTGGTGGCGGCGGCGCACAATCTATGGGCGGTGTACAAAACACAAACAACTTTTTAGATAGATCTACTTGGACACTGGCAATCTCTATGTTTGCATTAATATTATTAGCAAATTTTGCAATTCCAAGAGCTAGCAACAACAATCCTCAGTTAGAGAACACATTAGAAAATATAAATACAACTCCGACACAAACAAATACAACTCCTGTTACAACTAATGATAGTCTTAACAAATAAGAGTTTATAAACACATTATAAAAATGCCAACGTAAATGACACGTTGGCATTTTTTGTATCTATACATTTTATAATAAACCACGATAAAGAAAAATTGTCAGTTTTCTCTGAATGGCATCATTTCTGACTCATCTAATTCATATAAAAAATCTAATCATTAATCAAAATTTATAAAAATGGGATTAAACATTAAACCTTTAGCAGACAGAGTTCTTGTAGAACCAGCTGCTGCAGAAACAACTACAGCTTCAGGTATTATTATTCCTGATAACGCAAAAGAGAAACCTCAGAAAGGAAAAATCGTTGCTGTAGGAAATGGAACAAAAGACGAGCCTTTAACTGTAAAAGTTGGAGATTCAGTTTTATATGGAAAATATGCAGGAACTGAATTAAAATTAGAAGGTTCTGATTATTTAATAATGAGAGAGAGCGATATTTTAGCAATTATTTAAAAAGCTTTAAGCAATAGGCTTTAAGCAGTAAGCTAAAAAAAATAAGCGATGAGAGATTTTAAAAAATATGATATTTGGAAATTAAGTCATGTATTTACTTTAAAAATATATGAACTCACTAAATCTTATCCAACTGATGAAATTTATGGAATTATTTCTCAAATCAGAAGAGCTTCATCATCAATACCAACAAACATTAGTGAAGGTTGTGGTAGAGATAGCGATTCTGAATTCAATCGTTTTTTAACAATAGCTTTAGGTTCTGCTTCAGAAGTTGAATACTTAATAATTCTTTCTAAAGATTTAAATTATATTGATGAAAATTCATTTATCATTTTAAATGAAGAAATAAATATAATAAAGAGAAAAATTTATTCATTAAAACAAAAATTAAAATAATTAGCTTTTGGTTTTTTTGCATACAGCATAAAGCCTAAAGCATAAAGCAAAACACAAATGGCAAAAGACATAAAATTTGATATTGAAGCACGTGACGGTTTAAAACGTGGAGTTGACGCGTTAGCAAACGCAGTAAAAGTAACCTTAGGTCCTAAAGGAAGAAATGTAATTATTTCTAAAGCTTTTGGTGCTCCAACAGTTACAAAAGATGGAGTTACAGTTGCAAAAGAAATTGAGCTTGAAAATGAATTAGAAAACATGGGTGCTCAAATGGTAAAAGAAGTTGCTTCTAAAACCAACGATTTAGCTGGTGACGGAACAACAACTGCTACAGTTTTAGCACAAGCAATTGTAAAAGAAGGATTGAAAAATGTTGCTGCTGGTGCAAACCCAATGGATTTAAAACGAGGAATTGACAAAGCGGTAAAAGCAATCGTTACAGATTTAGAGAAACAAGCACAAAAAGTTGGAAACTCTTCAGAAAAAATAAAACAAGTTGCTGCAATTTCAGCAAATAATGATGATGTTATAGGAGATTTAATTGCCACAGCTTTTGGTAAAGTTGGTAAAGAAGGTGTAATTACTGTTGAAGAGGCAAAAGGAATGGAAACCTATGTTGATGTTGTAGAAGGAATGCAATTTGACAGAGGATATTTATCTCCGTATTTTGTTACAGATGCAGATAAAATGATTGCAGATCTAGAAAATCCTTATGTATTATTATTTGATAAAAAGATTTCTAACTTACAAGAAATTCTTCCAATTTTAGAACCAGTTTCTCAATCTGGAAGACCTTTATTAATTATCGCTGAAGATGTTGATGGACAAGCATTAGCTACATTAGTAGTTAATAAATTACGTGGTGGATTAAAAATTGCTGCTGTAAAAGCTCCAGGTTTTGGAGACAGAAGAAAAGCAATGTTAGAAGACATCGCAATATTAACTGGCGGAACAGTGATTTCTGAAGAAAGAGGTTTTTCTCTAGAAAATGCAACGTTAGACTTATTAGGAACCGCCGAAACAATTACTATTGATAAAGACAATACAACTATTGTAAATGGTTCTGGAAATGCTACTGATATTAAAGCTAGAGTGAATCAAATTAAAGCACAAATAGAAACTACAACTTCTGATTACGATAAAGAAAAACTACAAGAACGTTTGGCAAAATTAGCTGGCGGAGTTGCAGTTTTATATGTTGGCGCTGCTTCTGAAGTAGAAATGAAAGAGAAAAAAGACAGAGTTGATGATGCTTTACACGCAACAAGAGCTGCGGTTGAAGAAGGAATTGTTGCTGGTGGTGGAGTTGCTTTAGTTCGTGCTAAAAAAGTATTAGAAAAATTAACTGCTGACAATTTAGATGAAGTAACCGGAATTCAAATTGTTGCTCGTGCTATTGAAGCTCCTTTAAGAACTATTGTTGAAAATGCTGGTGGAGAAGGTTCTGTGGTTATCAACAAAGTACTAGAAGGTAAAAAAGACTTTGGTTACGATGCTAAATCTGACGAGTATGTTGATATGCTAAAAGCTGGAATTATCGACCCTAAAAAAGTAACTCGTGTTGCTTTAGAAAATGCTGCTTCTGTAGCTGGAATGATTCTAACAACTGAATGTGCTTTAATAGACATTAAAGAAGATAATTCTGGTGGAGGAATGCCTCCAATGGGTGGTGGAATGCCAGGAATGATGTAATGTTGAATCATCATAGATAAATTTAAAAAACCTCGAGAATTTCTCGAGGTTTTTTTTGGCATATTATTTGTTTTAAAAACAACAAATATTAATTACCTTAACTTAAAGCTATGAAAAAAACTACATTCTTATTTCTTTTTTTATCAATTTTAACAATTGTTGGTTTTGGACAAGAAAAGAAGTCGTTAGACTCTTCTTATATAAATTATTTTAAACTAACTAGAGAAATACCATACTTACATTTAAATAAAACATCCTTTATTAAAGGAGAAGAAATTTGGTTTCAAGCATATATATTAAATCAAAAAACAAAAAAATTACATACACAAACAACCAATTTAAACTTGGTTATTTATAATGAAAAAGGGGTTTATAAACAATCTAAATTATTTTTTGTTGAAAATGGAATTGCTACTGGAAATATTAAAATAGATTCTACATTTACTGATAAAATATATTATGTAAAAGCATCAACTAATTGGATGCGAAATTTTGAAGAAGATGAACCTTTTATTCAAAAAATACAAATTATTAGTAATAAAAAATCTTCAGATAACATTGTTGAATCAGATAGTAATTACGATTTACAATTATTACCAGAAGGTGGTCATTTAGTAGAATCTACAAATGCTGTTGTTGGAATTATCATAAAAAATAAAGAAAATAAAGGTGTTCAAATAAAATATGGTGTTTTATTAGATGATAAAAACAAGGTTATAAAAAAATTAAGCACAAATCAGTTTGGCTTAGGAAAGGTTAGTTTTTATTATAAACCAAACACTAATTATAAAGTTAAAATTACAACCCAAGATGACGAGGATATTATAAAGAATGTTGAGCCTGCAAAGAAAACAGGCTTCACTCTTAATGTAGAAAACCCTAATTCTACATTCATTAAATTGAATATAGAAACTAATACTGCAACATTACAAAACACTTTAAATAAGAAATATTATATATATATTCATAATAAAGCATCTCTTTTAAAAGTATCATTTGTTTTAAATGATATTATAAAACTATACAATTTTACTCTATCAGTGAAAAAATTACCTAAAGGTATCAATATAATTACTGTTGTAAATGAAAACAATAAACCAATTTCAGAAAGAATCTTTTTTAATTATGATAAAAAATTGCTTTCAAAAACTAACTATGAAATTATAGGTAAATCTAAAGACTCACTAACTTTACAGTTAAGTAAAACCAATAATCAGGTACAATATTTAAGCACAACATTTTTACCTAAAGGCACAAAAAGTTATTCTTTAAAAAACACCATGTATTCTAAATTTCTTTTAAAGCCATTTATAAAAGGAGATATTGAAAATAGCTCGTATTATTTTAAAAATACAAATAGAAAAAAATTAGCCAATTTAGATTTGTTATTATTAACTCAAGGTTGGAGTAAATACAACTGGTATAATATTTTTAATGTTACACCTAAAATAAAGTTTGAATTTGAAAAAGGAATAACAATAAAAGGAGGAATTAATTCTACCGTAAAAGATTCAACAAATATCTTTTTACTCTCGCCACAAAACAATCTTTTTACTTCTACACAGATTGTTAAAAACAAGTTTTCATTTAAAAACATTTTTTTAACAGACTCAAGTGATGTTGGTTTTATTATTTCCTCTGGTAAAGGAAAATTTATTAAACCAAAAATCTACTCTAATTTTTATCCAAAGTTAGACAAAAACAATATACAGATTTCTAAAAATTATGATTATATAAAAGTCCCTGTAAATATAAATAATTTTATAAGTAACAGAATTCTTTTAGATGAAGTTGTTATAAAAGCAAAATTAAAAAAGAAAAGAAGTCCAACTAGATTATACGGCTCCGCAACTTCTTATAATATTATTGATGGAGATTTTTTTAAATCAGAAAACATTCTGTCTTTTTTAAATATGAAAGGGTTTCTAATTACACGGCTTAATAATGAAATAAGTATACAAACCCAAAGAGGTGCAACAGGTTTTTATGGTGGAAGAAGCCCTGTGGAAGTTTTTTTAGATGACGTACAAATTGTTGATCAATATCAAAATAATATAACCATGATAAGCAATTTCGAAGTAGGTGATTTCGAAGAAATTCTAATCTCAAAAAGTTTTAATGGGCAAATTTTTCTTTACACCAATAAAAATATTGTAAAGAAAACCTATAGCCCTTTTAATAAGGTAATTAACCCAATTGGTTTTGCTAAAGAAAAATCTTATTATAAGCCAAATTATTATTCTACTACAGATGCTGTTTTTAAAAACTATGGAGCCATTTTCTGGAAACCAAATATTAAATTAGATAAAGATAACTACACTTTTAAAATTCCACATTTAAATCAAGAATATATAAAAATGTATATTGAAGGAATTGCAAATGACGGATCAATTATTTATGAAGAAAAAACTATAACTGTAAAATAATTAAGAATAAACCCACTTAAAATCTTTTCAATTTATTTAATTTCATATAATAAAATGCAGGGAAAAGTATGATCAAAAATAATGGATGAATTAAGAATCTTCTTATGTAAAAAGGCAATAAATAACCGTGTTTAAATTCATCTTTTAATAAAAACACAAATGTAAAAATCAAGAGTACAAAAGCCAACATTAAAAAGAATCCTGCAAACTTTACATATCTTTTCTTGTTAAAATACACATAAATAATTGCTAAAGTAATTAATGAATTTAAAGTGTATCTAAACAGTAAATCAACTACCAATTTCCAAGTATTTACTTTTGGCATTCTTAAATATAAATACTCATTTTGAAAGTATTTAATTAATGGATCATAAAACAAATTGCTTTCAAAAGCTCTAACTAAAAAAAGTAGTGCAATTAATATAGCTAAAACGATATATTTTAGAACTTTTTTCATTTTTTATGATATGAAAATTTTTGAACCCAAATAATCCATAACAAAAAAGTAGTTCCATAGATAATTGCAGGAAATACTAAATTATGCAACAATAATTGTTGATTTGGAAACTTATATAACATAATCGTTAAAAAAGCAATTCGCAGTATATTTATTAAGTAAATAAATATACTACCCGCAAAAGCATATAGAATTGTTGCTTTTTTAGGTCCAGAAAAAGCAATAATAAATGCTATAAATAAAATAATAATACTAATAGAATTACAACCTTCTATTACTCTGGCTATATATTGATTATTTACTAATAGTTTTATAGACATTTCACTTTTATGTTGCATACTTGCGGCATTATACCCAAACATATTTAAAACATAAACTGTATAATCTGCAACCTTAGTGGTTAAAGGAGCACATTGAAAAATATTTTTTTTTACTTGAAAAATACTTAAATAAGTCGCGTAAATTGCAAAAAGCAAAAAATAGGTTGTAAAAAATTTAACTAAAAAAAGGATGCTGTTTTTATACTTATTCAAAACAAAATTTATTTATTTTGCAGCATTAATAATGATGCTTAACAAATTTAAGCAATTTGAATTTAAACAACATGCAACTAAATAAGTTAAAAGAAAATATTTCTTTAATAATTAATAGATCAACTACTAAAGAAAATAAGCTACAAGCAATTTGCGATTTTTTAGAATCTGAAATTTCTTATTATGATTGGGTTGGTTTTTATTTTAAAAATGGCAACAAAGAAGAGTTGAAATTAGCACAATTTACTGGAGAACCAACAGAACATGTTATTATTCCGTTCGGAAAAGGAATTTGCGGCCAAGTTGCAGTTAGCAATCAAAATTTTGTTGTACAAGATGTTTCAGAGCAAGAGAATTATATTTCTTGTGGCTGGAAAGTAAAATCTGAAATTGTAATTCCAATTTTTACAAACGGAGAAAATATTGGTCAAATTGATATCGATTCTCATACAGCCAACGTATTTACAGAAATAGACGAAGAACTGTTAGAGTTTATATGTAAAGCGGTTTCTAAACTTTTTTGAAAAAGTTTTTAATGCTTTTGGAGTTTCTAAATATTTTCTTTAAGTTTGTTTTTTAAAATAGTTTAGTAAACATTATTTTTGTAATCATTAATTCCCCTAAAAATGAAAAAACAAAATACTTTTTTCAGTACTTTATTAAGTAAAATTACAGGTTCTAAAAAGAACGATTTCTCATCAAAAAGATACAAAAACTACACCAGTTTAGTTAACGACTTTAAAACCAGATTCGAACTCGATTAAGGTTTATTTTTAAGCAAAAAATCTATTGTATTAACTTTAGATATTTAGTAGCTTTGTGTGCTTAACAACTCAACAAAATGACTGGCACAAAAACTATTAAATCTGCATTAATTTCTGTTTTTCACAAAGACGGATTACAACCTTTGGTTGAAAAACTGAATGAACAAAATGTAACCATTTATTCTACTGGAGGAACGGAAAAATTTATCAAGAATTTAGGAATACAAGTAACTCCTGTTGAAGATGTAACTTCGTATCCTTCTATTTTAGGTGGTAGAGTAAAAACATTACATCCAAAAGTTTTTGGCGGAATTTTAAACAGACAAAATCATATTGACGATGTTGCTGAAATGAAAGAATTTCAAATTCCACAACTAGATTTAGTAATTGTAGATTTGTATCCTTTCGAAAAAACCGTTGCTTCTAGAGCATCCGAAGAAGATATTATTGAAAAAATTGATATTGGTGGAATCTCTTTAATTAGAGCAGCAGCAAAAAATTTTAAAGACACGGTAATTATTTCTTCTATGGAACAATACAATGATTTTTTATCATTGATTTCTGAAAATAATGGTTCAACAACACTTTCTGATAGAAAAAAATTAGCGGCAAAAGCTTTTAATATTTCATCACATTACGATACCGCCATTTTTAATTATTTTAATTCAAATCATGAAGAACCAGTTTTAAAAATTAGCGAAACTAAAGGGCAAGTTTTACGATATGGCGAAAACCCACATCAAAAAGGTTTTTTCTTTGGTAGTTTAGAAGCTATGTTTGATAAATTACATGGTAAAGAATTAAGTTATAACAATTTATTAGATGTTGATGCTGCTGTAAATTTAATGGCAGAATTTAAAGGAGAAGCACCAACATTTGCGGTTTTAAAGCACAATAATGCTTGCGGTTTTGCACAAAGAAAAACCATTAAACAAGCATATGTTGATGCTTTAGCAGGAGATCCGGTTTCTGCATTTGGCGGAATTCTAATCGCAAACACAAAAATTGATAAAAAAACTGCTGAAGAAATTCATAAATTATTTTGTGAGGTTGTCATTGCTCCATCTTACACAGAAGATGCGTTGACTGTATTAAAAGGAAAGAAAAATAGGATTATTTTAATTCAGAAAGAAGTTGATTTACCAAAAACAACTGTAAGAACTTGTTTAAATGGCGCTTTGGTTCAAGATAAAGATTTTATTACAGATACTTTAAAAGATTTAACTTATGCAACCAACAATAAACCAACAGAAAGTCAGTTAGAAGATTTATTATTTGCTTCAAAATTGTGTAAAAACACAAAATCAAACACAATAATATTAGTTAAAAACAAGCAATTACTAGCAGGTGGGACTGGGCAAACAAGTAGAGTTGACGCATTAAATCAAGCAATTGAAAAAGCCAAAAATTTTAATTTTGATTTAAATAAATCTGTAATGGCAAGCGATGCTTTTTTTCCGTTTCCAGATTGTGTAGAAATTGCAGGAAATGCAGGAATAACAAGTGTAATACAACCTGGAGGATCAATTAAAGATCAATTAAGTATTGATTATTGTAATAACAATAATATTTCAATGGTTTTAACAGGAACAAGACATTTTAAACACTAATAAATAACTATTAAATATTGTGTGATTTGAACACAGAAATTTAGTAGATTTGTAAGAATACATTAAAAATTAAAAAAAGAAAATTTTATGGGTTTTTTCGATTTTATGACGGAAGATATCGCTATCGATTTAGGTACAGCGAATACACTTATCATACATAATGGTAAAGTGGTAATAGACAGTCCATCAATAGTTGCCCGAAATAGAATAACTGGTAAAATTATTGCTGTTGGTAAAGAAGCCAACTTGATGCAAGGAAAAACGCATGAAAATATTAAAACTATTAGACCCTTAAAAGACGGTGTAATTGCAGATTTTCAAGCATCCGAAGAAATGATTAAAGAATTTGTAAAGCAAATTCCATCAATTAAAAAGAGATTATTTCCTCCTGCATTACGTATGGTAATTTGTATTCCTTCTGGAATTACAGAAGTTGAAAGACGTGCAGTACAAGATTCTGCAAGACACATGAACGCCAAAGAAATTTACTTAATTTTTGAACCAATGGCAGCAGCAATTGGTGTAGGTATTGATATTATGGAACCAAAAGGGAACATGATTATTGATATAGGTGGAGGAACAACAGAAATTGCTGTTATTGCTTTAGCTGGTATTGTTTGTGATCAATCTGTAAAAGTTGCAGGTGATTTATTTACAAGTGACATTATGTATTATATGCGTACACAACATAACTTATACGTTGGAGAAACAACTGCAGAAAAAATTAAAATAAATATTGGAGCTGCAACTGAAGACTTAGATTCTCCGCCAGAAGATATGTTGGTTCAAGGTAGAGATTTATTGAGTGGAAAACCAAAACAAGTACAAGTTTCGTTTAGAGAAATTGCAAAAGCATTAGATAAATCTATTTTAAGAATCGAAGATGCCGTGATGGAAACCTTATCTAAAACCCCGCCAGAATTAGCTGCCGATATTTACAATACTGGTATTTATTTAGCTGGTGGCGGATCTATGCTGCGTGGTTTAGACAAGCGTTTATCTAGAAAAACAGACTTACCAGTTTATGTTGCCGAAGATCCTTTAAGAGCTGTTGTTAGAGGAACAGGAATTGCTTTAAAAGAGATTGAAAAATACAAAAGTATATTAATGAAGTAAAACACATTTGATTCTTTTTTATGCAACAACTAATTTATTTTTTTAGAAAGTATAAATATTTTCTGTTTTTTTTGTTGCTAGAAATTATTGCACTCTTTTTTACGATTAACAACAACAACTTTCATAAGAGTAAATTTATAAGTTCTGCTAATGAAATTACTGGTGGTTTTTATAAAAAAACATCTAAAATTTCTAACTACTTCAATTTAAAATTTCAAAACGAAGAATTAATCTCAGAAAATGAGGAGTTAAAAAACCTGTTAGAAAAATATATTTCTAAAACAGACTCTACGGTTAGTGTTTCTATTATTGATTCTACTTTAAATTACCAAAAATACACTTATACAAAAGCTAAAGTTTATAGTAACAATTATCATAATCCAAATAATTTCATCCTTTTAAACAAAGGGGAAAACCAAGGAGTTAATAAAGAAATGGCTGTTGTTAACAGCAAAGGCGTTATTGGAATCACAGAAGATGTTAGTGCAAATTACGCTAGAGTTCAATCAATTTTAAATAGTAATAGTAAAATTAATGCAAAGCTAAAAAACAGTTCTCATTTTGGTACCTTGGTTTGGAATGGAAAAGATTACAATATTGTACAGTTAGAAGATTTACCAAGACAAGCAAACATGAAAGTTGGAGATACAATTATTACGGGCGGAAAATCTATTATTTTCCCAGAAGGAATTTTAATAGGAACCATTCAGAAAATCTACACTAAAAGCAGTAATAAATTTATAGATATAAAACTATTTAACGACATGAGTAATATAGGTAATGTATATATTATTACAGCATTAGAAAAGGAAGAAATACACTCATTAAATAACACTTTAGATGAATAAAATTGTTTACATTTCTTTTTTGTTTTTTTCGCTGTTGTTTCTACAGGTATTTCTACTTAACAATGTAATGTTTTTAGGATACATTAACCCCTATTTATATGTTGCTTTTGTAATTTTTTATCCGTTAAAAAAAGAACGCTTTTTGTTTTTATTTCTCTCTTTTTTGTTAGGACTATCTATAGATTTTTTCTCTGACTCTGGAGGAATTAATGCTTTCTCACTCCTTTTTGTAGCCTATATAAGACTTTTTTTTATTCGAGTAATTTTTAAAAAAACAGAACAAGATTATCTTTTATTTAATTTACAACAAGAACCTTTTGGTAAGGTTTTTAATTATGTGATAATTTTAATAGTAATACATCACTTCATTTTGTTTTCTTTAGCTAACTTTAGCACACAAAACTTTTCGATTGTTTTAGCCAACACATTGTATTCGAGTACCTTTACTTCAGTTTTGTTTTTTTTAGGAGCATCAATAATCAGGAAGAAAAATAAATGAAACGTAGCTTTTTACTTTACTTTTTAATTACTCTCGCAGGGTTAATATTAATTGGAAGATTATTTCAATTACAAGTAATTAATGGTGCAGATTTAGATCCAAATCATAATTCTGCTGTAAAAGTTATTTATGAGTATCCAGAACGAGGATATATTTATGATAGAAATGGAAAACTTTTAGTTGCCAACCAACTTTCTTACGATGTAATGGTGGTTCCGAATGATGTAGAACCACTTGATACTCTTGAATTTATAAATCTATTAAAGATTGATAAAAATTATTTTAAACGAAAATTTAAAACAGCTAAAAAATATTCTCCATGGCTTCCATCAGTTTTTTTAAAACAGTTAGCCAAAGAGGATTTTGCTTATTTACAAGAAAAACTTTATAAGTTTAAAGGGTTTTACATCCAAAAAAGAAGCATTAGAAATTATCCAATTAATTCAGCTGCAAATATTTTAGGTTACATAAGTGAGGTTAGAGAATCTGAGATTAGAAAAAGTAATAAATACCAACAAGGAGAATTAATTGGAAGTAGTGGCGTAGAAAAATCGTACGATTCTATTTTACGCGGAATAAAAGGAAAGAAATATTTGCATCGAAATAGATTAAATAAAATTATCGGAAAATACAAAGATGGAAAACATGATACTCTAGCTGTAAATGGGCAAGATATTTCATTAACTATTGATACTGATTTACAACAGTATGGAGAATTATTAATGTCTGGAAAGCGTGGAGCCATTGTTGCAATTGAGCCAGAAACTGGAGAAATTTTAGCACTAGTATCTGCGCCAACATACAATCCTAACATGATGGTTGGAAGACAAAGATCTGCAAATTCTGTGAGATTATTTGGTGATATAGAAAACAAACCAATGTTTGATAGAAGTCTTAAAGCTGAATATCCTCCAGGGTCACCGTTTAAACTTATCAATGCTTTAATCGGTTTACAAGAAGGTGTTATAGATGAAAATTCTTATGTTTATTGCTATGGTGGTTATCAGTATGGAAGTAAAAAAAGTGATTTTCAAAAATGCCATAGTAATATTTTTGGTGGTCCAATCAGATTACATTTAGCAATTGCAAAATCTTGTAATAGTTATTTTTCTACAGCATACAGAAAAATAATAGACAATGCAGAATCTGCAAGTGTTGGAATGGACGCTTGGAGCAACCATGTAAAAAGTTTTGGATTGGGAAATTATTTAGGATATGACTTACCTACTGGTAATCCGGGGTTAATTCCTAACGGAAAATATTATGATTCTCGTTATAAATATTCTTGGGGACCAACAACAAATATATCTAATGCTATAGGTCAAGGAGAAGTTTTAACAACTCCTATTCAGTTAGCAAATATTACAGCAGCAATTGCAAATAAAGGATACTTTTTTACGCCTCATATATTAAAGAAAGTAAAAGAAAAAGAGATTACAAACCCTAATTTTACAGTTCCTAAAAAAACAACTATCGATCCAAAATATTTCGATCCTATAATAGAAGGAATGCACGAGGTTTTTAAGACAGGAACAGGAAAATTGAGTAAAGTAAATGGAATAGAGATTGCTGGAAAAACTGGAACTTCAGAAAACTTTGCCATTATAAATGGAATTAGAAAACAATTAAGAGATCATTCAATCTTAATAGCTTTTGCACCAAAAGATAACCCTAAAATTGCAATTGCTATTTTTGTGGAAAATGGAGGTTATGGCTCAGCTATTGCTGCACCAATTACAAGTTTATTGATAGAAAAATACTTGCGTAAGGAAATAACTGGAAAGAATAGAAAAAGGGTAGAAAAAAACATGATCAACTTAAGTTTGCAAAATATTTATGATCAGAAAATGAAACTTCCAAAAACAAAATTTAAAGATTGAGAATAGAAAAAAATAATATTTTTTATGGTATAGATTGGATTCTAGTAATTCTCTACGTTACATTGGTCGGTTTTGGATGGGTAAATATTTATGCTACAACCACTTCTGTTAATAATTCAGAAATTCTAGATCTTTCTACCAGATATGGTAAACAATTACTATGGATAATTCTATGTGTTCCTTTAATTATTCTTATACTTTTTTTCAATTCAAAGTTTTATGAAAAGTTTGCCAGTATTCTCTATTTCATTTCTATTTTATCTTTAGCAGGTTTATTTCTCTTTGGTAAAAACATTAACGGAGCAACATCTTGGTATAATTTTGGGTTTATGGGTTTGCAGCCGTCAGAATTTGCAAAAGCTTTTACAGCACTTGCGCTTGCTAAATTATTAAGTGACCGGCAATACAATTTAAAACTAATTAAAAATCAAATTAAAGCATTTATAATCATATTTTTACCCGCATTGTTAATTGCTTTACAACCCGATTTAGGTTCTGTTTTAGTATATCTATCTTTCTTTTTTGTGTTGAATAGAGAAGGTTTAACTTTAAACTATATTATATTAGGATCACTTGCGATTATCTTATTTTTACTAACATTACTTTTTGGACCATCAACAATTATCATAATTGTTTTTACTGTATTATCCATAATCGTTTTTTACTACTTAAGAAGAAATAAAGGGTATTTTAAATTTAACTGGTTTAAAATTCTAGGAATTTATGTAGTCTTCGGAATTTATATCTTTAGCTCTGGTTACATTTTTAACAATGTTTTTGAACAGCATCAAA
Organism: uncultured Flavobacteriaceae bacterium; assembly: GCA_963974245.1. Taxonomy (GTDB): domain Bacteria; phylum Bacteroidota; class Bacteroidia; order Flavobacteriales; family Flavobacteriaceae; genus Polaribacter. The sequence goes on along the minus strand of CAXBBY010000001.1, from coordinate 44,715 downwards.
GAGATCGGTTCGAAATTCTTTTAGGCTTGTCTAAAGACACCAAAAAAATTGGATATAATACTAATCAATCTTTACAAGCTATTAGTTCTGGTGGTGGATTCGGAAAAGGTTTTTTACAAGGAGATAGAACACAAGGAAATTTTGTACCCGAACAAGACACTGATTATATTTTTAGTACCGTTGGCGAAGAATGGGGGTTTTTAGGAAGTTCTTTAGTAATTATTTTATTTATGCTTCTCCTTTACCGAATTATTTATTTAGCAGAAACGCATAAAAACAAATTTGGCAGAATTTATGGATACAGCTTAGCCTCTATTCTATTTTTTCATGTAGTAATAAATATTGGAATGGTAACTCAATTGTTACCAACAGTCGGAATTCCGTTGCCTTTTTTTAGTTATGGTGGCTCTTCTCTTTGGGGATTTACATTACTCTTATTTATCTTTATTAAACTAGATGCAAATAAAAGTTATGATTGGTAAAACCCATTATTTTACAAAATAAAAAAAGCGTTCTGAATTTTCAGAACGCTTTTTTTTAATGTTGTTAATCTAAAAATTACAATGCCGCTACGTGCTTTGTTAATTTAGATTTTAAGTTTCCCGCTTTATTTGCATGGATAATATTATTCTTAGCTAACTTATCTAACATCGCAATAACAGAAGGTAATAACGCTTCAGCTTCTTTCTTATCTTGAACTGCACGCAAGTTTCTTACAGCATTTCTTGTCGTTTTATGCTGATACTTGTTTCTTAACCTCTTTGCTTCGTTACTTCTAATTCTTTTTAAAGCTGACTTATGATTTGCCATAATGTTTAATTTTAGTTTATTTTAAAACTTGTAGTCCGTACGGGAATCGAACCCGTGTTACCAGGATGAAAACCTGGCGTCCTAACCCCTAGACGAACGGACCATTACAATCTTATTGCTGATTGCGGGTGCAAATATACAACGTTTTTAAAACTCTGCAATAAAATTTTAATTTTTTTTACAGATAATTAATATGCCTTCGCAAACAGCACTTTCCTCTTAGATGGCTTACCAGAATACACACATATTCCTTCTTCAAATTTAGCGTCATTTGGGATGCATCTAATTGTTGCTTTTGTAAGCTCTTTAATTTTATCTTCTGTTTCTTCTGTTCCGTCCCAATGAGCTAAAACAAAACCACCTTTTGTATCAATTACTTCTTTAAACTCATCAAAATTAGTAGCTTCTGTAGTATGATTACTTCTATACTCAACCGCTCTATCATACAAGTTTTCTTGAATTTTATTCAACAAACCCTCAATAAAATCTACAACTGTGTCTTGCGAAACAGTTTGTTTTTCTAATGTATCTCTACGTGCAATTTCTACAGTATTATTTTCTAAATCTCTCGCACCAAAAGCCATTCTTACAGGAACTCCTTTAAGTTCATATTCAGCAAATTTTGCTCCAGGTCTATATGTATCTCTAGTATCAAACTTAACTGAAATTCCTTTTTCTTTAAATACTTTTACAAATTCTAATACTTTCTCTGAAATAGCTTCCAATTGTTCCTCGTTTTTATAAATAGGCACAATCACCACTTGAATTGGTGCTAGTTTTGGTGGCAAAACCAATCCAAAATCATCAGAATGTGTCATTATTAAACCACCAATTAAACGCGTAGAAACTCCCCAAGAAGTTGCCCAAACATATTCTTGCTTTCCTTCTTTAGAAGTATATTTTACATCAAATGCTTTTGCGAAATTTTGCCCTAAGAAATGTGATGTTCCGGCTTGTAAAGCTTTTCCGTCTTGCATTAACGCTTCAATTGTAAAAGTATCTTCTGCCCCAGCAAATCGCTCACTTTCAGATTTTGACCCTTTTACAACTGGCATCGCCATAAAATTTTCTGCAAATTCTGCATATACTTCTTGCATTTGTTTTGCTTCTGCAACTGCCTCTTTTTTAGTTGCATGAGCTGTATGACCTTCTTGCCACAAAAACTCTGCTGTTCTTAAAAACAAACGTGTTCTCATTTCCCAACGAACTACATTTGCCCATTGATTTATTAATAATGGTAAATCTCTATACGATTGAACCCAGCCTTTATAGGTATTCCAAATAATCGCTTCAGAAGTTGGTCTCACTACCAATTCTTCTTCTAATTTTGCATTAGGATCTACAATTAACTTACCTTTATTATCTGGATCATTTTTTAATCGATAGTGTGTTACAACTGCACATTCTTTTGCAAATCCTTCTGCATTTTTTTCCTCAGCTTCAAACAAACTTTTAGGCACAAATAAAGGGAAATAAGCGTTTTCATGTCCAGTTTCCTTAAACATTCTGTCTAACTCTGCCTGCATTTTTTCCCAAATAGCATATCCGTAAGGTTTTATAACCATGCAACCTCTAACGGCAGAGTTTTCAGCTAAATCAGCTTTAACAACTAATTCGTTATACCATTTAGAATAATCTTCTTTTCTTGTTGTTAATTTCTTACCCATATTTAAAAGTTTGGCATAAAACTTGTTATCTTTAGTGTAGATTTAAAATCCAGCACAAAACTAATGCAAAAAGATTAGTGTGTCCCAATCAAAGTTTAATTTTTTTGCAAAAATAATATTAACCTGATGAACACAAATTATGAAATCTCAATCATATTTTAAAAAAAGAACAACTTATCTTGGATTTGTATTTTTAGCAAATTTAATTTTAGTATCGTGCGGAACTTACCAAAGCGTATATAACAATGATGGAATTTATGATGATGAGCCAGTTGTAGAAAAAATTATTGTAAAAGATACTAGAAACTACAATAAAACAGAAGACAGCTATTTTAAAGAAGAAATTGATGTTCTATATAATTTAACTGATGGAGATACTTTTACAAATGTAGATGAATATGATTCTTACGATAATTTAGATAATAACTACACCAATGACCCTTGGGGTTATTCTACCAATAATGATGATACTGTTGTTATCAATATAAATTTAAGAAACTGGGGAAGAAATTATTGGGATTATTATAGTTACAACCCTTTTTGGGGATATCAATGGGGTTTTAGACATGGTTTTTACGGAAACTACACCTATTATCCATCTTATTATGGTTACTATAACAATAATAGATTCTATAATTATTATTATTCTCCTTATTATCACAATAACTCATATTATAACAATACTAGATATTACAACAATAATTATAATAGAAACTATACATATAATAGAAGAAATACTAACAACATAACTACCAGAAGAAATTCTACTAACACAACTAGTAGAAGAAATTCTTCTTTCTATAATTCTAGCAACACAAATTCCTTAAGAAGAAGATCTTCAACAATAAATAGTAGAGTAAAATCTATTTTTAATAATATAAATTACAATACTAGAAGACGAAACAATTCTACACAAAACAGTAATTCGAGAAGAAGCTCTACCAATACAAATAGAGCATCAAATACAAAACGAAATTCTACTGTAAAAAAGAGATCGAATTCTTCTAATAAAAAAACATACAATACATCAAGAAGGAGTTCTTCGAATTCAAATAAATCTTATAGATCAAATTCGTCTTCCAATAGAAGTTCATCAAGAAATAATTCTAGCTCTAGAAGTAGCAATACTTCTTCAAGAAGAAGAGGGAATTAACAATTTAAATTTAAAAACATGAAAAAAGTCACACTATTTGTTCTCTTTTGTGCAATTTCTTTGCCTATTTTTTCGCAAAGTTTGGGTTATGAAGATTTAGCAATCTTATTTTCAAAAGACAACAATACAGGTACAGCAAGGTACAATGCAATGAGCGGTGCTTTTGGTGCTTTAGGTGGAGATGTTAGTGCTATAAAAATAAATCCTGCTAGTGGAGCTATTTTTAATAATAGTTTATTTTCTGCATCGGTAGATTCTAGGACTGCAGAAATAAATACTAAATATTACGGAAATACTACAACAACTCAAAATGATTATTTTAACTTTTCTCAAGCTGGAGTCGTTTTTGTTTATACTAACAGTACAAATAGTGATTGGTCTAAATTTGCTTTTAGTTTTAACTACGCTATAAAAAATAATTTTGACACTAATTTTATTGCAAACGGAAACAGTAGTTTTGCAACGTTTACAGAATTTCCTTTAGATACAGCAAACCCTATTACTCAGTTTACAAATTCAGATTCTCAACAATTTATCAATAATTATAATGGGAAATTAACAGAATACAATTTCGCTATTTCTGGAGTATATCAAAACGATTTATATCTTGGTGCTTCAGTAAACTTTTTTGATTTAAATTTTTCACAACAATCTTTTTTAAATGAGCAAAACAATGATGGGGCAGGAAATGTGTTAAGTGCAAAGTTTTATCAAGAAAATAACACACTAGGAACTGGGTTTTCTATTAGTATTGGTGCAATATATAAAGTGTCAAAAAATTTACGGTTAGGTTTCTCTTATCACACTCCAATTTGGTTTACAGAAATAAGAGAAGAAACTAATATTTTAAATAATGATGGTTATTTAGGCGATACAGAAATCATTGTTTCTAATAACAACACTATTTACGATAATACAACTGGTAATTATTTTCCTATTCAAGCATTTTCTTATAAATTAAAAACACCTTCAAAAACAACTGCAAGCATTGCTTATGTTTTTGGAAAAAGTGGCTTAATAAACCTTGATTACACATCAAGTAATTATAAAAATCTAAAACTTTCTAATGCAGATTTTTCGGTAGAAAATCAATTTTTTAATAACAACTTAAGAAATACATATACTTTAAATGTTGGTACAGAATGGCGTTTTAAATCACTTAGTTTACGTGGTGGATATCATTATTCTCAGAGTCCAGATGCATTTGCAAAAACTTCGGATAATATAAAAGGATATTCTTATGGTGCAGGATATAACTTTGGAAATGTAAAATTAGATTTTGCATACCAAAATAAAACAAACACACAATTGTATGATTTTTACCCTCAATACAATCAAATAAATGCTTCAGAATTAAAAATTGACAATCGTATTTTAACAGCTACTTTAAGTATCAATTTATAAAAACAGAATTTCAAGAAATTAACAAGACTTCATTGGAAATAAACCTATGAGGTCTTTGCCATTCATTCATAATTTTACCTTAATTTTGCCAGACATTTGTTTAGTAAAAATCTACTAAAACAACATTTTATATTATTATGAGCAAAATAGCTATTTCTATACAAAACACCAACAACGATTCTATTATTAAGTTTGCAAGTACTTCCATTTTAATTAATGGTGGAAGTTATGAATTTAACAATATTGATGAAGCAAAAAATGCACCATTAGCACAGCAATTATTTCATTTACCTTTTGTGAAAAAAGTATTTATTACTGCAAATTTTATTGCAATTCAGAAATATGATATTGTTGAGTGGAGTGATGTTCAAGAAGAAGTAAGAGAGCAAATTGAGCTGTATTTAAACAACGGAAATACTATTATGCAAGAACCTGAAACAACAAAAAAACAGGCAATTGAAGTATATGCAGAAATAACTCCAAATCCTTCTGTAATGAAATTTGGAACTACAAAATCTTTAACAACTACAGATGTTGAGTGCAAAAATATTGATGAAGCAAATGCAACATCTCCGTTAGCACAAGCTTTATTTCATTTTCCGTTTGTAAAAGAAGTTTTTATTTCAGAAAACTACGTGTCAATTACAAAATTTGATATGATAGAATGGAATGAAATTTATCCAGAATTAAGAACATTTATTCTTAACTACTTACAGGAAAACAAAATAATTATCAAGCAAATCCCTAAAGCAGCAAAAGAAAGTATAGAATTAGAAAATACTACTCCAGAAAATCTTGATGAAACTTCTACTAAAATAGTGAGTATTTTAGATGAATACATAAAACCCGCAGTAGCTTCTGATGGTGGAAATATTGCTTTTAAATCTTATAATAAAGAAAGTAAAATTGTAAGTGTTATTTTACAGGGCGCTTGTAGCGGCTGCCCGTCATCAACAATGACATTGAAAAACGGAATTGAAACCATGTTAAAAGACATGTTACCAAATCAAATTAATGAAGTTGTTGCAATAAACGGATAAACCCCTTTGTCCTTTGGATATTTCCCCAAAAAGGAAAAGTGGAAATTGAAAGTTTAAGAAAAACCTGAAAATGAACTATTATTGGCTTACAGCATATAGCTTGAAGCCTAAAGCAAATATAAAATGTCAGCAGAAAAAATAAAACCATATAAAGATTCAGAATTAGGTAAAAAAGAACAAGTTGCTCAAATGTTTGACAATATTTCTGAAAATTACGATGATTTAAACCGAGTTATTTCTTTTGGAATTGATGTAAAGTGGCGTAAAAAAGTAGTTGCAATTGTTGGCGAAAATAATCCGAAGCAAATTTTAGATATTGCTACCGGAACAGGAGATTTAGCAATAATGATGGCTTCTTTAAACCCTGATAAAATTATTGGATTAGATATTTCAGCAGGAATGTTAGACGTTGGAAAGCAAAAAATTGCAAAAGAAAATTTATCTGATAAAATAGAAATGATTGTTGGCGATTCTGAAAATATGCCTTTTGACGATCAAACTTTTGACGCCATAACTGTTTCTTTTGGTGTTCGAAATTTCGCAAATTTAAACAAAGGTTTGCAAGAAATTAGACGTGTTTTAAAGCCAAATGGAAAATTGGTGATTCTTGAAACCTCAGTTCCAACAAAATTTCCCTACAAACAAGGGTATGGTTTTCACACATCAGTAATTCTACCAATCATTGGTAAATTATTTTCTAAAGACAAAGTTGCTTATTCTTATTTATCAGAATCTGCAAATTCTTTTCCTTTTGGAGTTGAATTCAACAATATTTTACTAAAAAATGGGTTTACTACTGCAACAAATAAACCTGTTACGTTTGGTGTAGCATCAATTTATACAGCTACAAAGTAAAATATGAAAAGATTACAATTACTTTTTTTAGGCCTTTTTTTTCTTCTTTCTAATTCTTTAATAGCACAAAGAGATAGAGTCGATTATTTACCTAGTTTTGATAAGAAAAAATTACATTATGGTTTTTATCTTGGGTTAAATCAAAATGATTTTAAGATCGATTATAAAACAAGTAATTACGCAAATGCTAACATAAGTGTAACTGCAACCAGCGGATTTAATGTGGGTTTAATTGCAGATTTACGTTTGCATAAAAACATCAATTTACGTTTTGAACCAGGTTTAATGAGTAATTCTAAAACTTTAGCTTTTACACACATCAATACTAAGCAAGACAGCATTCGAGATATTGGCTCTACGTATTTACACATTCCTTTTGTTCTAAAATTTAGCACAAACAGAATGGATAATGTAAGGCCTTATGTGTTAGCTGGAGTTTCTTATGATTATAATTTTTCTAGCAATCAAAGAAATACAAATGATAATTCTGGTGGAGAGTTTAGAATGAAAACGCATAATTTTATGTACGAAGTTGGAATTGGAATCGATATTTATTTATACTTTTTTAAGTTTTCTCCTTCAATTCGTGGTGTTTTTGCTTTGAATAATGAATTGAAATATGATGACAATGCAAATAGTCAGTGGACTTCTCCAATAAATTTTTTAGGAACTAGAGGTGTGTTTTTAAATTTTGCTTTTGAATAAAAGTAAGGTTCAAAGTAAAAAAGTGGTGGAGGCTTAATTTTTTTTGATTCAAAAACTGTTTACTAAACATTTCGTTTAAACTCACTCAACAAAATTGCAGTAGCGGTGGCAACATTTAAACTTTCAGTTTCTTGAATATTACCAAATCTTGGAATTGATATTTTGGATTCAACAAGTTTTTTAATTTCATCAGACACTCCATTTGCTTCATTTCCCATCACAAGAATTGCTTCTTTTGGCAAATCGCTTTTATAGACATTTTCACCATCCATATCAGCAATAAATGTTGGTAATTCTATTTCTTTTAAATACTCAACTAAATCAGTGTAAATTATTTCTACACGCGTTAAAGAGCCCATTGATGCTTGCACCACTTTTTGATTATAACAATCTACTGTTGTTGTAGAACAAATCAGTTTTTGCACACCAAACCAATCGCACAAACGAATTATTGTTCCTAAATTCCCTGGATCATTAATTGCATCAAGTGCAACAATTAATCCAGTATCTTTAGCTGGATGTCTTTGAGGGATTTTAAATAAACCCACTACTTTATTTGGCGTTTTAAGTTGGCTTATTTTTTTTAGTTCCGCTTCAGATATTGATATACTATTTTCTGTTTTTGAAGAAATTACAAAATCACCAGTAATAAAAAGCTGCTCAACTTCAAAATTAGAATTCAACAATTCATTCACAACCTTAACCCCTTCAGCAATAAATAAATTATGCTTTTGTCGATACTTTTTTTGCTGTAAACTTGTTATAAGTTTTATGTGATTCTTTGATAAATTCATTAATTAATTTTAAATTAGAAAAACCATCTAAAAATAGTACTTTTGAACCAAGGTATAGTCTGTACAAAGCTAATGAAAAAAGTTTCTTATTTTATTTTTATATTTTTAATACTTGCTTCTTGTAACTCTGTAAAAAGAGTTCCCGAGAAACAACACTTATTAAGATCTACTACAATTTTAGTTGATGGTAAAAAAAATAAAAACAGAAATTTATTTGATTATGTATTACAAAAACCAAATGCTAGAACTTTAGGGGTTCCAATCTCTTTATATTTTCATAATCTCGGAAATCCAACTGCTCCAAAAACGCCTAAAACTTGGGGCATATTGCATCCTAAGAAGTACAAGTTTTTTAAAAGCTTGTTTTCAGAAAAACAAAGTATTGCTGTAGCAAATTCTTATATTAATTTTAATAATTGGTTTTTAAACAATGGCGAAGTTCCTGTAATAATAAACGATTTAAAAACCCGTAAAACAGTTAAAAACTTAAGAGCTTTTTATTGGAATCAAGGATATTTTAAATCTACAACAGAAGCAAAAAAAGATACTTTAAAAAACAGAAAAGCAACAATTACTTACACTATTAACAGAGGAAAACCATTTTATTTAGATACAATTTCTATTCAAATACCATCTGCAGTTTTAAAAACAATTTATCAAAAAGACACCATAAATACTTTTCTAAAAACAGGAGATCAGTACAACGATCAAAATTTTATTAAAGAAGCAAATAGAATAACAAAACTATTTAGAAATTCTGGTGTTTATCATTTTATTGATAATGCGATACAGTTCTCACCAGATAGTACAAGGGCAGATTATAAAACAAATGTACAAGTGGTTATTGCAGAAAATTATCTTACAGATCAAAATGGTAAAAATGTTTACAAACCTTTTCAAGTAAAAAAAATTGGAAAAATAAATGTGTTTACAGATTATTCTTACAACAAAGAAGGAGAGCCTTATTTAGATTCTATTTCACACAACGGAATTACGTTTTATGCACATAAAAAAATTAAATACAATCCAAAGTATTTATCACAATCTATTTTAATAAAACCAAATCAATTTTACAGCGATACTTTAAGAAATTTAACAAGGATTCATTTAAAATCACTTAAAAATTTTAAATCGGTAAATATTAAATACACAGAAATCAAAGATTCAGATTTATTAATTGCTAATATTAGATTAACACCCAACAAGAAATTCTCTATTGGTACAGAAACAGAATTAACGCATTCTAATATTAGAATATTAGGTGTATCAGAAAAATTCTCAATAACAAATAGGAATACTTTTAAGGGTGCAGAAATCTTTAAATTTTCTTTTACTGGTTCTTTCTTTAATTCTTCAACTCAATTTAACAATTCAAACGGTTTTTTTAATGCATGGGAACTTGGCGCAGACGCTTCTTTAGAAATTCCAAGGTTTTTTGCTCCTTTTGGATTGAACAGATTGGTGCCAAAAGAAATGTCTCCAAAAACAATTCTATCCGTTGGTACTGGGATTCAAAAAAATATTGGATTAGACAAGCAAACCGTTACCGCTATTATTGATTATAAATGGGATTTTAACAAAAGAAAATCCATCAACTTAGAACTGTTTAATATTCAATACATTAGAAATTTAAACACGGGTGAATACTTTAATATTTATAGTTCTGAATATGAAAAACTAAAACCAATAGCAACAACTTACGACCCTAATTTTGTGTTATCAAAACAAAATGCTGTTAGTTTTATGAATACCGTAAATTCTGATTTTAATTTTCAAACAAGTAATCCAACAGAATTTAATGCAAATGGTAATGTAAAAAATCGATACAATATTATTACTTCTAATTATATTGTACCAGCAATTGCATATACTTATTCTTACAGTAATCAAACAACATACAAAGACAATAATTTTTCCTTTTTTAGAGTTAGAGTTGCAAATTCTGGTAATTTTATTTCATTATTAAGCAATCAAAAAAATAGTGGTGGCGTAAAAACAATTTCAAATACACCCATTGCTCAATACTTTAAAACTGATATTGAATACAAACAATTTTGGGATGTTTCTAGAAATTCTGTACTAGGTTTTCGTTCTCTTTTAGGAATCGTTTTAGCCTACGGAGATTCTGATATTCCTTTTACAAAAAGCTATTTTGCTGGAGGTTCAAATGACATAAGAGCATGGAAAACATACGAACTTGGTCCTGGATCTACAGCTCCAGGATTAGAATATAATGTAGGGAATTTTAAATTTTTAACAAGTTTAGAATATAGATTTGATTTAATCAGCAGTTTAAAAGGTGCATTATTTATAGATGCTGGTAATATTTGGGAGCTGTCAAACTCTAAACTTGTAGATTCTAATGCAAAACTAAATAGCTTAGAAGCTATAAAACAGATTGCAGTTGGTTCTGGTTTTGGAGCTAGATATGATTTTAATTTTTTAATCCTTCGTTTAGATATTGGATTTAAAGCTCATGAACCTTATTTAAATAGAAACAAATGGTTTAGCAATTTCAATTTTACCAATGCGGTGTACAACATAGGAATTAACTATCCATTTTAATTTCAATGTTTATTTAACAATTCTACATCAAATAATAAATTATACGAACACATTTAAATTCTTCAAAAATTGTCTATTTTTGACCTAATTATTTACAGATTTTAAATAACACAACATGAGTCACTCAATAAAGCCAGGAGTTGCAACAGGTAATGCTGTTCAAGAAATTTTTAAACTAGCAAAAGCTAAAAATTTTGCATTACCAGCAGTAAATGTTGTTGGTTCTAACACCGTAAATGCTGTATTAGAAACAGCAAAAGAATTAAATTCGCCTGTAATCATTCAATTTTCAAATGGTGGTGCAGTATTTAATGCAGGAAAAGGATTGTCAAATGAAAATGAAAAAGCAGCTATTGCTGGTGCTGTTGCTGGTGCAAAACACATTCATTTAATGGCAGAATTATATGGAGTTCCTGTAATTTTACATACAGATCATGCTGCAAAAAAATTATTACCTTGGATTGACGGTTTGTTAGATGCAAGTGAAAAACATTTTGCAGAAACTGGAAAACCTTTATATAGTTCTCATATGATAGATTTATCTGAAGAACCAATTGAAGAAAATATAGAGATTTGTAAAACATACTTAGTTAGAATGAGCAAAATGGGTATGACATTAGAAATTGAGTTAGGAATAACTGGCGGAGAAGAAGATGGCGTTGACAATTCTGATGTAGATGACTCTAAACTATATACGCAACCAGAAGAAGTTGCATTTGCTTATGAAGAATTAATGAAAGTGAGTCCGAGGTTTACAATTGCTGCTGCATTTGGAAACGTGCATGGAGTTTACAAACCTGGAAATGTAAAATTAACTCCAAAAATATTAAAAAACTCTCAAGAATATATTTCAAAAAAATACAATGTTAAACACAATTCCATAGATTTTGTTTTTCATGGTGGTTCTGGTTCTACAGTTGAAGAAATTAGAGAAGCAATTGGCTACGGAGTAATCAAAATGAATATTGACACCGATTTGCAATTTGCATTTACAGAAGGCATTAGAGATTATATTCTTTCGAAGCAAGATTATTTACAAACACAAATAGGAAACCCGGAAGGTAAAGAATTGCCAAATAAAAAATATTACGACCCAAGAAAATGGCTTAGAGAGGGAGAAATTACTTTTAAAAAACGTTTAAAAAAAGCTTTTGAAGATTTAAACAATGTAAATACCCTTGCGTAATCTAAATTAGATAGCTTATTTTAGCCGATTATACAGAATAAAAATTTAATACAACTATACGATGGCTTGGTTTAAAAGAAAAGAAAAAGGAATTCATACAGCTACAGAAGATAAAAAAGATATTCCAGTTGGATTATGGTATAAAACTCCAAGTGGTAAGATTATAGATACTGAAGAATTAAAAAGAAATTTATATGTTAGTCCAGAAGATGGATATCATGTAAGAATTGGAAGTAAAGAATATTTCGAAATCTTTTTTGATGAAAATAAATTTAAAGAATTAGACGCAAAATTAACTTCTGTAGATTCTTTAAAATTTGAAGACACTAAAAAATACCTAGACAGAATAAAGGCTGCTCAAGAAAAAACAAAATTAAAAGATGCGGTTAGAACTGCTGTTGGTAAATCTTTAGGAAAAGATATCGTAATTGCTGCAATGGATTTTACTTTTATTGGAGGATCTATGGGCTCTGTTGTTGGAGAAAAAATTGCAAGAGCAATTAATTATTCAATAGAAAATAAAGTCCCTTTTTTAATGATTTCAAAATCTGGTGGAGCTCGTATGCAAGAAGCTTCTCTATCTTTAATGCAATTGGTAAAAACATCAGCAAAATTGGCGCAATTAGCAGAGATGAAAATTCCATATATTTCTTTATGTACAGATCCAACAACTGGAGGAACTACTGCTTCTTATGCAATGTTAGGTGATATTAATATTGCTGAACCAAATGCATTAATTGGATTTGCTGGACCTAGAGTTGTAAAAGATACTACTGGTAAAGACTTACCAGAAGGGTTTCAACGATCAGAATTTTTATTAGAACATGGTTTTTTAGATGGAATTTATGAACGTAAAAACCTAAAAGAACAAGTCAATTTATATATTGATTTAATTCAAAATCTACCGATTAGAAAATAATTAAAGAGCCTTAAGGCTCTTTAATTATTTAAAATACACTCTATCAATATATTAAACTATAAAAAAGAAAAATATTTTAAATACTTCATTAAGTAAAAAAAATAAAAATAGTTGTATCTTTGCAGCTTCAATGAAAAAATCATTGATGTACATAAAAATCATTTAAAACAATATTGGCATGTATTTAACAAAAGAAGTAAAAGAGGAAATCTTTTCAAAACACGGTAAGTCAGTTACAGACACTGGAACATCGGAAGGACAAATTGCATTGTTCACATTTAGAATTAATCACTTAACAGAGCATTTAAAAAATAATCGTAAAGATTATAATACAGAGCGTTCATTAGTTAAATTGGTTGGTAAGCGTAGAAGCTTATTAGATTATCTAAAGAAAACTGAAATCAACAGATATCGTGCGATTATCAAAGAATTAGGAATTAGAAAATAAAACCTAACAAAAAGAGGCTCTATAAACGTGCCTCTTTTTTATTATGATAAATTTCTTGTAGCTTGCTACAAAACAATAATTTGTCTTTTCAGCGAAAGCAGGAATCTAAGAATATTCCGTTCTACCTAACAACTAGAATTTATATATAAAAATTCAAAATTAGTAACAGCAATTTTGATTTTCCATTGGAAGTAAAACAACAACAAAACAACAACACAACAAAAAACGAAGTATCAATTTAGAATTAAAATTTTATGATTCCAAAAGTATTTAGAGAGGTCATAGACCTTGGAGATGGAAGAACCATCTCATTAGAAACCGGTAAATTAGCGAAACAAGCACACGGTTCAGTTGTTGTTCAAATGGGAAAAGCAATGTTGTTATGTACAGTTGTATCTAACTACAAACAAAGTCCTGTAGATTTTTTACCATTAACGGTAGATTATAGAGAAAAATTTGCTGCTGCAGGTAGATATCCTGGAGGGTTCTTTAAAAGAGAAGCAAGACCAAGTGATGGAGAAGTATTAACAATGCGTTTAGTAGATCGTGTTTTACGTCCATTATTTCCAAAAGACTACCATTCAGAGGTTCAAGTAATGATTCAGTTAATGTCTCATGACGAAGATGTTATGCCAGATGCATTAGCAGGTTTAGCAGCATCAGCAGCAATACAATTATCAGATTTTCCTTTTGAATGTCCTATTTCTGAAGCACGTGTTGCTAGAGTAGATGGAGAATTTATAATCAACCCAAGTAGAGCACAATTAGCAGATGCTGACATCGATATGATGATTGGTGCTTCTGCCGATTCTGTAATGATGGTTGAAGGTGAAATGGATGAGATTTCTGAAGAAGAAATGGCAGATGCTATTAAATTTGCTCATGAATCTATTAAAATTCAAATTGAAGCTCAAGTTCGTTTAGCAGAAGCTTTCGGTAAGAAAGAAGTTCGTGAATACGAAACTGCTGAAGAAAACGAAGAATTAGAAAAAAGAATCCATGATTTCGCTTACGATAAATGTTATGCAATTGCAAAACAAGGAACATCTAAAGCTGAACGTAGTGCTGCATTTTCAGAAGTAAAAGAAGAAGTAAAAGCATCTTTTACAGAAGAAGAAATGGAAGAATTTGGTCACCTTGTAGGTGGTTATTATAGAAAAGCTGAAAAAGAAGCTGTTAGAGAATTAACTTTAGCAGAAGGTATTCGTTTAGACGGACGTAAAACTGATGAAATCAGACCAATTTGGTCAGAAGTAGATTATTTACCATCAGTGCATGGTTCTTCAATCTTTACTCGTGGAGAAACTCAAGCATTAGCTACAGTTACTTTAGGAACTTCTAGAGACGCAAATAAAATTGACATGCCATCTTATGAAGGTGAAGAACGTTTCTATTTACATTATAACTTCCCTCCTTTTTGTACAGGTGAAGCTAGACCTTTAAGAGGAACTTCTCGTAGAGAAGTTGGTCATGGTAATTTAGCTCAACGTGGTTTAAAAGGAATGATTCCAGACGATTGTCCTTATACTGTAAGAGTTGTATCTGAAGTATTAGAATCTAACGGCTCTTCTTCTATGGCAACAGTTTGTGCTGGTACAATGGCATTAATGGATGCAGGTGTAAAACTTACAAGACCAGTTTCTGGTATTGCAATGGGATTAATTTCTGATGGAGATCGTTACGCAGTTTTATCTGATATTTTAGGAGATGAAGATCACTTAGGTGATATGGACTTTAAAGTAACTGGAACTACTGAAGGGATTACTGCTTGTCAAATGGACATTAAGATTAAAGGATTACCTTATGAAATTTTAGTAAATGCACTAAAACAAGCTCGTGATGGTCGTTTACATATTTTAGATAAAATAAATGAAACGATTACTTCTCCAAACGAAGAAGTGAAGGCTCATGCTCCTAAAATGATTAATAGAAGAATTCCTAATGAATTAATAGGTGCATTTATTGGTCCAGGTGGAAAACATATTCAAGAATTACAGAAAGAAACAGAAACCACAATTGTAATTACTGAAGATGCAGATACTGAAGAAGGAATTATAGAAATATTAGGAACAAAACCAGCAGGAATTGAAGCTGTTATTGCTCGTATAGAGTCAATGTTATTTAAACCAGAAGTTGGTAGTTCTTACAAAGTAAAAGTAATTAAAATGTTAGATTTTGGGGCTGTTGTAGAATACGTAGATGCTCCAGGAAATGAAGTTTTATTACACGTTAGCGAACTTGCTTGGGAACGCACAGAAAATGTTTCAGACGTAGTTAAAATGGGCGATATATTTGATGTAAAATACTTCGGATTAGACCCAAGAACTCGTAAGGAAAAAGTTTCTCGTAAAGCATTGTTAGAAAAACCAGAAGGTTATGTAGCAAGACCACCAAGAGATAACAATAGAGGTAGAGATAACCGCGGACGTGATAATCGCAGAGACGATAGAAAACCAAGAGAAAAAAGAGATTAACCTTTTGTTTCTTTTTATCAAACTTAAAAACACCTGAATTTATTCAGGTGTTTTTTATTCGAAATGTTCATTCTTTTTTTCAACTTATTCGGTTTATTCTTTTAAGATTTATTTTCTTTGTATTTCACTTATGAAAATTCAACGAATTACATATTTATCATTAGGAAGTAACCAAGGTGATAAATTTAATAATCTTCAAAAAGCAATTTATTTAATTGCTGAAAAAATTGGTCCCATTTCAAAGATTTCTTCAGCTTACAAAACTCCTGCAGTAGGTTTTAATGGAGATGATTTTTTAAATATTTGCATAAAAATATCAACTTATTTACCGCCAGAAACTTTATTAAAAAACATTCTAGAAATAGAAAAACACTTAGGTAGAGTTAGAAATAAATCTGACAAATACTCTAATAGAATAATTGATATAGATATTCTTTTATTTGATGATGAAATTATTTTTTCTCAAGAACTAACTGTTCCACATCCAAAAATGTTAGAACGCAAATTTGTGTTAGTTCCATTAATAGAAATTGCTTCAGAAGTAATTCATCCAGTAACAAAAACTCATATAAATAAATGTATTGAATCTTGCCAAGACACCTCGGAAATAATAAAAATTTCAGAAACATTAACAAGACCTATTCCTTTGATAGAAAAATATAATTATATCGCAATTGAAGGAAATATTGGAGCAGGGAAAACAAGCTTAGCTAAAATGATGTCTGATGAATTTAATGCAAAAATCGTTTTAGAACGTTTTGCTGATAATCCTTTTTTGCCAAAGTTTTATGAAGATAAAGAACGATATGCTTTTCCTTTAGAAATGAGTTTTTTAGCAGATCGTTACCAACAATTAACCGATGATTTAGCACAGTTTGATTTATTTAAAAACTTAATTGTATCAGATTATTATATTTTTAAATCTTTAATTTTTGCTCAAGTAACGCTTCAAAAAGAGGAATATCTTTTGTATAGAAAAATGTTTGATTTAATGTATAAAGAAATTACTAAGCCAGATTTATATGTATATTTATATCAAAACACAGACAGATTACTAAAAAACATACAAAAAAGAGGAAGAGAATATGAGCAAAATATATCTTCTAATTATTTAGACAAAATACACGATGGCTATAGTAATTTTATTAAAACACAGCAAGGTTTAAATACCCTAATTATAGATGTTTCTAATTTAGATTTTGTCAATAATACTGGGGACTACCAATTAATTATCAATAAAATAAATAATTATTAATATTTTTGTACTTTTGCACACTAAATTATTTCCCCGATTTTCAAATAAATGAATAAATTCATATGAGGAAAATTATTGTTTTACTATTTACTATATTAAGTTTTACATCTGTAGTTAGTCAAAATAATCTTGATGAAAATAAACAGGAAAATAATATAAAAAACATATTATTAAACAATAGTAATAGTTGGGCTGTAGGTGGCGGAATAAGTAATTTTATTATGCATGGAGATTTGCGCTCTATTGGCACAGGTAATCTTGGTAACTTTTGGAATTTTGGGGCTTATGCATATGTAGATAAAATGTTTAACCCTTTATTGGGTTTAGAGTTTAAAGTAAATTATTCTAAAATTTCTGGAGGCGCACAATACTTCTCTAATGTGTATAATATTCTTTATGTTAATCAAACAAAAATATCAAACAACTTATTTTTTAAAGGCACAGCTTACGGAGCAGAATTAAATTTAATTTTAAGTTTTTCTAATTTATATGTAACTAACACTAGAAAATGGCACGCAACTGGTTATTTTGGCGTTGGGTATCATCAATATGATTCTGCTCTCTACGAAAAACTTCCAGACGGCTCAAATAACCTATTAGTAGATTTTGGCAAAAACCCTGCAAGGAATAGTGTTTATGAAGCAAGTTCTATTTATATATCTACTCAATTTGGTATAAAATACAGGATAAACAAAAGAGTGGATCTTGAATTAAGACCTTCTTGGTATTTTAATTATGAAGATCACTTAGATGCTACAATATCTAACAAACAAAATTGGGAAACTTTTTTTGTTACTCATGTTGGCGTAGTAGTAAAACTTGGAAAGAAAAAAGTATTTACAATTTGGGGAGATGATGATAAAAATAAGGAAAAAAAGTTTGAAATTATTGATACTGATGATGATGGTGTAATTGATCAATTAGATAAAGACCCAAATACTCCTGTTGGTGTTCAAGTTTATGGTAACGGAGTTCCTGTTGATAGTGATGCTGATGGAGTTCCTGATTATTTAGACAAATGTGTTTTTGTAAAAGGAAGAATAGATAATGATGGTTGTCCTTTTATAGGCGATAAAGATAGAGATGGAATTCCTGACAGGGAAGACAAATGCCCAGAAGTAAAAGGTTTAGAAATACATCAAGGTTGTCCTGATGCAAATTCATTAAGAGTTACAGAATTAGTAACTGTTATGAGTTATTCAAAAAATATTTATTTTAATACAGACAGTAATTCTATAAGAAGTGGTTTTTATTACACAATGTTAGATGATGTTGCAGAAATTATGTTAAAAAATAAAGATGTAACTTTTAGTGTATTTGGTTATACAGACAATGTTGGTTCTGAAGAATACAACCTTAAACTTTCTGAAAGAAGAGCAAACGAAGCAAGAAAATACTTAATAGAAAGAGGTGTTGAACCAGATAGAATTACTGCTAAAGGATTTGGAAAGGTAAATCCTTCTTATAATAATGATACTGCTCAAGGAAGACAATTAAATAGAAGAGTAGAAATTAAATCGGTTGGTTATTACGAAAGTAAAACTCAACTAAAATTAGAAGAGGTCAAGAAAAATTAAGTTATTAAACTTATTACAATAAATAAAACAACACTATATTAATCTAAAAAAGTACCTTTAGTTGTAAGAGAAAACTCAAGATCAAAATTAAATAATTTGTCAGAAACAGCATTGCTATAATAAGAAACAACAACTTGTTTTTTTTGTAATAACTTAGAAGATATAGCAGATAAAATTTCTTGATTACTTATTTTAAATTCAAAACCATTCGTAAAAAGATTTAAAAAATTAAAACTTATATCATTTTTAGTAATTTTTATCTCATCTACAAAAACTTCTACATTAGAAACTTTAGCAAGAGGGTTAAATTTAAAATTCTTTATTCTAAACTTCATTGTTTCAACCTCAACATCTATTAGGTAATCTATATTGTTTTCAAATACCTTAGACGATTTTAAATTTATAATTGTATTTGAATTTACAGAAATTACACCTCCTTCTGTATTGTTTATTTGAACTGGTAAGTCTTTTTTTAATTGATCTTTGGAATAAAAAACAATTTGTTTTGGCGCATCTTTACTACAAGATATAAATAGCAAAAGAGCTAAAGTAAGAACGCTAAACAATTTAGTTAGTTTCATTTCGGGGGAAATTTTGTGTTATTGAACTCTAAAGTTAGTTAAAAAAAATAACTAACTAACTTATTTTTAATAATACTTATACAAACATATTTAAAAATGCAAAGGTGTACAATAGGTAGTTTTCTTAATTTCTCTTATTTAGAGTAAATAATTGACATTACTTTTTAAGTTCTAATTTTTCAGCAAAGTAATCACAAAAATCCTTCATAGTTGCACTCATTTTTTGATCATCTGTTGCACGCTCAAAAGTATTTGCCATAGAAACTAAAGTTTGATGAAAAAATTGTTTCATTTCATCTACCGGCATATCTTTAGTCCATAAATCCATCCGAAGAGTGTCTTTTTTTAAATGATCCCATACAGAAATCATTATCGCTTTAGATTCAGATTCTTCTATTCCTCCATCTTCTGCAGTCCAAAAAATGGTTTCTGGAATTTTATTTTCATCTAATCCTACTTTAAATTTTATTTCTGAGGTATGTTTTATTGCCATTATTTTTTTGGTTTGTATTTAGAGTTTTTATATACTTCTTCTGAAGGTGTTTTTAATAATTGCTGCAAAGATACATCATTATGTAACATATACGATCGTACAATTCGCCATCCAATCCAAGCTCCAATTCTTCCTGGAGACATTGTATCTTCTGATCTATAAAATTTTGAAAATGGTGCCAATTCTAAAAAACGTTTGTTTAATTTTGTATCTGTGCTAAACAGTAATTTATTTTCAATAAAATATTTCCATACTTGTTCTTCGTTATCAATTGCCCATTGGTATTTTTCTGGGGAATAACCAATCTTTTCTTCATCGTTTACAAATGGTAAATATTTATCTAAGATGTATAGTTGTTTTCCTTCATTTATCATTTTACTAATAAATGTTCTATCATCAAGATTAATTTGTTTTTGTATCATTGCCTGAGCAACATCAACTATGATATGTTTTTTTTGAAAATTCTGCTTTATATACTTTGGGTAATCTGCATAGAACTCATGCTTTTCTCCTAAGTAAGCATCTAAAGAAATTAACAAATAATCTTTTGTATAAATTACTTTATTAGTATAATCTATATTACTTAAAAGTGTAACTACTTTTGGCTCTTTAAAATCTGGATTATAATATTTAGCATATTTAAATAATCGCTCTAAATCATTTTTAAGAAAATCAATATTAGAATATACCTTTTGGGTTTCTATAAATAATTCTTGTTCATCTACATTCTTAATTTTTTGAATCCAAATAGAATCTGGTGTTTCTTTTGGAAAAAATAACGGGTATTTTTCTTTGGTTTTAAAAAGTGAATCTTCTTTTGTTGTGTAAAAATCTACATCAAAACGATCTATCGAAAAATCTACCTCAATAGCACTCACATCAATTTTATTTTCTTGATTGTTATTACACGAAAACAAGAATGTGAAAAGTGTAAAAATGAAAAAATATTTACGCATTATCTTTGTATATTAGAGTTCTAATTAAAGAACGACAAAAGTACTAAAATAGTTTATAAATGAATACACAAAGAGTATCAGAACATATTGTTAATTGGTTAAAAAAGTATGCAATTGATGCAAATGTAAACGGATTTGTTGTTGGAGTATCTGGCGGAATCGATTCTGCAGTAACTTCTACACTTTGTGCAAAAACTGGATTAAAAACAGTTTGTGTAGAAATGCCAATTCATCAAGCAGAAAATCAGGTTAGTAGAGGATTAGAACATATTAATAATCTTAAAGATAAATTTAGTAATGTTTCTTCTGTAAAAGTTGATTTAACAAGTACTTTTGAGAATTTTAAAAATCAAGTTCCAAGTGAAGAAAATTCATCAACGGTAGATTTGGCTTTGGCAAATACAAGAGCAAGGTTAAGAATGACTACTTTGTATTATTTAGCAGGATTAAACGGATTGTTAGTTGCCGGAACAGGAAATAAAGTAGAAGATTTTGGCGTTGGTTTTTATACAAAATATGGAGATGGTGGCGTAGATTTAAGTCCGATTGCAGATTTATTAAAATCAGAAGTGTACGAATTGGCTACCTATTTACACGTAACAAAATCTATTCAAAACGCACAACCTACTGACGGATTATTTGGCGATAGTAGAACAGATGAAGATCAAATAGGTGCGTCTTATGATGAATTAGAATGGGCGATGAAAATGTTAGAAAACGGAAAAACCATTTCTGATTTTGACGGCAGAAAACTTGAAGTATTTAAAATATATACACGATTAAATAGAATTAATCAGCATAAAATGCTTCCAATACCTATTTGTAAAATTAGTGATGACTTAAAGTAGATTTGCAGCAATCATAGTTCTTTTTATTCTATGATATGCTTTTTTCTTAGAACCGTTAACAATAGAAAACGGTAAAAGTATAAAAAGTCTAATAACGTTTAAGATTTGTAGTATTTTTTTCATGTCTTTTTCTATTTAGCGGATACTAATATACAAAAAAAATAAAAAACCCAACTAAGTAGTGCTACGTAAACATCTAAAAACAGCTAAATAACTCTATTTAATTTTTCAAATAACCGCTTCTTCAGCCCAGTATAATTAGATATTAACTCTAAATCTACCGTTTTAGAAGTTTCTTTTTTTGCATCATTCATTATCTCTTTAATCTTACGCTCAATAAGTATTCTTCTAAGATTTAAAATTGCATCTGTAACTAATTTTGGAAGTATATTTACCGTTTGAGTAACAAAAATATTTTTACGTTCCCATTCACTTAAAGTATATTTTTCTTCATCCATTAAAATACCAGTTACTTCATTCGCAATTTCTTTGTTTTCATGATTTGTCAAACTACTGATGTCTATTTTTTCTTTTTGACTAATTTGATTGATCAATTCATAATACACCAATTGAAAAATGGTATTGGTAAACTCAATTTCATCTTCTTGAAGATTTAAGTACAATTCTTTAAAAACAGGAGAGCTATATTTTTCTATTTCTTCAGTTATTTTTCCATGCTCATCTTCAGTTTGAATAATGTTTGTAAAACTTACCTCCTCGTTTCCAAACAACAATAAAATTCGTATAATTTCTTTTTCTAAAACATATAAACTATCCGTTTTTATTTCTTTTTTTGCTTCTTCTTTTACAATCTGAAAAGAAGAACCTTTATTTCGTGCTGTTTTTAACGCTTCTTCATTTCCTCTCTTAAGCATTTGAGCTAATTCACTAAACAAAACACGTTCAGAAATTTCCATAATCCGTGCACATTCTTGCACATATACTTCTCTTTGTATTGTATCAGGAATTTTAGAAATACTCATTACAATATCACGAATCAATCCTGCTTTTTTAACCGGATCGTTCTGAGCTTGTTCCATTAATAGTGAAACCTTAAAGTTGATAAAATCTTGAGCAGAGTTTTCTAAATATTCTTTTAATTCAGCATCAGAATGTGATTTTGCAAAACTATCTGGGTCTTCTCCTTCAGGAAAAGTAACCACTTTTACATTCATTCCTTGTTCTAAAATCAAATCAATTCCACGAATCGAAGCTCTTAAACCTGCTGCATCACCATCAAAAAGTACTGTAATATTCTGTGTCAATCTTCTAACCAAACGTATTTGATCAGATGTTAATGCGGTTCCAGACGAAGCTACAACATTCTCTATTCCAGATTGATGAAACGAAATTACATCTGTGTAACCTTCCACTAAAAAACAATTGTCTTGTTTGGCAATTTCTTTCTTTGCTTGATAAATTCCGTACAAAATTTTACTCTTGTGATAAATATCGCTTTCTGGCGAATTTAAATACTTTGCTGCTTTTTTATCCGCAGTTAAAATTCGTCCACCAAAACCAAGAATTCTACCAGACATTGAATGAATCGGAAACAAAACTCGTCCTTTAAAACGATCAAATTGCTTGTTCTCTTTTACAATGGTTAATCCTGTTGACGCTAAATATTTGATGTCGTAGCCTTTAGTTAAAGCTGCTTTGGTAAAATTATCCCATTCATCTCTACAATACCCTAAATCAAATTTTTTAATAGTATCATCTCTAAAACCACGCTCTTTAAAATACGAAAGTCCAATTGATTTTCCTTGCTGCGTATTTAGCATTAAATCATGAAAATATTCTGCAGCAAATTTAGACACCACAAACATACTTTCGCGCTCGTTAAGTTGTTGCTTTTGTTCATCAGATTGCTCTGTTTCTTCAATTTCAATATTATACTTTCTAGCAAGATATTTTATCGCTTCTGGATACGAATAATGTTCGTGTTCCATTAAAAATGAAATAGCATTACCTCCTTTTCCAGTACTAAAATCTTTCCAAATTTGCTTTACTGGCGACACCATAAAAGATGGAGATTTTTCGTCTGTAAATGGACTTAGCCCTTTAAAGTTACTTCCCGCTTTTTTTAGATTGACAAATTCACCAATCACTTCTTCTACGCGAGCAGTTTCAAAAACACGATCTATGGTTTCTTTGGATATCATAAAACAAAAATATAAAAAAAGACCTCACAAAATTATCTTTAGTGAGGTCTAAATTAATTTCAACTATTCTTAAGAAGCTACACTCAATTTTTTTAATGTTGTTTTCGTTAATTTATTTTCTGCATATTCTTTTGTTACTTTAAATTCTTTTTCTTTAGAACTTGGCATTTCGAACATTGCGTCTGTAAATATTGCTTCACATAAAGAGCGTAATCCACGAGCACCCAACTTGTATTCAACCGCTTTTTCTACAATATACATTAGCGCTTCTTCATCTATTTCGAATGTAATATCATCCATAGAAAACAACTTGGTATATTGTTTTACAATTGAGTTTTTTGGCTCAGTTAAAATTGCTCTTAATGTTTCTGCATCTAATGGGTTCATATAACTTAAAACAGGTAAACGACCAATAATCTCAGGAATTAATCCAAATGCTTTTAAATCTGACGGAATAATATATTGCAATAAGTTTTCTTCGTCTATTTTATCTTCTGCAACCGAAGCAGAATAACCAACAGCTTGCATATTTAAACGCTTACTAATCATTCTATCAATTCCAGAAAATGCGCCACCAGCAATAAATAAAATATCTTTGGTGTTTACTTCTATAAATTTTTGATCTGGATGTTTTCTTCCTCCTTTTGGTGCAACATTAACAACCGAACCTTCTAATAATTTTAACAATGCTTGCTGAACGCCTTCACCAGAAACATCTCTAGTAATTGACGGATTGTCTCCTTTACGAGCAATTTTATCAATTTCATCAATAAAAACAATTCCTCTTTCTGCTTTTGTTACGTCGTAATCTGCAACTTGCAACAATCTGCTTAAAATACTTTCTACATCTTCTCCAACATAACCAGCTTGCGTTAAAACAGTAGCATCTACAATAGAAAAAGGCACATTTAACATTTTTGCAATTGTTTTTGCAACCAATGTTTTTCCTGTTCCTGTTTCTCCAACTAAAATAATATTACTCTTTTCTATTTCTACATCGTCCTCTTCATTAGATTTTGATTGTAATAATCTTTTATAATGATTGTAAACGGCAACAGACATCGATTTTTTAGTTTCTAGCTGTCCAATTATATATTGATCTAAAAACTCTTTGATTTCTTTTGGCTTTTTCAGCATTAAATCTTTAGACAATCCGCTTGTTTGCTTTTCTGTAACTTCTTCTTCTAAAATACCCGTTGCTTGCTCAATACATTTATCACAAATATGTGCATCGATTCCAGCAATTAACAAATTAGTTTCTGCTTTTTTACGTCCACAAAACGAACATTCTAAATTTTCTTCTTTCGACATATTCTTTGCTTTAGGCTTTAGGCTTTAGGCTTTAGGCAGTTGCTTTAAAAAGCTTACCGCATATTGCTTATTGCTTAAAGCAATTTATTTTCTCTTTAAAATTTCATCAATCATACCATATTCTTTAGCTTCTGAAGCAATCATCCAATAATCTCTATCAGAATCTGCATTCACTTTTTCTATGGTTTGTCCAGAATGATTGGCAATAATTTCATACAATTCATCTTTCAACTTTAAAATTTCTCTTGTTGTAATTTCAATATCGGAAGCTTGTCCTTGTGCGCCACCTAATGGTTGGTGAATCATAATTCTAGAATGTGGCAACGCAGAACGTTTTCCTTTTTCTCCTGCACACATTAAAACTGCGCCCATAGAAGCTGCCATTCCTGTACAAATTGTTGCTACATCTGGTTTTATAAATTGCATTGTATCGTAAATTCCTAATCCAGCATAAACTCCTCCGCCAGGAGAATTGATGTAAATAGAAATATCTTTTGATGCATCTACACTTTCTAAGAATAATAATTGCGCTTGAATTACATTAGCAACTTGGTCGTTAATTCCTGTTCCTAAAAAGATAATTCTATCCATCATTAAACGAGAAAAAACGTCCATTTGAGTAATGTTCATTTGACGTTCTTCCATAATATATGGCGTTAAACTACTTGTAATTTTACCAATATGTGTACTGCTAATTCCGTGATGTTTTGTTGCGTATTTTTCGAACTCTTTTCCGTAATCCATTTCCTGATTATTTTTTAAATGTTTTGAACTGTAAAGATAAGAACTATAAAGTTAATATTTTGTTACAGTTGCTGGCTAAAAAAACTCCTTTAAATAGTAAAGGAGTTTTTGTTTTTTGATTTAAAAAACGAGATTTCTCGACAAGCTCGAAATGACATTCTTTATTTCATTTTTATTTATAAACTTCTTTAATAAAGTTTTCGTAAGTAACTTCTTTGGTTTTAAATGTGATGTTTTCTTTATAAAAAGTCAACAATTTATGAGAAATTAATTGTTCTTGTAAGCGTTTTGCTTCGTCTTGGTTTCCTAAGATTCTTGCAGCAATATCGTCCAATTCTTTTTCTTCTGGATTCATGTTACCAAATTGTGCCATTTGAGTTCTGATAAATCCTTTTGCATAGTCAACCAATTCTGCGTAATCTAATTTGATGTCGTTATCCTTCATCACCTTTCCTTCTATTAATTGATAACGCAATCCTTTTTCTGATTTTGCAAATTCTTCAGCAGCTTCTTCAGAAGTCATTTCTTTTTCTCCTGCTGTTGCCAACCATTTTTGTAAAAATTCTTTAGGTAAATCAAACTTTGTGTTTTCTACTAAATACTCTGTAACAGCATTTAATAATTGTTGATCTCCTTGTGCTAAGAATTGCTTTTCTGCATCTTCTTTAATTCTATTTCTTACTTCTGTAACAGATTTTACATCACCATTTGGAAATAATTTATCAAACAATTCTTGATCTAACTCTGCTAATTCTGTTACTGTAATTTCTTCAATAGTAAAAGAAATTTTTATATCTAAACCGTGAATTTCATCGTGAGACAAACCTAAAGTTCCTTCTAACTTATGATCATCAGAAAACAATCCTTTTGTTTTTAGTTCTAAAACATCTCCAACTTTAGCGCCAATAAATTTTTTTAAGTTTGTTTTTCCTTTAATATCGGCTAAAGCGATTGTAGATTTTTTATTGATTTCTTTTTCTTCATTGATAAAAGTTCCGGTTACGTTAGCCTTTTCTGTTACTACATCTACAGTATTCATTTTTCCGTAACGAGATTGTAAATTTTCTACCTCTTTATCAATTAAAGCATCATCTGCAACAATATTGTATTGCGTAATTTTCTTTTTTGCTGATAAATCTACGGTGAATTCTGGAGCTAGCCCTAGCTCGAACTCAAATGAAAAAGTTTCTGTATCCCAAGAAAAATCATCCTGAACTCTAGGTAACGGATTTCCTAAAATATCTAATTTTTCTTCGGTTAAAAATTTATTTAAAGATTCTTGTAGTAATTTATTAACCTCATCTATCATGATAGATTTTCCGTATTGTTTTTTTACCATTCCCATTGGCACATGTCCTTTTCTAAAACCTGGAATGTTTGCTTTTTTACGGTAATCTTGTAATACTTCTGTTACTTTTGGTTGATAATCTTCTGCAACAATATCAACTTTAACAACTGCATTTAATGCATCTACATTTTCTTTTGTAATATTCATGATCTCAATAATTCTTAAAAATTGGCTGCAAAATTAGTGATTTTCACCAACTTTACAAAGGTTTAAATAATTCAATTTCAGTTAATTTATTCTTTCTTTTTTTCGTCTTTTATCAATTTTAATAAAGCAGGTCTTATTATAGATAGTAAAATACTAAATAGCAAAGCTGAGAAAAAACTCGATACTAAGAATCCGCCAACCAAATGAGCAGCAAGTAAAATAATGATTGCATTTATGACAAACAAAAACAAGCCAAGTGTTACTATTGTTGCTGGTAAAGTAAAAAAGATTAAAAGTGGTCTAACGAACATGTTTAATATGGCAATTGCAAAAGCAACCCAAATTGCTGTTACATAATTTGCAACTTCTACTCCAGGTAAAATTGCAGCTAATACAAAAACAGCAATCGCCGTAAGTAATACTTTTAGAAGAAAATTCATTTTTAATTGTTTTAATTTTAATGAGTTGTACGAAAAGTACGCCAAAGATGTTTTACTGATAAAACGGCAGGTTTTCTAGAAAACAGTTATTAGAAATTCAATTTTTGTCAGAAAAACTATAAAAAACTTCTTAGCGCGGTTAAAAAATCTGTAGGATTTTCTGCATGCAACCAATGTCCTGCATTTCTTATGGTTACAATTTTATTATTCGGAAAATGTGCATTAATTATTGGTTCTTCATCTGAAGAAATATAACCAGAATTTTCGCCTTTTAAGAACAAGGTTTCTCCCTCAAAAATAGTAAAAGAAGGCAAAGCTACACCAACTTCATCATTGTTTTCTGTTAAAGAAGTTAGGTTAAAACGAAAATCTAATTTCCCTTTTTCTTTCCAATAAATACTTTTTGATAAAAATTGACGAACTCCAGCTTCTCGAATTTTTTCTGCTAGTTTTTTATCAACTAAATCTCTTGTATTTTGAATTGTAAAATCAATTGAATTTAAGGCATCTAAAATATCCTGATGATGTGGTGGATACATTCTTGGAGAAATATCTGCAATCATTAATTTATCTACCAATTCTGAAAATTCTACAGCAAAAAGCATTACAGTTTTTCCGCCCATAGAATGCCCTAAAAGATGTACTTTTTCTAATTGATAATGCTTAATATAATTGTGCAAATCTTCAACCATTAATTCATAATCAAATTCATCTGAATGAAAACTACGTCCGTGATTTCTTTGATCTATTAAATGAACTTGAAAAGAGTCTGATAATTTATTTCCAATCGTTTTCCAATTATCTCCATTTCCAAAATAACCATGTAAAATTAACAAAGGTTTTCCTTCTCCAAGAATTCTGGAATGTAAAATTTTCATCTTTTAGCTTTAATTAGTTATAGTATTTCTAAATAGAATCTGTCATTCCGAACGAAGAATGAGGAGGAATCTCATATTAGTGAGATTTCTCGTCGTTCATACTTCACTCTGTAGAAAAGACAATCAAACGACATTGCTCTTTCAACTTTTTAACTTTAGCCTTTAGCCTTTAATCTGTGCAAATACATATTTACCACATTTTCTAAACCTAAATATAAAGATTCTGAAATTAGCGCGTGCCCAATTGAAACTTCTGCTAAATTGGGGATATTTTCTTTAAAAAACTTGATGTTTTCTAAACTCAAATCGTGTCCAGCATTTATTCCCATTCCTAAATTGTGTGCCAAAATTGCAGCATCAGTATATGGTTTTATGGCGTTTTTATTTCCTAAATCAAACTGTGTAGCAAATTTTTCTGTGTACAACTCTATTCTGTCTGCTCCTGTTTTTGCCGCAGCTTCAATAAATTTTAAATCTGTATCAATAAAAATTGAAGTTCTAATTCCGTTTTGTTTAAATTCAGAAATTACTTCTTGTAAAAAAGATTGATTTTTTATTGTATTCCAACCAGCATTAGAAGTCAACGTATCAACACTATCTGGGACTAATGTTACCTGCGTGGGTTTAATTTTTAGCACCATTTCCATAAATTTCGGAATTGGATTTCCCTCAATATTATATTCTGTTGTTACAACATTTTTTAAATCATACGCATCTTGATACCGAATATGTCTTTCATCTGGTCTTGGATGAATTGTAATTCCTTCTGCACCAAAAGATTCGATATCTCTAGCAACTTTTACAAGATTAGGAACATCGCCACCACGAGAATTACGTAATGTTGCAATTTTATTTACATTTACACTTAAGTTTGTCATAATCTAAAAACTAAACAACAAAAGTACAGATTTCATCAAAAATTATAACCCTTTTTACCTTATATTCGTAACGTATGAATATTACAAAACACATCGTAAACGATTTTAAACCTTTAACAACTCAAAGCACTGTTAAAGAGGCTATAAAACTGTGCAAGACATTTCCTATTACCCATATTCCTATTATAGAAAACACTCATTATATTGGTTCTATTTCTCAAGCTGATGTTTTAACCATCTATGATAAAGAAGAATTACTGAAAGAATCTGTAGCTATTTTTGAGCATTTTCAAACAGAAAACAAAGAGTCTTTATTAGATATTTTAAAAAAATTTGCAGACAATGAAACTAATATTATTCCGGCAGTATTAAATCAAAATTATCTTGGATATATTGAGCTTAATGATATTTTAGATGTATTTTCTCAAACCTCTTTTTTAAATTCTGAAGGATTTACTTTGGTGCTAGAAAAAAATGCAAAAGATTATACAATGAGCGAAGTTTCTCAAATAGTTGAGACAAACAACGGACATGTTTTAGGGTGTTACGAATCTAAAAAAACTAGCGACAAAGTAGAAGTTACACTTAAAATTTCATCACAAGAAATAAATGAAATTATTCAAACTTTTAGGCGTTATAACTATACTGTTATTACCGAACATAAAGATGATATTTATTTGGAAGAATTAAAAAATAGATCAGATTATCTACAAAAATTCTTAAATACCTAAGCAATGAAAAAAGTAGCAATTTACGGTCAATCCTACAATACAAATTCAATTAATGAAGTTTTACAATTGATTGCTATTTTGCAAGAAAAAAGCATTGTTGTTTTTTTTGAAAAAGAATTTTATACTCTTTTTCAAAAAGAGAATTTATTGCCAAAAAAATACCCAACATTTTCTCATTTTAATGATTTAAATAATTCGTTTGATTTATTTTTTACCATTGGCGGAGACGGTACCATATTAAGATCAATTACCTATATCAGAAATTTAAATATTCCTGTTTTAGGAATAAATACAGGCAGACTTGGTTTTTTAGCAACCATTCAAAAAGAAGAAATAAAACAAGTAATAGAACAGCTATTATTAAAAGAATATAAAATTCAAGAAAGAACACTTTTAAGCGTTAAAACAACTCCGAAAACAGCAGAACTTTCTGAAATTAATTTTGCTTTAAACGAAGTTACAGTTGGTAGAAAAAACACCACTTCTATGATTGGAGTTCAAACTTTTTTAGATGATGAATATTTAACAAATTATTGGTCAGATGGATTGATAATATCTACTCCAACAGGTTCTACCGGTTATTCTTTAAGTTGTAACGGGCCTGTTGTTTTACCAGATTCTAACAGTTTAGTAATTACACCAATCGCTCCACATAACTTAAATGCAAGACCTTTAGTTATTTCAGAAAACACAAAAATAAAGCTAGAAGTAAGTGGTAGAGAAAATAAATTTTTGATGTCTTTAGATTCTCGTATTGTAACAATAAGTGAAAACACTCAAATTTTTATCGAAAAAGCTGCTTTTACAATTAAAACAATTTCACTTACCAATCAATCATTCTTAAAAACGCTAAGAAGTAAATTATTATGGGGAGAAGACACCAGAAACGACTTTAAACATTAAGAAATCTCTACAATAATTCACCAAAATAATAGTTATTCAAAAAAGACAAGTTATTAACTTTTTAAAGCAAATTGAATTAACTATATTTGCACGCTATTTTTTAAGATGAAGAAACAACTTTTAGCAATACTATTTATTTGTGTTACAAGTATCTCTTGGAGCCAAATAAATGAAATTGGAGTATTTATTGGGGGAAGCAATTATATTGGAGATGTAGGAAGATCAACTTATATATATCCAAATAACATTGCTGCTAGTCTTATTTATAAGTACAATGTAAATCCAAGAATTGCTTTAAGAGGTACTTTAAGTTTTTTACCCATTAATGGTGATGATGCAAAATCGTCTAATTTGGTTAGAGTAAATAGAAATTTTAATTTTAAAAATTCGATTAAAGAAATAGCAGTAGGAATTGAATATAATTTTTTTGAATATGATATGACTTCTGAAGACAAAATATACACACCATATTTATTACTTGAAGTTGGAGTATTTGGTTATGATAGTGTTGAGTCTGAAATTACTCAAGGGCAATACAATTTAAAAACAAAAATTTCATATGCAATTCCGTTTGGATTAGGATTTAAAGGAAAATTAACAGACAACATTGGGTTTTCGTTAGAAACAAGAGTAAGATATACATTTACAGATGATTTAGATTATACAACAAGTAATATACCATCATTAAATTTTGGAGGAAACTCTAACGATTGGTACATGTTTACTGGAGTTTCTTTAGTGTATGCTTTTGGAAGACCTGCTTGTTATGTAGAATTAAGATAATATATGGATAAAGAATTACGCATTAATTTACAAAAAGTACCACAACATGTCGCTATTATTATGGACGGCAATGGTCGTTGGGCTAAAAGTAAAGGAATGGAGCGGGTTTTTGGACATAGAAATGCATTAACCTCAGTAAGAGAATCTGTAAAAGCAGCATCTGAAGTAGGTGTAAAAGCAATTACATTATATGCTTTTTCTACAGAAAACTGGAAACGCCCAAAAATGGAAGTAAATGCTTTAATGAGTTTATTAATTTCTTCTCTAAAAAAAGAACTTTCAGATTTTCAAAAAAACAATGTTAAAGTAAATGCTATTGGAGACATTGAAAGTTTACCAAAAAAGGCGCAAAAAGTACTATCTGAGGTAATTGAAACCACTAAAACAAATACAAAAATAATTTTAACTTTTGCTTTAAGTTACGGCTCAAGAGAAGAAATTGTTAATACTATCAAAAACATATCTAAAAAAGTTGTTAATAACCAACTTCAAATAGAAGAAATTGACGAAAATGTTATTAATAATCATTTATATACATTTAATTTGCCCGATGTTGATTTAATGATTCGTACAAGTGGCGAACATCGTATCAGTAATTTTTTACTTTGGCAAATGGCATATGCTGAATTGTATTTTACAAATATACTTTGGCCAGATTTTAGAAGAAGCGATTTTTTTGACGCAATAATTGAATATCAAAATAGAGAACGACGCTTTGGTAAAACTAGCGAACAAATTGAAACACCAAATGAGTAAATATACTATTGTAGTACTATTTTTATTAAGTTTTTTAGCAATAAATGTTAACGGGCAAACCAATAATATATCATCTAATGATACAATTCCCACAAAAATATCTTACGTAAAAGGACAAGAATATGTCTTAGGAGGAATTACAGTTACTGGTTTAAAAAAGTTTAGCGAAGAAACAGTTAAAATATTTACTGGTTTAAGAAACGGACAAATTATTAAACTTCCTGGAGATAAATTAACAAGCGCCATTAAAAAATTATACGACACTAAACAATTTAGTGATGTTGATGTATATATTGCAAAAATTGATGGTAATGTAGCCTATTTGCAATTTAATGTTAAAGAATTACCTAAATTAAATGAAGTTACTTTTACTGGTATAAGAAAATCTAAAAGAAAAGAATTAAAAAAAGAAACTGACCTTAAAACTGGTGCAATGGTAACCGATAATTTAATTGTTACTTCTACCAATTATTTTAAAAAGAAATACACAGACAAAGGATTTTTAAAAACCAAGGTCTCTATAAATACATCAAAAGATACCTCAGATATTAATGTTGTAAATATGGATGTTCATATAGATAGAGGAACTCGTATTAAAATAAAAGATATATCTTTTATCGGTAATAAAGAGTTTTCTGACAGCAAACTTAGAAAAACAATGAGTAATACCAAAGAAAAAATGTTTGGTAGATTTTGGAAAGCTTCTAAGTATATAGAAGATAAATACAGAGACGATTTAGAAAGTATTTTAGAAAAATATAGTAGGCAAGGATATAGAGATGCTCGTATTATAAGTGACAAATTAGTTTGGAACGACGACAACACAATTAGCTTAGAAATAAAAGTAGAAGAAGGAAAACAATACTATTTTGATGATATTAATTTTGTTGGTAATAAAAACTTTACAGTTAATCAATTAACAAGAGTACTTGGTATTGATAAAGGTGATATCTATAACGGAACAGTTTTAAAAGAAAGGGTTAAAGGAGATAACTCACCTGATTCGCAAGATTTACAAACCTTGTATCATAATAATGGATACCTATTCGCTTCTGTAGATGCTGTGGAAACAAAAGTAGTAAATGATTCTATTACTGTAGAAATTAGAATTAGAGAAGATGAACAAGCAACCATTAAAAAAGTTACAGTAATTGGTAATGAAAAAACAAATGACCATGTTATCTATAGAGAATTAAGAGTAAAACCAGGTGATTTATTTAATCGTGCTGCAATTATTAGATCCATTAGAGAAATTGGTCAATTAGGTTTTTTTGATACTAATGTTACACCAGATGTAAAGCCAGATTGGCAAAATAAAACTGCAGATATAGATTTTACTGTTACAGAAAAAGGAGGAAGTCAAATAGAATTACAAGGAGGTTATGGTGGTGGTGCATTTATTGGTACACTAGGTTTATCGTTTAATAACTTTGCTATTAGAAACCTGTTCAATAAAGAAGCATACAAGCCTTTACCAACAGGTGATGGTCAAAAATTAGCTTTACGATTACAAGCAAGTAGAACTTATAGTACATATAGTTTTTCTTTTACAGAGCCTTGGCTAGGTGGAAAAAAACCACAATCTTTTTCATTCTCAATTTACAACTCAAACCAATATCAATTTGATTATACTACTGGAATTGTAGATAAAAACCAAAATTTAAGTATTGTTGGTATTACTTTAGGCTTAGGAAAAAGGTTACAATGGCCAGATGATTATTTTCAATTATCTCAATCATTAAGCTATCAAAGCTTTAGCTTAAATAATTACGGGTTTAGAGTTGGGCCAAGTATTTTAAGCAATGGTAATTTAAATAATCTATCCTATGAAGTTCAATTAATTAGAAACTCAGCAGGACCTTCATTAATTTTTCCTACTTACGGATCAGAATTTAGTATAGGTGCAAAGTTTACATTTCCATACTCTTTAGTAAACGGAAAAGATTATTCAAATATTAGTTTGGCTGAGAAATATAAATGGATGGAATACTATAAATTAAGTTTTAAAGGAAAATGGTACACGGCATTTACAAACAAACTTGTTTTAATGATGAATGCTGAAGGAGGATTTTTAGGGAATTACAGCAATAAGGTTGGAGCAACACCTTTTGAAAGATTTTTTGTTGGTGGTGATGGACTAGCAACTTATCAATTAGATGGTAGAGAAACAATTGGGTTAAGAGGATATGAAAATAATCGCTTATCTTCTATTCAAGGTGGTACCATATATAATAAATTTCAATTAGAATTACGTTATTCTATAACAGACAAACCTTCTGCTTCTATTTATACCTTAGGGTTTTTAGAAGCCGGGAATTCTTATGACAATTTTAGCAGTTATAATCCGTTTGAATTAAAAAGGTCAGCTGGAATTGGAGTGCGTATTTTTATGCCTGCATTTGGATTATTGGGAATTGATTTTGCTTATGGTTATGACTCATTACCAACATACAACAATATACCAAATGCTCCAGTATCTGGTTGGCAAACACATTTTATTATTGGAAGACAATTCTAAAGATTAGACACTAATTAAAAAAGGATTCTATTTTTGGCATGATTTTTTCAAAACAAAAACTATTAAAGATGAAAAAAATATTCGTATTAATTGTTCTATTGTTTACAATACAAAATAGCGTTGCGCAAAAAGGTCAAAACTTAGCATATATAGATATGGAATATATTTTAGAAAATGTTCCAGAATATGTTACAGCGCAAGAAAACTTGAATGCCAAAATAGGAAAATGGAAAGGCAATTTAACTAAATTAGAAAGACACATAGAGGTTCTTAAAACAGATTTAGCCAACGAAAAAGCAATTTTAACAAAAGATTTAATCGAAGAAAGAGAAGAAGACATCACTATAAAAAAAGAAGAATTAGCAAGATTAGAATCCTTGTATTTTGGCCCTAATGGAGATTTATTCTTATTAAGAAAGCAATTGGTTAAACCAATTCAAGATTTAATCTATAATTCCATTCAAAATATTGCTAAAAGAAAAAAATATGACTTTGTTTTGGATAAATCTAGCGAATTTGTAATGTTATATTCAAATAAAAAATACGATATTAGCGAACTCGTTTTAGCAAGTATTGTTAAAGATCGAAAAATAAAAACTTCTAAAGACAATATTACGGCTAAAAAAACAGCAGTTCAGAAAAAATTAGAAGCAATTAAGCAAGCTAGGCTTAAGAAAATTGAAGATCAAAAAAAAGCAATACAAGCTAAAAGAGATGCAAAAATAAAAGAAAGAGATGCTAAGAGAAAATTATTGTTAGATAAAAAAAATGCTGCAAAAAAGAAAAAAGGAAAGAATAAATAACAAAGAATAAATAAATTAAAATTAAAACAAGGAGAAATGAAACAATTTAAAAAGTTATTATTAATAGCTGTATTTATGTTAGGTGTAGTAGGAGTTGCTAATGCACAAAAAATTGGTCATATTGATACTGCTAAGTTAGTACAAAACATGCCTGAAACTAAAAAAGCAAACTCTGAATTAGAGAAGATTCAAAAAACATATAAAGATGATATTGAAGCTCAAATAAAAAAATACCAAGATAAAGTAAAAAAATACACTGCTGAAGAGAAAACTCAAACTCCAGAGACAAACGCAAAAAGAAAAGCTGAATTACAAAATGATGCAGCAAGAATTCAACAAGCAGAACAAATTGCAACACAAGAGTTAAGAAAAAAAGAAATTGAGTTAAAAAACCCGATTTATGAAAAAGCTCAAAAAGCAATTTCAGATGTTGCTGCTGCAAAAGGATTAGTTTATGTGTTTAATTCTGCTCCTGGTGGAGGATTAATTATCTTTGAAAAAGGAACAGATATTTATGAAGCAGTAAAAGTAAAATTAGGGTTCTAAAAAACTACTTTAATAAATTATAAAATATAAAAACCTACTTTTTAAGTAGGTTTTTATATTTTTGGTATTCTATGAATGCAACTTCAAAACAACCTATTGGCATCTTTGATTCTGGTATTGGCGGAACTTCTATTTGGAAAGAAATACATCAACTATTACCAAAAGAAAACTCTATATATTTAGCAGACAGCAAAAATGCACCTTATGGTCAAAAATCAGAAGAAAAAATTCTTGAATTATCAATAAAAAACACAGAATTCTTATTAAATAAAAATTGTAAACTAATTGTTGTTGCTTGTAATACAGCCACAACAAATGCTATAGAATATCTAAGAAAAAGCTATAACGTTCCTTTTATAGGAATTGAACCAGCAATAAAACCAGCCTCTATAAATAGTAAAACAAAAAACATTGGTATTTTAGCTACAAAAGGAACTCTAAATAGTAGTTTATTTGCTACAACATCAAACAAAATAGACCAAGAAGTAACTATCATAGAACAAGTTGGTGAAGGTTTGGTAGAATTGATTGAAAATGGGCAATTAATTTCTAAAGAAATGACTCAGTTATTAACCAATCATTTACAAAAATTACTAAAACACAATATTGATTATTTGGTTTTAGGCTGCACTCATTATCCATATTTAATATCTCAAATACAAGAAATAATTGGGACTGACATAACTATTGTCGATTCTGGTCAAGCTGTTGCAAAACAGATTAAAAAGGTTTTAGAAGAAAATAGTTTATTAAATTTTCGGAGTTTAAAAAGTAATCACATATTTTACACAAATACAAACACAAAAGTGTTGGAATTTGTTTTAGAAAACAATCAAAATTATAGTGTTAAAAAATTAGACTTCTAATCTAGAATGAAGCATTAATATTAGGACAAGCTGCAGCTCTTTGTCTTTTTTGGAAAACATTTATTCCTAATGTAATTTGATGATAGCCCATATCAGAAAAAACAATACTTCCAAGCTGTTTTGTAAACGTATAAGAAATCATCATTTGATTATAGTTTATACCAACAATTGGAGTCAGATACTTTAAATTTTCTATCGCGCCTTTATCAAAACTTCTTCTATAAGATAATGCTGCCCAAAGTTGAGCTTTGTTAAAGTTTTTGTACGCTTTAATATTAAAATCAGTAATTATTTCGCCTGTTCCTTCTCGCAATTGCAACATAAAAGAAGGTTCTAGGTTTATAACATCTCTATACCCAAAATAATAACCAGCACTAAAAATATAATTTCTTAAATCTAGCGGTTCCAACCTATTATTTAAATTGTTTTTAGCGGAAAGTAATAAATTTTTTACAGTAAAATATGACGAAAAGCCAGCTTTATGATATGCAACACTAAAATCTGCGTTAAAATAACTTGTACTTTCTATCAATTGCTGCACACTTCTGTCTCCAAAAAAAGTTCTTTGATCAGATTGATTTTGAACTACTGTTCCAGATAAACCAAATGAGAGCTGTTCAAAAACACTTCCATCGCCAACATCTAAATGAAAAGCATATGTTACTTGAATTCCTTTTTGAGAATGGTATCCATTTTTGTCATTAAAAATAACAAAACCTAATGCTGCTTTTTCTCCAAATTTATTATGAAAACTAAATGTTTGCAATTCTGGAGCATTATCTACGCCCTGCCATTGTTTTCTTCCAGTAACTCTAATTTTACCACTAGTTCCAATTCCTGCAGCCGATGGATGAATTAGAAATACATTATCAGACAAATAATCAGAATAGATTGGCAATGTTTCTTGACCTATAATAGATAAAGAACTAAAAAAGAAAAAAAGAAAAATTATGGCTCTTTGCAAAGTCTATTTTTTTAAAATGTTTTAAGCTTTCAAATATAGTATATTCAGTTAACGATACCATTTTTTAACTAAAAATAATACTGACAAAACCATTTCTATTAAAAAATATTGCCTTAAATTTCTATTATTCTTTATCTTTATACATTAATCAACAGCAAAATTGCCTATCCGATGAAAATAAAACATATTTGTTTTGCCCTACTTTTTACAATTCTTTTTATTAGATGTAAATCAAATGAACAAACAAAAAAAAATCAATTAAATAAAGTTTCTACAGCAAATACCATTAAAATTGATGAATCTAAACTATTAAATAACTTAAAAATATTAGCAAGCGATTCTTTAGAAGGAAGGGGTTTTAGTAAACCAGGAAATTATAAAGCACAACAATTAATTGCAAACGAATTTAAAAGAATGCAATTGGCTACAGCTTTAGATTCTGAATACATTCAAAAGTTTACAACAACTTACGTAGGCAAAAGAAGACAACGAATGTTTCCTGTAAAAGGAAAAGACAAAAATGATGCAAATGTTGCAGATACAACTGTTGTTGGTGGAAATGTATTAAGCATGATAAAAGGAAAATTGGATAAAGTAATTGTAATTACCGGACATCACGATCATTTAGGAATTAGAAACGGAAAAATTTATAATGGCGCAGATGATGATGCATCTGGAACAGCTGCTGTTATGGCAATTGCAGATTATTTTAAAGATAAAACTCCAAATCACACTTTAGTATTTGCAACCGTAGATGCTGAAGAAGCTGGTATGCATGGCTCAACTTATTTAATAAAAAACTTTCCTTTAGGAAAAGAAAATATTGTTTTAAATATTAATATGGATATGATTTCTCGTAACGATAAAAACGAATTATATGCTTCTGGTTTGTTTCATTATCCACAATTAAGAGAACCTTTAACAAAAGTAGTTTCGTCAATTAATTTATTATCTGGACATGATAATCCGAATGATAAAACAACACAAAATTGGACATATTCTTCAGATCATGGATCTTTTCATAAAGAGAAAATTCCATTTATTTATTTTGGTGTAGAAGATCATAAAGATTACCATAAAGACACAGACACGTTTGAAAACATAAATCAAGAGTTTTATGTTGAAGCCGTAAAATTAATTATTCAATCAATAAAAAATTACGACACGTATTTGAAAACAAACTAGTACCTATGAAAAAAGCTAATATTATTTTTTTATTATTATTTGCGGTTTTATTTTTCAGCTATAGTTATAGTCAAAATAGCACGTTAATAAATCATAATTCTCCATTTGAAAATTCTCTTCAAAATAAAAATACGGCTTCAAATCCAACAGTTACCATAACAGGTTCGCTTATAAAATCTACCTCTTCTCCATTTACAGCTACTTTTACATTTTCAGAAAATATTCAAAATTTTTCTTTAAGCGATGTTGTTGTTAGCAATGCAAGTACAAGTATTTTTAACAAAATTAATGAAAGCAAATACACCGCTTTAATTACACCAATTTCAGACGGAATCGTTACTGTTGATGTTCCTGCAAATTCTTTGCAAGATTTAGCAAATAATGACAATTTAGCTAGCAATACTTTTAGCATAATCTATGACACAACCAAACCAACTGTTGTCATTACTTCTGACACACCAAATCCAACAAACGCAGCAAGTTTTGTGACTACGTTCACATTTTCTGAAAATATAGATGACTTTGATGAAACTTATTTTTCGTTGACAAATGCTAATTATAGTAATTTTGTTTATATAAATGACGCACTTTTTAAAGTAACAATCACTCCTATTGCAGACGGAACAGTAAGTATAACTATTCCTGAAAATGAGATAGAAGACAATGCAGGAAATGGAATTGTTGCAGCTCAATTTTCAACAAATGTTGATAGGACAAAACCAACTACAACAATTACCAGTACGGTTTCTAATCAAACAAATGCTGCATTTACGACAGCAATTACGTTTTCTGAAGATGTTACTGGCTTTGACATCAATGATATTACACTTGGCAATGCAACAGCTTCAAATTTTATAACTACAAATGCAAAAAAATATTCGGCTTTAATAACACCAACTTCTGACGGATTTGTAACTGTTGATGTTGCTAGTAATGTAGCCAACGATGCTGCAAGTAATGGAAATAGCGCTGCAGCTCAGTTTAACACAACTTACGATATTACAAAACCTACCGTTGTAATCACTGCTAACAAAACCAATCCAACTAACGCAACAAATTTTGTAGTAACTTTTACTTTTTCGGAAGAAATTTCTAGTTTTGATGAACAATCTTTTTCGGTAACAAATGGTAATACAAATAATTTTACAACAATAAGTAACTCTGTTTATTCGGTTACAATTACTCCTTTGGCAGACGGTACCGTAACCATTAATCTTCCCGAGAATTCTGTAAAAGATAATGCAGAAAATGGAAATGTTACTATTCAGT
The DNA here is from genome assembly GCA_963974245.1 of uncultured Flavobacteriaceae bacterium. Taxonomy (GTDB): domain Bacteria; phylum Bacteroidota; class Bacteroidia; order Flavobacteriales; family Flavobacteriaceae; genus Polaribacter. The sequence goes on along the minus strand of CAXBBY010000001.1, from coordinate 3,753 downwards.
TTTCAATTGATGTAGATACTACAAGCCCTTCTACTACAATTACAAGTTCTGTTACAAACAGAACAAATTCAACATTCACAGCTACAATTACATTTTCTGAAGATGTTTCTGGTTTTGACATCAATGATATCACATTAAATAATGCTGATGCTACTAATTTTACAGCTACAAATGCAAAAATATATTCGGCGTTAATTACGCCAAAAGTTGACGGAATTGTAACAATTGACGTTGCTTCTAACGTAGCAAATGATGTTGCTTCTAACGAAAATAGTGCTGCAAATCAATTTAGTATAACTTTTGATGGCACAAAACCTGTTGCTCCATCTGTTTTATCAATAGATAATTATACTTGTACAAATATCACTACAACAACCGCAGATAATACGTTGGTTTTTAATGGAACAGCAGAAGTTAACTCACAAGTAGAAGTTTATGTAAATTCTGTTTCTATTGGAAATACAACTACCAAAACAAACGGAACTTGGAGTTTTGATTATACATCGGTTACACTTGCAGATGCAACATATTTGATAACCGCTAAAGCAACAGATTCTTTTAACAATCTAAGCGAATTTTCATCAGCTTTTACAATTATTATAAGTACTCTTGATACTGATGGAGATTTAAATCCAGATTTCTGTGATGATGATGATGACAATGATGGCGTTTTAGATTCTGTTGATAATAGTTATTTACCAAATCCAGGGCAAGAAGATACAGACGGAGATGGTATTGCAGATGTAGAAGAAGATTGTGATAACGATGGTATTATAAATTACTTTGATAAAGATGTGGCTTCTTGTCAAAATGGAATTATTATGAAAGATAAATATGGTTTTTCTCCAAATGGAGATGGAATTAATGAAACTTGGGTTATCGAAGACATTGCTTTGTATCCAAATAATATGGTACGTATATACAATCGCTCCGGAAAAGTAGTGTACCAAATGAAAGGCTATAACAATACATTTAATGGTTTATCTAACACAATAAATAGCAGCAAAAAATTGCCGGTTGGGGCGTATTATTTTACAATAGAATTTAACACACCAAATTCTAAACCAGCAAAAGGTTGGATATATATTAATTACTAAAATTGTATTAGTATTTAAAATTAAAAGAATGAAAAAAATTATATATACATTTATTTTATGTTGTTTTGTTCAATTGAGTTTTGCCCAGCAAGACGCTAATTTTACATTGTACAAATACAATATGAACATTATTAATCCTGCTTTTTCTGGGAGCGCTTCTGGTAAAGAAATTAGTCTAGGCTATAGAAGTCAATGGATTGGAATAAGTGATGCACCAAAAACGCAATCAATATCATATACAACTCCTTTAAAAAATAATTTAGGATTGGGGCTTTCTATTGTTAGAGATCAAGTTTTTGTGCTACAACAAACAGATTTTGCTTTAGATATTTCATATAAAATAAAAATAGCTGAAACTTACGATCTATTCTTTGGAGTTAAAGCTGGCGCTTCTATGATAAATATCGATTTAAATAAAGCTGGTGCCAGAGGAAACGACCCTTTGTTTAGTGAAAATAAAAACTTTTTAAATCCACAATTTGGTGCAGGAGTGTATTTAAGGCACAACGATTTTTACGTGAGCATTTCTACTCCAAATTTTTTAAACGGAAAAAGATATGTGAAACAAGCGAATACACCAAGAGCGGCAGTAGATAATTTACATATGTATTACGGATTTGGATATGATTTTAGAGTTTCAGAAGATCTTAAAATTACACCAGGAATTATGTATAGAAATACAGATGGTGCACCATCTTCTTTAGATATGAATACTACAGTACAATTTAAAATGATTGAAGCAGGAATGAATTATAGAGTTGATGAAATGTATTCTGTATTTACGCTATTTGATATCATAAAAAATGTGAAATTTGGTGCTGCTTACGATTTTACAGCTTCTAAACTCAACCAAATTAACGATAATGGCTCCATGGAAATATTGATAAAATATCAGTTTTAATAATATTAATAAAAAAACTTATAATTTATGTGGCTAAATCATAGTAGGATTACTATCCTCAATAAAACTTTCACTTTCCAAAAACTCAAACAACATTATACTTCCTTTTATTCCCGATAGTTTAACTTTATGAAGTGTATTTCCTAATTTTGAATTCCATACTATTTTAACTTTTACTCCATTATTTGTATAGCCATATAAATAGCCTTTTTTTATTTTGTTTTCAAATAAAACATACTTTTCTTTACCAAGCTGACTTTCATAAAAAGTATGAAGTTTACGTTTAGACAATTCTAAAAGGATTTTTTTTCTTTTATTCTTTAAAGATTTTGAAACTGTACCATTAAATGTACCAAATGCTTTAGTCCCAATTTTAGCTGTATAAACTGTTGTTCTAATGTAAGAAATATTGGTTTCAGATAAAAAACGTAGTGTTTCATTAAACAACTCATCCGTTTCTCCAGGAAAACCAACAAGAATTTCTACAATTATATACGCATCTGGCATTAATCTTTTTATATTAATAAATAATTCTTTATATGGTTTTAAAGGAAATGGGCGATTCATTTTTTTTAACATTTCATCACTTCCACTATCCATCCTAATATTAAAATATGGAGAAATTCTTTCAGAATTTGCTATAAATTTTAATGTTTTTTCGCTAAACATTGGAGTTGTAATAGATAAAAAAGTAAATCGATTAATATCTCCAATTTTATCAAGTGCCTTAAGCAAATCTAAAAAACTATGAAGATGTTTTAAATTACCATTTTCTCCAGTACCAAAATCTCCAATATTATCTCCAATTAAAAAAATGTCTTTTATTCCTTCTTCTGCCATGCTTTCTGCATTTGCAAGTATATTTTTTAATGCATCACTTTTAGAGTGTCCTTTTCTTAAAGGAATTGGGCAATAAGCACAATCATGATCACATCCGTCTTGTATTTTTAATGAAACTGATGTTTTCTCATTAGAAAATTTTGATAAATATCCATTAGCTCTTGCCTTTGTTGCAAACCAAGCTAAAAGAATATAAAACATCAAAGTAAAAAACATTTCTATAGCTTCAAACAAATAAATACTATCTGTAATATAAAAATGATGAAAAATGAGTATAATCATACCTATAACAGAATATTGAGAAACAGGTACAGATAATATATTTCTTCTAAATAATAATATAACTGCTGAAAAATTTGTGATTACGGTAAATAAATAAACATAATAAACCCACATAGGAGATTCGTCTAAAACCTCTCGTGTTGTTTCAGGTAAAAAATTAAGAAAAAAATCTATTTGAAAAAATCTAGCAATTCCTAAAAGGATAAAGAAAAAGCTAAAAAAAATAGCTAAAAAAGTGATAAACCTAAATGGGATTCTAATATTATTTTTCTCATAATTATTCATAGTACCTGGGGATTAGGAAAGTAAATATAATTGTTTTATAAAAAAATAGACTAAGCAAATTGCTTATTAAATGAAATTAAAATAACTTTTTTTTATAAATTTACAAAAAATATAAAATAAAATAGGTCAATCTCAAGTTTAAATTTATAACAAAAAAGAAAGAATACCCATTTCTAATTACTCTTTTTGTAGCGGGAATTGGACTCACTTCGACTACGCTCAGTATAAACTTCTCGTCCAATCTACTTTAAACGATAAAAAGTCAAAACAATTAAGTTTTGACTTTTTTATTAGTAGCGGGAATTGGACTCACTTCGACTACGCTCAGTATAAACTTCTCGTCCAATC